>NZ_JBFATY010000003.1:0-333618 GCF_040678535.1 Nonomuraea sp. NPDC052634 | reverse complement strand
CCCTCGCCGGACCCACTGGCCGCCCCGGCCTACCCCGGCTCGGCCGCTCCGCCGGGCCCGCCGGACGCGCAGGTTCACCCGCCCTCGCCGGACCCACTGGCCGCCCCGGCCTACCCCGGCTCGGCCGCTCCGCCGGGCCCGCCGGACGCGCAGGTTCACCCGCCCTCGCCGGACCCGCTGGTCTTCCCGCGCCCGGAGGGCTCGCCGGGCGTGCCAGGCGCGGCGGGGTGGGCCGAGCTGGCGGCGGGGCGTGCTGTGGTGCCGTTCCTGGGGCGGGAACGGCCGCTCGGCGAGTTGCGGGCGTGGGCCGGTGAGGCGTCATCGCTGTCGATCGCCGTACTGACCGGACGAGGCGGGACAGGAAAGACGCGGCTGGCCGGTGAGCTGTGCGCGGAGCTGGAGGCGCTGGGCTGGGACGCGGGTTTCCTGCCGCTGGACACGCTCGCCGCCGTACTGTCCGCGCCGCACACCGGCGACCTCAGGGAGAACGGCACGGCGGGGCAAGGCGTCAGGTTGGAGGCCGTACGCCCGACGCTGATCGTGCTCGACGGGCCCGAGGCGTCGCCGCCGCTGGTGGGCGAGCTGGTACGGCGGCTGGCCCGGCACGGCCGCAACCCCCGCGTACGGCTGCTGCTGGTCGCCCGCGAACCCGGCGACGGCGACTGGTGGCGCCGCCTGGACACGGCGGCCGGCGGCAGGCTCAGGCGTCTCAACACCACGACGGTCCAGCTCAACGCCCACCCGCTGACGCTCCCCGAACGCCGGCAGCACGCGCTGGCGGCGATGCGAGCCTTCACCTCCCTCAGTGCCACGGCCTCCGGCCCGTCTGAGCCCGGTCTCACGCTGCCTGATCTCACGCTGCCTGATCTCACGCTGCCTGATCTCACGCTGCCTGATCTCACGCTGCCTGATCTCACAGGACCTGATCCCACAGGGCCTGATCCCACAGGGCCCGGGGCCGAGGCCGCGCTGCCCGGCCCGCCTCGGCTCGACGACCCGGAGTACGGCCTCCCCCTCCACGTCCATCTGGCCGCGCTGCTGCGGCTGGACGGCGCGCCTCACGTGAGTGGCGAGGAGCTGATCGGCCGGTTCCTCACCCGGGAGTGGGCCCGCTGGCTCCGGCTCTGGCCGGACGATCCGAACCGGCCCGACGACGCGACCGCTCATCAGCCCGGGGCTCACGAACGCTCCAGCGACGCAATCGCTCATCAGCCCGGCGCACACGAACGGCCCGGCGAGGCGGCCGTTCACCTGCCCGAGGAGCACGAGCGGCCCGGCGTCGCGCCCGGCCACGGCCCTCAGCGAGACGACCGTTCCGGTGATGTGCTCGCTCCAGAACCCGGCGCGTTCGAGTGGTTCGAGAGCCGGGCCGAGCGCCGGCCGGAGGGGCTGAGGCGGCTAGGGGAGCTGGCGGCGTGGCAGGCGGTGGCCGTGCTGGTGCTCACCGAGCCCCGCGCCGACGAGCTGCCCGCGCTGCTCACGGCCGTCCCTGGCATCCGCACCGGCACGGGGGGTGTCGCCGGGGAGGTGGCCCGGTGGCTGGGGCGGCTCGGGGTGCCGGCCCAAGGGTTCGATGTGGTGGCCGAGCTCCTGCTGGACGAGACCGAGGACCTGGACGCGCTCGTTCTCGCCGTACACGACCACGAGGCACGGACGACGGCGCACCTCGTACGGATGCTGGACGTCCTGCGCCTCGCGGCCGGTCGCGAGCGGGTGCGGGCGGCGCTGTGGTCGCTGATCGCCAGCCGCATCGGCCGGCTGGTCGCGGCGGCCGTCGCCGATCCCGCGAGCAGGCTCGGCGACGTGCTCAACGCCGCGCTGGCCCTGTTCGCCGATGATCGGCAGCTCGCCGAGGCGGTGGCCGCGCTGCCCGTGGCGCAGCCGGGCAACGCCGGTCCCGGCCTCCGCAACGGCGGGCTCGGCCTGCGGGCGCTGGACGTGACGCTCGCCGAGCTGACCGTGCGGCATCGGCGCACCACCGGCGAGCGGGCCGCGCTGGCCGGGGCGCTGGCGTGGTGGTCGCGCGGGCTGGCGGCCGTCGGCAGGGTGGGCGAGGCGGTCGCGGCGGCGGGTGAGGCCGTGGAGGTGTACGCGGGCGCTCCCCCGTACGAGGACGCGGCGGGGCATGCGGAGGCGCTGTTCGGGCTCGGGGCGTACCTGCTGCTCGGTGGCGAGGCCGCCGGGGCGCTCAAGCCCGCCCGAGAAGCGGCGGCCCGGTTCAGCGTGCTCGCCGAGGACGACCCCCGCTACGCCTGGCCGGCGGCGCGTGCCCAGTACAACGTGGCGTGTGCGCTGCTGGAGAGCGGGCGGCTTGATGAGGCGGTGGCGGCGTTCGAGGCGGCGGGCGGGCACCCCGGCTTCGCGTCCTACCTGACGGCTCTCCTCGCCGTCCTGCCCTCCTCCGGCCCCGGCCCCGACGCAACCGGCCTCGCAGCAGGAAACCTCGCGGCAGGAAGCGGGGACCGCACAAGCGCGCCCGCACCCGGCCCCGGCGGCCACGCCACGGATGGCCTCGCCGCGTGGGGCACGACCGGGCTCACCGGCACGGGCAGGCCCACCAGCGCGAGCGGGCTCACCAGCGCGAGCGGGGCTGCGGCGGCGGTGGCGAGTGAAGGCGCGGCGGTGACCCCCAGCGGGCTGCTGCTCGCCGGGGCGCAGGAGGTGGTGGCGGGGCCGGAGCCGTTGGCGCCGTTCGACCAGGTCGGTACGGCGGAGGTGCTGCCCGAACTGGCGGGGTGCCTGGCGGTCGCGGTCACGTCCGCGCTCAGGGGCGTCGCGCCGGCGAACCGCGATGTGGCGCACGGGCTGCACCTCGTCGCCGCCTGGCTGGAGACGAACGGCAGGCGGTCCGAGGCGCTGGCCCCGGCCGGGGAGGCGGTGGCGCGGCTGCGGGGGCTGGCGGCCGAGGAGCCGGAGCTGCGGGCGATGCTGGCGTCGGCGGCGAGTGTGGTGTCGAGGCTGCACGCGGGGCTCGACGACCTGGACGCGGCGATCAGGGCGGCGGCGGAGGCCGTACGGAACCTGCGATCCCTCGTGACGCTCGACCCCGCCGAGCACCGGAACGCCCTGGCCGGCCGGCTGCTCGACCTGGGCGAGCTGCTGCTGGCCGACGACCGCCCTGATGAGGCGCTTGAGCCGTTGCAGGAGGCGATGGCCGTGCCGGTGGAGGCGGTCGAGGGGCACCGGGCGACGCAGGCCAGGGGCCGCCGGCTGCTCGGCCTGTGCCTGGACGGCCTGGGCCGCACGTCCGACGGCCTCGCGCAGCTGGAGATGGCGGCCGAGCTGTACGACGTGCTGAGCGTCGAGGATCCCTCCTACCGCCGGTACGGCCCCGAGGTGCGGGCGCGGCTGCGCAGGGGCGGTGAGCAGGACCGGCCCGCCGACGAGCCGTGGCTGCTGCGGATGGTGCTCGACCGGCCGGAGGAGGCGGTGGCCAGGGCGGAACGGCGGCTCGCCGAGCGCAGGGAGGCGGTGGAAAGCGCCGGTACGCCGGAGATCGAGCGTATTCATGCGTACCTGTCGGCTCAGGCGGACCTCGCCCGGGTGTGGGCGGACACGGGACGGGCCGGTGAGGGGTTCGCGCTCGCCATGCAGGCGGCCGAGCTGCTCGAACGGCATGCCGCGCCCGACCGGCCGCACGCCATCGCCGTGGGCATGGTGGCGGCGGCGCTCGGCCGTTCGCTGGTCGGGCTCGGACGGTACAAGGAGGCGATCCCGCACCTGCTGACCGCGATCGAGGCGAGCCGGCCGCAGGCGGGCGCCCGCGCTGAGCTGGCCGAGCTGCTGATCCTGGAGACTTTCGCGCTGTCGCGCGCCGACTGCCCGTCGGACGCGGATGCTGCGGCCGGGCGGCTGGTCGAGCTGTACACGTCGCTGGTGAACGAGGGCGCGGCCCGTCCGATCGCGCTGGCCGGCGCGCTGCGGCTGCAGGCCGGGATCCGCTTCGCCCGGCAGGACATCACGGGCGCGCTGGCCTCCGCCGACCGGGCGCTCGCCCTGCTCCCGCTGCCCGCGGACGACGACGAGCTGCTGCTCGCCGCCGGATGCCACGAGCTGGCCGGGCTGTGCCTGGCGGAGCTGCACGAGCCGGAGGCGGCCGAGGCGCGACTGGCCGACGGCACGGCGAAGCTGGCGGCGCGGGCCGGGCGGGTACCTGACGACTTCATGAGCGTTCACGTGCTGGCGCTGGTCCGGCTCGCGCGGCTGCGGGTGGAGCAGGAGGGGCCGTCCGCCGGGATCGAGCTGTACGCGCGGATCCTCAGCATCCGTCCGCTGCCGGAGGCGGACGCGCTCGACGCCCTCATCACGGCGATAGAGGAGTACGCCCGTGATGTGCGGGCGGCCCAGCCCGGCGACCCTGACGGGTGTGAACCCGACGCCGGTGCCCTCGTGGACATCGGCGGGCTCGTCGAGCCGCTGGCCGCGTTCACCGAGGCACTGGAGCGCGAGGTGCCGCTCAGCGGCGAGGGCGGCAAGGACGTGCACGACCGCTACGGCCGCTGCCTGATGATCCTCGTGGCCACCGCGGACCGGAGCGCCGCCCAGGTGGCGGAGCTGGCCGTGCGCGTGTACCGGGGGCTCGCCGCCGTCTCCCCCGCCTGCCGCGCATCTCTCGGCCGGGCGCTCGCCGCACTCGCCGCCGCCCGTCCCGCGCTGCCCGTACTGGAACAGGCCGTCGCGCTGCTGGACGACCGCGACCCGCGCCTGCTGGCGGAGATCCTGCACGACTACGCCGGGGCGCTGCTCGACCAGGGCCGGGCGGTGGAGGCGCTGGCGCACTGCGAGCGGGCCGCGGACCTGTGCGACGAGCTGGACGATCCGGCCGTGGCGGCGGCGGTGTTCGCGCGGCTCGGTTCCGCGCTGGCCGCGCTCGACCGGCCGCAGGCGGCGCTTGAGGCGATCGCGTGGTCGCTGGCCGAGGTGGACAGGGCCGCCGAGGAGGACGTGGAGCTGCCGCTCGTGCGGGCGCGGGCGATCCAGGTGCGCGGCAGGGTGCTGCGGATGTCCGGGCGCGGGCAGGAGGCGCTGGCGCACCTGGTGGAGGCGTTGCGGCTGTTCAGGAGGCTGCCCGAGCCGCAGGCCGCCGCCGAGACGGCCGCGCTGATCGCCGACGACCTGCTGGCGGAGGGCCGCCCAGAGCAGGCCGTCGAGTACGCCGAGATCGCCGCGAACACCCACGAACAGGGCACCGTCCAGCGGGTCCTCGCCACCCAGCGGCTGATCAGGTGCCACATGATGCTGGGCCGCCTGGCCGAGGCCAACACGCTGGTGGAGGCCCTGATCCCGGTGGCCAGGCGGACGCCGGGCGACCTGACGTTCCGGGCGATCCTGGCGGACTCGCTGGCGCAGAGCTCCGAGCTACTGCCCCTGCTCGGGCTGGACGACGGCGGCGAGGCGGAGGCGAGGGCGCGCGAGGCGATCACCGTCTACGACCAGTTGCTGGCCGCGGGCACGAACGCGCAGGCCCTGCACATCAGCCGGGCGGGCGCGTGCCTGACGCTGGCCGGGGCGCTCAGAATGCGGGGGCGGCCGGCGGAGGCGGTGCAGCCGCTGCGGGAGGCGGTGGCGGCGCTCGAACGTTTCTCGCCCGGCAACCCGATGCAGGCAGGGCTGCTGTCCAGGGCGATGCTCATGCTGGGCGACGCGCTGATGGAGGCGGGCCGGGCGCTGGAGGCGGGGCTGGTGTTCCATCGCGGTACGCAGGTCACGCGCGACCCGCTGGCGAGAGCGGTGGCGCACGCCCGGTTCGGCGCGTGCCAGCAGGACCTGGGGCGCGACGACGCCGCCGACGCCGCGCTGCGCGTCTCCGCCGACCTGCTGCGCGGCCTGCCCCGCGAGGCCACCTCGGATCTGCTCCAGGACGTGCTGCGGCGCAGGCTCGCGCTGCTGGAGAAGGCGGGACGGTCGGCCGAGGCGCAGGCGATCCAGGACGAGCTGGCCCGCCTGGCCCCCTGACCGGTCGAAGCCGGAAGCGGCCCCTGACCTTGACCGATCCAAGCCGGAAGCACCCCTGGCCCCTTGACCGATCGAAGCCGGAACCGGCACGGAAGGGGAGCCCTGCTAGGCGTTCTGGGCGGTCTCCCTGGCCCACCGGTAGTCGGCCTTCCCGGCCGGCGAGCGCACCATCTCGTCCACGAACGCGTACGTCCGAGGCACCTTGTACCCGGACAGCCGCGTCCTGCAGTGCGCGTCCAGCTCCTCCCGCGTCACCTCCACGCCGGGCCGCAGCTCGATGACGGCGGCGACCCGGCTCCCCCACCGCTCGTCCGGCACCCCGGTCACCACCGCGTCGAACACGGCCGGATGCCCTTTGAGCACCGCCTCGACCTCCTCGGGGAACACCTTCTCGCCGCCGGTGTTGATGCACTGGGAGCCGCGCCCGAACACGTTCACCGTGCCGTCCTTCTCGACGGTGGCGAGGTCGCCGGTGAGCAGCCAGCGGGTGCCGTCCTCGGTGGTGACGAACGTGCGTGCCGTCTTCTCGGGGTCGTTGTAGTAGCCGAACGCCACCCGCCCCGACCGCGCCACGGTGCCGATCCGCCCGGAGCCCGGCTCGACGGGCCGGCCACGCTCGTCGAGCACGGCCAGCCGGACGACGGCGTTGGGCTGGTAGCGCAGGCCCTTCTCAGGCGATGACCCGGCCACGGCGGAGGCGGTGTAGCCGGACTCGGTGGAGCCGAAGTTGTCGAGGATCATCACATTCGGCAGCAGCTCCTGAAGCCGGTCGCGGACGGCGCCCGACAGGATCGCGCCGGTCGAGCTGATCACGAAGAGCGAGGACACGTCGTACGAGCCGGACTCCAGCTCGTCGGCGATCGGCCTGGCCATGGCGTCGCCGGTGATGTTGATCGTGGTCACGCGCTCGCGCCCGATGGTGCGTAACACCTCGGCGGCGTCGAACTTGCGCACGTACACCATGGCCGAGCCCATCCAGAACGCGATCCACGTGGCCATCTGCGCGGCGCCGTGCATGAGCGGCGGCGCGGCCATCATCACCATCGGGCTGGCCTTGACCGCCTCGTCGATGACCTCCTGCGGGGTGGCGCGCGGCTCGCCGTACGGATTGCCGCCGCCGAAGCCCATGAACAGGTCCTCGACGTGCCACATAGCGCCCTTGGGCAAGCCGGTGGTGCCGCCGGTGTAGATGATGTAGATGTCCTGGCCGGAGCGGGCGGGGAAGCCGCGCTCTGCCCTGCCGCGTTCCAGGGCGTCCGCGTACGGCACGGCTCCGCCGATCGCCGGTGGCCCGCCCACGGCGATGAGGTGGTCGAGCAGCGGCGCCTGCCCGGCGACGGCGGCCACGCGCGGCTCGAACTCCACGTCGTAGACCAGCGCCCGCAGGTCGGCGTCGCGGTAGAGGTAGAGCAGCTCGGCCTCGACGTAGCGGTAGTTGACGTTGATCGGCACGGCGCGGATCTTCAGCGCGGCGAGCAGCCCGGCGACGTACTCGACGCCGTTGCACAGGTGCAGCCCGACGTGCTGGTTCGGCTGGACGCCGAGGTCCATGAGGTAGTGGGCGAGCCGGTTGGATTCGGCGTCGAGCTCGGCGTACGTGCGCCGCTGGTCGCCGCAGACGATGGCCGTGCGTTCCCCGATCGCGTCCGCGAGCCCCTCGAACAGGTCGGCGTGGTTGAACTCCATCAGGGCATCTCCCGTCCGACGATCCACATCGCGAAGAACTGGGCTCCCCCGCCGTAGGCGTGGCCGAGCGCCAGGCGGGCGCCGTCCACCTGGTGTTCACCGGCCATGCCGCGCACCTGGAGCGCGGCCTCGGCGAACCTGATCAGTCCGGACGCCCCGATCGGGTTGCTGGAGAGCACGCCGCCGGAGGCGTTCCACGGGATGTCGCCGCCGAGCGCGGTGGCGCCCGACTCGGTGAGCTTCCAGCCCTCGCCCTCGGCGGCGAAGCCGAGGTTCTCCAGCCACATCGGCTCGTACCAGGAGAACGGCACGTACACCTCGGCCACGTCGATCTGGCGGCGCGGGTCGGTGATGCCGGCCTGGCGGTAGACGTCGGCGGCGCAGTCCTTGCCGGCCTGCGGGTTCACGGTGTCGCGTCCGGCGCGGAAGATCGGCTCGGAGCGCATGGCGGTGGCATGCACCCACGCGGGCGTGCCGGTGACGGCCCGTTCCGAGGCGAGGACGAGCGCGCAGGCGCCGTCGCTGGAGGGGCAGGTCTCCAGGTAGCGGATGGGCTCCCAGAGCATGGGCGTGGATTCGACCATCTTCTGGTCGATGCCGGGGATCTTGAGGTGCGCGTACGGGTTCTTCAGCGCGTTCAGCCGGTCCTTGACCGCGACGAGCGTGCCGATGTGGCCGGGCGCGCCGGTTCTGCGCATGTATTCGCGGATGTGCGGGGCGAAGTAGCCGCCCGCGCCGACGACGAGCGAGGAGCTGAACGGCAAGTGGGTGGACAGGGCCCAGGTGGCGTTCGACTCCGACTGCTTTTCGAAGGCGACGACGAGGACCCGGTCGTGCACGCCGCCCTGCACGAGCGAGGCGCCGACGATGGCGGTGGAGCCGCCGACGCTGCCCGCGGTGTGCACGCGCATCAGCGGCTTGCCCGCCGCGCCGAGCGCGTCGGCGAGGTACAGCTCGGGCGTCATCACGCCTTCGAACAGGTCGGGCGCCTTGCCGACGACCACCGCGTCGATGTCCGTGAACGTCAGCCCGGCGTCGTCGAGTGCCCGCAGCGCCGCCTCGCGGACGAGCCCGGCGATGGAGACGTCGCGCCGCTTGGTGGTGTAGCGGGTCTGGCCGACGCCGATGACCGCGCACCTGTTCATCGGGCCTCCAGGACGGTGACGAGGTTCTGTTGCAGGCAGGGTCCAGCGGCGGCGTGCGCGACGGTGCGGCGCGCGGTGCCGTCGTGGATGCGGCGGGCGGCCTCACCGATGCGGATGAGGCCGGTGGCCATGACGGGGTTGGCGGCGAGCGGGCCGCCCGAGGGGTTGATGACGGTGTCGCCGCCGAGTTCCAGGGCCTCGCGCAGGATGAGCTCCTCGTGCGGGAACTGGGCGTGCAGCTCGGCCACCTCGACGGGGCCCTTGGCGACGCCCGCGGCGCGGGCGGCGTCGGCGGCCGAGCCGGATCTGGCGAGGTCGCGCAGGCCGAGGTAGTGGGGTTCGACGCGGTGTGCGATGCCGGTGATGTAGGCGGGGCTGTCGCACAGCTCTCCGGCGCGCTCTCCGGCGGCGAGCACGACGGCGGCGGCGCCGTCGGTGACGGGCGGCACGTCGATCCTCCTGAGCGGCCGTACCGCGTAGTCCTCGTAGTCCTCGTAATCCTCCTCTCCGTGGGCCTCGGGCTCCGGCAGGTCCAGCGCGTACGGGTTGGCGCGCCCGTCGGCCCGGCTGCGGCGGACGATCTCGTCGAGCTCCTTGGGCTCCGCGCCGACGGCGGCGGCTTGGAGCGCCGCGTAGGAGAGCAGGTCGAGGCCGAGCGGGGCCAGGTAGTAGGGGTCGAGCTGGAGCGTCATGATCGTGCGCAGGTCGCCGAGCGACGACTTGCCGAAGCCGTAGACGAGGGCGGTGTCGACGTCGCCGTGCTGGAGGCGGACCCACGCCTCGTACAGGGCCCAAGCGCCGTCCATCTCGACGTGGCTTTCGGAGATGGGCGGCCAGGCGGCCAGCGCGTCGAGCGCGGAGACGAACGAGAACGGCGCCCCCGCCAGGTAGTCGCAGCTTCCCGAGCAGGTGAAACCGAACCGGGTGAGCCCGGTGCGTTCTTTGACCTCGTTGATGACCGGGGTGATCATCTCGGGTTCGCTGAGGCCGGTGTCGTGATCGGTGTGCCGCGTCTGGGCGAACGCGACGATCGCCACTTCTCTCATGACAGCTCCACGTCGGGCTCGCCGGTGGGGGCGAACCAGCGGATGTTCGCCATGGACGCCGTGCGCTCGCTCTCGGGGACCCAGACGGCCTTGACGCGCATGCCCTGCCGTACCTCGTGGGCGGGCACATCGCCGACGAGCGCGATCATGGGGATGTCGGTGCCGTCGAGCAGGATGTACGCCGACACGAACGGCACCTGCGGCGCCCTCGGGTCGGGCAGGTTGTTGATGGCGAACGTGGTGACGGTCCCGGTGTCGGGCACCTCGACGGTGTCCGGGATGGCGGTGCCGCATTCGGGGCAGGCCGACCGGTACGGCACGTACACCTTTGCGCAGCGCTCGCAGCGCCCGCCGAGGAAGACGCCGCGTGCGATGCCTTCGAGGAAGACGCGCAGCGCGCCGCCCGCCTTGATGCGGTATTCGGTGCGGACGTCGGCGCGGATCTGGGAGACCTCGGGGACGAAGTGCGAGATGTCGGTGATGTGGCCGGTGGGCTTCTCGCGCCAGACCGGCCAGACGCGCAGGCCCTGCCGCAGCGCCTTGGGGTGGCCGGGGTCCACGGCGTGCACGAGGTCGGTGTCGGCGCCGTCGAGGCGGATGAACGCCCAGGCGAAGGGGCGGTCGAGGGGGTGGCCGGGCAGCGGCTCGGCCACCCAGGCCCAGGTGGTGACCGTGCCGGCGGGGCCGACCTCGACGTACTCGCCGGTGACCGGATCGCCGGTGGCGGGGTCGTACTCCAGGGGCGGCACCAGCACGCGGCCCTCCGTCGTGCGCACGCCGACGAGGCGGCGGGCGCGTAACTCGCTGAGGAACCGGCCGATCACCGGCCCCGTGGTACGGGTGTAGCCGCCGGGGAACTCCAGGACGTGCTGCGCGACCAGCGGATCGGCCGGGGGATCAGCCAGGGGCTCAGATGGCACGGTCGTGTCCCTCCCAGTACGGGGCGCGGAGCTTGCGTTTGAGCAGCTTGCCGTTGGGCTCGCGGGGCATCTCGGCGATGAAGTCGATGCTCTTGGGCCACTTCATCCTGGACAGGCGGCCCTCCAGCGAGGCCAGCAGCTCGGCGGCCAGCTCCGGGCCGGGCACGGCGTCGGGGGCGGGTTCGACGACGGCCTTGATCTGCTCGCCCCACTCCTCGTCGGGAATGCCGAACACGGCGACGTCCGCCACCTTGGGGTGGACCATGAGCTCGTTCTCGATCTCGGCCGGGTAGATGTTCGCGCCGCCGGAGATGATCATGTCGGCTTTGCGGTCGCAGAGGTAGAGGAAGCCGTCCTCGTCGAGGTAGCCGATGTCGCCGACGGTGAAGAAGTCCTTGAGGCGGTTCGCGGCGGTCTTGCCGGGGTCGCCTTTGTACTCGAACGTGGCGCCCATCATCTTCATGTAGATCGTGCCGGGCGTGCCGTTGGGCACCGGTTCGCCCTGCTCGTCGACGATCAGCAGCTCGCTGATGGGCCAGGGCTTGCCGACCGTGCCGGGGTGCGCCTTCCAGTCCCCGGGCGTTGCGAGGGTGCCGCCGCCCTCGGTTGCGGCGTAGTACTCGTACACGCAGTCGCCCCACCAGTCGAGCATCGCCCGCTTGACGGGGACGGGGCAGGGCGCGGCGGCGTGGATCATCCAGCGCAGCGAGGACAGGTCGTAGGCGGTGCGGGTCTTCTCCGGCAGCGCGAGCAGCCGCTTGAAGTGCGTCGGCACCAGGTGGGAGCTGGTGACGCGGTGCCGCTCGCACAGGCGCAGCATCTCCTCGGCGTCGAAGCGGTCCATGTAGACGAGCGTGTGGCCCATGTGCAGGGCGGTGCCGCCGAACTGGGTGACCGCCGTGTGGTAGCTCGGCGAGGTGACGAGGTGGACGTTGGGGCGGCCGGGCGTGATGCCGAACAGCGTGAGCAGGAACGCCATCAGCTCGGCCCCGTCGTCCGGGTCGAGGCCGCTGAGCGGCCGCTTGACGCCTTTGGGCTTGCCGGTGGTGCCGGAGGTGTAGTGCATGGTGGCGCCGGCGGTGCGGTCGCCTGGCGCGGTGTCCGGCCGGCCGCCGGTCAGGTCGCTCTCCGGGCGGAACCCGGGAGCGTCGCCGCCGATCGAGAAGCGCCGGTCGGGCGCGATGGCCTCGGCGCCGCGCGTGCCCTCGGCGAGGAAGCGCGGGTGCACGAAGAACGCCTCGGCCTCGCTGTCGGAGACGATGTACGCGATCTCCGGGCCGGTGAGATGCCAGTTGACCGGCGTGTAGTACCAGCCCGCCTGCAGGGCCGCCAGGTAGAGGACGAGGCCGTCGGCGCCGTTGGGCACCAGGCCGCAGATGCCGTCGCCGGGCCGGAGGCCGAGTGCGCGCAGCCCGTGCACGAGCCGGTTGGAGCGGGCCAGGAGATCGCCCGCGCGGTGCTGCCTGCCATCGGGGTCCACGGCCGCGATCCACTCGGGATCCGCCTGCGCGAGCCTCCAGAAACCGAGCGTGCCCATCTGATCTCCTCAGCGTTGGGCGGGCAAAACAGGAACCTGTTCTCGTTTCTGGTGGGAGCGTATCCTGGGCCAAAGTCCGTAGCAAGCGCTTGATCTAGCGACTTACGGAGGCATCGTGGAGCTCTTGCCGATCAGCACGCCGCACTGCCGGATCGAACGCGACGGCCACGTTCTCATCGTCACCATGAACCGGCCCGAGGCCCGCAACGCGCTCTCCGCGGACATGCTGATCGGCCTGGCCTCGGCGTGGGCGTACGCCTCGGAGGAGCCCTGCGTACGGGTGGCGATCCTGACCGGCGCGGAGGGCACGTTCTGCGCCGGGGCCGACCTCAAGGCGATGGGGCAGCCGTCGAGCGACCCCGAGGTGCAGGCCCGCGCCGCCGAGATCCCGGACTTCCACTGGAAGGGCCTGCTGCGCGAGGACCTGCCGACGAAGCCGGTCATCAGCGCGGTCGAGGGCTACGCGGTGGCCGGCGGCACCGAGCTGCTGGTGGGCACCGACCTGCGGGTGGTGGCCGAGTCGGCGACGCTCGGGCTCTTCGAGGCCAAGCGGGCACTGTTCCCGATGGGCGGCAGCGCCGTACGGCTGCCGCGCCAGATCCCGTACTGCCACGCCATGGACCTCCTGCTGACCGGGCGCGCGATCACGGCGGCGGAGGCGCTGTCGATGGGGCTGGTCAACCGCGTCGTCCCCGACGGCCAGGCGCTGGCGGTGGCCCGCGAGCTGGCCGACGACGTCGCCGCCTCCGGCCCGCTCGCCGTTCAGGCGATCCTGCGCACCTACCGCGACACGCTCGGCCTGCCCGAGCCTGAGGCTTTGAAGGTGTCGGACGAGCTGGGCTGGCCGGTGATCGGCTCGGAGGACGCCAAGGAGGGCACCCGCGCCTGGCGCGAAAACCGCCCCGCCCGCTACGAGGGCCGGTGACACCGGGAGCCGACATCCGGCGAGCGCGCCGGCTTCCACCGGACGACACCGTCGCTGATCGCGGCACGGCGAGTCGCGCCGGGGCCCTGCCGTGGCGCGACGCTGTCGTACAGGTGCGGCCGCGGCGGGTGACGGTGTCGTGCCAAGCGTGCGGGTCAGTCGGTGGTGAGGCGCTGGAGGCGGGCGCAGGCTTCGGCGTACTCCTCGACCAGGGAGTAGACGACGTCCTTGGCGGGTTTGACCTGGTTCATGATGCCGATGATCTGGCCGGCGGGGAACGTGGCGAGCTCGGCGGCACCGGAGCGGCCGATGCGACGCAGGGCGTCGGAGACCAGCATGAACTGCAGCGGCATCGGCAGCGTGCCCGGCGACTCCTCCGACTCCCACGCCTCGGTCCACGCGTTCTTCAGCAGCCGGGCGGGCTTGCCGGTCCAGCTCCGCGAGCGGACGGTGTCGCGGGATGTGGCGTCGAGGATGCGGCGCCTGGCCATCTCGGGGGTGTCGGCCTCCTCGACGGTGAGCCAGATCGAGCCCGTCCACACGCCCTCGGCGCCGAGGGCCATCGCGGCGGCCATCTGGCGACCGTTGCCGATGCCGCCCGCCGCCAGCACCGGTACGTCCACCGCGTCCACGACCTGCGGGATGAGCACCATGGTGGAGATCTCGCCGGTGTGCCCGCCGGCCTCGGTGCCCTGGGCGACCACGACGTCCACCCCGACCTCGACCTGCTTGAGCGCGTGGCGCGGGGTGGAGGCGAGCGCGGCCACCTTGACGCCGTGGGCGTGGGCGAGCGTGACCACGTCGGCGGGCGGCGGGCCGAGCGCGTTGGCGAGCAGCGCGATGGGGTGGCGCAGGGCGACCTCGACCTGCGGGCGCGCGGTGGCGTCCGTCCAGCCGAGCAGCACCTTGCCGGGGTCGGCGTCCGCGGACAGCGGCGGCACGCCATGCCTGGCCAGCAGGTTCTCGACGAACGCCCGGTGACGGTCGGGGATCATCGCCTGGAGGCGGCCGACCAGCTCGTCGGGCGCGAAGTCGGCGCCCTCGTACGAGGCCGGCATGACGACGTCCACCCCGTACGGCCGGCCGTCCACGTGGTCGTCGATCCACGTGAGCTCGACTTCGAGCTCTTCCGGGGTGAAGTAGAGCGCGCCGAGCACGCCCATGCCGCCGGCCTTGCTGACGGCGGCGACCACATCCCGGCAGTGGCTGAACGCGAAGATCGGTAGCTCGATTCCGAACATGTCCGTGACGCGTGTCCGCATGGCCTGACGATACGTCCGCGATACAGCGAACTGCAACGTGTTCTAGCCTAGAATCTTTAAACTACTACTGGCGGGTAACAAGCTTTTGTAACCCGTTCTAGTCAAGCTTCGCGTCAATGAAAAAGGGCCCGTTCGAAACGGGCCCTCAAAGCGTTGCGGTACTCAGGCGGCCGCGGCCGGGCGGCGCAGCCCCAGGATGACGCCGGCCACGACGAGCACGACGCCGACGATCAGCAGCACCAGCGGGATGACGTTCTTCAGCAGGTTGATGGCGTTCTTGGACTGCTCGGCGTTCTTGACCAGCTCGTCCACGGTCTTGTCGGTCATCTTCGCGGTCGCGACGAAGGCCTCAGAGCGCTCGACGCCGTCCTGCGTCTTCAGCACCTCGTGACGCTGCACCTCCTGCCGCACCGGAGACCCGGTGACCGGCTCGACCCAGTAGGTGGTCTTGCCATCGTACCAGCGGTCGACCTGCACGTCGCCGGTGGCGTCCTTGATGCCGAGCACGTTGGCGGGCGCGGTGCGGGTCTCGGTCTTGGTCGGCGGCACCTGCTGCTCGAAGACGTAGACCGGCAGGCCGTTGACCGTGTCCTCGCGGACGAACGTGGCGTCGAACGCCTTCTGCGCGGTGGCGCTGAACACCTTGTACGTCTTCTTCTCCACGTTGAACGGGAATTTGTAGACCTGCCCCTCCATCTGCACCGGCGTCTTCTCGACGCTCGCGCCGCAGCAGTTCAGGGCCTCGCCGGTGTAGCGGTCGAAGGCGCTGCGCCGCTCGGACAGCTCGATCAGGGGCCGCTTGTTGGTCACGTCGTTGACGACCATGGCCTCGTCCCAGACCACCCGCTCACTGGTGGCCTCCTTCACGTCGCCGCGGGTGGTGACGATGATGTCGAGATCACCGGTCAGCACCTTGAGGTCCTGCAGCGAGAAGTACCGGGCGTTCTTGGCCTCGAGCCGCGAGATGCCGAACTGGTCGGCGGGCGCGGAGATGATCTTGTCGGCCGCCCAGAATCTCAGCAGCGGCGCCAACGCGATGAAGAAAGCCCCGAACCCGATGAGGACGAGCGTGGAGATGCGACCCATCGAGGCCTCCGCATTGTAGAACATGTTGTCGTTCGGTGCGTTCGTCGAGCATCAAAGTATGACAGGGGGTGCAGCCGGTCAGCGGCGGCGGAACCACCGCAACCAAATTGATAGAAACAAGTTCTATCGTAGTTTCGGAGACCGGCAGCGGACATCTGGAGCGTGGATGAAGGGCAGGGACGCCGCACTCGACGGCATCCGCGCGGTGGCCGCGCTCGGCGTCTGGCTGCTGCACGTCGGGAGCAACACCGGCGTCATGTACCGCGACGGCATGCTCAACTGGCTGATGAGCCGCCTGGGCATCGCCGTCCCCATCTTCTTCCTCCTGTCGGGCCTGCTGCTCTACCGCCCGTGGGCGCGCGCGGTGATCGAGGATACGCCACGGCCGCGGCCGCTCGGCTACCTGTGGCGCCGGGTGCTGCGCGTCATGCCCGTCTACTGGCTGGTGAGCGCGCTCGCCCTGTGGGCGTGGACCTCGTACGACTGGACCGGCTGGCTGAAGTGGATGCTGCTCGCGCAGAACTTCTTCCCCGACGACCCGACGCCCGACGGTCTCTACCAAATGTGGACGCTGCCCATCGAGATGTCCTTCTACGTGCTGCTGCCGGTGCTGGCCTGGGCGCTGCACCGGTGGGCGCGCGGCGGCAACCGCCCGGTGCGGCTGCTCGCGGGCATCTCGGTGCTGCCGCTGATCTCGGTGGTCACCGTGGTCGTCGCCCGGCTGGCGGAGCTGCCGGACCTCGCCCTGCTGCTGCCGTACCACCTGGTGTTCTTCGGCTGCGGCATGGCGATGGCGGTGCTGTCGGTGTGGATCGGGCACAGCCGGGTCATCGAGTCGCTGGCCCCGCAGCTCCTGGTGCTCGCTGGCCTGCTGTACGTGCTGCTGAGCACCGAGCTGGCCGGCCCGCGCACGCTCGTGCTGCCCACGCTGTCGCAGTCGCTGTGGCGGCTGGCTTTGGAGACCGCGGTGTCGGTGCTGCTGGTGGCGCCGTTCGCGCTGGCGTCCAGGCCGGAGTCGCTGCGCAACCGGGTGCTCGGCAACCCCGTCGCGGCCTACCTGGGCCGCATCTCCTACAGCTTCTTCCTCTGGCACGCGCCGGTGATCACGCTGCAGCTCAAGCTGACCGGCGCGCAGCCGTTCCAGGCCGACTTCACCAGCGTCGCGGTGGTCTCGTTCGTGGTGACCATGCTGCTGAGCGTCGGCAGCTACCACCTCATCGAGGTGAGCGCGCTCAAGCTCAGCCGACACCGGTCAGCACCTGCCTCGCCGCCGGCAGCTCGCGCCGCTCTTCCCGCCGCGCCGGCTCGCTGACGAGCTGGCCGAACAGCACGCCGACCGCCGCGCAGGAGGCGAGCTGCGGCACCTGATCCATGAGCAGCTCGACGTCGATGCCGTAGTTCCGCAGCGTCATCGCGGCGGCCAGGGACAGCGCGGCCGCGCAGAACGCGCCCGCCGCCGCCCAGTGCGCGGGCCACCGCCTGGCCCGCAGCAGCAGGGTCACCAGCAGCGCGCCGAGCACCGCCAGCATGCCGGGCCAGCTCGCCGTCCAGCCGCCGAACGCCAGCGCCGCCACCACCACGTACGGCGCCCGCGGCCGCGACAGCCGGGCGGCGGATGCGGCGGCGGTCTCGCGCACGTGCTCGGGACGCGGCCCCCGCAGCACCACGGCGACCAGCGCGAGCAGCGCGATCCCGGCGAGGCCAAGCACGAGCGCGAGCCGGTAGAGCCGGTCGGGCAGGTACTCCATCGTCACGGTGCCCGTGGTCCCGGCGGGCAGCTCCCACGCCTGCTTCCAGCCGTCGATCCTGACCGGTTTGAGCGTCTCGCCGCCGATGCTCGCCCGCCAGCCGGCGTTGAAGTTCTCGTTGACGACGAGGAAGGAGTCCTTCGGCGCGCTGACGGCGACCTCGCGCTTGGAGGGCGTCCAGGTGCTCTGCACCACGCCGCCCTCCACGCCGGGCGTCCGCTCGGGCAGCGCCCCGACCACCAGCGCGTCGATCGCGTACGGATCCCAGCCCGCCACCCGCACCCGGTTGTCGCCGGCGGCGAGTGCCGCCTTCGCGCAGCCCGTGATCCGCACCGGCCGCTGTTCGAGCAGGTCGGCGTGGGTGCCGGTGACGCTGGTCGGGATCGTGCGGCCGTTCACCTCGATGGTCGGGCCGAAGCCGCACGCCAGCCGCAGCGGCACGTCGGCGGGCCGCCCCACCGGATCGACGCCGGGGATGACCAGCTCGGTCACCTGCAACCGCTGCGAGAACGGCGTGAAGCGGAGCTTGAGCGTGCGGGTCTTCATCGGCTTGAACGTCACGATGCCGTGCTCGTCCACGCGTCCGCCGCGCACCTGGCCGCCGTCCCCGCTGACGATCACGTCCAGCGTGGCCTGGTCGCCGCCAGGGCGGCCGATCTGGACGCGGGAGACCGTGATCGGCTTCTTCCACGCGACGGTGAGCACGGGCTCCTTGTCGTCGGCGTCGGGGATCCAGGTGGTGCTGTCGTCGCCGTCGAAGGCCGACCTGGGCGAGACCACGGCGTCCTCGCTGAGCTGGGACGAGCCGGTCACGCTGGTCAGGTCCGCACGGATGCGGGTGTAGCGGTCGATCAGCTCGGGGTCGCGCAGCACGGCCGTCCCCCGTACGGTCACGCTCGCCGCGTCGCCGGCGCGGAAGGTGCGGTCGAAACCGGTCTCCTCGCTCTGCTCGGCCAGCGCGACCTCGTTGCACACCCAGCGCTGCGGGTTACGCATGCAGGCGGGCCGGCCGTCGAGGCCGCGGTCCATGACGTACACGTCGCCGCCCTCGCCGGGCAGCCGGATCGTACGCCCGGCCGTGACGCCGGGGATCGACAGCTCGACCACGCCGACGCGCTGACCGTAGCTCCAGGTGCCGGACGCCGTGGCGGCCACCTTGATCCGCACCCAGCTCGTCGGCCCGTCGGGCACGCGCAGCCGCTGCGGGTCCGTCGTACGGGCGACGTCCTGCACCAGGCTGCCCGCCTCGGTCTCCACCGCCACGCGGGAGACGGACTGGCCGAGCAGCAGGTCGGGCGCGAACATGACGTTCACGTACGGGATTCGCATCCGGCCGCGCAGGTCCACCCGCAGCCACTCGCCGCGCGGGTCCTTCGTGCCGTCGCTCTCCCAGCCGGTCTTCGCGTTGCCGTCCATGGCGGCGTACGGGCCGCGCCCGGTGCTGCTGATCCCGGCCGGCGCGTACGGGTCGGCGACCGACGAGGAGGCGCTGATGCGGGCGATGCCGTCGTACTCGGCCACCGCGGCCTCGTCGAGCCAGCCCTTCTCCAGCAGGTCCAGCGCCCTGACCCCGTCGAAGTCGCTCTTGTGGTCGGCGGTGAGGGTCGGCGACCGGTTCGTGCGCAGCTCGCCGAACGAGCGCTCCTTCAGCCGCAGCGCGTCGCTCACCACGGTGGGCGCCTCGCGGGTGCCCGCGTCGCCGTTGACCAGCACCGGCTCGTCGTCGAGCAGGCCGAGGTCGCCCATCGCGAGCAGCGACTCCGGCGCGCCGCGCACGGCCAGCGCGTCGGCCGCGGGGCGCACGGAGACCAGGTCGGAGGCGCCCGTCACCTCGTACAGCTCCAGCGCGGGGAAGGCCGGGTCCAGCGCGTTCACCGCGTCGTCGGCCTCCCGGTCGCCGACCGGCTCGCCGAACGAGCGCACCTTGGTGATACCGGGCGACTCGCGCAGCGCCTCGTAGACGCGCGACGGCCAGGCGCCCTGGAGGTTCGGCCGGATGAGGTCGTTCCTGACGAGCAGGTAGCGCACGCCCAGCCTGCGCAGCACCTCGGTCACCCCCGCCGAGCCGCGCCCAGATGCCAGGCGCAGGTCGATGGCGTCGAGCAGCCGGGTCAGGCCGACCGAGCCGGGCGGCTCGATCTTCCTGGTGGTCCAGCGGGCGGTGGTCAGCGCCTGGAGCGGCTCGTCCACGGGACGGCCCCAGACGTACTCGGCGAACTTCGCGCCCGGCACGACCAGCACGCCGTCGTCGCCCGCGTTGCGGTCGAGCCAGGCGGCGGCCTCGCGCCAGTGGGCGGGCACCTCCTTGAAGTCGCCGGGCGCGGCCAGGCCCTGGTTGAAGACCGGCAGCACGAGCGCGGTGCAGGCGGCGACGGCGATCGTACGGACCGGCAGCCTGGCGTGACGCGCCAGCAGGTGCGCGAAGCCGAAGGCGAGCGCGAGCCGGACGAGCGGGTCGAACTTGCGCAGGTTGCGCAGCGGCGCGAGCGGCCCGTCGAGCAGCCAGCGCACCGCCTCCGCGGTGACCGGCTCCAGCGCGCTCGCGTGCCCGGCGACCAGCGCGACCACGCCGACCAGGAAGAGCGTCACCAGAAAGCCCCTGGCGGGCAGGTCGCGGCGGGCGAGACCGGCCAGGCCGAGCGCCGCGATCACGCCCGTGACCACGACCATCGAGGCCGCGGTCGCGATCCTGAACCCCGGCGGCTGCTCCAGGACGCCGTTCAGCGGCAGGTAGCGCACCCAGTCGGAGGCGCCGCGCAGCACGTTCGTGAGCGAGGTGACGGCCGTGGTGGTCTCGGCGGTCTCGGTGTACGGCAGGAACGAGAACGCGTACCGGCCGATCAGCAGCAGCGGCAGCGACCAGAACAGGGTGGCCACCGCGACCGCGCCCGACCACCAGCCGAGCAGCCGCCAGCGCGGCACCGGGCGCGGCCTGGTGAGGATGTAGAGCACGGGCGCGACCAGCACGGCCAGCACGGCGACCGCGTTCACGCCGCCGCACAGCGCCACCGCCAGCGCCGACCTGATCGCGCCGCGCGCCCGCTGGCCGGTCTCCGACGCGGTGAGCAGCGGCAGCAGGATCCACGGCAGCATCGCGGCGGGCAGCCATTCGACGGAGATCTCGCCGATGATCGACAGCGTGCGCGGGGCCAGCGCGTACGCCAGTGCCCCCGCGATCCTGGTGCCCGGCGAGCCGATGCCGAGCCGTCCCGCCAGGCGTTCGACGCCGAGGAAGGCCACGCACATCAGCAGCGTCAGCCAGAGCCGCTGCGTCACCCACGGCGGGATCCCCGCCAGGTCGCCCAGCGCGAAGAACGGGCCCATCGGGAAGATGTAGCCGGCCACCTGGTTCTGGAGCTGGCCGAAGTGCTGCAGGTCCCACAGGTGGGCGGCGCGCTCGAGCCAGCCGACCGGGTTGAGCGCGAGGTCCATCTTGGTGTCGGAGATGAGGTGGCCCGGCCGGGTGGTGAAGGCGAGCAGCGCGAAGCCGAAGCAGCACAGCAGCAGCCAGAACCGCCGCCTGGTCGCCTCGCCGACCGGGCGGCCCGCGCCGATGCGCCGCCCGGCCACCAGCTTGTCGGTGGGCAGCAGCGTGGGCGCGGGCAGCAGGGTCCTGACCCGCCCGGTCGCGGGCGGCCTCTCGGGCGGTGTCATGGGCGCTCCCACCCGAGGGCCGGGTCGCCGGCGCAACCGCCGCTGCGGACCTCGCCCGGGTCGCCGGCGCGCGCCTCGCTCAGGCCGTCGGCGAGGCCCTCGGAGAGCCCGAAGGCCGGGTCGGCGCCTGGGTCGTCGCCGCGCAGGAGTGCGAGGAGGCGTTCGGCGCTGTGGTCCCAGGAGAAGCGGTCAGCCCATGCCCGACATTTCACGCTATAAGTTTCGTCCAGCTCGTCGAGTGCGGCGGCGATCCCCTTGGCCAGCCCCTGAACAGGCTCGCCGTCTTCCAGCAGCAGCCAGCCGGTCTCCCCCGGCCGTACGGCGTCGCGCAGCCCGTCCACGTCGAAGGCCACCGTCGGCACGCCCAGCGCGGCGGCCTCCAGCACGCTCAGCCCCCAGCCCTCGCCCTGGGAGGCGCTGATGTGCAGCCAGGCCCGCGCGACCACCCGCGCCTTCTCCTCCTCAGGCAGGTAGCCGTGGAGCGTGACGCCCTCGGGCAGCCGGGCCCGCAGCGCCGCCTCCTCAGGGCCGCGGCCGATGATGTCCACCGTCAGATCCGGGTGGTGCTCGCGCAGCTCGGCGACGGCGTCCAGCAGCAGGTGCACCCGCTTGTGCGCGACCAGCCGCCCGAGGCAGACCAGGCGCGGCTCGCGGCTCTTTTCGACGGGGCCCGGCTGAACGACGCTGACCCCGTTCGGGATGACGTGGACGGGACCGCGCCACCCGAGCCGCTCGCGCATGGCGAGCTCGGTGGACGGCGAGACGGCCACGCTCGCGTGCCGCCGGTAGCTCCACCGCGAGACCGGCCCTTCGAGGAAGCGCCCGAAGGCCGCGAGCCACCCCGGCATGTGCACGCCGAACTGCCGGTCGTGCACGTGGTGCACCACACAGACCACCCGCGTGCGCCGCCGCACCACCCACGGCGTGAAGAACGGGATGCCGTTCTGGCAGTCGAGCACCGCGTCGAAGCGGCCCCTGCGCAGCAGCAGCCAGGCCAGCACCAGCGGATAGACGGTGAAGACACCACCCATCCGCACGAAGCGCACCCCTTCCACGAGCTCGCTCCTGCGCTGCCCGGGAGCGCGCGCGGTGACGTACGTGACCTGGTGGCCGGCCCGCGCGAAACGGCGGGCCGACTCCCAGGCGAAGGTCTCGGCGCCGCCCGCCTGGGGGTGCCAGGGGTCGCGCCAGTTGACGACAGCGATCTTCACGGAAATCCGACGGGGTCGAGCGGCGGCTCCCACGCCGGCCGCGCGGCGGACGCCGGCCTCGTGCGCAGCCGCAGCCAGATCCTGCCCAGCTCCAGCACGATGCCGGCGGTGTGCCGGGCCGGGGAGAAGCGCGAGCCCGGCATGTCGCGCCATCGCACGGGGATCTCCGTGATCCGGCCGCCCCGCTCGGCGCAGCGGGCGAGCAGCTCGATGTCGAAGGCGAAGCCGGGCGTGCGCAGCAGCTCGGCGCACTCGCGGGCGAGCGGGCCGTCGAAGAACTTGAAGCCGCACTGGGTGTCGCCGACACCGCGGACGAGCGCGCCGGCCAGCGCGCGGAACCCGTACGCGCCCAGCTCGCGGATCCGGCTGTGCCGGTTCTCCACGTGGGAGTCCCGGTGTGCCCGCGACCCGATCACCACGCGCTCACCGGACAGCAGCAGCCCGAGCGCCAGGTCGATGGCGTCGAGGTCGGTGGCCATGTCGGCGTCGCAGAAGCCGACGAAGGGCGCGCTGGTGCCGAGCAGGCCGGCACGTACGGCGGCTCCCTTGCCGGGCTTCGCGCACCGGATGAGCCGGACGGGGACGTCGCCGCGCGGCCAGTTCTCGACGATCTCGGCCGTACGGTCCGTGCTGGCGTTGTCCACGACGATGACGGAAGCGGGGAACGGCATGCGGGCGAGCTTCGCGCACAGCTGCAGGAGCCCCCCGGGTAGTCGTCCTTCCTCGTTGTAGGCGGGAATGACGATCTCAAGCAGTGGTCGCCGGCTCGTGCCCTCGTCCCCTTGCGGAGAGGGTGGCATGGCGCTTCTGGTTACCGGTCGCCGTAGTTGTAGAGCGGCTGGTTGACCGGCGTGGCCGTGGCGCCGGTGAAGGACACGGTCGTGACCGTGGCCACGAGTGCCGCCACGGCTACGCCGATGATCGCTGCTAAGAGGACTTTGATCAACGGGGTTCCTCCTGAAGCGGGCGGGTAGTGCGGGCGTCCCTCAACTTAGAACCAATTCTTGCTACTGGGAAGTAGCTAGGCCAAACTCTAACAAAACCGCTGACGAGCGTACCGATCGGCGTCAGGGGGCCGCCACCCGGCCGCCGAACCGGTACAACCGCAGGTCACCGGTATCGACCAGGACCCTTGCGCTGCGTAGCCACTGCGCGAAGCGCTCACGTTCCGCAACTGTCCCGGCGTCCACTATCACGTAGCGGAATCCCGCGGCGCGGAGATCCGGCGCGGGCCCGACTAGTACGCGTTCTACCTCCTGGGCGCGCAGGTCCTCGCTGCGCACGACCATGTCGCCGACGCGTACGGCGTCGTTGGTCACCACCCGCCGCCCCCGCACCGCGAAGAAGCGCTGGGCCGGATCGAGCACCGCCCGGTGCCCGTTCCAGGGGAAGCGCCGGTACGACTCGAACGGCAGCACCAGCACCTCCCCCGGCTCGGGGTCCCGCTCGATGATCTCGCGCGCCGCCGTCCAGCCCTCCGGGTAGCGCACCGCCTCCAGCCGCCCCAGCGCGCCCCACGCCAGGGTGGGCAGCACCGCGACCGGCACCAGCACCAGCGCGGCCACCCACGCCTTCCTCGCCGCCACGTGCTCGGCCAGCAGGCCGAGACCGAGCGCCGCCATCAGCGCGAGCGGCGCCACGTACTGCTGGGCGTCCCTGAAGACCCCGAAGCCGCCCCACAGCTCCACCGCCCACGCGAACGCCGCCCTGCCGGGCCCGGTCACCCCCACCGACGCCACCGCGAGCCCGATGGCGGCGGCCCCGGCGAGTCCCCACCTGCCCGGCATGCCGCCGCGCAGGAACGCGACCGCGCCCGCCAGTGTCAGCACCAGCCTGGCCGCCGCGCCGACCGGGTTGCCGTAGCCGGGCGGCACCGCGTACGCGTTCCAGATCCCGCCCAGCGACAGCAGGCTGCCCACCGCGCCGAACGGCGTGTCGGCCCTGGAGGCGAAGGCGGCCACGCCCACCGGGTCGCCCTCGATCCCGTACGGCCGCAGCGCCGCCGGCACCAGCCACGGCAGGCTGAACAGCGCGAGCAGCGCCGCCACCCGCGCCACCGTCCTCCAGCGCGGCCCAGCGGCGGACCCCTCGGTAGAAGACAGGGCAGTGGACAGGGCGGCCGGCAGCGCGGTGATCGCGGTCACCGTCATCGCCGCGAACCCGCCCACGGCGGCCGGCAGCATCGCCAGGGCGATCCGCCGCCGCGACCAGACCGCGCGCACCACCCAGGGCAGCCCGGCGTAGCCGAGCAGCAGCGCCCACTGGCCGATGAGCAGCCGCTCGGCGACGTACGGGTTCCACACGTAGAAGGCGCCCGCGACCAGGCGCGGCCCGAGCGACGCCGACGGCACCAGCAGCGCCGTGCCCGAGCAGCCGAGCACGAAGATGCCGAGCAGGATCGCCTTCTGCACCAGCTCGGCGGGCAGCACCTGGGCGAGCGCGGTCACCACGGCGTCGCTCGGCACCACCCTCGGCGCCCCGCCCGCCAGCCCGAACGTGAACCGGGAGAACTCCGGCTCGGGCACGAACACCATGTCCTGGATCAGCACGAATCCCCAGCCCAGGGCCGGGCCGAGCGCCAGGCAGCCGAGCACGAGCCCGAGCAGGGCGGCGGCGAGCCCGGCGCGGGCGGACTGGGACATCCCGCTATGACATCACAACCGGGACACGGCCGTTCCCCTGAGGACCATCCCTGGTTACGCTGCGCGCGGGGGAGAACGGGGTGATCATGGACGAAGGCGTCTTACAGCGCCTGCGCGGGCGCGACGCCGTGCTGGCGGCGGGTCTCGTGATGGTCGTCGTGCAGCTCGTGTGGAAGTACGAGCTGGTCAGGCGGACGTACTTCCGCCAGGACGACTTCCACTACATCATCCGCGGCCAGGAGAGCGGCCTCACCTGGGACTACCTCATGTGGGTGGACGTCGGGCACCTGCTGCCCGGCGGCTTCGGCATCTCCTGGGCGATGGCCAGGCTCGGCGGCTACAACGAGCCGCTCGCCCACGCCACCACGATGACGCTGCAGGCCGGGGCGAGCCTGGCCATGCTGCGGCTGCTGTGGGTGCTGTTCGGCCCCAGGCCCGCGATCCTCGTGCCGCTCGGGCTCTACCTGGTGACGCCCATGACCGTGCCGTCGCTGTCGTGGTGGGCGGCGGTGCTGGAGACGCTGCCGCTGCAGCTCGCGCTGCCGATGGCGCTCGCCTCGCACACCCTGTACGTGCGTCGCGGGCGGGCGCGGCACCTGGTGGCGGCGTGCGCGTGGACGGTGTTCGGGCTGCTGTTCTTCGTCAAGGCCGCGTTCATCCCCGTGCTCCTGCTGGTGGTGACCGCCGTCTGGCTGCGGCCGCGCGGGTGGTGGCGGCTCTGGCGGGCCTGGGTGCCGTACGCGGTGATCCTGGCGGCGTACGCGGCGGTGTTCTTCACCGGCCTCTACGGGTCCGTGCAGCTCAACGACAGAACGCAGACGCCCGAGCTGCCCGGCGCGGGCACGGCGGCCGAGTTCGCGTGGGTGCTCGGCTTCCGCGCGCTGGTGCCGTCGGCGCTCGGCGGGCCCTGGCAGTGGCGGCCGATCGGCGACGACTACGCGATGTCGGCCACGCCCGCGCCGCTCGCCTGGGCCGCGCTGGCCGTGGCGGCGGTCGCGGTGGCGGTGTCGCTGCGGCACCGGCGGCGCGCCTGGGCGGCCTGGCTGACGCTGCTCGGCTACTTCCTGCTCGCGGACGTGGTGCCGGTGCTGCTCGGCCGCATCGAGCTGCTCGGGCCCGGCGTGCTCGGCCACGAGCTGCGCTACCTCGCCGCGACCGCCACCGTCGTGTCGCTGGCGGCCGCTCTCGCCTTCATCCCGCTCGACGGCGAGGAGCACCCGTGGCGGCGGCCGCTCCCCCGGTGGCGGTGGGCGTGGGCGCCTTTGGCCGCCGCCGTCGCCGCGGGCTCGGTGTGGTCCGTGGCCGCGTACGCCGACCGGCCGCTCGGCGGTCCCGTGCGCGACTACGTCAGGACGGCTTCGCGGGCGCTGGCGCAGGTTCCGGCGGGTGCGGTGGTGCTGGACACGTACGTGCCGCCCGAGGTCGCCTCCCCGGCCTTCTTCCACGAGTACGCCCGGCACTCCAGGCTCCTCGGCGTGCCGCGCCCGTGGCCGGTGACGTGGACGCGGGAGCTGTCCGGGCCGGTGCGCGACCCGCTGACGTTCGATGCGCGCGGCCGGCTGCGGCCGGTGACCGTGCGCGGGCTGCGGGTGCCGCAGCGCGCGTGCGTGCCCGTCGGGCCGGGCGAGGTGCGCTTCCGTCTGCCCGCGCCGCTGCCCGGCGGGGCCTACACCGCGCAGATCTCCTACCTGAACGCCGCCCCCACCACCCTCGCCGTCCGGCTGGGCGGCCCCGGCGAGGCCCGCGTGCCCGCCGGGAAGGACCTGGGCAGGACGTTCGTGCAGGTCCACGGCCAGGGCACGGACCTGTTCCTGCGCGTGCCGGAAGGTCCCGCCGCCTGCGTCGGCGAGATCAGGATCGGCCACCCGGTCCCCGACGAGGACGGCCCGGCCATCCCTCTGGAATGACCGAGCCCTCTGGAACGACCGGCCCCCTGGAACGACCGGGCCGCCTCCGGACTACTTGCCCGGCTCGGGGTCCCTCGGCAGGCCGAGCATGCGCTCACCGATGATGTTGAGCTGCACTTCGGTGGTGCCGCCGTAGATCGTCATGGCGCGGGTCGCGAGCACCGCCCTGTTCCAGTAGCCGGCGTCGCCCAGCTTCATGTCGGCGGCGATCACGGCGGAGGCGCCGAGCAGCTCGACCGCCGTCTCCGACACGTGCTGGGCGTGCGAGGTGGACAGCAGCTTGCGTACGGAGGCGTCCGCGCCGGGCTCGCTGCCCGCGAGCTGCTTGAGCGTCACCCGCAGCGACAGCGCGTTGATCGAGTGGCCCTCGCAGACCACCTCGGCCAGCCGCTGCTTCTCGACCGGCGTCAGCTCCCTGCCGAGGCGACAGGCGAGGCCCAGCAGGTCGGGCACCGACGCGCCCGTGCCGCCCGAGCCGGACGACAGCGACACGCGCTCGTTGGACAGCGTGTTGCGCGCCACCTTCCAGCCCTGGCCCACCTCGCCCACGACCAGGTCGTCCGGCACGAACACGTCGTCCAGGAACACCTCGTTGAACAGGTTCTCGCCGGTCATCTCCGTCAGCGGCCTGACCGTCACGCCCGGGGCCTTCATGTCCACGAGGAAGTACGTGATGCCCTCGTGCTTGGAGCCCTCGTTGGAGTTACGGGCGATGCAGATGCCCCACTCGGCCACGTGAGCGACCGACGTCCAGATCTTCTGGCCGTTGAGCTTCCAGCCGCCCTCGACCTTCTCCGCCTTCATCTGCAGCGAGGCCAGGTCGGAGCCGGCGCCGGGCTCGGAGAAGAGCTGGCACCAGATCATCTCGCCGCTGAGCGTCTTGGGCAGGAAGCGCTGCTGCTGCTCCGGCGTTCCGTACGCGACGATCGACGGCACCACCCAGGCGCCGATGATCATGTTGGGCACGCGTACCTTCGCGGCCTTGAGCTCCTGCGCGATCAGCACCTGCTCGAGCGGCTTGGCGCCGCGGCCCCACGGCTTGGGCAGGTGCGGCATGACGAAGCCGCGATCGGCCAGCGCCCGCTTCTGCTCCTTGCCCTCAAGCCGCGCGATCTCCGCGATCTCGGCGCGGATCGACTCGCGCAGCTCCTCGGCGCCCTCCGGCAGGTCGATCTCCATCTCCCGCGACACGCCCGAGAGGGCCAGCTCGGCCACCTCGGCCGCCCAGTCGGCCGACGAGCCGAGCAGCGCGCGCAGGGTGAGCGCGCGGCGGTAGTAGAGGTGAACGTCGTGCTCGAACGTGTAGCCGATGCCGCCGAACGTCTGGATGGCGTCCTTCGCGCACCGCACGGCCGCGTCGGGGGCCATCACCCCGGCCACGGCGGCGGCGAACTCCAGCTCCTTGCCCTCGGCGCGGGTGGCGTCCCAGACCGTGGCGCGGGCCTGCTCCAGCGCCACCAGCATGCGCGACAGCTTGTGCTTGATGCCCTGGAACTGGCCGATCGGGCGGCCGAACTGCACGCGCACCTTGGCGTACTCGGCGGCGGCCGTCACGCACCACGACGCCAGGCCCGTGGCCTCCGCGCCGAGCAGGATCGCCGCGATCGCGCGCACGTCGGAGCGCTGCACGCCGCCCAGGATGCCGGAGGCGGGCACGGTCACGCCGTCCAGCTCGACCTTGGCGACCGGCCTGGTGATGTCGAGCGACTTCAGCTCGGTGACCGTGGCCGAGGCCGCCTCGATCAGCACCCACTCCTCGCCGTCGTCCGTGGTGACCGGCAGCACCAGCGAGTCGGCGAGCGAACCGCCCAGCACGGGCTCGGCGGTGCCGGAGACGACCAGCGAGCCGTCCTCCGTACGCGTGCCGGTCAGGTTCCCCGTCAGCGCGAGCGCGGCGGTCAGCGTGCCGTCGGCGTACCGCTCCAGGTGCTCCGGGCGCTTCGAGGCGTTGATGACCGCGCTGGCCAGCACCGTCGGCACGTACGGGCCGGGCGCCATGCGCTCGGCCAGCGCCTCGATGGCCACGGCCGCCTCCAGCAGGCCGTAGCCGGAGCCGCCGTGCTCCTCGGGCACGTGCAGGCCGAGCAGCCCCTGCTCGGCCAGGCCCGTCCAGAACGGCGGGCGCCCCTGCGAGCCCGCGCGCACCAGCTCCGAGGGGATGTTCCGCTCGGCCCAGCCGCTCACCGACTCGTGGAGCGCCTCGTGCTCCTCGCTCAACCCGATCGCCATTACTCATCCTCCAGCCAGGTCCGAGTCATGCGCAGAACCATATTCTAGAGGATGCTTCTGGCCTAGGCTGCCCGTCAGATCGGGCGAACCTGCTGCGCGAGCGTGTTCAGATCTCGCCAGCGTGCCTTGTTCGCCTCGGGGATCGAGGCCATGAGCATCGCCGGCTTCGTCTTGCCCACCTCGACCACCGAGACCATCGCCTGCGCCGTCTGCTTCTTGCCGCCCGAGGTGTACGTCACCTTGAAGCCCAGCGTCCAGCCCTTGCCCACCGGGTTCTTCATCGATGCCGTCCACTCCTCCAGCGTCGCGCCCTCCGGGAACTGGGTGCGGATCGTCCACCGGGCCGCCTGCGTGGCGATCTCCCGGTAGTCGGCGTTGGACGACGGCTTCTTCTCCGGCGCCTCGCCCGGCAGCATCGCCGAGGCGATCACCGTGTACGGCGCCTCCACCTTGCCGATGCGCTGCGCCACCGAGAACGGCGAATACGACCTCGCCTTCCACGGCGAAGCCAGCCGCGGATACGTGATACCGGCCTTCCTGTCGGTGATCGTGCCCGTGACCGCGGACGCCTTGCCGGAGAACGTCGCGAACTTCTTGCTCGCCGGGGCCGGTGGCAGCACGATAGGACTCTGCGTCGGCGACGGGCTCGCCGTCGCAGACGCCGTCGGCGTCGGCGTCGTCGGCACCGGAGCCACCTGCACCACCTCCTCCGGCTCGTTCTTCGGCACGTCACCGGAGAAGACGACGAACACCAGCAGAACGGCCAGCACGGTCGCCACAATGGCACCGAACAGGTAGACGACCCTGATCGGGATGTCGCCGATACCGCGCCGCTTCGGCGGCGGCACCAACGGCCGCACCCCCGGCTGCCCGAACCGCTGCTCTTCAGGTTGCTGCTGCCCCGGCCCGGCGTTGAGCCCATTGGCCGCCGGGGTGTCAGACCCGCCGGAGGCTCCGGCGCTTGACCCCCCGGCCGCTCCGGCATCAGGCCCACCCGCAGCCCCGGCGTCAGGCCCACCGGCCGCTCCGGCGTCAGGCACACCGGCCGCTCCGGCGTCAGGCACACCAGCGACCCCGGCACCCGCCCCCTGGACGGCCCCCTGCCCCGGACCGACATTCGCCCCTTGGGCGGGCCCCTGCCCTGGCCCTTGAGTGGGTCCTTGCCCCGGAGCCTGAGCCACCCCGGCCGCCGGCTCTGCGGCCTGTCCCGGTGCGGCCGGGCCGATGCCAGGCGTTGCGTGCGAGCCGGCGCCGGGCGCTGCCTGCGAGCCGGTGCCAGGCGTTGCGTGCGAGCCGGTGCCAGGCACTGCTTGCGCGCCGGTGCCGGGCACTGCCTGCGGACCGGCGCCAGGCACCGCCTGCGGACCGGTGCCAGGCACCGCCTGCGGACCGGTGCCAGGCACTGCCTGCGGACCGGTGCCCGGGACTGGGTTGGGGCCGGATTGCGGGCCCGGTCCCATGGGGTGCCCGGCCGGGGGCATGCCCGGCCCATGGGGCGGCACCGGATTGGGCCCCGAACCCGACATCGGGTTGGGCCCGGAGCCCGGCATCGGGTTGAGTCCGGAGCCCGGCATCGGCCCCTGAGACCCCGGCCCGTAAGCACCCGGCCCCGTCTGAGGCCCAAGCCCGTGACCACCTGACCCCGCCTGAGCCCCCGGCCCGTGACCGGTCAGCCCTGCCTGAGGCCCTGGGATGGGGTGCCCGCCCGAGTTCGGCCAAGCACCGGCAATCGGCCCCGCACCCGGCGGCGGCACAGGCCCACCCGGATACGGCCCAGGCCCCGCGTTAGGGGCGGCATCCGGCCCCGCATTGGGTGCGACGTTGGGACCGCTGCCCGGCGGCATCGGCTGGCCGGTCTGCGGCCCAGGCCCGTGGGGGCCGACACCTGGCAGCACAGGGTTCGCCCCGGAGTTCGGGCCAGGCCCGACATACGGCCCCGGACCCATGCCCGGCCCCTGAGGCCCTGACCCCTGAGCGCCCAGCCCTGCCTGAGCCCCAGGCCCGTGACCGCCCGGCCCCGCATGAGGCCCTGAACCCTGCGGGCCCGGCCCCGCCTGAGGCCCAGACCCGTGACCGCCCGGCCCCGCATGAGGCCCCGGGACGGCGTGCCCGCCCGAGTTCGGCCAAGCACCGGCAATCGGCCCCGCACCCGGCGGCGGCACAGGCCCACCCGGATACGGCCCAGGCCCCGCGTTACGGGCGGCATTCGGCCCCGCGTTGGGCGCGGCGTTCGGCCCGGTGTTAGGACCGGCACCGACATTGGGAGCGGTGCCCGGCGGCACCGGATGCGGTCCCGAGACCGGCCCCGGCGCGCCATAAGGCGGTGCGCCCTGAGCCGCGTTGCCACCGGTAGCCGGTCCAGGCGCGCCCTTCCGCCCGGTGTCCTGCCCGGCCGGCGGGAGCGGCGCAACCAGCCGCCCCAGCTCCGTCTCGGTGCCCACGGGCGGGACATGCCCCTGCCTGGCTTTCGCCCTAGCACCGGCACCCTTCCCGGCAGCCGCACCACCAGCACCCGCTCCTGAGGCAGCGCCCGCTCCCGAACCGGCGCCCTTCCCGGCACCGGTGCCCTGCCCAGCAGCACCCTGCTCCGCCGCACCACCCGGCCCCGAAGCAGCACCTTGCTGGGCAGCGCTACCCGGCCCGGCACCGGCGCCCTGCTGAGCGGCACCGCCTACCCCGACCTCAGCACCCTGCTTCGCCGCACCGTCTTGCCCGGCCGCAACGCCCCGCTGGGCGGCACCACCCGATCCAGCGCCGGCGCTCTCTCTGGCCGCACCACCCGGCCCAGAAGCAGCGCCCTGCTGGGCTGTACCGCCTGCTCCGGAAGCGGCTCCCGGCTTCGCCGCAGTGCTCTTATCCGGAGCGGCGTCCGGAGCAGCGCTCTTGTCCGGAGCGGCGCTCTTGGTGGGAGCGGCGCTCGGCTTGGAGCCGGTCGCCTGGCCGCCGCCGGCGCCGCCCGCGCCCGCGGCCGAGCCCTTGCCCGGCCCGGCGCCCTTTCCTGCAGCGGTGCTCTTGCCCGACCCCTCGGCGGCGTGGTCAGACGTGCCGGGCTTCACTGGGGCGGACGGGTCGGACGCCGACGGAAGGGAGATCTTGACCGTCTCCTCCGCGGGCAGGACGATCTTGCGGAACGGAGTGGTGGGTGGGTCATTCGTAGGTGTCTGGTCGCCGTCGTCCGCCATGGCCATGAGGTTACGGCACCCAGGAGCACGATATTTCCGCTATTCCCCCACCAGAAGATGATTCTGTAATCTCACGGAGCATGAGGGGTTTCTACGAGATCGCGGCCCACGACCCAGAACGCCCCGCCCTCCTCGGCGACGAGGGCACGACCTACGGAGAGCTGCTCGATCGCGTCAACCGCGCATCGAACGGCCTGACCTCGCTCGGAGCCGGCCAAGGCGACTGCGTGGTGACCGTGCTGAAGAACGGGCTCGACGCCCTGACGATGATGTTGGCGACGTACCAGATCGGCGTCTACCTCGTCCCCGTCAACTGGCACTTCACCACCGAGGAGATCGACTACATCGTGGCCGACTGTCAGGCCAAGGCGGTGATCTCGCCGGACGCCCTCACGGTGGCGGAGCTGATCGACGGCCGGCCCGCCACCCCGCCGGCTCTGCGCAAGGCCGGCTCGATGATGCTCTACACCTCGGGTACGACCGGCCGCCCCAAGGGCGTGCGCCGCCGCCTGCTGGACCTGACGCCGGAGGAGCTGTACCCGATCCTCATGCGCAAGAGCTGGCGGCACTTCGGGCTGCCGATGGACGGCGTGCACCTGGTGTGCTCGCAGCTCTACCACTCGGCCCCGTACGGCCAGGCGATGATGGCGCTGCAGTTCGGGCACTCGATCGTGGCGCCCGAGCGGTTCGACGCGGTGGCCACGCTGGAGCTGATCGAGCGGTACCGGGTGACGAACGCGTTCATGGTGCCCACGATGTTCCACCGCCTGCTGGACGTACCGGACAAGGAGAAGTACGACCTGTCCTCGCTGACGCACCTCTACCACGGGGCCGCCCCCTGCCCGCCGGCCACGAAGAAGGCGATGATCGACTGGCTGGGCCCGGTGCTGTGGGAGTACTACGGCTCCACGGAGGCGGCGGTGGCCACCATGGTGTCGTCGGAGGAGTGGCTGGCCAAGCCGGGCACGGTGGGCAAGGCGCTGGACGGCATGTCGTTCACGATCGTCGACGAGGACGGCAAGGAGGTGCCGCCGGGCACGCCCGGCCTGGTCTACATCGGCGGCATCAACCGGTTCGAGTACCACGGCGACCCCGACAAGACGGCCGCGTCGATGCGCGGGCGCGACTACACGCCGGGCGACATCGGCTACCTCGACGAGGACGGCTACCTGTTCCTGCTGGACCGGCGTACCGACCTGATCATCTCCGGCGGCGTCAACATCTACCCGGCGGAGGTCGAGGCGGCGCTGCTCGAACACCCCTCCGTGGCCGACGTCGCGGTGATCGGCGTGCCCGACCCGGAGTGGGGGCAGAAGGTGGTGGCGCTGATCCAGCCGGCCGACGGGGTGAGGGGCGATGACGAGCTGACCGCCGAGCTGCTGCGCCACTGCGCGCCGCGCCTGGCCAGGCTCAAGCACCCCCGGGTGATCGAGTACCGGAAGTCGCTGCCCCGCACGCCGACCGGCAAGCTGAGCAGGAGAAACGTCCGGGAAGCGTATCTTTCTGAGTCGGCTGGGCAGTTCACATCCCCATGAGGGGAATGGCCGCAGGACTCGCCGCCGCCGGAGTGCTGCTCGCAGGCTGCGGTCCTCCCCCTACGACCACGGGTACGGACACTCCCGCCGCCACGACGCCCACCACCTCGGCTCCTGCCTCCACGGCGACGCCCCCGTCCACCGCCACGCCCTCTCCCGCGTCCACGCCTCAGGCGCTGGAGGCGGCGTACGAGAAGGTGATCACGGACGTGCTGCCGTCCATCGTGCAGATCAACACGAAGGTCGGGCTGGGCTCTGGCGTGGTGTTCGACCGCAGCGGGCACATCATCACGAACGCCCACGTGGTCGGGCAGGCCACGCGGATGAGCGTCACCATCGCCACGGGCGGCGCGCCCAGGACGGCCCGGCTGGTCAAGGCGTTCCCGGCCGGAGACCTCGCGGTCATCAAGGTGGACAAGGCGGACGGGCTGCGCCCGGCCAGGTTCGGCGACTCGTCCAAGGTGCGGGTGGGGCAGATCGTGCTGGCCATGGGCAACCCGCTCGGATTGTCCGGCAGCGTGACGGACGGCATCGTCTCCGCGCTCGGCCGTACGGTCACCGAACCCCAGGACCCCGGCTCGCCCGGCGCGACCATCGCGGGCGCCATCCAGACCTCCGCAGCCATCAACCCCGGCAACAGCGGCGGCGCGCTCGTGGACCTGTCGGGGAACGTGATCGGCATCCCGACGCTCGCCGCGACCGACCCGCAGCTCGGCGGCGGGGCCGCGCCCGGCATCGGCTTCGCCATCCCGAGCAACACGGCCACCGACATCGCCCGCCAGATCGTGAGGGACGGCAAGGTCACCAACAGCCACCGCGCCGCCCTGGGCATCAGGGGCAGCACGGTCATCGACGCGGACGGCCAGCCGAGCGGCGTCGGGGTCGCCGGTGTCGAGAGCGGCGGCGGCGCCGAGAAGGCCGGCATCCGGCCCGGCGACGTCATCACCTCGATCAACGGCAAGGAGACGCCCACCATGGCGGCCCTGGCCGAGACCATCACCACGCTCAAGCCCGGCGCTCGTGTCAAGGTCGGCCTGATCCGCGCCGACGGCACAGAGGAGACCGTCACCGTCACCCTTGGAGAACTCCAAGCCGACTGAGCGACCAGAGCCAGGCCGCTGCTTCAGCCGGTTACTCCTCCTGGGGTGACCGGGCGGAGCCTCCTCTGCCGGACGACTCCCGCGGCCGCCGCGCCAGCCCCACTCCCCCAGTCACCGCTCCTGGACGGCCGCGAAGCCGCCGCTCCGGGGCGGCTCCCCGAGGTCCGCTCCCGGGCGACCGCGCGTCCTACTGCTTGGCGGTGAAGATGATCTCGACGCGGCGGTTCTTGGCGCGGTTCTCCTCCACCGGCTTGCCCTTGACCACGTTCGGCAACTTGGGACGGCTCTCGCCGAAGCCCCGGGCCTGGAGGGTGACGCCGGAGCCGGCGAGCAGGCCGCGCATGACCTTTTCGACCGCCTGGGCGCGGCGGATCGACAGCGTGCGGTTGTAGGCGTCGGTGCCCTGGTCGTCGGTGTGGCCCTCGATCTTGACGACTCCGCCGTCAACCTCGTCCTGGACCTTGCGCGCCACCTTGGCGAGGCGGTCGCGGGCCTTGGCGGTGAGCTGCCACTTGTCGAGCGCGAACAGCACGTCGCTGGTCACCGCGACCGTCACCTGCTTGCCCTGGGTGATCTCGCTCTCGGTGCCGTCCATCGACTCGACCTCGCCGATGATGTCCTCGACGGGCAGTACCAGGTCCTCGACGGGGCCGGCGGCGCCGTCCGGCACGGTGGGGGCGGGCGTCGGCGACGCCCCCGACGAGGCGAGCGGCGGCAACCCGGCCCCGGCGACCGGCGACGCCCCCCACGAGGCGACCAGCGGTGACGCGGCCCCGGCGACCGGCGGCGACCCCACCGCAGCGGCCGACGACAACCCCGCCGCGGCGGACACGGGCATCAGGCCGGACGCGGCGGCCAGGACGAGCGCGACGCTAAGAGATCGGAACATCGTCGAGCACGCCGAACATCGGCATCTCAATGTCGACCTTGGTGACCTCCGGCGGCGGCGCGGCGAAGACCGCGTACAGCGTGGAGGACTCGCCCGGCTCCAGGAACTGCCCCTGGGTGCCGGAGCACACGCACTCGGCGTCCTCGGTCGTGCCGTTGCGGGCCACCCGGTAGCGCTTGGCGTTGACGGGGTCGATGAGGGAGACCTTCGAGACGGTCAGGTCGAGCGGCCCCTTGCCCAGGCCGTTGTGCACGTTGACCTTGCCCTCTGTGGCGGTGATGGTCCAGGTGAGGCTGGCGGTCTTGCCCTGGCGGCGCAGGGAGGTGATGTCCACCCTGGCGGCGCCGGTCATGTCGCCGGCGCTGACCTTGGCGGTGCGGGTGGCGATCACGGTGGCTTCTTGGGCGGGCGGCTGCTGCGCCGGAGTGGAGGTCTCCTGGGTGGGCTGAGCGGCGGCGGCGCCGGTCGTGGGCGACTCGCCGTCACCGGTGCCCGGCGGGCCGGGGATCACGCCGCAACCCGCCAGCGCGAGAGCCGCGACGGCCGGTGCGAACAACTTTCGCATGTGTGGTCCACTTTCGTCGTCGGGGATGTTCGGCCTCACCACAGGCGGGCGGCGTTCGATGTCCGGATGATCGGGTCACACGCGCTGGTCACGCCGCGTTCGCGTCTTGTGCGCGAGCCCTTCGGCCTCGCCCTGCCCTGGCGCCATCGCCAAGTGGGGTCAAACTCTGCCACAGTTCGCACAACGGTCTCAACCGCGCCATCAAGGTCTCCGGTATCGGGCTCAGCCTGCGGCCTGGGTCATCCGGTAGCGGGAGGGCGGGATGCCGTACCGGTCGATGAACGCCTGCCGCAACGTCTCCGCCGTCTTGAACCCGCAGCGCGCGGCGACCGCGGCCAACGGCAGCGACGTCGTGGCGAGCAGCTGGGCGGCGGCCTCGGTGCGGGCCCTGCGGACGTAGCGGCCGGGGGTCAGGCCGAGATGCTTGATGAAGAGGCGGGTGAGGTGGCGTTCGCTGACGCCCGCCTCGGCGGCGAGCGCGGCGGTGCCGAGGTCGTCGCGCAGGTGGGTGGCGATGTGCTCGACGATCCGCCTGACCAGGCCGTCGGCGGGCGACGGCGGCTCGACGAACATGCTCATCTGGGCCTGGTTCCCGGGCCGCTGCAGGTAGGTGACCATGTTCCTGGCGACGGTCCTGGCCAGCTCGGTGCCGTTGTCCTCCTCGACGAAGGCGAGTGTGAGGTCGAGCGCGGCGGTGATGCCGGCGGAGGTCGAGACGTTGCCGTCGCGGATGAAGATCGGGTCGGGGTCGACGGTCACGCCGGGGAAGCGCCCGGCCAGTTCGTGCGCCTGCTTCCAGTGGGTGGTGGCGCGACGGCCGTCGAGCAGCCCGGTGGCGGCCAGCACGTACGCGCCGGTGCAGACCGACGCCACCCTGCGGCTCTCGCGGGCCAGCCGCCTGATGTGGCCGACGACGAGCGGGTCGGCCGCGGCGTCCGCGTAGCCGATGCCGCCGGAGATCAGCAGCGTGTCGAGCGGACCCTTGACGCGTTCGAGCGCGAGCTGCGCGTCGATGCGCAGCGCGGTGCCGGTGGTGACGGGGCGTCCGCCGGGGGTGGCGACGCGGTACTCGTAGTACGGCAACGCGCCGTGCCAGTTGGCGCTCTCCAGCGTCGAGGTCACGCAGGCGATGTCGAGCAGCTCGGCCGCCTCGTACGCCACCACGACGAACCGTCGTCGGTCCATGGCTCGACTGTAGGTCCGGCGGACCGAGAACCCAAGTTTCCGGACATGTCCGGCCGCCTTCCTTGGCCCCGGCGGACCCCGGCGGCGACAGTCGGGACATGACGACGACCACCACCGCCGCCCGTACCGGCCGCAACTGGGGCAGGTTCGCCCTCCACTACGTCGAAATGATCATCGCGATGTTCGCCGGGATGCTCCTCATCGGCATGCTCCGCTCCGCCGCCGGCCTCGGCCTCTCGCACGCCGAGCAGCCCGAGCTGTGGTATCTGGCGATGGCGCTCGACATGTCCATCGGCATGGCCGCGTGGATGCGAGTGCGCGGGCACCGCTGGGCGCCGACGCTGGAGATGTGCGCGATCATGTTCGCCCCGGCCGTGCCGTTGTTCCCGCTGCTGTGGGCGGGCGCCATCGACGGCGGCGTGCTCATGCTCGTCGCGCACGTCGGGATGTTCCCGCTCATGCTGGCGGCGATGCTGCGCCGCCTCGACGAGTACGCCGGCTGCGGTCACTGACCGCCTTGCGGTAGCCGTCCAGGACGTCCTGCCGCAGCAGGTGCCCGAACCCGGCCCGCGCGAGCCGCATCCCCAGCTCGGCCTCGGTGACGCCGAGCGCGGCGGCGGTGTCACCCGGTCGGGTGCGCCGAGCGGCCCGGCCGCCATCACCGAGTCGTGGAACTCCGCCCACTCCCGCTCGACGCGGGCGGCCGCCTCCCGCAGGTCGGCGAGCGAGCCGATGGCGTCGGCGTCGAGCTCGGCGGTGAAATCCCGCGCCGGGTAGTACAGCGCGTACTCGTGGATCAGGTCGCCGTACATGTCGCGGACGAGCGTCGGGTGCAGCGCGCGGTAGTCCTCGGGGTGCGGCACCACGAAGGCCGTGGCCAGCGTGTCACCCGCGTAGAGCAGCAGCCCGCACTGGCCGGGGTGGATCTCGAAGACCTTCAGCGCGTCCTCCAGGCCGCGTACCTCGGCCCCGCTGTACGCCTCCTCGATCCGCGGTGACAGGCCGTGCGCGAGCGCCTGCCGCGACCACTCGTCCCAGGCCGTCTCAGGGCCGCCGAAGTGGAGCGCGAGGAAGCCTTCGACGGCCAGGTGCAGGGGCAGGAAGCGCAGGCGGTGCTTGTCGGCCCTGCGGGCCATCCTGCGGCGGATCCTGATCGGCACGTGGCGCAGCGGCTGCCCGAGCTGGGTGCCGTACGCCGCCGCCGGGGTGCCGTCGGCGGTCCACGACGCGACGAACGCGTGCGGCACGTACGCGGTGTAGAGCGACCTGTCGGGCAGCGTCACCACGGAGAGCTCGTCGCCGTACACCTTGGCGTGCAGCCGCAGGTCCTCGATGGGGGCGCGGCGGACGAGCGGCACCAGCCGCAGCGCGCCCCAGGTCTGGGCGGGCCGCGTCTCCAGCCCGGTGAGGTCGATCATCGTGCCTCCAGCGCCCGCGCCGCCCGCTCGGCGAGGTACGCCCGCAGCTCGGCCGCCCCGCTGCGGCCCTCGGCGAACCTGGCCAGCTCGACCAGCGCGGGCAGGTCCTCGGCGTCCCTGATGCCGGCCGTCGGCACGACAGGGGACAGCCGCCGGACCTCGAACCGCTCGGCGTCGTAGACGGGGTCGAGGTGCACGATGCCCACCTCGCGCGCCGGGTCGAGCCTGCGCCGCCACACCCGCAGCACCTCGCAGGCCAGGCCGGGGGGCGCGTTGTCCCAGCCGTCGGAGACGATGACGAGCAGGCCGGGCCGCCGTTCCAGGGCGTCGATGACGCGCCGCCCGAGCGGGGTCGGGCCGGTCGGGCGGGCCTGGAGCGGGTCGTCGCGCCGCGACAGCCACAGGCCGTGGTAGTCACCTGCCAGCGCCTCCAGCAGGTAGTGGCAGGCCAGCGCGACCGCGAGCGGCCGGCGGCGCTTCTGCGGGGAGGCGAAGGAGGAGAAGCTGTCGTCGAGCACCGCCACCACGTGCCCCAGGTGCCGGCCCGGGTGCCCGCCGCCCGCGACGCGGCCGCGCGCAGCGCGGACACCAGCTCGTCGCGCCGCCGCTCGCGTACGTCCGCCGCCAGCGAGAGCACGTACGAGGCCACCCTGACCAGCGGCAGCGCGGCCAGATCCGCGTCGGTGCCGAGGCCGTCGCGCTCGGCGGCACCGCTCAGGCGCAGCCGTTCGAGCCGGGTCAGCCGGGGCGCGATGTGCTCGAGGAAGTGGTCCCTGGGGATGCCGTGGCGGGCGGCGAAGCCCTCGGCCACCGTGTACGGCAGCTCGTACAGGGCGTTCTTGTCGTAGTGCGCCCGCCGCCACGCCTCCAGCAGCGGCGTGTCGTAATGGGATCGGCGAAACGGCGCGAACAGGAAGTCGCCCAGCTCGCCCGGCGGCCTCAGGTGGGCGTGCCGGACCGCGGCCTTGACCCCCGCCCGGTACTTCACCGCGTCGAAGGCCAGGTCGGGCCGCGCGGCCAGCCAGTCGCGGACGATCGCGCGGGTGCGCCGGTTGTTGACGCCGGCCCGCCGCAGCTCGCCGAAGAGCCGGTACGCGCGGGGCGGGCTCATCCTGCCCAGCCGCCAGAAGATCAGCCGCGCCTCGCCCGCGTCCACGCCGCCCTTGCGTCCCAGCAGCCCGGCGATGATGAGGGCCGCGTTGTGGTCGTTGATGTCGAGGGCGAGCGTGGCGGCGTACAGGCCGGGATAGTTGGTGTGGATGTAGTCGTGCAGGAAGCGCAGGGAGAGGCGCTGCCGCCCGGCGTCGCTGTGGAACTCGCGCTGGCCGGTCGAGGTGATCGCGGCGTTGGCGAAGAGCAGCACGTCCTCGCACTCGATCAGATCGGCGTAGGTCTCCATGGCTCCCCGGACGTGGTCTCGGACTGGCCGGGGAATGGGGGCGCGAACTGCGAAAGGTCGCGGTAAAGGCGGTTTCCGGAAGTCGCACCGGAGTCCCACGGCCAGTCCGTCCGGAACCCTACTACCGATCAGGTACGTACTTCGCCGTGATATCGCGCAGCTCGCGCTGCCTGTCGCGAATGTCGGTGATCAGCACGTACGCCACCAGCAGCAGCCCCAGGCAGAGCACGTCTGCCGCCCACCACGGGATCTCGGCGAGCAGCAGGTAGCCCTGCCCGTCGCTCAGCTCTCTGATCACCACGGTGACGACCGCGACCACGACGGTGACCAGCGCCCATGTCCACCAGCGCGGCAGGCTGCCCTTGTTCCACAGCCGCACCCGCCAGTTCATGAACACGGCCAGGACGCCCAGCAGCGCGCAGAACCCGATCAGCCACCACGGCAGCGCGAACGCGGTCTGCTCGGAGATCTGCTCCTTGGTCGCGCGCAGCTCCGCCTCCGCCGCCTGCCGCGCCTGCTCGGCCTCCTGGAGCTTCCGCTCCAGCTGCGCCACCGTCTGCCTGCGCGGCGGCTGCGTGGTCTCTTCGGTGGGCAGCATCCGCGCCACGACCGTGAGCATGATCGCCACGAACGACAGGGCGAGCACGATCGCCATGAACAGGTCGATGAACCGCAGGTCGAGCGGTGGCGCGAACGACCGCGTGGCCTGCTTTCTCACTGCTCCCTCACCAGCGTGTACTTCTGCGGCTTGCTCTCGACGGCGCTCAGCCGCTCGACCGCCGTGCGCAGCGCGTCGATGCCCTTGATCAGCTCCTCGGTCCTGTCCCTGGACTGCGCCAGCTCCTGCGTCAGCCCGCGCAGCTCGGGGCCGGCGGGCGCGGATGAGCCGCCCTTCGAGGCGCCGGGCAGCCGGGCCAGGTAGACGAGGAACACTTCGTCGGCCGCCGCCACGCTGGCCCGCTCGGCCCGCTCGATCAGCGCCATCGCGCCGAACGCGAGCACGCTCAGGAACAGCGCGATCATGGTGACGCCGAACGCGGAGGCCAGCTCGGGCAGTACGTGCTGCTTGAGCGCCGTGATGAGCACGCCGGGGTCGCCCCGGTTGTCGAGCGCGTTGCCGAACGAGCCGACCATCGTGGCCATGGTGAGCGCCGTACCGATGAAGCCGAAGACCGGCAGCGCCCAGATCAGGGCGTGATCGATGTGGTGCTTGTTGACCATCTCGGTGTCGTCGAGCGCGGAGCGCGCGCTCAGCACCGCCTCGGCGTCGCCGCCGGCCTCGGCCGCCTCCTTGAACAGCCGCAGCCGCCGCCCGACCAGCGTGTCATCGCTGGGCCGCACGGCCTGCACGCTGGCCGAGGCCCGGGCCGTCGCGACGCTCTCCTTCCTGATGTCGGGCACCGCCCGTACGATCCGCAACACCGTGGTGAGGAACACCGCGATGATCAACGTGACCACCAGCTCAGCCGCCCCCGGCGCCGTGGTCGCCCCCACGAATTGCAGTAACTGGCGCACCATCCCGGTCATCAGCAGCACCGCGGACACCAGAAGCCCCACCAGCGGCGCGAACCCCGAATGGCGCCAGTCGAACCTTGACACGCTTGAACCCCACTCCAGCACAGGAATTGTCAGAGCAACACCTAAGCACACCGGCAGCAGTGGGTAGTGACGGAGTGGCAGATCTGTGACCAGACCGGTCCTGAAACGCACGAAACCCCGGATCACCTTACAGCGCGGGCGAGCAGTACGGAATCTCCACGCAGGCGCTCGCTCACGGCGCGGCCGCAGAGAGGCAGAGGGCACCGCGGCCCGGCGCCGCGGACACGCGTGGCGCGCGTGAGCATGGGTGAGCGAGGGCAGGCGCACCTCGGCCTGGGAGCGGGGGCACGCAGGCAGGGACCGCAGACACGCGAAACCGCCCCTCGCCTGCGGAAGCCCGCGGCGAAGAGGCGGTTGCGAAAAGCTGGTGGAGGTGGCGGGAATCGAACCCGCGTCCTTCAACCCCAAGTCAGGGCTTCTCCGGGCGCAGCCTGCTGTGCTTTTCTCGGCCCCGGCGATCACGCAGGCAAGTCGCCGACGGGCTCAGCCACTGTTAGATTTCCCGATCTCCCCCGTGGCCGGGTTGATCGGTTGAGCCTTCTAGCGATGCCAGACACCGGGCCGAAGGCGCTCCCGGGCTGACAGTGGCTTCGCTGATCAGGCAGCGAGGGCCAGGGAGTCCCTGGCGGCCACAGTGCTCTTAGAATTGGCACTTATTGTTTGCGGTCACAGGATTAACGAGGTTATGTCCGCAGTCCTCGGCCCGCTTCACCTGGCTTGCAAGGTCAAAGTCGAAGCCAGTCACCCCCTGTGCAGTTGTCAACCGTCACCGCCGGCCCGCGCGAGGGTCGGCGCAACAGGAATGTACATCGGACAACGCCCCCGATGCCAACTTAATTCCGCGCCGGCGCGGGACCTCGCGGCAACGCCGAAACCCCCGGGAGCCCGGCGCTGAGGCACGTGCTCCCGGGGGCCGACCGGCAGGGTCGAGCCGGTCCGGACGGCAGGACTTCCCCCGAGATGAAGTCCTGATCTCATCACGGCGACTGGGACCGCAACCCCCCGAGCGGGCCCAGTCACTCAGTAAGACGCCGGGGGAAGTCCGGATGGTTGCTCAGCGTCACGACTTTTTCACCTTCGGCCGCGATGTCAGTCCGCGAGCCCCGCGAAGAAGTCTCCCGCCACGGCTCCGGCGTCGTGGTTCTTCGCCAGGACGGCGACGGCGACGTCGCCCTGCCAGCCGACCCACCAGGTGAGGCCGCCCTCCGCGGTGGCGGTGATGCCGTAGACCTTGGCCTTACCGGCCTGCGCGGGCGAGCCGACCGCACCGGCGCGCATCATCGTCGTCAGCGTCGCGCGCACCTTCGGGTCCATCTGCTGGGGCGCGGGCTGGGTCGCGGGCGGCGCCGTGGCGGTCGCGCTGGGCGTCTTGGGCTCGGTCACGAGTACGGGAGGCCGCCACGTCCCGGACGCCACCGCAGCGGCCACCAGAGCCATGCTGAGCGGGCTCACCTGGACGCTCTGGCCCGCGATGGCCTTGGCCTTGTCGGCGTCGCTGGACAGCCTCGGCAGCTTGCCGCTGAACGACTTCAGCGGCAGCCGCCACGGCTGCTCCAAGCCCAGCGCCTGCGCGCTCCTGAGCAGATCGTCACCCGAGACGCGGCGGGCCAGCGAGGCCAGCGCGGTCACGCACCCCTTGGCGAAGTTGTCCTGGAACGAGGCCGACGCCGGCAGCGGGGCGTTGTGGGCCGCCTGGACGAACTTGGCGCCGCCGACCGTGCGCTCCTGCGGGCAGGCCAGCCGCTGCTTGGGGCTCACCCCGGCCTTCAGCAGCGCGTCGGCGGCGATGATCGAGAACGCGGTGCCGGCGGGGAACTTCCCGGCCAGCCCATGCCGCTCCTGGTGGAGCCCCTTGCTGCCGACCGCGAGGATCTCGCCGGTGTCGGGCTGCACCGCCACCAGGGCGCTGGTCTGGGTCTCGGCCACCGCCTGCTCGGCCGCGGCCTGCACCTTCCTGTCGATGGTGGTCTTGACCGAGACGTTCTGCCGTCCTGGCCACTCCTCCAGCAGCGCGACCTGCCGGCCGGTCTTGAGATCGAGGGTGATCACCTTCGTCTCGGTGGAGCCGGTCAGATAGTCCTGGTACGCCTGCTGCAGCCCGCTCTTGCCCACCGAGTCGCCGGCCCGCTGCGGACCGCCGAGCTTCTGCTCGGTCTCGGGTGTGAGCGCGCTGACGGTGCCGACGATCTGGCGCGGCGCGTCGGGGTTGACCGGCTGCTTCTGCGACACGATCTTGATGCCGTCGATCGCCAGCTTGGTCTGCATCGACTGGTAGCGCGAGCGTCCGAACGTCACCAGCGGCACGAACTTGTCGGGCGGCGACGACCTGACCCGGCTGAGCAGGCGGTCTTGGGCGTAGCCGGTGACGTCGGACAGCTTGGCGACCACTTCCTCGGCCCGGTCGCCCAGCTCGTCGGGGACGACGCCGGCGACGTAGAGGATGGTGTCGCTCTGCAGCGGGTCGTTGTCGCGGTCGAGCACGGGCTGGCGCGGCTTGGGCTCGGTGTCGACCGCGAAGCGCTGGCCCTCCTTGAGCTGCGGGTGCAGCACGGAGGGCGACCAGCGGACCTTCCACGCGCCGTCGACGAGGTGGAGCGGCAGCTTGCTGTCGTACTGCCACAGCGGGTTGTTCTCCCCGAGGTCGACCTCGGCGTGGAAGTCGGCCTCCGACTCGTCGCCGTCGACGCTGATGGCCGTGATCTTGAAGCGGAAGGAGGCGGCGTCGAGCTCCAGCTTGGCGTCCTCCAGCGCCTTGCGCACCTTCGCCGGGTCGCCGTCGGTGCGGCGGGCGGCCAGCTCGTAGTCCTCCGACTGCCAGCCCACGAGGAAGTCGCGCACCGCGTCGTGGGGTGACGACTCCTCGAAGCAGCCGGTCAGCGTCGTGCTGGCGACCGCCAGCGTGGCGGTCGCCGCCAGCAGGCGGCGGGCGCGGTGCATCGCCGTACGCCTGAAAGGTCCGCGTCTCATCGGTCGCAGTGCCGCCGTCTCATCTGTTGCGGTAGCGCAGCGCCCGGGCCATCTCCCGCTTGGCCTGCTGCTCCGCCAGCGCCTGCCGCTTGTCCCAGTCCTTCTTGCCCCGGGCGACGGCGATCTCGACCTTCGCCCTGCCGTCCTTGAAGTAGAGGGACAGCGGCACGATCGTCAGCCCGCCCTCCTTGATCTTGGCGGCGAGCTTGTCGATCTCTTTGCGGTGCAGCAGCAGCTTGCGCTTGCGCCGGGCCGCGTGGTTGGTCCAGGTGCCCTGCGCGTATTCGGGGATGTGCACGTTGAGCAGCCACGCTTCGTTGCCGTCGATCGTGGCGTAGCCGTCGACGAGCGAGGCGCGGCCCTCGCGTAGCGACTTCACCTCGGTGCCCTGCAGCACGAGACCCGCCTCGAAAGTGTCCTCGATGTGGTAGTCGTGCCGAGCGCGCTTGTTCTGGGCGATGACCTTCCGCCCGGTCTCACGTGGCATGCTTCGACTTTACCGGCGACAGGGACGCTCGCAGCCCATGCGCACCGCTACACCCGCAGATAGCGACGTAGCGTCACGAACGAGGCCAGGATACAGATCACGACACCGATAATCATGGTGATGGTGATCGTCTGGGCCAGGTCGTTCCAGCTGAGCTGAGCCGTGGCACCGCCGAAGAAGCCGACGATCTCCTCGAAGAGGAACACCTTCGCGCAGATCAGAATGATCGCCGCGAAGACGCCGCCGACGAGACCGGCGATGACGCCCTCCATGACGAAGGGGAGCTGGATGTAGAGGTTGGAGGCGCCGACCAGCCGCATGATGCCCGTCTCGCGGCGCCGGTTGAACGCCGACAACCGCACCGTGTTGCCGATCAGCAGCGCCGCCGCGAGCACCAGGATGATGGCCACGGTCAGCGCGGCGAGCGCGAGCTTGTCGAGCATGTCGAAGAACGGGGCGATGAGCTGTTTCTGGTCCATCACCTGGGCCACGCCCGGCTGCCCGGTCACGGCCTGGATCACCGGCTGGTAGTTGTCGGGATCCTCGAGCTTGATGCGGAACGACTGCGGCAGGTCCTCGACCTTGGTCGCGTCGACCAGGGCCGGGTTCGAGGACGAGAACGACTGCTTGAAGTTCCGGTACGCGTCGGCCTCGGTCTCGAAGAACACCTCCTTGACGCCCTTGGTGCCCTTGATGTGCTGCTCGAGCGCCTTGATCTGCGCGGGCGTGATCGCCTTGCCTTTGCAGTCCGGTATGGCCGTCCCCTTCTTGCACAGGAAGACGGAGATCTCGACCTTGTCGTCCCAGTAGCCCTTCATCAGCCCGACCTGGGTGTTGATCATCAGGCCGACGCCGAGCATCGCCATACCGACCGCCACCGTGATGATCACGGCGATCGTCATCGTCAGGTTACGACGGAGGCCGATCCAGACCTCGGAGAAGATGAAATTCGCCCGCATGTCTTGTCTGCAGCTCCCTGTCAGTACGCCTGGCCGTACACGCCACGCGACTGGTCACGGACGATCTTGCCGTCCTCCAGCTCCACGACACGCTTACGCATGGAGTCGACGATGGCCGCGTCGTGCGTGGCCATGACGACCGTGGTGCCAGTCCTGTTGATGCGGTCGAGCACCTTCATGATGCCGATGCTCGTCGCAGGGTCGATGTTGCCCGTGGGCTCGTCGGCCAGCAGGATCATGGGCCGGTTGACGAAGGCGCGGGCCATGGCGACGCGCTGCTGCTCGCCGCCGGACAGCTCGTCGGGCATGCGGTGCGCCTTGCCTTCGAGGCCGACCAGCTCGATGACCTCGGGCACCACCTTGCGGATGAAGCGCCGCGGCTTTCCGATGACCTCGAGCGCGAACGCCACGTTCTCGTAGACGTTCTTGTTCGGGAGCAGCCTGAAGTCCTGGAAGACGCAGCCGATGCGGCGGCGCAGGTGCGGCACCTTGAAGTTGGAGAGGCGGCTCAGGTCTTTGCCGGCGACGTGGATCGCGCCGGAGTTGGGCCGCTCCTCCTTCAGGATCAGACGCAGGAACGTGGACTTGCCTGATCCCGAGGGACCGACGAGGAACACGAACTCACCCTTGTCCACGTCAACGGATACGTGGTCGAGGGCGGGCCGGTTCTGGTTCGCGTAGACCTTGGTGACATTATCGAAATGGATCACGAGAGCATCACGGCATGCCAGTCTAGGGGTCAGGACGGAAGCGAGGGTGGCATATGCCCACTTCCCGCCGGGCGACCATCGGTTACGTCTTCTTTACTGATGATCGACGTTCCGATTGGCCAGACGACAGTCTAGGGGGAAGACTGGCATGGAACGTCCATAACGGAAACAAAACGATTGTGCGGCTAGACTTGGGGCTGTCATGAGTTGCGAACACCTCGTATGCGCGCAGTGCGCCCACCCCGTGATCGAGGGACGCTGCCCCATGTGCCGGGCGAGCCGAGAGCGGATGCACAACCACGGCTTCGCCGGGCTGTCACCCGCGCTCGTCGCGCTGCTGCTCGTCGCCCTGCTCCTGCTGACGCTGGCCGCCGAGCACCTAGTCGGCGGCGCCTGACTCCTGCCGCCGCATCCATCGGATCTCCGACTCGATGAACTCGTCGAGGTCGCCGTCGAGCACCGCTGACGGGTTGCCGGCCTCGGTGCCGGTGCGCAGGTCCTTGACGATCTGATAAGGGTGCAGCACGTAGTTACGGATCTGCGTGCCCCACGAGGTGGTCGTCGCGCCCCGCAGCTCCGACATCTTCTCGGCCTCTTCCTGCCGCTTGAGCTCCAGCAGCTTGGCCTGCAGGACGGCCATCGCCGTGGCGCGGTTCTGCAGCTGCGAACGCTCGTTCTGGCAGGAGACCACGATGCCGGTCGGCAGGTGGGTGATGCGCACCGCGGAGTCGGTGGTGTTGACGCCCTGGCCGCCGGGGCCGCTCGACCGGTAGACGTCGACGCGGATCTCGTCCTCGTTGATGTCGATGTGGTCGGTCTGCTCGACGACGGGCACGACGTCGACGCCCGCGAACGAGGTCTGCCGCCGCCCCTGGTTGTCGAACGGGCTGATGCGCACCAGACGGTGGGTGCCGTGCTCGCCGCGCAGCGTGCCGTAGGCGTAGGGCGCCTTGATGGCGAAGGTGGCCGACTTGATGCCGGCCTCTTCGGCGTAGGAGGTCTCGTAGACCTCGGTCGGGTAGCCCTTGCGCTCGGCCCAGCGGAGGTACATGCGCAGCAGCATCTCCGCCCAGTCGGCCGCGTCGACGCCGCCGGCCTGGGAGTTGATCGTGATGAGCGCCTCGCGGGCGTCGTATTCGCCCGACAGCAGCGTGCGGACCTCCAGCGCGCCGATGTCGGAGCGCAGCGACTGCAGCTCCTTGTCGGCCTCGGCCCGCGTGTCGTCGTCGCCCTCCTCGGCCGCCAGCTCGTAGAGGACCGTCAGGTCGTCGAGCCGCCTGGCGATGCCCTCGACCCGGTTGAGCTCGCCCTGGAGGTGGGAGAGCCTGCTGGTCACCTTCTGGGCCTGCTCGGGGTCGTCCCACAGGTCGGGCGCGGCAACCTGCTGCTCCAGCTCCTCGATCTGCTTGCGCATCGCGTCGAGGTCGAGCACGTCCTGGATGCTGCGGAGCGTGCCCCGAAGCTCGTTGATCTCTTCTGCCGGATCGATGCCTGCCACGTCTCCCAAGGGTACGCGACCCGCGCGGGCCCGAATAACATGGCGAGGTGCGTGCATACGGTCGGCGGAGGACGCTGGCGCTCGCCGCCGGTCTTCTCGCCGCGGTGACCGCCTGCTCCGGCGATGCCCGCCCGGCCCCTTCGACACCGGCGGCGGCCACCTCGACACCCTCGCCATCTCCTGAGCCGCCGGTCGTCACCAAGCAGGAGGCGGCCGAGGAGTTCGCCGCCTACACCCGTACCGACGACCTGCTGCGCCGCGTGCCGAGCGACTTCCAGGGCCGGCTGCTGCAGGTGCAGGACATCACGACCGGCGGGCAGTGGCAGCTCACCCAGGCCGCCTACCTGTCCACCGGCTACGACCCGCCGCGCCACCGGTGGGGCACGCCGACGTTCTACGTGCCGAGGTTCGCCAAGGGCGACGGCGCGCCCTGGTTCAGCGTGCTGGTGACGCGTGACGACCGGCCCACGCTGCTGACGTTCGTGAAGTTCGACCGCTGGCGGCTCAGCTCGGCCGCCGAGCTGCTGCCCGGCCAGAAGCTGCCGCCGATCAAGCTCGACGCCGAGGGCTACGCCACGGCCGTGCCCGCCGACGACAAGACCATCACGATCAGCCCGCAGTTCATCGGCCCCGTCCACGCGAGCGTGGCCGAGACGGGCAAGGCGGGCGTCACCGACGGCCTGCTCGCCGCCGGGCCCTACACCACCGAGGTGGCCGAGCAGATCGCCGAGCGCCGCGAGAGCGCCAAGAGCGACGGCTTCAGCTACGACTCGATCTTCAGCGCCGACAACTTCCCCGTGTACGCACTGCGCACCGAGGACGGCGGCGCGCTCATCCAGTACTCGCTGTCGCGCACCACGTCCACGCAGACCAAGACGGCCGAGGACGACTACATCCCGGTGCCCGACTCGGCGCGCTGGGCGATCAGCTCGCCGGTGCTGCGCCGCTCGCTCAAGCTCACCGAGACGCACCAGTACGCGACCGCCGTGCCGCCGCTGTCCGCCCCGGCGCCCGCGCCCGTGATCGCCCACGACGGCGCGCTCACCCGCGCCTCCGGCCAGTAGCCGGTAGGGCGCCCGGAGGACGCCGAGAGCCCGCTGAGCAGCGGTGAAGGCGGCGCGAGAGCCCTTTGAGCGGCGGCCCAGGCGGGCTCAGACGCGCGCGAGAGCCCTGTGAGCGGCCGCCCGTGCCCGATGCCTGCCCAGAGTGCCGGGGCGGGCGGGAAAGCCCGCCCCGGCCGCTCTCACGCCTCCGTGTGAGGCAGGTTGCTCGAGGCCACCAGCGTGCGGATGGCGCGCAGCGCGACCGACAGCGTGGCCAGGTCGAAGTTGTCGCTCTCCCAGATCTCCGACAGCGTCTGCCTGGCCCTGGCGACGGCCGCCGAGTTGGCCTCGGTCCAGCTCGCCAGCCGCTCCTCGGGCGACAGGCCCGGCTTGCTGTGCGCCAGCACGTCGCGGGTCAGCGAGGCGTGCGCGGCGTACAGGTCGTCGCGCAGCGCCGAGCGCGCCATCGAGTTCCACCGGTTGTCGCGGGGCAGCGCGATGATGCGCTCGCGCAGCCGGGCGAGCTGCAGCCGGTCGGCCAGGTCGAAGTAGACCTCGCCGACCTCGTTGACCGGACGTCCGGTCAGCGACGCGATCTCCACCAGGTCCAGCGTCGAGTACGCGGGCACCATCGCGGCCACCCGCTCGGCCATCTCCTCGGGCACCCCGCGGGCCACGAACGAGTCGCGGCGCTCCTCGTACGCGGCGAGGTCGGGCCCGGTGAGCAGCTTCGGCAGGTGCGCGATGAGCCCGTTGACGCCCTTGTCGAAGAACGCGATCGAGGCGGCGAGGTCGAGCGGCGGCCGCCGGTTGACCAGCAGCCAGCGCGCGCCGCGCTCGGCCAGCTTGCGGGCTTCGAGCAGCATCTTGATCTGCGTGGCGGTGTCGACCTGGTTGTCCAGCGACTCGACCGCGCGGTAGAAGCCGGGCAGGTCGAAGACCTCACGCGCCACCAGGTACGCCCGCACGATGTCGGGCGTGGACGCGCCGGTCTCCTCGCCGAAGCGGTACAGGAACGTGGTGCCCGCGGAGTTGACCAGCTCGTTCACCACGCGGGTGGTGATGATCTCGCGGCGCAGCGGGTGCGCGTCCATGTACGTCCTGAACCGCTCGCGCAGCGCGGACGGGAAGTACTCGACCAGCCACGACGCCAGGTAGGGGTCGTCCGGCAGGTCGGAGCCGAGCAGCTCGGCGTCGGCCACCAGCTTGGTGTAGGCGAGCAGCACGGAGAACTCGGGCGCGGTGAGCCCGAGCCTGGCCTGGCGCCGCTCGGCGAGCGTCTTGTCCGACGGCAGGAACTCCAGCTCCCGGTTGACCAGCCCGTCGCGTTCGAGCTTGCGCAGGTAGCGAGAGTGGATGTGCAGCATCGAGACCGCCTGCGCGCGGGCCGCGGCGAGCACGACGTTCTGCGCGTAGTTGTCGCGCAGCACCAGCTCGGCGACCTCGTCGGTCATCGAGGTGAAGAGCTGGTTGCGCTGCTTGTCGGTCAGCTCGCCGTCGCGGACGACCTGGTCGAGCAGGATCTTGATGTTCACCTCGTGGTCGGAGGTGTCGACGCCGGCCGAGTTGTCGATGAAGTCGGTGTTGATCAGCCCGCCGTTGAGCGCGAACTCGATGCGGGCGAGCTGGGTGAAGCCGAGGTTGCCGCCCTCGCCGACGACCTTGCAGCGCAGCTCGGAGGCGTTGACGCGAAGCCCGTCGTTGGCCTTGTCGCCCACGTCGGTGTGGGACTCGGAGGTGGCCTTGACGTACGTGCCGATGCCGCCGTTCCACAGCAGGTCTACCGGGGCCTTCAGGATGGCGCTGATCAGCTCGTGGGGCGCCATGGACGCGACTCCGGCCGGGATGCCGAGCGCCTCGCGCATCTGCGGGGTGATCTGGATCGACTTGGCGGTGCGCGGGAAGACGCCGCCGCCCGGGGAGATCAGCTCGGGGTTGTAGTCCTCCCACGAGCTGCGCGGCAGCTCGAACAGGCGGCGCCGCTCGGCGTACGAGCGGGCGGCGTCGGGCGAGGGGTCGACGAAGATGTGCCGGTGGTCGAAGGCGGCGACCAGCCTGATGTGCTGCGAGAGCAGCATGCCGTTGCCGAACACGTCGCCCGACATGTCGCCGATGCCGACCACGGTGAAGTCGGTCGTCTGGACGTCCACGCCCATCGTGCGGAAGTGGTACTTGACCGACTCCCACGCGCCGCGGGCGGTGATGCCCATGCCCTTGTGGTCGTAGCCGATGGAGCCGCCGGAGGCGAAGGCGTCGCCCAGCCAGAAGCCGTACTCCTTGGCGACCTCGTTGGCGATGTCGGAGAACGTCGCGGTGCCCTTGTCGGCGGCGACGACGAGGTAGGTGTCGTCGCCGTCGTGCCTGACGACGTCGGGCGGCGGCACGACCTTGCCGGCCACGAGGTTGTCGGTGACGTCGAGCAGGCCGGAGATGAACATCCGGTAGCAGGCCACGCCCTCGGCGAGCAGATCCTCCCGCTTGCCGGATTTCGGCGGCTTCTTGACGACGAATCCGCCCTTAGAGCCGGTCGGCACGATCACGGTGTTCTTCACCATCTGCGCCTTGACCAGGCCGAGGATCTCCGTACGGAAGTCCTCCATCCGGTCCGACCACCGCAAACCGCCCCGCGCGACCTTGCCGAAGCGCAGGTGCACACCTTCGACGCGCGGCGAGTACACGAAGATCTCGTACTTCGGCCGGGGCAGCGGCAGCACGCTGATGGCCTGCGGGTCGAACTTCAGCGAGATGTACGGCTTGCGCGCCCCGTTCACCGTCTGGAAGTAGTTGGTCCGCAGCGTCGCGTGGATCATCTCCAGGTAGGCCCGCAGGATGCGGTCCTCGTCCAGCGAGGCCACCTCGTCAAGCGCCCCGAGTATCTCCTCGTTGAGCGCCTCGACGAGGTCGGTCCGCACGTCCTCGCCGCGCTTCGGGTCGAGCTTGGCCTCGAACAGATGCACCAGCAGCCGCGCGATCCTGACGTTGCCGTTGAGCACGGCCTCCATGTACGGCTGGGAGAACGTGCTGCCCGCCTGGCGCAGGTACTTGGCGTAGGCCCGCAGGATCTCGACCTGCTCCCAGGTGAGCCCGGCGCTGAGGATGAGCGCGTTGAAGTCGTCCGCCTCCACCCGGCCCGTCCACAGGGCGTTCAGACCGTCCTGGAAGAGCTTCTTGAAGTCCTTCCTGTCGACGCCCTCGGCCGGGGTGTAGCGCAGGCCGAAGTCGTAGATCCAGGCGTTCTTGGTGCGCGGGTCGTTGTCGCGGTCGATCTCGTACGGCCGCTCGTCCACGACCTCGACCCCGAGCCGCTGGATCAGCGGCAGCGCCTGCGACAGCGAGATGGGCGAGCCGATCTTGTAGATCTTCAGCCGCCGCTCCCCCTCGGCCGCGTCGTACGGCTCGTACAGGTTGATGCCGACCTTGTCGCCGTCGCCGGCCGCGACGAGCTGTTCGAGCCGCTGGAGGTCGGCCACGGCCACCTTGGGCGGGAAGTCCGCCTTGTAGCCCTCGGGGAAGGCGGAGGCGTAGCGCTTGATGAGCTGGGGCGCCTCCTCCTCGGAGGTCAGCTCGGTCAGCGCGGCGGCCAGGTCGTCCTCCCAGGAGCGGGTGAGGGCCGCAAGCCGGGACTCCAGCTCTTCGACGTCCACGCTGGGCGGCGGGAGTTGCTTGCCGCGCTCGCCGCGTACGACGACGTGCAGCCGGGCCAGCGTCGACTCGCCGATCATGGCGCTGTAGTCGATGGACGTGCCGCCGAGCGCCTTGAGCAGCACCTCCTGCATCTTCAGCCGGACCTTGGTGGTGTAGCGGTCACGCGGCAGGTAGATCAGGCAGGAGATGTAGCGGCCGTAGTCGTCGCGGCGCAGGAAGAGCTTGACCTGCTTGCGCTCGCGCAGCCGCAGCACGCCGAGCGCGATCGGCAGGAGCTGGTCGAGCGAGGTCTGGAACAGCTCGTCGCGGGGGAAGGTCTCCAGGATCTCGATGAGGTCCTTGCCGTCGTGGCTGTCGGGGGCGAGCCCGGCCTTATCGAGCACGTCGGCCAGCTTGCGGCGCAGCACGGGGATCCGCGAGATCGACTCGTTGTAGGCCACGTGGGTGAACAGGCCGAGGAAGCGCCGCTCGCCGATCACCTCGCCCTCGGGTGAGAACAGCTTCACCCCGATGTAGTCGAGGTAGGAGGCCCGGTGCACGGTGGCCTTGGAGTTGGCCTTCGTGATGATCATGAGCTGCTTCTCGCGCGCCTTGGCCCGCACCTCGGGCGGCAGCGCGGCGAAGCTCTCCGAGCCGGCCTTGTCGTCGCGGAGGATGCCGAGCGCCGCTCCGGGCACCGCGCGCAGCGCCTCGCCGTCGTCGGTGTGCTCAAGGCGGTACTCGCGGTAGCCGAGGAAGGTGAAGTGCCCGTCGGCGAGCCAGCGCAGCAGGTCGATGCTGTCCTCGACCTCGGCGGGCTCAAGCGGCGGCGGGTTCATGCCCAGGTCTTCTGCCGTCTGTACGGCGAGGGCGCGCATCTTCGCGTAGTCCTCGACCGTGTGGCGCACGTCGGCGAGCACCTTCAGCAGGTCGGCCTCGAGCCTCTTGAGCACCAGGGGGTCGGACTGCCGGTCGATCTCGATGTGGATCCACGACTCGGCCAGCATCTGGCCGGTGATGTCCTCCTGGCCGCGGCCGAGCATCCTGCCGGTCATGTCGCGGCGTACCCGCATCTGCGGGTGGACCACCAGGTGGGTGCCGAGGCCGTGGCGGTCGAGCTCCATCGTGACGGAGTCGACCAGGAACGGCATGTCGTCGGTCACCACCTCGACCACGGAGTGGCCGGGGTCCCAGCCGTTCTCCTCGATCGTGGGGGTGTAGGCACGGACCACCGCCCTGCCCTGAGGGCGGACCTCCGCGAGCTGCCTCTGGGACATCGCGGGGCCGTACACGTCAACGGGGTTGCGGTCGAGCAGGTCCTCCGGCGCGACATGTCGGTAATAGAGCCGCAGGAAGGACAGCGCCTCCTCGGCGCTCATATGCTCACTGCCGGCCGCGCAGCTTTCCGCGGCTCGCTGGAGCAGCTCATCCTTGGCCTCGTCGAGCGGCATCTCGCTCTCACTCCTTTGTGAGGGTTCGCCATGGCTGTTCATAGCCAGGCCCTTAGTTCCCACAGCAGCGGGAAGTAGTGCAGGCGCGTCCTGCCGCGCAGATAGGGAGCACCGGTCGAGCCGCCTGTGCCCGACTTGGTGCCGATCTGGCGTTCGACCATCTGGACGTGGCGCATCCGCCACAGCGCGGCGGTCTCGTCGTGCGTCAGCAGGTCTTCGGCCAGTTGCCACAGGTCGTCGTGAGACCCGCGGTCCCTCGCCACGGCCAGCAGCGAGTCCATGATCTCGCTGTCGGAGACCGGCAGGCCACGCTGGGAAAGGGCGGTCAGGTAAGCATCCCACAGGGTGGGCTCCGCGAGCCTGCGGCGCAGCCGGGCGAGCTCGTCCTCGCCCGCGTGCCTGAAGGAGCCGAGATAGCGCTCGTCCTTCAGCCCCGGCAGGAACTCCAGCTCCCTGAACTGCACCGACTGGAACCCGCTCGCGGGCGCCAGACCGGCGCGGAAGGCCAGGAAGTCCTGCGGGGTCATCGTCTCCAGGACCTCGACCTGCTGGATCATCACCCGCTCGACCGCGTGCACCCGCCGGAACAGGTGCCTGGCCCGCCACAGCTCGCCCGCGAACATCGCGGCGCGCGCCGACTCCAGCTCGTGGAGCAGCAGCTTGAACCACAGCTCGTAGACCTGGTGCGTGGTGATGAACAGCAGCTCGTCAGGGGCCGCGGACTGCGGCCGCTGCTGGTCGAGGAGCTCGGGCAGGCGGAGGTAGTCGCCGTAGGAGAGCAGACCGCCTTCCTCACCGAACCGCCGGCGTGGGGGATCGGGCGCATCACCATCGATGCCCACCGAACACCTCCCCCTGACCACCCGGCCAGGTCAGACCGGGCGTGACGCCTTGCCCTACCGATACCACCCGAAAAGGGGACGAACGTCAACGTGACATGGAGGACATCGGCGGGTCGTCGCCCGTGGTCGAGGAGGGGTCGTGTTTGAGCTCGTCGAGCTGCAGGGGCACCTCGGCGAGCTCGACCAGCTCAGCCTGGCATCGCTCACACGTTTCGAGGTGGCGTTCGAACGCCTCGTGCTCTTCCTCATCGAGGACGCCGAGGACGTAGGCGGCCACCCCGTCGTGCATCAGCCGGCTACCCCCTTGTCCCGCAGCAGCTCGCGGAGAGCCCGGATCCCGTAGTAGAGCCGGGACTTCACCGTGCCCGGCGGGATCCCCAGAATCTCCGCCGCTTCACTTATCGTACGGTCTCGGAGGTAGGTCTGCTCAATGACTTCGCGGTGTTCCGGAGACAGGGACCGCAGCGCGTCAGCGACGACCATCGCCGATAACGCGCGTTCCGATCCGTCCGGGACCGACATCATGTCGACTTCAGGCGGCTCGACCTCCTGCGGCCGGACGCTCTTCCGCCGACGACCATCAATGACTATGCGGCGGGCCACGGTGAGCAGCCACGCCCATATCAGGCTCGGTTCCCATTGCAGTCTTGCCGAGTTTCGCCAGGCTCTGACGATCGTCTCCTGCACGACGTCTTCAGCCCACTGAAGGTCGTTACCTGTTGATTTGCGTACGTGGCGCAGCAGAGGGCCGCCGAACTCCTGGTAGAGCACCGCGATGCGGTGCTCCGCCTCGGCATCCGCACTCTCGAACCTGCCGTCGAGGTGACCTAGCACGGGGCACATCTTTACACCTTCGTTATCCAAGCGGTAGCCACTCCGATAACTCCAGTCATTTCTAACTATCTCCGGCCATACGTGAACCTCGCCTGCTACGGCCGCGTACCTCCGACCATGCACAGGCTTTTGCGCGGCGAGTTGTTCATGCTCGGCGGCTTCGTGGTAGCCGCCGCCGCGACGATCGCGCTGGTCATGCCCTCGGCGATCGGCCCCGCGTCCGCTCAGTGGGCGCCGCGGTCGTCGGGGCCGCTGACGGCCGCCGACGTCGATCTGCTCATCAAGGTACGCCAGGCGGGCCTTTGGGAGATGCCCGTCGGTGAGTACGCCCAGACCCGCGCCGAGTCCCAACGCGTGAAGGAAGTCGGGAAGCTTCTGCGGGACGAGCACAAGGAGCTCGACCTGCTCACCCGCCAGACGGCCAAGAAGCTCGGCGTGGCCCTGCCCGACGAGCCGAACCCCGACCAGCAGCGCTGGATGGCCCAGCTGGCGTCGGAGAGCGGCCCGGCCTTCGACAAGGACTTCGCCAACCTGTTGCGTGCCGCGCACGGGAAGGTCTTCCCCGTCGTGGCGGGCGTGCGGTCCGGGACCAGGAACTCCGAGATCCGGAAGTTCGCCCAGGAAGGCATCAATTACGTGATGCGCCACATGGCGTACCTGGAGTCCACGGGCCTGGTCGACCATAGCCGGCTCCCGGAAGCGCCGACGCCCTCACCCGCTCCACCCGTCGTCAACGGCGGTTGAAAAGAGGAGACACACATGACGAGATCCAGACGCATGGCCGCGGCCGTGTCCGCGCTGGCCGTGACGGCGACCGGCCTGGTGTCCGCGGCCGTCATCGGCGTAGGCCCGGCGATGGCCGCCCCCTGCATCCCCGGACAGACCGGCCAGTCACCTCAGGGGCGGCAGACACAGCAGCCCGGCAGGAACCAGCAGGGCAGAAACCAGCAGGGCAGGAACGACCGCGACTTCGGCCGTGACTTCGACCGTGACTTCGACCGAGACTTCGACCGGGACTTCGACCGGGACTTCGACCGGCGCGGCCGGGGACAGCAGGACCAGGACCAGGACCAGCAGAGCCGCAACCGTCAGGGCGGCCGGCAGCAGGATCAGGACGGGCAGGGTTTCGACCGGCAGGCGCCGCAGGGCGGCAGCGTGGCCGTGGACCCGCGCTCCCCCGGCGACGAGCCCGATGACAGCCCCTCGCTTTTCTCGCGCCGCCGCGGCGGCAACCCGATCAATTCCCCCAGCCCGACCCCCAGCCCGACCGATAATCAGGGCAATCCGGACAACGGAAATAACAACGACAATAACGGGAACGGAACCAACGACGGGAGCAACAACGGCGACAACGGGAACGTAGGCGACAACAACGGGAACAACGGGAACGACGGGAATACAGGCGACAACGGCGGCAACAACGGAAACAACGGGGATAACGGCAACAACAACGGCGACAATGGCAATGGCGGCGACAACGGCGGGGACAACGGCAACGCCGACCCCTCGCAGAGCCCCTCGCCCTCTCCGACCGCCGGTGACCCCTGCGCCGACCTCGGCCCGTTCCTCCAGGACTTCGTGGACATCCGCCGGGTCCAGCCGACCCGCCTCGACGCGCGGTTCAGCAGGAACGGCTCGCGCGGCTCGTTCGTCTCGCGCTGCGGCACCAACCGCGAGGGCCACAACAACCCGGACAACTTCATCGTCGCCCCCGGCGTGCAGAACGGCGCGCACCACCTGCACGACTACGTGGGCAACCTCTCGACCGACGCGTTCTCGACCGACGAGAGCCTGGCGGCGGCGGACACGACCTGCCGGCTCGGCGACCAGTCCACGTACTTCTGGCCGGTGATCAGGGATCGCAGGTCCGACACGAACGCCGGCGACCCGGACGGCAACGTCGGCCAGGTGCTGCGGCCCCGCTCGGTGCAGCTGCAGTTCCGCGGCAACCCGACCTCCAGGGTCGTCGCCATGCCGAGGTTCATGAGGATCATCACCGGCGACGCCAAGGCGGCCACCAACGGCACCGCTAACGCACGCGCCGCCTGGACGTGCACGGGATTCCAAAATCGCATAACAACCGACAAATATCCGCTTTGCCCGCGCGGGAGCCTGGTGGTTCGTATCCTGGACTTCCCCAGCTGCTGGGACGGCCAGAACACCGACAGCGCCAATCACCGCACGCACGTGGTCTTCCCCGGCCAGAACGGTGCCTGCCCCCAGGGGACCAGGGCGATCCCCCAGCTCCGCATGACCCTCACGTACGCAGTACCGCAAGGACCCTCGTACGCCCTGGACGCCTTCCCCGAGCAGAAGCACAACCCGGTCACCGACCACGGCGACTTCGTCAACGTGATGCCCGACAGGCTGATGCAGAACGTCGTCAACTGCATCAACCGGGGCCGCCGTTGCTGATCTGATCGGCCGCCCGACCAGGGCACCCAGCCTTCCGAGTCGCACCCTCACTCGACCTTGGAGGGAAATACATGCTCCACAGACGACACCCCAGGCACGCCCCCACCCTGCTGGACACCAGGAACGTCCGGCTGGGGGCGAGCGCGCTGATCGCGGCCGTCCTGCTCTCGGCGTTCGCGCTGACCAGGACGGAGCAAGGCATCGCGCTGCTGGGCCGAGGGGTCGGCTTCCTCGAGTTCTACGCGGGCGTGTTCGCCCTGGTACTGCTGACCGCGACCGTCGCGCTCGGCCTGATCACCACAGAACGCGTCTTCCTGTCCCCGGCCAACCGGGTCAGGGCCCAGCTCGCGCACCGGGCGACCGCGCTCATCGGGCTGGCGTTCCTGCTGACGCACATCACGCTCATGATCAGCCTGGGGCACGTGCCGCCGGGGGCCGCGGTCGTGCCGATCGCCGGGATCTGGGTGGGATTCGGCACCCTGGCCTTCGACCTCATGGTCGTGGCCGTGGTGACGGGCATGATCCGAGGACGCTTCGCCGTACGGAACAGGCCGTGGATGTGGCGGATCCTCCACTCCGCCGCGTACCTCGCCTGGCCCATCGGCATCATGCACGGATTGACGGCCGGCCGCCCGCCGGCCGGTTGGGTGGCCTGGTCGTACGTGGCCAGCATGGCGGCGGTCGGCAGCGCGCTGATCGTCCGCGTGCTGGCCACGGTCCGGCGGCCGCCGGTCGTACCCGAGAGGGTGCCGGGGCCCGCGGTCACGTCCGCCGCTCCGGTGGGCGTGCCCGCCGAGCGCCCCGCCGCCGCCCGGAACAGGGCGCAGGACAGCAGCAGGCAGGCCGCCGCCGCGGCGACGGCACGGGCCGACGCGCCCGTCAGCCTCGCCGAGGCGCGCCGCAGGTACAGGGAGGCGGGATGACCCCGCCCGCACGCGAACAGGAGGCTTCGTGATACCCGCCCGCGTCCCACGGGTGCTGCGCATGGGTCCGGCCCGGCTCACCGCCGGACTGGACCACTGCCGCCGTCTCGACCTGCCCGCCCACCGCACCCTGCACGGCCTCGTGGAGCCGCGCGAGCTGACCGAGCTCATCTCGTACGCCAACGAGGTGGACATGCGGGGCCGCGGCGGCGCGGCGTTCCCCTTCGCCAGGAAGCTGCGCGCGGTGGCGGACGCCGCGGGCACCGGCGAGAGCGTCGTGCTGGTCAACGGCGCCGAAGGCGAGCCGGCCAGCTCGAAGGACGCCATGCTGCTCACCCGCAACCCGCACCTCGTACTCGACGGCGCGGTGCTGGCCGCCGAGGCGCTCGGCGCCCGCGAGGTCGTCGTCGCCACGGCGGGCGGCGAGGTCGCCGAGGCGTCCGTCGCCGCCGCCGTGGCCGAGCGCCGCGCGGCCAACGTCTCCGGCGGTGCCGAGAGCCGCGTCCCGATCAGGGTGGTCGGGATCAAGGAACGGTTCATCTCCGGTGAGGGCGGCGCCCTCGTCCGGGCGGTCAACGGGGAGGAGGGCATCCCGCCGGGCAGGAAGAAGCGCGCCGCGCACAGCGGCGTGGACGGGCTGCCGACCCTGCTGTCCAACACCGAGACGTACGCGCAGCTCGCGCTGCTGGCCGAGTACGGCCCCGATAAGTACGCGGAAGTGGGCACCGCCAAGGAGCCCGGCACGATCCTGCTCACCGTCAGCGGCGGCGCCGCCAACGGCGCGGTGATCGAGACGCCCACCGGCACCCTGCTGGCCGACGTGCTCGCGCTGTGCGAGGCGGACGCCGGCGACGGGGTGCTGGTCGGCGGCTACCACGGCGCGTGGCTGTCGGCCGAGGCCGTCGAGACGGCGGTCATCTCGCGCGAGGGCATGAAGGCGGCAGGGGCCACCCTCGGCGCGGGCATCATCGTGCCGCTCGGCGAGTCCACGTGCCCGCTCGGCGAGGCGGCCAGGGTCGCCTCCTACCTGGCGTCGGAGTCCGCCGGGCAGTGCGGGCCGTGCCGGCTCGGGCTGCCCGACGTCGCCAGGGCCCTCTGCGCGCTCGCCGAGGGCACCGGCTCCGTGGACGCGGTGCGCCGCGCCGTACGCGTCGTCGAGCGCCGCGGTGCCTGCTTCCACCCGGACGGCACGGCCAAGTTCGTACTGTCGGCTCTGGACGCGTTCGAGGACGAGATCGCCATCCACCTGGAGCACGGCTCGTGCGGCCGTCCGGTACGCGGCGTACTGCCCATGCCGGAGCGCGAGCCTGAACCCGAGTACCGGCTGGAGGTCGACTGGTCCCGCTGCGCCGGGCACGGCCTGTGCGCGCACCTGCTGCCCGAGTTCGTGGACCTCGACGACTACGGGTTCCCGTCGTTCAGGACGATTCCCGGGTTCATGCTCAAGGAGGCGCGCCGGGCCGTCGACATGTGCCCCGCGCTCGCCCTGCGCCTGGCCCAGACCACCGGCGACAGCCCCAAACCGGCCGGCTCCCCGCTACGGCTGGTCAAGGGCGGCGTGCTGAAGAAGGCCGGGGACGGCGTGCCCCGCCTGGCCCGCGTGGGCGGCCTCCCCCGCTTCTCCCGGGTAGGCGGCCCCGCCTGACCCGAGGGGCCCGGCGCCGTGAACGCCCGTCCTCGCAACACCCGCCGAGCAGACGCGCACCACCCGCCGGGCCCCCACCCGCCGAACAGACGCCCACCGGCCCTCCCGCCCACCGAACAGACACCCACCAGCCTTCCCACCCGCCCAGACGCCCCACCACCCACCGCACCCTCCCGCGCGAAGAGCTTCGCCTATCGCCGCACCACGCCACCCACCACTCACGCACCCGCCACTTACCGCCCGCACCACGCCACCCACCACTCACGCACCCGCCACTTACCGCCCGGGCCACGCCACCCGCCCCTCACGCCACGCCACCCGCGCCACGCCACTTACCGCCCGCGCCACGCTGCCCGCCGCCGAAGTGCTGCACCCACCGCTTCTTCCCGACGCCCAGCGCCGAACAGCGCCGCCCAGCACCGCGGCTCTCGCGCCCGAACCGTTACGCTCGCCACCCTTCGCGACACCCGCCACTCATCCCCGGCCCCGGCCCGGAGCGCTGCGCCACCGCCCGGAGCGCTGCGCCGCCGTCCGGCACGCTCACGCACCGCTACCCCATCGCCCCGAAAGGCCCACGCCACCCACGCCACAGCGCGCCCGCCGCAGGAGCGTTACGCCCGCCGTTCTTTCCCCGGCGCCCGTCCCCCCAGAGCGGTCAGGGTGGGACCGTCCCCGGCCGGACCAACCGCCCCCGCGCAGCCGGACCGGCCGACCGCCCCCGCGCAGCCGGAGCGGGCCCGGAGTACCCGTGGTCGGGACTGCGGCCGAGCCGGAGTGGGCGAATTCGGGCGTATTGCCGGAATGGCCGAGCCGGGCCCCTCGGCGGAACGGCGCAGGCAAGAATGGCGTCCCGCAGCCGCGCCAGCAGCGCGCGCCAGAAATGTCACTATGGTCCGAAATTTCGAGAAATCTCATCGGAAGGCGCGCACCGAAAACTTCCCGCGCACATGCACCGGCTCCCCGATCTTCACCATCTGGTAGAGCCGCTTGGACGTCTCGAGCGGCAGCCGCACGCACCCGTGCGACGCCGGGCGCAGCGGGACCTTCGTCGAGCCGTGCATGGCGATGGCCCCGGTGAAGTAGAGCGAGTTGTACATCGACCCGAGCGGCCCGGTCGTCCAGCCGGGAGCGCGGCGCAGCACGCGGAAGTCGCCGACCGGCGTGATGGCGTTGCCGCAGCGCCCGTTCTCGCAGTAGCGCACTTCGGCGCCGGTGGAGATGTGCGAGATCAGCACGGGCCTGCGGCTGCGGTAGACGACGAGCAGCTGCTTGGTGAGGTTGATCTCCACCCGGTTGGCCGCGCCTTGCGGCACCAGCACCTTGTGCCTGACGGGCTTGTCCAGCGCTGACAGCATCTTCGGCCCGACCTGGTTGCTCAGCATCATCCGCTTGTGCTTCTGGAACGCCCAGACGGCGAACTTGGTCTGCTCGTCGTACTTGCCGTTGATGGGTCCGAAGTAGTAGCGGCCCCGGTGGAGCTTGCGCTGGAGGGTACGGACGGCCGCGCCCTTGTCACCCGGGCGGAGCAGCACCGGCTTGCTCTCCGCCTCCTCCTCGGTCGTCGTGCTCTCGGCGGGGGGAGGCGGGCTGAGGAGGCGGACCGCCCCTGCGGCGGACGTGGTGGCCGGCGTTGCGGCAGACGCGGCGGAGGCGGGCAGCGGGGTCTCGGTGAACGGAACGACGGCGGCGGCGGACAGAGCGAACACGGTGAATGTCTGAAGCTTTATCGTCATAAATCGACGCCTACCCAGACACCAGAGAATTCATGGTTTTGTCGAGGAAAAGACGCGGCTAATATCGAGATTCAGGAAAATGCGCTTTTGTCGGAAAAATGACTCGCGCGGCCGCCACCGCGTCTGGCAGCATCCCGTGCCATGCGTAACTGGCCGCTCTTCGAGCTACAGATCACCACACCCAACCTCAGCCTGCGCGTCCCCTCCCTGGAGGAGCTCGACGAGCTGGCCGACCGCGCCGCCGAGGGCGTCCACGAGGAGGGGCAGATGCCGTTCGTCGTCCCGTGGACCGAGGGCACGCCGGCCGAGCGCGCGCAGCGCACGATCCAGTACCACTTCACCACTTGGGGCCGCTTCAACGCGGACGAGTGGGCGATCGAGTTCGTCGTCGTACGCGACGGCCAGGTCGTCGGCACCCAGGGCGTGACGGCGAGCGGCTTCCCCGTCCTGAAGGAGGTCCAGACGGGCTCCTGGCTGGGCAGGCGCTTCCAGGGGCAGGGCGTGGGCACCGAGATGCGCCAGGCGGTGCTGCACTTCGCGTTCGCCGGCCTCGGTGCCCGGTACGCGCTGACCGAGGCGTTCGACGACAACCCCGCCTCCCTGGGCGTCACGCGGAAGCTCGGCTACCACGACGACGGCTTCAACCTGTTCAAGCGCGGCGGCGAGCCGGTGGTCAGCCGCCGCTTCCGCCTGCCCAGGGAGGACTGGAAGGAGCAGCCCGGGTTCGAGATCCACGGCCTGGAGGCGTGCCTGCCCCTGTTCGGCCTGAAGGACTGACCCGCGCCGCCCCGGGTGAACCCGCGCCGATCCCGGGCGGACCCGCGCCAACCCGGGCGAGCCCGCGCCGACCTCAGGCGACCCCGCGTCAGTCCCGGGTGAAGTGGCGCAGCACTTCCGGGTTGGCCATGGCGTCGGGGTTGGCGGCCTGCTCGACGGGCGTGCCGAGCAGGATCTTGCGTACGGGGACCTCGAGCTTCTTGCCCGACAGGGTCCGGGGGATGCCCGGCACCACCCGGATCTCGTCGGGCACGTGGCGCGGCGACAGCTCCGTGCGCAGGGCGGCGCGCAGCCTGCGTTCGAGGTCCTCGGTCAGCTCGGCCTGCTCGGCGAGCGTGACGAAGAGCAGCAGCCTGCCCTCCTGCCCGAGCTGGCCGGTGTCGATGACGAGGCTGTCGGCGATCTCGTCGAAGCGCTCGACCACCCGGTAGAACTCGCTGGTGCCCATGCGGACGCCGCCCCGGTTGAGCGTGGAGTCGGAGCGCCCGTAGATGACGCAGCCGCCGTCCTCGTTGATCTTGATCCAGTCGCCGTGCCGCCAGACGCCGGGGTAGACGTCGAAGTAGCTCTCGGCGTAGCGGCGGCCGTCGGGGTCGTTCCAGAAGCAGACCGGCATCGACGGCATCGGCTGGGTCACCACCAGCTCGCCCACCTCGCCGATCACCGGCTTGCCCGCCGGGTCGTACGACTCCACCTTCGCCCCCAGCGACCGGCACGGGATGATCCCGGCCCTGATGGGATGGAGCGGGGTGGCGCCGACGAACCCGGTGCACACGTCGGTGCCGCCGGAGAACGACCCCAGCGGCGTGTCGGGAAGCTGACCCGCGAGCCAGGCGAAGCCCTCGGGCGGCAGCGGCGAGCCGGTCGAGCCGACCCCGCGCAGCTTCTCCAGCCCTTCAAGGTGCAGCCCGGCCTTGAGCGAGGCCATGATGTACGGCGCCCCCACCCCGAAGTACGTCACCTGCTCGGAGGCGGCGATGCGCCACAGCGCGGCCGGCGACGGATGCGTGGCCGAGCCGTCGTAGAGGACCGGCGTGGCCCCCACCAGCAAGGCGCCGATGAGGTAATTCCACATCATCCAGCCCGTGGTGGTGTACCAGAAGAACACATCGCCGCGGCCGAGGTCCTGGTGGAAGGTGAGCGCCTTGAGGTGTTCGAGCACCACGCCGCCGTGGCCGTGCACGATCGGCTTGGGCAGTCCGGTCGTGCCACTGGAGTAGAGGATCCACAGCGGGTGGTCGAACGGTACCCGCTCGAACTCCAGCGGCCCCTCCTCGGCCCGCAGCCCCTCCCAGCCGATGACCTCGCCGTGCGGCACGTCGGCGGTGTGGGCGGCGACCGGCTCGGCCTGCTGCGGCGCGCGGCCCTCGTCGGCGGCGGCCAGGTAGGGGATCCACACGGTGGCGCGCAGCGAGGGCAGCGACGCGGCGATCTCGTGGACGGCGGCCGAGCGGTCGAAGCTCTTGCCGTTGTAGTGGTAGCCGTCGACGGCGATGAGCACCTTCGGCTCGATCTGCTTGAACCGGTCGACGATGGACGGCACGCCGAAGTCGGGCGAACCGGCCGACCAGATCGCGCCCAGCGACGCGGTGGCCAGGAACGCGATCAGCGCCTGCGGGATGTTGGGCAGGTAGGCCGCCACCCGGTCGCCGCGGCCGACGCCGAGCCTGATGAGCCCGGCCCGTACCCGCGCGACCTCCTCGCGCAGCTCGGCCCTGCTCATCTCCTGCCGCCCGCCGTCCTCGCTCAGGAAGATCAGCCCTGGGCCCTCGTCGTGGCGCAAGGCGTTCTCGGCGTAGTTGAGCGTGGCGCCGGCGAACCACTTGGCGCCGGGCATCGTGCCCGACAGCACGGGCCCGTCGCCGCGCTCGCCGATCACCTCGAAGTAGTCCCAGATCGACGTCCAGAACGCGGCGGGATCGTCGACGGACCACCGCCACACGTCCTCATAGTCCTCCGACCGGCCCAGCCACTTCAGGTAGTGGGTCAGCCTGGCCGATGCGACCACCTCGTCGTCCGGCTCCCAGAGAAGCTCGCCCTCAGCAACCATGTCACTCATCCTGTCGCCCGTACGGAGGAATGTCATACCCGGCGCTCCCCATAACTTGCTACCTCCGTAGGTGGTCCACCGCCATACGCGCGGCCGTGCCGATCACCGCGTCGGCGCGCGGCTGGTTGAGCGCGGTGCTGAACGACCGGGTGAAGACCGACACCGCGTACCTGCGGCCGTCGGGATACTCCACGACGCCCGACTCGCAGCGCAGCGTCGGGAAGGTGCCGGTCTTGCCGCTGACGGCCACGTCGTCGTACGGGAAGCCGGAGGCCAGCCGGTGCGGCCAGACCTGCATGTTGAGCACGCTGCGCATCCACGCGCACGACTCGGCGGAGGCGGCCTCGTCGCGCCAGATCAGCTCGAACAGCCGGACCATCTCGCGCGGCGTGCTGCGGTTGGTGCGCTGCGGGTCGAGCACGCTGAGCCGGGCGATGTCCTCGGGGTCGAGGTACGGCCAGCCGTGCCCGGCGTCCTCCCGCATGCGCGCGTTGGCCTCCCCCGCGCCCTGCACGACCCGCGTACGCGTCAGCCCGAACCCGTCCAGCATGGCGTTGACCGCCTCGCAGCCGATCAGCTCCAGCAGCGTGTCGGCCGAGGTGTTGTCGCTGACCGCGATCATCAGATACGCGAGGTCGCGCAGCGACATCGTCACGTCGTCGAGCATCGCGGCGATCCCGGTGGGCCCCGGCACGCGGCCCTCGGCGGGCACCGTGACCCGGTCGGTCATGCCGAGCCGCCCGGCGTCGGCCTGCCGGCAGAGCTCCACCAGCAGCGGCACCTTGAACATCGAGGCCGTCGGCAGCGGCTCGTCCGGCCCGTGGCCGACGTCGTGGCCGGTGTCGATGTCGGCCGCGTACAGCCAGCCGGTCACGCCGGCGCGGGTGAACAGGGCGTCGAAGTCGGGCGGGTTCATGCCAGCATCCCGGGCCTTCGGCTGACCCGCCGCTGAGGCGCGAGGCCCTGCTCGGTCATCCCGGCGCTCTCCTTCAACGTCCGTACGGCCACGGCCGAGAAGTCGGCGGTCGCGGCCGTCTCCGTACGCCAGGCCGTGGAGACCCGGCTCGCGATCGGCGAGCCTAGCAGCGGCCGCCAGGCCAGTCCCGGCAGCTCCACCCTCGGACCGAACGCCACCGCCGCCCCCGCGAGCACCAGGCCGAGCCCGGCGCCGTCGTGCACCTGCGCGGGGACGAACCCGTGGCGGCGGCACTCGGACAGCACCTCCGCCCGCCAGCCCGGCTCGCCCTCCTGGGGCGGCAACAGCAGCTCACGGCCCGCCAGGTCGGCCAGGTGCACCTCGCCGACCGCGGTCAGCGGGTCGCTCTCGGCCAGCAGCACGCCCTGCGTCTGCACCAGCATCCGACCGAAGCGCAGGCCGGGCGCGGTGACGGGATGCCGGACGAGCCCGACGTCGATCGCGCCCTCCGCCAGGGCCGTCACCTGGTCGGCGGTCCAGATCTCGGCGGGCGCGACGCGTACGTCCGGGTTGGCCGCGCGGAAGTTCGCCACCAGGGCCGCCAGCACGGAGGCGGCCAGGTCGGGCGGCACGCCGACCTTCAGCACCGCGCCGCCGCCCTGCCTGGCCAGCTCATGCAGCCGGTCGACGCGGGAGACGATCTCGCGGGCCTCGCCCAGCAGCAGCCGGCCCTGCTCGGTGAGGCGCACCTGGCGGGCGGAACGGTCGAACAGCCGTACGCCCAGCTCCTCCTCCAGCCGTTTGATGCGCTGGCTGAGCGGCGGCTGGGCCATGCCGAGCCGGATGGCCGCGTTGCCGAAGTGCAGTTCCTCCGCCACCACAATGAAGTAGCGGAGGTGCCGGACGAGGTCCATGACCAGCAAATATATCCAGATTTATATCTAGATGTCCCTCATATCAATATTGGACACTATTGCTCCCACTCTGGTGTCCTCTGCGGCATGGCACAGCGAACGGGGAGAATCTACGGGCGGCGTCGTCGCAGGCGATGGCCCTTCATCGTGGCGGGGCTGCTGGTCCCGGCCGTCGCGGCGGGCGGCGTCGTCTGGGTGATGCGTACGCAGGGCTCTCCCGAGGAGACCGCCGACCGCTACCTGGCGGCGTGGAGCGCCCAGGACTACGCCACCATGCGGTCCCTGGTCGCCGACCCGCCCGCCGGCTTCGAGCGCGCCCATCGCGACTTCCGTACCGGGCTCAAGCTGACCGGCGCGACCTTCCGGCGCCGCGACTCCGCCGCGCGTGACGGCGTCATCGCCTTCCGCGCCGCCCTGCAGGGCCCGCGCGACTTCACCTACACCGGGCGGCTGCGCCTGGTCGAGCGCGACCGTTCATGGAAGGTGGCCTGGACGCCCGCCACCATCCACCCGGAGCTGAAGCAAGGACTGTCGCTGCGGGCCGTGACGCGCGAGGCCGAGCCGGTACGCGTGCTCGCCGCCGACGGCACCCAGGTCAACGACCCCTCGGCGCCCGGCTCCGTGCAGCAGCTCATCGAGGGCATGAAGACGACGCTCCCCGAACGGTTCTCGGCGCGCCGCCGTACCGTCATCGGCCTCTACCGGGGGAACGAGCCGGTGAAGATCCTGACCGAGGAGAAGGGCGGCGAGCGGCCCATCCAGACCACGCTCGACCTCAAGGTGCACCGGGCGGGCGCGAAGGCGCTGAAGGGCGTGGACAAACCGGTCTCGCTGGTGGCCCTGCGGGCCTCGACCGGGGAGATCCTGGCCGTGGTCAACGCGCCGGGCGGGTTCAACCGGGCGCTCATGGGCAAGTACCCGCCCGGCTCGACGTTCAAGGTCGTCACCGCCTCCGCGCTCGTCGCCGACGGCATCCAGCCCGGGCAGCAGGTCGCCTGCCCGGCCGAGCAGAACATCGGCGGCTTCCCCTTCCACAACGCCGGCTACGAGGACTTCGGCACGCTGTCGTTCCGGGACGCGTTCGCGCACTCGTGCAACACCACGTTCGGGCAGATGAGCGTCGACCGGCTGAACGGCGGCCGGCTCGGTGAGGTGGCCAAGAGCTTCGGCTTCGGCACGCCGATCACGCCGGGCGTGCCCGCCGTACGGGCCGAGTTCCCCGACCCCAAGGACGACACCGACCTCGCCTCCGCCGCCATCGGGCAGGGCCGGGTGCTGGCCAGCCCGCTCAACATGGCCTCCGTGGCCGCCGCCATCGCCTCGGGCGCGTGGACCCCGCCCCGGCTGGTCGTCGGCGAGCGCATCCCCGATCAGCAGCCCGGCACGCCGCGTCCGCTGGAGAAGGGCGTCGTGAACGCGCTGCGCGCCCTCATGCCCGCCGTGGTGACGGACGGCACCGCGCACGGCGTCAGCTTCCCGCCGGGCACCGCCGGCAAGACCGGGACCGCCGAGTACGGCTCGGGCAAGGAGCCGCCCGCACACTCGTGGTTCATCGGCTACCGGGGCGACCTGGCGTTCTCCGTCATCGTGGAGGGCGGCGGCGCGGGCTCCGCGGTGGCCGCGCCGATCGCCGCCCGCTTTCTCAACGCCCTCTCCTGACGCCCCGGCGCGGTCAGACCGCCCTGCTGCCCACCGGCGCAGACCACCTTCTTGCCCACCGGCGCGGTCAGACGGCCTTGCTGTCCACCGGCGCGGTCAGGGCCGCGACCGCCTTCACCACCTCGGAGGCGTCGGACAGGTCGGGCAGCACGATGTCGGCCCCGGCCTCGCGCAGCTCGGAGGCCATCGACCGCCCCGAGGCGACCCCGATCATCCCGGCCCCGCCGATCTTGGCGGCCTGCACGTCACGGGTGGAGTCGCCGATGACCACGGTGTTGGCCTTGGTGAACGGCGTGCCGAGCCGCTGCCTAGCCCGCGACTGGGCGACCTGCAGCAGCGTCGCCTTGGGGTAGACCTCCTCACCGTAGCCGCCGAGCTCGAAGTCGATGTACTTGTCGAGCCCGAACGCCTTGAGCTTGAGCACGGCGTTGCTCTTGATCGTGCCCGTCAGCACCGTCTGGACGACGCCGTCGAGCCTGGAGACGGCCTTGAGCGCGTCTTTCGCCCCGGCCATCATGCGGCCCTCCTTGGACAGCCGCCCGCGCCGGTCGGCGAAGGCCGAGGCCAGCGCCGAGAGGAAGGCGGGCAGGTGGTCGTCCTCGGCCACGATGCCGTTCACGGCGAGCGTCTCGAAGACGACCTCGGAGTCGGGGCGGCCCAGCGGAGGGACGAGCTTGACGAGCGGGCGCCCGGTCACGACGCGGAACGCCTCTGCGTAGGCGTCTCTGGTCACGATGGAGACGTCGACCAGCGTCAGGTCGACGTTCCACAGCACAAGGCGGTTGATGGCGGCCTCCTGAAGGATCACTGCAAAGGTTAGGCCATCACGAGCCGCCGGGACCCTCACCACGGGAAATCCGGCATGACCGGACGGCCGCGCAGGAGGGCCGGCGGTGACCAGCAGATCAGATGTGGTTCAGCGCGTCGGCGAGGTGATCGACCACGGGGAAGCCGGTGCTCTCCAGCTCCTGCCTGGTCGTCATGCCGCCGGTGTAGAGCACGGCCCTCGCGCCCACGTGGCGTGCGGCCAGCCCGTCGTCCACGCTGTCGCCGATCACCAGGATCTGGGCGGGGTCGATGCCGAGCGCCTTGATGTGCTCGGCCATGTGCGCGGCCTTCTCGCCGCCGGTGGCGCCGTTGATGCCGTCGATCCTGGTGAAGTGCCGGGTGATGCCGAACGACTCCACCTTGGGCACCAGGTGGGCGTGCGGGGCCATCGAGCAGAGCGACTGCGTGCCCGTCCAGCTCGCCAGCACCATCTCGGCACCGGTGGCCAGCTCGCACACCTCGGCCAGCCGGAAGTAGTGCTCGTGGAAGCCGTCGTCGAGGCGCTTCCACTCGCCTTCGACGAGCGGGCGGCCGAGCAGGCGCTCGTACGCCACCCAGATGGGGCGCGTGTAGACCGCCCGGAAGCCGTCGGCGGTCAGTGGGGGAAGCTCGTACGGCTTGAAGACCTCGTTGGTGGCCCCTACGACGGCCTCGATGTCATGGAAGAGGGTGCCGTTCCAGTCCCAGATGATGTGCTGTGTCATGTCGGGCACAAGACTAAATGCCCGACATGACATTTCGATGACGGCCCCTCCGCCGCCCCAGGACTCGAACGCCCCGGCCCACAAGCCTCCGTGGCCCGGGCTGATAGCCGTCCCAGCCACCACGCCTCGAACTCCAGCACCCCGACCTGAGAACCCTGGGGGGCGACCGGCCCACCCCCACCCCCCGCCACCGCCTCTCGGAGCGGGGCAACGACGGCCAGACTTCCGCCACCGCCCCTCGGCACTGGGCAACGACCGCCGGACTCCCGCTGCGACGCCCCGGGCCGGGCGGCGGCGAGCCGGCCCCCAGCGCGAATCCACCGGCTTCGCGACCGAAGCCGCCCGCCGGGCGGGCCTCACTGCTGAGAGGCGACGCGGGCCCGGCCGGGCGGAGCTGCAGGCCGACGGCGGATTCCCTGCCGTCGGGCGGCACGCAAGCGGTCAGGCGCACTGACCCCGTCACACGGGCCCCAACCCGTCAGGCGAGGGCCCCTAACCCCGTCAGGCGAGGGGCCCTATTCCCGTCGGACGAGGGCCTTACCCTCGTCCAAGCTGAGGTCCTGAGCGGCGTCAGCCGCAGGCCTTGCTGGTCGTGCCCTGGGCGTTCTGGCCGCCGCGCCCGCCGCCCCACTGGACGAACGCGCTGCCCCAGGCGCACATGTCCTTGCCCCAGAGCATGTCGCCCCAGTGCCGTCCGCCGTTGCCGGCCTTGAAGCGGAAGGAGTTGTGGCGGCCGTCGGCGGTGTAGACGTGGATGGTGCCGACCATGGAGGAGCCGACCTTGATCTCGGTCCAGTTGGTCTGGCACTTGCCCGACCACATGAGCTTGATCGTCCCCACCGTCCCGTGAACCCGGCTGGAGATGTTCGCCGTACGCACGGCGCGGGCCGAGTTGCCGCAGCCCGACTTGTACGGATCCTTGTGGTCCCCCGGCTTGAGGGCGGCCTGAGCGTTGGCGGGCGAGCTGGCCAGAATGGCCGCCGCCCCGATGGCGACCGCCAGGACTCGACGCATCACGTAGAACCGACTCCTTAAGTTGATTACTCTGCCGTGTCGGGACATTAGCGGGATGTGACGATCATTGAACGTGACCCGCCCGCCCCGTGACCTCACCGTTATCAACTGAGGAGGTCGGGAATCTCCTGCGTCGCGTACCACATCAGCTCGTGGGCCTCGGCTCCGTCCACGGTGAAGCGGGCGTCGTCGTCGCCCGCGTCGGCGGCGGGCAGCGCGGCGATGGCGGCCTCGATGTCGGTCACCGCGTCGTGGTCGTCGATGTGCACGGCGGCGACCTTGGTCATCGGCACCGCCCGCGACAGGCGGACCCGGCCGCGCTCCTCCAGGGCGGCGCCTACGGTGACGCCCTTCTCGGGCACCTCGGCGGCGATCACGACGCGCCGAGCCGGGGCGTCGACGCCGTCGGCGCGGTCGGCGGCCAGCATCCGCAGCGAGGCGCGGGCGGCCTCGGTGAGCGCGACGTATTCGAGCTCCTCGGTGTCGCCCGAGGCGTACCACTCGATCAGCGCGGGGGTCACCGCGTAGCCGGTCAGCGGGGCCGGGCCCACCTCTCCGGCCTTCACCGCAGCAGCAAGAGCCGGGAGAGTACACGGCAGATAGACGCGCATGACGAACCTTTCCAAACGTGCGGGGCTCGACCAGGCGGGAGCCCGATCGCAACCTTACTGCCGGTCCCTGGTCACGACCGTGGTGATGGACTACTTCCGCAAGGTGAGGCGCAGCAGGCCCTCCAGCCGCGTGATCGTGGTGACGGGGTCGCGGTGGTGTATGCCGTTGATACCGAGGGCTCGGGCGGCGACGATGTTGGCCTCGATGTCGTCGATGAACACGCAGTCCTCGCCGGACAGGCCGATGAGATCGAGCGCGTGGCGGAAGATGCGCTCCTCGGGCTTGCGCATGCCGACCTCGCCGGAGATGACGACCGCGTCGAACAGCTCGTCCCAGTCGTCGCGGGGGTAGGTGTTGGACCACGAGTTGGACAGCAGGCAGGTCTTCACGCCGTTGCCGCGGACGTCGCGCAGCATGTCGTACATGGCCTCGACGCGTTCGAAGCCCGCGAACATGCGCTCGAGGAGCCCTTCGGCGACCGGCGGCACGCCGTCGACGGTGAGCAGCCGGGCGGCCAGGTCGCGTTCGAAGGCGGCGCCGTCGATCTCGCCCCTTTCGAGCGCGTGGACGACGTTGTCGCCGTCGCCGCCGCGGTAGGCGTGGTCGATGAGCTCGCGCATCACCTTGTAGTAGTGGTCGGCGTCGATCCTGTCGGCGGCGATCCAGCGCGCGATGGAGTCGGACAGGCTGGTCGTCAGCACCCCGCCCCAGTCGATGAGCACACCCGTAACCATCGTTCTAGGGTAGAGCGTCACGAAACGCCGGTTTACTCCCCGATCCAGGTGGATCGAGGAGTATCAGCGTCCGGCGCGGGCGGCGAGCTTGCGGTGCGCGGACGAGCGCAGCACCCCGGCCGCCTTCGCCGCCGAGGCCACGGGCGCCTCTGTCAGGAAGCCGCGCTTCTGCTTGAGCGTCAGCAGCCGGGTGACCGACTGGTCGAGCCGCTGCTCGGAGATGCGGCCCGACTTCACCGCCTTCAGCACCGCCTTGTACGCCTTGGGCAGGTCGTTGGGCATGAGCAGCAGGTCGGCCCCGGCCAGCACGGCCCGTACCGCGACCTCGCCGTCGTCGTACTTCTTGCGCGCCCCCGCCATGTTGAGCGCGTCGGTGGAGATGACGCCCTTGAAGCCGAGCTTCTCGCGCAGCAGGCCGGTCAGGATCGGCTTGGACAGCGTGGCGGGGTCGCCCGACGGGTCGAGCTTGGGGAAGACGATGTGGGCGCTCATCACCGCGTCGACGCCCGCGTCGATGGCGGCCTTGAACGGCGGCGCGTCGATGCGCTCCCACTGCGCCTTGGTGTGCTTGATGACCGGCAGCCCGGTGTGGCTGTCGACGCTGGTGTCGCCGTGGCCGGGGAAGTGTTTGGCGGTCGCCGCGATCTTCGCGTCACCGAAGCCCTTGACCGCCGCCGCCACCATCTTCGCCACCCGCTTGGGGTCGTCGCCGTACGCGCGCCGGCCGATGACGGGGTTGCGCGGGTTGACGTTGACGTCGGCGACGGGCGCGAAGTCGAGGTTGACCCCGAGCGCGCGCAGCTCCTCGCCGGTCGCCTTGGCCACCTCGCGGGCCAGGGCGGTGTCCTTGGTGTCGCCGATGGTGCCCTGGCCAGGGAACTTCGTCATCAGCGCCGACATGCGCGAGACCAGGCCGTTCTCCTGGTCGGTGCCGATGATCAGCGGCACCTTCCCCGAGGCGCGCTGCAGGCCGTTGGTGAGCCCGACGACCTGCGTGGTGCTCTTGACGTTGTGGGGGAAGAGGATGACGCCGCCCAGGTGGTATTTCGCGATCACCTTGGCCGGGGTCTGCGCGCCGTAACGCGCTTGGTTCTCACCCGAGGCGGAGCCGGCCGTGGTGCCGTAGAGGACGGGCATGAAGAGCTGGCCGACCTTCTCCTCGGTGGTCAGGCGCGACAGGACCCGCTGGACCTCGCTCTGCGCGGGCGTGGTCGCGGCCGAAGGCGTCGCGGGCGCGCTGCTGCGCGCGGGCGGCGCGGCCTTGCCTCCGGTCGGCTCGGCCCCCGCGGGTCCGCCGCCACCGCCGCACGCGACGAGCGCGATCACCAGGAGTCCTGTCGTACCGATCCGTCGAAGCATGACTCCAAAGGTATCCACACGACGACGCGCCCGGGCCCGCGCTCGCCCTCAGCGCAAGAACCCGGCCTCACAAGAGCCGAGCCTCGGCCCAAGAGCAGGCCCCACAACAACCGAGCCTCGGCCCAAGAGCAGGCCCCACAACAACCGAGCCTCAGTCCAAGAGCCGAGCCCCACAACAACCGAGCCTCAGTCCAAGAGCCGAGCCCCCACAAAGCCGGGCCTCAGCTCATAAGTCCGGACCTCTGCATGACGGCTACAGGCCGAGCCTGGCGAGGCCGGGCAGGTGCACGCGGGCCGCCGCGCGGGCGTCGGCCGCCGTGGGCTGCGCCCTGGCCGCCTCGGCCGCCGCACGGCACTGCTCCAGCGTGTGCGCGGCCAGCCCGGCGCGTACGCCGGCCAGCGCCGACGGCGCCATCGACAGCGACGACACCCCGAGCCCGGCCAGCACGCAGGCCAGCGCGGCGTCGGCGGCGGCCTCCCCGCACACGCCGCAGGGCTTGTCCGCGCGCCCGGCCGCGCCGGCGACCATGGCGACCAGATCGAGCAGCGCCGGCTGCCAGGGGTCGTGCAGGTCGCTGACGGCGCCGAGCCTGCGGTCGGCGGCGAAGGCGTACTGGCTGAGGTCGTTGGTGCCGATGGAGACGAAGTCGACCTGGGAGAGCACGTCAGCGGCGCGCAGCGCGGCCGACGGGATCTCGATCATCACGCCGACCTCCAGCAGCCCCTTGTCGGCGCACTCCCTGGCGAACCAGGTGGCCTCCTCGGCCGTGGCCACCATCGGGGCCATCACCTGCAGCTCCGGCGCGGCCACCGCGGCCAGGGCGCTGAGCTGGACGTCCATCACCTCGGGCGCGCGCTTGAACAGGCGCAGCCCGCGCTCGCCCAGCGCCGGGTTCTGCTCGGGCGGCACGGTCAGGAACGGCAGCGGCTTGTCCGCGCCGCCGTCGAGCATGCGCACCACCACCTTGCCGCCGGGGAAGGCGTCGAGCGCCGCGCGGTAGGCGCGTACCTGCTCGTCAAGCGAAGGGGGCTCGGCGCGGTCGAGGAAGAGGAACTCGGTGCGGTACAGGCCGATGCCCTCGGCGCCCGCGGCGAGCGCGGCGTCGATCTCGGCGGGGCCGCCGATGTTGGCGAGCAGCGGCACGGGATGGCCGTCGGCGGTCGCTCCCGGACCGGTCCACGACGCGAGCGCGGCCTGCCGGGCGGTCGCGGCGCCGACCGCGTCGGCCACGTCGGCGTCGGCGGGCGAGACGCGGACCTCGCCGGAGGTGCCGTCCACCATGACCTGGACGCCCGGCTGGATGCGGGTGGCGCCCTGGCAGGCCACGACCGCGGGCACGCCGATCGACCTGGCCATGATGGCGGTGTGGCTGGTGGGGCCGCCCTCCTCGGTGACGAACGCGACCACGTCGTCCCTGGACAGCAGCGCGGTGTCGGCGGGTGCGAGGTCCTTGGCGACCAGCACGTACGGCTCCTCGGGTGCGACCGGCAGCCCCGGCAGCGCCTGCCCGTAGAGCAGCGCGATCACGCGATCCCTGATGTCGCGCACGTCGGCGGCGCGCTCGCCCAGGTATCCGCCGGATCCGGCGAGCACGTCCTGGTACTTCGAGAACGCCTCGAAGACCGCTCTGGGGGCGGCGAGTCCGCGGTCGATGAGCGAGCGCACCTTGACGACCAACCCGGGGTCCTCGGCCATCAGCGCCTGGGCCTTGAGTATCTCCCCTGCCTCGCCGCCCGCCTGGTTGCCGCGGGCTTCGAGCTCGCCCGCGACCTGCTGGAGCGCGACCATGGCACGCTCCTTCTCCTGCTCCGCCTCACCGGTGTAGGTGGCGCCCTCGGGGGGTTCGGGCACAGAGACGGTCAGCACGAAAGAGGGTCCGTGCCCGATGCCCGGGCTGACCCCCACCCCCCGCAGGTTCATGGCGTGCCGGCGATCGCGGCCAGCTCGTCGAGGACCTCTTCCGAGCCCTCGCCCTCCGCGGAGATCACCACGGTCTCGCCCTGACGGACGTCGAGCGCCATGATGGCGAGGATGCTCTTGCCGTTGACCGGCCCGCCACCGTGCGCCTTCTCGACCGTGATGTCCATCGGGGCCTGCTTGGCCCGCTGCACGAACGTCGCCGCGGGACGGGCGTGCAGCCCTACCTCAGCCGCCACGGTGACCTTGCGTTGCCCCATTTTCGTGCTCCTCCTTCTGTGCCGGTCCAGACCAGCCGGACCTTCGTACGATCGCCACCAAAACGGACGACCGACAATATTGTGACGGCTCACACGAGCCCACCCGACTACCGTTGATGCCACCCTGGACACCTCTTATTCCCCGATAGCCGCGAAACTGCCCACTAGGGCGCAAACCACGCTCAATCCCACTCGAAGAGCTGGTCCCCCGCGTGCACCGCTCCCTGCGTGACCTCCGTGACGGCGCCGGACAGCGCGTCGAGCGCGACGACCGGGCAGACCGGGGAACGGCCGCCCGCCTCGATGACCGAGGGGTCCCAGGCCACCACGGGCTGACCGGCCGCGACCCGGTCGCCCTCCGACGCCAGCAGCTCGAAGCCCTCCCCCTTGAGCTGTACGGTGTCGATGCCCAGGTGCACGAGCACGCCTTTCCCGTCATCGCCGACGATGACGTACGCGTGCGGATGAAGTTTCATGATTTTTCCGGCGATAGGGGCCACGGCCTCGCCCGGCCCCCTGAGCGGGTCGATCGCCGCCCCCGGGCCGACCATGCCCGCCGAGAACACCGGGTCGGGCACGGCTGCCAGCCCCACGGCCTCCCCCTCGACCGGGGCGAGAACAGTCGTCATGATCTCGCCCTTAGCCGATGGCGTCCTCGATGTCGCTGGCTATCGTGTCCGCCTCCGGCCCGACGACGACCTGCACCACGTTGCCCGTGGCCATGACGCCGTGCGCGCCTGCGGCCTTCAGCGCCGCCTGATCGACCTTCGAGGCGTCGTGCACCTCCGTGCGCAGGCGGGTGATGCACGGCTCGATGTCGATGATGTTGCCGGCGCCGCCCAGCGCGGCGATGATCGCGTTCACGTCCGCCGCCATCAGGTCCTCCCTAGGGTCGGCTCTCTGACCAGGCTAGATCAGTCGGTCTGGGTGACCTTGTTCAGGCCGCGCGGCGCGTCGGGGTCGATGCCGAGCCGGCGGGCCAGCGCCTCGGTGAGCAGCTGCCCCGGCACGATCAGGCCCATCGGGGCCACCCACTCGGGCAGGTCGGGGCCGTTCAGGCTGGCCGTGCCCGCCCGCGACAGCGCGTCGCCGCCGCCGATCGTGTACGCGGCCGCCCCCGCCGCGACCACCCGCTCGGCCAGCGCCACCGTGCCCTGAAGCGTCGGGCTGTTCTCGGAGGCCACCAGCAGCGCCGGAGTGTCGGCGTCCACGACCGCGATCGGGCCGTGCAGCAGGTCGGCGTACGACAGGCCCATGGCGTGCAGGTAGCAGGCCTCCTTGAGCTTCAGCGCGGTCTCCAGCGCCGTGGAGAACGCCATCCCGCGCCCCGAGACGACCACGCCCTGCTTGTCCAGCAGCCCCTCGACCACGGCCTCCAGGTCGCCGGGCTCCGCGATGAGCTTCTCCACCGCCTCGGGCACCCGCCGCAGGTCGTCCACGTCCACGTCCGCGCCCAGCCCGATCGCCAGCACGGCCAGCGCGGCGAGCTGCGTCGTGTACGTCTTGGTCGCCGGCACCGCCTTCTCCTCGCCGGCCACCGTGCACAGGGCCACGTCGGCGGCCTGCGCGAGCGGGCTCTGCTCGCCGCCGTTGGTCACGGCCACGGTCTTGGCGCCGCAGTCCTTGGCCCACGCCAGTGTCTCGACGATCTCCTCGGTACGTCCCGACTGCGAGATCGCGACGGCCAGCACGCCATCGAGGTCGAGCTTGCGCTTGTACGTGGTCGCGATCGACGGGGCGGCCAGCGCCGCGAGGCGGCCCGCGTGCGCCTCGATGAGGTAGCGCCCGTACACTGCGGCGTTGTCAGAGGTGCCGCGCGCGATGAAGAGCAACTGGCGGGTCTGCTCGCCGAGTGCGCCGATCTCGCCGGCCTTGGGGAGCAGGGAGTCCAGTGTGTCCCGCAGCGCCGTCGGCTGCTCGGCGATCTCGCTGCGCATTCTCGTGGTCATCTCGCGCTCATCCCTCAACTCATGCGGTGTTCAGACTTGCCGTCATACGCGACTTATGGTGGTCTAGTCCGGACTAGACCAGTACGAACCATAGCCCATGGCCTTGGCGGAGACGAGGGGAGGATCCGTGGCGCGCATCGATCCGGACAGCCCGGTGCCCAAATACTTCCAGCTTCGCGAGATCCTGCTGGACCTCATCGACAGCGATGAGCTCAGCATCGGTGCGGCCATCCCGTCCGAGCGCGAGCTCTGCCAGCGGTTCGGGCTGTCCAGGATGACCGTACGCCAGGCCGTCGACCACCTCGTCTCCGAGGGCAGGCTGCACCGGGTGCCCGGCAAGGGCACGTTCGTGGCCCGGCCGAAGATCGAGCTGGCCCTGCAGCTCACCTCGTTCACCGAGGACATGCGGGCGCGCGGCATGGTCCCAGGCTCGCGCGACCTCGACCGCCGCGTGGTGCGCGCCAGCGCCCACCTGGCCAAGGAGCTGGGCATCCAGCCGGGCGAAGAGGTGCACTTCATCGAGCGGCTGCGGACGGCCGACGGGGAGCCGCTGTCCATCGAACGCGCTCACATCCCGGTCAAGCTCGCACCGGACCTGGCAGACTACGACCTGTCAGATAAATCACTCTACGAGCTGCTGGAGCGCCGCTACGGGCTCGTCATGGACGCCGGTGAGCTGACCATCGACGGCGGCCTGGCCGACCCCAGCGACGCCGACCTGCTGAAGCTGCCCAGGGGCGGCGCCGTGCTGCTGCTGCAGCGCCGGTCGTTCTCCGGCGGGGTCTGCGCCGAGCTGGGCGTGTCCACCTACCGCGCCGACCGCTACCAGCTGCGCACCTCCCTGGAGATGCCGGCCCGCCGGGGCTGACCCGAGCCCGCCCCGCGCGAGCCTCCGAGACCGGGTTCGCCGCGTTCGTACGACCCCCCAGCCCCGGCAGAGACGCCTCCGGAGGAACGACCGGTGAACGAGACCACCGCCGCCCGGCCCTCGCCGTTCGCCCGCACGATGAGCGTGCTCCAGCGCCTGGGCCGCTCGCTGATGCTGCCCATCGCCGCCCTGCCCGCCTCCGCTCTGCTGCAGCGCTTCGGCCAGCCCGACATGCTCGGCTCCAACGGCCCCGCGCCCGGCGGCCTGGCCGACGTGGCGGGGCTGGCCTGGGTGAGCCGGGTGGCCGAGGTGCTGGAGGCCGCGGGCGCCGCGCTGTTCGAGAACCTGCCGCTGCTGTTCGCCGTGGGCGTCGCCATCGGGTTCGCCCGCAAGTCCGACGGCTCCACCGCGCTCGCCGCCGTCGTCGGCTACCTCGTCTTCGACCGGGTGACGAAGGTGATGTTCGCCGGCTCGGACATCAGGGAGACCGTGCTCATCCGCGAGGTCCAGCCCGACGGCATCAAAGAGATGATCAACTACGGGCTGCAGAACCCCACCAGGGTGCTCGGCGGCATCGTCATCGGCCTGCTCGCGGCCCTGCTGTGGCAGCGCTTCCACCGCGTCAAGCTGCCCGCGTGGCTCGCGTTCTTCGGCGGGCGGCGCTTCGTACCGATCATCACCTCCATCGCGGCGCTGCTCATCGGCGTGCTCTTCGGCTGGCTGTGGCCGGTCATCGGCGAGTGGATCCGGCACGCCGGCGAGGCGCTGGCCTCCGTCGGCCCTCTTGGCACCGGCTTCTATGGCCTGATCAACCGCCTGCTCATCCCCCTCGGCCTGCACCACTTCGCCAACTCCGTCGTCTGGTACGTCGTGCCGCAGTGCGAGGTGAACGGCCGCGTGCTCGGCGGCGACTGGAACTGCTACTTCGGCGGCGACCCGCACTCCGGCGAGTTCATGGCCGGTTTCTTCCCCATCATGATGTTCGCCCTGCCGGCCGCCGCGCTCGCCATGTGGCGGGCCGCGCCCGAGCACCGGCGCGCCCGCGTGGGCGGCATCATGCTGACGGCGGCGCTCGCCTCGTTCGTGACCGGCATCACCGAGCCGATCGAGTTCGCGTTCATCTTCGTCGCGCCGCTGCTGCTGGTCGTGCACGCGGTGCTCACCGGCGTGGCGATGGCGGTGACCACGCTGATCGGCGGGCAGCTCGGCTTCGGCTTCTCCGCCGGGCTGCTCGATCTGCTGCTGAACGCCAGCAAGTCGAACACCGAGAACTTACCGGGCATCCTGGCGATCGGTGCGGTCTACGGCGTGCTGTACTACGTCGTGTTCACGTTCCTCATCCGCCGGCTGAACATCCAGACGCCGGGCCGCGAGCCCGAGCCCGACGTGGACGCGGGCGAAAGCTGACCGGCGCTCCCTCACACCTGACACGGTCACCCGCGCCTGACACGGTCACCGTCGCCTGACACCGTCTCCTACGCCCATCGCCGCCACCCACGCCTTGGGGACGGTTTCCCGCACCCATCATCGTCACGCGTGCCTGGGGACGGTTTCCCGCACCCGCCACCAGGGCAGGAAATCGGCGATCCCCCGTGACACGAGCCGGGCGCGCGGCGGCCGGCTCGGGAAGAGGGGTGATCGACGGCCGTGCCGCCCGCCTGGTCGTCCGCGGCGTTCGCCGTGCTGCAGCGCATCGGCCGCTCGCTCATGATGCCCATCGCGGTCCTGCCGGCCGCGGGGCTGCTGTTCCGCTTCGGCCAGGACGACCTGCTCGGCGTGGACGGGCTCGGCGGCACGCTCCCCTGGCTCCTGCCGGTGGCCGGGGTGCTCGCGGCGGCCGGAGGCGCGCTGTTCGAGAACCTGCCGCTGCTGTTCGCCGTCGGCGTGGCCATCGGGTTCGCCCGCAAGTCCGACGGCTCCACCGCGCTGGCGGCGCTGGTCGGCTACCTGGTGTTCGACCGGGTGACCAAGACCCTGTTCTTCGAGGCCGGGCACGGCGCCGTCTACACCAAGGTCGCCGTGACCCTGCGCGACGGCTCCCCCACGCTCGACCTGGGCGCCCAGAACCCGACCGGCGTGCTGGGCGGCATCGTCATCGGCATCACGGCCGCGCTGCTCTGGCAGCGCTTCTACCGCGTCAAGCCGCCGCCCTGGCTGGCCTTCTTCGGCGGGCGGCGGGCCGTTCCGATCATCACCGCCGTCGCCGCGCTGCTCATCGGCGTCGCGTTCGGCCTGCTGTGGCGGCCGATCGGCGACTGGCTTTCGAACGTCGGCGACTGGCTGTCGGCCCACGGAACGGCCGGCACCGGCATCTACGGCGTCGCGAACCGCCTGCTCATCCCCGTCGGCCTGCACCACTTCCTCAACACCATCGTCTGGTTCACCCTCCCCGAGTGCCGGGCGGGCGTGAACGGCGCCACCAGGGACGCCTCCGGCGATCTCAACTGCTACTTCGCCGGTGAGCAGGGCGCCGGGATCTTCATGACGGGCTTCTTCCCCGTCATGATGTTCGGCCTGCTGGGCGCGGCCATCGCGATGTGGCGGGCCGCACCGCCGCCCCGGCGCAAGGCGGTCGGCGGCATCATGCTCTCGGCCGGGCTGACGGCGTTCGTCACCGGCATCACCGAGCCGCTGGAGTTCGCCTTCATCTTCGTCGCGCCCGTGCTGTTCGTCCTGCACGCGCTGCTCACGGGCCTGTCGATGGCGCTGATGGCCGAGCTGGGCGCGCGGCTCGGCTTCACGTTCTCGGGCGGTGCCATCGACATGGCGCTGAACGCCACCAAGTCCAACACCCACGGCCTGCCGCTGATCCTGGCGTTCGGGGCCGCGTACTTCGTGCTCTACTACGTCGTCTTCGCCGTCCTGATCCGCCGCCTCAACCTGCCGACCCCGGGCCGAGAACCAGACACTGACTCACAGAAGGACACGAAAGCCCCCTCCTGATCAATTCAAGACACCCGAAATCACCGCTTCGCCCTACCCGAAACCGCTCATGGCGACCCCGGGACCACTCCAACTCGGGACCGACTTCCGCCGCATCAGCGGACATACCGCCACCCCACCCGCCGAAGTTGGTGGCGGTTGTATTGCTCGGCCGGACCGAAAACTCCTAGAAGCGTTTCCTTCTCTCCCCTATGAAACGGAGGTTCGCCATGGCCCTCGACTCCACCGCCGCAGCCTCGTACGACGAGGGCCACCGCACCCACGGATCCCTGGCGCTCGACCGCCCTCCGATGGTGTGGGGCCCCGCCGGAGCTCCGCCCGACGAACGCAGGCTGCGCCACCTCGCCCAGGCCCTGGCCGAGGTGCTGGCCGGCCGCCGCCCCGCCACGACCGTGGCCGACCGGCTCATCGCCCGCGCCTACCGCGACCTGGTGCGCATGGGCCGCATGTACCACGGCAACCGCCCGCCGTTCGCGGGCCGCGTCCACCTGACCGAGCCGTGCGACGGCGCCATCGAGATGTGCACGCTCATCCACTGCTGCGACCGCGACCACGTCCTCGCCCTGCGCCTGGAACGACGCGGCGCCCACTGGCTCTGCACCGCCGTCGAAACCGCCTGAACCGGCACGACAGGACGAACTCCGGCGAGAACAGCACGAACCACAGCGAGACCGCCACGAACGCCAGCAAGGACAGGACGAACTCCGGTGAGACACCACGAACACCGGCAAGGACAAGACGAACTCCGGTGAGACCACCACGAACACCGGTGGGAACAGCACGAACCCCCGCCCTCACACGAGAGCGGGGGCCCAGCGAGAACGATGCGGCTACGGCCGTGGCGACCAGAAGACCGCCACGGCCGGGACCGCAGTCTCTGCCTGCCTCAGGCGGCGTTCTTCGGGTCGCCGTGGCAGCGCTTGTACTTCTTGCCCGAGCCGCAGGGGCAGGGCGCGTTGCGCTCGACGTTGCCGTACGCCGCGCGCTCGGCCGCAGTGGTGCGCACCTTGACGTGCTCCACGTCGCCCTGCTCGCCGGGCGCGGTGTATTCGAGCTCCGCCGGACGCTGCGGCCCGCGCAGCCCGCGCGCGATGATCGAGCGGGTCTCCGCGATGGCGGCGTCCTCTTCCTCGACGATCGGGTTTTCCTGCACCTCGACCTCGAGGTTGAACAGGAAGCCGACAGAGTCCTCCTTGATGCCCTCGAGCATCGCGGTGAACATCTCGTAGCCCTCGCGGGCGTACTCGATCTTCGGGTCCTTCTGCGCGTAGGCCCGCATGCCGATGCCCTCGCGCAGGTAGTCCATCTCGTAGAGGTGCTCGCGCCACTTGCGGTCGAGGACGGACAGGATGACCCGGCGCTCGAGGTCGCGCATGGTCTCGGCGCCGAACTCCTGCTCACGCCGGTCGTAGGCGGCCAGCGCGTCGGCCTTGACCCGCTCGCTGATCAGCTCGGGGGTCAGCTCCTCGCGGCCGCCGGCCTCCTCGACGAGGTCCTCGATGCGGACCGTGATCGGGTAGAGCTCGCCGAACGCCTTCCACAGCTTGTCGAGGTCCCACTCCTCGGCGAAGCCCTCGGAGGTGGCGCCCTGGACGTAGCCGTCGATGACCTCTTCGATGAAGCCCCGCACCTGCTGCTGCAGGTCGGCGCCCTCAAGCACGCGACGGCGCTCGGCGTAGATCACCTTGCGCTGGCGGTCCATGACCTCGTCGTACTTGAGAACGTCCTTGCGGATCTCGAAGTTCTGCTGCTCGACCTGGTGCTGAGCGGAGGCGATGGCCTTGGAGACGATGCCGGACTCGATCGGCTGGTCGTCGGGGATATTGAGCCGCGTCATGATCATCTCGACCCTGGCCGAGTTGAACAGACGCATGAGGTCGTCGCCCAGCGACAGGTAGAAGCGCGACTCGCCCGGGTCGCCCTGACGGCCGGACCGACCGCGCAGCTGGTTGTCGATGCGGCGCGACTCGTGGCGCTCGGTGCCGAGGACATAGAGGCCGCCGAGCGCGACCACCTCGTCGTGCTCGGCCTTGACCGCCGCACGCGCCTTCTCCAGCGCCTCGGGGTAGGCCTTCTCGTACTCCTCCGGCGTCTCGACCGGGTCGAGCCCGCGCTGGCGCAGCTCCTGGTCGGCGCGGAACTCGGAGTTGCCGCCGAGCATGATGTCGGTGCCTCGACCGGCCATGTTGGTGGCGACGGTCACGGCGCCCTTGCGGCCCGCCTCGGCGATGATCGCGGCCTCACGCGCGTGGTTCTTCGCGTTGAGCACCTCGTGCGGCACGCCGCGCCGCTTGAGCGCCCGCGACAGCCGCTCGGACTTCTCGACCGAGGTGGTGCCGACCAGCACCGGCTGGCCCTTCTTGTGGCGCTCGGCGATGTCCTCGACCACCGCGGCGAACTTGGCGTCCTCGGTCTTGTAGACGACGTCCGGCTGGTCCTTGCGGATCATCGGCCGGTTGGTCGGGATCGGGACGACGCCCAGCTTGTACGTCTGGTGGAACTCGTTGGCCTCGGTGGTCGCCGTACCGGTCATGCCGGCCAGCTTCTCGTAGAGGCGGAAGTAGTTCTGGAGGGTGACCGTGGCGAGAGTCTGGTTCTCGTCCTTGATCTTCACGCCCTCTTTGGCCTCGATGGCCTGGTGCATGCCCTCGTTGTAGCGGCGGCCGTGCAGGATGCGGCCGGTGAACTCGTCGACGATCAGCACCTCGCCGTCGGCGACGATGTAGTCCTTGTCCTTCTTGAACAGCTCTTTCGCCTTGAGCGCGTTGTTCAGGAAGCCGACCAGGTGGGTGTGCTCCGGCTTGTAGAGGTTGTCGATGCCGAGCCAGTCCTCGACCTTCGCGACGCCCGACTCCAGGATGCCGACCGTGCGCTTCTTCTCGTCGACGATGTAGTCGCCGGTGCTCTCCTCGCCGGGGTTCTTCGCCTCGACGCCCCTGCGCAGGCGGGGCACGATCTTGGCGAACTCCTGGTACCACTTGCCCGACTGCTCGCCCGGACCCGAGATGATCAGCGGGGTGCGGGCCTCGTCGATGAGGATCGAGTCGACCTCGTCGACGATGGCGAAGAAGTGGCCGCGCTGCACGCACTCGTCCAGCGACCAGGCCATGTTGTCGCGCAGGTAGTCGAAGCCGAACTCGTTGTTGGTGCCGTACGTGATGTCGGCCTGGTACTGCTTGCGCCGCTCATCGGGCTGCTGGCCCGCGACGATGCAGCCCACCTCGAGGCCGAGGAAGCGGTGGACACGGCCCATCGTCTCGGCGTCGCGCTTGGCCAGATAGTCGTTGACGGTGACGACGTGGACGCCCTTGCCTGCGATCGCATTGAGGTAAGACGGCAGCGTACAGGTCAGCGTCTTGCCCTCACCGGTCTTCATCTCGGAGATGTTGCCCATGTGAAGGTTGGCGCCGCCCATGATCTGAACGTCATAGGGCCGCTGCCCGAGCACGCGGCGAGCCGCCTCGCGCACGGTAGCGAAAGCCTCAGGCAGGAGGTCATCGAGGCTTTCGCCGTCAGCGTGACGCTGGCGGAACTCGTCCGTCAGCGCACGCAACTCCGCGTCGGACAGGCTCGTGAAGTCGTCCTCGATGGAGTTGACCTGGTCTGCGATCCGCTTGAGCTTGCGCAGGATCTTGCCTTCGCCGGCACGTAGGATCTTGTCGAGAATGGCTGCCACTTTATGTAAAGCTCCTCGCAGGTCTACCCCGGCGGCGCCGCCAGGAGGAGAGGCCGAGACAAACTTCCCCGCCTGCCATCGTAGGCGGTCTCGCAACCAGACACAGCCACCGTGCCGACGAGGGCACCGAACCGGTCTGGGAGAATGAAGGGAAGGCAGAGGGTATGCCGGTGGAGAGCCGGCTCGCACCAATTGCGGGATTTCCGGCAAAGGAAGGATTAGTCATGGTTGAGGGGAAGAAGTCGGAGCAAACCGAGCATCTCGGCAGCCACGCCGGGCGCGCGTCTTCGTGGCTCGCGGTGGTCGTGATGCTGGTGGGAACGGTCGTGGCCGGCTTCGGACTCACGGCCTCGAACTGGACGATCGTGTGGATCGGCGCCGGTGTGTTCGTCGTCGGCGGAATCCTCGCCCTCGTCTTCGACATCTTCACCGACGTCGTGATCGACGCGCCCCGGGTGGGGATGCGCGCCGAGGATCATCGCTGACCCCAGGCTTCGCACGGCGGGCGCCCGAACACCGGGCCGCCCGCCGTTTCATATCCAGATCTTTGCGACTACGCCCGGGCGTGTCCCACCCCCACATTCCCCCTCGAACACCCACATTCCGCCCCGTCTTGTAGCGCTCACCGAACGTCCATCAGAAGATCTTCGACGCGCTCCGCGGGCCAGGCATGAAATCCGTCGCCGGATCACACGCCGGCAGCACTCAACGGACCCGCACCAGGCCGTCGATGGGGACGGCACGCCTTGTGGGCGAACCGGCCACACCGGCCAGGCGACCCACGAAAACGCTCACCAAATGAGCACGCGCAGCCTTCGTGCTCGGAACCATCGGCTGCACACGACAGGGCGGCACCTGCGCCCTTGAGCCGGGCACACGTGCCGCGCGTCGGACGAGTCCGATCGTCACCCGGCCCGCCCCGACGCGGACGTTGCCCGGCAAGCCGATACCACCCACCCTCACACGGACACTGCCCAGCAACCCGAAACCACCCACCCTCACACGGACACTGCCCAGCAACCCGAAACCACCCACCCTCACACGGACACTGCCCGGTAAGGCGAACCCAGCCGCACCGACGACCACTCCGCCACACCAAACCGCCCGACGAGCACCTCGCCACACCAAACCGCCCGACGCCGACGACCGGCCATCACGTGATCACCGTCGATGTCCTTCATTCGGTTCGTCTGGCCGGTTTGCTCGGCCGGCGGTTTTGTCGGTGGACGTCGCTAGATTGCTCGCATGCATCGCCGTACGGACTCGCAGATATGAGCGACGTCACCGACCTCACCCCCGACGAGGCCCGCCGCATCATCCTCCGCGCGCAGGGCCTCATCGGCGCCGATGCCCGCAAAGGCGGGGTGCACGCCATGCTCCGCAGGCTCGGCGCCGTGCAGCTCGACACCATCTCGGTCCTCGCCCGCTCCCACGAGCTGGTCGCCTACGCCCGGCTCGGCGCGATCGGCAGGGCCGCGGTCGAGCGCGCCTACTGGCACGACCCGGCGCTCAGCTTCGAATACTGGTGCCACGCCGCCTGCCTGCTGCCCATCGAGCACTGGCCGCTCTACTCGTTCCGGCGCCGGGCCTTCCGCGAGCGACGTTATCGCTGGCACGAGGTCCCCGACGGCGTCGAGAAGCTGCTCGACCAGGCCCGCGAGTCCGGCCCGCTGACCACGTCCGACGTGGGCGGCGCCAAGAACGGCGGCCCCTGGTGGGACTGGTCCGACTCCAAGATCGGCCTGGAGTGGCTGCTCGACATCGGCGAGCTGGTCTGCACCCGCCGCGTCGGCTGGCGCCGCGTCTACGACCTGGCCGAGCGCGCTGTTCCGCCGGAGCTGCTGGCCGAGGAGCCGACCGACGAGGAGTGCATCACCCGCCTGGCCGGCATCGCCGGTCGCAGTCTCGGCGTGGCCAACCGTACCGACCTCACCGACTTCCTGCGCCTCAAGGGCCGCTACGCCGAAATCCTCGACGAGGCCCTGCTCAGCGGCGCGGCCGGCCTGGTGCCGGTGACGGTCACCGGCTGGCCGGGCAAGCGTGGACGCCCCAACGCCTGGGCCGACCCGTCCGCCCTGGCCGCCGAGCCGCGCGGGCGCCACCGCACCACGCTGGTGTCGCCGTTCGACTCCCTCATCTGGCATCGGGGGCGCACCGAGCGCGTGTTCGGCTTCACGTACACGCTCGAGCTGTACGTCCCCAAGCACAAGCGCGTCCACGGCTACTTCACGATGCCCGTGCTGGCGGGCGGCCGCCTGATCGGGCGGGTCGACCCGGCCCGCGAGGGCTCGACCCTGGTGGCCCGGCAGCTCAGCCTGGAGCCCGGCCTCTCGGCCGCCAAGTGGGCCGACGCCATGCGCGAGGCCCTGTGGTCCGCGGCCTCGTGGGTCGGCTGCGACAACGTACGCGTCGAACGCGCCAACCCTCCGGAGCTCCTGCCCATCCTCAACACACGGCCCGACGGGGCGTAACCCGCAGCGACACTCGGCTCCCCTGCGTTCGTCCTCAGCACGCGCGCTGGGGACGAACGCGCTTAAGCCCCATGGCCCCGCCCAGCATGTGAGCGGGGCCGTGGGCCGGCAGTACGAACCGCCGCGCGCAGGGAGCTCACGCACCCGCCAGCTCACAAGACCGACGGCTCACGAGACCGGCCGCGCACCACAGACTGACCGCGAAAACCACACCACACACCACGCATCACACCCGACCGCAAGACCCGAGAACCGCTGGAGCCAACACCACTGCCCACGGCCGCCCACCGGTTCGCCGGGGCGGGGCTGCCCGTCGCGCAGGACGGTGCCGTCGCAAGACCTGCCCACTCACCAAGCCCAGGCATCAGGAGACCAGTCCAACGCGAAGGGCGAATACCTGCGGGTCCATCACGCAGGCAGACCGGTTCGCCGAACCTCACAGCGCCACAGCGCGCAGCAAGACCATAGTCCGCACCAAGCGGGCCAGCCCACACGACTGGCGACTGACAGGGCGGGGCAGCAGGGTGAGCCGGGGCGGGGCGGGAGTGTCGGCCCAGCACGGGCAGCACCCGCGAACCACCGAAATCACCGACCTACAACCCCAGGCAAGGCGGGCGATGCCGGCCCAGCACGAGCAACACCCGCGAACCACCGAAATCACCGACCTGCTGCGCCGGGCGGGACGGGAGTGTTGACCCGGGCGGGGCGGGGTTGTCGGCCGGGCGGGGCGGGGGGTGTCGGCCCGGGTGGGGGTGTCGGCCCGGGTGGGGGTGTCGGCCCGGGTGGGGGGTGGGGGTGTTGGCTGGGCGGGGTGGGGGTGTTGGCTGGGGGATCCCGGGATCGGCGGCGCGCGCGACCATCCGTGACGCTGTTCGGGGGTCAGGTGATTTCGAGCATGCGCTCCCGTACCGCGTAGACCACGGCCTCCATCCGCGAGTGCAGCTGCAGCTTGTCGAGGATGTTGCGGACGTGGTTCTTCACCGTGTTCTCGGAGATGAACAGTTGCTTGGCGATCTCCCGGTTGTTCATGCCTTTGGCGACGAGCCGCAGCACCTCCATCTCCCGGTCGGTCAGGCGGGGGACGGGCAGCTGGGGCGGACGTTCTGCCTCCTTGCGGCTCATGTTGGCGAACTCGCTGATCAGCTTGGCCGCCATCGCCGGGTTGATTAACGACTGGCCTTCGTGCACGCCCCGCACCGCGGCGGGGACGTCGTTGATCTGCACGTCTTTGAGCAGGTAACCGGTGGCTCCCGCCTTGATGGCCTCGAAGAGATCCTCTTCCTCGTCGCTCACCGTCAGCATGATGATGCGGGTGCTCGGGACGGAGGCCTTGATGCCTTTCGTCGCCTCGATCCCGTCCTGCTTGGGCATGCGCACGTCCATGAGCGCGACGTCGGGCATGAGGCGATCGGCCAGTTCGACCGCCTCCTGCCCGTCGCTCGCCTCGCCGACCACCTCGATGTCGGGCTCCGCGGCCAACGCCAGTGCCAGGCTCCGCCTGATCAGCTCGTGGTCGTCCACGATCAGCACGCGGATGGGTTCGCTCGACTGTGTGCGGGTCTCGCCAGACTCGGTCACGAGGCCTCCCTGATCCGCCTCGTGCCTGACTTTCCCTCGTTTCGCTCGCTCACCTGCGCCTGACTGAGCTCGCTCACGTCTCCTCCTCGTCGGGGGGCCAGAGCCGTTGAACCGCCATGATGGCACGTAACCCGCGGTTCTCGGGTGGTCGAGAAGATCTTTTAGCGTGTGATCAGGGCTCTACGAGCCGCAGCACGCCGTAGTTGTACCCACGTCTGTTGTAGACGACCGACGGCAGCCCGCTCTCCTTGTCACGGAACAGGTAGAAGTCGTGGCCGACCAGCTCCATTTCGAGTAGGGCCTGGTCGATGGTCATGGGTTCGGCTTTGTGGAACTTCTCCCGGACGATGAGCGGCCCCTCGCCGTCCATCTCGATCGGGACGATGTCGTCGTACTGCTGGTCGTTCTCCTGCCGCCGCTCGTCCTCTGCGGCTTCGGCCTGCCGGGGGACGGCGGTCTGGGTGCTCGGCTCCGGCTCAAGGGCGCCGGGCAGCGTTCTGGTGATCTCCGCCACGGAGGGCGGGCAGTGGTTGCCGTGATGGACCTTGCGCCGGTCGGCGAGCCTCCTCAGGCGGCCTTCCAGCTTGTCGAGGGCGAGGTCGAGGGCGGCGAACCGGTCGTCGGCCGAGGCTTCTGCACGGATTGTGGGTCCTCGCGAGTGGATGGTGAGCTCGACGCGCTCTCGCTGGCCGGCGAGACGCGGGTTGCGTTCCTTCGACACCTCCACATCGACCCGGATGAGTTTGTTGTCCAGACGTTCGATCCTGGCCAGCTTGGTCGTCACGTGGTCGCGGAACCGATCACTCACTCCTGTGTGCCGGCCCTTGACGATGATGTCCATGCAACAGCCCCCCTTCGTCTAACGACTGAGCAAGAGCGCCCGACGACAGGTGCGCCGGACCGGGTGCACTGTCTGCCTTTCTCTCACCGTTCCCCTCTTCCGACGGAGCGTCACCGGGATCTCGGAGGGCACCCGCCCGGCCGACCTGGTCTTCGACCCCACATCCGCCTGCTGAGGGTCTCGCAGCGCTGTCGCCACTACTGCCCTTCTCTTCTGACGGGGGACATCTGGACCCCCGGGAAGGCAGGACTTACCCCTAAGCCGCACCGTGATCGGTCGACAAAGAGTCGCCTTACGTGGACCGTTTTGCCTGCGGCTGGCATCGGCTAGCAGAGCCGGGGACCCCGACCCTGCGCAACCACGGACCCGAACGGGTGCCATGTCAGAACGCTATCCGCATCCAGCACGAATGTCAGCCGGAGGGTTGGCCGAAGGATCACTTTCCGTGATTTCCCCTGGGTGGGTAAGCGCTCGCCGATGTCCGCTTCAACCGGTCCGCAACCCTTATGGGGACGTGACTCCCGTACGCCCGACCCGGGGCACAGTGGTGACAGGACAGAGACATGTGGCCTCCTGGGCATATTGATGAAAATGATCTTTCTAACGGACGGTGACCGTAATAAAGGTCAAGATCTTCGGTAAGTCAGGCGTGTCGCGGCCACGGTCACCGCGAGTGGCGCCCTCACGCCGGCCGCCCGCAGCGCCCTCGCGGCCTCCGCGAGCGTCGCGCCGGTCGTGACGATGTCGTCCACGAGCAGCGCACAGGGCCCTGGAGGCGTTTTCACGGCTTGGGGCACCTGGAGTGAGCCTGCGAGATTTTCGGCTCTCTCAGTGCCGCTCAGGCCCGCCTGGTCGGTCACCATGCGTGCCTGCTCGAGCCCCAGCCACAGCTCCGCGCCCAGCCCGAGCCCCCGCAGCCGGTCCGCGACCAGCGCCGCCAGCCGCCCCACGGGGTCGTGCCCCCTCCCCCTGCGCATCCTGCGTGAGCTGGGCACGGGCACCACCGCGAACCTCTCCGGCGGCCGCCACCGCCCGAACGCCGCCGCCGCTGCACGCCTCTCCGGCAGAGGCCACCCGAAGGCCGCCGCGCGCCTCTCCGGAGACCACCGCCCGAACGCCGCCGCGTGCCTCTCCGGAGGCGGCCACCACCCGAACGCCGTCAACGCCGCCAGCGTGACCGCCTCCGTCAGCGCCCCGGCCACCGCCACCGCGCCCCGCTCCTTGTAGGCCAGGATGAGGCGGCGCACCGAGCCGGTGTACGGCGCCGCCGACCAGCAGTCGGGCAGGCCGGGCGGGGCCGGGTCGGGCATGCGCCGCGCAGGCGCGGCGGTGAGCGCTGCGTGGCAGCCGGCGCAACACGACGCCCCCTTCGCCCCGCACCCCACACAGGCGGCGGGCAACACCAGATCGAGTACGGCGGTCAGCACGCGCCCCAGCATGCCGCCCGCCACCGACAATTCCGCCCCACGGCCGAGGGCCCCGCGCAAATGCCCTTTGTGTCCTCTACCTGCCCGCGGTGCCGGGCTCGGTCCTTCACGTCTTCGGCGGTGACGGGCATGGCCCTCACCGTCCCCAGGCGATGGCGGGCATGGTCCTCAACCCCTCAGCGGTGCCGACTCGGCCCTCAGCCTCCTCAGCGGTGCCAGGCGTGGTCCTCAACCTCCTCAGCGGTGCCAGGCGTGGTCCTCAACCTCCTCGGCCGTGACGGGCATGGTCCTCAACGCCCACAGCGGTGACAGGCTCGGCTCTCAACGTCCTCAGCGGTGCCGAACTTGCTCCCCAGTGACCTGGACAGCGACGGGCTCGGCCCTTCGTGCTCTCGCATGGTGCCGGGCCGAGGCTTGGGCGGTGGCGGTCGTGGTCCTTGCCTTGGGCCGCGGCCGGGCCGGGCGCCGGCGGATCGCTCAGCCCAGGGGGAAGAGGGGATCGCCGGCGGCCGACTCCAGTTTGGCGGTCCAGGTCTGGCGGTCCTGGTTGAGCTCCAGGATCTTGCCGTCGCCGCCGCTCCCCACCCCGGCCAGGATGCGGTCGTTCAGGGCGGCAAGCGAGGACACGCGGTCCTTCAAGGGCACGCCGCTGGTCTGCCCGTCCCCCACGTTGATCTCGTTCAGTATCTGCCCGGCCTTGCTCTTCACGAGCACGAGCAGCCGCAGGTCATCTGCCCAGGCCACGTCGATGATCTCGTCGCTGCCCTCCGTGGTGGTCAGCGACTGCAGGTTGCCGAGCCGGACGCCGCGGCCCTCGCCGATCAGCGCCCCGATCTGCACGGTCTCGTTGTCGATGGTGACGACGACGCGCACGCCGTCCCTGGCGATGCGCAGGCCGGTGATGTTCAGGCCGACGAACTGCTTGGGCGTGGCGACGCGCTGGGGGCCGCCGCTGCCGTTGGGGTCGTAGCGCAGCAGGGCCTGCTTGTCGCGGTCGTACGTCCATAGCGTGCCGTCGCGCCGCCAGGTCGGCGGGGTGAGGTGCTTGCCCTGGATGACCTCCTGCCAGCCCCCGTCCTGGCCGATCTTGGCGATGGAGACGCCGGTGGAGGTGCGGGCGGCGACGTAGATGCCGTTGCCGTTGTCCTTGGAGACGGCGAAGTGGTCGTAGCCGTCGCGCTGCTCGCCCGCCGCGCCGGCGACGGCGCCGGCCGCGCCGTCCTGGCCGAGGTAGTGCAGGGCGCCGTTGTCCACGTAGTAGGCGCGTTCGCCGCCGTCGCCGAGCCAGCTGTCCTCGGTGCCCGGCCGGTCGGTGATGTACGGCTCGCCGTCCACCTGGACCTCGATGATGCGGCCCTTGGCGATCTCGTTGTTGTTGAGGCTGTGGCGGATCTGGGCGCGCAGGGCGTCCTCGGCGCTGAGGTCGAGCACGTCGAAGTCGCCCCGGAGGTTGATGACGACGCGTTCCTCGCCGGAGCGGATGGACTCGATGGCGCTGCCGGCCGGGAAGCCCGTGGTGACGGCGCCGCGCAGCGCCTCCGTCGGCGGCTCGAGCAGGCGCTTGAGCACGGTCTCGGCGTACGTCTCGGTGGTCTTGAGCCGCAGCCGCACTCGGTCGACGACGAGCCGCGACTGGCCGTCGAGTGCCAGGTAGTAGAGGTTGGTCGGCCGGTACGAGCGGGCCACGTCGGCGGCGGTCAGCAGCAGCCCCTGCGGCAGGCTGTTGACGCGGTAGCCGCCGCCCGGCTCTCTGACCAGCTCGAAGTCCTGCGACCACGGCCCGGCGGTCGGCTTGTACGAGTCGTCCTCGCTGATCTGTGCGACCCACCGGCCCTTGACCGTGATCTTCATGGAGGGCTCGGTGCCGTCCATGGATGCGGGCGGTATGACCTCGTACAGGTCCTCGATCACGGTCACCGGCCCGGACGCGCTCCACTTCTGCCGCGCCTGGGGCGTCAGGTACTGCTGGAGCACGGCCGGGTCCTCGGGGTAGGCCGCCATGGCGGCCTGCAGCCCCCTGAACGTCTCGATGGGCCCCCAGGACCGCTGCGGCCCGATGGCGATCATGCGCTGGAACGGCTTGGTCAGCGGGTCGCCCGCGCCTTCGTCGTTCACCGTGTACGGCGCGCTCGGCGGGATGACCGTGCACCCGGAGCCCGCGAGCATCGCGAGGATCGCGATCAGGGCCGTCACGACGAGCCGGCTAGTCCTCCTCATGGGCGCCCCCGTCTGCCGTGGCGGGGAGGAGGACGGGCGTCATGGAGGTGCGCCACGTGCGCCGCATCTCGATCTCGGGCGGCACCAGCGACAGCGGCGAGCCCTTGAGGTCGGCGCCCGCGACGCGCGGCAGCGTGAGCCGGAACTGCGAGCCCTCGCCGGGCTGGCCCCACGCCTGGAGCCAGCCGCCGTGCAGGGTGGCGTCCTCGCGGGAGATGGCCAGGCCGAGCCCGGTGCCGCCGATGGTGCGCGCCCGCGAGGGGTCGGCCCGCCAGAACCGGTCGAACACCAGCGTCTCCTCGCCTGGCTTGAGTCCGATGCCGTGGTCGCGTACGGCGACGGCGACGGCGTCGCGGTCGGCGCCGACGGTGACCACGATGTCGCGGCCCTCGCCGTGCTCGATGGCGTTGAACAGCAGGTTGCGCAGGATGCGCTCGACCCGTCGGTTGTCGACCTCGGCCATGCAGGGTTCGTTGGGCAGCCGCAGCTCGAAGCGGGTGGAGTGGCGCTCGGCCAGCGCCTCGGAGTCGCCGATGGCGCGCAGCACGACGTCGCGGATGTCGACGGAGTCGAGGTCGAGTGTGGCGGCGCCGGCGTCGTAGCGGCTGATCTCCAGCAGGTCGGCCAGCATCGACTCGAAGCGTTCGAGCTGGGCCTGCATCAGCTCGGCCGAGCGCGCGACCATGGGGTCGAAGTCCTCGCGGGCGTCGTAGAGCAGGTCGGCCGCCATACGGACGGTGGTGAGCGGGGTGCGCAGCTCGTGGGAGACGTCGGAGACGAACTGCCGCTGCACCTGGGACAGCTCTTCGAGCTGGTGGATCTTGAGCGCGAGGTTGGCGGCCATCTCGTTGAACGAGTTCGCAAGCCGGGCGAGGTCGTCCTCGCCGCGCACCTTGAGCCGCTCGTCCAGCTTGCCCGCGGCGAGGCGCTCGGCGGCCTGGCGGGCCAGCCGTACGGGGGTGACGACCTGCCTGGCCACCAGGTACGCGATGGCGGCGAGCAGCAGCACCAGCCCGAGCCCCACCACGACGATGGCCAGCCGGACGTTGGAGAGCATCTCTTCTTCCTCGGTCATCGGGAAGAAGTGATAGACCTCGTAGTTGCGCCCGTCGGGCTGGTGCACGGCGCCGACCACGACGAACGTGAGCCGCGGCTGGCTCTCGCCGGAGAACTTGATCGTCTGGATCGACGCGACGGTCTTGTCGAAGCGGCCGTTCTTGATGTTGCGCCGCAGGCTCTGCTTGAGCTGCTCGGGCACGTTCGCGGGCACGACGTTGCCGGACGCCCGCGACTCGCCGGGGGTCGTCAGGTTGAGTATCAGCACGTCGTAGCGCTTGCCCGAGCCGTCTTCGCCGGTGCCTGCGACGGTGTTCATGACCTCGTCGAGCCGGTTGACCACGCCCTGTTTGCCGGAGTCGGCGGTCTGCGTCTCGTCGTCGGTCTCCGGGGCCAGCGCGTCGGCGATCTGCAGGCGGTCGGTGAACGCCTCGTTGGTGGCCGACTGGGTGCTGCTGTTGATGACCGACTGGTAGATCTGGCCGTACAGGAAGGTGCCGAGCACCACCACGACGATCATCGAGATCACCAGCGTGCTGGTGACCACCTGGAGCTGGAGCGAGCGCCGCCAGATGCTCCGCGTCCTGCCCGCCGCACGACGGACCCTCCGGCGGACGCCGCCAAGAATCTGGCGGAGCGTCCGTCGGCGGGTCTTACGTCTCGTCGTCGGGGGCATGGCGGGGTGGAACGAGGATCAGGCCGGGCCGGCCTTGTAGCCGACGCCGCGTACCGTCACGACGATCTCGGGGTGCTCGGGGTCCTTTTCGATCTTGGCCCTGAGCCGCTGCACGTGGACGTTCACCAGCCGCGTGTCGGCGGCGTGGCGGTAGCCCCACACCTGCTCGAGCAGCACCTCACGGGTGAAGACCTGGCGCGGCTTGCGGGCCAGGGCCACCAGCAGGTCGAACTCCAGCGGCGTGAGGTTGATGGTCTCGTCGCCTCGCTTGACCGAGTGGCCGGCGACGTCGATGGTGATGTCGCCGATCTGCAGGATCTCGGGGGTGGGCTCGTCCGTACGGCGCAGCCGCGCCCGCACCCTGGCGACCAGTTCCTTCGGCTTGAACGGCTTGACGATGTAGTCGTCGGCACCCGACTCGAGGCCGAGCACGACGTCGATCGTGTCGCTCTTCGCCGTGAGCATGACGATCGGGACCCCCGACTCAGCCCTGATCCTGCGCGCGACATCGATGCCGTCGGCTCCCGGCAGCATCAGGTCGAGCAGGACCAGGTCCGGGCGTGTATCCCGGAACGCGTCGAGGGCCTTGTCGCCATCGGAGACAAAAGACGGCTCGAAGCCTTCCCCTCGCAGCACGATCCCCAGCATCTCGGCGAGAGCGGCGTCGTCGTCAACGACCAGCACGCGACCTTTCATGGCCCCTCATTCGTTCTACGCATTGTGGGACATACCCGCACGATCGCTGAAGGTTACCCTTGGTCGGCCCATGAGTGTGACCTGAGCCCTACAAAAGGCGAATTTTAGGTCCGCCCCCGCGACCGCTATCTCAGTCTGCGGGAACAAGGTGACTTTCGGCCATCCCTGGACGCGAACCTTGCCCCGAATCATCAACCTATGGGGGCAAGATGCACCGGTGAATCCTCTCCGTGACACCATCGTCCGGCCCAGCATGCCAGGATTGGGATATGTCAGACGGTCACGGTCCCACGCCCGAGACGCCATCAGGCTGGTCGGCCGAACAGCCCCCGCCCTACAGCGCCCCGCCGGCCTCCCCTTGGACCGCGCCTGGCTCTCAGCAGCAGGTGCCCTACGGCGGCCCCCCTTATCAGCAGGCGCCCACCGGGCCGCAGGCACCCCATGACGGGCATCAACCGCCCCATCCCCCGCAGCGGCCGTACCAGAGCATGCTCCATCCGCCGGCGCTCAGGCCCGGCATCATCCCGCTCCGGCCGCTCGGTCTCGGCGACATCCTCGACGGCACGATCAAGCTCATCAGGTCCAACCCCAAGGCCGTGCTCGGCCTGTCGGCCGTCGCCGCGCTGCTCACCTCCGTCCCGCTGGGCGTGGGGCAGGCGCTCATCATGGACTCCAGCCGTGCCGCGATCGAGGATCCGGTACGCGCCTCCAACGCCGAGTTCGAGGCCATGGTCGGCACGTTCGGCGCCACGCTGGTCTCGTACGCCGTGCAGTTCATCGCCGTCACGCTGCTGACCGGTGTGCTGACCCGCATTCTCGGCCGGGCCGTCTTCGGCGGCAACATCACCGCGGGCGAGGCGTGGCAGCTGTCCAAGTCGCGCGTTCCTGCGCTGTTCGGCGTGGTGGGGCTGATGACCCTCATCATGATCATACCGGTGGTGGTGTTCGCCGTGCTCGTCATCGGGCTCAGCGTCTCCGGGGCGAGCGGCGGCGGGATGCTCGGAGCGACGCTGCTGTTCCTGCTCTTCTACATCGGCTACTACCTGTTCTTCAGAACCCGCTTCGCCCTCGCATCCCCCGCCGTCGTGCTGGAGGGCCTTGGCCCCATCGCCGCCATGCGCCGCTCGTGGCGGCTCGTCACCGGCGACTTCTGGCGGATGTTCGGCATCCTGCTGCTCACCATGCTGCTGGTGCAGTTCGTCGGAAGCGTCCTGACCTTTCCGTTCACGGTTGTCGGCACCGCCCTCGGCACGTTCGGTGCGGGCTCGGCGGCGACGACCGTGGTGACCGCCGTCCTGCTGGCCGTCGGCTCGACGGTCGGCCTGATGGTGGTCTATCCGTTCGAGGCGGGCGTGGCCGGCCTGCTGTACGCCGACCGTCGCATGCGCAGCGAGGCGTTCGACCTCGTCCTGCAGACGGCGGCCATCGAGCAGCAGCGCCAGGGCTGGGTGCACGCCTCCGCCGACGAGCTGTGGCACTCGGACAACTCCGCGCGGTCGTGAGCCCGATCGACCGGGAGGAGGCCGCCCGCAGGGCCGCGGAAGAGCTCCTGCGCCCCGACTACGAGAAGGAGCCGCTGCTCGACCGCATCCGCCGGTACATCCTCCAGTTCATCGGCGACCTCGTCGACGGCGTCATCGGCGGCGGCACGGCGGGCGGGGTCATCGCGGCCGTGATCATCACGGCGATCATCCTGGGCTTCATCGCGCTCATCGGCTGGCGGCTGAGCAAGGCGTCCCGCCGCGACGCGGCCCCGTCGGCCGGGCTGTTCGGCGAGCAGGCCATGACGGCGGCCCAGCACCGCCAGGCCGCGGAAGAGTTCGCCGCCCAGGAGCGCTGGACGGAGGCGCTGCAGGAACGCCTGCGCGCCATCGCCCGCGACCTGGAGGAGCGCGCGCTGGTCGTCGGCATGCCCGGACGCACGGCCGACGAGCTCGCCGCCGAAGCGGCCCAGGCGCTGCCCGCCTTCGCCGGGGAACTCGCGGCGGCGGCCCGCTCGTTCGACGACGTGACCTATGGCGGGGTGGCGGGCACCAGGGAGGCGTACGCGGCGATGGCGAGCCTCGACGAGCGCCTGCGCCAGGCCCGCCCCGCCCCCATGGCCACGGCCGCGGAACCCACCGGCGCGAAGCCCACCGGCGCGGAGGCCACCGCCGCCGGCCCCACCGCCGGCTCCGCCACGGGGAGCGGCCCGTGAGCCTCACCACCGTCCCCCCGGCGGCCTCCACTCCCACCTCGCCCACCGTGCGCTCCGCCTGGCGCTCCAGCCGGACGATCGTGCTGCTGGGCGCCGCCATCGTGCTGGCCGCCGTGCTGTCGGTGCTGCTGGGCCGCGACCCCGCACCCGCCCGCCATCTCGACCCCGACGACACCTCGCTCGCCGGCTCCAAGGCGCTGGCCGAGCTGCTGCGCGGCCGGGGCGTCACCGTCGAGAAGGTCGACTCCGTCGAGGCGGCGGCCGCCAAGGGCGCGGGCGGCGACCGGCTGCTGCTGATCACCGACACCACCTACCTCGACCACTACAGCCTGGCCAGGGTCCCCGGCGACCGGGTGCTCGTCGGCGACCTGCCCGGCCTGCCCGCGCTCGCCCCCGGCGTGACCTCCGCGCCCGACGGCCTGGCCCGCACCCGCTCGCGCGAGCCCGAGTGCGACCTGCCGGCGGCCACGGCGGCGGGCAGCGCCTATCTCGGCGGCGCGCGGCTGCGCGGCCCCGCGGGCTCGACCGGCTGCTACCCGGTCGAGGGCGGGTACGCGCTGGTGCGCTACCAGTACGGCGGCGGCACGATCACGGTCGTCGGCGACGGCTCGTTCATGACCAACCAGCGTCTGGCCGAGGACGGCAACGCGGCGCTGGCGCTCAACCTCATCGGCACCGGCAAGCCGGTCATCTGGGTCGTACGCCCGCAGACGCCGCCTCCGGCGAGGCTGCCCGGCGAGAGCGGCGCCTCGCTGTACGACCTGATGCCCGGCAGCATCCGCTGGGGCGTCTACATGGCGATCATCGCGGTGGCCGTCACCGCGTTCTGGCGGGGCCGCCGCCTGGGCCCGGTGGTCGTGGAGAAGCTGCCGGTCGTGGTCAGGGCCGCCGAGACCGTGGAGGGCCGGGGCCGGCTCTACCGCGCCAGGCGCGCGCGGGAACGCGCGGCCGACGCGCTGCGCGCCGCTACGATCGACCGGCTCACGCCCAGGCTGGGGCTCGGCACGGGCGCGGCCCGGCACGAGGTGGTGACCGCGCTCGCGGCCCGTACGGGCGAGGACCCCCGCCTGGTCGGCGACGCGCTCTACGGCCCGCCCCCGCCGGACGACGCGGAGCTGGTGGCGCTCGCCCGATATCTGGACTCCATCGAAAGGACCGTCAGTGAGCTTTGACGAGACTTACCGCGCACCGCAGCAGGCCGATGCGGCCAGGGAAGCGCTGAGCGCGCTGCGCGCCGAGGTGTCCAAGGCCGTGGTCGGCCAGGACTCGGTGGTGACGGGGCTGGTCATCGCGCTGCTGTGCCGGGGCCACGTCCTGCTCGAAGGCGTGCCCGGCGTGGCCAAGACGCTGATGGTCCGCACGCTCGCCGCCGCGCTGGCGCTGGACTTCAAGCGGGTGCAGTTCACCCCCGACCTGATGCCGGGCGACGTGACCGGCTCGCTGGTCTACGACACCAAGACCGCGGAGTTCGAGTTCCGCGAGGGCCCGGTCTTCACCAACCTGCTGCTCGCCGACGAGATCAACCGCACGCCGCCGAAGACGCAGGCGGCGCTGCTGGAGTCGATGGAGGAGCGGCAGGTCAGCGTGGAGGGCACGGCGCGCGAGCTGCCCGACCCGTTCGTGGTCTGCGCGACCCAGAACCCCGTCGAGTACGAGGGCACCTACCAGCTCCCCGAGGCCCAGCTCGACCGGTTCCTGCTGAAGCTGACCGTGCCGCTGCCGCCGCGCGAGCAGGAGATCGCGGTGCTCGAACGCCACGCGCGCGGCTTCGACCCGCGCGACCTGTCGCAGGTCAAGGCCGTCGCGTCGGCCGCCGACCTGGCGGCCGGGCGCGAGGCGGTGGCCGCGGTGCACGTGGCGCCCGAGGTGCTCGGCTACATCGTGGACGTGGCCCGCGCGACGCGGAACTCCCCGTCGCTGCAGCTCGGCGTCTCCCCGCGCGGTGCCACGGCGCTGCTCGCGGCCTCGCGGGCGTGGGCGTGGCTGTCGGGCCGCACGTACGTCACGCCGGACGACGTCAAGGCCCTGGCCAGGCCCGCGCTGCGCCACCGCGTGCAGCTGCGCCCCGAGGCGGAGCTTGAGGGCGCGACCGCCGACGGCCTGCTCGACGGCATCCTCGCCTCCGTCCCGGTCCCGCGCTGATGGCGGGCACCGCATTCGCAGGGCGGGGGTGCCGATGGCGCTGACCGGACGTGCCGGGCTGCTCGCGGCGATCGGCATCGTGGTGGTGCTGTTCGCGCCCCAGCCGGGGGCCGCGCTCGCCGGGGTGTGCCTGCTGCTGGCCGCCGGCATCGTGGTGGACCTGACGTTCGCGGGGGCCGTGCGCCCGCTGCGCTTCCACCGTTCCGGCGACACGCTGCTGCGGCTGGGCCAGCAGGGCACCGTGAAGCTGGTGGTGGAGAACCCGGGCGGACGCCGGGTACGCGGCGTGCTCAGGGACGCCTGGCCGCCGTCGGCGGGCGCGGCTCCCAGGGCGGTCCCCCTTGACGTGCCGGCCGGGGAGCGCCGCAAGGTCACGATCACGCTCTCCCCCACCAGGCGCGGCGACCGCTCGTCCGTGGCGGTGACCGTGCGCTCGGTCGGGCCGCTGGGGCTGGCCGCCCGCCAGGGCGGCCACAGCTCCCCCTGGACCGTGCGCGTGCTGCCGCCGTTCCTGTCGCGCAAGCACCTGCCGTCCAGGCTGGCCCGGCTGCGCGAGCTGGAAGGCCGGCACCCCGCCCTGGTACGCGGCCAGGGCACCGAGTTCGACTCCCTGCGCGAATACGTCGTGGGCGACGACGTGCGCTCCATCGACTGGCGGGCCACCGCGCGCCGCCACGACGTCGTCGTACGCACCTGGCGGCCCGAGCGCGACCGCCGCGTGCTGATCGTGCTCGACACCGGCCGCACCTCGGCGGGCCGGGTGGGCATCGCCCCCGTACCGCTGGCCGGGGAGCAGCCGAGCGGCGGCGGGCTGCCGGCCAGGCCCGACGTGCGACCGGCGGCCGGCTGGCCGCGCCTCGACTGGTCGATGGACGCCGCGCTGCTGCTCGCCGCGCTCGCCGCCAGGGCCGGTGACCGGGTCGACTTCCTGGCCTACGACCGTGCCGTACGCGCCTGGGTGAGCGGGGCGTCCCGCACCGAGCTGCTGCCGTCGCTGGTCAACGCGATGGCGCCGATCGAGGCCGAGCTGGTCGAGGCCGACGCGCAGGGCATGGTCGCCGCCGTGCTCGCCCGCGCCAAGCGGCGCTGCCTGGTCGTGCTGCTGACCGACCTCAACCCGGCGGCGATGGACGAAGGGCTCATGCCGGTGCTGCCGCAGCTCGCCTCCCGGCACCTGGTGCTGGTCGCCGGTGTGTCCGACCCGAGCGTGGCGGCCATGGCCGAGCGCCGGGAGTCGGCCGAGGAGGTCTATGACGCGGCGGCCGCCGAACAGGCCAGGCTCGGCCGCAGACGCATCACGGCCCGGCTGCGCAGGCACGGCGTCGAGGTGGTGGACGCGCCGCCGGACGACATCGCGCCCGCGCTGGCGGACGCGTATCTGGCGTTGAAGGCCGCCGGCCGTCTCTGAGAAGGCTCCTTCAGACGGGCGTCCCTCAGGCGGGCGTCTCGCAGACGTGCGTCTCGCAGACGTGCGGCTATCAGGCGGCCGGCGTCTAAGCGCGGACGGGGTCTATGCGGACGGGGCGACGTCGGGGGCGCGCTCGATGTCGCCGGACTCGCCGAGCCGCTCGGCGCGGCGGCCGAAGCCGATCACGTACGCGAGGAACGCCACCTCGGCCAGCGCCCCGATGCCGATCCGCGCCCAGGTGGGCAGCCCCGACGGCGTCACGAACGCCTCGATCAGCCCCGACACGAACAGCACCACGACCAGCCCCAGCGCCACGCTCATCACGGCCCTGCCCTGCTCGGCCAGCGCGTCGAGCCGGCGGCGCGGGCCCGGGTCGATGACCGTCCAGCCGAGGCGCATGCCCACGGCCGCGGCCAGGAAGACCGCGGTCAGCTCCAGCAGGCCGTGCGGCAGGATCAGGCCGAAGAAGATGTCGAGCTTGTCGCGGGAGGCCATGAGGCCCGCGGAGACGGCGACGTTCTCGGCGTTGAGGTACAGCACGTACGGGATGGGCAGGCCGAGCACCACCGCGTACATGATCATCTGGGCGCTGATCCACGCGTTGTTGGTCCACACCCGGCTCGCGAAGGAGGCGGCGGGGTGCTCGGAGTAGTAGTCGGCGAAGTCCTCGTTGACGAGCCGGGCGATCTCGTCGGGGCTGCCGATCGTGGCCTGCACGTCGGGATTGGCCGCCACCCACGCGGCGATCACCCACGAGACGACCAGGAACGCCGCCGTGCTCGCCAGCCACCACCACCGCGCCCGATAGGCCACGACGGGGAACGAGACCGTGACGAAGCGGATCAGCTCGCGCCAGGCCGGCGTGTGGGCCCCGGTCACCGCGGACCTGGCCCTCGCCACCAGCGCCGACAGCCGCCCGATCAGCAGCGCGTCGGTGGACGACGAGCGCACGATGGACAGATGCGTGGACACCCGCTGGTAGAGCTCGACGAGCTCGTCGATCTCGGTGCCGGTCAGTGAGGAGCGGTGCTTGACCAGGTGGTCGAGCCGGTCCCAGACCGGGCGGTGTGCCGTGACGAACGCATCGATGTCCACGTGACCATTCTGGCCGCTCGATCACCGCATCCGAGCCGTTAGGCTCCACGTATGTCCGAGGTTGTGACCGGTGACGCCGTCGTCGTCGAAGTGCGCGTGGCCCAGATGCCCTCGCGCGCCCTGGCGCTCCTCATCGATATGGCGGTGCAGATCTCCCTGCTCATCGGCGCCTACATGCTCCTGGGCATGTTCGCCGGGATGACCGACGTGGCGGCGTTCGGCGCCACGATGATCGTCCTGCTGGTGCTGGTGCTCGTCGGCTATCCGGTGATCTTCGAGTCGCTCACCAGGGGCCGCAGCCTCGGCAAGCTCGCACTCGGCCTGCGGGTCGTCGGCGACGACGGCAGCCCCGAGCGGTTCCGCCAGGCGCTGTTCCGCGGCCTGGCGGGAGTACTGGAGTTCTGGATGCTGTCGGGGGCTCCGGCGCTGATCTCGTCACTGATCTCGCAGAAGGGCAAGCGGCTGGGTGACATCTTCGCGGGCACCATCGTGATCTCCGACCGGGCACCGCGCGACCGGGCCCGGCCGATCCTGATGCCGCCGCAGCTCGCGGGCTGGGCGGCCACGCTGGAGCTCTCTCAGCTTCCCGAGGAGGTGGCGCAGGCCGCCAGGCAGTACCTCGCGCGATGGCACGACCTGTCGCCGCAGGTCCAGCACGAGATGGGGGTGCGCATCGCCACGCAGGTGGCGGCCTTCGTCTCGCCCGCCGCTCCGGCGGGCGTGCCGCCGCACGCGTACCTGAGCGCCGTCCTGGCCGAGCGTCATCGGCGGGAGCAGGAACGTTTCGCGCAGCGCATGGGGCTCGCTCAGCCGCCGCAGCCGTACGCTCCGGCACCTGATCAGGCCGCGCCGCCTTACGCCCCTCCGGCCGCGCCGCCTTACGCTCCCCCGGCCCCGGTCCCGGGTTCCGGACCGGTTCCCGGTCCAGCCCCGGCCGCGTCGCCGTACGCGCCGCCGCCCGCTCAGCATGAGACTGGGCGGCACGGGCCTGGACAGCAGGGGCCGGTGCCGCCGGCGGGGCCCGCACCCGCCCCGGAGCCGCCTCAGGCGACTCCGGGCGGGTTCGCGCCACCTCAGTGAGCGCGATCAGCGAGCGCGCCGGCGAGCGGGATTCTCTGGGCAGGGTCTCAGAGCAGGGCCGTCACCAGCCGTGCCCCGGTCCGCCGCCCCGGTACGACTCCTGCGTCTGCACGTTCAACCGGTTGGTACGAACGTGCTTGGCGCTGTCGGTGAGGCGGTCGTCGATCTTGATGATGTCGAGTCCCTCGTGGAAGTCGGCGCCGTAGATGTAGCCGTTGTAGTAGTACGCGGACCAGATGCCGCCGCCGCTGCCGTCCGAGCGCGGCCCGCGCTCGAAGTAGCCGATCTCCCTGGGCCGCTTGGAGTCGGTGAAGTCCCAGATCGACAGGCCGCCCATGTACCACGCCTGGACCATGATGTCGCGGCCCTTGACGGGGATGAGCGAGCCGTTGTGCGCGACGCAGTTCTCGCTGTCGTCCTGGTAGCGGGAGATCTTGAAGTAGCTCTGGAACACGAGCTTGCCGCGGACGATCTCGTAGATGGCGTCGGCGCCCCGGTTCGGCCCGGTGGCCTCGTTGCAGGTGGCCGCGCCGCCGCCGCCCAGCTCGTCGGTGAAGACGACCTTCTTGGCGTCGTTGCTGAACGTGGCCGAGTGCCAGAACGCGAAGTTCGGGTCGGTGACCCTGGCGGTGACCTTCGGGTTGAGCCGGTCGCGGATGTCGAACAGCACGCCGTCACCCATGCAGGCGCCGGCCGCGATGTCCTTCTCGGCGTAGGCGGTGATGTCGTGGCAGCCGCTGGTGGGCAGCAGCAGACCGGGCTGCGTCTCGTTGCCACCGTCGGGGAAGACGACGGGCGTGGCCGCGACCTCGGCCGCGGCCGGGTTGCGCAGCGGCACCTTGATGATCGAGATCTTGTCGTGCGGCGGCGCGCAGTCGGGGAAGTTGTCCGCCGGCTGGTAGGACGAGACGTAGATGTAGACGTTCTTGTTCTTGTCGGGGCCCTTGCCCGGCACCAGGGTCAGCGTGTGCGAACCGCAGTTCGTCTCGACCGACTTGATGTACTTCGGATTGGTCTTGTCGGAGATGTCGAAGATGCGGACGCCCTCCCACGACTCCTTGATCGTCGCGCTCTGTGACTCGCTGTTGCAGGAGTCGTCGCTGCGGGAGGAGTCGACGGCGGTGAACAGCAGGTTGCCGTAGACGCTGACGTCCATCTGGGCGCCGGGGCAGACGACGGAGCTGACGACCTTCGCCTTCTCCGGCTTCCTGATGTCGTAGATGGAGAAGCCGCCGTAGTTGCCGACGTACGCGTAGCCGTCCTGGAACGCGATGTCGGTGTTGATCGTTCCGGCGATCGGGTCCGGCTTGGGGATGTTGAGAACGTGGGTCACGTTGGGGCTGTGCACCACGGTGTCGGCGGGTGGGATGTCCGCCGCGGCGGCGGGCATGCCCGCCAGCGCTAAGACCGTGGCCGCCGCCGCCGTGACGATGGAACGGCGCGATAGGGACACTCGGAAGCCTCCTTGACAGGGTTTCTGGCCGGGTCGGTGAAAAGAACGGGACGGCGGCGGTGACCGTGCCGGATGCCCCGCCGCGCATCCGGAGTCAAAAGCCGTGGCCGTGCCCCCGCTCGATGTGAGGCGTGGCCGTCCGAGCGTTCAGCCGGTCCATCGTGACGCGGTCGGCCGCCGGAGCCGGGACGTGCGCCGTCCGGACCTGCGCGGTCGGCGCGGCGCCCAGGACGAGGGCTCTGCGGAGGGGGGACACGAAGGAACCTCCGGTAAAGGGAGCGTAAATCTACGCCATCCTCACCTTTCTTCGTGCCGATGACCAGCGTCCAAGATGTCAAAGTTTATTGCGCTTCGCCCTCTTCTCAGGTTTGGACTTTTCCCCTATAGTTCGCAATCTGGACTAAGTCAGTCAGGAGGGTGAGTGCGCGCCGCGCTCGTCGTCATCGTGGGCTTGATCGTCGCCCTCACCGGGTGCACATCCGGCTCCGCACCGCAGGCCCCCAGAGCCGGCTCGACGGCGCCCGTCATCGCCCCAGGACGTCCCGGAGAGCAGGCCAGGACGCTCTCACCGGACGAGGCCGTCACCGCCGTGCCGTCCGCCACTCCCAACGCGGCGGACGTGCAGTACGTCCAGAACATGATCGTCCACCACCGCCAGGCCGTGGACATGGCCCTGCTCGCGCCCAGCCGCGCCGAGTCGGGCAAGCTCAAGACCCTCGCCGACCGCATCAAGGTCGCGCAGGAGCCCGAGATCCAGTTCATGAGCAGGTGGCTGCGGGAGCAGGAGCAGAAAGTGCCCGACCATCACGCGGCCCACGAGGGCATGCCGGGGATGGCGACGCCCGAACAGCTCGAGGCGCTGAAGGCGGCCAAGGGCAAGGACTTCGACCGGATGTTCCTCCAGCTCATGATCAACCACCACCTCGGCGCGATCCAGATGTCGAAGCAGGTCCTGACCGACGGCTCGCACATCAGGATCGAGGAGCTGGCCGGCGACGTCAGTGTCACCCAGGCCGCGGAGATCCGCCGCATGCAGCAGATGCAGGCGGAGCTGTAGCCGCCGGCGCTTCGGCGCGCGGGCCGGGACCCTATGGACGCCGGTACACGGCGCACAGGAACGGGGCGCGCCGCACGCTCGCGGCGGGTGCGGACGGTCCCGCAGCCGCCCCTGCGGGACGTCAGGAGCCGACGCGCCAGCTGTGGAGGTAGTCCTCCTGGTCGGACGTGAGCCGGTCGATGTCGATGCCGGCGGCGGCCAGCTTGAGCCTGGCCACCTCGTGGTCGATCTCCTCGGGCACGTCGTACACGCCGGGCGAGAGTGAGGCCCGCTCACCCGCCAGCCAGGCCACGGCGAGCGCCTGCGCGGAGAACGACATGTCCATGACGGCCGCGGGATGCCCCTCGGCGGCGGTCAGGTTGACCAGGCGGCCCTCGGCGAGCAGCAGCAGGCGCCGCCCGTCGGGCATGAGGTACTCGTCGGTGTTGGGCCGCACGCCGCGACGCACGTCGATGGCCAGCTCGTCCAGCGCCCGTACGTCGATCTCGACGTCGAAGTGCCCCGCGTTGGCCAGGATCGCACCGTCCTTCATGACCGACAGGTGCTCGGCCCTGATGACGTCGCGGTTGCCGGTCACGGTGATGAACAGGTCGCCGGCCGGAGCCGCCTGCGCCATCGGGCGTACCTCGTAGCCCTGGAGCGTCGCGTCGAGCGCCTTCACCGCGTCGATCTCGGTGACGATCACCCGCGCGCCGAGCCCCTTGGCCCGCTCGGCGACGCCGCGCCCGCAGTATCCGAACCCGGCCACCACCACCGTGCGCCCCGCCAGCATCGTGTTGGTGGCGCGCATGATGCCGTCGAAGGTGGATTGGCCGGTGCCGTACCGGTTGTCGAACATCCGCTTGGTGCGGGTGTCGTTCACGGCCACCACGGGGAAGCGCAGCGCGTCCTCGGCCGCCATCTGGCGCAGCCTGATGATCCCCGTCGTGGTCTCCTCGCAGCCGCCGCTCACCCCGTCGAGCAGGTCGCGCCGCTCGGTGTGCAGGGTGTTGACGAGGTCGCAGCCGTCGTCGAGCACGAGGTCGGGCGCGATGTCGAGGGCCTCGTGGATGTGCCGGTAGTACGTCGCGCGGTCCACCCCGGCCCTGGCGTGCACCCCGATCCCGTACGAGCGCAGCGCCTCGGCCACGTCGTCCTGCGTGGACAGCGGGTTGGACGCGGCCAGCGAGATCTCCGCGCCGCCCGCCTTGAGCGCGCCGAGGAGCACGGCCGTCTCGGCGGTGACGTGCAGGCAGGCCGCGATCTTCAGCCCGTCGAGCGGCCGTTCGAGCGCGAACCGCTCGCCGATCGCGGTCAGCACCGGCATCGACCGAGCGGCCCAGGAGATCTGCCGCTCGCCGCTTTCACTGAGATCCATGGCCAGCCTTGACGTCGGCGCGTGCGGGACGGCTTCGCCCCGCCGTACAGGTACAGAAAGAAGAGCCCGGGACGGGCCCGGGGAGCGTATGGGTGAGCTCCGGGAGGCGCGGAGACCTCCCGGAGCTCAGCGAGAGACGGTGCTCAGTAGCGGTAGTGGTCCGGCTTGTACGGGCCCTCAACGTGGACGCCGATGTAGGCGGCCTGCTCCTTGGTCAGCGTGGTGAGCTTGACGCCGAGCGCGTCGAGGTGCAGCCTGGCCACCTTCTCGTCGAGGTGCTTGGGCAGCGTGTAGACGCCGATCGGGTAGTCCTCGGTCTTGGTGAACAGCTCGATCTGCGCGATCACCTGGTTGGTGAACGAGTTGGACATCACGAAGCTGGGGTGGCCGGTGGCGCAGCCCAGGTTCATCAGCCGGCCCTCGGCGAGCACGATGATCGAGTGGCCGTCGGGGAAGACCCACTCGTCGACCTGCGGCTTGATGTTGCGCTTCTCGACGCCGGGCCACTTGGCCAGGCCGGCCATGTCGATCTCGTTGTCGAAGTGGCCGATGTTGGACACGATCGCCTGGTGCTTCATCCGCGACATGTGCTCGGCGGTGATGATGTTGAAGTTGCCGGTCGCGGTGACGAAGATGTCGGCGATGCCGACGACCTCGTCCAGCGTGGTGACCTGGAAGCCGTCCATGGCGGCCTGAAGCGCGCAGATCGGGTCGATCTCGGTGACGATGACGCGGGCGCCCTGGCCGCGCAGCGCGTCGGCGCAGCCCTTGCCGACGTCGCCGTAGCCGCAGACCACGGCCACCTTGCCGCCGATGAGCACGTCGGTGGCGCGGTTGAGGCCGTCGATGACGGAGTGGCGGCAGCCGTACTTGTTGTCGAACTTCGACTTGGTGACCGAGTCGTTGACGTTGATGGCCGGGAAGAGGAGCTGGCCGTTCTTGTGCATCTCGTAGAGGCGGTGCACGCCGGTCGTGGTCTCCTCGGTGACGCCCTTGATGCTCTCGGCGATCTTCGTCCACTTCTTCTCGGGACCGACCGTGCGGGTGAGCAGGTCGATGATGACGTGCCACTCCTCCGGGTCGTCAGCGGTCGCCGGGGGCACGGCGCCGGCCTTCTCGTACTCGGCGCCCTTGTGGACCAGCAGCGTGGCGTCGCCGCCGTCGTCGAGGATCATGTTGGGGGCGCCGCCGTCGGGCCAGGTGAGCGCCTGCTCGGTGCACCACCAGTACTCCTGCAGCGTCTCGCCCTTCCACGCGAACACCGGCACGCCCTTCGGGTCGTCGGGGGTGCCGTCGGGGCCCACGACCACCGCGGCGGCGGCGTGGTCCTGCGTGGAGAAGATGTTGCAGCTCACCCAGCGCACCTCGGCGCCGAGGGCCACCAAAGTCTCGATGAGGACGGCGGTCTGGACCGTCATGTGCAGCGAGCCCATGATCCTCGCGCCGCGAAGGGGCTGGGAGGCCGCGTACTCCTTGCGTACCGCCATCAGGCCGGGCATCTCGTGCTCGGCGAGCCGGATCTCCTTCCGGCCGAACTCGGCAAGTGAAAGGTCGGCGACCTTGAAGTCCATCGGATGTCCCCTCGCGTCACGGATGGTTGTCGCGACGAGTTTAGGCGGCGCCACCGCACCGGCGCACCTCACGGACGGCGAATCTGACGTAAGAATGTAAGAATGCGCATCACGGAAGCGGCCAAGCGGCTCGGCATGTCGCCGCGAATGCTCCGATACCGGGAAGCCCTCGGCCTGCTGCCGCCGGTCAGGGAGCAGGGGGCCCACCGGCGGTTCGGCCCTGACGAGCTGGCCGCCGTGGCCCAGGGGGTGGAGCTGGAGAAGCGGTTCGACGTCTCGCCGGCCGAGCTGGCGTTCGCGCTGCGGGTGCTGAGCGAGCCGGCGGTGGCGGCGGCCGTACGCGACCTCGGGGTGCGCATCGGGCGCATCCAGGCGCCGCGCCGGGCCCTCGACTTCGAGAAGGAGAAGGCCCTGCGTCTGCTCCGCCCCGCCCAGCCCCGTCAGGGAGACTGACCGGCACACCTGACGGTGCCGCCCCGATGGAGGGGCGGCACCGCCGCTGTTCTGGGTATCCGGGGATCACCCCGCCGAACCGGAGCCGTGGGTCAGCCTGCCGAGGCGCTGGTGCTGCGGCTGCGGTCGAGGTCGGGCTCCAGGTAGATGACCCGGGCGATCGGCACCGCCTCGCGGATGCGCCGCTCTGCCTCGTCGATGCCGTGCGCCACTTCGGCCGCCGTGTCGTTGTGCTCGACCGCGATCTTCGCGGCCACCAGCAGCTCCTCGGGGCCGAGGTGCAGGGTGCGCATGTGGATGATCCTGTCCACCTCGGGCGCGCTCTCCAGCGCGGCCCTGATCTGCTCCTCCATCTCGGGGGACGCGCCCTCGCCGACGAGCAGCGACTTGGTCTCGATGGCCAGCACGATCGCGATGACGGCGAGCAGCACGCCGATCATGAGGGTGCCGATGCCGTCCCAGACGCCGTTGCCGGTCAGCACGGCCATCGTCACGCCGAACAGCGCGAAGATCAGGCCGAGCAGCGCGCCCAGGTCCTCCAGCAGGATGACGGGCAGCTCAGGCGACTTGGAACGCCGGATGAAGGCGAACCACGACTGATCGCCGCGCAGCGGGTTCGATTCCTTGACCGCCGTACGGAAGGAGAGCCCTTCGGCGATGATCGCGAAGATCAGCACCGCGAACGCCCAGATCGGCGACTCCACCTCGTGCGGATCGGCGATCTTGTGAACGCCCTCGTAAAGCGAGAACGCCGCACCGATCGTGAACAGCACGACGGCCACCACGAACGCGTAGAAGTAACGCTCGCGGCCGTATCCGAAGGGATGCTGGCGGGTGCTCGCCCTGGCCGCCCGCTTGCCGCCGATCAGCAGCAGGACCTGGTTGCCGGAGTCGGCGACCGAGTGGATGCCCTCGGCGAGCATCGATGAGGAACCGGTGAAGAACGCGGCCACGAACTTGGACACGGCGATCGCCAAGTTCGCGGACAATGCCGCAATGATTGCTTTCGTTCCGCCGCTCGCGCTCACCGATCTTCTCCACTCATAAGATCACGTCAAAAGTCTTGAAAGAGGATCCTATGGGGAAATTGTCGCAGTGACCTCAGCAATCGCCGACTCGGCGGCCGGGTCGACGCCGTATCCCAAGGCCAGATAGGTGCTCGCGTAGTCACCGAGCGCCATCAGGCTCGCGATGCGCTCCAGCGGATGAACGCCCTCAGCGGCCAGCTCGGTCACCGGCACGTCGCGCTCGCCCGCCAGCCGCAGCGCCGCCTCGCGCCGCCGGGTCACCTGCGGGTGCTCCTCGGTGTCGCGCAGGACGACGAGCCTGAGCGAACGGCCGGAGGTGTCGGCGAAGATGTCGCGCTCGGCCAGCGGCCCGTCGAACGCCGCCACCTGATGGTGACCGGCCTCCGGCAGCGTGCCGTGCAGCGCGGGGTATTTGGCGCTCGCCGCGAGCTGGCAGGCCAGCCGGTACGCCGCCACCGCCGACACCTGCGACGTCCCCCAGATCATCGGCACGGTCTCGGCCAGGTCGAGCGCCAGCGACTTGCCCGGGTTGATGAACGACTCGCTCGACGGCCGGCACCGGTGCGCGATGTCCTCGAGCAGCCGCGCCACCCGCTCGAACAGGTCGGCGTCCGCCTGCACCAGCCGCAGGGCGGCGGCCGCCACGATCGGCGGGACGCTCAGCAGCCACAGGTTGGCCCGCGCGGGACCGGTGACCGGCACCGGCACGTAGACGGCCGACGCCTGCACGGCCACCGCCTCCAGCGGGGAGCCCGCCGGGCCGACGGCGAGCAGCGAGCAGCCCCGGCGCACCGCCTGCGCGGCCAGGGCCAGCGTCTCCTCGGTGTCGCCCGAGCCGGAGACGGCGATGACCAGGTCAGTGGCCCCCACCCAGCCGGGGAGCTGGTAGGAGCGCACGGTCACGATGGGCAGCGGGGCGCCGTTGCCCAGGACGGCCGCCAGGATGTCGCCGGCGAGACCGGCGACGCCCATGCCCACCACCACGATGGCCCGCGGGCGCCCGTCGGCGGCCAGCCGCTCCACGCCGGCCTCGACCGCACTGCGGTGGCCGGTGCGTATGTGGGCCGCTGACGCGGCCACCGCCGGAAGCATGCCGCCCGGGTCGGCCTCGGTGAGGTGTCCCTGGTCGTCGAGCCGCTCCGGCTCCCAGGTCACGGCTTCCTGGCCTCGTCGACGAGCAGGACCGGAATGTCGTCTCGGACCGGGTAGATCAGGCCGCAGCCGGTGCAGGCCAGCTCATCGGCCTCCTGCTCGGCCCGCAGCGGAGCCTTGCACGCCGGGCAGGCCAGGATCTCCAGCAGCCAGTCGTCGATCTTCACTCTGACACCTTTCCCACGATGGCGAGGACCTCGTCCCTGATCGCCGTCATTGTGCTCTCGTCGGCCGCCTCGGCGTTCAGCCTGAGCAGCGGCTCGGTGTTGGAGGGACGCAGATTGAACCACCAGCCGGATCCGGTGACGGTCAGCCCGTCGATCTCGTCGAACTCGCCCCGGCCCGCGAACGCCGCGCGCACCCGCCGCAGCGCCTCCGCCTGGTCGGACACCGTGCTGTTGACCTCGCCCGACGCGTGGTAGCGGGAGTAGGCGCCGGCCACTTCGGACAGCGCACGCTCCTGCTCGCCGAGCGCCGCCAGCACGTGCATGGCCGCCAGCATGCCGGAGTCGGCGAACCAGAAGTCCCTGAAGTAGTAGTGGGCGGAGTGCTCGCCGCCGAACACGGCCCCGGTGCGGGCCATCTCCGCCTTGATGAAGGAGTGGCCGACCCGGGTGCGCACCGGCACGCCGCCGTGCTCACCGACGATCTCCGGCACGCCCTTCGATGTGATCAGGTTGTGGATGACCGTCGCGCCGGGGTGCTTGGCCAGCTCGCGTACGGCCACCAGCGCCGTGATCGCCGACGGCGAGACCGACTCGCCGCGCTCGTCGATCACCCAGCACCGGTCGGCGTCGCCGTCGAAGGCGAGCCCGATGTCGGCGCCGGTCTCGACCACGGCGCGCTGCAGATCGACGAGGTTCTGCGGCTCGAGCGGGTTGGCCTCGTGGTTGGGGAAGGTGCCGTCGAGCTCGAAGTAGAGCGGTACCAGGTCGATCGGCAGCCCGTCGAAGACCGCGGGCACCGTGTGGCCGCCCATGCCGTTGCCCGCGTCGACGACCACCTTCAGCGGCCGGATGCCGCTCAGGTCGACGAGCGTGCGCAGGTGGTGGGCGTAGCCGGAGAGCAGGTCCTTCTCGATCACGGAACCGGCCGGCGCCCCGACCGGGGTCTGCTCGCGCAGCAGCTCGGCCGCCCTGTCGCGGATGCGGGTCAGGCCGGTGTCGCCGCCGATCGGCACCGCGCCGGAACGGCACATCTTCATGCCGTTGTAGCGGGCCGGGTTGTGGCTGGCGGTGAACATCACGCCGGGCAGGCCGAGGCTGCCGCTGGCGTAGTAGAGCAGGTCGGTGGAGCCCAGGCCGGCGTGCACGACGTCGGCCCGGCGCGCGCGGGCGCCGCGGATGAACGCCTCGGCCAGCGCGGGCGACGACTCGCGCATGTCGTGCGCGACCACGATCGACTCGGCTTCGGTGACCTCGACGAAAGCCGCCCCCACGGCCTCGGCGGTCGGCTCGTCAAGCTCGTCGGGCACCACCCCGCGAACGTCGTACGCTTTGAAGATCTTGGCGAGGTCGCCCACTCTCCAGCTCCGCCCTAGGTCGGTTTCCGCCTTACAGAAGGAGCCTACCGGTCACGGTGCTGCTGGGCCGATCTCAGAACGCGCAGGTGCCCGCGGCGGCCGACCTCGACGCCCTGGCCGACCGGCTCACCGCTGCCGGACGACGTCGGGCGCGCGGCCTCCCTGACCGCGTTGGCCAGCGCTTCGAGATCGTCGGAGCTGGGCGAGGCGCCGTCGGTGGGCAACCGCACCACCTCCCAGCCGCGGGGGGCGGTCAGTCGCTCGGCGTGTTCGGCGCACAGGTCATAACAGTGTGGCTCCGCGTACGTCGCCAGGGGGCCGAGGACAGCGGTCGAGTCGGCGTATACGTACGTGAGCGTGAAGACGGCAGGCTGACTGCAAGCGGTGCGGGAACAGCGGCGGACGGGGCTCACGGAGGGACCGTATCCGGTAAGAGTGCGCGGCGCCACTACCTGAGCGCTCTTAACGAGCGTGTCGCCACAATTCGGACACCTGTCGCAGCGTTTCCACCCACATGCCCCGAGACCTCCGTCCCTTTGACCGCGCTTCCATTCCCGCCTTTCCCCGCGAGGTCACCGGCTCAATCCTACCGTTCCGATCTTCGTGGAAGATCACATTTCTGCCACTTCACACCCCGCCTTTCGGACACCCGGTGACCGCTGTCCGGGCATCCGCGTGACGTCCCCGTACACTGACACACGTGACTCACAAGCGCGGTCCCAGACGGCGCGATCGCCACGGTCGCGGGCTCCGCGGCCCGCTCGCCCCCTCCCACATTCCCATGGCCAAATCCCGCAGCGAGCGCTTCGACGACCTCGTGCTCGACGCCGTCGACCGGCTGCGGCCCCGGTGGGAGCGGCAGCTGTCGGCGGTGGAGTTCGCGGTGGAGGAGGTGCCCCCGCTGAGCGAGCTCGGCGACGGCCCAGGGCTCGACTCCGACCCCGTACCCTTCGGCCGGGCCGACGCGGCCACCGGCCACTCGCCGGCGTCCATCGTGGTCTACCGGCGGCCCCTGGAGGCCAGGGCGCGCGACCGCGACACGCTGGGCGCGATGGTCCACGACACCGTGGTCGAACAGGTCGCCTCGCTCCTCGGCCTCGCCCCCGAGACCGTGGACCCGGGCTACGACGACCGCCGCTGACCCCCGCAGACGGTCTTCGCGTAACCGGGTGTCGCGGTTCGTCACGGTGTGCGATGCTGGGTGCATGTTCCGTCACTTGCGCAGGCGAGTCAGGCGCGGCGAACATCGCTTCTACTACAAGCCCAGCTCTCGCCGCCGGTGGCACAGGGCCGAGACGGAGGACTTCCCGGCGGGCCCGCTGTTCGACCCCGAGGAGAAGCTGTGGCGGGTCGCGTGGTGGGGCGACGGCTGGGGCGTGTGGCCCGGCGACGCCGACCCCCTGACCACCCCGCCCACCTACAGCACGCGCAACCCTCGCGGCGACTACACCGCGGTCGGCTACTGGGCCTGCGGCGTCGTCCCCTGCCACCCGAAGCTGCACGTGTCCTGCTCGCACCGAGGCGGCCCGTCCGCCTCTTCAGGTGACCTGCGTTCCGCCGGGCCGATACGCGTGTCGCCCGCTACGGAAGGACCACGCGCGGGGTGTCCTGCAACGGCGGGAGGAGGGTCCACGTGCGGGCGGGGGCGAGGGGTTGGGTGGTCAGCATGACGCCGTCCCTGCGGCGTTCCTCCAGCAGGCGGGCACCGTAGACCTCGCCTGACACGGGTGTGACCACCACCGCGAAGTCGCCCTTGGCCTTGAGGCGCACGTCCCGCGTACGCCCGGCGGGCACCGCCACCTCGTACGGCTCCCCCGCCGCCCCCTTGTCGGGCACGACCTGGACGCGCACCTTGCCGGGCCCGCCGAGCGCGGTGAGGAGCAGGCGGGCGCCGGTGGTGTTGCGGGCGACGGCGCTGCCGAGGGCGAGCGAGGGGGTGCCGGCCGTGTAGGCGACGTCGGGCTTGGAGCCGGTGCCGATGGAGACGGCTCCGGCGACGATGGGGACCGGCGAGGTGAGGACGAGCGCGGCGGACGAGCCGGCGACGCCGGTGGTGATGTCGAGCGCGGTGACGGTGCCGGCGGGCACGTCGAGGGTCTCGCGGCCTTTCATCGCGTACTCGGCGTCCTCGCTGACGGCCTTGATCTGCACGGTGGCGTCGGTCTCGCCGGGTGCGGCGACGAGGAGCCTGCGCAGGCCGCCGCCCTTGGGGATGCCGGGGACGACGACGCGGGTGGCGGGGGCGCCGGCCGCGGGCAGCCAGTCCACGCCGCCGCTCTCCAGGACGGTCCTGGCGGCGACGGCCACCCGTCCGAAGGAGGTGGTGACGCTGACCGCCATCACGTCGGCCGACGGTGCGAGCGTCTTGAGGTCGATCTCGCGGTGCTTGCCGGGGGCGATCTCCAGGCCGATCCCGGCGTCTCCGGAGACGAGCCCTTCGGCGGCGAACACCTGCACGTCCACCATGGCAGGCGCCTTGTCGGCGTTGATGAGGTGCAGGCGCACGTCGGCGTCGGCGGGGCCGGGGCCGAGCAGCCAGGTGGCGGGGGCGGGCTCGGTGCAGCGGACGCCGGCCAGGCCGCGGGCCGATCCGCTGGTGGCGCGGGTGACGTAGCCGGCCTCCAGCCCGCCGGGGCCTTTGGTGACGTACGGGGCGTCCTTCTCCATGGTCTCGCTGCTGAGCGAGCCGGGCAGGTAGACGTCCACGCGGCGGCCCTTGTCGCCGGGGCACACGGTGGTGACGGACTCGACGGCGACCTTCGTGGGTCCTGTGGGCGGGGGCGGCAGCGGGGCGGGCCTGGTGACGTACGCGATGCCGTACATGGCGGCCAGAGCGACCACGACGAGCGTGAGCAGGCCGAACCGGTTCTCGATGAACGCCTTCATCACGCCCCCGCCAAGGCCACGGCGCCGGGCTCGGCGCTTTCCTCCTGCCGCCGGCCGGGGGCCGCGAGGAGGGCCACGACCAGCACCATCGCGCCCTGCGCGTACAGCCACATGGTGTGCCAGACGCCGACGGGCTGGACGGGCACCCGGGTCACCGGCTCGGCCAGCCGCCATAGACCGCCGCCGTCCTTCGACAGGCTCATGCGCTCGAGTGACGGCTGCGAGTCGAGCGTCGCGGCGAGTTCGGCGGGTACGGGCGGCGCGACGGCGACCATGCCGACGCCGAGCTGGCCGAGCGTGGCCGCATCGCCGCCCCGGCCGCCGACCAGTCCGCGTACGGCGTTCGCCAGGCGGGCGCGCTCCTGCGAGGCGGTGGGCAGCTCGGACTCGCCGAGCAGCGGCCCGCGCCCGTGCAGCACGGTGAACGACGAGCCCTTGAGCACGACGGTGCGCTCGCCGTTCGCGGTACGGGCGGCCGCCAGGGCGGGCATGACGTCGGGGGCGTCGCCGACGAGCGGCCCGCGTACGCCGGTGGCGACCCAGAACCCGGCGGCGAGCAGCGGCGTGCTGAACGCCACGGCCGCGATCGCGACCGCGCCGAGCCGCCGCAGCCCGCCCGAGGCGCGCAGCTCGGGCAGCCGGTGCGCGGTCAGCCCGACGAGCACGACGAGACCGGTCCCCGCGAACGCCAGCGGCACCCCGGGCCACACCCGCGCCCCCTCGACGGTGATCCGGCTGACCAGGATGGCGGCGAGCACCCCGTACAGGGCGACGCCCCAGCCGATGGCGACGATCATCCGCTGGCGGCGCATGAGCAGCGCGGCCAGCGCGGTGACGACGAGCCCGGCCGTCACCCAGAACGGCGGCAGCCCGGGGCCTCCTGGGCTGAGCGCCAGCAGCGACTCGGGGGCGAGCGTCTGATCGACCAGCGCGGGATCGTGCAGCCCGGCCTCCAGCAGCAGCCTGCCGGGGTCGGTCACCAGGCTCGCCAGCCAGGGCAGCAGCAGGGCGGGCGGTACGGCGAGAGCGATGATCATCGAGACTCCCGCGCCGCCTCCCTTGCGCGGGCCGCGCGTCCGTACGGCACCCCCGAAGGCCACCGCGCCGAGCACGCCGAGCACCGCGAACAGCGGGTACACCAGGGGGACGAACGCGGTGCCGACCGCCAGCCATAACCCGAGCGCCCATGCGGCCCGCCGCGCCCTGCGCCGGTCGGCGGCGAGCAGGACGACGCCGAGCAGCCACGCGTACAGGGGGACGAGCACGAACACCACGGCCGTGCCCAGCCGTCCCGCCGCTATCGCGCCGGTGGCGACGGGCAGCAGCGCGTACGTGGCCGCCGCCCACGCCCGAGCGGGCACACCGGGGATGACATGGCGGGTGGCCAGGTACGCGGTCGCCCCGGCCAGTGGCACCGAGCCGAGCAGCAGCACCGACACCGCCAGCCAGGTCTTGCCGAAGAACAGCGTGGACAGGGCGGCGATCACGGCCACGTACGGCGGCGCGGGGTCGGTCGAGCCGAGCCCGATGTCGTGGAACCCCTCGGTGTAGAAGTCCCACAGGTCGCGGGCACCGCCGATGACGGGGACCAGCGCGCCGCCGCCGAGCCGTTCGCCGCCGAGCAGGGAGCGCTCGGCCGCCAGCGTGACCAGGGTGAGTCCGATCATGAGGATGACGCCGGGACGGCCGATGAAGCGCTGGAAGGCGCCGGTGTCGGGCGGCGGCGCGAGCTCCTGCTCGGCGTCGGGGTCGGTGGCGATGTGGTGGCGTCCTGCCGCGTCGACGGGGGCCTGCCCGGCGAGGAAGCTCTGCACCATGTCGACGAGCCGGCGGTAGGCGGCGCCCGGCGGCGTCAGGAACCACTTGATGCGCCGGTACCCCTTCCTGCGGCCCTGGCGGCGTGCCCGCCGCGCCCGCAGCAGGCGTCCGGGATGGCCCAGCACCGATCCGAGCGCGAGCACCTCGTCGAGGGCGTTCGCGGGCTGCTTGCTGACGATGAACAGCAGCGTGCGCACGGCCGAGCCGAGCACGTTCCGCAGCAGCGCCCAGAGCATCGCGCGGAACGGCAGGTTCGCCATCACCACGAAGATCGCGTTGCGCCGGTCGAGGCGGCGCGGGTGGTCGCCGCTGACCGTGATGCGCCGCCGCCTGCGGGCCGCCGCCTCGGCGTGCCAGGCCACTGCGGAGGTGACGACGAGCACCTTGTGCCCGGCGTTGCGGACCCGCCAGCACAGGTCGAGGTCGTCGCGGAAGATCGGCAGGAACGGGTCGAGCCCGCCCACGCGCTCCCAGACCTCGCGCTTGATGAGCATGCCCGCCGTGGAGACCGACAGCGTCTCGCGCGTGCCGTCGTGCTGTCCCTGGTCGAACTCCAGCGGTTCGAGACCGGTGTCCCTGCGCCCGGTGCGGCCCACGGTGACGCCGAGCTCCAGCAGCCGGCGGCGGTGCAGCCAGTCGCGCAGCTTGGGGCCGAGCACGGCGGCCTTCGGATCCTGCGCGGCGGCGGTGAGCAGCTCCTCCAGCGCGCGCCTGTCGGGTGCGCAGTCGTCGTGGAGCAGCCAGATCCACTCCTCGCGCCCTGCGGGCGGCAGCTTCTCCAGCACCTCGGCGACCGACTCGCCGAAACTCGTCGAACGCGGCAGGGAGAGCACGTTGCCGGGGCCGAGCGCCTGGGCGAGCAGGTCGGCCGAGCCGTCCCTGCTGCCGTTGTCGACGCCGACCACGCGGTCCGGCCTGCGGCTCTGGTTGATCAGCGCACGCAGTGTCTCCCCCAGCCAGCGCGCGCCGTCGTGTGCGACGACGATCACGGTGACGTAGGGACGTGACATCGGTGAGCTCCTGGGGGGATGATCAGGCGCGCCCACCATACAGTGACAAGCGGTTCAAGAGATGCGAAAAGGGTCACACGGCTCTCCGCGTGACCCTCTCCCCCCTTGTGTCTCTCTGCTACGGCCTGTCACACGGCCTGGCGCTTGATCCGGCGGCGCTCCCGCTCGGACAGCCCGCCCCAGATGCCGAAGCGCTCATCATGCTCGAGTGCGTACTCCAGGCACTCGGCACGGACCTCGCACGATCGGCAGACCTTCTTGGCCTCTCTGGTGGAGCCGCCCTTCTCCGGGAAGAACGCCTCCGGATCCGTCTGCGCGCACAAGGCGCGCTCCTGCCAGCCGAGTTCTTCAGCGTCAAGCTGTTCCTGTGCGATGACCGGATCGGTCACTGCACACCTCCCTGCCGCCCGCCCGCAATGGAGCCCCCCATGGACGCCTTCCTTATTACCCACCCACGGGAAGGCGTAACAACATGGTTGTAATTACACGCGTGTGCGCTACGCGGCGTCAAGCGGCATGCAGGTATCCGGGGAAAGACCAGATCTCGCCCCGGTGTGCTCGGCATGTCATGTTCGAGCCCGGCCTGACAGCCTGTGCATGGCGTCGTCCTGGCTCGTGCAACACTCTCAGCGGTCGGAACCGTACCAGGGCGGGATAGACGCCCGCCTGCGGCCCACCTTCTCTCTAGTCGTTCATTGCCGGTCCGTTACCTGCGTGGCTCGTTGGGGGTGTATATGGCGGTCGGGTCGATCGGGTCGTCCCCCGGCATGCGCTGGGCGCCGAAGCCGCCGGCCTGCTGGAACCCGTCGAGGCGCATCGTCGAGTCCGCGGGCGCGCTCCCCCACTGCTGGGGGCCGGGGGCGGGCTGCTGCGGGGCCTGGTGGGTGGCGTGGTACTGGCCCTGCTGCGGCTCGTACCCGTGCTGCGGCTGCTGGGGGTGGCCGAAGGGGTCGTCGTACGGGCGGGCCTGCTGGCCGCCGAAGTCGGGGACGGGCTGGTTGCCGGCGTTCGACTGGTAGGTCTCCGCCTGCTGGTAGGCGTCCATGAGCTGCTGGGAGCGCGGGTCCACGGGCTCCTGGTAGGCGGGCTGGACGAACTCGGCGCCCGAGTAGCCGGTGAACGGCTGACCAGCCTGCTGCGCCTGCTGGGCCTGGTCGAAGGCGTTCTGTCCCTGGTACTGCTGCTGGCCGAACGGCTGCTGCTCCTGGTACGAGCCGCCGGGCGCGGTGTCGGCCGGGGCGTAGGCCTGGTCGTTCGCGGCGGGCGCGTACGGGCTCGGCTGCTCGGGCTGCGGAGCATACGGGCTCTGGCCCGGCTGGTTGTAGACGTTCGGCTGGCTGTCGGCCGGGACGTACGGGGCGGGGGTGTACTCACCGGCCGGCGGGTTCGCCGGTGCCGTGTCCGCCGGAGCGTAGGACTGCTGCTCGAAGCCCTGGGAGGCGAAGGGCTCAGGCTGCTGCTGGTCCGACGGCGCGGCGGGCAGGGCGCCTCTGATCTGCGGGGCCGCCTGCTGCTCAGGCTGCCCGGCGGAGCTCGGGGGCTGCGGGCTGTAGCCCGGGGTGGAAGGAGGCTGCGGGCTGTAGCCCGGGGTGGAAGGAGGCTGCTGGCCGTAGCCGGGGGTGGAAGGAGCCTGCTGGCCGTAGCCGGGGGTGGAAGGAGACTGCTGGCCATAGCCGGACTGGGGGCCGGGGACCGGCTGGGCGGGCTGGCCCGGCTGGGAGGGCTGGCCGGGCTGTGCGGGTTGGTCCGTCTGCTGGCCGCTCATCGGCTGCTGGCCGTAGCCGGGCTGCTGGCCCGACGGGGGCTGCTGATCGTACGCGGCGGCCTGCCCCTGGTCCTGCGGCCCGCCGTGACCGGGCTGCTGGCCGCTCATCGGCTGCTGGCCGTAGCCGGGGTCCTGGGGGCCGCCGAAGCCGGGCTGCTGGGGGAAGCCTGCCTGGCCGGGACCCGCAGGACCCTGAGCCTGGCCGGGCTGGCCGTACGGCTGCTGGTCGAAGAACCCGGGCTGCGGGCCGCCGAACTGGCCGTGGTAGACCTGCGCGGCCGGACGCTGGGGAAGCACCTGCGGCAGGAGGTAGACCAGCGCGATGACGGTCAGAGCGAGGCTCGTAAGACCGCTGAGCAGGAACTCGATGGCCTCGCGCCCGCTGGCGTCGGCGAACAGCCCGCCGACGAACGCCACCAGACCGAACAGCGCCGCGAGGCCCAGACCGGCCACCGCGCCGTACGTGATGGGCTTGGCCTTGGGCGACGGCTCGCCGCCGATCTTGGTCACCAGGAGCACGGACCCGAGCAGCAGCGCCGTCACCACCGGGTTGGTCAGGCTCGACTGGAAGGCGGCGGCGCGGTCGGCGAACGACGACAGCGCCGAGGTGCCGACCAGGATGTGGCCGATCGCCAGCAACACCCTGATCAATCCGCCTACGAGCATGATCCAGGCGGCCGGCTCCCTCAGCCGGGCTACATCAAGTTTGCTCACAAGTACCCCCAACGGACCCATTGGTCCGAAGGGAGTTTGCCACATCACTGACTCGTATGCCGGGAGTCACAGAAAGCACTTCTCTATCAAATCGGCCAATACCTCGATATATACGGTTAACCGCGCCCGCAAATCCGGTCCCGGAGCAGCCTCGTCAGCGGCCGATGGAAGACTGGTGCGCATGCACATCGTGTCCCTCGCCGGCGGCATCGGCGGCGCCCGGTTCCTGCGCGGCCTGCGCGCCGCCGCGCCCGACGCCTCGATCACCGTCATCGGTAACACGGGTGACGACATCACCCTGTTCGGCCTGCGGGTCTGCCCCGATCTCGACACCGTCATGTACACGCTGGGCGGCGGCATCGACGAAGAGCAGGGCTGGGGCCGGGCCAAGGAGACCCACGTCGTCAAGGAGGAGCTGGCCGCGTACGGCGTCGAGCCGCAGTGGTTCGGCCTCGGCGACCGCGACTTCGCCACCCACATCGTGCGCTCGCAGATGCTGGAGGCCGGCTACCCGCTCTCGCAGATCACCGAGGCGCTCTGCGCCCGCTGGCAACCCGGCGTGCGGCTGCTGCCGATGACCGACGACCGCTGCGAGACGCATGTCGTGATCGAGGACGAGCGCGGCAGGCGCGCGATCCACTTCCAGGAGTGGTGGGTACGCCTGCGCGCCTCGGTGCCCGCCAAGTCGTTCGCGCTGGTCGGGGTCGACACCGCCAAGCCCGCGCCGGGCGTGCTCGAGGCCATCGAGGAGGCCGACGTGGTGGTGCTGCCGCCGTCCAACCCGGTGGTGAGCATCGGCACGATCCTCCAGATCCCCGGCATCCGCGAGGCGCTGCTGCCCAAGACCGTCGTCGGCGTCTCGCCGATCATCGGCGGCGCGCCGGTGCGCGGCATGGCCGATGCGTGCCTGACCGCCATCGGCGTCGAGACGACCGCGCAGGCCGTGCTGGAGCTGTACGGCTCCGAGCTGATCGACGGCTGGCTGGTCGCCGAGGAGGACGCCGGGGTCGCGCTCGACGGCGTCAAGGTCGTCGCCAGGCCGATCCTCATGCACGACGCCGGCGCCGCCGCCGACATCGCGCGTTCCGCCCTCGACCTCGCCAAGGAGCTGGCCCGATGACGTCCCGCCCTGCGACGGCCCGCCAGAAGACCGCCCGGCACCCGACCCAGGAGGCCGCCCGATGACCACGACTCCCCAGCACGTCGAAGTGATCGCCGTGACCGGCCTCGGCGAGGTGCGTCCCGGCGACGACGTGGCGGCGCTGCTCGCCGGCGCCGGCGTACGCGACGGTGACATCGTCGTGGTCACGTCGAAGATCGTGAGCAAGGCGGAGGGCCGGGTACGGCACGCGCCCGACCGCACCCAGGCGATCGCCGAGGAGACCGCGCGCGTGGTCGCGCGGCGCGGCGACACCGTGATCACGCAGACCCGCCACGGCTTCGTGATGGCCGCGGCCGGGGTCGACGCCTCCAACACCGAACCCGGGACGGTGCTGCTGCTGCCCGAAGACCCCGACGCCTCGGCCAGGCGCATCAGGGCGGGGCTCGGCCGCCGGGTCGGGGTGATCGTCTCCGACACGTTCGGGCGACCGTGGCGCAACGGGCTGACCGACGTGGCGATCGGGGTGGCCGGGCTGCGCCCGCTCGACGACTACCGCGGCCGCTCCGACGCGTACGGCAACCAGTTGAGCGCCACGGTCACGGCGCTGGCCGACGAGATCGCGAGCGCCGCCGAGCTGGTCAAGGGCAAGCTCGACGGCGTCCCCGTGGCGATCGTGCGCGGGCTCGCCCACCTGGTGACCGACGACGACGGCCCCGGGGCGAAGCCGCTGGTGCGCCCGGCCGACGAGGACCTGTTCCGCTACGGCTCGCGCGACGTCGTGTTCGCCCGCAGGACGATCAGGGAGTTCTCCGACGAGCCCGTCGATCCCGCGGCGGTGCGCAGGGCGGTCGCGGCGGGCATCGCGGCGCCCGCGCCGCACCACACGACGCCGTGGCGGTTCGTGCTGCTGGAGTCGCCGGAGACCCGGACGAAGCTGCTGGACGCCATGCGCGAGGCGTGGATCGCCGACCTGCGCGGCGACGGCTTCTCCGAGGAGTCGATCGCCAAGCGGATCAAGCGCGGCGACGTGCTGCGCAACGCGCCCTACCTGGTCGTGCCCTGCCTGGTCATGGACGGCTCCCACACCTACCGCGACGACCGGCGCAACGCCTCCGAGCGGGAGATGTTCGTGGTGGCGACGGGCGCCGGGGTGCAGAACTTCCTCATCCAGCTCGCCGTCGAGGGGCTGGGCTCGGCGTGGGTGTCGTCCACGATGTTCTGCCGTCCTGTGGTGCGCGAGGTGCTCGACCTGCCCGCCTCGTGGGACCCGATGGGCTGCGTGGCCGTCGGCCATGCCGCCGCGCCGCCCCGCGACCGCGCGCCGCGCGACCCGGACGACTTCATCCTCACTCGCTGACCGCGGGTTCGCAGGTGGGGTGGCACAGGCGGCGGGCGAGCGCGGAGAGGAACACGTCGATGATCTCGCCCGGCTCCTGCGCCTCGTGCAGCGAGCCGTTCGTGGCCGCGACGATCTTCGCCAGCCCGTCGCGGTCCACGCCCTTGCCGAAGGCGATGACGATGATCTGCACCGGCCGGTCGGGGTCCCATTCGCGCTGGAGCCGGTCGAGCAGCTCGGGCAGCTTGATGCCGGTGCCGTCGTCCCGGCCCGCGGTGATGACCAGCAGCGAGTTGTTCATCTCCTCCCGGTAGTCGCTGGTCACCTTGCGGAAACCGCTGAGCACCGCGTCGTACAGGGAGCTGTCGCGGCGCGGATGCGCCTTGATCGTGCCGGTCAGCTCGTCGAGCCTGCCTCTGCGGACGACCTGGCCCTCCTCGGGCTCGTTGATCGCACCCAGGCCGACGAGCCGCCGGTAGCCCTTGATGCCGCCGATCCCGTCGGCGAACTCCCACAGCCCCATGTGCGTGGAGTCGGGGAAGAGCCGCAGCCCGATCTTCGCCGCGTCGAGCGCGACGTCCAGCCGGGTGCGGCCGTTCAGCCGCTCGGCCATGTGCTTGGAGGTGTCGGTCAGCACGAGGATGTTCGTCGCGGGCGCGAGGCGGCTCCAGGCACGCAGGGCCTCGTCGATGTCCTCGGGCGTCACCGACTCTCTGGTGAGCGGCGCCGCGGCAGGGATGTGCGGGCCCGGCGAGATCGGCCCCGACCGGCCGTCGCCCGACCTGAACCCGGCCTTGCGCACGATCTCCTGCGCCTCAGGGCCGCGCAGCCACTCGGCGAACGCGCTCGACGCCTCGGCCACGGCCGGGTCGCCCGCGGTCACGACGTACGGGTAGTCGAGGTTGATCGTGCCCTCGCGCGGGTGCAGCGCCACCACCGGGTCATCCGACGGCCGCAGGTTGTGCTGCCACACGCTCTGCTCGGGCACGATGACGACCGGCCGCCGCCAGAACGTGTGGTCGTCCACGGCGGCCAGCATGCTGCGGTAGTCGGGGGCCGAGCCGGCCTGCGCCCACCGGACGAACGCGGTCAGCGCCTTGTCGGCGTCGGGCCCGGTGCCGACGACGTCCCTGGCGGCGGCCACGGTCGCGATGCCCGCCCCGGCCAGCGAGGGGTCGGGCACGCGTACGACGTCGGGCTCGTCGTCGTTGGGCGTCAGCCGCCCGCGCACGGTCGAGGGGAAGACCATCCGCCAGTTCATCTGCGTGCCGCCTACGGAGAAGCGCCTGGCCAGCGAGGCCCGCGTGGCGAAGACCAGCGGCGAGGTGGCCACCACGCTCTCCTGCGCGGGCAGCGCGCTCGCCCCCTGCCGGCGGGCGAGGCGGATCCAGGCCGACGAGTCGGCGATCCAGCCGTCCGGCCGCTCGCGCAGCACGCCCGCCCGGTCGCCGATGAGCGTGCGCAGGACCGTGGCCGGCGGCTGCTCGGTCACCTGGACGAGCACGCACCGGCCGCCCGCGACCGTCTTGGTCGCGTTGAACCGGTCGGCCGCCTCCATGACGGCGGGCGCGATGTCCACGGCGGCCGCGACATCGACGAGAACAGGCTCTCGCGTACGGCACAGCAGACCGCCGCCGCCGAAGACGACGACGAGGCCGGCCGCGACCATCGCCACGGCCGTCAGCCCCGCCAGCATGCCGCGCCGGAACGCTCTCCTGCGGCGCTGCTCGGGGGACAGCGCGGCGCGGTGCCGACCTAACCGCACCATGAACCTCTCCCGCGAGCCCCTTCCCGCGCCTCGCCGGACGTCCCCTCGGACGCCCGCGACGCCCTTTCCGCGCCTCGCGCTGCGCCCCGTCGGGGGCGCCCGCGAGACATTGGTAGAACATGTTACAGCTAGGCCAGCGGCAGGACCCTTCTGACGCTCGTGCAGACGCCGTCGCTGGCCGCCGCGGCCGCCAGCCGCTCCTCGCTCGGCACGCCGTAGTCGGTGGTGCGCTGCCGCACCGGCCGCCCGGTGACCTCGACCATCGCGCGCAGCTCGCTGATCGTCTTGTACGACCCGTTCTCCGACCCGGCCATCCGGCTGATCGTCTCCTCCATCAGCGTGCCGCCGAGGTCGTTGACCCCGCCCTGCAGCACCTGGCGGCACAGGTCGTCGCGGAGCTTGACCCACGAGCACTGGATGTTGTCGATGGCGCCGTGCAGCAGGATCCTCGCGAGAGCGTGCACGGCGCGGTTCTCCTGCGCGGTGGGCCCGGGCCGCGCCACGCCCGCCAGGTAGATGGGCGCGCTGGTGTGCACGAACGGCAGCAGCACGAACTCCGAGAACCCGCCGGTCTCCTCCTGGATGCTCCGGATGAGCTTGATGTGCTTCACCCAGTGCAGGTGGTTGTCGACGTGCCCGTACATCATGGTCGAGGTGGTGGGGATGCCCACCTTGTGCGCGGTGGTGATGACCTCGATCCACTCCTTGGCCGGCAGCTTGCCCTTGGTGAGCACCCAGCGCACGTCGTCGTCGAGGATCTCGGCCGCGGTGCCGGGCAGCGAGTCGACGCCGGCCTCCTTGGCGGCCTCCAGCCAGTCGCGGATGGACATGTTCGTCCGGCTCGCGCCGTTGATGACCTCCATCGGGGAGAACGCGTGCACGTGCATGTCCGGCGTGCGCTCCTTGACCGCCCTGGCGATGTCGAAGTACGCGGTGCCGGGCAGGTCGGGGTGGATGCCGCCCTGCATGCACACCTCGGTGGCCCCGGCCGCCCACGCCTCCTCGGCCCGGTCGGCGACCTGGTCGAGGCTGAGCGTGTAGGCGTCGGCGTCGGTCCTGCGCTGGGCGAAGGCGCAGAAGCGGCAGCCGGTGTAGCAGACGTTGGTGAAGTTGATGTTGCGGTTGACGACGTAGGTGACGTTGTCGCCCACCGCCTCGCGGCGCAGCGCGTCGGCGATGGCGGCCAGCTCGTCCAGCGCCCCGCCCTCGGCCCCGAGCAGCGCCACGGCCTCGGCGTCGGTCAGCCCGGCCGGGTCGGACTCGGCCTTGCGCAGGGCCTGACGCACGTCGCTCGGCGTGGCGGCGGCGACGGTGCCGAGGCGCTCGCGCAGGGCGTCCCAGTCGCCGTAGACGTGGTCGAAGTCGTCGCGGCGGTCGCTGGTGCGGCCGACGGTGTCCACCTCGACGTGCAGGTCCACCCGGCCGGAGGCGGCGAAGCCGCCGTCGGGCTCCTGCCACGGGCGGCCCTCCGGCACGGCGTCCTCGCGGGCCAGGCCGGTCTCGGGGTCGGCCAGCGCGCTGACGTGGCCGATCAGGCGGGGGTCGAGCCAGGGCTCGCCGGCCCGCACATACTCGGGGTAGATGGTCAGGCGCTCCTTGAGCGTGAACCCGGCCTCCCTGGTACGCGCCGTCAGCTCGTCGATCTGCGGCCACGGCCGCTCCGGGTTGACGTGGTCGGGGGTCAGCGGGGACACGCCGCCCCAGTCGTCGATGCCGGCCCTGATCATCAGCTCGTACTCGGAGTCCACCAGGTTGGGCGGGGCCTGGATGCGGATACGGGGGCCGAGCACGAGCCGGGCCACCGCGATCGTGGCGGCCAGCTCCTGCAGGTCGGCGTCCGGCAGGCCGCGCATCGCGGTGTCGGGCTTGGCGCGGAAGTTCTGCACGATGACCTCCTGGACACCGCCGTACTCCCTGGCCACCTTCCTGATCGCGAAGATCGACTCCGCGCGGTCCTGCACGGTCTCGCCGATGCCGATGAGGATGCCCGTGGTGAACGGCACGTTCGTGCGCCCGGCGTCCTCCAGCACCCGCAGCCGCACCGCCGGGTCCTTGTCGGGCGAGCCGTAGTGCGGCTGCCCCTTCTCCTCGTACAGGCGGCGCGAGGTGGTCTCCAGCATCATCCCCATCGAGGGCGCCACCGGCTTGAGCCGCTGGAAGTCACGCCAGGTCAGCACCCCCGGGTTGAGGTGCGGCAGCAATCCGGTCTCCTCGAGCACCCTGATCGCCATGGCGCGCACGTAGGACAGCGTGTCGTCATAGCCGTGCGCGTCGAGCCACTCCCGAGCCTGGCGCCAGCGGTCCTCCGGGCGGTCGCCCAGCGTGAACAGCGCCTCCTTGCACCCCATCGCCGCCCCCTGCCGGGCGATCTCCAGCACCTCGTCAGGGCTCAGGAACGCCGCCGGCAGCTTGTGCGGCGCGGTCGCGAACGTACAGTAGCCACAACGGTCCCGGCAGAGCCGGGTCAACGGGATGAACACCTTCTTGCTGTAGGTGATGATCCCCTCGCGGCCGGCGGCGCGCAGCCCGGCGTCGCGCACCCGGGAGGCGTGGTCGAGGAGCGTGTCGAGATGCTCGTCACGGGCGTGCAGCAGGACGGTCGCCTCGGTCACATCGAGCGTCTTGCCGTCCCTGGCGCGGGCGAGGGCGCGGCGGAGCGCGGAGTCAGAACTCATAAAGGGCACAGTACGACGGGCTGAGTTCGCCGTACGCACCCAGGGGTGGCTCAGAACGACCGGTAGTCCCGCACCGGCATGCGCGGACCGCGCGCGGGCGGGCGCAGCCCGGTGAGCCAGACCAGCACGGTCGCCCGGTGCCGATGCCCCGCGTACGGCTCAAGCAGCCGCAGCATCCCCTGGTCGTCGGTCTTCTCCCCGGTCAGCGCGTAGCCGACGAGCTTGGCCAGGTGGTAGTCGCCCACGCTGACCGCGTCGGGGTCGCCGAACGCCCGCTGCCGCACCTCGGCCGAGGTCCACACCCCGACGCCGGGCAGCGCCCGCAGCAGCCGGTCGAGCTCCTGCGAGGTGGCCGCGGCCTCCAGCTTGCCGGCGTGCCAGGCGGCGGTGGCGATGGTCCGCGCGCGTACGGCCTCGGCGCCCGCCCGGTGCCAGTGCCAGCTCGGGATCTGCCGCCACACGGCGGGCTCGGGCACGACCCGCATGCCCTCGGGGGCCGGGCCCGGCGCGGGCTCGCCGTAGCGGGCGAGCAGCCAGCGCCAGGACCGCCACGCCTCCCTGCCGACGACCTTCTGCTCCAGCACGGCGGGCACCAGCGCCTCCATGACCCGCCCGGTACGCCCGATGCGCAGCCCCGGATGCTTCCTGGCCGCCTCGGCCAGCACCTCGTGCCGGACGCTGAAGCCCGAGAGGTCGTCGTCGGCGCCGAGCAGCGCGGGCAGCGTCTCCAGCGCCCATCCGGCTCCGGGGCCCCACGCCTGCCCGAGCACGGCGCCGCCCTGCACGCTCACCCGCAGCGTGCAGGGCCCGTCGGGCGTCCTGGACGTACGCCACACCGCGCCGTCGCGGCCTCTGCGCCAGGTGGGATCGCCGCCGCCCCTGCGATGGGGCTCAAGGGCGAGCTGGACGTCGAGCGGCCCGTCCGGCACCCACCTGCGCTCTTTCACGCGTACAGTCTGCCGCCTCCAGGGACTGCGTTCAGACGTCGCTGGAGTAGCGCAGCGCGCGCTCGGGCAGCTCGACGCCGGGCCAGATGCGCACGCCGTGCTGCAGTTCGTTGCCGGGACCCACGATGGCGCCGTCGCCGATGACCGCGTCGCGCACCACCGTGCCGGCGCAGACGCGCGCGCCCTGGCCGACCACGGAGTCGATGACGGATGCGCCCGCCTCGATGACGCAGTCGTCGCTCAGCACCGAGCCCATCACCGTGGCCCCCGCCTCCACCACCGCGCGGGCGCCGACGGCCGTGCCGCCGAGCACCTTGGCGTCGGGCGAGACCCGCGCGCCGTCGAGCGCCAGGTATTGGCCAGGCGGGCCGGGCAGCGCGGGCGAGGACAGCCGCCCGAGCACCAGGTCGCGCGAGCCCTGCACGAAGGCGGCGGGTGTGCCGACGTCGAGCCAGTAGGTGCGGGTGGCGTAGCCGAGCACGAGCCGCCCCGACTCGATGAGGCCGGGGAACGTCTCGCGCTCGACCGACACGACCTCGCCGCGCGGTATGGAGTCGATCACCGACCGGGTGAAGACGTAGCAGCCGGCGTTGATGCGGTTGGTGACGGGGTTGGGCGTCTTCTCCAGGAACGCCGTGACCCGGCCCTCGTCGTCGGTCGGCACGCAGCCGAACCGGCTGGGGTCGACCACTTCTGTCAAATGGAGCGTTACAGCGGCCTCGCGCGCGCGGTGAAGGCGGACCTGCTCGCCGATGTCGTGCCCGGACAGGATGTCGCCGTTGAGTACGAGCACCGGATCATCGGGACCGGAGGTGAGCGCCTCGGCGGCGTTGCGGATCGCCCCGCCGGTGCCGAGCGGCGTCTCCTCCGTTATGTACTCGAGCGAGAGCCCGAAAGCCGACCCGTCGCCGAAGGCCGGCTCGAACATGGACGCCTTGTACGAGGTCGCGAACACGATGCGGCGCACGCCGAACGATCGTGCGCGCGCCAGCTGGTGGGCCAGGAACGGCACCCCGGCGGTCGGCAGCAGCGGCTTCGGCGTGCCCAGTGTCAGCGGACGCAGGCGCGTGCCCTGCCCCCCGACCAGGAGGATCGCCTCGAGGTCTGGCAAAGAGCTCTCCATCACTCCGTGAGGTTACCGAACTATTCGATCGCGCGTTGATAAGAGCTGAGATGCGCTTCCGCCGAGGCGTCCCAGGTGAACTCGCGGGCCCGCGCCAGGCCGGCTTCGCTGAGCTGCCGCCTGCGTTCGGGGGACGACAGGAGCTGGCCGAGCGCGTCGGCGATGCTGTCGGCGTCCGGCTCGGTGTAGGCCACCGCGTCGCCGCCGACCTCGGGCAATGACGTGCGGTGCGTCGTCAGCACCGGCGCGCCGCAGGCCATCGCTTCGAGCACCGGCAGCCCGAACCCCTCGCCGCGCGAGGGGAAGGCGACGACGAGCGCGCCGCCGAGGAAGCCGGGCAGCTCGGGCGCGCTGAGGTAGCCGGGCCTGACCACTCTGACCGTGGCCTCCACCTCGCGGCAGGCGGCGTCCACGTCGTCCTCGTGCACGCCGCCGCCGATCACCAGCGCCGGCGGCTTGTCCAGCCGCTTGACGGCGGCGGCGAAACCGCGGATGAGGTTGGGGACGTTCTTGCGGGGGTCGAGCGCGCCCAGGAACGCCACGTACGGCTGGCCGTGCAGCCCGCAGCGCGTGGCGGCCCGCTTGATCTCCTCCTCGGTCGGCGGGTGGAACTGCGTCATGTCCACGCCGTGGTAGGCGACGTCGATGCGGGTGGGGTCGGCGTCCAGCACCCGGATCAGCTCGTCCCTGGTGGCCTTGGACGGCACGATGATGCGCCGGGCGTGGCGTACGGCGGTGCGGGTGGCGGAGCGGAAGAAGGACGCGCGCGGGCTGTGCTGGTCGGGCTCGGTGAACCAGGTGACGTCGTGCACGGTCACCACGGTCGGCACGCCCGAGCCGAGCGGGATGGAGTAGTAGGGGGCGTGGATGACGTCGGCGCCGGCCTTGCGGGCGAGCAGCGGCAGGCCGGTCTGCTCCCACGCGAGCCTGGCGGCCCTGTTGGCGATGGCGACGGGCCCGGGGATGACTTCAGCGGACGGAGCCAGGCGGCGGTAGCGCTCGGCCTCCGTGCGCTGGCAGACGACGGACAGCTGCGCACCGGCCCGATCGAGCGCGGCCACGAGCCCGTCCACGTACCTGATCAGCGCTCCGCGGTCCGCGGGTACCGCGGCCGCATCGACGAGCACACGAGGCATACGAAGATCTTCTCCCCTCAAGATCAACGCGGGACCGGGCGTCCCCCTCTGAAATTTCAGCTTATGACCAGCCTCCCCTAAATCGTGGGCCAAATCACACTGAGTCGCGACGCGCCGCGATTCCCGCGGTGCCCGCGCAGATGAGGTCGCCGGCGATGATCACGACGCGGGAGGCGAGGGCCACCGCGATCGCCGAGCCGCGGTCGAGCTGGGGAGCGAGCACCGCGACCATGGCGACCTCCCTGACGCCCGCGCCCGCGGGGATCACGAAGGTGAGGATGCCGAGGCACCACGACAGCGCGAACGCGCCGATGGCGAAGAGCAGGCCGCCCTGCGGGACGACGAAGTAGAGATGGACGCCGTAGGCCACCCAGCCGGCCAGCGCCCAGCCGAGCGCGGTGAGCATGCCGCGCCTGGTCAGCGGGCGTTCGAGCGGCTCGCGGCGCAGCTTGCGCAGGGCGAAGCCGATCACCGCGTTGACGACCTTGGGCTCCAGCGCCACGAGCAGCACGGGGATGAACAGCAGCAGCCAGCCGAACCTGTCCCAGCCGAGCGTGACGAGCGTGACCAGCAGGCCGGTGGCGAGCTGGATGGGCATCATCAGAAAGAACGCCGCGGCGCTGCGGGTGCGCGGCACGCCGAGGTCGCGGCCCATCTCCATCTGGGCGAGCACCGGCCAGACCGTGCCGGGGATGTACTTGCCGAGCTGGCCGACGAAGAACACCTTCGCGGCCGGGCGTACCGGCAGCGGCGAGCCGAGGTCGGACAGCAGCGTGCGCCAGGTCAGCATGGCTCCGAGCAGGGCGGCGACGACCGCGACCAGCGAGCCGCCGAGCGCCGGGGGCGACATCCTGGCGAAGCCGGCGACGACGGCGTCCCACTCCCTGATCACCGCCCAGGCGCCGAAGCCGAGCGCGATCGCCAGGAAGCCGTATCTCACCAGACGGCGAGCCGGCGAGCGGCGGGGCACGGCCTCGGAAGCGGCCTCGTCGGTGGTCACAGCGGCCGCACTCGCTCGGGCGGCTGCGGCAGGTGCGCGCCGATCGGCTTGCGCGCCCGCTTGGTGGCCACCCACAGGTATGTCGGCACGAGGGGCAGAAGCAGCCTGAGCACCCCGCGCGGCGTGTGCGCGAGCACGGCCCTGACCACCTTGCCGAGCAGGCCGGGGAACAGCTCGCCGCCCGCGAACCTCTCCGGCGTGGCCAGCACTGGGATCGTGTAGTCCCACACGTGGAAGGCGCGCAGCATCTTCCGCAGCCCGCGCCGGGTCCTGAACCGCTCGTAGTAGTGGTCGGCCCGGCCGAAGGCGCGCACGTAGCGGTCGGCGAGCGCGGGCGGCAGGTAGGACAGGAACGGCAGCTTGTAGTGCGGCTCCATGATGCCGAGCCGGTTGCCGAGCCCGAGGTAGAGCACGCCGTCGTCGGACAGCACCCGGTGCATCTCGGCCACCACCGCGTCGGGGTCGACGACGTGCTCGTAGATGTGGTTGAACACCAGCACGTCGATCGAGTTGTCGGGGAACGGCAGCGCCGTGCCGTCGCCGCAGACGAACGCCACCCGGTCGCCGAACCGGTCGGCCGCCTTGCGCAGCCCCGGCACGTCGATGTCGATGCCCAGGGTGTGCTTCGCGCCCGCCTGAGCCAGCTCGTCGGCGATGAAGCCGGCCGAGCAGCCGACGTCGCCCACGGTGCGCCCGTGGAGCGGCCCGTAGAAATGCTCCAGGACGGCGATGATCTTCGCCGCCTTCCGCCGCCGCTTCGCCTCGTCGAGCATGGCGGACTGGAACTCGGAGTATTCGAGCTGCGCGACCCGTTGCTTCACCCGTTGTCTGACCACGACTCCCAACCGTACCGACCTCCGCGCCCCTTCGACGTCAAACGGCTTTGGTACGGTGGCCGACCCAGCGGAACGCTGACGAATGGGGGCACAGTGGCGCTTTTCGACAAGATCCGCGGCGAGTTCATCGACATCGTCGAATGGCTGGACGACAGCCGCGACACCCTCGTCTGGCGCTTCCCCCGGTACGACAACGAGATCAAGATGGGCGCCCGGCTCATCGTGCGCGAGTCGCAGGTCGCCGTCTTCGTCAACGAGGGCCGCATCGCGGACGCGTTCGCGCCCGGCACGTACACGCTGGAGACGCGGAACCTGCCGGTGCTGTCCACGCTGAAGGGCTGGAAGCACGGCTTCCACTCCCCCTTCAAGGCCGAGGTGTACTTCGTCAGCACCCGGCAGTTCGCCGACTTCAAGTGGGGCACGCGCAACCCGATCATCGTGCGCGACCCCGAGTTCGGGCCGGTGCGGCTGCGGGCGTTCGGCGCGTACTCGGCCAGGGTGACCGACGCCCGCGCGCTGCTGCGCGAGCTGGCCGGGACCGACCCGCAGTTCCGCACCGAGGAGGTGGAGGGCTACCTGCGGCAGATGGTCGTCGGCCGGCTCGCTCACGCGCTCGCCACCGCCGGCGTGCCGCTGCTCGACCTCGCCGCCGGGCAGCACGAGATCAGCCGGCGGATCGCGCGGGCGCTGACCGAGGACCTCGCCGGGGTGGGCCTGTCGATCCCCGCCTTCACCATCGAGAACATCTCGCTGCCGCCCGAGGTGGAGCAGGCGCTCGACAAGCGCTCCCAGATGGGCATCGTGGGGGATCTCGGCGAGTACGCCCGCTTCCAGGCGGCCGGCGCGCTGGACGGCGCGGCCGGTACCGGCGAGGGCGTGGGGCTCGGGATCGGCATGGGCATGGGGGCGGCCGCCGGTCAGCACCTCGCCGCCGCACTCCAGCCCCAAGCCCCGCACGGCCGGCAAGCGCCTCAGCCCGCGCCGCCGCAGGCACCTCAGGCTGCCCCGCCGCAGGCGGCGCAGCCCGTCCCGCCTCACCCGCCTCAGGACGTCCCGCCGCCGCTGCCGCGGACCTGGTACCTCGGGGTGGGCGGCGAGCAGCGCGGCCCGTACGCGGAGAAGGACCTGAGGGCGGCCGGGCTGACCGCCGACACGCTCGTGTGGACGTCCGGCATGCCCCAGTGGCTGCCCGCCCGCGACGTGCCCGAGCTGGCCGCGCTCCTGCGCGACACCCCGCCCCCGCTCCCGCCCGCCTGACCAGGACTCCGCAGACCCGCGCAGGCGGCCGGGAGCCGATCAGGAGCGCGGCGCCCGGCCGCGGACCCGCAGACCGGCGCCCGGCCGCGGACCCGCAGACCAGAGCCCGACCAGGAGCCCCGACCAGGAGCCCCGACCAGGAGCCCCGACCAGGAGCCCAGACCAGGAGCCCAGACCAGGAGCACAGCAATGTCCTCGCCCACCCAGACGCCCGCCCATCCGTGCCAGGGGTGCGGCGCGAGCGTGGAGTACACCCCAGGGACTCTCGCGCTGCGCTGCCCGTACTGCGGCTTCGAGCAGCGGATCGCGCCGCCCGCGCGGCCAGTCCGCGAGTTCTCCTACGACGCCTTCCTGGCCAAGCCGCGCGTCCGCGCGCTCGCGCCCAACAGGTTCACCTGTCCCGGCTGCGGCGCGCGCACCGAGAGCGACGCGCTGTCGCGGGCCTGCCAGTTCTGCGGCACTCCCCTGGTGGCGGACACGGCGGGCGGCGACCAGATCGCGCCCGAGGCGGTGCTGCCGTTCGCGCTCGACAGGAACGGCGCCAGGCAGGCCCTGCGTACGTGGGTGCGCAGCCGCTGGTTCGCCCCGAGCCGGCTGAAGAAGGTCTCCGAGGCGGAGACCATGAAGAGCACGTACCTGCCGCACTGGACGTACGACGCCCGCACGGTCTCCGACTACACCGGCCGGCGCGGCGAGCACTACTACGTCACCACCACCCACACCGACTCCAACGGCCGCACGACCACCCGCCGCGAGCGGCGCACCCGCTGGTATCCGGCGCGCGGCCGGGTGGCCCGGGACTTCGACGACGTGCTGGTCCCCGCCACCCGGAGGCTCCCCGCCGACCGCCTCGGCAAGCTGCAGCCGTGGCCGCTGAAGCAGGCGCTGCCGTACGAGCCCGCGTACGTGGCCGGGCACCACAGCCTGCGCTACGACGTCGAGCCGCAGACGGGCATGGAGCAGGCGAAGGGGATCATGGCCAAGGTCATCGAGGCGGACTGCCGGCGCGACATCGGCGGCGACGTTCAGCAGGTGCACCGGGTGGACACGCACTATTCGGACGTCACGTTCAAGCTGGTGCTGCTGCCGGTGTGGGTGGGCAACTACCTGTTCGGCGGCAAGACGTACCAGGTGCTCATCAACGGCGTGAGCGGGGAGGTGCAGGGCGAGCGGCCGTACAGCGTGGTGAAGATCGTCGCGGCGGTGACGGCCGCGCTGGCGCTCGTCGCCTGCGTCGTCTGGCTTTACCAGACGTACCGCGCGTAACCTGGCCTGATGCTCCGCCGACTGCTGCGCATCTATCTCGCTCTGGTCGCGCTCGCTTTCCTCGGCTACGGGATCGCCTCCAACTGGCAGGAGACCAGCGCCGCACTGTCGCGCATGTCGCCGTGGGCCGTGGCCGGCGCGTTCGGCTCCGTGCTGCTCGGTCAGTTCTTCATGCTGGTGGCCTGGCGGGAGATCCTCGCGGGGCTGGGCACGCGGCTGCCGCTGCCGATCGCCGGGCGGATCATGTTCGTGGGCCAGCTCGGGAAGTACATCCCGGGCGCGGTGTGGGCGTACGCGGCGATGATGGACCTCGGCCGCGACCACGGCAGCCCGCCGCGCCGCACGTTCGCCACGATCTCGCTCGGCCTGGTGATCAACCTCGGGGTGGCGATCTCGATCGCGGCGGCCACGCTCGGCACGCAGGAGGCGGTGCGGCAGGCGTGGTACCTCGTGCTGCTGGTGCCGGTCATCATCGTCTGCCTGCACCCGAAGGTGCTGACCTGGGGCCTCAACCTGGCGCTGCGGGTCGCGCGCAGGGAGCCGCTGGAGAACGCACTGCCCGGCCGTACGGTGCTGGTGGCGGTGGGCTGGACGGCGCTCGGCTGGATCGTCTACGGCCTGCACATCTGGCTCGTCGCGGGCCGCACCGACCTCTACGTGATCGCCACCGGCGCCTACGCGTTCGCCTGGGCAACCGGCATCCTGGCCGTCGTGATCCCGGCCGGGGTCGGCATCAGGGAGGGCGCCCTGGTGCTGGTGCTGGGGCCGCTCATCGGCACGCCCGCGGCGCTCGCGGTGGCGATCGTGTCGCGGGTGGCGTTCACGCTGGCCGACGCCGCGCTGGCGGGGCTGTTCATGCTCCTCGGCCGTCAGGCGGCGAGCAAGGCCCCCGCGTACGCCGACCAGAACGGCTCGGGATCGACCGCCTTGACCCCCGACCGCAACCTCTCGGGCTCGCCCGAGGCGTAGAACCGCTCGATCGCCTCGCGCAGCGCGCCCACGTCGTTGGGCTCGACCAGCAGGCCGTCCACGCCGTCGGTGATGTGCTCGGCCAGCGCGCCCACCCGGGTGGCGATCACCGGCACGCCGTGCTCGTGGCCGAGCCAGACGTTCTGGCTCGCCGTGGCGCTGCGGTAGGGCAGCACGAGCGCGTCGGCGGTGGCGAACAGCTTCGGCACCTCGCTCGCCGCGACGTAGCCGGGCCGCAGGTCCACCCGGTCGCCGATGCCCAGCTCGGCGATCAGCGCCTTCGTCTCGTCGAGCCCGCCCCAGAACTCCCCCGCCACGGTGAGCGAGATGCCCTCGGGCAGCGCCCGCAGCAGCAGGTCGAGCCCCTTGTACGGGCGCACGATGCCGAAGAACAGCAGCCTGCGGTGCACCTCCTGCGAGCGCTCCGCCGTCGTGGACGGCAGGTGCGGCGGCAGCCCGGCCACGCTGACCGGCGTGGCGGCGAGCCCGCGCGCCAGCTCCGCCTGCTGATCGGAGTGGGCGAGCACGCCGTCGACCCGGCCGAGCAGCGCCTTCATCAGCGGCTCGTCGTAGAACTTGCGCTCGTGCGGCAGCACGTTGTGGCAGAGCGCGACCGTGCGGGCGCGGCGCTTGAGGCCGTACAGGATGCCCAGGTAGGCGGGCACCTGCACCGGGCTGAGCACGGCGAGCACGACCAGGTCCGCCGAGCGCAGCCGCCGCCCGGCGGCCACCCATCCGTCGGGCCGCCGCCAGTCGAGCCTGCGCAGCGTCCTGTCGTACGGGGTGCCCTCGGGCTCGGAGATCGTCTGCTGCCCCGGGTAGAGGAACGACGGGTATTGGGCGCGCCAGGACTCGATCACCACGTCGTGGCCGAGCGCCGACAGCCGGTGCGCCAGCTCCGTGGTGTGCTGGGCCCCGCCGCCCTTGTACGGGTAGGTCGGCCCGATGATCGCGATGCGCACGGTCACTCGCCCCGCGAGCGCACGATCAGGTCGGCGAGCAGCGCCACGGACCCGATCAGCATGCCCGAAAGGAAGATCATGACGGTGTTGGCGGGGAAGTAGAACGGGTGCTGGATCATGTCCCAGACGCCCTTGACGAACCCGATGCCGACCAGCCACAGCGCCGGCGGCATGAGCACCTTGAGCGGGTTGAAGTACATGATCATCCGCAGCACCTGGAGGATGTAGCGGTAGGCGTCGGAGACGAAGCTGAACTTCGACTTGCCGGCCCGCTTGGAGTATTCGGTCGGCAGGTAGTAGATGTCGTGCTGGTTCATCAGGAACGACAGCGTGATCGTCGTGACGCACGAGAACCCGGGGGGCAGCAGCCGCAGGTAGGGCCGCGCCACCTCTTTGCGGAAGGCCCGCAGGCCGGAGTTGAGGTCGGGGATCTTCTGGCCCGCCAGCATCTCCGCGATCTTGCGGATCACCCACTTGGCCGGCACGCGCAGCAGCTTGTGTGAGCCCTCCTCGCTGGTGCGCGCCCCGACCACCTGGTCGATCGACGGGTCCTTCTCCAAAATCTGCACCAGCTCGGGGATGCGCTCGTTGGCGTAGGACATGTCGGCGTCGGTCCACACCACGATCTCGCCCCTGGCCTCCTGCGTGCCGATGCGCCGCACGGTGCCGGAGCCGCCGTTGCGGTGGAAGGCGCGCACGCGCAGGTGCGGATAGTCGGGTGCGGCCTCCTTCAGCCGCGCCAGAGTCTCGTCGGTGGAGCAGTCGTCGATGGCGACGAGCTCGTACGTGTAGCCGCTCGAGTCCATCGCCTTGGTGATGCGCTCCACCTCGTCGATGACGTGGTCCTGCTCGTTGTAGCAGGGCAGGACGATCGTGACGTACGGCGCTTCTTCCACGGCGGTTCCACTCTTGGGGGTCTCTGGCGTGCTCACGGGGGTCGAGGTTACTCTGCCCGGCTGGAAGGCGAGTGCACATCGCCCCAGCGGGGACCCCGGCTTGCGGGACTTCTCCTCCCAGTGTGACTCATCTCGGTCAGGCCACGGTCATCCAGACGTTGATTCTCAGCGACCAAGTGGCATTGGGAGCTTCAGTGAGCGACCGCTCGTCCTGCCGCGTGACCAGCCGCATCACCTGCGTGGCCGGTCCGTACGGCGAGACCTGCGGCTCCTCGGCCCCCATCAGCACCGGCACCCGGCCCGCCGCGCGCACCCGCTCGATCTGGCGGCGCACCTCGCTCTGCGGCGCGACGTCGCCGCCCCGCCGCTTCACCCTCGCCGCCGGCCGGTCGCACATCCCCCGTACGACCTGAACGAACCTGTCACCGGTCACCCGCTCGACGAACAGCACCGACGCCCGCTCGGGGAGGCGCGCGCACATCGCCTCGATCGCCGCCGCCTCGCCGCGCTCGACCGGCGTGAACGCGGTGCCGATCGACGTCACCGCGGGCGGCGCGAGCACCAGCAGCACCGCCATCACCGTGCCCCACTTGAGCACCAGCGGGCCGTGCCGGTCCATCAGCCGCCGCAGCCGGGTCAGCCCGTACGCGGCCAGCAGGATCACTCCCGGGATCACCACCGGCACCAGGCGGCGGGCGGCCCACGGGTGGTCGGGGGTGATCTCCGGCCGCAGCAGCGTGGTGACCGTCGTCCAGCCCACCACCGCGAGCGGCAGCAGCCAGGCGAACGACGAGCCGTCGCGCAGCAGGCGGCGCACGAGGAGCGCGGCGGCGATCGTGGCCAGCGCCAGCGTGGCGGGGCCGAGGTACCAGGTGACCCAGTGCAGGGAGTTCTCGAAGTACAGGCGGGTGCCGTCCTCCGGCAGGCCGTTGGCGCGCTGGATCTGCCGGATCATCTCGTACGTGCGCCAGTCGTCCGGGTTCGACGGCTGCCTGGTGACCGTCTGGTACCACGGGCGGGCGTACAGGGCCACCATGAGCAGCACGGTCAGCACCGCGCCGGTCCTCGGCACCCACCGGGGCATGCGGAGGCGGGCAAGCACGGGGGCGGCGGCCGTGCCCGCGGCGGTCAGCACGAGGACGGCGGCGCTGATGAGCAGCAGCGGCCGCACCGAGCCCGACAGATACTCCAGGTACGGCCTGGCCAGCAGGTACGCCGCCGCGAGCCCGACACCGGCGCCGGCCACCAGCCCCGCGAGCAGCGGCGGCCCGAGGCGGCCCACCGGGCGGCCCAGCCTGCGCAGCGCGATCAGCAGCCCGGCGAAGGCGAGCACCGGCAGCGCGTCGCGCAGCCCGTCGATCCTGACCAGCACCGCGAGCCCGAACACCAGCCCGGCGAGCAGCGCCTTCAGCCGGTTCGGCCGGCCGTCGCCGGCTCCCGTGAGCGCGGTGCCCGCCAGCGCGTCATAGGCCAGCGCCAGCCCGCCGAACAGCAGGATCATCGACGGGATCTCGCTGAACGTGGTCCGCGAGGTGTACAGGACCGGCATGCAGATCGCGAACGCCGTGGCCGCGACCACGGCCCAGCGCGCCCCGGCCAGCCGCGCCACCACGCCGCCCAGCGTGAGCACCGCGAGCGCGCCGAGCACCACGGGCATCATGAACGGCGCGCCCAGCCAGTCGCCGATCGCGAACAGCATCGGCGGGCCCGGCATGAACTGCGGCAGCACCCCGCCGTCCACGGCGTAGAACCCGACGCTGTCGAACTCCAGGCCAGGGTCCGGGCCGCCGAACGCCTCGGGGTGCACCGGGATCGGCAGCGAGCCGTGGCCGGCGATCCAGGCGGCGTACTGGGCGTAGGTGGCCGGGTCTCGCCTGACGGCGAGCTGCTCCGAGTGCAGGAGCGCGTTGAAGATCCCGGAGGCCAGCGCCACGCCCACGACTCCGAAGAGCTGCCACCAGGCCGCCCGCAGCCCCCAGCCGTCGGGCTCGTCCTGGACGAGGCTCTTCGGTGCGCGGTCCCGTGCCGGGCTCTCGGGCTCGCCGTCCCGGACCGGGCCGTTGGGTTCGCTCTCCTGAACCGGGCTCTCGGGTCCGCCGTCCCGGACCGGAACCCCGGCCGCCCCGGCCCGCAGGCCGCGGGTGCCCGCCCAGCACAGCAGCGCCGCCGCGGCCACGCCGAGGATCGTGACGGGGACCGGCGTGAACCAGCCGAGCAGCAGCAGCGGGAACCCGGCGAGCAGCCAGCCCGCCACGGCCAGCGCGGGCAGCACCGACAGCGTGGCGAGCCACCGGCCGGGACGATGATCGTGTTCCATCGGAGACCGAGCGTATCCAACCCCGCGGACCTGCCGTGGCCGCGGGCGGCCGTAGGGGCGCTCGGGACGGGCCGGAGGCTCGGGCAGGTCGAGAACGCCGGTAGCGTACGCGACGTGCCGGAAATGGGGAGGACCAGCGGGTGATGGCGGAAGCGCACGCCGGAAGGCCCGGGGAGCCCGCCGACGCAGCGGATCTCGGAGACGCCGCAAAACCCGCGACTCCGGGACGGCTCAGGCGGTCCGGAGAGCCCGCCGAGGCCGGAGAGCACGCCGAGGCCGGAAAGCCCGCCGAGGCCGAAAGCCCCGGCCGGGGCAGGAGGCGGCGGGCGGCCGGGGTGCGTGACCGGGTGCGGCGGCACCGATGGTTCCTGCTGGTGCTGGGGCTCGGTGCGGTGCTTCGGGCGCTCGCGATGCTCGGCTACCGCCCCGCCCTGTGGTTCCCCGACTCCTACACCTACATCGTCACCGTCTTCAGGCCCCGCCCCGACCTGGTGCGCCCGGCCGGCTACTCGATGTTCCTCAAGCTGCTGGAGCCGCTGCACGCGTTCGGCGCGGTGACGGCGGCGCAGCACCTGCTGGGCCTCGCGACGGGCGTGCTGATCTACCGGGCGGCCCGCCGCGCACCCAGGTGGGTGGCGACGCTGGCGACGGTACCGGTGCTGCTGGACGCGTACCAGATCGAGCTGGAGCACCTGCTCGTCTCGGACACGCTGTTCATGTTCCTCGTGGCGAGCGCGGTGGTGCTGGCCGTGCGGACGCGGCCGGCGGCGCTCACGCTTGCGGGCATCGGGCTGCTGCTCGCCGCCGCCACGCTGACGAGGACCGTCGGGCAGCCGCTCATCGTGGTACTGGCGGCCTGGTTCCTGCTGCGCGGGCGGATCAAGCCCGCCGGGGTGCTGCTGGCCGCGGCGCTGGTGCCGGTCATCGCGTACGGCGCCTGGTTCTACGCCACCTACCAGCGGGTGGGCCTGATAGGTGCGAACGGAGTGTTCCTGTACGCCCGCACGATGTCGTTCGCCGACTGCGCCGAGATGGACCCGCCGCCCGACCTCAGGGAGCTGTGCGACCCGCGCCCGCCTGACCAGCGGCCGCCGTCGCAGGAGTACATCTGGGCCCAGGACTCCCCGCTGGTGCGGCGTCCCGGCATCACGTTCACGAAGGAGACCGACGACCTCGCGGCGAGGTTCGCGATGCTCGCGATCACCTCGCAGCCGCTCGATTACGCGAAGTCGATGCTGGCGGAGCTGGCCCGTACGTTCCGCTGGGACCGGCCGATCTACCCCGACGCCGAGATCTACGGCTACTACCAGTTCCCTGCCGAGCGGCCGGGCCCGCCTGGCCGCTATCCCGCACAGGTGGGCGCCGAGTATGCCAAGCTCTACGAGCAGGGTGCGATCGGTACGGAGATCGTCGAGCCGTATGCCGGTTGGCTTCGGGCCTACCAGAGCGTGGCACGCCTGCCCGGATCGCTGCTGCTGGCGATCCTGCTCGTGCCACCGGTGGCGGTGATCGCCCGCAGGCGCGCGGGCAGGCACCTCGCGGCGCCTCCGGCCTGGCTGGTGCCCTGGTCGGTGGCCGTCGTGCTGCTGATCACACCGGCCGCGGCCGCCGAGTTCGACTACCGGTACGTGCTGCCGGCCGTACCGGTGGCCTGCCTGGCGGCGGCCCTCGCCATCGGGCCCGCGGAGGTGAGACGACGCGAACGACGACGCGACGAGCGAGGACGACCTGGTCGCGGAGAAAGAGTTTGGCGATGATATTCCACCAAATGTCCGGCTCTGAGTATGCTGTGCCGCGGAAACATCACGCCCGGGTCACGGCCGTTCCCCACGTTCATGGCCCGTGGCACGCCGTACGTGACCTAGTCTCGTGGCGCGAAGCGGCCGAACCGGCGGCGCAAGGAGTGAGGTCGGGGGGCGTATGACTGACTACAGGAGCGTGCCGGTAGTCGATTCCGCACACGGCCGACGATCCGCCCCCACGCAGCCGGGCAGCCGGATGGCGCGCAGAGCGGCGGCCGCACCGCCGCCACCGCCCGACGACCGTCCCCCGCGCGGCCACCGTTCCGGCGGCTCGGGCGGCGGCCAGACCAAGATGCGCGTGCTGGCGTGGGTCAGCGTCGGCGTCACCACGGCCATGGTGGCGGGCGCGCTCACCGCGTACACCGCCTACCGCGACGCCTTCGGCAACATCAACGAAAAGAGCGTCAAAGAAGACATCATCAACCCGCGACCGCCCGACACCGGCGCGCTCAACGTGCTGCTCGTCGGCTCCGACACGCGGGCGGGGGCCGGCAACGCGAAATACGGACAGAAGATGGCCCGCACCTCCGACGCGGGCGGCAAGCGCACCGACACGATCATTCTCCTGCACCTGTCCCCCGACCGGGACAAGGCGCGGCTGATCAGCTTCCCGCGCGACTCCATGGTGCAGATCCCCAAGTGCAAGAACGAGACCACCAAGCAGGAGATGCCGCCGCGCCGCGACATGATCAATTCGGCGTACAACACGGGCGGCATCGCCTGCACGATCTCCACACTCGAAACGCTCACCGGCATCCGCATCAACCACTTCGTCGAGGTCGACTTCAGCGGCTTCAAGAACATCGTCGACGCGCTCGGCGGCATCGAGATCTGCCTGAAGTCCGGCGTCAACGACAAGGCGTCCAAGCTGGTGCTGCCGCCCGGCAAGAGCCTGCTCGACGGTGAGAAGGCGCTCGGCTACGTACGCCTGCGCAAGTACGGCGACGGCAGCGACATCCAGCGCATCAAGCGCCAGCAGATCTTCCTCAGCAAGGTCGTCGCCAAGGCCACCAGCAGCGAGCTGCTGACCGACGTGGGCCGGCTGCGCGACTTCATCGCCGCCGCCGCCAGCTCCGTCACCATGGACCCCGAGCTGGCCAACGACACCGAACGGCTCATCGAGATCGCGATGAGCGCCAAGAAGATGACGGCCAACGGTGTGCAGTTCACCACGGTGCCCTGGCTGCCCGACCCCGACGACCCGAACCGGGTGGTCTGGAAACAGCCCGACGCCAACGAGCTGTTCACCGCGATCAAGACCGACACCGAGGTCACCAAGCCGGCCGAGACGGGCACCCAGACGGCCGCCAAGCCGAAGGCGAAGATCAAGCCGGAGCAGGTGCGCGTCCAGGTGCTCAACGGCACCAAGACCGTCGGCAAGGCCCGCGAGGTCGCCGACATGCTGGCCAAGCAGGGCTTCAACGTCGTGGGCCTGGGCAACTACGAGGCCCCCGGCGGCGCGAGCCTGGCCAAGACCGAGATCCACTACGCCAAGACGGCCGCCACCGGGTCCGACTACGCCGACACGCTCGCCGGAGCCGTCCTGCCCAAGCCGCAGACCGCCGCCGGCAAGGTGAAGGCGGCCGGGGCGCAGCCGTACACCTCGGCGGCCACCACGACCACCGCCGGAGCGCCCGCCAAGGGCACCCCGGTGATGCAGCTCGTGGTGGGCGAGGACTTCGAGTCGGTCAAGGTCACCAAGCTGCCCGACAGCGTCAAGAACAGCACCATCACCGCGTCAGAGCAGAAGAACGTGTGCACCTGAGGCTCCAAGTTCGCTGTGTAACGTCTCGTTCCGGCCCTCTACGAGAGACAGGACTCCTGAGGCGGGCTAGGCTGTTGCGGGTCGGCGACGCAGCGCGAAACGGGCCGTGTACGGTCCATGACCGCGCTGCCGTCGTGTTCCCCGGCCCCGAGCGAAGCTGAGCGACTTCCTTCTGTGTCTGACACCAGATCCTCCCGACCGGCCACGACCCCCCGGCGTCCCGATGAGGAGGGACCTGCCAACACGGGAGCCCGTTGGCCGATGCCGGAAGAGACCTTCTGGAGCGAGTCCACCGACCCGCACGGTGTGGCGCCAGGCGAGCTGACGCAGCCCCAGCCGGCCGTCACACCGGAGGACCCGGCTCCCGAGCCCCGGCCTCGCGGCACCAGCCCCGAGGCCGGGCGCTCGCGCGCCCGCGACGCGGAGTCAGGACGATCGCGCTCCAACGGCCGGCACGCGGAGGCCGGGCACCCGTACACCGACGGCCGCCACTCCGACGCCGGCCACCCGCACGCCGACGGCCCCGGCTCCGACGCCGGACACCCGCACGCCGACGGCCCCGGCTCCGACGCCGGACACCCGCACGCCGACGGCCGCCACTCCGGCGCTGGTGACCGCGGCTCGGCCGCCGGTAGCACCCGCTCCGGCGACCGCGGCTCCGAGGCCGTGCACCCGTACTTCGGCAGCGCGGCGCCGGACGCCGCACTCTCCAACGGGCGCCGCTCCGACGCCGGACACGCGTTCTCGCGTGGCCGCCACGCCGAGGACGGTCAGCCGTTCGGCGACGGCCGGGACGCGGGACGCTCGCACTTCCAGAGCCGCTCTCCGGAGGCCGCCGGGCAGCCGGCCGCCAACGGGCGCGGCGGTGAGACCGGGCAGCAGGCCGCCAACGGGCGCGCCGCCGAGACTGGACGGCCTGTGGCCGGCGGCCGCGGTGCCGAGGCCGGGCAGCCGGCCGCTGACGGCCGCAGCGCTGAGACCGGACGGTCCGTGGCCAACGGGCGTGGCGGCGAGCCGGGGCGGCTTGTCGCCGGCGGTCGCCGTGGCGATGCCGGGCAGCCGGTCTCCCGTGACCGGCGTGCTGAGGGCGGCGCGCAGCGTTCCCCGGCTCACGGCCGGAGCCCGGAGGCCGGCGAGGCACGTCCTCAGGGCCGTGGCCGGGCTCCGGAGGTCAGTGACGCCCGCCAGGGCCGTGGCCGGGCCGCGGAGACCGCCGACGCGCGTACCCAGGGCCGTGGCCGGGCTCCGGAGGCGGGTGACGCGCGGGCGCAGGCCCGTGCCGCCGCCCCCGAGGGCAGGCGGGCCAGGAGGGCGGCCGAGGAGCCCGTCGCACGAGCGACGGCCCCGGCGGCGGCTCAGGAGGCCGGGCAGCCGGCGGCACGACAGGCCGGCCAGGCCGCGACCGGCGGTCAGCGGCGCAGGGGATCGCAGGACGCAGCGGCGGCGGGCACGGGCACGCGTACGCAGGAGCGGCCCGAGCCGCAGCAGCAGCCCGAGCGGCCGAAGCGCAAGCGCGACCCGTTCCTCGACAACGTCAAGTTCCTCCTGATCGCGCTGGTGCCGATCGGCCACTCGCTGGTGCCGACGCTGTCGGCGGACTCGGCGCGCGCGGCCTACATCTTCATCTACACCTTCCACATGCCGCTGTTCGTGGTGATCAGCGGCTTCCTGTCCAGGAACTTCTGGAACTCCAACGCGAAGACCAACAAGCTCGTCGACACGTTCCTCATCCCGTACGTGATCGTCGAGGTCGGCTACGCCGCGCTGCGCTTCGCGCTGGGCCAGAAGTGGAGCCTGACGATCATCGACCCGGCCTGGCTCAACTGGTACCTGCTGGCGCTGCTGTTCTGGCGGCTGTCCACACCGGTGTGGAAGCGGATGAGGTACCCGGTGCCGGTGGCGATCGCGATCTACCTGTTCGCCGGGTTCTCGCAGATCTCGGGCGACTTCAGCATGGACCGCTTCTTCGGCCTGCTGCCGTTCTTCGTCATCGGTTTGGTCCTGCAGCCCGAGCACTTCGACATGCTCAACCGCACGTGGATCAAGGTGGTCGCGGTCTTCACCATCCTGGGCGCGGCGGCGGTGGCGATCCTCATCGCGCCCAAGGCGCCGCTCGGCCCGTTCTACTACAAGAACAGCTACCAGGACCTCCACGTGTCCTGGTGGATGGGCCTGGGCGTGCGCACGGGCCTGCTGATCTGCGCGCTGGCGATGTGCTTCGCGATCCTGGCGCTGGTGCCCAGGAAGGAGACCTGGTACACCGACCTCGGCACCCGCACGCTCTACTGCTACCTCCTCCACGGCGTCCCGGTGCTGATCGCCAAGGAGATGGGCTGGCTGTCGGTGCCGTGGCTGTACGGTCCGCTGGGCGTGCTGGCCATCTCGTCGTGCGGCTTCCTGCTGGCGATCATTCTGTGCCTGCCGCAGACCCGCACGCTCTTCAAGTGGATGCTGGAGCCGCGCCTCACCTGGCTCTATCGCCGGCCTTCGCGAAGTTAAGCGACCGTTCCTTTCGCATTAACGCCGTTGACCGGACGGGCGCGGAGCATCGATCCATGCGTGCATGTGTCGCCACGACCGTCCACCATCCCGAGGACGCCCGGATCATGCACCGCCAGATCCGGGCGTTGCTCGACGCGGGCCACGAGGTGACCTATGTGGCACCGTTCACTCACTTCAACGTGACGCCCGCCGTCGAGCTGAGCGCGGTGGACGTGGCGCACCTCGCCTCCCCGGGCCGGGTCAGGGCCGCGCTCAGGCGCGCCCTGCGCGGCGCCGACCTGCTGATCGTGCACGAGCACCGGCTACTGCGCGCGCTGCCGCACCGGCGTCCTCCGGTCGTCTGGGACGTCCGCGAGCAGGTCGCGCCCAAGCGGCTGGACCGCGCGCGGCGGCGCCATCAGGTGATCACGCCGGCCGAGGTGCCGGAGGCGACACTGGTGTCCCCCGCGCCGCTCCCGCCAGGCGACACCAGGGTCGTGCACATCGGCCGCCTGTCGGTCGAGCGCGGCGTGATGGAGCTGATCGGGCTGGCCGAGCGCCTGGTGCCGCACGGCATCCGGGTCGATCTCATCGGGGCCGCCGCACCCGGCGTGCGGCCGCTGCTGCGCGACGCGCAACGGGTCGGCCTGCTCGACTGGTACGGCTACGTGCCGCTCCGGCACGCCCTGCGCATGTCCGAGGGCGCGCTGGCGGGCCTGTCCCTGGCCGACTCGTCGGTGACCGCCGTACCCACCAAGATCCTCGACTACATGGGTCGTGGGCTGCCCGTGGTCACCACACCGCAGGGCGCGGGGCCGGTCGAGGCGGCCGGGTGCGGGATGGTGGTGCCGCTGGACGTGGACGCGGTGCTGAACGCCGTACTGGATCTGAAAGAGGACCCGGAGCTGCGGGTGCGGCTGGGCAAAGAGGGGCACGCGCAGGCCCGGCTGAACCACCACTGGCCCGATCACGCGCCCGCCTTCGTCCGCCGCGCCGAGTCGTGGGCCGGCGCCACCACCCACGCCCCGGCCGTCCAGCCCGCCCCCGCCCCGGCACGGCCGACGCTCACGCGGCTCCGGCGCAAGCCGGACGCCACCCGCCCCTGACCGGTCCGCCTCCCTCCCCGACACGGCCACCACCACCTGGCCGGCAGGTCGCCCCCCTTCCCTCCGACACGGCCGCCATCACCTGACCCCGGCAGGTCGGCCCCCTTTCCCCCGACACAGCCGCAACCGCGGCGGTGGGAATGGCCACGGAGCGGGGCGGTTGATGTACTGGACTCATGGCATCGCATCTGATCCAGGGCCGGACGGTGGACATGCCCGTGCGGGTGAGGGACGCCGAGGTGTGCAGTGCCCTCTACCCTGTGCGTGCCGACGCCGCGCGAGCGGTGATCGCCTACTCCGGGCTCGACGTCACCGAGGTGCTGCCCGGCAAGGCCGCCTGCCTGCTGGTGTTCGTCGACTACCGCGACGGCGACCTCGACACCTACCACGAGTTCGGCATGGCCTTCCTGGTGCGCAGGCCCGGCGCGCCCGCGTCCGTGGGGCCGGGTGAGCTGCGGCACGCGGGGGTGTTCGTGCACTGGCTGCCGGTGGACCAGGGGTTCACGCTGGAGGCCGGGCGGTCGCTGTGGGGGTTCCCGAAGGAGCTGGCCGACATCGAGCTGCGGCTGGCGTCGCCGTACAAGCGGTGCGTTCTGCGCAAGGACGGGCGGCTGGTGCTCGACATGCTGATCAAGCCGGGTGTGCCGGTGCCGGGGGCGGGCGTGATGGCGCCGCTCGACGCGTACACGCACTGTGACGGGGTGACGCGGGTGGTGCCGTGGACCGTACGGGTGCGCGGCGCCAGGATGCGGCCCAGCGGCGCGCTGATTCGCCTCGGCAACCATCCCGTCGCCAAGGAGCTGAGCGAGCTGGGGCTGCCCAAGCGGGCGATGTTCAGCACGACGGTCGCGCACGCCGCGATGTGCTTCGGCGAGGCCCGCGAACTCTGAGGCGGGCCCGCAAGCTATGAGGCAGGCCCGCAAGCTGTGCGGGCAGGCCCCGAGCTGTGCGGCGGGCCGGCCGGGCGAGCCGTGCGGCAGGCCCGCAGCGGGCCTGCCCGATCAGCTGCGGGTCGGCGGCGGTCAGACGATCGGCGGGCGGCCGAGCTTGACCATCCGCCACGCGGTGCGCCACGCCATGGGACGCCGCTCGCCCGCCGGAGTGCGCAGCCCCTCGATGAAGCCGCCGAACCACGCCTTGAGCGCGCCCGACGAGCCGCGCTCGCGCACCAGCGTGAGCACCACCCAGTTGAGGAGGTAGATGACCGCGAGCGGCCACGGCAGGTTGCGCCGGGCCAGCCAGACGCGGTTGCGGGCGTTGAGGCGGTAGAACTCCGCGTGCCTGGTGGGCGGCACCTGCGGGTGGTACATCACCGTCTCGGCGTCGTATTCGATGCGGTAGCCCTCGCCCAGCAGCCGCCAGGCCAGGTCGGTCTCCTCGTGGGCGTAGAAGAACCGCTCGGGCAGCCCGCCGACCTGGAGGAAGGCCGAGCGCCTGACCGCGGACGCGCCGCCCAGGAACGTGGTGACCGGGGACGAGCGCTGCGGGTCGCCCGCGCGCAGGCGCGGCACGTGGCGGCGCTGGCCGATGCCGCCGTCGGGGTCCATCACCCGGAAGCTGATGACGGCCAGGTCGGGCTCGGTGGCGAAGCGGTCGCGCACGTGGGAGACGACCTTCTGGTCGGCGTACCAGCCGTCGTCGTCGAGGAACAGCACGACGTCACCGGAGCACTCCTCGACGCCCCGGTTGCGGCCGGCGGGAATGCCGGTGTTGTGTTCGAGCCGGATGGACTTCACGACCGCGGCCGAACCCTCGGGTGGCGTCGCCGACAACTCCGGCACGTCGGCTCCGTTGCCTACGATCACCACCTCGACGTCTCCGTCGACCTGGTTGAGCGCGGACTCGACCGCCCGGTTCAGCTCCGCGACCCGGTTGCCCATGGTGAGGATGACGCACGAGATCTTCAACGAATCACTGTCCTGACGCGTTGAGAACACGAGCGGAGCATTCTTTCATGATCACCGAGTCTGCTGGTCTGCATGGTCTGGATGGTGAAGCTAAGCGTATCGGAACCGACAGTGAACCCCCACCGAACCGCGGACGTCCGATCAATACGACGGACAAGACGCCCGAGCGGTTCCGGGCGAGATCAAGCAAGTCGCCTCGATGCCATGATGCTGATCAGATGCAGCACGACCTGCAACGCCGCCGCCACCGCGCAGGCCACGACCAGCACCCGCGTCGCCGTCGGCACGCCGGCCACCGCGTCGATCACCGCGGCCACCACCGCGAGCAGTGACAGCTCGATGGGCTGCATGATGCGGTGGAACCTGGTGGCCGCGAGCACCCGCCTGCCCAGCCCCAGCAGCCCCGAGCGGAACTGCACGGCCGCCGCCTCGCTCGACGCGCCAAGCCCGCCCTTGGCCCTGGCCACCTCCACCAGGTCGCTTTCGGCCTTGATGAGGATGGCGCCGAGCGCCCCGGCGAAGCCGAGCACGGTGTACCAGTCGGGCAGCACCGCCGAGGCCCGCCAGCCCAGCCCGGCCAGTACGGCGGCCTCGGCGAAGTAGGCGCCCACCCGGTCGAGGTAGACCCCGGCCAGCGAGGTCTTGCCCGTCCAGCGGGCCAGCTCGCCGTCGGAGCAGTCGAGCAGCAGGTAGACCTGGATGAGCAGGGCGGCGCCCACGGCCGCCCACAGCCCAGGCAGGGCGAGCACGAACCCGGCCGCCACCCCGGCCACCGTCATCACCCAGGTGAGCTGGTTGGGCGTGACCGGGGTCTTGGCCAGCGCCCAGGTGACGTAGATGGACAGCCGGCGCATGTAGAGCACGCCCGCCCAGTGCTCGCCGTTGCGGCGCTCCAGGTGGCCCGGGGGCTGGGCCACCTGCCTGAACTCAGCTACCGAAGGCCCGGACATAGTCCCCCACCCGATCGCGGATCTCCGATTCCTGCATGCGCAGGTGTTCCAGGATCGTGTAACGGCCGGGGCGAGTGGCCGGGGCCAGCGCGACGACCTCGGCGAACTGCTCTTCCGTCAGCCCGATGTCGCCGGGCACGACGGGCAGCTCGTGGCGGCGCAGGCAGCCGACCACCTGCTGCACGCGGGCGTGGTCCTCACGCAGGAAGAAGCAGAAGGCGGCACCGATGCCGGCGAGCTCGCCGTGGTTGGAGGTGCCGGGGAAGAGCTGATCCACGGCATGAAGGATCTCATGATCTCCACCGCTCGCGGGCCGGGATGAGCCCGCGACCACCATGGACATGCCCGACAGGATCAGCGATTCGGCGAGCACGGTCAGGAACGCGTCGGACTCGATCGAGTCGGTGCGCCCGATGAGCGCCTCGGCGGCGGTGCGCGACATCGAGCAGGCGAGTCCGTCGATGGGCTCTCCGCGCTCGACGTTGCCGAGCTGCCAGTCCTCGATCGCCGACAGGTTGCTGATGACGTCGCCGATGCCCGCACGCACCAGCGACTTCGGCGCGTTGTGCACGAAGTCGAGGTCGACCAGGATGGCCAGCGGCATCGGCACCCCGAACGTACCCTTGCCGCCCTCGTAGACCAGCGAGGCGGTCGGCGAGCAGATGCCGTCGTGCGACAGGTTGGTGGCCACGGCGACCATGGGGATGCCGGCCAGCGACGCGGCGTACTTGGTGGCGTCGATCGTCTTGCCGCCGCCGACGCCCACCACCACCTCGTAGGCGCCCTTGCGCAGGTCGGCCCCGAGCGAGACGGCCGCGTCGACCGTGCCGTCGGCCACCCTGAACACCTCGGCCTCGCCCAGCGTGGGGGCGATGAGGCTCTCGATGTGGTCACCCTGGCCGGGGCCGACGGCCACGGCGACCCGTCCGGAGGTGGCCACGCGGCTGTCGGCCAGCAGGGCGCCGAGCTCGGCCACCGCGCCCCGCCTGACGTCCATGGTCAGCGGCGCGGGCAACATCCTCGCGAGAAGCGGCATCCGCGCCTCCCTCAGTAGTGGACGGCTATGGCGCGGGCCTTGGCCAGGTCGTCGTGGTTGTCCACCTCGACCCAGTCGACCTCGCCGATGGGCGCGGCGTGGATGACCTCACCGCGATCGACCATCTCCTGGTAGCCGTCCTCGTAGTAGAGCTGGGGGTCGCGCTCGAACGTGGTCTTCAGCGCGTCGGCCAGGCGGTCGGCCGCGCCGGGACGGATGAGGGTGGCGCCGATGTACTCGCCGTAGGCGTCGGCGGGGTCCATCAGCTTGGTGATGCGGCGCAGCGCCCCCTCGGGCGACAGCGTCACCTTCATCTCCTCGTCGGCCAGCTTCTTGACGTTGTCGACGGCGAGCAGCACGTCGCTGGTCTCGGGGGCCGACAGCAGGGTCTTCTCGACCGACACCGGGTGCACGGTGTCGCCGTTGACCAGCAGCACGCCCTGGGAGAAGTAGTCGCGCGCGCACCACAGGGAGTAGGCGTTGTTCCACTCCTCGGCCTTGTCGTTGTGCACGAGGGTGAGCTTGACGCCGTGGCGCTGCTCCAGCTCGTCCTTACGCTCGTGTACGGCCTGCGCCGCGTAACCGACGACGACCACGACCTCGCGCAGGCCCACCTCGGCGAGGTTGCGCAGCGAGATGTCCATGATCGTGGTTTCGCCGTCGACCGGCACGAGCGCCTTGGGCAGCGTGTCGGTGTACGGCCGCAGGCGTCGTCCGGCCCCAGCGGCCAGCACCATTCCCAGCAACGTGCACTCCTCAGTCAGCGTGACTCCGTGGCCCAAAGAGTATTCGTCTTTGGCCCCCGTGCGGGTAATCCGGCGTTAGTCTTGCGTTCCCGCATCTGCGGCTTCCACCCCGGTTCGCGGGGCGGCGAGCCAGCACGTGAGACTCTCCCAGCCGAACAGTCCCCACAGATAGAGCGCGAGGAGCGCATAACCGCCGCTCAGCCAGCCCGACAGGGCGACCAGTGAGATCGCCATCATCCTGCCGTCCCAGCCGAGCCCGGCCGCGGGCAGCCAGGCCGGCGGGTAGACGCGCTGGCGCAGCCGGTAGAGCAGATCGTAATGATGGAAGGCGAGGGCGCCGAGCAGCGCGAAGATCAGCGCGGGGTGCATCTGGTGCGCGAAGCCGCAGGCGGCGATGAAGGCGTACTCGATGAGGCGCAGGATCGGCGGCACCAGCCAGTCGAACCTGCCGTCGTGGGGGTGCGTGCTGCCGGGCCCGGCGAGCAGCAGCGTCACGGCGGGCGCGAACACCGCGAGCCCGTCGGCCCCCGCCACGCCGATGAGCAGCAGCACGCCCGTCACGAACGTGCCGGCGAGCACCGGCGGCAGCGGCGGGAGCTGCCCGGCGACAAGCAGGCCCATGGCGCGCGACAGCGGGCCGTCGTCGCGGTAGGCCACGACCGTGCTCTTGGGTACGGGGGTCATCTGCACCGAAATCATCTGGCCGACCTCGCGATCCGTCCGGCGAGCTGGTAGAGGGCGGCCACGCCGCCCCAGCACAGCAGCGACAGGAACGTCACGCGGGCGTCCCAGAGCGCGGCCGTGACGGCGATCAGCGCCATGCGCTCGCCGATGGGCAGCACGATGATCTTCTTCAGCCAGCGGGCGATCGTGTCGCGTTCCAGGCGGTGGGCGAGCTTGAGCACCCCTCCCGGCGCGCGGCGCAGGTCGCGCGACTCCAGCAGGGAGCGGGTGGGCCTGCCCCACATCGCGCCGACGCGGGCGCCGTCCTCGATCGCCCCCGCGTACGTGGCGTCGATGGCGTGCCTGACCACCTGGAGGACCATCGCGGCGACGGCGAGGTACCAGATGCCGGGATCGGCGGACCCGGCGGCGAGTCCGACGTAGACGGCGTACTCCTTGAGCCGGTCGGACATGCCGTCGGCCCACGCGCCGAGCGGGGTGAAGGCGCGCGTGTAGCGGGCGAGCTGGCCGTCGAGGCAGTCGAGCGCGAACGACAGGTAGAGCAGCACCGCGCCCAGCACCAGCGCGCCCCTGGTGCCGCCGGAGAACCACACGGCGGCCAGCAGCGCGAGGCCGGCCGAGACGCCGGTGACGGTGTTGGGGGTGACCTTGAGGCGTACGGCGGGCCTGATGAGGTGGCGGGTCCAGGTGGAGACGAAGAACGTGGCGAAGAAGCCGTCGTCGGCCTTGACCGAGCTGTCGAGCCTGACCTTGGCCTCGTCGACCTCGGCCAGGCGGCGTACGGCGGCGTCGGCGGCGTTCTGGCCGGTGACGCGGTCGGCGTGCAGCGACCCGATCGCGGCGGCGCGTACGCTCACGCCCGACCTGACCAGCCCCACGAGCAGCAGATCGACCGCCTCGACCGGGGTGACCGGGCCCAGCCTGCCCTCCTCGGCCAGCTCGGCCAGCTCTTCGGCGACCTCCGCCAGCGTGCCCAGGTCGGACTCGCCGGCCATCAGCATGCCGCGGAAGGTGGCGTTGGACTCGGGGACGAGGTGGAACGAGCTGCCCGCGGCGACGACCTTGCCGTTCTCGACGCGTACGGGCGGGCGCAAAGGACCGGCGGTGGGATCGCGGGAGATCAGGGCGCCGGTGCAGCGGGCGGGATGTTCCAGGAGCAGCGCCAGCGCCTCGGTGTGGGCCACCAGGTCGGCGGGCAGCACGGCCACCGCGCCCGTGGAGGTGCGTATGATCTTGGCGATGCCGCGCAGGTCGGCCGCGAGCCCGCCGCCCGCGCTCATCACCTGCACCTCGCGCACGGGCAGCCTGGAGAGCTGGTCGTTGAGCCGGTCGAGCAGGGTGCCGTCGCCGCTGTGCAGCCTGCCTGCAGGTGTCGTGGCGAGCAGCACGACGGATGTCGTCGTGCCGTCGCGGGTCAATGAGTCGGGCAAAGCGCAGGTCTCCTCCCGGTCGGGGTGGAGTGCGGTGGACTGGGGGGTGCGTAGACACAGCGTAGCGACAGGTCAACGTCAGATCACGGAGCAGCACCGTTACGCTGCCCCTATGAATTCACGGCTGCGATCGGTTGGAGTGCTACTCGCGGGCGGCGTGGGGCAGCGGGTCGGGGCGGGCAGGCCCAAGCAGCTCATCGAGGTCGCCGGGCGGACGATCATCGAGCATTCGCTGGCCGTCTTCGAGCGGGCGCCCGAGATCGACGAGGTCGTGGTGCTGATGACGCCCGGATACGCGGGCCGGGTGCGGGAGATCGTGGCGGCCGGCGGCTACCGCAAGGTGAGCAAGGTCGTGGACGGCGGGGCCACCCGTACGGAGAGCACGTGGCGGGCCCTGCAGGCGCTCGGCGACACCGAGTGCAACGTGTTGCTGCACGACGCCGTACGCCCCCTCCTGGAGCCCCGGATCATCACGGAGTGTGTCCGTGCGCTGGAGACCCACGAGGCCGTCAACGTGGCGATCCCGAGCTCCGACACCATCTTCACGGCCGTCGCTCGCGACGACGGAGAAGTGATCGGCGAGGTGCTCGACCGGTCGCGGCTGCGGCGCAGCCAGACCCCGCAGTGCTTCCGGCTGTCGGTGATCAGGCGGGCGTACGAGCTGGCGATGGCCGATCCCGGCTTCGCCGGCGGCACCGACGACTGCGGCGTGGTGCTGCGCTACCTGCCGGAGGTGCCGATCCACCTGGTCGCGGGCAGCGAGCGCAACATCAAGGTCACCCATCCCGCCGACCTGCACATCGCGGAGCTGCTGTTCGAGCTGCCCGCGCCGGTGCCGCGCGGCGGCGACGACGCGCTGGCGGGCCAGGTGGTGGCGGTGGTGGGCGACACGGTGATGGGCGGCCTCGTGGCGGACGGCGGCGCGACGGGTGGCGGCGCGGTGCCCGCGAAGACGTGGGGCGGCGCCGTCATACGCATGCTGACCAGGGCCGACGGAGTGCGTGCCGAGGACTACGACTCGGTCGCCAAGGCGCTCGGCGACGTGGGGCCGGTGGACCACGTGGTGTTCGCGGCGGGCCGGGGCCACCGTGGCGGGCTCGCGTCGGCGCGCGGCGAGACCGTCGCCGACGCGGTCGCGGCCGGTCACCTGGGCGCGCTCAACGTGGCGCGTGCCGCCCGGCCGCACGTGCGCCGCAGCCTGCTGTTCCAGGTGCCGCCCGGCTCGGGGGCGCTGCACGCGTCCTGCGCGGCGGCGGTGGCCGCGCTGACCCGGGCACTCGCCCTCGAATGGGCCGCCGATGGCATCCGGGTCAACTGCGTCAATACCGGGGCCTCTCCTGCCCTGGCCGCGCAGACCTCGCTGGACATTCTCATCTCCGACCTATCAGGGCAAGTCATAGACGTGCGCGTTGACGGCGCTTGACCCGCACCTTGTTACCGTGCGTTCGCATGAGGAGACTCATCGTGAGCGCGGCGCTGCTCGGCTGCTACCCCGTCCTGCTGGTCGCGGCTCTGTTGCCGGCGCCCGTGCTGTTCGGGCTGGCCGCCGCGGCGTCGTACGCCGTCGAGTACGCCGCCCCGCGCGCCGCCCGCCCGCTCACCGACGCGCTGGGCAAGGTGCACCTCGGCATCACGCTGCGCTTCGCGGTGCGGGAGACGCTGGCGCTGCTGCTGGTCGCACGCGTGGCGGGCGCCGAAGCGCCGTGGTTCGTGGCGCTGGCGGCCGGGATGCTCGCGATCCACGGCGTACGCGCCCTGCACAGCGGCCTCGCCCTGCGGCTGCGGCAGATGCTCAGCAGGATGCCGGTCACCACCCGCAACCTCGACGTCTCCGCGCTGCGCATCCCCAAGCTGCCGCCCAAGCCGCTGCGTGACGGCCGCAGCCTGCCCTTCCTCTACCTGGACGCCCTGCCGGTGCTCGGCGCCGTCCTGGGGGCCGCCACCGCCACGCTGGGGGCCGCTGCGGCGCTCGCCGCCGGGCTCGCCGGGGCGCTCGCGCTCATCCCGTACGTCCGCCGCGCCGCCCCGCTCACCGACCGCGCCCGCGTCCTGGAGGTCGTCGGCGCGCAGGTCGAGCGGTACGCCCCCGAGGTCATCCTGTACTTCTCCGGCGCCACCGCCGCCGCCTACCAGGCGAAGATGTGGCTGCCCGTGCTCGAACGCATCCGCCGCCGCGCCATCGTCGTCCTGCGCGAGCGCGGCATGGCCGCCCACCTGGAGGACACCAGCCTGCCCATGGTGTGCATCCCCTCGTCCGCCGACCTGATGAGCTTCCGCGCCCTGACCGGCGCGAAGCTCTGCCTGTACGTCTCCAACGTCGGCAGGAACGTCCACATGCTGCGCATCCCCACCCTGCGCAGCGTGTTCCTCAACCACGGCGACAGCGACAAGGAGGCGTCGTTCAACCCGTTCTCGCGCGTGTACGACGAGGTGTGGGTGGCCGGGCCGGCCGGCCGCGACCGCTACCGGCGGGCCAAGGTGGGCGTCAGGGACGAGAACATCCACGAGGTCGGCAGGCCGCAGCTCGAAGGCATCTCGACCAAGGGGCCCGACCTGCCGTACCGGACGGTCCTGTACGCCCCCACCTGGGAGGGCTGGAACGACGACCTCTTCCACACCTCGCTCATCACCATGGGCCCGCGCATCGTGCGCGCGCTGCTCGACCACCAGCCGCCGCTGCGCATCATCTACAAGCCGCATCCGCTCACCGGGCACCGCGACAAGGCCGCCACCCGGGCGCACCGCAAGATCGTCGCCATGATCGAGGCCGCCGAGCTCGCCAAGTCCAAGGCCCGCCACCCCTCCCGCGCCGCCGCAGAACAGCCGCACATCCGCCACCTCATCGTCACCGGGCCGGAACCGCACCTCTACGACTGCTTCAACGAGTGCGACATGCTGATCAGCGACATCTCCAGCGTCGTCGCCGATTTCCTGGCCAGTGAGAAGCCGTACGCCGTCACCAACGTGGCCGGGCTGCCCGAGGCCGCCTTCCACGAGCGGTATCCGAGCACGGAGGCGGGGGTGCTGATCAACTCGGACCTGTCGGGGCTCGCCGAGTTCCTGGACGGCGAGGACACCCTCGCCAGGGCCCGCATCAAGCTCCGCAGCTACCTGTTCGGTCCTGAGTACCCGGACGCGATGACCCGCTTCGACGCCGCCATCGAACGAGTCTTCAACGAGTCCTGACCGCCGCCCGGCCACGCCGGCACGTCCCTTGACGGCCCCCGCCGAACCACCGGCGGGGGCCGTTACGGTCGGGAACGGTCAGCGCTGGGGGCGGGAGAGTTTCTTCGGGCTGGTGAGGAAGCCCCAGCCCCACGAGCAGTGCATGGTGGCGTACACGACCGGCAGCCACAGCCGGGAGCTCAGCGGCAGCCCGCCGCCGGTCAGCACCGACCCGGCCACGATCGCGACCACGTAGCCGCCGGGGATGACGAGCCCGAGGGGGAAGAACGGCGAGACGACCAGCCCGAGCAGCATCGCCAGCACGGCGGCGGGCGGCGCGAGGTAGCGCAGGTTGATCGTGCCCTCGTGCGTACGGGCCACCACGCGACGCCAGCGCCCGTAGTGGAAGTACTGCTTGGCGAGCGCCTTGACGTTGGGCCGCGGCCGGTACGAGACCCGCATGCGCGGCTGGAACCACACGAGCCCGCCGGTCTGGCGGATGCGGTGGTTCATCTCCCAGTCCTGGGCGCGCAGGAAGTGCTCGTCGTAGCCGCCCACCCGGTCGAGCGCCGAGCGGCGGAAGACGCCGAGGTAGACGGTGTCGGCGGGACCGGCGGTGCCGCCCACGTGGAAGGCCGCGGCGCCCACCCCGATCTTCGAGGTCATGGCGCAGGCGACGGCCTTCTCGAAGGGGGTGATGCCCTCGGCGGCCATGATGCCGCCGACGTTGTCCGCGCCGGTCTCGGCCAGCGTCTCGACGGCGACGCGCAGGTAGTCGCGGGGCAGCATGGCGTGCCCGTCGACTCTGGCGACGATGCCGTTGCGCGAGGCGGCGATGGCCGCGTTGAGCGCGTTGGGCGTGCGTCCTGTCGGGTTGGGAACGACCGTCACGCGGCGGTCGGACGCGGCGATGGCGTCGGCGACCTCCTGGGTGCGGTCTTGGGACGGCCCCACGGCGAGGACGACCTCGATCTCGCCGGGGTAGTCCTGGGCGAGCACCTGTTCGACGGCCTCGCGGAGGTGCCGTTCCTCGTTGAGTACCGGCATGATGACGGAGATGGGGGGCCAGCCGCGCGTCTCCGCGGGCGCGTGCGGCGAGTCGGGGAACTGCTTCATGGCGGGGCTCACGCTACTGTACGACCGAGGGAGGAGGGCAATCCAACGCCCGATACTCCGGCGTGAAAAGGGGGACGGGATGGGCGACCCGGGCGAGGAGGACGGCGGTGTGCTCGTGGGCGGCGACGCCTACGGCGGCGTCAGGCTCGCGCCAGTCCGCACCCGGAGGCCGCGCAGGAGCGCGAAGGCCCGCCGCAGAAACCTGATACTCGCCGGTTTCCTGTCCTCCTGCGTGCTGGTCACGACGGGCGTGGTGTGGGCGACGCCGCGGCAGATCGGCACGGTCGACGCGGGGGTGACCGCGCCTTCGTCGAGCGGGGCGGAGAACATCCTGCTGGTCGGCGTGGACAAGCGCGACGATCTCCCCCGCCGGCAGCAGAACCGCCTCAAGCTGGGCCGCGAGTCCGGCCAGCGCACCGACACGATGATGGTCATCCACCTGTCGGAGGACCACAAGAAGGTGACCGTGGTGAGCCTGCCGCGCGACACCTGGGTGACGATCCCCGGCAAGGGCGAGCACAAGATCAACTCGGCGTATCAGTTCGGCGGGCCGAAGCTGGCCAAGCAGACCGTCGAGGCGGCGACCGGGCTGGAGATCAACCGCTACATCGAGGTCAACATCCTGGGCTTCATCGACGTCGTCGACTCGCTCGGCGGCGTCACGGTGTGCACGCCGATCCCGATCAACGACACCAAGATCGACCTCAACCTGCCGGCCGGCACGCACCAGCTCGACGGCGTGCGGGCGCTCGGCTACGCCCGCACCCGCGCGACCGCGCGTTCCGACCTCGACCGCATCGACCGCCAGCAGCAGGTCATCTCGGCGCTGCTCAACCGGGCGCTCAGCGCCGACACGCTGGCCAATCCCGCGAAGCTGGCCTCGTTCGTCAACTCCACGCTGAGCACGGTGAAGGTCGATCCCGACGACGGGCTGCTCGGCCTGGCCACGCAGCTGCGCGACGTGTCGCTGAACGACGTGAAGTTCGCTGAGGTGCCGCTGGCCGACGTCGACTTCAAGACGCCCACGGGCGAGTCGGCGGTGCTGTGGGACAAGGCGGCGGCGCGCGAGCTGTTCGCGAAGATCGACAGGGACGAGGATCCCGGCAAGCCCACCACGTCGGCCTCGCCGAAGCCGTCGGCCAAGCCGTCCGCGCCCGCGCCCGGCGAGATCTCGCTCAAGGTCAAGAACGGCACGCTCATCACGGGGCTCGCGGCCCGTACGAAGGAGGCGCTGGTCGCGTACGGGTTCAAGGTGCCCGGCCAGCCCGGCAACACCAATAAGAAGGACTACAAGCAGACCTTCATCCGGTACGGCGCGGGCTTGGAGGAGTCGGCGAAAGTGGTCGCTCAGGCCATTCCCGGGGCCGAGCTGCGCGAGGCGGATATCGACGGCATCGAGCTGATTCTGGGCACCGATCAGCCGAAAGTGCAGCAACGCAAGTCCAGCGCCACGCCAAGTGCGAAGCCGAGCGTTACACCAAGCACCAAAACGGCAATGCAGAACATATGTAAGAAATAGGTATAACAATCCGGGTGACGGGCAGGTGAGCCCCATGGTGGTCGAGTGCTGGCGAGAGGACCACTGCACGGTTCTCCACGTCGTAGGCGATCTCGACGTCGCCGGAGCGCCCCGGCTCCGCTCCGAACTCGAGCAGGCACTGTCCTCCCCTGGGTCCTCCCCTGGGTCCTCCCCTGGGTCCTCCCCTGGGTCCTCCGATGGGTCGGCCGACGGGTCCGCCGCCGATCCGCCCAGAGTGGTGGTCGATCTGACCGAGGTGCCTTTCTGCGATTCGGTCGGGCTCGGCGTGCTCGTGGCCGCGTACAACATGATCCAGAATGTGCACGGCCGGATGATCCTCGTCGTCGGGCCGGGAATGATCCGCCATCTGCTGACGATCACTCATTTGGACCGCCATTTCGAGACGAGCGAATCCCTCAACGCGGCACGCGCCACGCTCGGCAGCGCCGCCTGATCGTTTCTCCGCCGTACGCCTTCCCTGCCGCGGGAGGCGTACGCCGCCGCGCGAATGTGGAGGCCGTCACGTTGTTCGAGCAGTTCCCCGAGCCCGCGCGATCCCAGCTCGCAGCCGCCTTCGACGAGGGGCGGACGCGGCCTGAGTGGTGTTTCGCGCGGGAACGGGCGCGGCTTGCGTACTGGACGCCCATCCCCGGCTCCGAGCCGATGATCGTCTGGCAGTTCGAGCCGGGCCCCGACCCCGGCACCGCCGCCGAGCTGCTCCGCCACAGCCTGCGCGAGCTGGGCCTGCGCAAGGCCATCCACGACATCACGCTCCCGCCCGGCCTCACGCCCGTCGTCGATCGCGCGGTCGAGCACGAGGCGCTGCTCGCGGCCGGGTTCGTGATGGAGGTGGAGCGGCTGCTGCTGGAGTGGGCGGCGGGCAGCGACCTGCCGGACGAGCCGGGGCGGCTGACGTACCGGGCCGCGCGGCGCATGGACCCCGGCGAGGTGATCCGCCTGCTCGTCCGCATCTCCGAGGGCTCGCTCGACCACGACACCCGGGTCGAGGTGGCCACGTCCGGCGCGGAGGCCGAGGCCCGCTGGATGTACGACGACCTGATGGCCCGCAAGGCCAAGCCCGACTGGTTCGTCATCGGGTACCTCGGCGACTCCCCCGTCGGTCTCGTGGCCCCCGACGACCACTCCATCGCCTACATCGGCGTCGTCCCCGAGCATCGCGGCCACGGCTACGTCAACGACCTGCTCGCCCACGGCACCCGCACGCTCGCCGCCGAAGGGCTGCGCCGCATCGTCGCCGCCACCGACGTCGCGAACGCCCCGACCGCCGCCGCGTTCCGCCGTGCTGGATACTCGGAGGTCGGCCGGCTGTTCCGCTACTACTGGAGGACATCGTGAGACTCGGGGTCATGTACGACAGGGACCTTCCGCCCGAGCAGCTCGTCCCGTTCGCGCGAGCGCTCGACGAGACGTCCGTACACGACCTGTGGGTCGTCGAGGACCTCGGCTGGACCGGCGGCATCTCGGCGGCGGCCACCGCGCTCGCCGCCACCTCCCGGCTGCGCGTCGGCATCGGCATCACGCCCGCGCCGCTGCGCAATCCGGCGCTGCTGGCCATGGAGCTGGGCAACCTCGCCCGGCTGCACCCCGGGCGGCTGGCCGCGGGCATCGGCCACGGCGTGGGCGACTGGATGCGCCAGGTGGGCGCGGCCGTCCCGTCGCCGCTCTCCCTCCTTGATGAGACCATCACGTCCGTACGCGCGCTGCTGCGCGGCGAGCGCGTCACCCTCGACGGCAAGGAGGTGCACCTGGACGGGGTGTCGCTGGTGCACCCGCCGATCGTCGTGCCGCCCGTGCTCGCCGGCGTGAAGGGACCGCGCTCGCTCGCTCTGTCGGGACGGGTGGCCGACGGCACGATCCTGCCCGAGGGCATCGCGCCCGCCGACCTGCCCGGGTACGTCTCGCGCATCGGCGGCGGTCCCGGACACGAGCTGGTCGTGTTCGCTTACCTGGGGCTCGGCGGCGAGACCGAGGCGACCCGCGCGGCCGTGGCGGGGCAGGCCGGGTTCCTGGGGGTGGCGCCTGAGCAGGTGGCGGTCGCCGGGGGCACACCTGCGGAGGCGGCGGCGCACGTCAAGCAGTTGTGGGCCGCCGGTGCCGCCACGGTGGCGGTCCGGCCGCTTGGGGCTGATCCGTTGGGGCAGGTGAAGGCGCTGCTAACGGCGCTCTGAGCAGGGGGCGGCTCGCCCGGCCCTTTCCTGTCGGCCCTGTCCACCCCTGCCTGGCTCGCCCGGATGGTCCGCCTTTGGGGGTTCGTGGGATCGTCGGCGGCACCCCGAGCCGGGACCCGCCACGGGACCGGCCGAAAGACCGATGCCTTGGGCGGTGCGTTCGTCCGGACGGCCGATGGCCGGGCCGCCCCGCTCGGCCAGCATCGTGGAGCATGAGGAAGATCGCGGCACTTGCGGCATGTACGACGCTCCTCGCGGCGGCCACCGCCGGTTGCAGCCTGAACGCCCAGGAGGTCCACGCCTCCCAGGCGTTCCCCCACACGGGCGACAGCCTGAAGATCGACGTGTCCATGGGCGGCGTCCGCGTGCTCCCCGGCTCGTACGGCACCGTCCAGGTCGAACGGTGGCTGCGCGGCAAGGCGGCCACCGACGACCCCTCGTGGTCCCTGCACGACGGCACCCTGCGGCTCAGCGCCGACTGCACCATGGTCTTCGGCGACTGCGGCGCCCGCTACCACGTCAAGGTCCCGCCCGGCGTCCGGCTCTCTGTCGAAGCGGACGACGGCGTCATACTCAACGGCCTTACCCAGGACATCGACGCGGTCAGCCGCGAACGCATCCAGGTCACCCGCGCCTCCGGGCGGCTGCGGCTGCGCGCCGACGGCCCCGTGCAGGGCATCAACCTCACGTCGCGGGACGTACGCGTCCGCACCGACTACGGCGGCATCGACCTCGCCTTCACCGCGCGGCCCGGCAAGCTCGACCTGGAGTCGAACGACGGGCCGGTGACGGCGCGGGTGCCATCGGGCACGTACGCCGTCACCGCCGTCACCGAGACCGGGCGGCGGCGGACGGAGGTCGAGCACGACCGCAAGGCCGACGCCAGGATCGTGGCCCGCAGCGACACGGGCGACGTCCGCATCCTGAAGAAGTGACCGCGTCCACGGGAATGCGGTCACCTGCGCGGCCTGCCTTGGGAGCGCGGTCACCTGCAGGCGGGCACCTGCAGAAGGCCCTGCGCCTTGCGGAAGGCGACCGCCCACAGAAGCCCCTGCACCTTCGGAAAGCGACCACCCGCGGAACGCCCTCAGCCGACGCGCTCGAAGGGGGTCGGGGACTGGCCGGTCCAGCGGTAGAGGCGGGCGATGCCGGTGTGCTTGGAAACGCCGTCCTCGGTGCTCGTGCCCGCCTCGGCCGCGTAGAACAGCCCGCGCCCGAGCGAGATCAGCCCGTACTCACCGTTGAACCGCCAGCCCCGCACCCCCGTGGCCGGGTCCTGGAGGCCGCCCTTGGCCAGCGTGAGCAGCTTGCCGCGCTCCGGCTGCGGCTGGCCGGCGATCTCGCCCGTCCTCGGCCGGGCGCGGCCGTCCACGATGAAGAACGGGTAGTTGGGGAACTGCGGCTTCGAGCCCTGGTAGACGGCGAGCATCCAGTCGCCGGTGTGCTCGTCGTATTCGAGGTTCTGGACGCCGTACCTGGTGTTGCCGGTGTAGGCGAAGTACTTACCGTCCACACGCTCGGGGCCGCTCTTGTGCGGGGCGCTCTCAGTGAGCGGGCGCTCGTACTTCTTCCAGTGGCGGATGTCGTACTGAAGCAGGACCTGGTGGTCGTTGTCCTGGCGGCCGGTGTTGGCGTACACGCCGTACGCGACGGTGAGCCGCCGCGGGCCGCCCTTCTTGCCGAACGCGGGGCCGAAGGCGACGCCGTCGATGCCGCTGCAGCCGTAGCGGTGATCGGGCGTGTCGGCCACGTTGCCGTCGAAGACGCCGTCACCGTTCATGTCGGCGGTGTAGTCCTTCACGACCTCCTTGAGGTAGACCGTGCTGACCACGTCGTCGGTCTGGGCGTCCATGCCGGGGCGGTTGATGCGGTCGACGTCGAAGATCGCGATGTAGAACGACTCCTGCTCCTTGTATTCGAGCGAGCCGTACACGCGGCCGTCCTGGGTGTTGAAGTCGAGGTCGCCCAGGTGGCCGGTGAAGCCGGTGACGGAGCCGACGAGGTTGCCGTCCAGGTCGGTCTTGACGAGCGCGTTCGTGAAGGAGAAGTACATGTACCCCTTCCGCTCGTCGAGAGCCATGCCCTGAACGTGCCCCTCCGTCCACGCGCCGCCGGAGATCTCCAGCGGGAGGCGCTGCGGGCGGCGGGCGGCCGCGTCGACGCCGGACGTCTCGGTGCCGGGGGCGGCGAGTGCGGGGGCCGGGGCCGCCAGAAGGGTGAGAGCGGAGGTCGTGGCGAGGGTGAGCGTGAGGGCTTTGCGCATGGTGCGGTACTCGCTTCATTGATCGTGGATCAAGGCGGATATGACCGTATGCCGCCCAGGTGACACCGTTTGACCGCGAACTGAACGCAGGGCAAAACCCTTACAAACCGCACGCACACCCTGAAACAGGACATTGCCCGGCTCCTCAGGAGGCGGCGACCAGCTCCACCTCGAACCCGTCCTCGTTCTCCAAGTACGCCGCGTAGTGGGTGTCACCGCCCGCGTACGGATGCCGGTCGGGGAACATCAGCGTCCACCCGTACGCGACCGCCTCCTTCACCAGCTCGTCCACCCGCTCGCGGCTCCCGGCGTGGAAGGCCAGGTGGTTGAGCCCCGGCCGCAGCCGCTCGTGCCGGTCGGACGTCAGCGCCGGCGACTGCTCGACCACCACGTACGTCTCCCCCCGCCGCCAGCTCCGCCCGTCGGGCCAGTCCTGGAAGGTCGCGTACCCGAGCGCTTCGAGCAACCACCCCCAGCTCTTGACGGCCCGCCCCAGGTCGGGAACCCAGATCTCGATGTGATGCACCGCACCGGCAACGCCCTCATCGGCCATGCCGCCGACCCTACGCCGCCCGACCGACAAGATCGCCGCACCTGCGTAGCATGTGCGCATGTTAGGGCTATTGATCTTGGTCGCTCCGCCGGCGACCCTGGCGCTGGCCGCGGTTCCGTTCGCGGCCCGATCGGCTCCGGCGCGCCGGCCGTACCGGCTGCGTAGAGCGCGTGTGCTGCGCGGGACGATCATCACGGCGCCGGGCTGGCTGTCCTGGCGGGCAGCGTGTGGGCCACGCGGTGGGGCGTCTACCACGACGACGGCAGCTCAGCGATGTGGTTCCTGGTGTCTCTCTTCGGCGGCGTGCTGCTCTTATGGGGAGCGGCCCACTTCGTCCCTTGGATGCTCGCGGCCCTCGACCGCCGCAGCACCCGCTTTCCGCGAGCCCTCCGCCTGGCGACCCGCAGACTGGGCGGAGGGCTCGCCCGTACGTCGGCGGGCGCGGCGTCCGGCATGATCGTCATCGCCACCACCACGCCCCTGCTGATCCTCGGCCCCACCATGCAGGCCCAGAATGAGGGGCGCTATCGGCCGCTGGCCCGCGCCGGCGCCGCGGTCATCGGGGCCGACACCGCAACGGAGCCGGCCACCGTACGGTCGATCATCGACCAGGAGCTACCCGGCGTACCGCTCCTGACCGCCGGCATCCGCACCCTCTCCCCCTCCTTCAACGCCTTCGACGGAACGGAACTCGTGGGCGAGACGTACGTCGGCGGCCAAGCCCTGCTCCGCCACCTCACCGGAAACCCGGACATCCCCTACGACCCCGCCACCGCCGTCCTGGTGTCGGCCGACATCGAACAGCAGGGCTACATCCCGATCCACTACACACTGTCCGGCATCGACTCGGTCACATACCTCCCCGTCATCTCCGTACCGCCGCCCGAGCCCGATTGGGAGGCGCTGTTCGTGCCGGAGGAAGCGGCGCGCACGCTCGGTGTCACGGTGACACCCGACCGGTTCATCATCGACCCCGCCCATCACCAGGTCTCGATCCCCGAGGAGGAACGCCTCGCGCGGCGCCTGCTCGTAATCGGGTTCGTGCACGTCGAACGCGGGTTCCAGCCCACGACCGCCTGGTACGTGGTCGCGGCCCTGCCCTTGCTCGCCGTGGCCGCCGTGGTGCGGGCATCCCGGTCGTTCGCGGCCTACCGCGTCCTGCGTAGGCTCAGCGCGGGCTCGTCCCTGACCCTGCGCCTCCTCACCGCCGCCCGCGCCTTGACCGCCTCGCTCTGCTCTACCGCGCTCGGCGGCCTTATAGGCATCGGTGTCGGTCTGTGCGTGCTCCGGGCGAAGAACGCCTACTCCTTGGAGCCCGCCCCGCTACCCTCCTTCTCCCCGTGGCCTGCCGTGACCGCGCTCCTTGCGGGGCTCCCTGTGCTCACCGCCCTGGCCGCCGCCCTCCTGCCGCCGTCCTGGCTCACCGGCCGCGGCACCGCGCGCTGAAGCGGATTCCAGATATCGGGTGGATCATCACCATGGCTCCCATTGCGGGCGAGTGGAAGTGGCGGGCCCGGCTGTCATGGCTGTCGTCCGTTCTCCTGCCCGGCGCCGACTGAGACGTCGAGGCCCACCCGCGGTTCTCGGGCTGGGCGGCCGAGCGCGGGCTGCTGCACGAGTGGTGACTCACCTCAATGCCTCAGCCTCTTCCCACCGGCCCAAATCATTCAGCACGCTCGCCAGTCTGCTTCGGCTGGCCAGCGTGTCAGGATGCTCCTCACCCCAGCACTCGACGCCGCGCTTCAAGCACCGCCCGATGCCCGGCCTCTGCTTCTTCCAAGCGCCCTAGGTTTCCCAGCACGCTCGCCAGATTGCCCCGGCTGGTCAGTGTGTCCGGGTGCTCCTCACCGAACACTGGGCGCCGTACTTCCAGCACCGCTCGAAGCTCAGTTTCCGCCTCGTCCAACCGTCCCAAGCCGAACAGCAGGAACGCCAGGGTTTCCACATGTGGGCTCAGCATTCGCCGCCGCATTCGACGCTCAGCCACAGGAAGGTCCGCCGAAGCAGCCCAGGCGTCGGCCAGCCAGGTCAGCGCAAGCTCCGGCGCGGAGTCTCCCTCATCGGTCCTCGTCTCATCCTTGGCAGCGACGACATCCTGGATGAGCCGGTGCACGGAGACGGTGTCCTCGGTCAGAGTGACGAGGCTGTAGGAGTTCAGAAGCCGTAGCGCGTCTAGCACCTGGAGCCGAGCGCCGTCGGCGCCCAGGATGTCGCGGGGGATGTCGTCTGGGGCATAACAGGCCAGTATCCGCAGCAGACGCACCGCGTAAGGGTTGCGTTCGCCAATGGTCTCCAGATGTACGTGCCAGAGCCGGGCGATGGTGCGTTCGGCGTCCTCGGCCTCCGGGGAGGCGGCGTACATGTGCGCGGGATGGGCCGTCAGCAGATCGAGGTATTCATGGGCGCTGATCTGGGCCTCACGGATAGCCAGTCCACCGCTCCGTTGCCGAGCCCATGGTCTGCGGCGAACTCCTCCGCCCACACCTGGAACGCCTCGTCCAGGTTCACGAGCGTGTTGTCGAGATCGAAGAGGGCGAGGCGCTGCATGACCCGATCGTATGGACGCGAGGCGTCTCCGTGCGCTCTGCTCCGTGTCTCACGGAACAGCCACGGAACAGCGCCCGTTGAGCGCCGGACTCGGGTGCCGGCGGACCCCGGCTCTCCGCTGTCAAGAACCGGGGTTTCCGCTGCTCAGAGCCCTACTTGAGGAGCTGGCGGGCCATCACCATGCGCTGGATCTGGTTGGTGCCCTCGTAGATTTGCGTGATCTTGGCGTCGCGCATCATGCGCTCGACCGGGAAGTCCTTCGTGTACCCGTATCCACCCAGGAGCTGGACCGCGTCGGTGGTGATCTCCATGGCGGCGTCCGAGGCGAGGCACTTGGCGGCGCTCGACAGGTACGTGAGGTCCTTCTGCGGCTCGCCGTTCATGGCGCGTTCGGACTTGGCCGCCGCGTGGTACGTGAGCTGCCGGGCCGCCTCCAGTTTCATGCCCATGTCGGCGATCATGAACTGGAGCCCCTGGAAGTCGGCGATGGGCCGGCCGAACTGCTTGCGCTCCTTGACGTACCCGATCGCGAAGTCGAGCGCGCCCTGGGCGATGCCGATGGCCTGGGCGGCGATGGTGATGCGGGTGTGGTCGAGGGTGGCGAGGGCGGTCTTGAAGCCGGTGCCCGGCTCGCCGATCATGCGGTCGGCCGGGATGCGGACGTTGTCCAGGATGACCTGGCGGGTGGGCGAGCCCTTGATGCCGAGCTTCTTCTCCTTGGGCCCGAAGGACACGCCTTCGTCCGACTTCTCCACGACGAAGGCGGAGATGCCGCGCGCGCCGGCCGACGGGTCGGTGACGGCCATGACGGTGTAGTACTCGCTCACGCCGGCGTTGGTGATCCACATCTTGGTGCCGTTGAGCACGTACGAGTCCCCGTCGCGGACGGCCCGCGTCTTCATGGACGCCGCGTCGGAGCCCGCCTCAGGTTCCGACAGCGCGTACGAGAACATCGCCTCCCCGCGCGCCACCGGCGGCAGGTAGCGGGACTTGAGCTCCTCGGAGGCCGACAGCAGCAGCGGCACGGTGCCGAGCTTGTTGACGGCCGGGATCAGGGACGACGACGCGCAGGCGCGGGCCACCTCCTCGATGACGATCACCGTGGCGAGCGCGTCGGCCCCGGCGCCGCCGTACTGCTCCGGCACGTGCACCGCGTGCAGCTCCGCCGCCACGAGCGCCTTATAGACGTCCCAGGAGAACTCCTCGGTCTCGTCGATCTCGGCGGCGTGCGGCGCGATCTTCTCGTCGGCCAGGGCCCGTACGGTCTCCCTGAGCATGTCGTGCTCTTCGGCGGGCGCGTAAAGAGGGAAGCTCATGCTTCAGATACTAGGACGTCCGACCATCTTGTTACCAGCTAGTACGGTTTGCGAAGATGCGCAGGTGGCACGTACGAGGTAGCGAGGCCCCGGTAGCATGCCTGCCTGCGCGATCGAAAGGAGCCCACTCGTGCCATACCGCCTCACGGTGATCGGGACCGGCTACCTCGGAATCACCCATGCGGCGTGCATGGCTGATCTCGGGTTCGAGGTCCTCGGCCTCGACGTCGACGCCGACAAGATCCGACGTCTCAACGCCGGTGATCTCCCCATTCACGAACCCGGTCTCGAACCCGTGCTGCGCCGTGGCCTCGAATCAGGACGGCTCCGCTTCACCACCTCGTACGAGGAGGCCGCCGCGTTCGGCGACGTGCACTTCATCTGCGTCGGCACGCCGCAGAAACGCGGCGAGTACGCCGCGGACGTCTCGTACATGGACAGCGCCGTCGAATCCCTCGCCCCGCTGCTCGACCGCGAGTGCCTGGTCGTGGGCAAGTCGACGGTCCCCGTCGGCACCGCCGAGCGCCTGGCCGACAAGCTCGCCCGGCTCGCCCCCGCCGGCGCCCAGGCCGAGCTGGCTTGGAACCCCGAGTTCCTGCGCGAGGGCTTCGCCGTCGAGGACACCCTCCACCCCAACCGCATCGTGCTGGGCGTGCGCAGCGAGCGCGCCGAGAAGATCCTGCGCGAGGTGTACGAGCCGATCGGCGACGTTCCGATCGTGGTGGCCGACTACGCGACGGCCGAGCTGGTCAAGACGGCCGCGAACGCCTTCCTCGCCACCAAGATCTCCTTCATCAACGCCATGGCCGAGGTCTGCGAGGCCGCTCACGCCGACGTGACGCTGCTGTCCGAGGCTTTGTCGTACGACGACCGCATCGGCGGGCGCTATCTCAACGCCGGGCTCGGCTTCGGCGGCGGCTGCCTGCCCAAGGACATCAGGGCCTTCATGGCGCGGGCCGGCGAGCTGGGCGCCGACCAGGCGCTGACGTTCCTGCGCGAGGTGGACGCCATCAACATGCGCCGCCGGGCCCGCATGGTCGACCTGGCCCGCGAGCTGGCCGGAGGCTCCTTTCACGGCTGCACGGTCGGCGTGCTCGGGGCGGCGTTCAAGCCGGACTCCGACGACATCCGCGACTCCCCCGCGCTCGATGTGGCCGTCACGATCGGCGACCAGGGCGGGACGGTCACCGTGTACGACCCCATCGCCCTCGACAACGCCCGCAAGGCGCACCCCGAGCTGAACTACGGCGATTCGGCCATCGAGGCGGTACGCGGGGCGCATGTGGTGCTGCTGCTCACCGAGTGGCAGGAGTTCGTCCGGCTCGATCCCGACGAGCTGGGTGCCGTCGTCGCCGCCCGGCGCATCGTGGACGGGCGCAACGCGCTCAACGCCGAGGCCTGGCGCTCGGCCGGCTGGCACTACCGCGCCCTCGGCCGCCCCTGACCGGCCGGCTGGCACTACCACGCCCTCGGCCGCCCCTGAGCGGCCGTTCCGGCATTCGGGGCTCCGCTGGTCGCGAGCCGGTACGGCTCGTTGAGCCGCTGGTGGAGGGCCGATGCGCGCCCTCCGGGCAGCCGTTCAGGTCAGGTGGCGCACCCACTGCGTGAGCAGCGGGCGGTAGCCCCGTCGTGCCCAGAACGGGGTGGAGAGCGGGTTCGGCAGGGCGTGGTGGAGCAGCACGGACGACACGCCCTCGGCCGCCGCGTGCGCGTGTGCGACCTCGGTCAGCGCCGCCCCGACGCCGCGCCCCCGCGCCGGCGGCTCGACGTACATCACCCCGAGGTACGCCACCGGCGCGTCGTTCACCCACCCCGAGATCCATCGGGCGCGTACGGGCGGCTCGACGATGACGCAACCCACCGGCTCGCCGTCCACCTCGGCCAGCCAGCACCACTCCAGCGGCAGCACCTCGCCCGCCACCGACTCCCTGATCCGGTCGGGGGTGGACGGCCTGGGCGTCACCCAGCCGAACTGGGCGTCGAAGGCGGCCAGGCGTTCGTACATCGCCGAGACCGTGTCAACGTCGCCCTGGCCCGCCGCGCGGATCTTCACCGGTGAGGCGGGCGGGGCGGGCGCGTCGTGCGGGCGCAGGCGGTGGACGGAGACCGCCACGGTGGGGGCGAAGCCGCGTACGGCCAGCGCTCTGACCGGGACGGTGTCGCGGCTCGGCCAGACCACGCTCAGCGCCTGCTCGGGCTCGTCACCGCGCGGCATCTCCAGCCAGCGGTCGAGCAGCGCCCCGAGCGCTTTCTGCGGATCGGGGCCGGACACCCGGGCGCGCAGCCGGTGGACGATGAGCGGTGACCACGCGGCCTGGAGGCTGCCGGGGTCGAGCCGGTCCACGTTGACCAGGCCGACGCCGCCAGGCACCTCAAGCGGCACGTCGTGCTCCCTGACGACCAGCGCGCCCTGGTCGGCCACGAGCGGGTCAACAGCGCGTACGCGGGCCTCGTGGCCCTTGATCGGGTCGTCGTCCATGGCTAGGCACCCTATCCACGGAAAACCCCAGGATAAAAGGCATGCGCCCCTTTAGGACAGCCGGGGGTCGCACCGCCGCCGACCGGCCGGCAACGCCCCACGCCTCCGCCCTGGCACCGCCGAAACGCCCCGTCCGGCGGCCAGAGCAGGCAGCCGTCTCGGGGGCCGCACAGAGCCCACGTAGCGACGGCACGCGGGCGGGGAGGCCGCACGCGGGCGCGGAGACGCCACATCGGCGGGTGAGCCGGGCGAGGGTGAGCGCTGAGTCGCCGCCGGGGAGCCGGACGGCCCGAGCAAGGGACGGCCTACAGGTCGGCGGCCTCGGCGCGGAGGCGCTCGCCCTTCGCGTACGCCTGCTCCTTCAGCTTCCCCTGGAACTCCTCCATCCGCGCCCGCAGCCCCTCGTCAGAAGCGGCGAGGATGCGGACGGCGAGGAGGCCGGCGTTGCGGGCGCCGCCGACGGCGACGGTGGCGACGGGCACTCCGGCCGGCATCTGCACGATCGACAGCAGCGAGTCCATGCCGTCGAGGTACTTCAGCGGCACCGGGACCCCGATGACGGGCAGCGGGGTGACGGAGGCGAGCATGCCGGGGAGGTGGGCGGCGCCGCCGGCGCCGGCGATGATGACCTTGATGCCCCGGGAGGCGGCCTGGCGGCCGTACTCGATCATCTCGAGCGGCATGCGGTGCGCCGAGACCACGTCGGCCTCGAACGGCACGCCGAACTCGGCGACCGCCTCGGCGGCGGCCTTCATGACCGGCCAGTCGGAGTCGCTGCCCATGACGATGGCGACGGTCATGTGTACTCCCCTGTCATGAGGTAGACGGCGGCGTGGCGGGCGCGGGCGCGCACCTTCTCGAGGTTGGAGCCGAGCGCGGTGACGTGGCCGATCTTGCGGCCGGGCCGCACCTCCTTGCCGTAGAAGTGCAGCTTGATGCCGGGGTCGTGGGCGAGCACGTGCTCGTAGCGCTTGAACAGGTCGGGGTCGTCGCCGCCGAGCAGGTTGGCCATGACGACATGCTGGGCGGTCATGCGGGGCGAGCCGAGCGGCAGGTCGAGCACGGCGCGCAGGTGCTGCTCGAACTGCGAGGTGGTGGCGCCCTCGATGGTCCAGTGGCCGCTGTTGTGGGGGCGCATGGCCAGCTCGTTGACCACGATGCCGCGCGCGGTCTCGAACATCTCGACGGCGAGCAGCCCGGTGACGCCCAGCTCGTTGGCGATCTGCAGGCCGATGTGCTGGGCGCGCGCGGCGGCCTCGGGGTCGAGGTCGGGGGCGGGCGCGATGACCTCGACGCAGATGCCGTCGCGCTGGACGGTCTCGACGACGGGGTAGCTGACGCCCTGGCCGTGGGGCGAGCGGGCGACCAGCACGGCCAGCTCGCGCTCGAACGGCACGAACGCCTCGGCCATCAGCTCGACGCCGGTCGCGAACGCCTCGGCGGCCTCTTCCGGCGTGTGGCAGACCCACACGCCGCGCCCGTCGTAGCCACCGCGCACGGCCTTGAGCACGACGGGCCAGCCGTGGGCGCCGGCGAAGTCGGTGACGTCGTCGAGCGAGGCGACGCGCCGCCAGGCCGGGCAGGGCACGCCGATGGCGCTCAGCCGTTCGCGCATGACCGCCTTGTCCTGGGCGTGGACGAGGGCGTCGGCGCCGGGGCGGACGGTGTGGCCGGCGGCGATCAGGGCCTTGATGTGCTCGGTGGGCACGTGCTCGTGGTCGAACGTGACGACGTCGCACCCCTGGGCGAACTCGCGGAGCACATCAAGATCGCGATAGTCTCCGAGGCGCGTGTCGACGATGACCCTGGCCGCGCTCTCGTCCGGAGTGTTGGCCAGCACCCGCAACTCGACGCCGAGCGCGATGGCGGGCGGCTGCGACATCCTGGCGAGCTGGCCCGCGCCGACGATGCCGACGACCGGTCCGATGGGGCTGATGGCACTCACGCCAGGTGAGCTTACCGGGACGCAACCACTTACCCCGCCCGGCCCCGGACCTTCCGGGTGATCGTTACGGCTCGTCAGCGGGCCGATCAGGGCGTGGGAGCTGGACGGCCGTTCCGGGTTCGCCTGACTGGCACGACCGCCCAGCGATTCGCGTGCCCTCGAACTGCAGGGAAGCGTAATGCCTACTTAACGGGCATGCCGCACATAGGGCGATTTTTCTGCAGACCATCTTTGCGGGGTATGTTCGTACGCCTGACGCCCGGCCTACGTCGCGGCCGGTACGCTGAGTGGACCACGCTCGACGTGGGTCACGCTCGACGTGGACCACGCCCGGCGAGGCGAGGCTCGATGAGGGAAGGGACCGAGCAGAGACGTGACTTTCGCCAAGCGGCTCTACCAGCGGTTCGCCTCTCTCGTGCACGAGCTGGCCAAGTTCGGCAGCATCGGGGCGGTCGCGTTCGTCCTCGACACGAGCCTGCTCAACCTCTGCAACGTCGTCATCGGCCTCGGCCCGCTGACCTCCAAGGTCGTCGCCACCACGATCTCCACGACCTTCGCCTATCTCGGCAACCGCTACTGGACCTTCCGCCACCGCGAGCAGAGCGGTCTTGGCCGCGAATACTTCCTGTTCTTCCTGCTCAACGGCATCGCCCTGCTGTTCGGCATGCTGACGATCGGCTTCACCACGTACACGCTGGGCCTGCACGACACGCTCAGCTTCAACATCGCCAACATCGTGGGCGTTGGACTCGGCACCCTGTTCCGTTACTGGTCGTACAAGAAGTGGGTGTTCCTGGAGGCCACCGAGCCCATCCCGGTGGAGCTGCCGGAGGGCGGCGTCAGGCAGGACCGCTGACCACCCTGTTACGGCCGTCGTCGTCGGCCGGGCGCAGGAAGATGGCGAACGTCGCCGGCCTGCGCCGCACCAGCTCGAGCCGGCCGCCGTCGGCGGCGGCCAGCGCACGGGCCAGCGTCAGGCCGAGTCCGGTGCCTCCGCCGCCGCTGACGTTCCTGTCGAAGATCTTGGGGGCGATGTCGTCGGCGATGCCGGGTCCCTCGTCGGACACCTCGATCACCACGTAGTTGTCGCCGCAGGTGGTGGAGACGGTGACCGTGCCGCCGCCGTGCCGCAGGGAGTTCTCCAGCAGCGAGGCGATGACCTGGCCGAAGCCGCCGGTGGTGGCCATCGCTTTCAGCCCGCGTGTGCCTTCGAGCCGCAGCTCGCGCCCGGCGTCCTTGAACACCGGCTCCCACTCGGTCATCTGCTGTGACAGCACCTCGTCCACGGCCACCGGCTCGGCCTGGGCGTGCCGCTGCCGGCGGGCCGCGGCGAGCAGCTCGTCGATGACCGCGGTGAGCCGTTCGGCCTGCACGATCGCCGCCTCGCCCTCCTCGCGGACCACATCGGGCTCGTGGGCCGAGGCCACGATCTCCTCCAGGCGCATCGTCAGCCCCGTCAAGGGGGTGCGGAGCTGATGCGAGGCGTCGGTGGCGAACTCGCGCTCGCGGGTGAGCAGGTCGGAGATGCGGGTGGCGCTGCGGTCGAGCACCTGCGCCACGCGATCCAGCTCGGGGATGCCGTAGCGGTGCTTGCTCGGCCGCGCGTCACCTGACCCCAGCCGGTCGGCGATCTTCGCCAGGTCCTGCAACGGCAGCGTGAGCCGCCGCGACTGCACGACGGCCAGGCTCACGGCGACCGCCAGGGCGGCGCCGGCCAACGCGACGATGAGCAGCAGCCGAGCCCGTACGTCCTGCTCGACCTGGTCGCGGTCGCGACTGATGCGCACATAGATGCCGGTATTGGTCTGGGCGTCCTCGGTCATCAGGTGACCCGACGGCGGGGGGTCGCCGACGACGGTCACCCTCAGGGGGGTTCCGCGTTCCCAGATCTGTATGAATCTGCCCGGATACTTCTGTTCCAGTTGCTGGGGGTCGAGCGGCGTCTCCTGGATGCGGGCGTACTCCACCTCGCCCACGAGACGCTTGGCCTCCGCCCCGAGCTCCTTAGCCGCCTCATCGACGATCAGGCGGCTGACGACGACGCCCAGGGGGACCCCCAGCAGCAGGACCGCGATGACCGCGACGAGCAGCGTGGAGGAGAGCAGTCGGCGGCGCATCTCCTACTCGCGCTCGAACCTGAAGCCGACCCCCCGGACCGTGGTGATGTAACGCGGCTTGGCGGCGTCGTCGCCCAGCTTCCGACGCAACCAGGAGATGTGCATGTCGAGCGTTTTCGTGGACCCCCACCAGTTGGTGTCCCACACCTCGCGCATGATCTGCTCACGGGTGACGACCTTGCCCGCGTCGCGTACGAGCACGCGAAGCAGGTCGAACTCCTTGGTCGTCAGGTGCAGCTCCTTGTCCCCCATCCAGGCGCGGCGCGAATCGGCGTCGATCCGCACGCCCTGGACGACCGGGGTCTCGGAGGTGCCACGCCGCAGCAGCGCCCGCACTCTGGCGAGCAGCTCCGCGAGGCGGAACGGTTTCGTCACGTAGTCATCGGCGCCCGCGTCGAGACCGACGACGGTGTCGACCTCGTCGACGCGTGCCGTGAGAATCAGAACCGGAGTGCCGTGCCCCTCGGCGCGGATCCGGCGGGCGACCTCCAGGCCGTCCATCTCTGGCAGCCCAAGGTCGAGAACAATGAGATCGATGCCGCCCGAAAGGGCCCTCTCCAAGGCTTGAGGGCCGTCGGGGCTCACCTCGACCTGATAGCCCTCGCGGCGCAGTGCGCGCGCAAGCGGCTCGGAAATCGAGGTGTCATCCTCGGCGAGAAGAACGCAGGTCATAAAGCGATCGTAGGACCTTAGGCGATCGTTTCCCGGGTTGAGCGCGCGGTTTGACTCGTCGTTGACCTATCCATTGACCTGGGCAAACACAGCTAAAATACGTTAGGGGGTGATTAAAACACCACCGCTTGCGTTGCGCGGGTCAACGGGGCGGTCATGCCCGTTCGGGAACGCCGCAATCACCACGACCGGCTAATGATCGGCGTTTCTCGCATAAGTCGCCGAAAATCGATCAAGCGGAAATGTCGCTGTTTTCAGGCGAGCGCCGTTCGGCGGGCCCGAGCGGTACAGTGCGAGCCTTCCGGCCGAGGGGAAACGGGCCTGATCGATCCGGGAGGCCGGGGCGCGCGGCTGAGGAGCCGCGGCGCACCCCGGGAGGGGCCACGGATGAGTGCGTACGGGCCGGCGCGGAGCACCCGGGCGTCCCGGCGTCCGTCGAGGGGCTTCGAGCGCCGGCGACGGCGACGGCGACGGCGACGGCGGGACCGGTCAGTTGTAGTCGTTGTCGAACGAGCGAGGCTCGGCGTAACGCGCCAGGTAGAGCTGCTCGCCCAGGGTCTGGATCAGCTCCAGCTCGGTTTCGAGGTAGTCGATGTGCTCTTCCTCGTCCTTGAGGATGTCCTCGAAGATGTTCGCCGAGGTGATGTCGCCCTTCTCGCGCATGAGCTGGATGGCCGGCCGCAGCCGCTGCACCACCGCCATCTCCACCTCCAAGTCGGCCTGGATCTGCTCGGGCACGGTCTGCCCAATGTGGAGCGTTCCAAGCCGCTGATAGTTGGGCAGGCCCTCGAGGAAGAGGATGCGGTCGGTGAGCCGCTCGGCGTGGCGCATCTCCTCGATGGACTCGTCGCGGGTGCGCTTGGCGAGCTTGGTGTATCCCCAGTTCTCCTGCATCTTGGCGTGCAGGAAGTACTGGTTGATCGCGGTCAGCTCGGCGGTGAGCTGTTCGTTGAGCAACTCGATGATCTGCCTATCGCCCTGCATAACGGGCCCCTCATCGTCGATCCGGTCATGCGGTCGTCAGTTCCTGAGACCTTTTCAGGATCGCACAGATCTTCCGAACACAACGGGCACAGTCACCACCGGCACCAGTGGTGTCGCGGATCTGCTTGGCGCTGGTCGCCCCGGCGGCGATGCAGTCGTGCACTTCGTTCTCGGTCACGGCACGACAGATGCACACGTACATTGCTGGGGGCATGCCTTTCACACGCAGGGATGAGGGAGACCGCCTTAGGTAAGGCACACCTAAAGATAACCCACTGAGGTTAGGCTTGCCTACGTCGGGTCGGTCGCACGCGCCGGATCCTCGCAGGTGAAAGGCCTTTCGCGCGTCAGAAGGGCCCCGGCTCAGCATCACAAGGCCCCTGGCTCAGCGTCAGGAGGCCCGGCTCGGCATCACGAGGCCCCGGCTCGGCATCACGAGGCCCCGGCTCAGCGTCGGAAGGCCCCGGCTCAGTGGCCGCGGGCGATCCACTCCTCCAGGTGCGGCGCCTCGGCGCCGATGGTGGTGGAGTCGCCGTGCCCGGTGTGGACGACCGTCTCCGGCGGCAGCGTCAGCAGCCGGTCCCTGATCGAGTCGATGATCGTCTCGAACGAGCTGTAGGACCGCCCGGTCGCACCCGGCCCGCCCTTGAACAGCGTGTCACCGCTGAACAGCGCCCCCAGGTCGGGCGCGAACAGGCAGACCGCGCCCGGCGAGTGGCCCGGCGTGTGCAGAATCTGCAGCGCGATGCCGCCCACGGTGAGCTTGTCGCCGTCGCCGAGCGGCTCGTACGACACCTCGGGCCCGTACACCTGCTCCCACAGCACCTGGTCGGCCGGGTGCAGCCGGATCGGCGCGCCCGTGCGCTCGGCCAGCTCGCGGGCGGCGTTGATGTGGTCGTTGTGCGCGTGGGTGCAGACGATGGCCCGCACGCTGCGCCCGCCCGCACGCTCGGCGATCGCCGTCGCGTCGTGGGCGGCGTCGATGACCACGACCTCGCGGGCGTCGCCGACCAGCCAGACGTTGTTGTCGACGTCCCACGTGCCGCCGTCCAGCGAGAACGTGCCCGAGGTGATGACCCTGTCGATCATCAGAAGACCACCACCGAACGCAGCACCTCGCCCCTGTGCATCTTCGCGAACGCCTCCTCGACCTGCTCGACCCCGATCGTCTCGGAGACGAACTTGTCGAGCGGCAGGCGGTTTTGCAGGAACAGGTCGATGAGCATGGGGAAGTCGCGCGACGGCAGGCAGTCGCCGTACCAGGAGGACTTCAGCGCGCCGCCGCGGCCGAACACGTCGAGCAGCGGCAGGTCGATGCGCATCTCCGGGGTCGGCACGCCGACGAGCACCACCGTGCCGGCCAGGTCGCGGGCGTAGAACGCCTGCTCGTACGTCTCGGGCCTGCCCACCGCCTCGACCACCACGTCCGCGCCGAAGCCGCCGGTCAGCTCGCGGATCGCCTCGACCGGGTCGTTCTCGCGGGAGTTGACCGTGTGGGTGGCGCCGAACTGGCGGGCCCACTCCAGCTTGCGGTCGTCCACGTCGACCGCGATGATCTTCGCCGCGCCGGCCAGCGAGGAGCCGAGGATGGCCGCGTCGCCGACGCCGCCGCAGCCGATGACCGCCACGCTGTCGCCGCGGGTGACGCCGCCGGTGTTGATCGCCGCGCCGATGCCGGCCATCACGCCGCAGCCCAGCAGGCCCGCGACCTGCGCGGGCGCGTCGGCGGAGACCTTCGTGCACTGGCCCGCCGCGACGAGCGTCTTGTCGAGGAACGCCCCGATGCCGAGCGCGGGCGACAGCTCGGTGCCGTCCTTGAGCGTCATCTTCTGCTTGGCGTTGTGGGTGTTGAAGCAGTACCACGGCCGCCCGCGCAGGCAGGCCCGGCACTGGCCGCACACCGCGCGCCAGTTGAGGATCACGAAGTCGCCGGGCGCGACCTCGGTGACACCGGGGCCGACCGCCTCGACGACGCCCGCCGCCTCGTGTCCGAGCAGGAACGGGTAGTCATCGCTGATCCCGCCCTCCCGATAGTGCAGGTCGGTGTGGCACACGCCGCAGGCCTGCACGTTCACCACCGCTTCGCCCGGACCTGGGTCCGGCACGATCACCGTCTCGAGGGAAACTTCCTGGCCCTTGCCCCGGGCGACGACGCCCTGCACTTCGTACGGCATGCCAGCCATCTTGTGTCAGGAGGTTGATCTCCGCAAGGGACCGGGCGTGAGCACGCCGAGACCTTTGCGGACCGCGTCCCCGCCCGCGTCAGCGGCCGTCGATCTCCCCGTCGGAGGCGTCCTCCACGAGCCGGAACAGGTCGGTGCGGACGTCCTGGATCTTCGGGATGTCGCGCAGCACGATCTCGCCGCGCTCGCCCGCCGACTCGACCGTCAGCGTGCCGCAGCCGAGCAGGCGCTCGGCGAAGGTCTGGTCGGAGCTCACCGTGTTGACCTTGGCGATGGGAATCTCGTCGGTCGACTTGTTGAGCACGCCGGTGCTGATCGTGAAGCGGTGGGTGGTGAGCACGTAGCCGGTGTTCTTCCACTGCAGGTACGGCACGAACGACCAGATCGTCAGCAGGATGAGCCCGATGACCGCGACCGCGATCCTGGCGTAGGCGGCGTACTCGAAGTCGCCGGGGATGAAGTAGATCGCCGCGCCCGAGGCGAGGGCTATGAGGACCAGCGCGATGAAGGGACCGACGAGCCGCTTCCAGTGGGGGTGGAAGGATCGGACGCGCCGCTCACCCTGCGTCAGATGGTGGTCGGGAATGGTCATGGCCCAATCATGGCCCAAAACGTGCCATCAACGCTGCGTGCCTGCCATGCCACCGGAGGAAACCGGCTCGCTCACCCCGCCGGCCTGACGTGCACGACGTCGCCCGCGCTCAGCGTGTGACGCTCGCCGTCCGCCTCCACCTGTAGGTGGCCGTCCTTGTCGATGCCGGTGGCCAGGCCGGTGAGCGTGCGGTCGCCGGGCAGCTCGACCCTGACCCGCTGTCCCACGGTGGCGCTGGCCGCCAGGTAGGCCGAGCGCAGGCCGGCCGCCTCCGCGTCGCCGCCCGCCCGCGTCCAGTCGCGGTAGTGGGTCTCGACCTCGCGCAGCACGGCGCGCAGGAGCGGGTCGCGGTCGGTGCAGGCCGCCTTCTCGACGGCCAGCGACGTGGCGGTCTCGACGGGCAGCTCGTCATCGCGCAGCGAGACGTTGAGCCCCATGCCGATGACGACGGCGTCGCCCGAGCGCTCGGCCAGCACGCCGGCCAGCTTGCGCTCGCCGATCAGCAGGTCGTTGGGCCACTTGAGCCGGACGTCCACCTCGGCGATGCGGCGTACGGCCGAGGCGGCGGCGACGCCGTACAGCAGCGACAGCCAGCTCTGGGCCGCGATCGGCATCTGCGGCCTGAGCAGGATGGAGAACGTCAGTCCTGAACGGGGCGGCGCCGACCATGTGCGGCCCAGCCGCCCGCGGCCCGCCCGCTGCGCCTCCGCGATCAGCACCGTGCCCTCGGGCGCGCCGGCGCGGGCGGCCGCGGCCAGGTCGGCGTTGGTGGAACCGGTGCTGCCGACGACGGTGAGCGCGGTCCACAGCGAGCCGGGACGCACCAGGGCACGGGTGAGCGCCGCCTCGGACAGTGGCGGACGCTCGAGGTCGGAGTAGCGTGAGTCGGGCATCCCCCTATCTTCGCAGGGGGTAGGAGGGAGGGATGAGCATGCGTACGACTCCCCCGGCGGCGAGCGGCCGGGACGCGCAGGCGCGCCCTGGGCCGATCACCCGCGTCCGCGTCAGGGAGCTGACCGGCGCGTCGGGCCGCGACCGGCGCGACGACCTCGCGACCGAGGAGCCGCTGGAGATCCGGCTCACCGCTCCCGACGGCACGCGCAGGACGGTCGCCATCACCATGCGCACGCCGGGACACGACTTCGAGCTGGCCGCCGGGTTCCTGCACGGCGAGGGCCTCGTGGGGCCCGGCGACATCGCGGCGATCGCGTACTGCACCGACGAGGACCTGCCGCCCGAGGCGCGCTACAACACGGTGACGGTACGGCTGCACGGCCCCATCCCCGAGCTGCCCGCGCTCGACCGGCACTTCCTGACCTCCAGCGCCTGCGGCGTGTGCGGCTCTGCGAGCCTCGACGCGCTGCGCGACCGCTGCCGCTCGGTGCCGCGCGGCGAGCTCACGCTCTCCCCCGACCTGCTGTACGGGCTGCCCGAGGCGCTGCGGCTGGCCCAGGGCGTGTTCGGCAAGACGGGCGGCCTGCACGCCGCGGGCCTGTTCGCGGCCGACGGCACGCCGGTGGCGGTGCGCGAGGACGTCGGCCGGCACAACGCGGTCGACAAGCTCGTGGGGTGGGCGGCGCTGAACGGGCGGCTGCCGCTGGCCGAGCACGTGCTCATGGTCAGCGGCCGGGCCAGCTACGAGATCATGCAGAAGGCGCTGGCGGCCGGGGTGCCCGTGGTGTGCGCGGTGTCGGCCCCGTCGTCGCTGGCGGTGGAGCTGGCCAGGGAGTTCGGGCTGACGCTGGTGGGCTTCCTGCGCGGGGAGCGCTGCAACGTGTACGCGGGCGCCGAACGCGTCCTGTCGTGAGCGGTCCGCTTCACGGCGGATGCCCGTGCCGGGGCGTCCCGGCACGGGCTCCACGTGCGGTCAGCCGGTGTTCTGCAGGCCGGCCGCGACGCCGTTGACCGACAGCAGCAGCAGCGTGGACAGCCGGTCGCGCTCCTGCTCCGACGGGTTGCCGGTGCGCAGCGCGCGCAGGGCGCGGAGCTGGAGGTGCGACAGCGCGTCCACGTACGGGTCGCGCAGCTGCACGGCCCTGCTGAGCACCTTGCGGTTCTCCAGCAGCCGGGTGTGCCCGGTGACGCGCAGCACCAGCTCGCGGGTGCGGTCGTACTCCTCCAGGACCTGCCTGCTGAAGTCCTCGCGGCCGCCGAGCGCGAGGTAGCGCTCGGCGATCGAGCGGTCGGTCTTGGCCAGCGACATCTCGGCGTTGTCCAGCAGCGAGTTGAACAGCGGCCATTCCCGGTAGGCGGCACGCAGCTCGTCGATGTCGCCGACGGCGGCGAGTCCGGTGCCGAGGCCGTACCAGCCGGGCAGGTTGACGCGGGTCTGCGCCCAGGCGAACACCCACGGGATGGCCCGCAGGTCGTCGAGCGAGCGGGGCGCGCCCAGGCCGCGCCGGGCCGGGCGGGAGCCGAGCCGCAGCGTGCCGATCTCCTCCAGCGGGCTGACCAGGCCGAACCACTCGGGGAAGCCCGGCGCCTCGGTCAGCGCGCGGTACGCCTGCTCGGACGCCCTGGCCACCTGCTCGGCCAGCCCGCGGAAGCGCTCGGCGGCGGCCGCCGTGCGCTCGCTCACCGTGGGCGACGAGGCCAGCAGCACCGCGTTGGCCACCTGCTCCAGATGGCGGCGGGCGATCGCGATGTGGCCGTAGCGGGCGAAGATGACCTCACCCTGCTCGGTGACCTTGAACCGGCCCGCCACCGAGCCGGGCGCCTGCGCCAGCACCGCGCGGTTGGCCGGGCCGCCGCCGCGGCCGAGCGCGCCACCCCTGCCGTGGAACATGCGGAGCTTGACGTCGTGCTTGGCGGCCCAGGCGGTCAGCGCCTCCTGCGCCTCGTACAGCCGCAGCGTGGCGGCGGCGGGGCCGAGCTCCTTGGCCGAGTCGGAGTAGCCGAGCATGATCTCCATGCGCCGGCCGGTGTCGGCCAGCCGCTGCTGCACTTCGGGGATCTCCAGCATGCCGGTCAGCACGTCGGCCGAGTTGGCGAGGTCCTGGCCCGACTCGAACAGCGGCACCACGTCGAGCACCGGCGCGCGATCGCCGAGCGCGTAGCGGGCCAGCTCGTAGACGGCGGCGATGTCGTCGGCCGAGCGGGTGAAGGAGACCACGTAGCGCGAGCAGGCACGGACGCCGTAGCGCTCCTGGATCCAGCCGATCACCCGGATGGTGGCCAGCACCTCCTCGGTGCGCTCCGACGGCTCGGCACCCGAGCGCAGCTCCTCCAGCGCGGCGGCGTGCACCTGGGAGTGCTGGCGCACCTCCAGCTCGGCCAGGTGGAAGCCGAACGTCTCCACCTGCCAGATGAGGTGCTGCAGCTCGCCGTACGCCTGCCGCGGCGCGGAGGCGGCCAGCGACTCCTGGGCGAGGCGCAGGTCGGCGAGCAGCTCGTCGGGCGAGCGGTAGGCCAGGTCGAGGTCGCGGCGGTGGGTGGCGGCGATGCGGGCGGCCACGAACAGCAGCCACTGCCGGTGCGGCTCGCGCGGCGAGCGGGTGGCCAGCTCCGACACCACGTCGGGGTGGGCGGCCACGGCCGCCGCCAGCCGGGTGCGCAGCTCGGCCGAGGGCGGCGCGAACTGGGCGGAGGCGGTCAGCGTGCGGGCGATGCGGGAGCAGGCCGTCTCCAGTGCCGCGAGGACGTGCTCCGACTGGATCTGGATGGTCTCGCGGGTGACCTTGGCGGTCACGTTGGGGTTGCCGTCGCGGTCGCCGCCGATCCAGCTTCCGTACCTGATGAACGGCTTGGCCAGGGGCGGGCGGGTGCCGGTGCGCTCGTCGAGCGCCGCGTCGAGCGAGCGGTAGACCTGCGGCACCGTACGGAACAGCGTCTCGTCGAAGGCGGCCATGGCGGTGCGCACCTCGTCGAGCGGGTCGAGCTTGGTGGAGCGGAGCTGGGCCGTGCGCCACAGCAGGTCGATCTCCTCCAGCAGGCGCCGCTTGCTCTCGGCGCGCTCGGAGGCCCCGCGGCCTGGGGCGTTGTACTCGGTGAGCTGGCCGCTGATGCGCTGGATGGCGGTGACCACGGCCCGCCTGCGGGCCTCCGTGGGGTGCGCGGTGAGCACCGGGTGCAGCTCAAGGCCCTCCAGCAGCTCGACGACGCGGTCCTGGCCGAGCTGCTGCACGGCCTGCGCGAGCGATTCGCGCTGCACCTTGCCCTCGGCATCGCGCTCGCGCAGCGTGCGGATGCGGTAGTGCTCCTCGGCCAGGTTGGCGAGGTGGAAGTAGCAGGTGAACGCGCGGGCCACCGCCACGGCCCGCTCGATCTCCCATCCGGCGACCATTTCGGTGATGGCGTCGGCCGAGACCTCGCCCCTGCGCGCCGCGATGACGGCTTTGCGCAGGCGTTCGACGTCGGCCAGCAGGTCTTCGCCGCCCTGCTCGGCCAGCACCTGGCCGAGCAGTTTGCCGAGCAGACGCACGTCGTGGCGTAGCTCGTCCGGCATCTCGGTAACGGCGGCACTGCGACGCTCGAGCCCCTGGTCAATCATGTTTCGAAGGGTAGCGAGTCGGTTTTCGGCGCCGTAGACCGGTCTCAGGTATTGGACTAGACCACTGGTCAGGTGGGTCGCGACACCGCCGCGAGGAGTTCTGGCGTACGGCGGAAGCCGACCCTGGCGGCCAGCCGCCGCCCGAGCGTCTCCAGCAGCAGCCCGTAGCAGGGCGCGAGCACGGCCGCCCAGGTGAGCCCGAACGCCATCGGCACGACGAACGGCAGCGACAGCACGCTGATCGCCACCATGGCGCCCGCCCCCGAGGCGAACGCGAGCCCGCCCTGTCCGGGGGCGGCGCCGGTGAAGGCGTTCATGCGTTCCGGCACCGTGTACGGCAGCACCACGCTGGTCACCGAGCCGACCCCGAGCCCGGTGCCGAGCACGCCCCACCCGGTGAGCAGGGCGGGCGCGATGGCGGACGGGTGGCCGGTGAACAGGGCGGCGCCGGTGGCGATCACCGCGATCAGCGGCACGGCGATGAGCGCGCTCGCGAGGTGCCGCCCGGCGAGGTCGGTGGCCAGGCCGCGCTCGCCGCCGGACGCGACGGCGTTCATCCAGATCGAGCGGCCGTCGATGCCGAAGGCGTTGACCGACTGCAGGGCGATCATGCCGGCGGCGATCGAGGCCAGCGCGATCGCCGTGCCGGGGCCGCCGGTTCCCCCTCTGGTCAGCGAGAACGCCAGGACGACGGTGATCGCCATCGCGCTGAACCAGCCGACGCGGTAGCGGGGCTCGCGCCTGATGTACTTCAGCTCCTTGGTCACCACGGCGGCCAGCGGCCCGTCGGGCAGGAAGCGGTCGATGAGCCCGCTCTCCCTGCGTACGGTGGCCGCTTTGGCGGAGGCGCCGGGCGTGACCAGGGCCCGGCTGAGCGCCTTGATCCAGAGCACGGCCAGCACCACGGTGAGCAGCGCGACCAGCACCACCTCGGCGAGCGCGAGTAGCCCGCCGTCGGTGATGGCGTGGGCCAGCATGCCGGGCGGCGTCCACCTGAGCGCGCCGGCCAGGCGGTGCAGCAGCGCCGCCGGGTCGGCGAAGCCGCTGTTCAGCAGCAGATTGGGAAGCTGCGCGAGCAGGACGACGAGCAGCGCGGCCACGGCCAGCACGTCGCGCCCGCGTCTGGTGCGCAGCGCGCTGGACAGTGCCGTGGTGATCAGCCGGGACGCCACCACGCAGAGCGCGAACTGCACCAGCACCGCGAGCAGCCCGATCAGCCAGCCGCCCGCGGTCGACGCGAGCCCGACGAGCGCGCCGAGCGTGACGATCAGCAGCGCGGCGGGCCAGACGCCGATCACGGACGCGGTGAACATGCCGACCGCGAGGCGCGGGGTGCGCAGCGGCAGCAGTGCGAGCTTGGCCGGGTCGACCGTGTCGTCCACGCCGAACGCGAGCAGCGGCACGATCATCCAGCCCGCGAGCAGCGCGGCGAAGGCGAGGGTGACGAGGTCGGCGGCGACGTCCTGGGTGGCCAGCCGCAGCAGGCTCATGAGGAAGAAGCCGAGCGCGGCCACGCCTGCCGCGAGGAGCAGCGTGAACACGAAGCCGATCTTGCGCTGCGGGTCGCCGCGCAGGTTTCCGGCCATCAGGCGCAGCTTGAGCTGCGCGAAGAGCGCGACCGTCGCCATGGGTCAGGCTCCCCCTGCCGGGCCCTGCTGCCGGGGATGAGGCTGCGGAGGGCCGGGGTGCGGGGGACCCGGCTGTGGCCGGCCGGGCGGCGGCGGGCCGAACTGCGGAGGACCGTATGGCGCGGGACCCGGCTGCGGAGGACCGGGCTGTGGCGGGCCGGGCTGTGGCGGGCCGGGCGGCATCGGGCGGGAGCCGAGCCAGCTCAGCTGCGCGCCGCCGGCGCCGGGCGCGCCGCCGACGAGGTCGAGGAATGCCTCGTTGAGACTGCGCCCGCCGCGTACGTCCGCTAACGGGCCCTGCGCCACGATCTGCCCCGCGCTCATCACCGACACCCAGTCGCACAGCCGCTCGACCAGGTCCATCACGTGGCTGGAGAAGACGACGGTGGAGCCGGAGGCGGTGTAGCGGCGCAGCACCTCGGTGAGCGTGTTGGCGCTGACCGGATCGACGCCTTCGAACGGCTCGTCGAGGAAGAGCACCGACGGGTTGTGCAGCAGCGCGGCGGCCAGGCCGATCTTCTTGCGCATGCCGGTGGAGTAGTCGACGACGAGCTTGTCGGCGCTGGAGGTGAGGTCCATCACGTCGAGCAGTTCGGCGGCGCGCTGTTCGACGTCGGCCTTGGGAATGCCGCGCAGGCGGCCGTTGTAGATCAGCAGCTCGCGGCCGGAGAGCCGCTCGAACAGCCGCAGCCCTTCGGGCAGCACGCCGATGCGGGCCTTGACCGCGACGGGGTCGTGCCAGACGGAGTAGCCGTCGATCTCCGCGACGCCGCCGTCGGGGCGCAGCAGCCCGGTGATCATGCTGAGCGTGGTCGTCTTGCCGGCTCCGTTGGGGCCGACGAGGCCGGCGAAACTGCCTCGGGGGATGGTCAGGTTCACACCGGCGACGGCGATCTGCTGCCCGTAGCGCTTGAGCAGGGCGTGCGTGCGTACGGCGTCCGTCATGGCTCCACTCTAGGAGGAGGGGCTAGCCTTGCGCGCATGACCACTGCCGAGCCGATGCCGGAAGAACCGGATATTCACACCACCGCCGGAAAGATCGCTGATCTGGAGTTTCGTCGCGCGGAGGCCGTGCACGCGGGGTCCGCCGCGGCGGTGGAGAAGCAGCACGCCAAGGGCAAGATGACGGCCAGGGAGCGGGTGCTGGCGCTGCTCGACGAGGGCTCGTTCGTCGAGTTCGACGCGTTCGCCAGGCACCGCTCGGCCATGTTCGGGCTGGACAAGCGGCGTCCGTACGGCGACGGCGTGATCACCGGGCACGGCACCATCGACGGCCGCCAGGTGTGCGTGTTCTCGCAGGACGTGACGGTCTTCGGCGGCTCGCTCGGCGAGGTGTACGGCGAGAAGATCGTCAAGGTGCTCGACCTGGCGCTCAAGACCGGCTGCCCGATCATCGGCATCAACGAGGGCGGCGGCGCCCGCATCCAGGAGGGCGTAGTCGCGCTCGGCCTGTACGCCGAGATCTTCAAGCGCAACGTGCACGCCTCCGGCGTGATCCCGCAGATCTCGCTCATCATGGGCGCCGCGGCCGGCGGTCACGTCTACTCCCCCGCGCTCACCGACTTCGTGGTGATGGTGGACCAGACCTCGCACATGTTCATCACGGGTCCCGACGTGATCAAGACGGTGACCGGCGAGGAGGTCACGTTCGAGGAGCTGGGCGGGGCGCACACGCACAACACGAAGTCGGGCGTGGCCCACTACCAGGCCGCCGACGAGCAGGACGCGTTCGACTACGTCAGGGCGCTGCTGTCGTACCTGCCGTCCAACAACCTCGACGAGCCGCCCGTCTACGCCGCGGCCGAGGACCTCGACCCGGACCCCGAGCTGGACGAGCTGATCCCCGACTCGGCGAACCAGCCGTACGACATGCACCGGGTGATCGAGCACGTGCTGGACGACGGTGAGTTCCTTGAGGTCCACGCGCAGTTCGCACCGAACATCGTGGTCGGGTACGGCCGGGTGGACGGTCAGCCGGTGGGCGTGGTGGCCAACCAGCCCATGCATTTCGCCGGATGCCTGGATATCAAGGCATCTGAGAAGGCTGCAAGATTTATTCGAACATGTGATGCCTTCAATATCCCAATCTTGACTTTTGTTGATGTCCCGGGTTTCCTCCCCGGCACCGATCAGGAATGGAACGGAATCATCCGCCACGGCGCCAAGCTCCTGTACGCCTACGCCGAGGCGACGGTCCCGCTGATCACCGTGATCACGCGCAAGGCGTACGGCGGCGCGTACGACGTCATGGGCTCCAAGCACCTCGGCGCGGACATCAACCTGGCCTGGCCCACCGCACAGATCGCGGTCATGGGCGCCCAGGGCGCGGTCAACATCCTCTACCGGCGCGAGCTGGCCGCCGCCGACGACCCCGACGCGCACCGGGCCAAGCTCGTCACCGAGTACGAGGACACGCTGGCGAACCCGTACATCGCGGCCGAAAGGGGCTATGTGGACGCGGTGATCCGGCCGTCCGAGACCCGGCCGCAGGTCGTCAAGGCGCTGCGCGCGCTGCGGAACAAGCGGGCCACGCTCCCGCCCAAGAAGCATGGGAACATCCCGCTATGACGCCACATCTGCGTATTGTCCGGGGCGACGCCACGCCCGAGGAGGTGGCCGCGCTCGTGACCGCGCTCGCGGCGCGGCGACGCCCCGCAGCCGAAACGGAGCGCGCTCCATCTTCGCCTCGCCAAACCTGGCGAAACCCCGCCAGAGCTATGCGTAAGCCTGTCGTCCCAGGGAAGTCGGCATGGCGGATGAGCGCACTACCCTAGATAGATCCTGCGAATCGGGTGTCAAGTTCCCCGGGAGTTGGGACTATCTAGAGAAAGTAGGCGTATATAGTCAGCCGATCAACTAACACCGCGGCCTGGAGGACGACATGGCCATCCCAGACCTCATGCCGCATCCTGTGGCAGCCAAGTACGCCGTCCTAGTGGATGTCGGTTATCTGTACGCGGCGGCGGGTGAAGTGCTGCTCGGCGCGAAGGAGCGCAAGGAATATCGGGTGGCCGCCGATGAGCTCATCCAAAGTCTACAGAAACATGCAGAGGAACGTATTTCTGGCGAACTTCTGCGGATCTATTGGTATGACGCAGCTCGTGATCGCGTGCCCACCGTCGACCAACGTGTGATCGCCCAGCTTCCGTGGGTCAAGGTGCGCCTCGGCAACCTGAACGCCCGTGGCCAGCAGAAAGGCGTTGACGCGCAGATCCGGAGCGATCTGGAGGCGCTGGCCAGGCATCATGCGGTCACCGACACGATCCTGCTGGCGGGCGATGAGGACATGGTTCCGGCGGTCGAGGCGGCACAGGCGTACGGCGTGCGCATCCACCTGTGGGGCGTCGAACCGCCGTACGGCACCAACCAGGCGGAGCGCCTGGTGTGGGAGTCCGACACCGTCGAAGTGATCAGTGCAGATTTCCTGAGGCCCTTTTTCAGCCGTGCTCCGCAGCCCGTGCCCGTCACACCACCCAGCACCGCGCCTTCGCCCGCGCAGGTCTTCGCCGGGCGCACGCCCGTCAAGCCGCACGCCAAGCCCGGCCAGGTGGCCAAGCTCGGCCCCAGCCGGCCGCGCGTGGAGGATGTGGGCGAGCACGTCGCACAGAAGTGGATTTTGACGCGTGGCCGCGACAACATCCGCGACCTGCTGCCCGGGCCGATCCTGCCGACCGTGATCGACACCGAGTTGCTGATCGAGGCGGAGAAGGAGCTGGGCCACTCGCTGCGGCCGTACCCGGAGGCGCGGGTGTGGCTGCGTGACGGGTTCTGGGCTCGGGTGTACCGCGAGTTCGACCTGGGGGTGGGCGTCTCGTCGAAGTAGCGGCATGAGGAGCGAAGCCCGGGCCCTGTGACGGCGGCTGTGACCTGGGGTGTCACGGCCTGGTCCGATTTCCGCCAGTCGTCTCCCTTGAGCAGGGCGTACGGTCGGAGACATGGCCCTTCAAGAGCTCGACTTCGACTCCTGCTACCGGGCCGTCTCCGCCAGGGACCCCCGGTTCGACGGCCGTTTCTACACGGCGGTGACGACCACGCGCATCTACTGCCGCCCGATCTGCCCGGCTCGTACGCCGTCGTGGCGGAACGTGCGCTTCTACCGTCACGCGGCCTCGGCCGAGGCGGCCGGGTTCCGGCCGTGCAAGCGCTGCCGGCCCGAGCTGTCGCCCGGCGACCCCGGCTGGGACCTGCGCGGCGACCTGGTCGGGCGCGCGCTGCGGCTCATCGACGACGGCGCCGCCGACGAGCAGGGCGTGGCCGGGCTCGCCAGGCGGCTGCACATCACCGAACGCCACCTGCACCGGCTCTTCGTCGCCGAGCTCGGCGTCGGGCCGCTCGCGGTGGCGCGCACCAAGCGGCTTCTGCTGGCCAAGCAGTTGCTGACGGAGACGTCGCTGCCGATCACGGAGGTGGCGTTCGCGGCCGGGTTCGGCAGCGTGCGGCAGTTCAACGCGACCATGCGGGAGACGTACGGGTTCACGCCCAGCGAGCTCCGCGCCACGGCCGGGCCGCGCGCCGCCGCCATCGCCTCCGCGCCCGCCGCCCAGACCGGCGCCACGCTCAGGTTGCGGCTGCACCGGCGGCATCCGTACGACGCGGACGGCGTCTTCTCATTCCTCGCCGCACGCGCCATACCGGGGCTTGAGGTGGCGGATCGGACGTCGTACCGCAGAGCCGTACCGGGCGGGACGATCACCCTCACCCCGCGCCCCGACCACATCGCGCTGGACGTGGCCGTCGAGGACACCCGGCAGCTCGCCAGGATCGTCGCCCGCTGCCGCCGCCTGCTCGACCTCGACGCCGACCCGCAGGCCATCGCGGACGTCCTCGGCGGCACCTCGCTCGCCCCGCTGGTCGCGGCGCGGCCTGGGCTGCGGGTGCCGGGCACGTTCGACGGGTTCGAGCTGGCCGTGCGCGCGGTCGTGGGGCAGCAGATCTCGGTGGCGGGGGCGCGTACGCTGCTCGGCCGCATCGTGGCCAGGGCCGGCGCGCCCGGCGGCCTCTTCCCCACCCCCGCCCGGCTCCTGGAGGCCGACCTGAGCGGGCTCGGCCTGACGGGCCGCCGCATCGACACCCTTAAGGACCTGGCCGCCCGGCTCGTCGACGGGCGGCTCGACCTGGACGGCGGGCAGGATCCCGCACAGGCCGTGGCGGAGTTGCTGGAGGTGCGCGGCATCGGGCCGTGGACCGCCGGCTACATCGCGCTGCGCGCGCTGCGCGACCCCGACGCGTGGCCCACGGGCGACCTGGTGCTGGTCAAGCGCATGGCCGCCCTGGGCATTCCGAACGATCACATCGAGCGGTGGCGCCCGTGGCGGGCGTACGCCGCGCTGCATCTCTGGAGTTCATCATGATCGCTGCACAGCTCGTACCCTCGCCGGTGGGCCCGCTGGCGCTGCTCGCCCGCGAAGGCGTGCTGGTCGCGGCCGGATTCACCGCCGAGCCCAAGGACATGTTCGCCCGGCTCACGCCCGCTCTGCAGGCGGAGGGCCTGGAGATCGTGGACGACCTCGGGGCACCCGCGGAGGCCGCCCGGGCGTACCTCGCCGGGGAGCTGGACGCGCTGGACGGCGTACAGGTCTGGCAGCCCGGCACGCCCACCCGCAAGCGGCTGCACGCGGCACTGCGGGAGGTCAAGGCCGGGACCACCGTCACGTACGCCGAACTGGCCGAACGCGCGGGCCTGCCGCGCACCGCCGCCCGCGCGGCGGGCTCGGCCTGCGCCCAGAACCTGATCGCGCCGTTCGTACCGTGCCATCGGATTTTGCCCAGCACCGGAGGATATGGCGGATATCTCTACGGCGTTTCGGTAAAAGAATGGCTTCTTGCTCACGAACGTGGAGCTATCGTCGATCGAGCGTAAACGCGAGGTCACTTTCAGTAATGTCACCGGCATGGTGTCATTCGAACATGAGTACCTCCTCGAATTAGTGCGCTCCCGCCCTTCTCTGGTCACCACGCTGATGGCCGAGGTCGGCGTTCACGTACCCGCTTTCGACGAGGCCACGCTGGGCACGTGCGACCTCAGCGATCGCCGGCCCACGGAATATCGGGCCGACGCGGTCGTCATCCTCAAGGCGAAGGGAAAACCGGTACGCGCGGTCATCCTGGAAGTTCAACGAAAACCCGACAAACGTAAGAAGTGGTCCTGGCCGGTCTACATATCGACACTACGGGCAATACGGAAATGCCCTGTCGTACTCCTCGTGTTCTGCGAGGACCGCGCGACCGCCCAGGACTGCGCACTCCCCATCGACATGGGCCACCCCGGCTGGATCCTGAAACCCGTCGTCGCAGGCCCGTCGAACATCCCCAAGATCACGGATATCGACCGAGCGCTCACCGACCCAGAACTCACCGCGCTCTCGACCATCGTGTACGGCAACCCCGACACGCCCGACGGGATGGAGGTACTCAGAACCTTCGCCCATGCCACAGCCAGGCGCCCGAAAGACCAGCCGAGCTATGCTGAGCTGGTATTCATGCTGCTCCCCGAGTTCGACTTCGCCCAACTATTCAAGGAGGCCGGCGTGGTGGTATCCGCCAAGGACGTTATAGACCACCCCTATGTCCGCGAATGGGTAGAACTAGGCAAAACCATGGGCAAAGCTGAAGGCGAGGCCGTCGGCAAGGCCGAAGCCCTCCTCAGCGTGCTCCACCAACGCGGAATCGACCTCCCCCACGAAGCCCAACAACGCATCCGCTCCTGCACCAACCAGGACACCCTCGACAACTGGCTCAACAAAGCACTAAAAATCCACAACGCCAACGAACTCTTCGACTAACAACGCCAGGGGCCGGCCGGTGTGCAATCCGGCCATCCCCTGGCGCAGTCAAGTACTACAACTCTCAGAGAGGCCGGCGTGGTGGTATCCGCCAAGGACGTTATCGACCACCCCTATGTCCGCGAATGGGTGGAACTAGGCAAAACCATGGGCAAAGCTGAAGGCGAGGCCGACAATGGCGGGAGCCCGATGGGTCGGCGGGGCCGGCATTCGGCCCGACCTCTGCGGCGGGCCCGGTGGCCGTCATGCGGAGGCGAGGCGGCGGGACTGGAGGCCGGCGGCGCCCGCCACCGTGAGGCCCACGAGGCCGAGCAGGGCGGCCGTCCACGCGGGGGCCGTGTAGCCGAGGCCGGCGTCGATGCTCAGGCCGGCGGCGAAGGAGCCGATCGCGTTCCCCAGGTTGAAGGCGCCGATGTTGGCCGCCGAGGCGAGCGTCGGCGCGCCCGCGGCGGCGTCCAGCACCCGGGTCTGCAGCGGCGGGACGGTCGCGAACGCGGCCACCCCAAACAGCGTGATGGCGATGATGAACGTCACCTGGTCGGCCGCCACGAGCGCGACCGCCACGGCGAGGACCGTGAGCAGGCCGACAGAGCCGTAGATGCTGGGCATGACGGCGCGGTCGGCCATCCTGCCGCCGATCAGGTTGCCGGCCACCAGGCCCACGCCGAACAGCGCCATTACCAGCGGCACTGCGCCGGGCGAGAAGCCGCCCACGCCCGTCATCATCGGGGCGATGAAGGTGATGACGGCGAAGACCGGGGCGAAGCCGAAGACGGTCATCGCCAGCGCCAGCCAGACCCCGCCGGAGCGGAACGTCGCCAGCTCGCGCAGCACTCCCCCGTCGGGGCGCGGGCGGCGCGGCACGAGCGCGAGCACGCCGGCCAGCCCGGCCACACCGATCACCACCACGACCCAGAACGTGGCCCGCCAGCCGTACGACTGACCGATCCACGTGCCGAGCGGCACGCCCAGGACGTTCGCGAGCGTGAGGCCGGTGAACATCAGGGCGATGGCGCTGGCCCGCTTGCGCGGCTCCACCAGGTCGGCGGCCACCACCGAGCCGACGCCGAAGTACGCCCCGTGCGCGAAGGCCGACAGGAACCGGCCGACCATGAGCACCGCGTACGTGGGCGCCAGGGCCGACAGCGCGTTCCCGACGATGAACAGCACCATCAACGACAGCAGCATCGTCTTACGCGACAGCCGCGCGCCGAGCATGGTCAGCGGCGGCCCGCCGACGGCGACGCCCAGCGCGTATCCGGACACGAGCAGCCCGGCGGCCGGGATCGTCACCCCGAAGTCGGACGCCACATCGGGCAGCAGTCCGTTGATGATGAACTCGGTGGTGCCGATGCCAAAGGCGCTGATCGCAAGGGCGAACAGGGCGAGAGGCATACAATACTCCTCAGAAGACGTTAGTGAGCGTGAGCATTATTTGCACACGCCGACTAACTGACAATACAAGCATGTCGAGGAGACTGTCACGTGGCCCTCGCCGATGACGCCGTGGAGGCGCGCGCCCACGGCTGGCGCACGCTCGCGGCGCTGCACGCCAAAATCGAAGAGCGGCTGGAGAAGGCGCTCCAGAAGAACCACGGGCTGAGCGTGAGCGAATACACCGTGCTGGACGTCCTGGCCAGGCAGGACGGCTGGCACATGCGCATGCAGCAGCTCGCCAGGGCCGTGGTGCTCAGCCAGAGCGCCACGACCCGGCTGGTGACACGCTTGGAGAAGCGCGAGCTGCTGCGGCGCTACCTGTGCGAGGACGACCGGCGCGGCATCTACTCCGAGGTGACGCAGGCCGGCTTCGACCTGCTCGGCCAGGCACGCCCCACGCACGACGCGGTGCTGAAGGAGGTGCTCGACGAGGCCGCGGAGCTGCCCGAGCTGGCCCCGCTCGTCGCGGTGATCAGGGCTTGACGTTGCTCTGGATCTCGCCGACCGGGACGTCCCGGCTGGTGCTGACCTCGACGGGGTCGAACTGCACCGGCACCGTGTTGCCCTCCACCTCGACCGGCCACACGGTGGAGACCGTCAGCGTGTACTTCTCGCCCGGCTGATCGATCGACGAGCGCAGGTAGCGCACGCCGCACGAGAACTCGCCGCCCTGGGTGAACGGCTTGCCCGAGGCTCCGCAGCCCGTCTCGGTCACCTCGGCGCGGTCGTCCGACGTGCCGGGGTCGATCTTGATCTCCTTCAGCGTGGCGACGAGGGTCACGCTCATGATGCCGGGGATGGACGCCGTGACGGTGCGGCGCGGCTCGCCGATGCCTTCGAGCCACACCCAGGTGGGCAGGTTGACGTAGCTCTTGGCGTCGGGGCTCAGCTTGATCGTGCCCTTGGGGACGGTCAGCGCGGCCCGCGCGATCTCGGCGAGCTGCTCGACCGTGATGCCCGACGGCGGGGTGGTGTTCGGCGGGACGAAGATGAAGCGTTCGAGGCTCGCCCAGCAGGCCGCGCCGTTGGGGTCGGCCTTGTTGTAGGCGGGCACCCACCACAGCCCCTCCTGGCCCAGCTTGTCCTTGAACGGCTGGATGAACTCGCGGAAGCCGTCCGTGTCCGCCCGCGTCCTGTTGCCGCGCGGGTCGGAGATCTGCCGGAACATGTCCTCGGCGTTCGCGGCCGGCTCGTACCAGCAGGGCCGCTTGATCCGGAAGCCGTCGCCATCGCCGCCCTTGGATCCGGAGATCTTGATGGTCTCCGTGGAGAGGTCGACGAACCGGGTGCGCCCCTGGCCGCCGCCCCGGACGTCCACGTCGGGCTTGGGCGACGGGGCCGGGGACGGCGACTGCAAGCCGGTCACGAGGACGCCCGCCATCAGCGCGGAGATCAGGCTCTTCATCACGTGCACCGCCCTTGCTCCGTTTGGGAGGTCCTGATGCGCCACACCCCGTCGTCGGCGCGGTGCGCGAGCACGGTCTGGAAGTACGGCTTGCGCATCCAGTCGGGCTGACGCGCGATGGGCTTGCCGGTACTGGCGGAGACCACCGTGACGTCCGACTCGTCGACGCACGCGTTGACCTGGGCGCCCTTGCCGTCGAAGACGGCGGCGACCTCCACGTCGTAGAGGCGTGCGGTGCCGCGGATCGTCTCGCCCTGATCGGTGAAGCCGCGGATCCACTGGCTGGTGCTCGCCTGCGCCTCGAACTCCATGTTCTCGCCGTAGCCCGATTTGCCCTCCGCGATGGCCCTGCGGACGCCGACGTAGTAGTCGACCATGACCTTGTGCAGCGGATCCGGCTTCCGCGGCCAGTCGACCCTGATCCGCAGGCCGTCCCCCACTTTGATCGTCTGCGTCCCGGTCGGGACGGACTCCGGGGTCGCCGCGCTCTCAGGTTCCTCCGTCTCCGCTGATCCCGCCGGCTCGGATCGCGGCGGATCGGACTCCGGCTCCGTGGCCGCGGGACTCCGCTCAGGAGCGGGCGGTGCGGCCTCCTGAGGCCGGTACGGGGGATCCGCCGTACCGCACCCGGCCGCAAGCGTTAAGGCGAGCACAATCGCCGTACGTCTCATGCAGATGACTCCCTCACCACATGCATGCGCCACGTGGGCAGCAGCTCTTCGATCAATGCCTCTGTCTCGGGCGCCATCCCGCCGCCGTAGGGGTGGGATGCCGCCCGGCGCGTCAGGCCCTCGACGACGGCGCGCAGGCGCACGATGTCCTCGGTGGCGTGCGTGGCCCGCAGCAGGTCGCGCCAGAGGCTCTCGTCGTCGGGCGCGAGCAGCAGCGCCGCGCGTACGGCGGACACCGCCGCGTCCGGCCGGCCCTGGGCGAGCCGGATCTCACATAGCTGGTGCGCGGCGTCGGCGACGGCGGCCGTGACGTCGTACTCCAGGTCGTCCGCGGCGAGCCAGGCGTAGCCGCCGGGGCGGCGGCCGGCCAGCAGCGGGCCTCTGACCAGGCCGAGCGCCTTCTCCAGCAGCACGGCGCCGGTCGTGGGGTCGCCTTGCGCGCGGCGTACCAGCTCGCGGAACAACGCCCAGTCCGTACGCACCCCGGGCCCCAGGCTGAGCCGCCCGGCGGCGTCGGTGTGCAGATGCTCGGGGCCGAGCCATTCCGCGACCCTGGCGATGGTGGCGTCCCTGACGATGTCCTGCACGCCGCGCGGCCACAGCACACCGCCGAGCACCACCGGATGCACGCCGCCGACGTGCGTGGCCAGATAGACCAGCAGTTCGGCGGCCAGCCCCATGCGGCCCTCCTCCAGCGGAGGCAGGCCGACGACCTCGATGGGGCCGAGTATCCGCACCTCGATCTCGGGCTGCTGGAGCGCGTCCAGCGGCTCAGGCTCACTGACGGGCTCGCCGTCGAGCCGGTCGGCGGTGCGGAACAGGTCGATCAGGGCGCGGTAGTGGCGGCGCGGCAGGAGCTGGGCGTCCACCTCGAAGCCCAGCTCGGCGATCCTCGCCCGGCCGTCGTCGCCGATCTCCAGCGTCCAGGTGGCGTGCGGCACGTCGCCCGCCACCACGTAGCCCGCGGTGTCGCGGCGGGCCAGCAGCGCCAGCCTGCGCGCCTCCTCGTGGGTGGGCGCCACCGCGGACAGCAGGTAGTGGGCGCGGCGCGGGCTGCCGGTGATGCGCCCGGTGAGCACCTCCCTGCGCGGTGCGGCGTCGGCCTCCAGCTCGGGCAGCACCTCGGCGAGGCCGCCGACCGCCCTGATCCGGTCGGGCGCGATCGCGGTCAGCTCCTCGCCGAAGCCGACGAGCGTGATGCGCATGCGGTCGGACCAGCGGTTGGTGGCCAGCTCGACGGCGATGGCGGCGAGCGCGGCGGTGGTCTGCGCGCCGCGCACGTTGATCAGGCCCTGCGCGGCCTCCAGGTCGATGAGCACGCGCCCGCCGCCGTCGGTGCCGATCGACACCAGGCCCGGGTACGGCGCTCCGCCCGCCTGCGCCCTGTCCACCGGATCGGGCAGCAGGCGGCCCTCGTGCGCGGGCAGCCGCCAGACCTGGCCGCCGTCCACGGCCGTCCACGGCGCGGGCGGGTCGGGGTCCGGCGGGTGGATCCACAGGTCGAGGTTGCGGGGCGACAGGTGGGCGCCGTACACGGTGGGCGGGGTGCGGCGGCGCGCGGCCAGCTCGGCGCCCAGCATGCGCAGCCCGACGTCCAGGACACGGGCGCCGGGCGCGTCGCTGCCGATCCTGAGCGCGACCTCGGCCTGCGCGGCGTCGTCGCGCGGGCGGGCGATGCGGCGGCCGAACACCCGCCGCCAGAGCTGCCGGCGGCGCTTGCCCGCGAGCACGAACAGCAGGCCCGCGGCGGCCAGGGACGCGGCGGCGAGGTAGTCGATCAGCTCGCCGTCCTGGCGCTCCTGGATGACCGGCTGCTGCTCCTGCGGGTCGGGGCGCTCCTGCCGCTCCTGACGCTCCTGACGCTGCTCTCCGCGCTGGTCCTGGCGGCCCTGCCGATCCTGCCGGTCCTGGCGCTGCTCCTGGGCGTCGGGCTTGACGTGCTTGCCCCTCGGCACCTCCGCGCGGCCGGGATGCTCGCGCAGCGTCTGCTCGCGCGGCTGGTCGGCGGGGACGATGTGCACGTTGCGCGCGTCATCCGGCATGTCCAGCACCCAGCCCGGCCTGATCAGATCGGCGATCTTCAGCCGGGAGCCGTCGGGCTGCACCTTCGACTCATTGAGCCGGTAGATCTCGTGGTAGCGGCGGCCATCGCCCAGGCACTTCTCGGCGATCTCCCACAGGCTCTCGTGGTGGCGGCCGTGCGGGGGCTGCACCACGTACACCTTCTTGGTCTTGGGGGCCTCCAGCGTCTGCTCGACCAGCGGCGCCGAGTACGCGACCGCCGTCACCGGCGGCGCGGCCGGCGTGGGCGCCAGCTTGGCCAGCGGCGCCACCATCGCGCCCGCCGTGAACAGCAGCAGCGCGGCGGAGACGAGCTTGTTGGCGATGAACTGGGTGCCGCCGGAGAGCGGGACCCTGGCGGGCATGCCGACCCTGCGGACCCCGGCGTACACCTCGACGATCACGCACACGAAGAGCTGGAACCAGGCCAGCCAGACCAGCAGCACCAGCACCGCGATGATCGTGCTCGGGCCGACGCTGCCGGTCAGCACCTCGAGGTCGAGCAGCTCGGGCCTGATCGGCGGCCCGACGAAGGTGAGCAGCGCGTACGGCACGCCGCCCACCAGCCCCACCAGCACGACCAGCGCGGCGAGGCCGGTCAGCACGTCACCGGCGCTGCGCCTGCCCCTGGCGCGCGCGGTTGCGCGGGCCGGGACACGCCGTCCGTGGTGACGCGCAGGCTCTCGCGTCGGCATCGCCTCTCCTTTCCCCGGGTTCAGGGTCGTGCCTGTGCCGTCCCCGCATCCATCGACCGGCGGGTTTCGGTCTATCTCGCTTCGGCTATCTCGCTTCGGGTGCGGCGCTGGCCTCGCCGGTCATCTCGGCGCCGGAGAAGCCGATCGCGCCGAGGAAGAACGCCTCCCACCGGACCGACACGGTGACCGTCACCTGTGCCTGGCCATCGACCGTGCACTCGCCGAAGCGGACGTCGCCGCCGCCCTGCGCCGCGGTGATCTCCTCGGCCCGCGCGCACACCTGGTCCTCGCCGAGCAGCCGGGTCTCGCCGGTCTGCCTGAGGTGATCGACGTCGAGCCGGTCGGCGGCGGCCCGCGCGGCCTGCTCGGCCACGTCGGCGGCGCGCAGCCGGGCGTTGATCGCCGAGCCGCCGTCCACCAGCAGCCCGGCCAGCAGGAACACGACGACGGAGAACAGCACGGTGAACACCGACATCGAGCCGCGCTCTCCCCGCTTCACTCGATCCTCCTGAACTGCTCCAGGGGCACCACGGCCGTGCCCGTGAGCTGCTTGGTGCCGCCGAAGCCGAGAAAGGCGAGATCCAGCTCGCACGTCACCTCGGCCTGGACGTGCCCGCCCTGCTCCCACTGCGAGCCGTCGAGCGAGACGGCGGAGGATCGGCAGCGGTCGTCGAGCACGCCGGCGAGGATCGCCTCGGCGGCGGATTCCGCGTCGTCGAACGTGCGCTGCACGGACGCGGCCCTGGCGGCGTCGCGCGCCGCCCCGTTGACCCGGCCCTGCGCCTCGACCAGCACTCCGGCGCCGGCCAGGAACATGAGGAACAGCAAGAAGACCGGGGCCAGCATGACGGTCTCCACCGCCATCGAGCCGCGCTCCGCGTTCCCGGCCCGGACGGCGGTCATTGGCAGTCCTCGCCGCCGTTGTCGGGACGGAAGCACTCCACGGGACCCCCCGAGGTGGCGGTGATCGTGAAGGCCAGCTCCGGCAGCAGCGGGATCACCTGGACGGCGCTGCCGGTCACGGTGACGAACCGCTCGTCGGGCTCCTTCTCGGACGCCGTGGCCGTGGCCTCGCGCAGCAGGCTGGGCCCGACCGTACGGACGATCTCGGTGGCCTTGCCGGTGGCCGCGCCCTCCCAGCCGCCGGAGTCGAACGGCGCGGACCTGGCCACGCGGGCTCCCTCCCTGGCCGCCGCCTCGGCCACCTGCCGGGCGTGGAACCAGAGGGCGACCTGCACGATGAGCAGCACGGTCGCGAGGATGATCGGCATGAGCATGGCCAGCTCGATCACCGTCGCGCCGCGCTCATCGCGTCGCGGCCGGGCTCTCACGGGGCGTTGTCACCTCCGTTGCCGCCACCACCGCCGAAGCTCTGCTCGATCTGGGCCTGCTGGTTCTCGACCAGCGTCTTGATCAAGGTGGCCAGGCCGAGCGCGACGCCGGCGATGATGGCTGTGATGATCACCCATTCGACGGCGGACGCGCCGCGGGTGGGCGCGGTACGGGCGCGATGGACGCGTACGCCGAGGTACGCGGTGAGATAGACGATCCACGGATGGTGGCGCATCAGACCCCCAACATCTTCATAGCGGCGGGAAAACTGAGAAAGATCACAAAACCTGCGCAGAGCAGGAGCTGGGCCACGAGCATCGATTGCGAGCGCTCGCCCGCCCGGCCCTCGATCTCGGCCAGCTCGCGGCGGCGCAGCGTGGCGGCCCTGGCCGTGAGCGAGGCGCGCACCTTGGCGCCGTCGTCGGCGACCAGGCCGAGCGCCGCCGACAGGTCGCGCAGCTCGTCGACGTTGATCTCCTCGCCGAGCTGGCCGAGCGCCTGCCACGGGGTGATGCCGACGATGCGCGCGCCGCTGAGGGCGTCGCGGATGCGGGCCATCGCCCAGTTGGGCTGCTCGCCGCTGACCGAGACGGCCATCATCAGCGCCTCGGGAACGCCCCGGCCGCCGGCCAGGTTCATGGAGACGAGGTCGAGGAACGCTCCGACGACGTGGCGGAAGTCGCGCCGCTTGGCCGCCGCGTCCCGCTTGACCTGTAGGTCCGGCAGGAAGAAGAAGACCGCGGCCACCAGCAGCGCGGCCCAGAACGGGATGGCGAGCGAGGTGCCCCACTCCATCAGCACGAGCCAGGCCAGCAGCAGCGGGAACGCGAGCAGGCCACTGGCCGCGAGCAGCGCCTTGGTGGCGAGGAACGCCTCCCACGAGCGGCCGAGCAGCGCCAGGTCGGCCTTGACCGACCTGACCTCCCAGCCGCGCGCGGCGTACAGGGCGGCCAGCCGGGCGCCGAGCCCGCGCCGGAACGCGCTGACCTGCTCATCGGGCAGCACGAGCTGGATGCGCGGGCCGCCGGACTCCTCGCGTACGGCGTCCAGCGCGAGCAGCCGCGCCACCAGGCCGGGCCGGGCCGGGAAGAGCGCCCTGAACAGCACGAACAGGCCGAGCCCGAGCACCGCTCCGGCGAGCGCGCCCTCAACCACGGCCACCTCCTCCTCCTGGGGCTCCGGCCGGCGCCGCCGCTGAGGGGGCCGCCGGGGCGCCGTTCTGCCGGCCCGCCTGCGCGCCGCCCATCAGCAGGCGGGTGGGCTTGTCGAACCTGGCCAGCCGCCGCATCCACGCGAACCCGGCGCCGAACAGCAGGGCCACGACCACCAGGACGGCCTGGCCGAGGAAGCTCCGGTACTCGGCGACGTAGTCGGGGTTGAACAGCACGAGCAGCCCGGCGAAGACGAGCGCGGTGATCACCACGATCTGCACGCTGCGCCGGGTGGAGCGGCGCTCGGCCTCGACGCGGCGGCGCATGTCGAGCTCCTCGCGGGCCGAGACGGCCAGCGCGCTGAGCACGTCGCGCAGGCCGGGGCCGCGCAGCTTGGAGTTGAGGATGAGTGCGGCCACGACGAGGTCGGCCGAGGGGTCGTCGAGGTCGTCGGCGAAGCGGGCGAGCGCCTCAGGCAGCGCCATCCTCGTGTGCAGCCGGTCGATCAGGGCGCGCAGCGGCGCCCTGAGCGAGGGCGCGGCGGCCCTGATGGACGACGGGATGGCCTGTTCGAGTCCGGCGGCGCCGGCGATGGTGTCGCGCAGCGACTCGGTCCAGGCGGCCAGCCCTTCGAGGCGGCGCATGGCGGCGCGCTCCTCGGCGGCGCCGCCGGCCAGGCCGCGCCAGGCGAAGACGAGCAGCACCGTGCCGACGGCGGCGACCGGCCACTGGGTGACGACCAGGACGAGCGCGGCGGCGACGGCGGCCACGGCGGCGCGGGTGGTCAGCATCTTGACCACGTGGCGCTTGGGCTGGGACGGGCGCGGGCGCACGCCGTACAGGGCGACGATGAACAGGAACACACCGCCGCCCACCACGGCGCCGGCGAGCAGCGCCAGCGGGTCGATCGTGAAGGGCATGCTCACCAGCCCCCCGGGTGGTAGCCGTGCGCCATCAGCTCCTCCAGGCAGGACACCGGGGCGTGCGGGACGGCGCTGCCGTCCGGTCCCGGCACGAAGACCTCGCTGGACAGCACGCGCCCGTCGCAGCCGTTGACCTCGCGGATGCTGGAGACGTAGCGGCGCAGCTTGCCGCCGCGGTGGTAGTCGTTGCGCTTTTCGATGAAGACCACGAAGTCGATGGCTCCCGCGATGAGCATGTGGGTCGCGTCGATCGGCAGGCGCTCCGATGCCTGCAGCGCGTACGTGGCGATGCGGTTGAAGACCTCCATGCTGGAGTTCGCGTGGATGGTCGACAGGGAGCCGTCGTTGCCCTGGGTCATCGCGTTGAGCATGGTGACGATCTCGTCGCCGAGCACCTCGCCGACGATGACGCGGCTGGGGTTCATGCGCAGCGAACGGCGTACCAGCTCGGCCATGGAGATCTCGCCCTGGCCCTCGGAGTTGGGCAGGCGCTGCTCGAAGGCGACGACGTTGGGATGCAGCTCGGGGAACTGGTCGAGGCCGAGCTCCAGGGCGCGCTCGACGGTGATGAGGCGCTCGTTCGGCGGGATCTCGTTGGCCAGGGCGCGCAGCAGCGTGGTCTTTCCGGCGTTCGTGGAGCCGGCGATCATGATGTTCTTGCGGGCGGCGACGGCCGCCGAGAGGAACCGCCCCACGTCCGGGCTCAAGGTGCCGTTGCCGACGAGGTCGGACAGGAAGACCTTGCCGAGGCGGGCGCGGCGGATCGAGATCGCGGGCCTGACCGTGACGTCCATGACCGCGCTGAGCCGGGAGCCGTCGGGCAGCCGCAGGTCGAGCTGGGGATTGGCGGTGTCGAACGGCCGGCTCGACAGCCCCGAGTACGCCGCCAGGATCTGGATCAGCTCGATGAGCTCCTCGTCGGAGTCGGCGACCGGGTCGTGCATCAGCTCCTGGCCGTCGGCGTAGCTGACGAAGACCTTGTCGCAGCCGTTGATGTCGATGTTCTCGACCTGGGGGTCGTCGAGCAGCGGCTGGAGCCTGCCCACGCCGAACAGCGCGGCGTGGATGCCGGCCGCGAGCGCCTCTTCCTCCTCCACGGTGGGCGGGGTGCGGCCGGACCCGATCTCGTTGCGGGCGTGCTCCTCCAGCACCTGCGAGATGAGCGCCCTGGCGAACTGGCGCTCGTCCTCGCCGGTCATCGGGGGCAGCCCGTTGGCCTGGTCGAGCCGGCGCTGGTGTGCCAGGCGGTCGCCGACCTCCTGGCGGAAGCGCTTGACGAGCGAGTGATCGATCATCGGTGGCTCACCAGCCTCGCTGCGAGGTCGCGGGCCGTACGGATGAGGAGCGAGCGGTCGAGGCGCCCGCCCCACTGGCCGCGCAGCAGCTCGGCGCCCTTGGGGTCGTGGGCGAGGCCGTGCACGAACTGGACGGTGGGGCCGACGATCCTGCGGACGTCCTCGATCGAGCCGCGGTAGTTGCGCGGGTCGGCGATCACGACGACGCCGTGCGCCTTGGTGATCTGCAGCCGCTCGCGCAGGTGGGCGACGTGGTCGAGGGTGGCCCTGGTGAACAGCACGACCTGCTCGGCCTCGGCCATGAGGTCGCCGATCTGCGGGTGCGCGCCCAGGCGGCCGCAGTCGGCGATGACGTCGGCGCCGGGTATGGCGGCCAGCGCCCTGCCGAGCGGTCCCCACAGCCAGGTGAGCCCGGCCGCCTGCTCGCCGTGGCCGAGCCCGACCAGCACGTCGAGACCGCCGACGATCTTCTGGGTGTGCTGCTGGATCTGCGCCGCCTCGAGCCCGCGCCGTGCGGTGGCGCCCAGGCTGAGCAGCCCCTTGGCAGGGTTGAGCACGCCGCCGTCGGCGGCGGGCAGCCGGTAGGCGAGGTCGCCGCCCGCGGGGTCGCATTCGGCCAGCAGCACCGGGCGCGGCCACACCGCCGCCAGTGCCGTGGCGGCGGTGGTCACCCCCGGCGCGCCCTTGTCGGCGGCCAGTACGATCAGCCCCACGTCAGCGCGCTCCCGGAAGCTCGGCCACCGCGACCTCGCCCGCGGAGGCGGCCGCCACGATCTCCGGCGCTGCCGCGGCGTCGACGACCACGGTGATCTGGCCTGAGCCCGAGTTCTTCGCCCGCTCGCCGGCTTCGAAGACGAGGGCGTTCGCGGCGAGCACGCGGCTTTCTCCCTGGCTCGACCGGCTCGGTACGAAAATGACCTGCACGCGATCGCCTTCCTTTACGCCGGCCGGCATTTGTCCGGCCTTGAGCGACAATCCGACGGTCGCTTTTCCTTCACCGAGCTCGCTGCTCGTACGTACGCCCATCTGATTGGTCAGCAGCGTGCCCGGCAGGATCGTCACGGTGGCGAAGCTGTCGAGCACCTGCTCGCGCTGCGACCACGCGACGAAGTCGATGCCGGTGTCGGCGATCTTCACTTCTTCCAACGCGTCCCTGGTGAATTTCTGGCCCGCGCCTATCTGCTGCGTGACGCGGATGGCGGACACCCGGTTTCCGCTGTTGAGCACGAGCATGGTCGTGGCCAGCGCCCCGCCCAGGATGAGCAGGACGGCCAGCGCGGCGAGCGCCGGCTTGCGTTCCCTGGGTGGTACGGGGAGCTTGCGCGAGGCCGGGCCGGACAACCCCGCCGCGTTCGCGGCAGGCTTTTCACTGGTCCTCATGGGTGGGGGGCTCCCGGAGTGATCTGCGGAATTCACGCCATTATGTGGGGAACCCTCCGGCGGAGGTGGCGGAATTCGGTGACCCATGCTTCTTTCGCAGGTTACTCGGTGTCAAGCCGAATTCATCGATGCCACTTGTTTCTATCGAGTTGACGAATCTCGAAATTTCCGGCAAGCGGCCTCGGTAGTCACACGCGTCACATCATGCACAGCTATTTCGAGAATGCGCCGCGGCGCTTTCCCGCCCGCCATGCCATTCCCGTCAACAGGCGCACCCGGCGACGTTCCGGACGCTACTTTGGGCGGCCTGAGTCGACCGAGGAGACGGCACCATGCGGATCATGCTCACCGTGGTCGGCGGGCAGGGCGATCGCGACGTCGTGATCGACGCCGACGACGGGCTCACGGTGGCCGCGCTCAGCGCGGCGCTCGGCGACGAGAAGCCGCTGGCCGACGTCGTACGGCTGCCGCAGGCACGGGCCGCCCATGCGCGGGCACCGTACGCGCCGGTCACGGCGGGCGCCCGCGTGCCCAGGCCGCGCCGGCCAGAACGCTCCGACATGGGGCCGCACGTCCTGTGGCGCGACGCCCGCCCGCTCGACCCGGCCGCCCGGGTCACCGCCGTGCTGCGCGACGGCGACAAGGTCACGCTCGACGCCAGGCTCGCCCGCGCCACGCTGATCGAGGAGCCGGACGGCGTCGCCGAGGTGCGCGTGGTCGGCGGTCCGGCCGCCGGCACCGTGCACCGGCTGGGGCTGGGCGTGCACGTCATCGGCTCCGATCCCATGTGCGCGATGGCGGTGGACGACCCGGCGCTCGCGCCCGAGGCGGTCACCGTGCGGGTGCGGCCGGAGTCGATCACCGTCGAGCCCGCCTGGCGGCCGCCGGGCGAGGCGCCCAGGCTCAAGCTCAAGGGCCGCTGGGCCGAGGAGGTCGCGGAGCTGACCGCGCGGACCGCCGAGCGCGAGGCGGCCGCGCGGTCGGCCGGATACGGCGAGGTCCCCGAGCTGGACGGCCGGCCGCTCACCGAGCCCGTCGAATGGCCCGACCAGGCCGTGCTGACCTGCGGCTCCTCGGTGTTCGTGCTCACCTCGATCGAACCCGCCGACGCGCACCTGGCGCCGCGCGACGAGGGCGGCGTCGCCTACAACCGGCCGCCCAGGCTGCGCAGGCCGGAGCCGCAGCGCACGTTCGTCAAACCGAAGCCGCCCACCAGGAACGAGGGCATGCGGCTGCAGCTCCTCGCCGCGTTCCTGCCCGCCGTGCTCGGCCTGACGCTCGCGATCGCGCTCCAGCAGTGGTACTACCTGCTCGTCGCGTTCATGACGCCGATCATCATGATCGGCCAGTGGTGGAGCGATCGGCGGCACGGCAAGAAGCAGTACAAGAAGGCACTCAAGGAGCACCAGGAGGAGGTGCGGGCGTACGAGGAGGCCGTGGAGCGGGCCCGCGCCGCCGACGAGGCCGCGCGCCGGGCCGACGCGCCCGACCCCGCGCAGGTGCTGCTGACCGCGACGGGGCCGCGCCGGCGGCTGTGGGAGCGCCGCATCCACGACTCCGACGCGCTGCGGCTGCGGGTCGGGCTCGCCGACCTGCCCGCCGACCTGGAGCTGAAGGAGGAGCAGGGCGGGGCCATCGACCCGCCGATCTGCCGGGCGGTGCCGGTGGCGCTGCCGATGCGGCGGCTCGGCGTGGCGGGCGTGACGGGGCCGCGTACGGCGGCGACCGGCCTGGCCTCCTGGCTGATCGCGCAGGCGGCGACCCTGCACAGCCCCCGCGACCTGGCCATCGTGGTGGTGTCGGCGCACGCCGACGCCGAGCGGCGCTGGGGCTGGCTGCGCTGGCTGCCGCACTGCGCGCCGCAGGCGGGCCAGGAGTGCGTGGCGCTGGTCGGCACCGACCCCGAGTCGGCCGCCCGCCGGGTCTCGGAGCTGGCCGCGCTCATCGACGAGCGGCAGAACACCACGATCCCCGAGCTGGGCAAGGTGCCGACCGGCTGGGACGACCTCGGCGGGCCGGAGAAGCCCGCCTTCTCCTCCTACGACGTGCGCCCGTACGACGTGCTGGTGATCCTCGACGGCGCGCAGGTGCTGCGCGGCCTGCCGAACATGCCGCAGGTGCTGCGCCAGGGGCCGCGCTCCGGCGTGTTCACCCTCGCCATCGACGAGGACCAGCGGCTGCTGCCCGAGGAGTGCCAGACGGTGGCCGCCTGCGGCGACGACGGGTTCGTCCATCTGCGCGGCGGCGGCCTCGACGTGATCGGTCCCGTGCTGGCCGACCAGGTCTCGCCCGCCTGGTGCGACCGGCTGGCCAGGGCGCTCGCCCCCATCCGCGACGTGAGCAGGGACGACCCCGGCGGCAACCTGCCGGGCGCGGCCCGCCTGCTCGACCTGATGGGCATGCAGGTCCCCTCGGCGGCCGAGCTGGCCGCCCGGTGGGGCCCGCGCGGCACCACGAAGGCGCTGATCGGGGTGGGCCCTGACGGGCCGTTCTCGGTGGACCTCAAGCTCGACGGCCCGCACGGCCTGATCGCCGGCACCACCGGCGCGGGTAAGTCGGAGCTGCTGCAGACGCTGATCTGCTCGCTGGCGGTGGCCAACCGGCCCGACCAGCTCACGTTCGTGCTCATCGACTACAAGGGCGGCGCGGCCTTCAAGGAGTGCGTACGCCTGCCGCACACGGTCGGCATGGTCACCGACCTGGACGGCCACCTGACCCAGCGGGCGCTCGACTCGCTGGCCGCCGAGCTGCGGCGCAGGGAGCGGCTGCTGAACTCGGCCGGCGCCAAGGACATCGAGGACTACGAGGGGCCCGGCATGCCCCGGCTGGTGCTCATCATCGACGAGTTCGCGGCGCTGGTGGCCGAGCTGCCCGACTTCGTGAACGGCCTGGTGGACATCGCCCGCAGAGGCCGCTCGCTCGGCATCCACCTGATCCTGGCCACCCAGCGGCCCGCGGGCGTGGTGACGGCCGACATCCAGGCCAACACGTCGCTGCGCATCGCGCTGCGGGTGACCGAGCCCGCCGAGTCGGCCGACGTCATCGACGTGCCCGACGCGGCGCACATCTCCAAGTCCACGCCCGGCCGGTGCTACGTACGCTCGGGGGTGGACGCGGCGGTGGCCGTGCAGACCGCCAGGGTCGGCGGGCGCGGCCCCGTGGCGGGCGCGGACGAGGGTGCGGCCCGCGTACGGGTGCTCGACGTGGGCTGGCGCGCGCTCGGCAAGCCGCTGCCGCCGCCACCCCGGCAAGAGGAGGAGGACAACGCGGTCACGGACCTCTCGCTGGTCGCCGACGCGCTCATCGAGGCCGCCGAGCTGGCGGGCGTGCCCAGGCAGCCGAGCCCGTGGCTGGAGCCGCTGCCCGAGCGGTTCGTGCTCGACCTTCCAGAGGACGGGCCGGCGTACGGGCCTGACGAGGAGTTCGAAGAGGTGCGGCCGCTGCCGTTCGGGGTCAGCGACCGGCCGTGGATGCAGGACCGGCAGCCGCTGGCGCTCGACCTCGCGCACGGCGGCCACCTGCTCATCGCCGGCTCGGCGCGCAGCGGGCGCTCGACGGCGCTGCGCACGATCGCGGGCTCGATCGCCGCGTACGCCGCGCCCGAGGACGTGCACGTGCACGCCGTGGACTGCGGCTCGGGCGCGCTGCTGCCGCTGGTGGCCATGCCGCACTGCGGCGCGGTGATCACCCGCGACCAGCTCGACCGGGTGGAACGGCTGCTCAACCGGCTGCGCGACGAGGTCGGCCGCCGCCAGCAGCTCCTCGCCGAGGCCGGGCACGCCTCGCTCGCCGAGTACCGGCAGGCCGGGCACCGGCTGCCGTGGCTGGTGTTCATGCTCGACCGGTGGGAGGGCTTCGTGGCCGCCTTCGAGGGCTACGACTACGGCCGGCTCATCGAGGCGCTGCTGCAGCTGCTGCGCGAGGGCCCGGCCGTGGGGCTGCGCGCGGTGGTCACCAGCGACCGCTCGGGGCTGCTCGGCCAGGTGTCCACGGTCTTCGACGACCGGCTGCTGCTGCGGCTGTCCGACGCCGCCGACTACGGGCTCGCGGGCTTCCCGCTCAAGGGCCTGCCGTCGGTGCTGCCGCCGGGCCGCGCGCTGTCGATGGCCGAGCACGGCATCGTCGAGCACCAGATCGCGCTGCTCGCCGCCGACCCCGCCGGCCCCGCGCAGGTCGGGGCGCTGCAGGCGCTGGCGCGCAAGGCGGGTCCCGCGACCGGGCGGCGCTGGCCGGGCGGGCCGCCGCTGCGGGTGGACGCGCTGCCGCTGCGCATCACCGCCGCGCAGGCGATGGAGCTGGACCCCCAGTTCGGCCCGCCGTCGCCGCTGTGGGCGCTGATCGGCGCGGGCGGCGACGCGCTCGCGCCGATGGGCCTGGACCTGCTGGCCCAGGGGCCCGGCGCGGTGATCGCCGGGCCGTCGCGCTCGGGACGCTCGTCGGTGCTGATGACCGCGGCCCGGTCGCTGATCGCGCGGGGCACGCCGGTCATCGCCGTCGCGCCCAGGCGCAGCCCGCTGCGGGACCTGGAGGGGGCCGTGGCGGTGCTGGACGGCGAGGCGACCGGGCTGCCCGAGCTGGTGGCCGACCTGCACGACTACGTGGTGCTGGTGGACGACGCCGAGCTGGTCAACCCGGACGGGCCGCTGGGCACAGCGCTGGAGGAGGTGCTGCGGACGGGCAGGGACGGCGACCACGGCCTGCTGATCGCGGGGACGACCGGGGATCTCGCGGTGGCGTACCGGGGGTTCGTGGCCGAGACGCGCAAGGCGCGCACCGGGGTGCTGCTCTCGGTGCAGGGGCAGACCGACGGCGACCTGTTCTCGATCAGGCTGCCGCGCGGCGCGACGGGCGGGCCGCAGGGGCGCGGCCTGCTGGTGACGGCGGGGACGATCACGCCGATCCAGGCGGCCCTACCGGACGACTGACCGGCCCGCTCCCCTAAGCCGCCCGGCTTTCCCCACACATATCCCGAAAAATCGACTCATTCCGGTGAACATCCCGCGAAACCGCTAGCCGGGCAGTGATCGGGAATGGCAGGCTTCATTGCCGTGCGTAACAAGATCCTCTTGGCGAGCGCGTGTGCCACCGCCGTGCTCCCCCTCCTCTGGGCGTCCCCCGCGACCGCGTCCACCGCGAGCGCCGGCGTCAAGTACCAGCTGCCCTTCCCCTGTGGCGAGAAGTGGGTGGGCAGCAGCAAGAGCTCGGCTCACACCGCCGGCTACGAGATCGACTTCAACGGCAGCGCGACGGACGGTGACGGCGACCTCGGCCGCACCGTGGTCGCCGCGGCGGCCGGCAAGGTCGTGATGTCGGAGTACCGCACCACCGACGGCTTCGGCAACGTGGTGAAGATCCAGCACTCCGACGGCACGGTCACCCTGTACGCCCACCTCAACAGCCGCTCGGTCGCCAAGGGCGCGACCGTCAAGCAGGGCCAGAAGATCGGCACGGTGGGCAAGACGTCGGCCAAGTACAAGATGGCCGCACACCTGCACTACGAGCTGCGCACCTCCGCCGGCAAAATCATCCCGGCCACCTTCAACGGCACCCGGTTCGGCTACCCGAACCAGACGCTGACCTCGAAGAACTGCGGTGGCGGCGGCACGACCGGCCAGAACCCGAGCATCGGCGGCAACAAGTACACCTCCACCCAGGTCTGCGGCGCGGGCTTCAAGGAGATCGACTCGGCCTCGCTGGGCAACCAGGGCCGCGTCGCGCTGCTCTACTCCGCCTCCACCGGCCAGAACTGCGTGGTCACGCTGCGCAAGAGCAGCTCAGGCAAGGCCACCATGAGCGCCTACCTGGAGGTCAAGGGCAAGAAGCGGCTGGCCGACAAGGGCAGCTTCCAGTACTACGCGGGCCCGGTCCGCGCCAAGGCGCTGCGCACCTGCGTCAAGTGGGGCGGCTCGATCGGCACCGCCAAGTACGACAGCCCGTTCGAGCACTGCGGCTGACGCTCGCGGACGTGGCCCTGCCGTCTCAGCGGTGCCGATGGGGCTGCTGGGACAGCAGGGCCTTTATGCTGAAGCGCGGGATTGTCGCAGGGAGGTGCCGTGCAGACCAAGAAGGACCTGTATCAGGCCCACCGGCTGCAGCAGCAGCGACTCGGCATGGCCCTGTTGCAGGGCGAGCCTGACGTGGCCGAGCCGCCCACCCGGCGGCAGAACGTCGCGACCTTCGGCGGCATCCTCGTCGGGGTGCTGATCACGGCCGTGTTCGGGATCTGGGGCATGATCAAGCCGGGCAACGCCACCAAGCTCACCGATCCCGGGCAGCTGCTGGTCGAGGAGGAGAGCGGCGCCAAGTACATCTACAGCGAGCAGCAGCGCCGCATCCTGCCGGTGGCCAACTACGTCTCGGCGCGGCTGGTGCTCGACTCGCCGGAGATCACGACCAGGACGGTGACCGCGGCCTCGCTGGCCGGCTTCGCACGCGGGCCGCTCATCGGCATCTCCGGCGCGCCCGACTCGCTGCCGGTCAAGGAGAAGCTGGTCAAGGCGCCCTGGTCGGTGTGCGTGGTGGAGGGGCCTGACAAGCTCACCGGGACGAAGTCGTACACGACCCTGGTGGGCGGACAGGACGTCGGCGGCCGGCCGGTCGGCACGGACGCGATGCTGGTCACCGACGGGAAGCAGAACTGGCTCATCTGGGGCGAGCGCCGCATGCGCGTGCCCGCGCACGGCGTGCGGGCGCTGAACGCGCAGCCCAGGAAGGTGCCGACGGCCTGGCTCAACGCGCTGCCCGTCGGCCACGACTTCGACGGCCCGAAGGTGCCGCAGCGCGGCAAGAAGATCCGCAGCGGCGGCAAGGTGGCGGCGACGGTCGGCCAGGTGTTCATGGTGCCGGCCGCGCAGGGCACGCCGGCCCGCTACTACGTGCTGCTCCCCGACGGGCTCGCGCCGATCTCCCAAGCACAGGCCACGCTCCTGCTGGAGAACCCCGAGAGCAAGAAGGCGTACGGCAGGTCCGCCGTCAAGGTCATCACCATCGACGCCGCCTCCGCCAACGCCTCGCCCTCCCGTACGAACGTCATGGACACCTCGCTGCCGCAGACCATGCCGAAGGTGATCGGCGTCTCCGGCTCGGTGCCTCTGTGCATCGTGTACGGCGGCACGGAGTCGGGCTCGCTGGCCACGAAGGTGACGGCGGGCAGCAAGATCCCGATCCCCACCCCGGCGTCCTCGCCCGTGCAGGGCAAGTTCGACCAGATCCTGCTGCCGCCCGGCAGCGCGGTCGTAGCCGGTCTGCTGCCCGGTGAGGGCCAGCTCGACGCGGTGACCAGCTCGATGTCGCTGATCACCGACCAGGGCGTGCGCTACCCGCTGCCATCGGGCGACGTGCTGGGCAAGCTGGGCTACGACGCGGGCGACGTCGCGCCGGTGCCGGCGAGCATCATGCACGCGATTCCTGAGGGACCGGCGCTCGACCCTGCCGCGGCCTGGACGCCCCTGACGCCGGGCAGCAAGTAGGCCGGGCGGCGAAACAAGGCGAGCGGCTGATGCCGGGCGGTGAATGAGACGGGCGCGGGCGGTGAATGAGACGGGCGGCTGAATGAAGCGGCGCGGCGGGCAGGGCTGCCCGCCGCGCGCTCCGGGGCTCCGGCTCAGAAGCCGAACTCGGGGATCGGCGACTTCTTGAGCTCGCTCTGGTCCAGCTCGGCGCCCGGCATGGTGTCGAAGTTCCCCGATGACGGGTTGTACATGGCACCGGCCTCCAGCAGGTTCGGGGTCTCTCCCTTGACGGCCTTCAGGCCCGGAAGGTCGTGCGTGAACTGGCTGTAGGCCACGCTCGCCGCGGTCAGCAGGAGCGAGCCCTTGAGCATGAACTTGCCGTGGTTCTTGAGCAGCTCCATCGCGCTTTTGTGCAGCATCCGCACTCCGAGGAGCGTGTAATTCGTGACGGAGGCGAGAGCGATGGGGTTGACCCGCGAGATCAGCACGGCGGCGGCCATGGCATCAAGAGCGAGGGCGAAGGACGTGAGGACCTGGAGGATGGTCGTGCTCCACTTGGCCGAGGTCTCCAGCGTGTTGCCGGCCGCCTGCCGGTTCCTGTCGAGCTGCTCCAGGTGCTTGTCGAGCACCTCGGCCTTCTCTTTGAAGGTGGCGTAGGACTGGCCCTTCCAGTCCTCCTTGCCGACCTCCTGGACCAGCTTCTTGAGCTCGGCCCGCAGGGTCGCGATGTCGCCGCCGCCGCCCGCGGCCGGCGCCTTGCCGTCGGCCGGCTCCACGCCGACCGGGGTCTTGTCGAGCCACTGGTCCGCGGCCCGCTGCTGCTCGGGCGGGTCCATGTTGAACAGGTGCATGATGGCGACCACCGGCGCCGCGTACGGCATGACGAGGGTGGCCGCCGTGGCGGTGTACAGAGCCCACTTGAACGTGGAGAGCTCCGACTCGTAGGCCATGCCCTTACTCCTCCTCGCTGCGGATGACGGCGGGACCGGCCTCTTCGTCGAAGCCCCAGGTGCTCTCGTCCTCGCTCAGGTACGGGCCGCTCTCACCGGTCTTCTCCTCCCGGTTCCCGGCCGCGGCGCCGCCCATGGGCGGCGGATAGATGGGCATGCCGGAGTTCAGCGCCCTGGAGATGCTGCCCGGCGGTGGCGCGCCGCCCGCCGCGCCACCGCCGGAGCCGCCGAACCCCATGCCGCTCTCGGGATAGAGGCTCGTCCGCGGCATGCCGTTCGTCGTGCGCGGGTCGAAGGCGGTGGCGTCGGGCATGCGCGCCTGGGGGATCTGGTTGGCGAGGTTGCGGTCGATGCCGGCCAGGTCGGTGGGCGACGGCTGGTTGAGCCCCTTGAGATCGGGGCTGTTGAGGTTGGGGGTGTTGAGCGCGGGATTCTGAAGATTGGGATCGTTCAGCCCCGGGGTCTGCAGGTTCGGGTCGTTGAGACCGGGGTTCTGCAGGTTCGGATCGTTCAATCCGGGATTTTGCAGGTTCGGGTCGTTCGGGTCGGGGGTTTGCAGGCGGGGGTCGTTCGGGTCGGGGATGTCGGTGCCGATGTCGTCGAGGTCGCGCCCGCCCTGCGGATCGAGAGCATTGGGGTCGGGCGTCGGCGTGTCGAACCCCTCGGGCATCCCGGTGTCGAACGAATCGGGCATCTTCGGAGACAAGGGCGTCTTGATCCCGCCGGTGTTCAGCCCGCCGCCGACGTTTTTCTTGATCTTGCTGGCCTCCTCGGCGGTCTCACCGTTGGTGGCGATGTCGTTGATCGCCTGCCGCCATGACTCCAGCACCTCCTTGCCCTGCTGGAACGCGTCGGCGGCGGCGTCGCGCACGGACCGGTGCGCCACGTTCAGACCCCCGCCGATCAGGCCGAAGGTGAACGTGTGCATGTCGATCGCCCGAGTCTTGTCGCTCAGGGACTGCATGCTCGGGGCGTAGTCGCCGACGCTCTTCCCCAGCTTCCGCACGCTGGAGTACTTCATGTGGAACTCGGGGTCCTGAGCGGCGGGACCGAACGAGCCGAGCGCGCCCCCCGCATTCCCTAGAGCGGTGGAGAACGGGTCACTTCCGGACGATGAGTTCGACATACGCCCCCTTAGTCACATCGCGCCCAAGACACGTTATCTGGCAAAACAGCACCTTCCACCCCATTGATATGGAAAATTAACGTGATCACGTGCGACCCTAGTGACCGATCTTCACTACTGTGACGACCGTGCCGACAGCGCGCGGTCGGCGGTAGTAAGCCGACCAGCAAGGAAGGGAGAGCCTGTGGGCGCTGAACCGCAGACTCAAGTAAGCCAATCCGATCTCATCGCGGCGGTGCAGCGCATCGAGGACGCGGCGATCCGTCTGCGCGCCATCCAGCGCAACCTCGACAACGCCGGCATCGAGCTCAAGCACAGCTGGGTCGGCCAGTCGGAGGCGGCCTTCGCCGCCGTGCACAGGATCTGGCACGAGCGCTTCGACAAGGTGATGGAGAGCCTGCAGCGGCTGGCTGAGAACATCACGACCAGCAACAAGAACTACGTCCAGTTCAACCAGGAGCGCGAGGAGGCGACCAACAAGATCGCCGCCGCGATCAACGCTGGTTTCAACAGCCGTCTCTGACGCACTCCGGAGGACAACATGCCTGCAGATGACATCTTCGATATCACAAAGGTCAACTTCTCTGGCCTGGGCAAGGGCGAGGAAGCCTTCGCCAAGGCCTTCAACGACATGGTCACCTGCCTCGAAGACCTCGAGCGCGACCTGCTGGCCAAGAGCGCGATCTGGCAGGGCCAGACCAAGACCGTCTTCGACGAGGTCCGCCGGCTCTGGCAGGCCGAGGCCCGCGACATGTCGCAGTTCGTTGACGCGCTCAAGACGAACATCAACGTCACGAACATGAACATGCAGCAGGTCGAGATGATCAACACCCGGATCTTCGACCACAGGTAAGACCCAGGCGTACGTGCCGGGGCCCTGACGAAGGGGGAGCATGGGCACCGATCGTGGAGTGGACCTCAGCAGGCGAGCGATCAAGGCGGCGAAGACGGACCTGCAGGAAGCCCTCGAAAAGCTGGCCCCGGAGAAGACCGGCGGCAAACTGGCCCCGGAGAAGACCGGCGGCAAACTGTCGCCGGTCTTCACGAACACCGGACCGGTCGGCCGGCTGAGCGCGGACACTCATGCCATGTCCGGCTTCTGGCCTGCCGCAATGGGCTTCCAGAGGAGCGCCTACAACGGCATCACAGCGGTCACCAGCGCGTACGCCGGCATCGTCACCCAGCTGGAAGCCGCCATCGAGCTGCTCGATCAGGCCGTGAAGAACTACGACGGCGCCGAGCTGGACAGCTCCCAGCGCTCCAAGTCCATGCAGGTCTGATGGCCGAGCAGCAGTCACCCATCAGGGCGCAGATCGATCAGACGGAGTTCGACGGTGCCACCACGCAGATGGTGCGTGATGCGCTGACCGCGAACAAGCCGGACCTGATCCGCGAGGCGGCCGGTGAGATGATCACCGCCAAGCGGCGCCTCGACGACCTCGTCGAGGTGATCGACCACCACCTGCGCGTGCTGAACGAGCGCTGGACCGTGGGCAAGGACGCCAAGACGGTCAAGAAGGCGCTGCGCAAGCTGCGCGACGCGGCCGCCGACGTGTCCACCACGATCAGCGACCAGCCCGTGAACGCCCAGCAGTGCCCCGCGCACCCCAAGGGCGTCGCCCCCGCGCTCCTGCTACAGGCGCACACGCTTGCCGCCTACAGCGGGAAGAACCTGCCGCAGACGCCCGACCGCGACGTCGACTTCCTTGAGGCCGCCTTCCAGGGAGGAATGACGGGAGCGGGCGTGGGCGCGGCCGTGGGCGCGCTCGCGGGGGGTTTCGGCGCCGGGCCGGGCGCGGTGGTCGGCGCCATCTTCGGCACGGTCGCGGGCGGCGTCACGTCCTTCTTCACCGACGGCCCCTTCGTCAACATCGTCGGAGAGTCCAAGGAGGAGAAGGACAGGAAGCTCGCCAAGGAGCACCTCCGGCTGCTCAGCGAGGCCACCGCGGCCAACAACCAGGTGTTCCCCGCGGAGCTGCGGACCGATATCCCGATCTTCGACGGCCTGCCGACCCCTCTGCCGGACCTCCCGTACGACGTCAGCAACGTCAGGTTCGGCGACCACAAACGGACGGGGCCGGGCATGGACGGCTTCGAAGCCCCTGGTCAGGACGGCCTCTTCGACCCCAGCCGGCACCGGATTCCCGGTTCCTACGGGATCGGCGACCCCGGCAACGGGCAGGACGGCACCGGCCTGGACAGGACCGGGCTCCGCGACGTGAACGTCCCCGACGGCACGGGCCTCGACGGGACAGGGGCGGACGGCACCGGCCAGAACGGCTCCGGGCTCGACGGGACGAACGCGCTCAACGGCGTGAACGTCCCCGACACCAGCGGGCTCGACGGCACCACCGGCCTGCCCGACCCGCCGAGCACCTCGCTCGCGGGCCTGCCGGACCCGTCACAGCTCGGCGCCTACCCCAACCCCAATCTCGGCGGCACCCCCACCACCAACGGGATCGGCAGCGGCTACGTCACCGGGCCCGGCACGGGAGGCGGTGGCGGCTACGGCGGCGCCTTCGGCGGCGTCGGCGCCCCCGGCGGTGCGGCGGCCACGGCCGGCATGCGCGGCCTGGGCGGCGGCATGCCGATGATGCCGTTCCTCCCCGCGGGCGGCCAGAAGCGGGAGGAGCGGAAGAACGAGATGGAGCGGGCCGCGTACGTATGGGATGACGAGGACTACTTCACCAGCGATGTGCCGACCACCGAGGCGCACATCACCGGTGAATCGAAAGGCAGGGCATGAGACCGGTTGACGACGGCGGATCCCCCGTTCCCGAGCTGGAACTGGCCAAGGATTTCCCGGGCATCGAGGACGACGGGCGGGGCCCGTACGTCGACCACACCGAGGTCAGGAAGGTCGTCTCGCGGCTGCGTGAGCAGCTCAGCGCGCTGCGCGGCAACGCGCCCGCGAACATGAGCGCCACCTGGAGCGGCCCCGGCACGATCGGCGAGGTGTCAGGGCTGGGCAACGTCGGCCCCGCCGAGACCGGGTCGTGGGAGGTGGCCAGCAGCTTCGGCTACAACACCGAGCAGGCGTACAAGGTGTTCGGCGGCAGCTACGGGCAGCTCATCGACTACGTCGAGAAGTGGGCCGACGCGGTGGAGCGGGCCATCGCGAACTACGAGAAGGGTCACGCCGACAGCAGTGCGTGAGAAGCGGCAGGGATGAGAAATGGCCGATCAGTGGGAGCCCATCAGGATCTACAGCTACCTGGGTGCCACCAAACCCGACATCAGTGTCACCCGGGAGCGCGTGGTCAGCTACCTGAACGGCACCGACCCCGACAGAATCGAGGCCGCCGGTAAGAGCTACGTCGAAGCGGCCAAGCTGATCAAGGGCGAGGGCGGCGTGCAGGGCGCGCTGATGAAGGCGGCCAAGGACCTGTCCGAGGTGTGGCGCGGCCCGAGTGCCCGGCAGGCGATGAAGGCGCTGCGGCTGCTGCACGCCAGCGCGGGCGCGCTCGGCGATGCCATGCAGAAGACCGGCGAGCCGATGAAGAAGTACGCCGAGCGGGTCAGGCACTACCGCTCGACCGTCCCCGCCCCGGCGGTGGCTCCCGGCCTTGTCAACAGGGGCGTGACAGGTGGGCAGTCCGGCGGCGGCATCGGTACGGACGGCACCGCGCCGCCGCTGATCACGGGCAGCGGCCTGAACGGCGGCTCGTACACGCCGCTGGCACCGCTGGCCGACGAGCAGGCCAGGCGGCATCTGGAGAACCTCAACATCGAGATCGTCGACATCAACCTGCAGATCGCCGAGGGACTGGCCTTCCAGCTCCCGGAGATCACGCCGCTGACGGTGGACACCCAGCCGGCCAAGAAACTGCACGTTCCCGGGGTCACCGACACCTCGGGCAGCGGCGGCGACGGCCGGTGGACCGGCGGGTCCGGGTCGGAGGGCTCGTACGGCACCGGCGGCTCCGGCCACACGGGCGGCTCCGGCAACGGCGGCACGGGCTCCGGCGGCACCGGCGACGGCTCGAACGGCACGGGCACCGGCTCTGACGGCAACGGCGGCACCGGCGACGGCACCACCAAGCCGCAGGACCCGGGTCAGCAGGGCCAGGACGACCCGTCCAACGGCGGCGACCCCACCACCCAGCAGCCGGGCACGGGCGACCAGCAGCAGCAACAGCCCGGCCAGGACCAGCAGCAGCAACCGGGGCAGGAGGAGGCTCCCGCGGTCATCGGCGGCCCCGACAACCAGCGCACGGAGCTGGCGCAGACCCCCACGGCGACCCAGCCGCCGCCCACGACGACCACACCGAACCCGTACACCTCGACGCCGAACCCCTACGTCTCGACGCCGCCCACCATCTTCCCGAACACCCAGCCGCCGGGAAGCACGCCGTACGGCGGCACGGGCGTGGGCCCCTGGTACGGCGGGGGCGGCGCTCCCGCCACCAGCCCGTCGGTGCTGCGCAGCACCCCGGGCAACGGGAACGGTTTCATGGCCTTCCCGCCCGGCGCGATGGGGGCCGGCGGGCAGAACAACAGCGACGAGCACACCAGGGAGTACTACGACTCCGAGGCCGACATCTGGTCGCCCCCGGTGGAGACCAGCCCGGACAAGCTCGGCTGAGCGCTCGGCCGGGCCCTGCGAAGGGCTTGGAGAGCCGGCCCTGCGAAGGGCTTGGAGAGCCGGCCTCGCGAAGGGCTGAAAGCGGACGGCCGGGCCTCGCAAGGGGCCCGGCCGTCCGGCTCGCGTGAGGTCCGGCGTCCGGCTCGCGTGAGGCCCGGCCGCCGCCCGGTCAGCCCTCCATGCGGTTGCGGATGCGGTCGAGCTCGCCCATCGCGTCCTCGAACATGCGGTTGGCGACCGACTCCGCCCGCCGTACGAGCTCCATCTGGCTCTCGGGGTCGGTGGCGAAGCGCATCGGGTTGTTCTCGCCGAACTCCTCCTCCATCACCTCCGACAGCTGCCGCTGCAGGTCGGCGGCGGCCTCCTCGAAGGCCCGCTTGATGCGCTCGGCCAGCTCGCCTGAGGTCAGGCGCATGGCCTTGGGGTGCAGGATCAGATCCTTCAGCCCCGTCTGGCCCATCTCCACGGTCACCAGGCCGTCCTCGTCCTGCGCGCGGCCCACGAGGCCGCCCAGCGTCTCCTGCAGCGCCGCGACGCGGGCCATCCGGGACTCGGAGTCCTTCACCAGCTGGTCGATGTCGATGCCGCCGAAGTCACTCTCGATCATGCGGTCGTTCAACCCTCTCGTATACGGGGATCAGCCGGACAGGCCGCGGATCCAGGTGTAGACGTCGAGCACGCCGAGCGCGAGCGGGAACAGCGCGATGAGCAGGATGACGTCCACGATCTCGCCCGCCCGGCCCCAGAACGGCGACAGCCGCCCGGACGGCAGCCACAGCCCGAGCCCGACGACCAGCATCGACAGCCAGAGCAGCGCCATCACCACGGCCGCCGCGCCGACGGTGCCCGCGCCCGCGCTGAGCGCGACCGCCATCGCGCCAAGCCCGGCGAGCCCGGTGCACAGCAGCCAGAGCCGCTGCCCGAGGCCGCCGAACACGCGGGCGCGCAGCAGCAGCACCAGGCAGAGCACGACGGCCATCGAGCCGGACATCCAGCCGGGCTCGGTGACCAGGAAGATCAGCGCGCCGATCGCGGTCATGGCGATGCCGGCCACCATGCCGGTGGCGTACCGGCTGGCCTGGGCGGTGCGGGCCAGGATGCCCTCGCTGTCGATGCGCTGGTTGTCGGAGCGCAGCTCCTCGGCGTTGGTGGGCAGCGGCGGCAGCGGCACCCTGGCGATCTTGAACGACAGGGTCGGGATGAGCGGGCTGAGCGAGATCAGCACGGTCACGGTCATGGCGGCGGTGCCCTCGGCGGGCACGCCGAACACCATCACCATGGCGGCGGCGATCGCTCCCGCCAGGGCGGCGATGGCCGTGCCGAGGAAGCCCGCCACGCCGTCGGCGACGACCGTGCCGCCGATCGTGGCCACCAGCGCCGTACAGGCCATCGCGGCCAGCAGGTGCGGCGCGCCCACCCCGGACAGCGTGGCGCCGCTCATGAGGCCGTACAGGCCCGCCACGAAGGCGTACGGCAGCGCCGCGTACCCGATGAGCGCGCCGGCCGATGAGTCGCCCACGGCCCGCGACAGCGCCGCGCTGACGCCGATCAGCAGCAGCGCGAGCATGCCGGCCACCACGGTCACGCCCAGCGGCTCGCTGGCCGACAGCATCAGCGCGGGCACGCCGAGCACGAGCAGCACGGTCGCGGCCCCGGCGCCCAGCAGCCTGGTGTGGCGGCCCTCCCACTTGCCGGTGCTCTCCGAGACGCCGGTCGCGACCACGTCGGCCACGTCGTCGTAGAGCGCGGGCGGCAGCGCCGCCTCGCGCGGGCGCAGGTAGAGGATCTCGCCGTCCAGCACGCCCAGCGCGCTCAGCGTCTGCCCGAGGTCGAACGGCGCGCCGCCGAGCCGCTGCAGCACCCAGCCCGGTGCGGCGGCCGCTTCGCCGTCCGCCTCGCCGACCGCGCGCAGCAGGCCGGGCAGCACGTGCGGCAGCGGCACGTCGGCGGGCAGCGCCAGGTCCACCCTGCGGCGCGGCGCGACGATCGTGACGTGGCACAGCGGGGCCAGCGGCGCGTGCGGCCGGGGCTGCCCGCCCTGCCCGACCTGCCCGCCCGGTCCTGCCGGTGGCATGGGCGGCATGGGCGGCACAGGTCGCATCGGCTGCATCGGCTGGTGGGCGAGCGAGGTCACGACCACTCCAGAGGCTGGCTGGCTAAATCCGACATGGCGAACATATAGGGACGGCGTCTCTGGTAAGAAAGTGTCTCAGGTGACAGGAGGGTTGTCCCGCCAGTGAGCATCGTTGTCGTACGGCGGCCAGAACGCCGCCCGAGTCCTCAGCCACCGCGCGGAGAGATCCTTCTGGAGTCGCCGCCCGAGATCCCCGAGGTGCAGCCGGCCGGCTTCACCGGCGTCCTGATGTACGTGCCCATGCTGGCCGGCGCCGCCGCCATGGGACTGATGTTCACCGCCGGCGGCAATGCGAACCCCATCATGTACGTGGCCAGCGGCCTGTTCGCCGTCTCCATGGTGGGCATGACGATCGGCCAGCTCGGCCGCAACTCGGGAGAGCGCAAGAACCGGCTCAACGGCCTGCGCCGCGACTACTTCCGCTACCTGTCGCAGATCCGCAAGCGGGTCCGCAAGGCCGCGCTCCAGCAGCGCGAGGCACTGGAGTGGAGCGGCCCGGCACCGGACACGCTGTGGTGGGTGGCCATGGGGCCACGCCTGTGGGAGCGCAGGCCGCGCGACGACGACTTCGCCACCGTACGCCTGGGCACCGGCGTGCAGAAGCTGGCCGTGCAGCTCGTGCCGCCCGACACCAAGCCGGTCGAAGACCTCGACGCGCTGACCGCGGGCGCGCTGCGCCGCTTCGTCAGGGCGCACTCCACGGTGGCCGGGCTGCCGGTCGCGGTGGCGCTCAACTCGTTCGCCAGGATCCGGCTCACCGGCGAGCCGCGGGCGATGCGCGCCCTGGTCAGGGCCATGATCGCGCAGCTCGTCACCTTCCACTCCCCCGACGACATGCGGGTCATGGTGTGCGCGAGCGGCGAGTGGATGCCGCACTGGGACTGGGTGAAGTGGCTGCCGCACGCGCTGCACCCCGACGAGGTGGACGCGGCGGGCAAGGTGCGGCTCATGGCCGAGAACATGAGCCACCTCGACAAGCTCGTGGGCGACGAGCTGAAGGAGCGGCCCAGGTTCCGGCCGAACGCGGGGGCCGACGCGCTGCCGTACCACGTGGTGATCGTGGACGGCGGGCACGTGCCGCACGACTCGCAGCTCGGCACGGACGCCATCCAGGGCGTCACCGTCATCGACCTGTCGGACGCGACGGGACCGGTCGAGGAGGCCGCCACGCTGCGGCTGGACATCCAGCCCGACGGCTTCCACATGGTGAAGATCGACCACACCGGCAAGCGCACATCGACCCGGCTCGGCGACCCCGACCGCCTCGACTACGCCAGGGCCGAGGGGCTGGCCAGGCAGCTCGCGCCGCTGCGGATCTCGGTCGGCTCCGACGGCGAGACCCAGGACCTGCTGGGCACCAGCATGAACCTCACCGACCTGCTCGGCGTGGGCGACCCGGCGCAGATCCAGCCGGCCGTCACCTGGCAGCCCAGGGCAGGGCGCAACCGGCTGCGGGTGCCGATCGGCATCGGCTCCGACGGCCGCGTGGTCGAGCTGGACATCAAGGAGTCGGCGCAGGGCGGCATGGGCCCGCACGGGCTGGTCATCGGGGCCACCGGTTCAGGAAAGTCGGAGCTGCTGCGCACGCTGGTGCTGGGCCTGGCCATCACGCACTCGTCCGAGATCCTCAACTTCGTCCTCGTCGACTTCAAGGGTGGTGCGACGTTCCTCGGCCTCGAGGGGCTCTCGCACGTCTCGGCGGTCATCACGAACCTTGAGGACGAGCTGCCGCTGGTCGACCGCATGCACGACGCGCTGCACGGCGAGATGGTGCGGCGCCAGGAGCTGCTGCGCGCGGCCGGCAACTTCGCCTCGCTGCGCGACTACGAACGCGCCCGGGAGCAGGGCGCCGACCTGCAGCCGCTGCCGACGCTCTTCATCGTGCTCGACGAGTTCAGCGAGCTGCTCGCGGCCAAGCCCGAGTTCATCGACCTGTTCGTGATGATCGGCCGGCTCGGTCGTTCGCTGGGCGTGCACCTGCTGCTGGCCTCGCAGCGGCTGGAGGAGGGCCGGCTGCGCGGCCTGGACACGCACCTGTCGTACCGGATCGGTCTGCGCACGTTCTCGGCCATGGAGAGCCGGGTCGTGCTGGGCGTGGCCGACGCGTACGAGCTGCCGCCCGCGCCCGGCAACGGCTACCTCAAGTACGACACGACCGGCATGACGCGGTTCAAGGCCGCGTACGTGTCCGGCCCCCACCAGGCCGAGCCCGGCCGGTCCAGCGCATCGGGCGACCAGGCGCCGATCCGCGAGATCGTCGAGTACAGCCCCGCCTACATGCCGCTGCCCGAGGTCCCCGAGCCGGAGGAGCCCGACGACGAGGACGAGACGCCGGAACCGGCCGCCGCGGGCCAGCGCAGCCTGCTCGACGTCGTCGTCTCCCGCCTGACCGGGCACGGGCCGCCCGCGCATCGCATCTGGCTGCCGCCGCTCGCCGAGCCGCCCACCCTGGCGCACCTGCTGCCACCGCTGTCGGTCACCCCCGATTACGGCCTGACCACGACCGGCTGGCAGGGCCGGGGCAGGCTGCACGCCGTCATCGGCATCATCGACAAGCCGTTCGAGCAGCGGCGCGACCCGTACTGGCTGGACATCTCCGGCGCGGCCGGGCACATCGGCGTGGCCGGCGGCACGCAGAGCGGCAAGAGCACGGTGATCCGCACGCTGATCACCGGCATGGCGCTCATGCACACCCCGCGCGAGGTGCAGTTCTACTGCCTCGACTTCGGCGGCGGCGCGCTCGCGTCGCTGGAGGGCCTGCCGCACGTCGGCAGCGTGGCCAACCGGCTCGACGCCGAGCGGGTCCGCCGTACGGTGGCCGAGATCGCCTCTTTGCTGGAGCGGCGCGAGCGCGAGTTCGGCGAGCAGGGCATCGAGTCGATGGCCGCCTACCGCCGCATGCGCCAGGAGGGCAAGATCGAGGGCGACGGCTGGGGCGATGTGTTCCTGGTCGTGGACGGCTGGCTGACGCTCAGGCAGGAGTTCGAGTCGCTGGAGCCGACCATCACCGACCTCGCCGCCCGGGGCCTCGGCTACGGCATCCACCTGGTGGCCGCGACGAACAAGTGGTCGGAGTTCCGGCCCAGCATCCGCGACCTGTTCGGCACCAAGATCGAGCTGAAGCTGGGCGACGCGTACGAGTCGGAGGTCAGCAGGAAGCAGGCGATGGCGGTGCCCGAGGGCACGCCGGGCCGCGGCCTGACCAAGGACGGCTTCCACTTCCTGTCGGCGCTGCCCAGGATCGACGGGGTGCAGAACTCCTCCGACCTGGCCGCCGGCGTGCGGGCGCTGGTGCAGGCCGTACGCGAGTCCTGGCAGGGCCCGTCCGCGCCGCCCGTGCGGCTGCTGCCCGCCGTGCTGCCGGTCTCGGCGCTGCCGAACGACCCCGACCGCATCCCCATCGGCATCGACGAGAACTCGCTGTCGCCGGTGCTGCTCGACTTCGACGCCGACCCGCACTTCGTGGTGTTCGGCGAGAACGAGAGCGGCAAGTCCAACCTGCTGCGGCTCATCTCCGAGCAGCTCGTCAGCAGGAAGCAGCCCAGCGAGGCGATGCTGATCGTCATCGACTACCGGCGCTCGCTGCTCGACTCGGCCGCCACGCCCCACCGCATCGGCTACGCCGCCTCGAGCGCCGCCGCCTCCAGCCTGATCAACGACGCCAAGGACGCGCTGCTCAGCCGCCTGCCCCCGGCCGACCTGACGCCCGAGCAGCTGCGCGACCGGAGCTGGTGGCAGGGCTCCGACCTGTACGTCGTCGTGGACGACTACGACCTCGTCGCGACGTCGGCGAACCCGCTGGGACCGCTGGTCGACCTGCTGCCGCAGGCCCGCGACATCGGCCTGCACCTGGTGCTGTCGCGCCAGATGGGCGGCGCGAGCCGGGCCATGTTCGACCCGGTCATCCAGCGGCTGAAGGACATGGCGACGCCCGCGCTGCTCATGTCGGGCAGCAAGGACGAGGGTTACCTGTTCGGCAACGTACGCCCGCAGCCGCTCCCGCCGGGCCGCGGCTTCCTGGTGGACCGCCGCTTCGGCTCGCGTCTGATGCAGACGGCGTTCCTGGACGCAGAAAGGGGGGCCGACCATGGCCGACCTTGAGATCCACTTCTCCGTGCTGGACCGGTGCCGCACCGCCATCAAGAAGGCGGCAGGCCAGTACCAGGACACGCTGGTCGAGCGTAATCCCGGCGAGCTGACGTACGACGCGAAGGGCGAGATCCGCAACAACCGCACGCCCATCAGCGCCGACACCTTCGGGCACCTGCCCAGCTCGGCGGGGCTCGCGTCGTCCGCCAACGCCGTCTGGAGCGCGCTCATCAGCGAGATGGACGAGGCGCGCAAGAAGCTCGCGGCCACCGAGCGAGGCCTGAGCGAGGTGGAGGAGAACATCCGCCGCGCCCACCGGGCCACCTCGTGAGCGGGTACGCCGTGGGTGATTCCGTGAGCGTCGGGCACCTGCCCGGCGGCGCCGCGCTCGACGAGATGCTGCGCAAGGTGACCGGCTCGCCGGGGTCGATCGACACGATCGCCTCGCAGTGGCGGACCTCGTCGGGCGACGTCCAAGAGTTCGGAGGCGCGCTGGCGTCGGCGGTCCAGAACGTGGCGGACGCCTGGAACGGCCGCTCGGCGGAGGCGTTCGACTCGTACATGCGCGAGTACGGCACGGCCGCGGAGAGCCTGAAGTCGGCGCTGAGCGACTGCGCCGCCTCACTCGGCGAGGCCGCCTCCGCGTTGCGCGAGTCGCACACCGAGATCTCCTCCATCTGCCGCGACCTCAACACGAACGCCGCGAATTACCGCACCCGCTACCTGGCCGATCATCCGGACGCGACCGAGGCGGACATGCGCAGCGGGCTGTCGGCGCTGGTCGAGCGGGCCAAGAAGGACGCCAAGCCGTGGGTGGACTCGGCCGAGGCGGCCGTCTCCAAGGCCAAGCAGGACATCGATCGCCACCTGCGCGACCGCAAGCTGACCTTCCGCGCCATCCCCGACGTCACCAAGCAGGAGTTCGTCGCCGAGAAGGGCCCGAACCTCGACTGGGTCGCCGACCCCGACTACCGGCCCGACGGCGGCGTCTCCGTGCAGGGCGGCCGGGGCGCGCCGGTCACCACCGCTGGGCACTCGGGTGGCTTCTCCGGTTACGGGCCCAGCGGCCCGCCACCTCCCGGCGGCGGCGCCGCGCCGCCCGAGCGGGTCAGGGAGTGGATCGAGGAGGCGGTCAGGATCCTCGCCGCCAGGGGCGTGCCGACGTCCAAGATGAACGTCAACGACATCTGGCTGATCATCCAGCACGAGTCCGGCGGGAACCCGCACGCCATCAACAACTGGGACTCCAACGCGGCCAGGGGCACGCCGTCCAAGGGGCTGATGCAGACGATCGACCCGACGTTCAACGCGTACGCGCTGGACGGGCATCGCAACATCTACGACCCGGTGGACAACATCATCGCGGGCGTGCGGTACGCGATCGCCAGGTACGGGTCCGTCTCGAACGTGCCCGGTGTGGTGAACACCAAGAACGGCCTGGGCTACGTGGGCTACTGACCCCTGCGTGTTCCTGGCGACGGGACGCGCCCTGGACACCATGACGCCCCCTGGGCCGGTCGCTCACCGGCCCAGGGGGCGTCACCGTCAGGAGTGGCGTCAGTTGCAGTTGGCCCAGTCGCTGCTCGACCTGCCCGAGCCGACGTAACCGGAGATGCGCACGCACTTGCCCTTGGCGCTCACCTTCACCGGCCCCGCGTAGTACTCGAAGTTGCCGTTGTCGGACTGGGTGCCGCCGCCCTGCGCCTCGAGCGTGACGCCGGTCGGGGTGCTCTTGCCGACGTCCGCCGTCTTGATGGTGACCGCGCAGTTCTGGCCGGTGCTGTTGTTCCAGAGCTGGTACGTCACACCGCCGGAGAACGAGATCGACCGCTGCACCGAGAACCCGGAGCCGCACACCTGCGTGGCCGTGTACGGGTTCTTGACCGGCGTGGACGGCTTCGCCGTGGTCTTCGTCGGCGCCGGCTTGGCCGTCGTCCTGGTCGGCTCCGGCTCGGGCTCAGGCTGCCGCGTCGGCTGGACCGGCTTCCTGGTCGGCGTCTTGGTCGGCGTCTTGGTCGGCGTCTGGGTGACGGTCTTGGTCGGCGTCGGCTGCACCGTCTTGGTGACGGTCGCCCGCGGCTTGGCCGTCTGCGTGGCCGTACGCTTCTTCGTCGGCTGTGCCCGCTGCGTCACCGTCACCGGCGGCTGCGTCGGAATCGTGACCGGCTGCGACGGCAGCGGGGCCGGGGTGGTCGGCGCCGAGGTCAGCTCGGGCACGTCAGGCGTGGCCGACGACCACTCGGTGGGCAGCACGAGCGGGCCCACGTCGTTGGGATCGCCGCTGGCCGCCCACGGGACGGTGGCCTCGGCGGTCGCCTGCGGGTTCCCGGGGCCGCCGGTGCTCTGCGGCGCAGGGGGCGTCGTGGTGGCGGTGGGCGTGGGGATGGCGTCGCTGTTCGCCTGCTGCGCCACCAGGGACGGGTCGACCTGCTGGAGGCGTACGTACCGGTTGGCGCCCCACAGGCCCACGGCGGAGACCAGCGCCACCGTGGCGACACCCGCGATCAGCCCCAGCGGCAGCCCCCTGCGCGGAGCGGGCGACCCGGGCTTTTCGATCCTGATCTGGGCGGGCGGCTGCGGCGGGTCGGACTCCGGCGGCCCCCACATGGTGGCCTCGGGCGTGGCGGGATGGCCCTGATGGCCCTGGGCGTGCACGTGCGGCTCCAGCCCGCCTGGGCCGGGCATGCCCGGCCCGGCCTGCGGCGGCACGTTCGGCGGGCCCTGCATGGGCGAGCCGTGCATCGGCGGCATGGGCGGGCCCTGCTGCGCTCCCTGGGGCGGCGGGCCCTGCATCGGCGGCCCCTGAAGGGGACCGGCCTGGGCGGGCACGTGCGGCGGCATCGGCGGACCCTGCGGGTGGCCCTGCGGCGGCACCGGCATCGGGCCTCCCTGACCGTGCGGCGGACCCTGGTACCGGCCCTGCGCAGGCATGCCCTGCATCGGGGGGCGGGCGATCGGCACGCCCTCAAGCGGCGGGCCGTCGGGGGCCGGCCGGGGCGCGGGCGGCTGGGGCGCCTCCGCGCCGGGCTTGCCCTTGCCGGCTGCAGGCGGCTGCTGCGGCCCACCCGCCGCAGGCGCCTCCGCCCCACTCGCCGCAGGCGCGTCCGGCTTGGCGGCCGCAGGCTGCTGCGCCCCGCTGACCGGAGGCGTCCCCGGCTTGCTTGCCGCAGGCTCCTCCGCCCCACTCGCCGCAGGCGTCCCCGGCTGACCCGCCGAAGGCGACCCCGGCCCGTTCGCCGCAGGCGGCTTCCCGTTCGGTGCGGACTCGGGGGACTTGGCGGTGGCCGCCTTGGTCGCATCCGCGGCGACTCCGGCGGCCGCCGCAGACGCGGACTTGGGCTTGGCGGCCGAGGCCGGCTTCGAGCCGTTCGGGGCGGGGACGTCGCCGAGTACCTGCATGAGCGCGCTGTACGTGGTCGGCCGGTCCCCGACCTCCTTGGTCAGGGCCGACAGCAGGACCCGGCGCAGCGGCTCGGCCTCGATGGCCACGTCGGGCTCGCCGTTCAGCGTCGCTTCCTCGTCGGCGAACGGCGGGCGCCCGGTGCCGGCGTACACGATGGTGGCGGCCCAGGCGAAGACGTCGGCGTAGGGGCCGTACTCGAGGCCCTTGAGCTGCTCGGGAGCCTGGTAGGCGGGGTCGCCGGCGGGGTCGCCGATGGCGGCGTCGGTGACGCGCGGCCCGTCGGGGCTGAGGATCACGTTGTGCGGGGTGAGGGCGCGGTGCGCCAGGCCGGCGAGGTGCACGGCGGACAGCGCAGTCAGTACGCCGACGGCCACGCGTTCGAGCGCGTCGCCCTTCAGCGGCTCGCCGCCGGCGACGGTCTCGGCCAGGCTCTTGCCTTCGACGTACTCGCGCACGATGTACGGCCGGTCGCCGAGGTAACCGGCGTCGAGCACTCTCGCCACGTACGAGCTGGAGACCCGCTTGACCCCGAGGTACCGGTCGAGCTCGCGCTCGGAGTCAGGCTCGGCGGGGAGCAGCTTGATGGCGACCTTGGGCGCGTCCTCGGACTCATGCCCGAGGAAGACCTCCCCTCTCGGCCCCTCTCCCAGCAGCCCGACAATGCTGAAAGCGCCGATCCGCTCTGGATCCCCAGGGCGCAAAGGGTGCATGCCCGAACCTTTCACCAGCAAAGCATGATTGATCACATTGAACCAGATCCGTCACATCAGCATCAGGCGTTTCGGACGCTGGTCAACAAAACGCAGTGCCGTTTTCTTGCAATCGCAGTCATCAGGCCGACAACTTCAGCGCGGTAATGCGGAGGATCGCGGCCGCAACAGCGCCCTGACGGCACCTCGCCCAGCGCGCCGATCGCGCCTCAGCCGTACGCCCCACTCGCGATCACGTCGAACGTCCGGGACGCCATCCCCTCCTGCGCCCCATCGGAACCACCACCCGCAACGCCAGCACCAGCAGCGCCAGCCCCACCGCGCAGACCGCGATGACCACGGCCAGCTCGATCGCCTTGTGGTCGACGGGCGCGGCCTTGGTGACGGCGCTGCTCGGGAGCGGGCTCGGCGGTGGCGGCGCGACGACGGGCGCGTTCTCTGGCTCGAACGGCAGGACCGCGCTCACCGCCTGCATCGGGTTGACCATGCCGGCCCCCTTGCCCGCGCCGGTGGCGCCGTCGGCGGTGGCGATGATGCGCCGGCGTACCTGCGCCTGGTCGAGCGTGGGATAGCGGGCCCTGACGAGCGCGACGACGCCCGCCACGTACGGCGCCGCGTAGCTCGTACCGTCGAGCCCCTTGAAGTAGGAACGGCCGGGCCAGGTCGAGACGAGGTTCTGGCCCGGCCCGAGCACCGACACGGGCGTCTCTTTGTTGGAGAACTCGCTCAGGGCGCCGTCCGGCCCCGCCGCGCCCACCGCGAGCACGCCGTCGTAGCTGGCCGGATAGGCGGGCGAGGGCGTGCCGTCCCTGCGGGATACGTTGCCGGCCGCGGCGACGATGACCGCGTCCTTGGCGAGCGCGTACCGTACGGCCGCTTCGAGCGCGGGGTGGTCGAGGGTCTTGCTCGACACGTTGATGACCTTGGCGCCCTGGTCGGCGGCGGCCTTGATGCCCTTGATCAGGAGCTCGGTCTTGCCGTCGGTCTCGGAGTCGGTGAACTTGTACGACAGCAGCCGCACTCCGGGGGCCATGCCGTGGAACAGCACGCCCCTGACGTACTGGGCGCCGATGATGCCCGCGACGGCGGTGCCGTGGCCGACGCAGTCGTTGTAGCCGGAGCCGACGAGGTCGGCCTTGCCGGCCAGGCGGAGCTGCGGATGGGTGAGATCGACGCCGGTGTCGATGACCGCGACGGTGACGTTCGCACCGGTGGACAGCGACCAGACGCGTTTGGGGTCGAGCCGCTTCTGTGCCCAGGACTCGCCGACCTCGACCGTGCCCCTGGGCGGGTTGCACCGGTCGGGGGCCGCGACGGCGGGAACGAGCGGAGCCTGCAGGGCGAGCATGCTGGCCAGGAGGGCGCGACCAATCATGGAGAAAAAGGGTAGCCCGCCCGATTCGCCGCAAAGCTACGTTCAGCCGGTATCCGATCGGCACAAAACGATCAAGCCGAATTCAGATCCGGTTCCGCGAACGGCAAGAAGCCCCGGCCACTTCGCCAGGGCCTCTTGCGTTGATCATTTCGTGGCGGACTCGATGTTCTGCCGGTAGGTCCCGATGACCCGAGCCGCCTCCTGCAGCTCCTCCGTCATCCGCTGGAATGCCGTGCGGTAGTTCTGCCATGCCTGCTGGAAGCGCTGCGCCCCGGGGCCCGTCCACGCGGTGCCGACCTTCGCGGCCTCACGGTCGAGCGCGGTCATGGTGGTGCGGACCGCCTCCGACTGCTGCGTGAACTGGCTGGACATCTGCTGCATTTCCGCGAGGTCGCCGCCGAACATGCTCTGGCTCATGCATACCCTCCTGGGGAACCTGTGAAAGCGCCCTCACCCTAAGGAAAGGCCACCGCCCGTCGCCGGAGATATGCCAAGCGGCTATGGTCTACCCGAGGAATGCTCGGATCTCATGGGATACCGCCCGCACCTTCAGGAAGCCGGGATGACCAGCGGCGACAGGGTCTGCTCCCGGACGCCTGAGCCGGGCGCGTCCCGGGGCAGGATGCTCGACGCGAACGACGGCGCGCACGCAGGGGCCGCCGAACCTAGCAGGAAGGACGAGAGCCGGTGCGGAAGGTTCTGATCGCCAATCGCGGCGAGATCGCCGTGCGGGTGGCACGCGCGTGCAAGGACGCAGGCATCACCAGCGTGGCCGTCTACGCCGACCAGGACCTCGACGCCCTGCACGCCAAAGTCGCCGACGAGGCGTACGCCCTCGGCGGGCGCACCCCTGCCGAGACCTACCTCGACGCGGGCAAGCTCCTCGACATCGCACGCCGCAGCGGTGCCGACGCCGTCCACCCCGGCTACGGATTCCTCGCCGAGAACGCCGGCTTCGCCCAGGCCGTCATCGACGCCGGTCTCATCTGGATCGGCCCGCCGCCCGCCGCGATCGCCGCGCTCGGCGACAAGGTGCAGGCCAGGCACATCGCGCAGAAGGTCGGCGCGCCGCTGGTCGCGGGCACCAAGGACCCGGTGAGCGGGGTCGCCGAGGTGCTGGCGTTCGCCGAGGAGCACGGCCTGCCGATCGCCATCAAGGCCGCGTACGGCGGCGGCGGGCGCGGCATCAAGGTCGCCCGCAGGATGGAGGAGGTCGCCGAGCTGTACGAGTCGGCCGTCCGCGAGGCGGTGGCCGCGTTCGGGCGCGGCGAGTGCTTCGTCGAGCGCTACCTCGACCGGCCCCGCCACGTCGAGACCCAGTGCCTGGCCGACGCCCACGGCAACGTCGTCGTGGTGAGCACCCGCGACTGCTCGCTGCAGCGCCGCCACCAGAAGCTGGTGGAGGAGGCGCCCGCGCCGTTCCTCACCGACGCCCAGCTCGACGTCCTCTACTCCAGCTCCAAGGCCATCCTGAAGGAGGCGGGCTACGTCGGGGCCGGCACCTGCGAGTTCCTCGTCGGCCAGGACGGCACCATCTCCTTCCTGGAGGTCAACACCCGGCTCCAGGTCGAGCACCCCGTCACCGAGGAGGTCGCGGGCATCGACCTCGTACGCGAGATGTTCCGCATCGCCGACGGCGAGCCGCTCGGCTACGACGACCCGGCGCTGCGCGGCCACTCCATCGAGTTCCGCATCAACGCCGAGGACGCCGGCCGCGGCTTCCTGCCCTCCCCCGGCACGCTGACCACGCTGCGCGCGCCGTCCGGGCCCGGGGTGCGGCTCGACTCCGGTTACGAGGCGGGCATGACGGTGCCGGGGACGTTCGACTCGCTGGTGGCCAAGCTGATCGTCACCGGCCGTACGCGGCAGGAGGCGCTCGAACGCGCCCGCAGGGCCCTCGCCGAGTTCGAGATCACCGGCATGCCGACCGTGCTGCCGTTCCACCGGGCCGTGGTCACCGACCCGGCGTTCACCTCCGAGCCGTTCTCGGTGCACACGCGGTGGATCGAGACGGAGTGGGAGAACACGGTGGCCCCGTACGAAGGGGACGTCGCGACCGCCGAGGAGACCCCCAAGGAGACCGTGACGGTCGAGGTGGGCGGCAAGCGGCTGGAGGTCGTGCTGCCCGCCGGGCTCGGCGCGTCCGCACCCGCGCCGGCCGCCCGCGCCAAGGCGCCGAGGCGCGCCGGCGGAGGCGCGAAGAAGCCCGCGGCCGGCGGCGACGCGCTGGTCAGCCCCATGCAGGGCACGATCGTCAAGGTCGTGGCGAACGACGGTGACACGGTGAACGAGGGCGACACCGTCGTGGTCCTGGAGGCCATGAAGATGGAGCAGCCGCTGGCCGCCCACAAGTCCGGCACGGTCACCGGGCTGACGGCGGCGGTCGGGCAGACGGTCAGCTCGGGCGAGACGATCTGCGAGATCAAGGACTCCTGACCGTACGTACGGGACTCCACGGCTTCCACGGAGAGCGTCCCCCGGCGGAGGGTTTGGCCGGGGATCGACCCTGCCCGGACCCAACCGGTGCCAGGCTGTTGCGCCACGGAGCGCTCCTGCGCGGCTCCGGACGGGTAGCGTGCCTCTTGAGGAACTTTGCCGACCGCCCATTCGTCCTCAAGGGCGAAGGAGGCTTGCTGCCCATGACCCATTCGCTGCGCCGAGCAGGGGCCGCGTTCGCGGCTCTGATCGCCGGTCTTATCGTCGTTCTTGCGCTTTCCCCTGCCGCCAACGCGGCGGCTCCCCCGGATGCCGACACCGTCGTGTCCAACTGGAAGAAGGCGCCGCTTTATGTGGTGGCCGGCTCATCCTTGTCGTCCGGCCAGGAGAGTGAGATCAACGACGCGCTCAAGGACGCTGACACCAAGATCTACGCTGTGGCGCTGCCCGATGGCACGATTGACCAGTCCAATGTCAGGACTTACATGAGCCAGCTCAGCTCCGCGTTGAGCAAGGCGGGACGTCCTCGTGCGACCATCGCCGTCCTCGACGGCACGACCCTTTTCGCCGGTTCGAGCGCCCTGCGCACCGGTGTCGCCGGTGAGCTGGCCAACCTCGCCGTCAACGCCAACTCGGGCGACGTCGTGGCCGGCATGAAGGACTTCGCCAACCGCGTCGACATGGCCGCCAAGGGCGACCGTTCGGCGCTCGACAGCGGCAGCCAGGCCGACCCCGGCTCCGGCGGCACCGGAGCGCTGATCGCACTCGGCGCGCTGGTCCTCGTCGGCGGTGGCGGCTACTTCCTCTACTCCAGCAAGCAGAAGAAGAAGCGGGCCATCCAGGAGGCCAAGGAGCTGGAGGCGGTCAAGCAGACCGTCGAGGAGGACGTCACCAAGCTCGGCGAGGAGATCACCGCCCTCGACACCGACGTCAAGCTGGCCGGTGAGGGCGGCAAGCACATCGACGAGTGGCAGACGGCGCTCGACGCGTACGAGAAGTCGAAGACCCAGCTCGCCGGCGTGCAGCGGGCCGAGCAGATCCGTGAGGTCACCCAGACGCTCGAAGACGGCCGTTACGCGCTCGCGGTGGTCAAGGCCAAGGTCAACAACGAGCCGGTGCCCGAGCGCCGGGCGCCCTGCTTCTTCAACCCGCAGCACGGCCCGTCCGTCCGCGACGTCCGCTGGGCTCCGCCCGGTGGCACCGTCCGCGACGTGCCCGCCTGCAAGATGGACGCCGAGGCGGTCGAGCGCGGCTTCGACCCGCAGATGCGCGAGGTCATGGTCGACGGCCAGCGCCGGCCCTACTACGACGCGGGCCCGGCCTACCAGCCCTACGCCTACGGCTACTACGGCGGCTTCGGCGACATCATGACCGGCATGTTCATCGGCACCATGATGGGCAGCATGCTGAGCGGCGGCTGGGGCATGGGCGGCTACGGCGCCGGTTACGCCGAGGGTTACGCCGACGCCGGCGGTGACTTCGGCGGTGGCGGCGACTTCGGCGGCGGCGGCTGGGGTGACTTCGGCGGCGGAGGCGACTTCGGCGGCGGAGACTTCGGCGGCGGCGACTGGTAATCCGCCCGGGTCCTAGAGCACGACAGAGAAGCCCCGGTTCAGGTTCGCCTGAGCCGGGGCTTCCCCGTGCCGGCACACTTCGGGCTGCGGCGGACCGACGCTCCAGGCGGCGAGCCGACACTTCGGGCGGCGGGTCGAACCGTAGACGCCGCACGAATCGCCGGTGGAGCACACCGTCTTGCCGGCAGCGTTGCGGAAGGCCGGGAGGTCGTGCGTGACGGGTCGGCCGGCGGATCGCACTCAGACGTCCTCGGCCTGGCCCCGGCCTCAGTTACCGCTTGAGTGGCTGGTGGAAGCGGACCGTGTTGCCGGCGGGGTCGCGGAAGGCGGCGTCGCGGACGCCGTAGGGGCGGTCGATGGGCTCCTGGAGGACTTCGGCGCCGGTGGCGCGGACGCGCTCGAAGTCGGCGTCGAGGTCGTCACTACTGAAGACGATCATCGGCAGGACGCCCTTGACGAGCAGTTCGCGCAGCGCGTCGCCGTCCTCCTGGGAGCGGCCCGCGTACGGGCTGGAGAGCACCAGCTCGGGCCCGCCGTGCACCGGGTCGGACAGGCTCACCCAGCGCTGCTGCCCGGGCCCGTTGTCGCCGGTGACCTTGAAGCCGAGCGCGTCGCGGTAGAAGGCGATCGCCTCGTCCATGTCGTCCACGGTGATGTGACAGTACTGAAGTGCGAGAGTCATGCCGCCACGCTAGGAGGCGCCGCCCCGGGGAGGCTTCTTCAAAGCTGACCGCTTCACGATCACCGTGCCGGCGCGCCGCTGCCGTTCGCGGCGCCGTTTCCGGTCGTACGGGACAAAACGGCCTGGCGCTGTCGGGGGTGGCCTGCAGAATGGCGGATGTGATCTATCTTGCCGAGGGTGAGCGGGTGGCGCTGCGCTACCTGTGCCTGCAGGACTACGAGGAGCTGACGGCCCTGCACAGGGAGAGCGCCGAGATGCTCGCCCGCTGGATGCCGGGCCCGCCCATCGTCACGTACGAGGCTTTCGTGAGCTACCTGTCCAGGTTCGACGGGCCGGCGAACGAGGGTTTCCTGATCTGCCGGCGCGACACGGGCGCGATCGTCGGCCGGGTCAACGTCAACGACATCATCAGGGGCACGCACCAGAGCGGCACCATCGGCTACTGCGCGTTCGCCTCGACGACCGGCCGCGGCTACATGACGGAGGGCCTGCGGCTGCTGGTGAGGCACGCGTTCGGCGAGATGGAGCTGCACCGGCTGGAGGCGAACATCCAGCCGCGCAACACCGCCTCGATCAACCTGATCAAGCGGGTCGGGTTCCAGCGGGAGGGCTTCTCGCCGAGATTCCAGTTCATCGACGGCGCCTGGCGCGACCATGAGCGCTGGGCCCTCACGGTGGAGATGACATGAGAGAGCCGGCCCGGGTGCTGCTGCTCGACCACGGGTGGCGGTGAGCGAGCGCGGCTGGACGCGCGAAGGGCGCCACCCGGGCTCGCCTCGCTGCTGGGACGCCGCATCGCCCGCCTGCGGATCGTCAGGTCGTGGGAAGGAGGGTGCCCAGGGGGCCGAGGTCGAGGTTGAGGTCCTCGGGCGTGAGGTCGAAGCGCTCGCACAGGTCGGCCATGGCCTCCTCCAAGCGCATCAGCGTGACGCCGAGCGTCTCGATCTGCTCGTCCGTCAGGCTGCCCTCCTCCATGCGGCGTACGCACTGGCGCTCCACGAGCTGGCGGACCAGCTCGATGATGGTGAGGACGAGGCGGGACAGGTCGCGCTCGACCGTCTCAGGGTCGGCGGTGATGCGCCGGCATGGTGCCTCCATGGTGACCGTCACAGGCTCCCTTCCAGCTCGTCGACCGAGGCGATGACGGCGTTCAGCGAGATGCGGACGAGGTCGATGTCGGCGATGGACAGCACGAGGTCGCCGGTCAGCACCACGCCGCCGGCGAGCAGCCGGTCCAGCAGGTCCACCAGCGCGATCCGCTCAGGGGGGAGCTGCTCCAGCGCCACCACGTCCCGCATCACGCCTCCCCAGCCGCGCTGTCGCGGATCACGCCGTCTCCATGACCGTGAACGAGTACGGCGCCCACGGGCCGGTCAGCCTGACCTCGACGCCGTCGCCGCCCAGCGTGCCCGCCAGCTCGGTGAACTCCGCGGCGCGCGCCTCGTCCACCAGGTACGCGCCGTTCAGCAGCATCCAGTCGTTACGGCCGGACAGGCGCGGGTCCTGGGGGCGGTGGCGGCAGCCGTCGGCGGCCAGGGCCGACAGCGTGCGGTGGATGTGGTCGGCGCGGCGCAGCGCCTGCGCACGGAGCTGCTCACGACCGCGCAGGCTCGCCCGCCGCCGCTCCAGGTACGCCCGCCCCGGCCGCGATTCCCGTTCATCGCCGTTCCGGCACCGCGCCGCACGCGCCTCACCGTCCCGGTCGCGCCGGTCCTCCTCCACGGCCGCCCCGCCGGACGACACGGCGGCGCCGGAGCCTGCCCGTTCGGAGGCGTCCGTCGCGGCGGCGGCGCGCGCAGTCGGGCCCGTCGCCGGGCGGCCGACCGCGGTGAGCTCGGCCGCGGCGGGTTCGGGCACGGCGGGTTCGGGCGCGGCGGTGTAGACCTTGACGCCCCATTCCTGGCGGCCCGTCACGTGGGACAGCACCCGCTGGAACGCATCCCCGCGCCGTTCCAGCAGGTCCACCACCTGGTCGTCGCCCGCGTAGACGGTGACGAGCCGGACCGGCGCGGTGGTGGTGACGGCGGCGACCGCGTCGACCACGCGGTGGTGGGCGCGGGCGGTCTCGGCCAGCCAGTCCAGATCCTCCAGGGAGCGCCGCAGCGGCTCCTCGCCGAAGCTGTCGAGCGGCACCGTGCTCACGTACGCCACGAGCCCGTCGTGGACGATGGTCCGCACCGGCGCCCCCGACACGCCGGAAAGGATCTCGCCGACCGGCAGCGGCTCGCGGGCCACCGCGTACAGGTACGTGCCGTCAGCCATGGTCCGCCTCCCGTCCCTCGGCGATGGCCAGGCGGCGGCGCAGCCTGCGGTTCTCCTCGACCAGCTCGCGGTCCCGGCCGGAGAGCCAGGGGTCGTGCGCCCACCAGTCGATGCCCAGCTCCCTGGCGGTGTCCACGGACGCGATCAGCAGCCGCAGCTTGATCGTGAGCAGCTCGATGTCCAGCAGGTTGACCCGGATGTCCCCGGCGATGACGATGCCCCGGTCGAGCACGCGCTCCAGGATGTCGCCGAGGTTGGCGGGCTCGCGGTTGCTGGGTCCAGCACCGTACGAGGGGCGGACGACCGGACCGGATGAGGCCACCATGTCACGCCTCCCCGAAGTCGGCGTTCGACCGCCGGTAGCGGCGGATTCTCCGATATGACAGCAAGCTGCCCCCCTTATCCATCTCCACCCGGTAGACGGCGAGCATGTCGCCCGACGACGGGATGCGGCGGTCCTCGACGATCTCGACCTCGACCAGCCAGCCGTCGTCGGCGGGCATGACCGAGGTGATGCCCTCGGGCTCTTTCCTGGTCAGCTCGGAGATGAGGCGCAGGCCCGCGCCGCCCGCCGCGGCGGCGTCCAGCTCCCCCACCTCGGGCTCCTCCGATTCGAAGTCCTGCTCCTCGGTCTCCACTACGTACCTGCCTGAGGCGGGCCGCTTGGCGCTCACCCCGGCTCACCTCCCCGTCGCCAGGCGCAGGACCTCTTCGACGGCCCGGCGTTCCTCTTCCTCCGAGATCTGGCCGGCCTGCCTGGCCGCCTCGATCGCCTCAAGCCGCCTGCGCACGGCCGCGGGGTCGCGCAGCTCGCGCTCGGCCTGGTCCTGAATCATCTCGGCCAGCCGGACCAGGCCGCGCATCGGCGCCAGCGGCCAGGTGAAGATCAGGGAGATCAGGCCCACGCGGCGCACCCCCTCACGCCTGCGCGATGACGAAGTCGTACGGAGCCATCGGGCCGAGCAGCCGCAGATCGACCCGGTCGGTCCAGCGCTCGCCGAACTCCTTCAGCGCCTGCTCGAGCTCCTTGCTCTTATCGGCCTTGACGAGCAGGGCGACGTGCGCGGCGTCCCATTCGTGCGACGGCTCCCGCAGCGACGCCTGCAGGTAGTGGCCGGTCAGGCCGTCGAGCAGCAGGCGGGTGTCCATGTCGCGCTTGGCCTCGACGGAGGCGGTGATGATCTCGCCGAGCCTGATCCGCTCGTTGCGGGTGGCGTCCTCGGAGGTGCCGCGGATGGCCTCGCGCAGCGAGGCGGCCTCCGGGCTCTCGGCGAGGATCTCGGCGAGCACGGCCCGCTCCTGGTAGCGGCCCTTGACGACGTACTGGGTGGTGCCGGTGAGCTCGTCGAGCGCGGCGCGGAAGTCGTCGTGGTGCGGCCCGAGCAGCTCGTCCACGACGGCGCCGGTGCCGGAGAGCACCGCGCCGAACCGGAACGGCAGCACCGGCCCCTTGGCGGCCATGCCGTCCAGCAGCTCCTCGTGCGCGAGCAGGTCGGCGGGCCTGCCGAGCGGCCGGTCCACGTTCACGTCGCTGACGACGGCGGCGATGTCGCGGTGCGTGATGAGCCGCACCTCGCTCGGAGGCTCGCCCAGCCCCTTCTGGTCGCGGCTCACCTCGGTCTCGGCGGGGACGATGCCGTAGACGTAGGTCGCGAGGTTCTGGGCCTCCTGGGTGGCCTGGCCTGCCCCGGAGACGTTGGTCGAGCGTCCCATGGCGCTGCTTGTCCTCTCACTTGAAACGCATCTTGGTGGGGGCGCTCCGGGGTTGCTTGCGCTGGTGTTCCTCGTCCGAGCCGCCGAGCTCGCGCGGCTCCTCGTCGCCGCCCTCGACCATGCCCTGGATGACGTCCTTGGACTTGTCCTGGCCGACCGCGCCGGTGACCGTGCCGACGGCCTCGGGCAGGCTCTGCTCGGTCTGCGACAGGTCGAGCCGGTTGGCGGCCTCGGCGAAGCGCAGATACGTGTCCACGCTCGCCACGACGACGCGCGCGTCGATGGTCAGGATCTCGATGCCGACGAGGGACACCCGGACGTAGGCATCGATCACGAGCCCTCGGTCGAGGATCGTGTCGATGACGTCGGCGAGGCCGGTGGGTCCCCGCCCGCCGCCCTGCCCGGCCGACGCCGGTTGCACAGACGTAGTCATTGTGTGGTTCTCCCTCCGCCTCACCCGGCCTGCCCGATGAAACCGACACGGAACCACATATGACTGAAAACCGGACAGATTTGGGGTGCGCCTCGCTTACGAGCGGTGACGCACCGCGATTCTTGAGCCCGGAGGGTGTTTATCTCACAGACGCCGGCACCTGAGAGCTCAGGTGCTCGCGCGTACGACGAGCTGCGGCGCGAGCAGCGTCGAGTCGGGCACGCCACGGCCCTCCAGCTTGTCCATCAGCAGCCGCACCGCCTCCCTGCCCACCTCCTCGGCCGGGATCAGCACCGAGCTCAACGGCGGGCTGGCCCGCTCGGCGACGTCGTCGGGGCAGATCGCCACCACCGCCACGTCGTCCGGCACCCGGCGGCCGAGCTGGCGCAGCGCGGCCAGCACGTGACCCACCGCCGACTCGTTGTGCACGACGAGACCCGACAGGCCGGGGTGGTCGAGCAGCAGGTCGCGGACCGTCTCGTACACCTCGTCGAACGTCTCCTCGCAGGGCAGCGCGACGCCCTGGACGCCGTGCGTCTCCAGCGCCTCCACGAAGCCCTCGCGGGTACGGGTGGCGAAGCCGGTGCCCCGGTCGTACACGACGGAGGGGGCGCCGAGCAGCGCGATCTCCTCGTGCCCGCGCTCGGCCAGGTGCTCGACGCAGCGCGCGCCGGCCGCCGCGAAGTCGAGGTCGACGCAGGTCAGCCCGGCCGGCTCGGCGGGGAAGCCGATGAGCACGCTCGGCTCGGGCAGCTCGCGCAGCAGCGGCACCCGCGTGTCGTCCAGCTCGACGTCCATCAGGATCAAGGCGTCCACCAGCGCGCTCGCGGCCACCCTGCGGATGCCCGCGGTGCCCTCGTCGGCGGTCAGCAGCAGCACGTCATGGTCGTAGCGACGGGCCGCGGTCACGACCGCGCCGGCGAACCGCATCGCCACCGGCACGTGCATGCCGGCACGCAGCGGCAGCACGAGCGCGATCACGTTGGAGCGCTTGCTGGCCAGCGCGCGGGCGCCGGCGTTGGGGTGGTAGCCCAGGGCGCGGACGCTGTCGAGCACCCGCTTGCGGGTGTCGGCCGAGATCGTGCGCTTGCCGCTCAGCACGTACGACACCGTGCTCACGGCCACGCCCGCGTGCTTGGCCACCTCCGCGATGGTGACCGTGCGCCCGCTCAAGCCTCGGCTCCTAAGTCGATCACTGTCAGCGTCACGCCTTCGTTCTCGAACACCACATACAGATCGTGCACCCCGTCCACGGCTTCGAGGGAGGCCGGAATGGCGTGATGCTCGTACCGGCCGGTGCGGGGCACGGGGAAGGCGGCCAGCTCCCGGCCGTGCAGCGGGTCGCCGAGCCGTACGGTGATCACGCCGCCCTCCGTGCTGCCCGCCGTGACCACACACGTGGTGGCACCGGTCAGATCGACCTCGCGGAACAGGATCCAGGCGCCCTCGGCCTCGGAGCGCACGGCGTCGCCGTCCAGCCGGCTCTCGTCCACGAACGTGATCGCGTCGTAGGCGTCGTGGCAGGCCGCGCGCAGGGGCCCGCGCTGCGGCGGGATGTCCTCGCCCTCGACCTCGAAGCCCGCGCTCAGCCGCAGGTCGGTGGCGCTGCGGCCGACCATGAGCCGGTGCGGCGCGCGCTCGACGACGAACCTGCCCCTGGTCACGTCCCAGAACGCCAGCTCGGAGACCGGCAGCCGCAGCTCCACGGTCCGGCTCTCGCCCGGCTCCAGGCGTACCTTCTCGAACCCGCGCAACCGGCGCAGCGGCTGCTTGACCCGGGAGCGCTGCTGGTGGGTGTAGAACTGCACGACCTCGACGCCGGGCCGCGACCCGGTGTTGGTGACCGTCACCTCGGCCCGCAGCTCGTCGCCGTCGAGGCGGACGCGCAGCCCGCTGTAGCCGAACGTGGTGTAGCTCAGCCCGTGGCCGAACGGGTGCAGGGGGACGCCGCGGAAGTACTGGTAGGTGGCGTCGGAGGTGACGATGTCGTAGTCGAGCAGGTCGGGCAGCTCGTGTTCCGAGCGGTACCAGGTCTGGGTCAGCCGGCCCTCGGGGTCGGCGTCGCCGAACAGCACCTCGGCCAGCGCGTGGCCGTACTCCTGGCCGCCGTGCGCCGACCAGAGCACGGCGGGCAGGTCGCGGGCGGTCCAGGTGAGCGGGTAGCCGCTGGTGAGGACGAGGACGGTGCGCGGGTTGGCCGCGCGCACCGCGCGTACGACGGCGTCCTGTGCGGGGGCCAGCGCCAGCGTGCTGCGGTCCTCGGTCTCGCGGCCGTTGACCAGCGGGTGGTCACCGGCCACCACGACCGCGACGTCGGCCTCCGCGGCCAGCTTCGCGGCCTCGGCGGCGCCGCTCCTGACCACGTCCATGGTCAGCCAGAGCGCCTGGTCGGCGTCGTCCACCAGGCGCAGCACGCCGTCGTCGCCCGCGCCGACGTAGCTGCCGGTCGCGATGTGGCGCAGGGCGAGCATGCCGCGCGGCCGCTCCTCCATGCGGAACGTCTGGCGCACCTCCCACCCGTTCGGCCCCGGCTGGTCGTTGACCAGGGTGGTGCCGTCCACGGAGACGAACCTGCCGGTGACCACGGCGCGCAGCGCGTACGAGCCGCCGCCCCAGTCGAAGACGTCGAACAGTCCCGCTTCGGACGCGCCCACGGTGAGCGGCCCGCCCGCCGGGTCGGCGGCGACGGGACCCGCCTCGGCGGTCAGCGTCACCCGGTCCACCGCCTCGCAGAACACGGTCTCGCACCGCTCGGCCAGCCCGGCGCGGGCGGTGACGGCGTACGGCAGCGTGCCGCTGTACCAGTCCTCCATCAGCGTGTCGCCGAGCTGCCCGAGCACCGCGATCTTGCGGACGTCGCGCAACGGCAGCAGCCCGTCGTTCTCCAGCAGCACGAACGAGCGCCGCGCCGCCTCCCTGGCCAGCGCCCGGTGCTCGGGGCAGTTCACCACGCTGTCGGTGATGTCGTCGTACGGCGTGGCCGGGTCGAACTCGCCGAGCCTGAACCTGATGGCCAGGGCGTGCCTGGCGGCCTCGTCGATGTCCCGCTCGGTGAGCAGCCCCTGGTCGAGCGCGGCGCGCAGGTGGCCGAGCGTGGCCTGCGCGCGGTCGTCGTCCTGGGTGAAGCTGTCCAGCCCCGCCTTGACCGCGTGCGCGTACGCCTCGGGCAGCGCGTCGTAGTAGCCCTGCAGGCCGGTGAGGTTGCCCGGCGCGTACGCGTCGCTGACCACCAGCAGATCGCCCGGCGCCCAGGCGCGCAGCACCTGCCCGATGAGCGGGCTGAGGTGCGCGGGCCGCCCGTTGACCAGGTTGTACGACGGCATGACCGCCACCGCCGCGCCCGACTCGATGGGCCCGCGGAAGGCCGGCAGCTCGTACTCGTGCAGCACCCTGGGCGGCAGGTTGCTGGAGGTGGTGCAGCGGTCGGTCTCGTTGTTGTAGGCGAGAAAGTGCTTGAGCGTGGGCGCGGTCTTGAGCACGGCCGGGGGCCCATCAGCGTCGGGAGCGCTCCCATTCAAGCCGCGGGCGTACGCCGTGGCCAGCAGAGAGGTCAGCCACGGATCCTCGGAGTAGCCCTCCTCGTTCCGCCCCCACCTCGGGTCGCGCAGCGGGTTGACCACCGGCGCCCACACGTTGCGCCCGGCGCCCGCCGGGTCCTTGTGGTGGAAGGCCAGCACCTCGTCGCCGGTCGCCGCGCCCACCCGGTGCAGCAGGTCGGGGTCCCAGGACGAGGCCAGGCCGATGGCCTGCGGGAAGACGGTGGCGGGACCGAGCCAGGCCAGCCCGTGCAGCGCCTCGGTGCCCGTACGGAAGGGGCCGATGCCCAGCCGCTCCACCGGCGCCTGGTACTGGTGCAGCAGGCCCAGCTTCTCTTCGATGGTCAGCCTGCTCAGCACGTCGTCGATCCGGTCGTGAAGGGGGACCGCTGGGTCGCGGAAGGGGGGTTCTTGCATGATCATCCCTCTGAGAGTGTCGAAGCGCTTCGACGACCGGCCTGGGGAAGTTACGCGGACATTTCGGTGGATTGACTGAAGGGTGCACGTCCCCGTGACCGAGGTCAAGAGGTCTGCGACAATCCTCCCGGCAATCTTCCGGAATCGAGCGAGTCGAGCACCCGTGCCGCGCCCCCGAGCGCGGCCGCGTCGTGCCCGAGCGTCGAGGCCACCACCTCCGGGCCGCCTGGCGCCACCACGCGCCGGCCCAGCTCCTCGTGCACGGCGGGCAGCACCCACGGCGCCAGCGGGACGTAGTAGCCGCCGAGGATCACCACGGCGGGATCGAGCAGGTTGGCCAGGATGGCCACGCCCTGGCCCAGGCCCGCGCCGACCGCGGCGAGCCGGGCGAGCGTGCCGGGGTCGCCGGCCCGCGCCTGGCGGACGACCTCCTCGATCTCGGCCTGAGTCTCGGCCGGTGACAGGTCCTTGCGCAGCACGGCGCCGATGCCGGCCACCGCCTCCAGGCAGCCGCGGCGGCCGCAGTGGCAGGCGGGCCCGTCGGGGTCGAGCTGCACGTGGCCGATCTCGCCGCTGTAGCCGTGGCCGCCTCTGCGCAGCCGCCCGTCGAGGATGATGCCGGCGCCCACGCCGAGCCCGCCGCTGAGATAGACCAGGTCGGCGGCGCCCGCATGGGAGCCGAAGCGCTGCTCGGCCAGGGCCGCGAGGTTGGCCTCGTTGTCCACCTGGATGGGGAAGCCCGGATCGCGCAGCGCCTTGGCCAGGTCGCCGCCGATGTCGGCGTCGTGCCAGCCGAGGCTGGGCGCCAGGCGTACGGTGCCCTGCACGTCGACCAGGCCCGGCACGGCCACGGCCAGGCCGAGCACCTGGCGCTCCTCCTTGGCCATGCGGTTGACCACGCGCCGGATGATCGCGCCGACGCCGGCCACGCTCTGGCTGACCGAGTCGCCGCCCGAGAACGCCCGCCGCCAGGTCAGCAGCCGCCCGCCCGCGAGGTCGGTGGCGATGGCCGAGACGGTGTCGACGCCGATCTCGACCCCGATGGCCGCGTAGGGTGAGCCGTCGAGCACGAGCATCGTGGCCGGCCGGCCGACACGGTTCTCCGTCAGCCCGGTCTCGCGGACCAGCCGGCGGTCGATGAGGTCGGCGACCAGGCTGGAGACGGTCGCCTTGTTCAGCCCGGTGGAGGCCGCGATGTCGGCGCGCGAGCACGGCGCGTGCTCACGGACGAAGCGCAGCACGACCGCCAGGTTGGTGGCCCGTACGTCGGCGAAGTCGGCCGGCTGAGGGCCGGTCGTGGAAGTGATCAATATCAGCCCCGTTCCCGCCAAGAAGTGATCCCAGCATGCCGCATCGCCGGCTTTCTCCACCAACCGGAGAGCGGCGGCTCCGGCGCTTCGTCATGCGGGTTGCTCATCGGCACCAACCTGTGACCGTCGCGATCCCTTGTGGCTGCAGTCACACTCTACTAATTTGTTTGGTCGAAATACCAACTAATTGTAGGTGGGGCGCGGCCTGCGGTCCACCGCGGGCAGCGGCGTTCCGCGCCCTGAGGCCCATCCCACCCCGAGGAGGGACCCAGTCATGCCGACACCCAACCCGACCCGCCGCGGTTTCCTCGGCCTGGTCGGCGCAAGCGTCCTGGTGGCGGGCTGCGCCGAGAAGAGGCAGGCGCCCAAGGGCACGGCCGTCGCCGCCGACAAGCTGTCGAGCCTCGTGCCGACGCGGGTGCCGTACGAGATCCCCGGGCTGAAGCCGGACCTGCCCGGGTCCGAGTTCGTGCAGCCTGGCTTCCTCAAGCGACCGGCCGAGATGGTGCAGGCCGTCACCACCCCGCCGCTCACCAGCGGCAAGGAGGTGACGGCGATGACGCCGCTGTGGGGCACGGTGCCGCCAGGGCTCGGCAGCAACTCCTACTACGACGAGGTCAACAAGCGCCTCGGCGGCGTCGTCCGCTTCAACATCTCCGACGGCAACACCTACGGTGACAAGCTCAGCACCGTCCTGGCCAGCGGCGACGTGCCGGAGATGGTGATGATCCCGCAGTGGGAGCTGACCAAGATCGGCCACTTCACCGAGGCGGCCAACAAGCTGTTCGCCGACCTGTCCCCGTACCTGGCCGGCGACAAGGCCAAGGAGTTCCCGCTGCTGGCCAACTACGACACCGCCGCCTGGCAGTACGGCGTCTTCGGCGGCGTGCTGCAGGGCATCCCATGGCAGAACGACCCGTACCCGTTCGCCACGTTCGTCCGCGAGGACATCATGAAGAAGCTCGGCCTCGAACACCCCAAGAGCGCCGACGACCTGGTCACGCTCGGCAAGGCCATCACCTCGCCGAAGGACAAGCGCTGGGCGTTCGGCGGCGGCATGGAGCAGGAGGTCCAGCGGGCGTTCGGCGTGCCGCGCGAGTGGCGCAAGAAGAGCGACGGCACGCTGGAGTACAAGTACGAGACCGAGGAGTTCGCCGCCCACATCGAGTTCGTCACCAAGCTGTTCGAGGCCGGTTACGTTCACCCGGACGTCGTGGCCAACAAGGACGCCGACAACAAGGCGATCTTCGGCAGCGGCGAGATCGTCATCTACCGCGACGGCCTCGGCGCCTGGCACGAGGCGCTCGGCCGCTTCCAGGCCGACAACCCCGACTTCGACATGCAGATCGTCGACCCGTACCCGGCGAAGCCCGGCGGGCGGCTCATCATGTGGCGCAACGAGCCCGCCAGCATGTTCGTCTTCATCAAGAAGGGCCTCGGCGACGCCCGCACCCGCGAGCTGCTCGCGCTGTCGAACTGGGCCTCCGGGCCGTTCGGCACCCAGGAGTACGAGCTGTGCTACAACGGCGTCGAGGGCAAGCACTACAACGTCGTGAACGGCCAGGTCAAGCAGACCGCGCTCGGCCGCAAGGAGGTCGCACCGACCTACCTGTTCCTGTCCGGCCGCCCCAACGCCAACGCGATGAGCCAGTACGACGGGCTCGTGCAGTCCCTGTGGGACTGGCAGACCAAGGCGTCCAAGATCCTGGAGAACGACCCGTTCGTCGGCATCCGCGTGGAGACGCCGTCGAAGATGGCCGGCATGGCCACGCCCACCGAGGACAAGATGCAGGAGATCTTCCGCGGCAAGCGGCCGGTCTCCGAGTGGCCGAAGATCCTCAAGGAGTGGCAGGAGCAGGGCGGTAACGAGGCGCGCGAGTTCTACATGAAGGTCGCGCGCGAGAACGGGCGGCTGTGACGGCGCCACGAACGGGTCCAGAGACAGGCACAGAGATCGGCACAGGGACCGGCGAGAGCACGAACGCGGGCATGAGCACGGACACGAGCACAGGCGCGGCCACGGGCACGAGCACGGGCGGGGCCGCGGGCGCGGGCGGCGGCACGGCGACGATCAAGAAGCCGCGGCGCCGCCGCGCGCCCGCCCACGAGGCACCGGGGCTGACCTGGCGGGCCAAGCTGCGCAGGGACTGGCCGCTCCTGGTGATGAACCTGCCGATGCTGCTCATCGTGGTCGCCTTCTGGTGGATCCCGGCGCTCGGCAACGTCATCGCCTTCCAGGACTACAACCCGTACACCGACGGCATCCTCGGCAGCCCCGTCATCGGCTTCACGAACTTCGCGCTGCTCTTCGAGGATCCGCAGTTCCTGCGCGCGATCGCCAACACCCTGTCGATCACGGCGTTCCAGCTCGTCTTCTACTTCCCCGTGCCGATCCTGCTCGCGCTGCTGCTGAACAGCATCGTCTCGGCCCGGCTGCGGGCGTTCGTGCAGGGCGTCGTCTACATGCCGTTCTTCTTCTCCTGGGTGCTGGTCATCGCCATCTTCCAGCAGATGTTCGGCGGCGCCGGCCTGCTCGCGCAGATCCTGCGCGAGCACGGGTACGAGGGCGTGGACTGGATGACGAACTCCGACACGTTCATCCTGCTCATCACCTCGCAGACGATCTGGAAGGACGCCGGCTGGGGCGCGATCATCTTCCTGGCCGCGCTCAGCACCATCGACCCGCACCTGTACGAGGCCGCCGCCGTGGACGGCGCCCGCCGCTGGCGCCGGATGTGGCACATCACGCTGCCCGGCCTGCGCCCGGTGATCGTGCTGCTGCTGATCCTGCGGCTCGGCGACGCGCTCAACGTCGGCTTCGAGCAGTTCATGCTGCAGCGCAGCGCGGTCGGCAGCGAGGCGTCCGAGGTGTTCGACACGTTCGTGTACTGGTCCGGCCTGCGTACCGGCGACCTGGGGTACGGCGCCGCGGCCGGGCTGTTCAAGGGCCTGGTGGGGCTGCTGCTGATTCTCGCGGCCAACCGGGTGGCGCACGCCATGGGTGAACGAGGAGTGTATTCGCGATCATGACGGCTTCGACGCTCTCGCGCCGGCGCGGCGGGCGGCGCCCGTCCCGGCTGGCGCCCTGGGAGGAGCCCCCGTCGGCGGCCGGGCGGCTCGGCAAGGGCACGCTGATCACGCTGATCCTGGTGGCCGTGCTCGGCCCCCTCTACACGATCGTGCTCACCAGCCTCAGCTCGGCGAAGACGGTGACCGAGGCCGGCGGGCTCGTGCTGGTGCCCGACGGCATCACGTTCGAGGCGTACCGGCAGATCTTCTCCGACACGGTGGTCAGCCGGGCGATCCTGGTCAGCACCGGCGTGACCATCGTCGGGACGCTCATCAGCGCCGGGGTGAGCGTGCTGGGGGCGTACTCGCTGTCGCGGCCCGGCTCGTTCCTGCACCGGCCGCTGCTGTTCAGCATCCTGCTGATGTTCGTCTTCTTCCCCGGCATCATCCCCGTCTACCTGATGGTCAGCGGGCTGGGGCTGAAGGACAGCTACTGGTCGCTGATCCTGCCGACGGCGGTGTCGGCGTTCAACGTGGTGGTGCTGCGCTCGTTCTTCATGAACATCCCGAAGGAGATCCTGGACAGCGCCCGCATCGACGGGGCGGGCGAGTTCCGCATCCTCTTCCGCATCGTGCTGCCCATGTCGAAGGCGGTCACGGCGGTCGTGGCGATGTTCTACGCGGTCGGCTACTGGAACGCGTGGTTCAACGCGATGCTCTACATCGACGACACGCGCAAGTGGCCGCTCGCGCTGATCCTGCGGCAGTACGTGGTCGACTCCAACCCGCTGCCGGCCGCCACCGCCGGCGTGACCGGGGACGCGCCGCCCACCCTCGCCATCAAGATGGCCATCGTGGTGATCGCCGTCATCCCCGCGCTGATCCTCTATCCGCTGGTGCAGCGCCACTTCACCAAGGGGGTGATCGTGGGCGCGGTCAAGGGGTGAGCACTCACGAATAGAAGTGCATGACGATGGCCAGGCCGACGAAGTGCACGAGCACCACGATCGTGATCAGCGAGATGAACACGAACTTCGCCGGGCCGTGCTCGAAGTGCTTGCCCTCCTTCAGGGGGCGCAGCTTGGCCTGACGCTCGGCGATGCGCTCCTCGATCGGCTTGCGGTAGAACACGGCGACGTCCCTTCAGGGGCGGGGCGAAATCTTCAGGCTTTCTCCGACAAAGGTACCCGGCCCCGCCCCCGCCTCCGGCACGCGGTCAGTAGAGGCGGCGCAGATCCATCTGGAAGTTCTGCCGCCAGGTCGCGCCGCCGTCCGTGGTGGTCTCGCCGATCTCGTGCCAGGTCGTGTCGGTGAAGGTCAGCGTGTAGCGGGTGGTGAAGGCGGGCGTCTGCAGGCTCCACTCGAACCGGTGGTCGCCGACGACCGGGGTGACGGTGGTGACGTGTCCACGGGAGAACGCCTCCCAGCGGTACTCCCCCGTCACGTCGTTGTAGTTGATCACGGCGAGCGCGCTGTCCACGATCGTGCGCGGGTCGGCCTTGTCCCGCCCCTGTCCCTCGACCGAGATGACCAGGTCGCCCGCCTGGTAGCGGATCCACTCCGTCTGCAGGAACTCCTGGCGGGCGCCCGACGGCAGGATGGTCCAGCCCGTCCCCGCCCACGCGCCGACCATGAACGACAGCCGCCGCATCGCCTCGGCCTGGGTGAGCGGCTCACGGGCGGCGGCCATGGCGGGGGCCGAGGAGACCAGCAGCAGGAGGCAGGCCAGCGAGAGTAACAGGCGTGACTTCATGGGAGACGTCCTCCACGGTCGTGCGGGGTTTCGAGTGACGCGTACGCCGGCGCGCACCGCGCCCGCGGCGTACGTATGCCAGGGCCCTGATGCGTAATTTGATGCGTAAAAGCGGCCGCTCTCCTGGACCGCGGGGAACGGCGCACCGATGATGCGGATGAAGTCCGCAATCTCGTTAAGGAGCGCTCATGGGAGTGAACCTCCGGCTCGTCGTCCCCCTGGTCTACGCGGCGGCGGTCATCGTGGCCTTCCTGATCGGCCAAACGGTGGGCACGGTGGTCACCATCGTCGGGGCGCTTCTCGTGGCGGCGTACTTCCTCTTCATGGCCAGGTCACGCCAGCGCCAGTAACGCGCCCCAGGGGTCGTACACGATCGTCGCGCGGCCGCCGTCCGGGGCGCCGGGGACGATCGTGGCGCCCAGCTCGACGGCCCGCGCGGCCGTCTCGGCCCGGTCGGCGGTGGCGAAGAACGTCACCCAGCGCGGGCCCATCCCCTCCGGCGGCGGCACGACCTCGACCCCGTGCAAGTCGGGATAGCAGGCGGCGTCGCCGGTCCACAGCTCGTGCCGGCACCACGTACCCGGCTCGTCCACCAGCACGATCCCGGACGGCCGGTGGCCCTCCCACAGCCCGAAGACCGCGCCCGAGGAGTCGAGCGCGAGCAGCAGCCGCCCGTCGTCCCCCGCGGGCACCGGCCCGAACAGCACGCTTCCCCCGCGCTCCTTCACCCGCGCGGCCGCCGCCTGCGCGTCCTCGGTCGCCAGGTACGTGTTCCAGGACGCGGGCAGCCCGGCGGGCACCCGGCCGAAGCCGCCCACGACGCGGCCGTCCAGTTCGATGAAGGCGTAGCCGCCCGCGTCGCGGAACGTCCAGCCGAACAGCTCGCCGTAGAAGGCGCGCGCGCCCGCGGGGTCCAGCGCCCCGTAGTCCACCCAGCAGGGGGTGCCGGGCGTGTAGTGCTCATGAACCGGCATGCTGCACCTCCGGCGCCGCCGTGCTCAGGTGGGCGGCGATGGCGGGCGCCACGGCACCGGGACGTTCGATCATGCACAGGTGCCCGGCGTCGGGGACGGTGACCACCCGGCAGCGCGGCACGGTGACGCGCAGCCGTACGGAGGCGGCGCGGAAGGCCGGCATGTCCTGCTCGCCTACCAGGACCAGCGTGCGCGCCGCTATGCCGCGCAGGTCGTCCGCGGTGTGCACGTGGCCGCTCAGGCCGGCCATGGCGCCGTCGCGCAGCTCCCGCCACGAGTGCCCGGCCACGATCGCGCGCAGCCTGGCCCGCAGCTCGGGATGGGCCTCGGTGCCGCGGAAGATGTCAGGCGGCGCCGCCATCCACACATCGGCCAGCCGCTCGCCGTCCACGCCCATCCTGGCCAGCCCGGCGAGCGTGCGGTAGCGCTCGGCGGTGCCCGGCTCGGCCGGGGCGCCGGCGATCGTCGGTGAGCCGACGATGAGCCCGCGCACGTCGTCCGGGTGGTCGATGGCGAGCTGCAGGGCGACCATCGAGCCGATCGACTCGGCCACCACCAGCGCGGCCCGCTCGGCGCGAGCCAGCTCGGCGAGTTCCGCCGCCAGCGCGGGCAGCGACGTGCCGGGGCGCAGCGGGTGCGAGCGGCCGTGCCCCGGCAGGTCCACGCCGACGTGCCGCCAGCCGGGCAGCAGCCGCCACAGCGGCTCCCAGACCGAGCCGTCCATCGTGTAGCCGTGGATCCACAGCACCGAGGGGCCCTCGCCGCGGGTCCGCACGTACAGGGTCATGACAGCGCCCCCGCGGGGGCGAAACCGTCGCAGAAGCGGCGGAAGGCGATCACGGAGGTGTCGGCCGCGTCGTAGCGCTGCGGCGCGTGCACGTCCAGGTGGTCCCAGACCACCCGGTCCTGCTGGAAGGCGTACTTCGCGCCGTGCACGAGCGCGGGAAGCGAGGCTGTCCTGTCGGGCCGCACGCCGATGACCACCCGGCCGACGCAGCCCGTCCCGTCCGGCACCGCTCCCGTAATGATCGTGTACGGCGCCTCCGCCGTGCCCAGCTCGGTCAGCACGAGGTGCGGGCTGTAGGCGCGGGCCACGAAGCGGGAGGCGAAGTTGAGCTGCCTGTCCTTCTCCCCCGGCCGCTCCCACGGCGGCGCCTTGGTCCGGAACTCGCCCTCGATGACCAGCTCGTCGTGCTCCCCCATGCTGACGCGCATGCCCTTGACCGCGGGCACCAGGTGGACGGTGCTGAAGTGCTCGGCGTCGAAGGCGTTCTCCACCACGTACTCGGCGGGCACCGCGACCTCCTGGTGCACGGCGGGCACGAACGTCAGCTCCCCGGCGGCCTGCTTGATCGCCTGCTCGAAGCCCCGGTCGTCGCCCGGATCGTCGGACAGCCGGGCGAACAGCGCCGACCCGGCGTGCAGCGTCCGCACCTCGGGCACCGACCAGCGGCGGGCGGTGTCGCCGAGCGCGATGCGCTTGCCGTGGAAGGGGCAGATGACGCACTGGCCGTCCAGCGTGCCGCCGTAGCCCAGGTGGGCGCCCCGGTGCGGGCAGGTCGCCGCGAACACGCGGACGCGGTCGTCGTCGCGCACCGCGATCAGGTTCCGCGCGCCGAGTTTGAGCGGGGTGATGCCGGGGCCCAGCTCGTCGTCGAGCGCGAGCAGGAACCATCCGCCGTGCAGCTGATCGGGGGCGGAACGTGACGTCGTCTGTTCGATCACCTCAGTGCTCCGATCACCTCAGTGGCCGCGCGCTCGCCGCCGGCCATCGCCATGTGCGCCATGGGCGGGCCCGCCGGGCCGGTCGTGGCCTCGCCGGCGAAGAAGAGGGTCCCGTCCATCGGTTCGGCCCAGGCGGCGGGCGCCCACAGCGCCCCCACCGCCGGGTAGGTGTACGCGCCGCCCGCCCACGGATCGGCGCCCCAGTCGGCCACCCGCGTACGCTCCGGCGCCCGGCCGCCGGTCCACGGCAGCGCATCGGCCAGCAGCGCGGGCAGGGTTCCCGCCTGCCAGGCGGCCCTGGCCCGGCCCGCCGCGCCCGCCTTGGCCACGACCACCGCCTCGGGACGCCCGGCCGTGACGGTCACGAAGCCCAGCCGGCCGCCCGGGTCGAAGATCACGGCCGACTCGGGAGCGGGCACGGGATAGGTGACCACGGCGCACCAGGCGTCGCCGGGGCGCAGCTCGCGGGCCGCCGCCTGCTTGCGTACGGGGAGGTCGTCGATGACCAGCCGCCGGTCGGCGACGACCTGCGGCGGCACCGTGACGACGGCCGCGGCGGCGTCGGCGCGCCGGCCCGCCTCGGTCACGGCGCGGACGCGTCCAGGCGACCAGCTCAGGCGGACGACCGGGTCGCCGAGCCGGAGGTGCAGCCCTTGCGCCAGCCGCTCCGTCAGCGTGCCGAAGCCGCCGGGCAGCACGAACTCGCCCCGCCCCACGGCGTCGGCGCGGCGGGCGGCGGCCAGGCCGAGCGCGCTCAGCGCCTCAGGCTCGCCCGCCCAGTTCTGCCTGAACCACTCGGCGGCGGGCTCCAGGGCGTCGGGAACGCGCGCGGTCGCCTCCTTCAGCCATCGCGCCACCGGCACGTCCCCGGCCGCGCTCGCCGCCAGCCGCGCCTCCAGCAGCGGCGGCGGCGGGCACAGCGCCGACAGCGGGCGGGGCGCGCCGTCCAACAGCACCCTGGCGGCGTGGCGGGGCAGCGGCACCGGGGCGGGCAGGCCGGGCAGCGCGCCGATCGGGTTGCGGTCGCCGTGCACGACCTGCGCCCCGAGCTCCAGTCCCGAGCGCTCGTCGGTGTGGATCCTGCCGCCGATGCGCTTCCTGGCCTCCAGCACCGCGACCTGGAGGCCCGCGTCCGCCAGCGCCCTGGCGGCGGCGAGCCCGCTCACGCCCGCGCCGATCACGACCACGTCCAGCTCTGTCACCGGCCCGTCCTCTGTAGTAGGTTGTCGTCGCCTTGATCACGAGGAGATGCGATGACGGCACCCCGCACGCTGCCCGCCCACCTGGCCCATCCGTTCTCTCCTCGCGGACGGCCGGATCCGTATCCGGCGTACCGGTGGCTGCGGGAGAACGACCCCGTCCACTTCGACGTCACCTCGCGCATGTGGCTGCTGACCGCGCACGCCGACTGCGCGCTCGCGCTGCGCGACCCGCGCTTCTCGGCGGCGCTGGGGCAGCGGGAGCGGGTCAGGGACGACGAGCTGCCGCCGTCGATGCTCACCACCGACCCGCCTGAGCACCAGCGGTTACGCTCGCCCGGAGCGCTGCTCATGGGGCCCGCCGCGATCCGCGGCATCTCCGGCGGCATCGAGGCGGAGATCGGCCGGGTGCTCGACGGCCTGGCCGGGCGTGAGCGCATCGAGGCCACGGCCGACATCGGTGAGCCGCTCGCCACGGGCGTGCTGGCCAGGCTGTTCGGGCTGCCGTCCGCCGACCGGGCCGCGTTCGCCGAGCTGGCCGCGCGGGTCGCGGTCAACCTCGACCCGCTGGCCGGGCCGCAGGCCGCGGCGGCCGGGCGGGCCGCGATGGGCGAGCTGACCCGCTTCCTGGGCGAGCGCGCCGACGCGGCGGCCGCGGCCGTGAGAGCCGGCGGCGAGGCGACGCCCTTCGGACGGCTGGCCGCGGACGACCGGCTGACCAGGGCGGAGATGCTGGGCATAGCGTCGCTGACCGTCGTCGGCGGGTGGAAGCCGCTGGCCGAGATGGTGGGCAACGCGCTGCACTGGCTGCTGCCCCGCGAGGAGGCCGCCGAGCAGGTGCGCGGCGGCCACGACACGGCGGTGTCCGCCGTGGACGAGCTGCTGCGCCTGGAGTCGCCCATCCCGTTCACGGCCAGGGTGACCACCGAGGAAGTACGCCTGGACGGCGGGGTGATCCCGGCGGGCGCCAGGGTGCTGGCCCTGGTGGGGGCCGCCAACCGCGACCCGGCGGTGTTCGCCGATCCCGACGAGCTGGTGGTGACGCGCTCGCCCAACCCCCACCTCGCCTTCGGCGCCGGCACCCATCTCTGTCTCGGCGCCCCGCTGGTCAGGCAGGCCGGCGCGCTGCTGCTGCGCGGCCTGCTGAGCAGGTATCCGGGGCTGCGTCCCGTCGGGGAGCCGCCCTCGTGGGCCCCGAGCCTGGTGCCCAGGCGGCTGACCGGCTTCACCCTCGCTACCTGACGTTCGCGCCGCGCCAGCGGAACGTCAGCAGGGTCAGCAGCAGCGCCGCCGCGCACCAGGAGCCGAGCACGACGGCGGTCCTGCCGAGCTCCCACGTGTGCGCCGGCTCCACCACAGCGAAGTCGGCGGGCAGGAAGACCGAGCGCAGCCCTTGCGTCATCCACTTGAGCGGAAAGAACGCCGCGATCGTCTGCATCCAATGCGGCAGCTCGCTGTAGGGGAAGAACACCCCCGAGATGAACTGCAGCACCAGGAACGGCAGCGTCACGATGGCCGATGCCGATCTGGCGTTGGGGATGACCGCGCTGAACGCGACCGCGAGCAGCGAGCAGGCGGCGGCGCCGAGCAGCAGCACCCACGCGAACGTCAGCCAGTGGCCGGTGTCGGACGGCAGCGGCAGGTGGAACAGCGTCACCCCGACCAGCAGCAGGATCGCCGCCTCCAGGACGCCGGTCACCACCACGCGGACGATCTTGCCGATGAAGTACGCGGTCTTCGGCATCGGCGAGGAAGCCAGGCGGCGGATCATGCCGTTGTCGCGCTCGATCGCGATGTTGATCGCCAGGCCGTTGAAGCTGACGCTCATGATGCCGCAGGCGATGATTCCGGCCACGAACATCTGCTTGAAGTCGGTGTGGGTGCCGGGGACCGTGCCGGAGAAGATCGAGCCGAGCACCAGCAGCAGCACGATCGGCAGCAGCAGCGTGAAGAACAGCGACTGCCGGTTGCGGAAGAACGACTTCAGCTCGACCGAGGAGCGGGCCACCGACGCCCGCCATAATCCCGAGCCCCCGCCGTACGCGACCGCGCGGCTCTGTTCGGCGACCATGGCGTTCGAGCTCATGACGCTTCCCCCTGGTTCTCGCGGATCAACTTGAGATAGACGTCCTCCAGCGTCGGCCGGTGGACGCGCAGGTCGGGCAGCTCGCCGACGCCGGCGGCGGCCGCCCACGGCAGCAGCGCGGCCAGGACCTGCGTGGGCCGGTGGGTGTGCAGCACGATCGCGTCCCCGTCGGAGGGGGCCACGGTGGTGCCGTGAGGCAGATCCGGCAGGGTCGCGGCGCTCAGGCCGCCGGTGGCGGTGAAGCTGACCGTGGCGGGCACCTCGCGCCGCCCGCCCAGCTCGCTGACCGCCCCGGTCTCCACGACCGCGCCCGCGACGATGACGGCGGCCCGCTGCGCCAGCGCCTCCACCTCGTCCAGGTAGTGGGTGGTCAGCACGGTCGTCTTGCCCTGGTCGGCGAAGAAGCGCACCAGGTCCCACGCCTCCGCCCTGGCCTCCGGGTCGAGCCCGGTGGTGGGCTCGTCCAGGAAGATCAGGTCGGGGTCGCCCACGATGCCGACGGCGACGTCGAGGCGGCGCAGCTGGCCGCCCGACAGCGTCTGGGCCTGCTTGCGCTCCTGCTTGCCCAGCCCCACCATGCCGATCACCTGATCGACGGGCAGCGGCGCCGGGTAGAAGGAGGCGAAGTGCTCGACCACCTCGCGCACGGTCAGGTCGGTGTACGCGCCGGTGGTCTGCGGCACGATGCCGATCCTGGCGCGCCAGCTCGGCGCGTCCTCGGCCGGGTCGCGGCCGAGCACCCGGACCTCGCCGCCCGAGCGCCTGCGCACGCCCTCGAGGATCTCGACCGTCGTCGTCTTGCCGGCGCCGTTGGGGCCGAGTAAGGCGAAGACCTCTCCTTGCCGGACGTCCAGGTCCACACCCCGCAGGGTGTGGCTGGCGCCGTACTGCTTGCGCAGTCCCCGTACGCGGATCGGGTCGGCCTGATCGTCGGACATGATCTCCTCATTCCTCTCGGGCGTGCGAGACCTCTGCGGCGGCTCAGGTCAGGTGCAGCAGCAGCACGGGCAGCAGCAGCAGTTGATGTCGATGCCGGCCGCGATGGAGTCGAGGTCGCCCTCGCTCAGCTCGGCCATGTCGATCTGCGGCGTCTCGGGGATGTGGAACTCGTACACCCCCGTCTCCAGGCCGCGCTCCCAGAGGGCGACCTGAACGTCGATGTTGGAGTCGTGGGCGTTGTCGGGGATGTTGCGCACCACGTTGATCTGAGCGTCCGCGGGAACCTCGAGACCGGATTCCGCCAGCGCCTCGCGCGGATTGTTGTCGAGCTTGGCCGAGAACTCCTCGCTCGACCACGCCGTGATGAGAACCCGGGTGTAGGCGTTGACGAATTCCGTCCGCTCTCTGGGATTCAGAGCCATTGCTTCCTCCTGGGAGCTTTCCCCATCGGCGCCGGTGCGCCGTCTCGGAATGGAGTCTTGCACGCCTATTTCCAGGTTGCCCAGACTTAATTTCCGGGGCACTCGATTAAGTATTGAGGCCCCTCCCGTCAAAAGGTACTCTGCAAATGCGCGGGCCGGAACCGTACGAAATACTTATACGTATTCAGCGGCCGGAAATGCGTATTCCGAATTCCATTTACGTAAGCCATCGGGAGTGCTCATGTCCGGGACGTACGTATCCCCCCGGGTGCCGCCTGGACCGGCGGGGACCCAGAGCCTGCGCGCCATGCGGGACGCGCCGCTCGCGTTCGTGACCGCGATGGCGGCACTCGGGGACGTGACCCGCCATGACGCCGACGGAGAGCCGGTCTACATGCTGAACCGGCCGGACCTGGCCAGGTACGTACTCAAAGAGAACGGTACGAACTACACCAAGGACCGTACGCCGGACGACGACATGCTGCGCCCGCTGCTCGGCAACGGCCTGCTGACCAGCAACGGCGCCGAGTGGGCGGCGCAGCGCCGCATGTGCGCGCCCGCCTTCCGGCCCTCCGAGGTCACCCGCTTCGACCAGGTCATCGTGGAGGCCGCCGAGCACCTGGCGCGGCAGTGGCGGGGCGCCGCGTCCGTACGCGTGGACCACGACCTGACCGCGCTCACCCTGACGGTGATCGTCAAGGCCATGCTCGGCACCGACATCGGCGGCGCGGGCGAGGGGTTCGGCCGGGCCGTGGACGCGGTCAACCGGTTCATCGGGCACTACGTACCGACGGACGACCCCGATCCGGCCGACACCGCGGCGCGCTACGCCGGATTCCAGCGGGCGCGGGCCTTCCTCGACCGGGTGACCCGGGTCATCATCGCGGCCCGCCGCACGGGCGGCGCGGGCGACGACCTGCTGAGCGCGCTGCTCGCGGAGGCGCACCCGGGCGGGACCGGCCACGGCGCACCCGCGATGACGGACGCCGAGCTGCGCGACCAGGTGCTGACGATCATCATGGCCGGGCATGAGACCACGGCCAAGTCCCTGACCTGGACGCTCTACCTGCTCGACCGCCACCCGGAGGCCGCCGCGGCGGTCCGCGCGGAGATCGACGAGGTGCTGCGCGGCCGGGCTCCGAGCGCCGCCGACCTGCCCGCGCTGCGCAGGTGCCGGCAGGCCGTCCAGGAGGCGATGCGGCTCTATCCGCCGGTCTGGCTCATCTCGCGGCGCAGCGTGGCGGCCGACGTCATCGACGGCTACGACATCCCCGCCGGGTCGCTGGTCTGCATCAGCCCGTGGGTGCTGCACCGCGACCCGCGCTTCTGGGACGAGCCCGAGGCCTACCGTCCCGAGCGGTTCGACCCGGAGGCGGTGGCGCGCCACCTCAGCCACCAGTACCTGCCCTTCGGCGGCGGCCCGCGCATCTGCCTGGGGCGGCACTTCGCGATGGTGGAGGCCACGCTCGTGCTCGCCGTGCTGCTGCGCGACCTGCGCATGGAGCTGGCCGAGGGGTTCCCCGTCGAGCCGGAGGCGCTGGTCACGTTGCGGCCGAGGCACGGCATGACGATGACGCCGAGGCCGCGGTGAGCGCGGGCCTGGCGGGCTCGTACGACGTCGCCGGCACCACCTTGGGCGGCGTGCCCGGCGAGCTGGCCCGTCTTGAGGCGCAGGCGGCGCTCTCCTTCGACGAGGAGCTGCGCATCATGCGCGACCTCGGGCTGACCCGCGCGGGGCCGCTGCTCGAACTGGGCGCCGGCTCGGGCGCGGTCACCCGCAGGCTGCGCGCCGCCGAGCCCGGCCTGCCGGTCATCGCGCTCGACGTGGACGCGGGACTGCTGCGTCACGCGGGCGGCTGCGGCGCCCCGCTCGTGGCCGCCGACGGCGCCCGGCTGCCCCTGCGTACGGGGAGCGTGGGAGGCGTACTGCTGCGATACGTACTGCAGCACCTCGCCGACCCCGCGCCGATGCTGGCCGAGGTGCTGCGCGTGCTGCGGCCCGGCGGCACCGTGGTCGTCGTCGAGGTCGACAGCATGCTGTGGGGCCTGGCGGACCCGATGTACCCCGAGCTGGCCCACGTGCACGCCGCGATGGCGCGGGCGCAGCGCGAGGCGGGCGGGGACCGTCAGATCGGCAGGCGGCTCACCCGGCTGCTGCGCCGCGCGGGCTTCGCGGACGTGCTGCTGCGCACGTTCGCGACCACCAACGACACCCACCCGACCGCCGCCTTCGCCCCGCATCTCGGCCCCGAGCGCCTGGCGCCGCTCGTGGCCGCAGGCGTGCTGTCGATGGCCGAGCTGGCCCTGGCGGCCGACCGCTGGCGGCGTTTCCTGGCCGACCCGGACGCCTGGGTCATGCTGCTCGGCTTCGCCGCCGCAGGGACCGCGCCGCCAGGCCCGGCCCCCTCAGTACCGGAGAAGGATCCGGAGAAACCCGCAAGGTTCGGGAGGAATGCACAATGAGTCCGTTCTGGAAGATCTTCGTGGCGATCTTCTGCTACATCAGCGGGATCGTCGGCCTCGGCCTGGCCGTGGTGAACGCCAGCCAGCAGCCGCCCGCCACCACCCCGGCCATCGTGTACGGCGCCGCCGGCCTGCTCTTCCTGGCCGCGGGCATCGTGCTCAGCCGCCGCCCCAGTTACTGAGGCGCTGTTACCGACGCGCTGTTACTGAGGCGCTGTTACTGAGGCGCTCGCCCGGCCCCGGTGACCGTCCCCGCGGCCGCCGGGGCGCCGGGGTCCCGCCTCAAGCCGTGAGGTCGCGCCTCAAGCCGTAGATCCCGCCTCAGGCCGTGAGGTCGCGCCTCAGGCCGTGGGATCGCAGGGCCTGACCTCGACGATGTCGCCCGGTGCGTACGGCATCTTGCGCGCCCACGACTCGGCCTCCTCGGCGGAGGCGACGTCGATGATCCAGATACCGCCGATCTGCTCGCGCCCGACCGCGTAGGGCCCCTGGACGGCCGGGCCGTCCGGCCGCACCAGCCTGCCCTCGCGGGACCTGGTGAGCCCCGCACCGTACTTGACGTTGACCCCCGCCTCCACCATCTCCCTGCCGAACCGGCGGTGGGCCTCGGCCATGCGCCTGCGCTCGCTCTCGCTGAAGGCGTCCCAGAGCATCTCGTCGCCGTGGATCAGCAGCACGAAGTCCATCAGTCGTCCACCTTCCTCGGACATCCGCCCACGGGATCGGCGAGAGGCGGGCAGCGGCCCCGGTCGGCACTATCGTGACATCCTGCCACGTCGCAGCGCTGCTCGTCTGCCCCCAGCGCCCCCTTCGCGCGGCGGAAGGCACCCCTGCCGCGCGCCCGGGGCCCGCCCCTGCCGCGCAGCCGGAAGCGCCCCGCCCCACGCCCTGGAGCGCCGTCGGGGCATGCCCCGGGAGCGCCGTCGCCTCAGGTCCCGGGAGCACCGTCGCCTCGCGTCCCGGGAGCGCCGTCGGCCGGGAGGAGCGTCGGCCGGGAGCGCCGTCGCCGCGCTCAGATCTGCCGCCGTGCCAGGCGCGCGAACAGTCCCTGCTCATCGGCCAGCAGCTCGTCGTAGGTGCCCTGCTGGACCACGCGGCCGCCGTCGAGCACGAGGATCTTGTCGGCGTCCCTGATCGTGGACAACCGGTGGGCGATGACCACGCGGGTGGCGTTGAGCCTGCGGGTGCTCTCGGCGATGACGTTCTGTGCCGGGTTGTCGAGCGCGCTGGTGGCCTCGTCGAAGAAGACGATGCGCGGACGTGAGACCAGCGCCCTGGCGATCATGATGCGCTGCCGCTGCCCGCCCGAGAGCGTGTGGGTGCCCTCCGACAGCACGGTGTGCATGCCCATCGGCATGGCCGAGATGTCGGCGTCGATGCCGGCCATCGCGGCGGCCTCCCAGGCGTCGTCGATGGTGTGGCCGGTGCTGCCGACGATGTTCTGCCTGATGTCGCCGGCGAGCAGCGCGCCGTTCTGCAGCACCACTCCGCACTGCCGGCGCACCGCGCCGAGGTCCAGCTCGGCCAGGTCCTGGCCGTCGTACATGACGCTGCCCGAGTCCGGCTGCTCGAAGCCGAGCAGCAGGCGCAGGATCGTGGACTTGCCGCTGCCCGTCGGGCCGACGATCGCGACGAACTCGCCGGGCTCGATCGACAGGTCCACGTCGATGAGCGCCCTCGGGCCGTCGGCCCCGTAGCGGAAGGAGACCTTGGACATCGTGATGCGGCCCGACAGCTCGCCGGGGTCGGCCTTGCCCGCGTGGTCCTCGGGCTCGACCTCCAGCACGGGTGCCAGTTTCTCCATCATCGGCACGATGCTCATGGCGGTGATGGCCGCGCCGGTGAACTGCAGCACCGAGGCGATGAGCAGGTTGAAGGCGGTGAAGAAGGCGAGGAACGCGGCGATCGGCAGCTCCCCGCGCAGCGGCCCCGCCGCCACCGCGAAGATCACGAACGAGCAGACGAGCGGGAAGCCCGCGTTGAAGGTGGTCACCAGGTTCTGCAGCCGCCTGGCCTTGGCCGAGGTGGCCCTGGCCTTCATGAAGTCGCGGTTCCACACCGAGAACGCCTGGTCCTCGGCGGCGGCCACGCGCAGCTTGGGCACCGCCGACAGCAGCTGGAACACCCGCGACGACAGCCGCTGCTCCTGCTCGTACAGGCGGCGCTGGAGGCGTACCTCGAAGAATCCGGCGACCGCGCACACCAGGATGCCGATCAGCACCAGCAGGGTCGCGAGCAGGGCCAGCCGGACGTCGTAGACGTAGACGAGGACGAGGTTGGCCAGGCCGCCGAACAGCCCCAGCGTGGCCGTCGTCATCACGCCGGAGAGCATCTCCTGCGCCGCGCTCACGCCGAGCACGGTCGTGCCCAGCTCGCCGGTGGAGTAGCGGCCGAAGAACGTGACGGGCAACGACAGCAGCCGCGTCCACGCGCCCGCCTGCACGCGCGCGGAGGCGCGGCCCTCGATGCGCAGCGCGGCCACGTTCTGCACGATCGACAGCGCGGCCGCCACGAAGGCGCCGCCGATCACCAGCGCCGCACCCTGCACGATGAGGTCGCGCTCGGCGCGCGCCACGAACGTGCCCAGCACCAGCCCGGTCATCGCGGGCACGAGCAGCCCGATGACGGCCACGAGCGTGCCGAGCGAGGCGAGCACGAACAGGTCGCGGCCGTTGCGCGCGAGCCCGAAGCGCAGCAGCCCGGCGACCGTGCGGACGTCGGGCGGCAGCGGCTCGTACAGCACGTCGGCCTTGTTGGCCAGGGTGGCCGCCACCGCCCTGGTGACGGGCGTGACCCGGCTCTGCCCCGGCTGGGCGAGCACATAGCGCGAGCCGATCGGCAGCAGCGCCACGGGGGTGTCATCCTCGCGCAGATAGCCGACCATGGGGCCGATGTCCCGCTTCCACCAGCCGTCGTCCAGCCGGACGGAGCGCGTGCGCACCCCGGAGGCCAGGGCGATCGCCTGGAGCGAGTCGACGTCCCTGCCTCCGCCGGGCGGCGGCGCGACCACGCTGAAGCCGCCGTGCGAGGCCACCAGCCTGGCGGCGGCCAGCATCGGCGGGTCCGCGGTGACGTCGGCCAGGCGTACCCGGGCCTCGGTGTCGCGGACGAGCGTGTCGAAGCCGCGCCGCGCCGCCACGGCGACGCCCGACTCGCGCTCCTTCCTGCGTTCGAGCGAGCGCAGCTCGTGGGCGCGCTGCCGCTCGACGCGGCGGTCCACGGTGTAGAGGAAGCGGATGGCGTGCTCGACCCAGCGGCTCCACAGCGTCTCGTCCGCCAGCAGCTGCCAGGTCGAGCGGGCGCGCAGCCGGGCCTGCGCGGTGGCGACCACCCAGTCCCGCTCGGTCACCGCGAGTTCGGCCCCCGCCGTCAGCACGCCGGCGACGCCGTCGGGCATCTCGACCGCGCCCTCCTCGACGGTGAGCCACTGCACGCCGTCCACGGACCTGGCGGCGCGGCCGCGGTCCAGCTCGGTGACCGCGTCGGAGGCCAGCGGGACGAACTCGCGCGGCGGCAGCCCGTCGCGCAGCGCCGTGGCCAGCGACACCATGCCGGCCTCCACGCCGCGGACGAGCTGCTTGACGGCCAGCCCGTAGCCGGTGGTGGACATGGTGGCCGAGCGCCCGGCGCCGGCCAGCTCGCGCAGCCTGGCCAGCGGCACGCGGGAGACGCGCGAGCCGAGCACGGGACGCCCGACGATGCCGTGCCGGGGCCCGCGCGGGGCGCCCGGCAGCAGCGTGCCCTCGCGGACCCGGCACAGGTAGTTCCAGCGGCCGACGGGGCGGCCGTTGTCCAGGCGTACCGCGAACAGGTCCACCTCGCCCCGCTCGACCAGCAGCACCTCGCGCACGCCCGACATGACGAACAGGTTGTCGGCGGAGTAGTCCACCGGCGTAGCCGCGTCGGTGAAGAACGGCGAGAACGCCGAGAGCATCGGGGTCGTCACGTTCCCTCCCCGTTCCTGCGCGAGCTTCTCAGCAGCTCGGCGTAGTGACCGTCCAGCGCCAGCAGCTCGGCGTGCCGGCCGCGCTCGACCACCTCGCCGCGGTCGAGCACGATGATCTCGTCGGCGTCGCGCACCGTGGACAGCCGGTGGGCGATGATCAGGCAGCCACAGCCGCGTCTGCGCAGGTTGTCGGCGATGACCCGCTCGGTCTCCGGGTCGAGCGCGCTGGTCGCCTCGTCGAGTATCAGCAGGGTCGGCCTGATGGACAGCGCCCTGGCCAGCTCCAGGCGCTGCCGCTGGCCGCCGCTGAAGTTGCGCCCGCCCTCCAGCACGCCGCTGTTGAGTCCGCCCGGCCTGGTGGCGATGAGGTCGAACAGCGCGGCGTCGCGCAGCGCGGAGACCACCACCTCGTCGGGCAGGTCCTCGCTCCACAGCGTGAGGTTGTCGCGCACGGTGCCCTCGAACAGCGTGATGTCCTGGTCCACGTACGCGACCGACGCGGCCACCACCTCCCTGGGCAGCTCCTCCCTGGGCAGCCCGTCGAGCAGCACCCGCCCCGACGTGGGCACGTACAGGCCGGCGGCGAGCTTGCCCGCCGTCGACTTGCCGCTGCCGGAGTTGCCGACGATCGCGAGCCTGCGCCCCGGCACCAGCGTGAACGACAGGTCCTTGATGACGGGGTCGGCCGTCGCGCTGTAGCTGAAGGTGACCCGGTCGAACTCCAGCCGCCCGTCAAGCCGGCCCTCGGCGCGCTGCCGTACGGGCGCGTGCCGCTCGAAGACCCTGGCCACCGGGTACTTCTCGACGTCGTAGAGCCGGCAGACGTCGGCGGAGATGTCCTGGAGCTGCCCGCCCAGGTTGGTGAGCTGCGTGACGGGCCTGGACAGCGAGCTGAGCAGCGTCTGGAAGGCCACCAGCATGCCGACGCTGATCACGCCGTCGACCACGCGCAGCCCGCCGATCAGCAGGATGAGCCCGCTGTTGACGCCGGCGAGCAGCGGCGGCACGACGGTGAGCATGGCGGTGGTGACGCCCAGCCGCTGCTTGGCGGTGACCGCCTTGGCCAGGAAGCCCGACCAGCGCTGGAAGGCGGCGGGCTCGGCGCCGGTCGCCTTGACGGTCTCGATGAGCTGCAGGGTGTTGAACGTGGTGGAGGTCAGGTTGCCGAGGTCGGCGCGGAGCGCGGCCACCGCGTCCGTACGCGCCCTGGACACCTGGCGCAGCACCAGGATGTTGACCATCGCCATGCCCACCCCGACCAGGCCGAGCAGCAGGTCGTAGCGGATCAGCACGATGCCGTAGAAGAGCACCAGGACCAGGTTGACGAGGGTGATGGCGAGGTCGCGGGAGAGGATCTCGGCGACGGTGTCGTTGGCCTGCACGCGCTTGGCGACCTCGGCGGGGCGGCGCTGGAGGTAGAACTGCACGGGCAGCCGCAGCAGGTGCCGGAAGAAGCGGGCCGAGCTGACCAGCCCGAGCCGGATCTCCATGCGCAGCAGATAGTGCCTCTGCACCGAGGTCAGCACGAACACCGCGACCGCCGTGACCCCCACGCCGAACAGCAGCGGCACCAGGTAGCCGGGGTCGCGCCCGCTCAGCACCCGATCGATGAAGACCCGGCTGAAGGCGGGCCCGATGATGCCGGGTACGACCAGCAGCAGGCTGGCCAGCAGCACCAGCGGCAGGGCCCGCCCCGACGGCATGCGGCGGGCCAGCAGCGCCTGCCCGACCCTGGTGGGCCGGCCGCCCGGCCGGAAGTCGGGGCCGGGCTCGAAGGTGAGCACGACGCCGGTGAAGCCCGAGTCGAAGTCGTCCCAGTCGATCATGCGGGGGCCGTTGGCCGGGTCGTTGACCGCCACGGCCTTCCTGCCGAACCGGCTGCGCACGCCCTCCAGCACCATGAAGTGCTGGAACGCCCAGAACACGATGGCCGGACCGGTCAGCGTCCGCAGGTCCTCCGCCTCCATCTGAAAGCCCCTGGCGATGAGCCCGTACCGGCGGGCGGCGGCGATCACGCTGGAGGCCTTGGCGCCGTCGCGGGAGACGCCGCAGGCCGCACGGAGCTCCTCCAGCGGGACGAACTTGCCGTAGTAGCCGAGGATCATCGCCAGCGAGGCGGCCCCGCACTCCACCGCCTCCATCTGGATCACGGTCGGCGTGCGCCGCCGCCACCGCCACCGCCTGGCCGGCCGGGGCCGCGGCGTGCGCGGGGCGGCCGGCTGCCTGGCCTGCGCGGGAGCGCTCGTGGTCGTCACATCTCCCCCTCAGCGCCCGAGCAGCAGGTCGAACAGGGTCTGGCTGCCCAGGACGATCGCTCCGGCCACCGATACCTGCGACTGCAGGGGCACCGGCGGCCCGTCCTTGGTGGACCAGGCGTAGCCGGACGGCGTGGTCGGGTCGCGCTCCAGATCGACGATGACGAGCCGGGCGGGCGCGCCCTTGAGGTAGCCGCGGGCCGCCTCCACACCGCCCACCAGGTCGGCCGCCTGCTCCAGCATCACCGGGTACGCGCTGACGGAGTGAACCCGCCCGCGCAGCAGCCCGAACGCGCCCGGCGGCGCCGACGACACCGACAGGTCGACGGGCCGGCCCGGCACCACGCCCATCGCGCGGTCCACCGGCACGAACAGCATCGCCACCAGCCGGTCGTCGGGGGCGTCCGTGCGCTCGATGAGCAGCAGCTCCTCGCCCGGCGCGACCACGTGGCCGTCCACCGCGTTGAAGGCGACCACCCGCCCGGTGAACGGGCTGCGCACGATCCGCTCGCTCACCCGGCCCGTCCCGCCGTCGACGGCGATCACCGCGACCTCCTGGCCGCGCCGCACCGCGTCGTCGGGGCGGACCAGCATCGAGCGGACCGTGCCGCCGTACGGGCTCTGCAGCCGCGCGGTGCCCGCGGGATGGGTGAGCACGCCCGCAGCGGACACCGTCACCGGCAGCCGCCCCACGAAGAACCAGACGGCCGCCGCCGCCACGATGATGAGCACCACGAACGTGGCGATCCATCCGCGCGGCGAGGCCAGCAGCGTCGGCGAGTCGAGCTCGTCGGGCTCGCGCATCCGCTGCAGCGCCTTGAACCGGAACTTCATCGCTCTATCCCCGCCTGCTGCCGATCACCAGCTCGCCGACGCTGCCCTCGCTCAGGTAGCCGAGACCGCTGGCGCGCGCGAAGTCGCCGGCGTCGCCGCCGCCGAGCCCGCACACGGCCAAGTTCATCGCGGTGCCGACCAGGTAGATCGTCTGGTAGAGCACGCCCACGTGTTTGAGCACCAGCGGGTAGGCGATGGCCTCGTACTTCCACATGACCCGGCCGAAGCGGGCGGTGACGATGAGCAGCACCTGCGGGTCCTGTTCGAGCTGGGCCGCCGCCCTGGCCCGCTCCACCAGCACCCGCACCGCCGGCCCCGGCTCGGCCACCAGTTCCAGGGCGTGCCCCGCGGTGTCGTAGTGCCACAGACCCGGGTCGAGGCCGCGGCAGGAGACGACGAGCGGATAGACCTCCAGCTCGTGCACCGATCCACCGGAGGGATAGGGACGGTCGGCCAGCTCCTGGCCGTCGGGCGAGGCGAAGGCCGCGCGGCGCCGCATCGACCGGTAGAGCAGCTCGCCGAGCTGGTCGAGGGTGATGGGCGCGTCATGGTCGTGCTCGCGTATCGAGCGGCGGCGCTCCAGCGTCTCGTACAGGCCCCGGCCCGGCTCGTCCATGTCGGGGGCGGCCAGCTCGACCCGCTTGCCGCCGAAGGGGGCGGGGCTGGCGGGCAGGGGCTCGAAGCGGTCCTTGAACGGGTACGTGCCGCCGTACCTGTCGGTGAGCCGCGGCCCTCTGCTGTGGGCGTGCAGCCACAGGTCGCGCGGCTGCCACTGGGCCAGCTCCAGGTCGCCGTCCTCGGCCTCGGTGGTCAGCGCGTCGGCGGCGGCGAGGAAGCGCAGCAGCTCGCGGTCGCCCACCTCGGCCGGGGTGGTCCAGCCGGACAGCGCGCCCAGCAGACCGGCGGCGGCGGGCTCCAGCTCGACCACGGCGGGGCTGCGCGGGCTCCGCACGCACAGGACGCCGTCCTCCGCCGTGATCACGGCGAAGCGGGACAGCTTGATCCTGCTGCCGGGGCCGGGCGCGGCGGCGGGCTCGACGGGGCCGGCGCCCACGGGCCGCAGCCTGGCGCGCGGCGTGCCGTACTCCAGCATGCCGCCCATCGCCAGGCGGCGCAGCAGCAGGTTCCAGCGCAACAGCCCGGCCTCCCCCACGGTGGCCGCGAGCGCCGTCTCCGTCGCCTCGCCCGCCGCGAGCACGCGGAGCGCGGCCACCGTCTGCTCGGGCAGGTTCCGCAGTCCCAGCGAGCCGGCCGGCGAGGAGATGCGCACCTCGCCGTCCGACTCGGCCAGCGTCGCGTCGCGGCGCAATCGCCGTCTCGTCTCACTCACGCCGGGTTCCTCTCTCGTTCACTGCGGTGTCTCGGGGCCCGGGTCCGTCAGAAGAAGACGCTGACGGGGTTGAGCTCGTCCTCCGCGAGGGGCCTCGGGATCCAGCCGAGCGCGACCGGCACGTCGTACAGGCGGCCGGGGCCGAGCCGCCGCCAGAAGTGCCGCATGCCGGGCGCGATCACGCGGACGACGCTCAGCTCCAGGTCGGGCCGGCTCTGGTCGAGCACGATGACCTCCAGGCCGGCCGCGGCGGCCCGCTCCACGCAGGTCTCGACGTCGGCCGCCAGGTCCTCGCCGCCCGACGGGGGGTAGTCGGCGAGCGTGCGCGCCCCCTGCGCGGGATCGGGCACCAGCCATTGCTGCTCGGCCAGCTTCGTCTCCTTCCACCAGGCGAGCGTGGCGACGTCGTCGTCCAGGTAGAGCGTGTTGCCCTGCTCGTCGCGCCGCTCCACCGAGGGCAGGAACTGGTTGACCTCGGTCAGCGTCCTGATGGCGGCGATGCGCGGGTCGAGGTGCGCGCCGAAGCCGACGATGACGTCCTCGACCGGGTGGTTCCTGCGGTACGACACCCCCACGAACGCCGGGATGCCGAGGTCGGTGGTGATGTCGAGCAGCCAGATGTCGCGGTCCATGCCCTGGTAGAACTCGCGCACGGTGTCGACGTACGGGTCGTGCAGCGAGTCGAGGTCGAAGGCCGGCCGCCGGGCCCGGTTGTACCACCACAGCGCCACCGCGTCCCGCTCCACCAGCTCGCAGAAGCCCTGCAGGATGGCCTCCTCGACGGAGTTGCCCGACGCGTTGCCGTTGGAGTCGCCCACGCAGTAGAAGTGCCGCTCCAGGTCGGGGTGGCCGTACCAGGCGTAGCCCGAGGGCACCAGCCGCTCCCGCTCCTCGGTCAGCGACCAGGCCGACGACCAGTCCACCGGCAGGTCGGTGCGGAAGCGCTCGGGCACCAGGTGCAGGCGGTGCGCGGGGTCCTTGTTCCACTCCTCGCGGATGGCGTACTGGCGGTCGGAGAAGTGCAGCAGGCTCTCCGGGTGCACGGCCACGGCCGGGTCGAGGTCGGCGTAGGCGGCCTCGGTCACCGGCTCCTCGCCGCGCCACACGCCCGAGTAGCGCTCGATGGCCTCGCACAGGGCGCTCACCTTGGCCTGGACCTCGGTACGGCCCTTGCCGCCGCTCTGCCCGCGCAGGTTGCGGCGCAGCAGGTCCATGTTGTCGCCGATCATGGCGAAGTTGTGTCCCGCGGTGAAGCTGTAGGTGACGCCGTTGTCCTCGTCGGCGAACGTGTGCAACCTGGTCACCGCGCCGATGAGCGGGCTGATGTGCTTTTCGAGCCGTGCGTACGTACGCGCGGGCGGCTCGATCCGGTAGCCGCCGTCGGTGACGTGCCTGGCGTCGCGGGCCGAGAGCGTCACCTTGGGGCTGCGCTCGCTGATCAGCGTGGGGTCGCCGCAGGCCGGGCACTGCGGCAGCCGGATGACGGTGTGCTCGGTCACGCCCAGGGTGCGCAGGTCGATGGTGGTCATCTTGCCGTCGAGCCGGGATGCGGCGGCCGAGGGGTCGTCACGGCGGGCGGCGATCTTGGCGAGCTCCACCGCCAGCAGCCCGCCCGCCACCGAGGGGCCGGCCGGCACCGACTCGCGCACCGGGTGGTACGGCATGCCGCCGCCGCGCTTGCCCGCCAGATAGCGCTCGACCTGCCGGTTGCCGGCCAGCCGCTGCGCCAGGCAGGCCCAGCAGGCGGTCTGCCCAGGCCGCAGCACCGGACCGATCCACAGGGTGACGCCGTCCGGCTTGATCAGCGCCCACGGGTGCCCGGCGGCGAGGTAGGCGGCGTTGAGCCGGTCGAGCGCGGGGTCGAGGTAGTCGCCGGTGACGACGACCGCCATCGCGCCCGCGGGGCCCGCGGCCTCCTCCTCGACGGTCCGCGTACGCATGCGCAGCCCGTGCTCGCGCAGCATGGCACCGATCGGCCCGGGGTCGGCGCCCTCGGCGGCGACGACGACGAATTCGGTGCTTTCCAGCGCCGACCGTGCGCGCACCGGGTCGATTCCCTGCGCGTCCCAAAAGGCGAGGGTGTGCTCGGGCCATTCGGCCCGCCCGTCGGCGAGCACGCCGTAGGCGGCGAACTTGCGAATGGCCATGAGCGTCTGCATGAGCGGCAGCTCGTCGCTCAAGGCGGCGGCGATCTCCGCGACAGTATGCCGTCCGTCCAGGTAAGGCAGGACTTTTCCGGCCCCGGCGGCGGTCACCCGATAATGCTGGCCCTCGGCCAGGAGAAAGACCGTCGACCCGTCGAGTAACTGCGAAGTGAAATGCGCTTTGAGACGTGGGCGGTCCATGGCCCTCCCCGTTTTGGGTCCTCGTCGGTGCCGCCGTCCAACGGTGCCGGCGGTTGATCGCAGAGTCGCATCGGGCTCGCCGCCATGTAAAGACGTAATTCCGGCGTACGCATTTGGCTGCACAATGCGGTGAAATACGTATGTGAGCCGCCGAGAATGCGCATCCGGGCCGGCGCAGAGGAGGGCACCAGGACTGACCATGCCTTGTCACAATTGTCCGATTTGTCGGTCAACTATTGACAGCCGACCTGCCTTTGGCGGGATGATCCCTATGACAGTCCAGGGGGCCAAGGCTTGGGGAGTAGCAATGTCTTCCGGACAGACGCTGCTACACCGTGACACCGAACTCGCCGCAGTGCGCGAAGCGCTGTCCAGGATCCGATCCGGCAACCCGGCGGTGCTGCTGATCCAGGGGGCACGCGGGATCGGCAAGACCACGCTGCTCAACGCGGCGCTGTCCGCCCTGTCGGAGACCGGCGCGCTGCTGCTCATGGCCCGCGGCCACCCGGCCGAACGCGAGCACCACCTCGGCGTCGTACGCCAGCTCTTCGAGCCGCTCATGTCGCCGGGCCGCGCGCCGCCCACCGGCCTGCGACTGGACCAGGACCGCGCGGACGACCCCGTCACCCCCGACGTGCTGCACGGGCTCTACCGCGCCACCCGTGACTTCACCGGCGACCAGCCGCTGATCATCGCCGTCGACGACGTGCACCACGCCGACCAGCAGTCCGCCGAGTGGTGCTCCTACATCGCCAGGCGGCTCGACGGCCTGCCCATCGCGATGATCCTGACCAGCGACGAGCCCGGCGAGCCCGGCGGGAACGACCTGGCCAGAGACCTGGCGGCGCTGCCGTACATGCGGCTGCTGCGGCCCGCCCCGCTGACCCACCTGGCCGCGCGGCGGCTGCTCGCCGGCCAGCTCGGCACCGCCGAGCAGCAGGTGGAGGCCGAGGTCGCGCACGCCTGCCACCAGCTCACCCAGGGCAACCCCGCGCTGCTGCACGAGCTCGCCGCCAGGCTGGCCAGGACCGGCGTGCCGGCCACCCGCGACGAGCTGCCCCAGGTGCTGGACGCGGGCGCGGCGGCGATGACGCAGACCGTGCTCGGCTGGCTGACCGACAGCGACTCCGGCGCCGACGCCGACTGCGTCGCCCTGTTACGCAGCCTCGCCGTCGTGGCGCCCGACGACGGCCTGGAGATCGCCGCCATGCTGGCCGGCCAGGGCCAGGACGCCGCGCGGGTGGCCGCGGCACGGTTACGGCGGCTCGGGCTGGTCACCGGCGCGCCGCCCGACAGATTCGCACACCCCGGCATCCAGCAGACCGTGCTGGCCGGCATGGACCCGGCCGAGCGCGACGAGCTGCACCGCCGTACCGCTGCGCTGCTGCACCGGCTCGGCCGGCCGCTGCGCTGCTCGGCCCGGCACCTGATGTCGGCGGGCCCGACCGGCGACCCGCAGACCGTGACCGTGCTGCGCGAGGCCGCCGGCGAGGCCGGCAACGAGCACTCCTGGCAGGACGCCACCGGCTACCTGCACCGCGCGCTGGCCGAGACCGACGACCGCGAGACGGTGCTGGAGGTCACCGCCGAGCTGGGCGCGGTCGAGATGCACCGCAACCTGCCCGCCTGCCTGCGCCACCTGCGCACCGTCTACGGCCGGGTCAAGCGGGCGCCGCAGGCGCTGATGTCGATGACGCCGTTCGCCGACATCCTGGTCAGCGCCAACTCCGTCGAGGCGGGCGAGGTGATGGCCGAGGCCGCGGCCACGGCGGCGGCCACGCCGCACCTCGCGGGCGCCGACCTGGCCCTGCTGTTCGCCGCCCAGGCGCTGGTGTGGGGCCGCTCCGCGGGGCGGATCGGGGTGCGGCGGCTGAGCCGCTCGTTCGGCACCCTGCTCACCCCCGCCGCCAGGGAGTTCCTCAGCATCCTCGCGCTGGCCACCGGCGTACGCGGCCGCAACCTGCCGCGCATGCTCGCCCAGACCCGCCGCTGCCTGGACGGCCAGGGCGCGGTGCCGGTCACCGTCGTGCTGCCGCTCGTGTGGGGCGATCGCCTCGACGAGGCCTCCTATTGGGCGGAACGGCTGGTCGCCGAGACCAGGGACACCGGCTCGGCCACCCGCCTGGCCCTGACGCTGTCGGCCAGGGCCGAGGTGCGCTACCAGCTCGGCCGCCTGGACGCGGCGCTGCGCGACGCCAACGACGCGATCGCCAGCGCCCGCGAGGTCGAGGCGGAGGGCTTTCACGCCGTCGCCACCGCCTGTGCGGCCCGCATCATGGTCGAGCGGGGCGAGCTGGAGGCCGCCGAGTCCGCGCTGCGCTCGGTCAGGACGTACGGCGACTGGCATCCGCTCATCTCCGGCCACGTCCTGGACACGCTCGGGCGCGTGCACCTGTCGCACGGCCGGCCCCGCGACGGGCTGCTGACCCTGCTGGAGTGCGGGCGCCGCCTGACCGCCGCCGGCATCACGAACCCGGCCTGCGTGCCCTGGGGCCCGCACGCGATCCTCGCCTACGCCCTGTCCGGCGAGCGGTCGGCCGCCCGCATGATGGCCGAACGGGAGCTGGAGCTGGCGCGGGCTTGGGGCGCGCCCACCACGATCGCCCGCGCGCTGAGCGCGGGCAGCGTCGCCCACGAGGGCAGCACCCGGCTCGACATGCTGCACGAGGCGGTGGACCTGCTGGCCGACCGGGGCGCCCGGCTCGAACAGGCCAGGGCGATGGTCCGCCTCGGCATCGCCCAGCGCCAGGCGGGCGACTCCGGCAAGGCGCACGAGACGCTCGCCATGGCGCTGCGGCTGGCCACCGACTGCGGCGCGCTGCGCCTGGCCGCGCTCGCCGACAAGCACCGGGCGGCCACCGCGCCGCGCCGATCCGGCTCCCCCGCCGCCGGCCGCCACGGGCGCAACGGCCACCCGCTGACCGTGGGCGAGCGCCGGGTCACCGACCTGGTCCTGCGCGGAATGAGCAACATGGAGGTGGCGGCCACCCTGTCGATCAGCAAGCGCACCGTCGACACCCACCTGGCGCGGATCTACCGCAAGCTGGGCATCCACACCCGTGCCGAGCTGGCCGTCATCCTCACCGGTCTCGCCGACGACCACGACGAACCGCCGCCGGACGAACCGGTGCCCGCCGGGCTCCTGGAAGACCTCTGATCACCGCATCAGCTCGTACGCGGCGTACGCGACGACCCCGTACGCCATGTGCGGCACGATGTCGGAGATCCAGGAGGTCGCCGACCACTCGCGCGGGTCGGTGACGCCCAAGGCGGTCATCGGGCCGTTGGAGCCGGCCATGGCCAGCACCGTCAGCGCCGCCACCCCGACCGGGCACGGCAGGCGCCGCCTCCCGTCCAGCAGCCCGTAGCAGACGGCCGCGCCCGCGCCGGTGGCGTACCCGAGGAGCGCGCCGATCGCCTCCTGGCGGTTGCCCGCCCGCTCCTCGTCGCCCAGGCTCACGCCCGCCACCTCGGTCAGCCTGCGCGCGGTCTCCTTCGGTGTGCCGCTCGCGGGCCTCGCCCTGATGAGCATGTCGAGGTACGTGGCGAGGTTGAGCGCGCAGGTGCCGGCCGCGCCGGCGATCAGTCCTTTGACGAGTGTGTGCATGCCCCCGCAGCTACCCACCCTCCCGCCTCTCTTTCCCAGGAGAGGTCCTTCCCAGGAGAGGTCCTTCGTGGTGGGGGCGAAGGATCCTTTCGAGGAGAGGGTGCCCCTTCCCCTCCTCGAAAGGAAGTCCGTAGCCGGCGGGCCGCCCGGCAGCAGGCGCCCCTCCTGCCAGGCTGAGGTGCTTTTGGGAGTCCGTGTGCCTTTGCGGGGTGGGTGAGGCCGAGCCGTCCCGCCTGGCGGATGCGGGGTGGGACGGCTCGGGTTCCGGGGGCTGTTACGAGGGGGTGCAGGTCAGGGTGGCCGGTGGGGTGGCGCTTCCGGTGGCGTTGAAGCCGAACGAGGTGCTCGCCCCGGCCGCCACCGTGCCGTTGTAGCCGGCGTTCGTGACCGTGACCTCCTTGCCTGTCTGGGTGTGGGCGCCGCCCCAGAGGTTGGTGATCTGCTGGTCGCCCGGCCAGGTCCAGGTCACCTTCCAGCCGCTGATCGCGGCGTCGCCGGTGTTCTCGACGGTGACGCCGGCCTGGAAGCCGCCGGGCCAGGAGTTGCCCGCCTCGTACGTGGCCGTGCACCCGTCGTCGCCGGGCGCGGGCGTCTCGGTCGGCTCCTCGGTCGGGTCGCCGGTCGGCGTGACGGTCGGGGTCACGGTGATCGGCGGCCTCGTACGGTCGCCGTAGATGATCCCGCGCCCGTTGGTGCCGAGGTAGACGCGGCCGTACACGCGCGGGTCGCCGGTCAGCGCCTCGCCCATGTTGCCCCACTGGTGCTCGTCGTCGTTGATGCGCAGCCAGCTCGACCCGCCGTCGTCCGAGCGGTACAGGCCGGTGACGCCGTCGATGGTGGCGACGGCGAAGACGGCCGGGTAGTCGGCGCCGGGCGCGGCCTTGCCGAAGCCGACGTTCACGGCGTTCGTGATGCCGGACAGCTTGGTGAACGAGGAGCCGCCGTCGGTGGAGTGCCAGATGCCGCCGTCGCCGGCCACCCACACGTCGCCTTCGATGCCGGGCACGGCCTTGAACTTGCCGCTGGCGGGCAGCCCCGTGGCGGCGGTGGCGGCGAAGGTGGCCCCGCCGTTCGTGCTGCGGTAGAAGCGGCCGCCGCTGAGGCCGTAGAACGTCATCGCGTTGACCCGGTCGGACTCCACGATCGCGCCGGTGGGCAGGCCGGAGGCGGTCTGCCAGGAGTTGCCGAACCCGACGGAGTAGACGGGCGTCACGCCCTTGGGCGCCCAGACGAAGCGGGAGCCGTCGGCCGCCGCGGCGACCGTGCCGCCCTCGTTGACGCCGCCCGGCTCGGTGCCCTGGAACCAGTTGGCGCCGCCGTCGGTGGAGAAGGCCACGTGGCTGTCGTCCGGGCGGTCGGAGTCGGTGAAGTTTCCGGCCCTGACCATGATCGACGGTGCCTTCTCGGCGTAGTCGAGGCTGGTCGTGGAGGTGAAGTTGGGCTGGGTGAACATCATGGACGGCACGGCGTCCAGGTCGGTGTGACGGAAGCCGGCGATGTCGCCGAGGCCGCTGATCAGCGGCGCGCCGCTGGGCGGGCTGATCAGGTCGAGCACGGCGGTCTCTTCAAGGCCGCGGGCCATGGGTTTGATCGTGAACTTGCCGCCGGAGTCCCACGCGGTGAGGTTCTCGGTGCCGTAGATGGTGGCGCCGGTGCCGTACATCATCCGGTCGGAGTCGAACGGGTCGATCTCCAGCGACTCGGTCATCCAGCCGAGTTTGGGCGTGACCTCGGGCGGCTGCGGGTCGGTGCCGAAGGTCAGCCACGGGTTCTCGCTGATGTCCATGGTGTAGCGGAACGAGCGGTCGGGGTAGGAGGTCCAGTCCCACACCCGGGTCCAGGTCTCGCCGGAGTCGGTGGAGCGGAAGAAGATGACGTCCGGCCACCAGGAGATCTGCGTGGCCACCATGATCGTCTCGGGGTTCTGCCTGTCGATGGTCAGGCCGCTGTAGCCGAAGTAGGCGTCGGAGCTGGACGACGGCACGGGGCTGATCTGGGTCCAGGCGCCGGTGCCGGTGTCGTAGCGCCACACGTCGCCCTTGCCACCGTCGTACGGCCCGCCGGTGTCGCTGGTGGCGATGTAGAGGTAGCCGTTCTCGGTGTCGAGCACGCCCTTGTGCGCGATGTAGCCGGTGGGCTGACCGGCCAGGCGCGACCAGGTGGCGCCGCCGTCGGTGGTGCGGTAGACGGTGTCGTCCTTGTCGGCGACGCCCACATAAATGGTCTTGGTGGGGCTGCCCTCGCTGGACGAGCGGGGGTCGTAGGTGACCCAGACGACGCCGGGGCGGTGGCTGAGGTAGCCGTTGGGGTCGCTCGGGTCCTGGGCGTAGTCGCCGGGGTTGGGGAAGCTGGTCACCTTCGACCAGGTGGCGCCGTAGTCGGTGCTGCGCCACAGGCCGTTGCCGTTGGGCGCGCCGAGGTACAGCACGCGGTCGTCGTTGGGGTCGACGGCCAGCGCCTCGCCCATGCCGCGGCCGGGCATGTTGCCGCCCAGCTTGAACGGCAGCGGCGTGACCTGCCAGGTGTCGCCCTTGTCGGTGGAGCGCAGGATGGCCCCGTTGCCCGGGTCCCAGTCGTTGGTGTACATGCCGACGGCGGCGTACACGCGGTTGGTCTGCACGGGGTCGGTGGCCAGGCTGATCACGCCGTTGTAGCCCCACGTGTCCCAGCCGACCCAGTCGAGCAGCGGGGTCCAGGACTTGGTGGTCTGGTTCCACCGGTACGCGCCGCCGATGTCGGTGCGGGCGTAGATGAGGTTGCGTTCCGACGGGTTGAAGATGATGCCGGGGACGAAGCCGCCGCCGTCGATCCGCACGTTCTTGAACTCGTACGGGTCGGAGGCGACGGCCGCGACCGGCGTCATCCGCACGATGGCCGCCACGAGCAGGACGGCGGCGGCCGTGAGCATGACAAGCAGCCTGTTTCGCATGCGCGGTTTCCTTTCCGGGCACGCCAGAAGCGCCCCAAGAGCGTGGATGACCGCCATGCACGAGCAGAATGCGAGACCCTGACCGTCGCCGCGCCTTCGCGCATGAGCTTCACAAGAAGGCTCACACACGGGCGTGGCGGCGGTCAATAGTTTGGATGTACGACGAATTAACGAGTAACAGAAACGCTGGCCTCAGGGCGTTCCGAGCGCGCACCGAGCGCCGCCCACAGCGCGATGGCGATGTAGAGCGCCTGCTCGGGGATCCGCTCGATCAGCGGCGAGGCGATCGAGGTGCCGGCGATGGCGGCGTAGATGTTGGCGGGCAGCAGGACGACGAAGAGCAGCGCCAGGCAGATCCCCGCGGGCTTGCGGAAGCGCGCGAGCACCAGCCCGGCGGCCCCGGCCAGCTCCAGCACCCCGGTCAGGTACACCATGAACCCCGGGAACGGTACGAACGGCGGCACCATCGCCACCATGTCCCCGTAGTTCGGCATGAAGGTCACGCTCTCCGGGACGAAGTGCGCGCTCGCCGTCATGACGAGCATGACCGCGAGGCCGTGCGCCGCGCTCTCCCGCCACGTACCGAACCTGCGCACGCCCAGCGCGCCGAGCGCCCGGAACACGAGCGTGGCGACCACGAGAACGATCACGGTCATGAGAACTCCTTGGATAGTCGTGCTATCTACTCATAATAGATACCACGACTATCCAATGGCGTCACATCTTTTCTCAGCGTGCGACGGCGAAGTCCTTGATCCGCAGGTCTCCCTTGAACACCAGATAGAGATCGCCCTTACCGGGCCGCACGGTCGCGGTCGCGGTGCCGTAGGCGTAGATGCCGCCCGTCGCCGGCACCTCGACGGTCGCCAGCAGCGCACCCTTCGGCGAGCCGCGCCGCACCTCGAACGAGCCGCCGCCCGCCGAGGCCACCGACGCCGTCAGCCGCCCGCCCCACGAGGCGCGGGTGAAGGCCAGCCAGTCGCCCGCCGAGCCCTCGACGACCTCGCCGCTCACCTTGCTCTCGTCGGCAAACACGACGCCCCGGTAGTCGTCGAAGTCCATCGCCCTGGTGGTCGTCGTCAGGTCGCGCACGGGGACGGTCTCGCCGGAGACCCGCAGCGTCGTGGACTGGCGGATCCGGTCGGATGCGGAGCCGACGAGCACGTCATGGGTGGCGTTCTCGACGACCCACGTGTTCCTGGTGTGGTCCCAGACCGCGAGGTCGGACTTCTTCAGCCGGAACGTCACCGTGCGGCTCTCGCCCGGCTTCAGCGTCACCCGCTGGAAGCCGCGCAACTGCTTGACCGGCTGCGCGAAGCGGGAGTCGCGCTGGTGGGTGTAGAGCTGGACGACCTCGTCGCCGGTGACCTTGCCGGTGTTGGTGACCCGGACGCTCACCTGCTCCCCCTGCACGCGCAGGCCCTGGTAGCCGAAGGTGGTGTAGCTGAGGCCGTGCCCGAAGGCGTACAGCGGCTTCTCTTTGCCGTACAGGTACGTCATGCCGGTCTTGACCAGGTCGTAGTCCAGCAGATCCGGCAGGTCGTCGCGGGCCGGCCAGGTCTGGGTGAGCCGGCCGCCCGGGTTGACGTCGCCGAAGAGCACGTCGGCGAGCGCGTGCCCGGTCTCGGCGCCCGCGTGCGTGGTCCACAGCAGCGTCGGCGCGTCCACGATGACCGGGTAGCTCGTTTCCAGCACGACCACGGTCTTCGGGTTGGCCTTGCGCACGGCCTCGATCAGCCGGAGCTGGCCCTCGCCGAGCCGCAGCGTGTCGCGGTCGTGGAACTCGCGCCCGGCCACGAACGGGTGGCTGCCGACCACGACCACCGCGACCTGCGCCTGCTTCGCCTGCGCCGCGGCCTGCGCGATGCCGTCGGAGACGACCTCCTTGGCGAACGTCGCGGCCTGCGCCTTGGGCACCAGGCCGAGCGCGCCCTCGGGGGTGACGCCCACGTACGCGTCGGGCAGGCCGAACCAGCTCTCGACGGTCTCGTAACCCGCGTATCGGATGAGGTAGGAGCCGTCCTGCTGCTTCTCCAGGGCGAACTGCTGGGAGACGTACCAGCCGTCGGGCTCGGCGTCGTCGGTGTCGAGCGAGCGCCAGTCGCCGCCGAGCAGCCGGCCGTTGCCCGCGTTGCGCAGCGTGGAGACGCCGCCGGTCCAGTCGGTCAGGTCCCACTGGGAGGCCGCCGTGGGCGCGGTGTCGATGAGCGCGGCATTGTCGTCGGGCCCGGTGCCGGTGGCGGTGAGGTACTTGCCGGACTCCACGTGCTTGAGCGCGATCCGTTCGAGTCCCTCAGCGGTCGTCACCTCGGGCACCCGCTCCTTGATCCCGTCGAGCGGTGTCACCTGGTAAGGAAGCCGCCCCGAGTACCAGTCGCGGTAGAGCTTGCCCGCCAGCGGGCCGACCACGGCCGCGGACTTCGGCGCCGACAGCGGCAGCACGCCGGAGTTCTTCAGCAGCACCGCCGCCTTCCCCGCGGCCTCGCGGTTCAGCCGCTTGTGCGCGGCGCTGTTGATCACCTCGGCGCCGATCTTCTTGTACGGCCCGCCGTCCGGGTCGAAGTGCCCGAGCCTGGTCCTGATCGACAGCACCCGCGACACGGCCCTGTCCACATCGGCCTCGGTGATGCGGCCCTGGTCGAGCGCCGCCTTCAGGTGGGTGGCCAGCGGCCCGCCGTCGCCGTCGTCGATGGTGAAGCCGTCCAGCCCGGCCTTGAGCACCGCCGCGAACGCCTCGGGCTTGTCGTCGTAGTAGCGCTCCAGGTCGGTGAGCGCGTGCGGCCCCCAGGCGTCGCTGACGTTGTAGAGCGTCTTGCCGGTCCACGACCGCACGACCGTGTCCAGGTCGGGGTTGACGTGGTTGGGCCGCCCGTTGACCAGGTTGTACGACGCCATCACCCCGGTCGCCGCGTCGGCCGCGATCGGCGCCTTGAACGCGGGCTCGTAGTACTCGTGCTTGAGCTTGGGCGTCAGGTTGGAGGAGGTGAGGCTGCGGTCGGTCTCGTTGTTGTAGGCCAGGTAGTGCTTCAGCACGGGCGCGGTCTTGAGGTAGAAGGGGTCGTCGCCCTGCAGGCCCTTGCCGTACGCGGTGGCCATGGCCCCGGTCAGCAGCGGGTCCTCGGAGTAGCCCTCCTCGTTGCGTCCCGCCCGCGGGTCGCGCAGCAGGTCCACCACGGGCGCCCACACCTGAAGGCCCCACAGCACGGGGTCGGTGGCGTTGTAGCCGCGCGCCTCGTCGCCGACGGCCGAGCCGATCCGCTTGACCAGCTCCGGGTCCCAGGTGCTGGCCAGGCCGACGGCCTGCGGGAAGACCGTGCCGCTTGCGAACTTCTGGCTCCAGCCGTCGTCGCGGTGGTTGGACCAGGCGACGCCGTGCAGGGCCTCGGTGCCGTTCTTGTGGTAGCCGATGCCGAGCCGGGGGATCGCGGGCTGCGACTGGTGCAGCAGGCTCAGCTTTTCGTCCAGCGTGAGCCGGCCGAGCAGGTCGGACACGCGCTGTTCCAGCGGGAGCGCCGGGTTCTGGAAGGGGAAGGTCTCGGCGGCCTGAGCGGGCGCTGGGGACGCTGCGGGCGCGATGAGCAGCGACGCGGCCAGCGTGAGCGCGGCCGATAACGGGACTTTTCGCATTACGGGGTCTCCATCACTTGATGGCGCCGACCGTCACACCTCGGGTCAGCGTGCGCTGGAAGATCAGGAAGAACACGACCGCGGGCAGCACCCCGAGCAGCGCCGACGCGCTGGACATGGTGGCGTCCATGTACCGCTCGCCCTGCAGGACGCCGAGCGCCACCGGCACGGTCTGGGTGTCGTTCGAGATGAGCAGGATGAGCGGGAGGAAGAACTCGTTCCAGGTCCAGATGAAGAAGAAGATCAGCAGCACGTTGATCGTGGGCCGGCTGATCGGCACCACGATCCTGACCAGCGCGCGCAGCCGCCCCGCGCCGTCGATCGCCGCCGCCTCCAGGATCTCCTTCGGGAACTGGCCGAGCACCGCGCTCAGCAGGTACGTGCCGAACGCCGCCTGGATCGCGGTCATCACGATGATCACCGAGAGCTGCGTGTCGTACAGGCCGGCCACCTTGGCCAGGTAGTACAGCGGGTAGGCCAGCGACTCCTGCGGCAGCGTGTTGGCCACCAGGAACAGCACGAGGATCCACAGCCGGCCCTTCACCCTGCCGATGCCCAGCGCGTACGCGTTGAGCACCGACAGCGCGACCGCGAGCACCGCCACGGACGCGCTGATCAGGAAGCTGTTCCAGAGCTTGGTGCCGAACTCCACCCGGTTCCAGAAGTCCACGATGCCCTGGAGGTAGAGCCCGTCGGGCAGGCTCAGCGGTCCCTGGGAGCTGTACTCGGCCGGCGACTTGATCGCGTTCATGGCCACGATGACGAACGGGAAGATCATCACTACGGCCAGCACGGCGAGCGCGGCCAGCACCGCCCAGCGTCCCGGGCCCCTCATGACTCACGCTCCTGCACCCGCAGGAAGAGGAACGTCACCACGACGATGATCAGCGCGAGCACCGTGGCGATCGCCGAGCCGTAGCCGACGTTGCTCTTCTGGAAGAAGTTCAGATACGAGAAGTACGACGGCACCATCGTCGCGTTGCCGGGCCCGCCGCGGGTCAGCACGAAGATCGGCCCGAACACCTTCAGCGCCGCGATCGTGCAGGTCAGCAGCACCACGAAGATCTCCGGCCGGATCTGCGGCAGCGTGATGTGCCAGAACCTGCGCCACCACGAGGCCCCGTCGATCTCGGCGGCCTCGTAGTAGGACGGGTCCACCCGCTGCAGCCCGGCCATGAAGATGACCACCGGATAGCCGAGCTGGAACCAGACCATGACCCCCATCACGGTCGCGAGCGCGAGGTCGGGGTCGCCGAGCCAGTCGAGGTCGAGGCCGAAGATCTGGTTGACGGCGCCGTACGACGGGTGCAGCATCCAGCCCCACACCACGCCCGCCACCGCGACCGGCAGCACCTGCGGCAGGTAGTACATCGCGCGCAGCGCGGCGGCCGTGCGGGTGCCGAACCGCTTGCCGATGTAGTCGAACAGGGCGGCGGCCAGCACGAGCCCGATCGCGGTCGGCACGATCGCCATCGCCACGATCAGGGCCACGTTGTGCTGGAACGACTCCCAGAACCGCTCGTCGGACAGCAGCCGGATGTAGTTGTCGAAGCCGATCCAGCGCGGCGTGCCCACCCCCGACCAGCGGGTGAAGCTCGCCGCCACGTTCATCGCGAACGGCACGACGATGACGGCGGTGAACAGCAGCAGGCTGGGCACCAGGTAGAGCCAGTAACCCCGCCTGCCGCGTGTGCGTGCGCTCATCTAGTTGCCCAGGTCGGCGAGGTTGTCCTCGTACGGCCCGGCGATCTCGTCCAGCACCTGGGCAGGGGTCTTGCTGCCGTTGATGAGGTTCTGGACGCCGGCCACCAGCACGTCGTAGTAGCCGGGCGCGGGCCAGTCGGGGTAGAAGGCCAGCCCGTCGGCGGCGGTCAGCTTGTTGAAGGTCTCGATCAGCTCCTTGCTCTTCTCGTCGGTGATGGCGGCCGGGTCGGCGGCCACGGGCACGCCGCCGGAGTTGCCGAGCAGGTTCTGGATCTCCTTGCTCATCGTGATGTCGATGAAGTCGTAGGCCAGGTCCTTGTTCTCGGAGTTCTCGGGCACCACCCAGAGGTTGCCGCTCGATCCTGGCGCCATGGTCGAGCCGGGGAACAGGAAGTGCCCCCACTCGAAGTCCTTGATCTCGGAGGCGAAGCGGCCGTACCACCAGCTTCCGCTGATGACCATCGGGAACTCGCCCTTCATGAACGCCACGCCCATGTCCTCGGCCTTCAGGCCGGCCGAGTTCTGGGCGATGTAGCCCTTCTTCACCCAGTCGGCGAACGTCTCCGCACCGTAGGTGAACTCGGGCCCGTGGAAGTCGACCTTGCCCTTGTAGAGCTGGTACGCCTCCATCCACGGCTTCTGCGCCTTGCTCAGCGCGAGCTGGTAGACGATCTGCTGGGCCGGGTACTCGGCGCCGGCGTTCGCGATCGGGGTCACCCCGGCCTTGACGAAGGTGTCCAGCGCGGCGGTGAACTCCTCGTACGTGGTCGGGACCTCGACCTTGTGCTTGGCGAAGAGGTCCTTGTTGTAATAGACCATCACGAACTCGCCGTAATTGGGCACGCCGTACCACTTGCCGGAGCCCATCACGCCGCGTTCGTCGTACTTGGCGGTGGTCTGCAGGCCGCCGGGCAGCAGCTTGTCCCAGCCGCGCTTGGTGGCCTCCTCGGTGAGGTCGGTCAGCAGGCCCTGCTTCGACAGCAGACCCGACGTGGCGTTGCCCTTGTTGTACTCCATGAGGTCGGGCGCCTCGTCCGAGTTGAGCACCATGCTCGCCGTCTTCTGGATCTGCTCGAAGCTCTTCTCCTCGAACTCGACCTTGACGTTCGGGTGCGACGCCTCGAACTTCTTGATCGCCTCCGCCCACGCCTTGCCCATGGCGCTCTCGGCGCTCTCGTAGTGCCAGAGCTGGAACACGCGCGGCTCGGTGCCGCTCGGGTCGGGGCTGCCCGAGCCTCCTGAGCCGCAGGCCGACAGGGCGAGCACGGCGGCGGCCAGCATCGCCGCGCCTCGTGATCTGAGCATGATCCCTCCAGGGGGTGTTACGAGAGGACGGCCCGCACGGGAGCTCCGGTCACCGGGACGATGTCCACGCCGGTGACGCGCTTCGGGCCGGTGACGGCGACGCGCAGCTCGTCGCCGTCCCTGGTGGCGACCGCGACCGTCAGGCCGTCGGCGTCGTGGATGTGGACCGTGGCGTCGCCACCCCCGAAGGCGACGAGCGTGATCTGCTCCGGCACGTCCACCGTGTCCCCTTCCTCCTGGACCGGAATGAGCGCGCCGTAGCGGACGAAGAGCGGGATCTGGTCGAGCGGCTTGGCGACCCTGACGTAGCGGGAGCCGTCGAGCACCTCGCCCGTCCAGTAGTCGACCCACCGGCCCGCGGGCAGGTAGACCTGCCGGACGCCTTCGGGCGCGGTCATGGGGGCCACGAGCAGGTCCCGGCCGAGCAGGTACTGCAGGTCGGCCTGCCAGGCCACCGGGTCGTCCGGGTAATCGACGCACAGCGCCCGCATCATCGGCGCCCCCGTACGCGCGGCCTCGACGGCGGCCGAGTAGATGTAGGGCATCAGCCGGTAGCGCAGCCTCAGCGCGGCCACCGCCTCGGCCTCGACGGCGGGGAACTCCCACGGCTCGCGGGTGGTGGTGCCGTGCAGGCGCAGCAGCGGCGACAGCGCGCCGAACTGGGTCCAGCGCACGTACAGGTCGTCGGTGGGGCGGCCGGTGAAGCCGCCGGCGTCGTGGCTCCAGAAGGGCACGCCCGACAGGCCGTGCGCGAGCCCGCCCCTGATCGTGCTGCCCATGGCGGCGTAGCTGGTGTAGGTGTCGCCGCCCCACTGGGCGCTGTGGCGCTGCCCGCCCAGGTACGACGAGCGCGCCCACACCAGGCCGTGCCCGTTGACCTCGCGGGTGACCTCGGCGACGACGTCGTTGAACAGCAGCGTGTAGACGTTGTGCAGGTCGGTGCCGGACATGCCGTTGTAGGCGACCGAGTCGGCCGGCACGCCCTCGGCGAAGTCGGTCTTGAACAGCGCCACGCCCTGGCGCAGCAGCGGGCGGAGCAGGCCCTTGAACCACTCGACGGCCGCCGGGTTGGTGAAGTCGACGATGCCGCAGGCGGGGAAGGAACCGTGCCAGCAGTCGGCGACGTACACGAGCCCCGCCTGATTCTTCAGGAAATATCCGGCTTCAGCGGCCTCGCGGAAGAGCGGGCTGAGGTGGGAGACGTACGGGTTCATCCACAGGCAGACCTTGAACCCCATCGCGTCCAGCTCCGCCAGCATCGCGTCAGGGTCGGGGAAGTTCTTGGCGTCCCACTCCAGGTCCGACCAGTGCCCGTCGGTCTGCCAGTACGTATCCAGGTGCAGCACGTCGCACGGGATGCCGCGCTCCCTGATCGTGCGCGCCCTGGCCAGCACCCGCTCCTGGCTGTCCACGCAGAACCCGGACGAGATCCAAGTGCCGAACGCCCACTTCGGCGGCAGCGAGGGCCGGCAGGTCAGCCGGTCGTATCGCTCCAGCACCTCAGGCGGCGTCGGCCCGGCGATCACGTAGTAGTCGAGCACGTCGTCGGGCACCACGATCTGCACGACGCTGTGCGTGGACTGGCACATGTCGAACTCCACCGGCGCGCCGCTGTCCACGAGCACGCCGTAGCCCCGGCTCGACAGGTAGAGCGGCACGTTCTTGTACGCGCGCTGCGACTCGGCACCGAAGGCGTCGAAGTTCCACATCACCGGCCGCTGGCCGCGCTTGTCCAGCCGGGTGAACGACTCGCCGAACCCGGAGAACGCCTCGTCGGGCGCGGCGGCGAAGCTCTCGTGGTAGGCCACCGGCGTGCCCGAGACGCGGGAGCGGCCGAAGGGCAGCGTGCGCAGCCGGCCGCTGATGTCGGTGTGCCCCCGGTCCTGCTCGACCAGCGTCGCGCCGGAGGCGTCGGTGAAGCGCAGGTGAAAGGGCGACAGGCCGATCTCGGCGCGCAGCGAGCCGGCGTCGATCACGATCGGCTCGCCGGGCTCGGCCACCGCGCGGGCGCCCTCGTACGTGCCGGGCGTCACCAACGCGATCGCCTGCTCCGAACGCGGCCGCGCGGTCGCGTCCTCCGACAACCTGACCCTGATCACGCCCTCGCCGGCCGCACCGACCTGCACGACCAGCGTTTCCTGCGCCGTGGTCACCGCCTTGAGCAGCACCTCGGCGCCGTCGGCCGCCAGCAGCTCGGCGGAGGCGAGCGCCGACAGGCCGCCCTCACCCCGCTCGCGTACCGGCAGCTCGGGCGGGTCCGCGACGAAGTATTCGTGCGCGACCAAGGGCGGGCGATAGGGCATGGAGGCTCCTTCAACGCGGGCGCAAGACTCTGAATTAGTTTGCTGTCCATACCAACAAAGGTCAACGGTCGGAGGACCCTCCGCGTACCGCGCGGCAAAAGAGAAGGGCCGAGGCGGATGCCTCGGCCCTGAATCGTCGCGCCGTCGCAGGAAGGGCGGCGGCGGGATGGTCCGGTCTCAGATGGACACGCCCGGCTGCATCAGCCGGCGCGCCGCCTCGGTGATCGAGCCCGACAGCGACGGGTAGACCGCGAACGTGTGGGCGAGCTGGTCGACGGTCAGCCGCTGCTGCACCGCCACCGACACGGCCAGGATCAGCTCCGACGCCCGCGGCGCGACCACCACGCCGCCCAGCACGATGCCCGTGTGCGGGCGGCAGAACAGCTTCACGAAACCGTCGTTGAAGCCCTGCATCTTCGCGCGGGCGTTGGTGGCGAGCGGCAGCTTGACCACGTTCGCGTCGATCTCGCCCGCCTCGATGGCCCGCTGCGCCACGCCGACGGCGGCGATCTCGGGGTCGGTGAAGATGTTGGAGGCGACGGTGGCCAGCCGCAGCGGCTGGACGGCCTCGCCCAGCGCGTGCCAGACCGCGATGCGCCCCTGCATGGCCGCGACGGAGGCGAGCATCAGCACGCCGGTGCAGTCGCCGGCGGCGTAGACGTTGGGCGCGGACGTGCGCGAGACCTTGTCGACCTTGATGAAGCCGTTGCGGTCGAGCTGCACCCCGGCCTCCTCCAGGCCGATGCCGGAGGTGTTGGGCACCATGCCGACCGTCATCAGCGCGTGGGAGCCCTCGGCGGTGCGGCCGTCCTCCAGCGTCACCACCACGCCGTCGGCGGTGCGCTTGACCGAGGCCGCCCGCGAGCGGCCCATGACGTTCATGCCGCGCCGCCGGTAGACCTCTTCCAGCACCTCGGCGCCGTCGGCGTCCTCGTTGGGCATCATGCGGTCGCGGCTGGAGACCAGGGTGACCTCCGACCCCAGCGACCGGTAGGCGCCGGCGAACTCGGCGCCGGTGACGCCCGACCCGATGACGATCAGGTGCTCGGGCAGCTCCTTGAGGTCGTAGAGCTGCCGCCAGTTGAGAATGCGCTCGCCGTCGGGCTCGGCGCCGGGCAGCACCCGCGGGGTCGCCCCCGTGGCCACCAGCACCACGTCGGCCCTGATCGTACGGTTACCCGCCCGCACCACCTGCGGATCGACCAGCCGGCCCCGCGCCCTGATGATCTCGACGCCCTCGGCCTCGACCCGCGTCGCGATGTCGGCCGACTGCGCCTGCGCGAGCTCCTTGACCCGCTTGTTGACCAGCGGCAGATCGACCCCGACCGAGCCCGCGTCGCCGTCGGCCCCGCCGGAGAACGACACGCCGAGCGAAGGGGCGTCGAGCAATGCCTGCTTGCGCACGGAGGTCGCGATCAGCGTCTTGGACGGCACGCAGTCGGTCAGCACGCACGCGCCGCCGGGTCCGTCCTGCTCGACCATCGTGACTTGCGCGCCTAGCTGAGCGGCCACCAGCGCCGCCTCGTAGCCGCCTGGTCCGCCGCCGATGATCACGATCCTCGTCACGTCACCATTGTCCCGCATGCCCCTTGCTGAGAGCGAAACGGGGCGCGCCCTCACGCGCTAATCTTGTTCGCTGTGCCTGTCTACGCCGCCTACGGCAGCAACATGGACCCCGAGCAGATGGCCATGCGCGCCCCGCACTCTCCGATCCGGGGCGTCGGATGGCTGCCGGGATGGCGCCTGACGTTCGGGGGTCACGACATCGCCTGGGAGGGCGCGGTCGCCACGATCGTCGAAGATCCCAACGAGCACGTCTTCGTGGTGCTCTACGACGTGCCCGAGTGGGAGGAGACCTCGCTCGATCAGTGGGAGGGCGCCGTGCGCGGCGCGTACCACAAGGTGCGGCTGCGGGTGCAGACGCTCGAAGGCGAGGTCGTGGCCTGGTTCTACGTGCTCGACGGCTACGAGGGCGGCCTGCCCTCGGCCCGCTACCTGTGCAGCCTGGCCGAGGCGGCCGAGCGTGCGGGCGCCCCCGACGACTACGTCAAAGAGCTGCGCGAGCGCCCCTGCACGTCCTACGGCGGTTAGCTGAGCGGCTTGTCCTTGGTCTCCTTGAGCACGAAGAGGTAGACCAGGGTCGAGATCAGCGCCAGCGCCGACATGTACCACGGGAAGGCACCGGGGTTGCCCGCGTCCTTCAGCGCCGTGCCGATCAGCGGGGCGGTGCCGCCGAAGACCGCCACGGTCAGCGAGTACGGGAACCCGGCGCCCGCCGCCCGCACCCGGGTGGGGAAGAGCTCGGAGTTCACCGCCGCCGAGATCGAGGTGAAGCAGCCGAGGAAGACCATGCCGATGAGCTGCACGATCAGCAGGCTCGCGTACGAGTCGGTGAGCAGCCCGAGCAGCGGCACCGGCAGCACGAGGAACCCGACGCCGAACGTGATCAGCATGGGCTTGCGACCGATCTTGTCGGACAGCATGCCGAGCAGCGGCTGCAGGATCATGAAGAAGACCAGCGAGATCGTGCCGATCTGCAGCGAGTCCGCCTCGTCGAAGCCGACGGTGATCTGCGCGTACGTGGGCAGGAACGTGGTCCACGTGTAGTAGGCGACGGTACCGGCGATCGTGATGCCCACGATGGTGGCCGCGGCCTTCGGGTAGTTCTTGAGGAACTCGAACATCTTGGGCCGCTCGGCCTTGCCGCTCTTGACCTCCTCGGCGAGCGCGGAGGTCTCGTCGGCGCCCTTGCGGATCCACAGGCCGACGAGGCTGAGCAGGGCGCCCACGAAGAACGGGATGCGCCAGCCCCACGACTTCATGTCGGGTTCGAGCAGCACCGTGGTCAGCAGCGCGGCCAGGCCGGAGGCCAGGAGCTGGCCGATGGTGGTGCTGACGTACTGGAAGCTCGAGTAGAGGCCGCGGCGGCCGGTCGGGGCCGACTCCACAAGGAACGTGGTCGCGGCGGCGAACTCGCCGCCGACCGACAGGCCCTGGATGAGCCTGGCCAGCGTCAGGATGACGGGGGCGAGCAGGCCGACGGCCGCGTAGGTGGGGGTCAGGCCGACGATCAGCGAGCCGACGCCCATCAGCACGATGGTGAACGTCATCGCTGCCTTGCGCCCGTAGCGGTCGGCGAACGCGCCCACCACCAGGCCGCCGAGCGGGCGCATGAAGAAGCCCACTGCGAACACGGCGAACGAGCTGATCAGCGGCACCAGGTCGTTGTCGGAGTTCTCGGCGAAGATCAGGCCGGAGAAGATGGGGGCGAGAAAGCTGTAGGCGTACCAGTCGTACCACTCGACGACGTTGCCGATGCTGGCCGCCATGAGCTGGCGGGTGCGGCTCTTGGGGATGCCGAGGGGTGATGGCGCCACCGGGGAAGTCGCCACGTGGGCTCCTTTGCTGACAACTTCAGTGATGGCCTACTGTGCAATCGGACGACCGAAACAGTCAAATGTCGATGCAAACTTTTACAAACCAGACATAGAAACGGCATCAGGTGGATGTTCTCGACCGGCGACTCGTCGCCGCCCTGCAAGTGAGCCCCCGCGCGTCGTGGGGCGAGATCGGCAGGGCCGTCGGCGAGCACGAACGCACGGTCGCGCGGCGCTTGCAGCGGCTGATGGCCGACGGCGTCGTCCGCGTCACCGCCATCTACGATGACCTGCGCACCGGCCACGGCCGTCCCGTGCACCTGCACGTCCAGGTACGTCCCGGCTCGGTGCCCGAGGTGGCCAGGGCGCTGGCCGCCCGCAACGACACCCGCTCGGTCTACGCGCTGACCGGGGCCGCCGACATCGGCTGCGAGCTGGTCGCCCCCACCAGGGAGGACCTGCACCACATCCTGTCGGCCGAGGTGACCGGCATCGACGGCGTGCTGCAGACGCAGACCCAGGTCGTGCTGCACACGTTCAGGACCGTCGCCGAGTGGCACGCGCCCTACCTGACCGAGCGCGAGGTCGCCGAGCTGCGGCCGCCCCCTCCCCCGGAGCCGCTGCTCGACGAGGAGGGCCTGACGCCGCTGGAGAAGGAGATCGCCGAACTGCTCGCCGCCGACGGGCGCATCGCGTTCACCACCGTCGCCGAGCGCCTGGACGTCTCCGTGCCGACCGCGCGCAGGCGGCTCACCTCGCTCATCGAGCGGCGGCTGCTGCTGCCGCGCGCCGAGGTGGAGCCCGCGCTGCTCGGCCTGGAGGTCGAGGCCATGCTCTGGCTCAAGGTCCGCCCTCACGGCCTCGACAGCGTCGGCCAGCAGCTCGCCGCGCACCCCGACGTCCGTTACTGCGCCGCCACCACGGGCACTCACTCCCTCATCGTGCAGGTCGTGGCCGCGCACGAAGCGGCGCTCTACCGGTTCATGACCGGCGTCGTCGGCAAGTACGACGAGATCACCGACGTCGACCTCACCCTGATCACCCGCGCCTACAAGCGCGGTCACCTCCATAAGTCCGGATTGCTCACGCTCGATCACCGTTGGGAGAACACACCATGACCCCTGCCGAGAGGGAAGTCGCCGACCTGTGCGCGGAGCTCATCCGCGTGGACAGCAGCAACTACGGCGACGGCAGCGGCCCCGGTGAGCGGGCCGCCGCCGAGGTCGTCATGGCCAGGCTGGCCGAGGTCGGCATCGAGCCGGCCTACATCGAGAGCGAGCCGGGCCGCGGGAACGTCATCACCCGCATCGAGGGCACCGACTCCTCGCTGCCCGCCCTGCTCGTGCACGGCCACCTGGACGTCGTGCCGGCCAACGCCGCCGACTGGTCGGTGGACCCGTTCGCGGGCGAGGTGCGCGACGGCTACATCTGGGGCCGCGGCGCCGTGGACATGAAGGACATGGACGCGATGATGCTGGCCGTGCTGCGCCGCTTCAAGCGCGAGGGCGTCAGGCCGCGCCGCGACATCGTCTTCGCCTGGGTGGCCGACGAGGAGGCCGGCGGCGTCTACGGCGCCAAGTACCTCACCGCGAACCACCCCGAGCTGTTCGAGGGCGTCACCGAGTCGATCAGCGAGGTCGGCGGCTACTCGCTCGAAGTGGACCCGTCGCTGCGGCTCTACCTCATCGAGACCGCCCAGAAGGGCCTGGCCTGGATGAAGCTCATCGCCGACGGCACGGCCGGCCACGGCTCCATGCTCAACGACGACAACGCCGTCACCGAGATCGCCAAGGCGGTGGCCAGGATCGGCGCCCACGACTGGCCGCTGACCTACACCGAGACCGTGCGCCGCTTCCTCACCGAGGTCGCCGACGCCTTCGGCATCCCGTTCGACGAGAACGACCCGCAGCCGATCCTCGACAAGATCGGGCCGCTGGTGCGCTTCGTCGGCGCGACGCTGCGCAACACCACCAACCCGACGCAGCTCGGCGCCGGCTACAAGTCGAACGTCATCCCCGGCCAGGCCACGGCCGTCGTGGACGGGCGCTTCCTGCCCGGCCACGAGGAGGAGTTCTTCAAGACCATCGACGAGCTCATCGGGCCGAAGGTGCGGCGCGAGTTCGTGCACCACGACATCGCGCTGGAGACCTCGTTCGACGGCGCGCTGGTCGAGTCGATGATCGCGGCGCTGAAGGCCGAGGACCCGTCCGCGCGGGCCATCCCGTACTGCATGTCGGGCGGCACCGACAACAAGACGTTCTTCGCCGACCTCGGCGTGCGCGGCTTCGGTTTCGTGCCGCTGCGGCTGCCCGCCGACATGGACTTCGCCTCGATGTTCCACGGCGTGGACGAGCGGGTGCCGGTGGACGCGCTGCAGTTCGGCGTGCGGGTGCTGGACAGGCTGCTTCTAAACTACTGAAGGTGACGAAAGACGCATACACCCTGGCCAGTGAGGCCGCCGCGGCGCTGCGCAGCGCCGCGGGCCTCGACAAGCTCGACGCGCCGCTGGACGTGGCGCTCGTCATGGGGTCGGGGTGGGTGCCCGCCGCCGACGCGCTCGGCGAGACGGTGAGCGAGATCCCCTTCACCGACCTGCCGGGCTTCCGCGCCCCCGCCGTCGCCGGGCACGGCGGCAAGATCCGCGTCGTCCGCACCCCCGGCGGCCGGTACGCGCTGATCTACCTCGGCCGCACCCACCTGTACGAAGGGCTCGGGGTGGACGCGGTGGTCCACGGCGTGCGCACGGCCGCCGCGGCAGGCGTGCGCACGCTGGTGCTCACCAACGCGGCGGGCGGCCTGCGCCCCGAGACCCAGAACGTCGGCGACCCGGTCCTGATCAGCGACCACATCAACCTGACCGGGGCCAACCCGATCACCGGCACCACGTTCATCGACCTCACCGAGGTCTACTCGCGGCGGCTGCGCGCGCTCGTGCGCGAGGTCGACCCGACCCTGGCCGAGGGCGTGTACGTGGCCTTCAGGGGCCCGACGTACGAGACGCCCGCCGAGATCCGCATGCTGCGCACGCTCGGCGGCGACATGGTCGGCATGTCCACCGTCCTCGAGGCCATCGCCGCCCGCGAGGCGAACCTGGAGGTGCTCGGCATCTCCCTCGTCACCAACCCGGGCGCCGGGCTGTCGGGCGAGCCGCTCGACCACGAGGAGGTCCTTCAGGTCGGCCGGGCGACCGCCGCCCGCATGGGCGTGCTGCTGGCCAAGGTGGTGGACCGGCTGTGAGCCTCCTGGAGGAGGCCCGCGCCTGGCTGGCTCAGGACCCCGACCCCGACACCAGGGCCGAGCTGTCGGCCCTGATCGAGACCGAGGACCTGCCCGCGCTGCGGGAACGCTTCGGATCCCGGCTGGAGTTCGGCACCGCGGGCCTGCGCGGCGAGCTGGGCGCCGGGCCGAACCGGATGAACCGGGTGACCGTGATGCGCGCCGCCGCCGGCCTGGCCGCGGTGCTCGGGCCCGGCAAGCACGTCGTCATCGGCTACGACGCCCGGCACAAGTCCGACGTCTTCGCCCGCGACACCGCCGCCGTGCTCACCGGCGCCGGGGTGAACGCCTCGCTGCTGCCGCGCCCGCTGCCCACGCCCGTGCTGGCCTTCGCCGTACGCCACCTGGGCGCCGACGCCGGGGTGACGGTCACGGCCAGCCACAACCCGCCCCGCGACAACGGCTACAAGGTCTACTGGGGCGACGGCTCCCAGATCGTGCCGCCCATCGACGCCCGGATCTCGGCCGCCATCGACGCGGTCGGGCGGGTGGACGAGCTGCCGCTCGGCGGCCCCGGCACGCTGACCGAGCTGGGCGACGACATCGTCGACGACTACATCGCCGCACTGACCGCGCTCCCCCTCGGTGACGCGCGCGAGCTGCGGGTGGCGTACACGCCGCTGCACGGCGTCGGCGCTGCCACGCTGACCGGCGCGTTCCTCGCCGCCGGGTTCGAGAGCCCGATGGCCGTCGAGGAGCAGCGCAACCCCGACCCTGACTTCCCCACCGTCGCCTTCCCCAACCCGGAAGAGCCGGGCGCGATGGACCTCGCCGTCGCGCTGGCCGCCAAGACCGGCGCGGACCTGGTGCTGGCCAACGACCCCGACGCCGACAGGTGCGCGGTGGGCGTGCCGCTGCCGGACGGCGGCGTACGCATGCTGACCGGCGACGAGGTCGGCGGCCTGCTCGCCGAGCACGTCATCGCGCACACCACCGGCGACCGCATGGTGGCCACCACCATCGTCTCCTCCAGCCTGCTCGCCAAGATCGCTCAGGCGCACGGCGTGCGCTACGGCGAGACGCTGACCGGCTTCAAGTGGATCATCAAGGCGGGTCCCGGGCTGGTGTTCGGCTACGAGGAGGCCATCGGCTACAGCGTCGGCTCCGACACCGGCCTGCCGGTCCGCGACAAGGACGGCATCGGCGCCGCGCTCACCGTCGCCGCCATCGCCGCCGCTGCCAAGCGCGACGGGCGTACGCTGCTGGACCTGCTCGACGACCAGGCCCGCCGCTACGGCCTGCACGCCACCACCCAGCTCTCCTTCCGCGTCGCCGACCTGTCGCTGATCGCCGGGGCCATGGCGCGGCTGCGCGCCGAGCCGCCCACCGGCCTCGGCGGCCTCGCGGTGACCGCCGCCGACGACCTCACGCGCGGCGACGGCGGCCTGCCGCCGACCGACGGGCTGCGCTACCGGCTGGCGGACGGCGCCCGCGTAGTCGTCCGCCCGTCCGGCACCGAGCCCAAGCTGAAGTGCTACCTGGAGGTCGTCGTCCCGGTCGCCACCACCCCCGCCGTGGCCCGCGCGGTGGCCGCCGAGCGTCTCGAGGCGATCAAGTCCGACCTCGCCGCCCGGCTCGGCCTCGGGTGACGGCGTACGAGCGCTTCCTCGGCCACGTCCTGCCGGACCCCGAGGGGCACGACTCGTGCGGGCACGACCTCGCGTTCCCGCGGGTGCGCTGACCGCTCGGGCCGGCAGGCGCGCTGACGGCTTGGAAGAGCAGGGCTTCAGCCGGCAGGGGCGCTGACGGCTTCGGCCGGAAGGCGCTCGGCCAGGCGGAGCAGGCCGGCGGCGGCGAGGGCAAGCAGCGTGCCGAGCGCCGCCCAGAGCAGCGGCGGCGAGAAGCTCACCAGCGCCGAGAACCCGGCCGGCGCCACCACCTGCCCGACCGCCCACGTCATCTGGTGCACGGCCAGGTAGCGCCCCCGCAGCCCGGCGGGCGCCGCCCCGGCGGCCAGCGACGCGGCGGGCGCCGTGTGCAGCAGCTCGGCCAGCGTGAAGACCAGGGTCGCCACGACCAGCACCGCCACCCTGGGCACCCCTGACGGGGCCAGGGCGGCGACCCCGTACAGGGCGCAGGCCAGCACGAACACGCCCCCCGCCAGCGCCATCGCATGCGTACGGCGGGCATGCCGCTGCACGTGCCGCACCGGAAGCTGACCCGCCGCGACGAGCAGGGTCCGCACAGGACGACCGATGCCGACGTCCCACCCCGCGCAAGAGGACCGACGCCGCCGCAGGCCCGAGCGGCGCGTGTCTGCCCCGGCAGGCGCATCCGGCCCGGTGGACGAGACCACCTGGCAGGCGGGACCCGGGCCAGGGAGCGGTTAGGCCAGGCGGATCTGGAGGTCCGTGAGCCAGCCGGCGGGGTCGGGTTCGGTGCGCGGGTCCGTGTTGTACAGCTCCAGGCGGCAGCCCCAGTGCTCGGCGCCGTCTCGTTCGGTCACGTCCCACGTCACGCCTTGCTCCGCGCCCCACGCGAGCAGCGCGCCCGTGGCCCCCGCGAGGCCGTCGAAGGGGCCGCGGTGGGTGGCGGTGGCGTAGCGGCCGGCGGGCAGCACGCCGGCGAAGTAGTCGCCCTCCACGTCCACCGGCTCGGCGACCGGCACGCCGGCCTGCAGCACCATCCCGTCGCCGTCGGGCTCGAAGCTCTCGTAGCGCAGGAACGGTGCCCCGGCAGGGGCGAGGCCGCGTCCGGCCAGCCAGCCGACGATCTCGCCGATCCGGTCGGCGATGGCGGGGATGGTGCTCATGGTGACGGTCCCGCGCACCCCGACGTAGGGCCGGTCGGGCAGTTCCACGATCTCAGGCATGATGAAGCCTCCTTCTCCCCCATCAGACCGGCCGCGGCCGCGAAACTCATCGCCCAGGCGACGCGACGCCAGCCGCCACACCCCGCGCGACGCCGATCCCGGCCCCCGCGCGGCGCCAGCCGCCACCCCGCGCGACGCCGATCCCGGCCCCCGCGCGACGCCAGCCGCCACCCCGCGCGACGCCGATCCCGGCCCCCGCGCGGCGCCAGCCGCCACCCCGCGCGACGCCGGTCCCGGTCCCGTCCCTACGCGACGATCGCCACGATCACCAGCACCAGCGCGACCGCCAGCACCGCGATCGAGTCGTACGACCACGTCACCCGGGCGGGCCCTGCCTGCTCGTCACGACGCTTGGCGGACTCGGCGCGGTCGCGGATCTGGTCGCCGACCCAGTCGGCGTGCGTCTTGCCCGCGAACGCCTCGGCCGCCGCCTGCTCGCCCTTCGACAGGACCGGCTCGGTGGCGAAGCGTCCTCGCTGCTTGGCGGGCGTGCCGCGCCGCTGCGCCTTGGCGCGCTCGCGGGCGCTGCTCATCGGCGTCCACAGCCGGAGCACCTGATCGTCGCCGTGGCGGACGTTGATCGAGTGGGAGACGCTGACGTCTTCGATGGAGGCCCACGGCAGGAACGTGGTGCGGAACGGGTTGCGCCCCACCAGCCCTTCCTCGGTGAGCACGGTGGCGGGGCGCAGCGCGACCGCGTAGACCAGCGCCGTCAGCGCGGCGAGCACGGCCAGCGCCACCAGCGACGACTTGCCGCTGAAGCGGACGATCAAATCGACGACGTTGAGCGCGACGAACACCAGCCAGACCCACGCCATGACGTAGGCGGCCTTGCTGCGGTAGACCTGCTTCACGGCTGCCACTTGAGCTGTGCGAACCCGGGCTTGATGACGCCGTTGATGAGCGCGAGCCGCTCGTCGAACGGCAGGAACGCCGACTTCATCGCGTTGACCGTGAACCACTGCAGGTCGTCCCAGCCGTAGCCGAACGCCTCGACCAGCTTGTGGAACTCCTGCGACACGCTGGTGGAGCTCATCAGGCGGTTGTCGGTGTTGACGGTGACACGGAAGTACAGCCGCCGCAGCAGCCCGATGGGGTGCTCGGCGATCGACTCGGCGGCGCCGGTCTGCAGGTTGGACGTGGGGCACATCTCCAGCGGAATGCGCTTGTCGCGTACGTACGCCGCCAGCCGCCCCAGCTTGGCGGTGCCGTCGCTCGACACCGAGATGTCGTCGATGATCCGCACGCCGTGGCCGAGCCGGTCGGCGCCGCACCACTGGATGGCCTGCCAGATCGACGGCAGCCCGAACGCCTCACCGGCATGGATGGTGAAGTGGGCGTTCTCCCGCTGCAGGTATTCGAACGCGTCGAGGTGGCGGGTGGGAGGGTAGCCGGCCTCGGCGCCCGCGATGTCGAACCCGACCACGCCGACGTCGCGGTAGCGCACCGCCAGCTCGGCGATCTCGCGGGAGCGGGCCTGGTGGCGCATGGCGGTCAGCAGCGTGCCGACCCGGATGTTCCGCCCCTGCGAGCCGCGCTGGAAGCCCTCGAGCACGGCCTCCACCACCTGGTCGAGGCTCAGCCCCAGGGTGGTGTGCTGCTCGGGCGCGAAGCGCACCTCGGCGTAGACCACCCCGTCGGCCGCCAGGTCCTCCGCGCACTCCTGGGCGACCCGGATCAGCGACTCGCGGGTCTGCATGACGGCGACGGTGTGCTCGAACGTCTCCAGGTAGCGTTCGAGCGAGCCGGAGTCGGCCGCCTCTTCGAACCACTGGCGCAGGTGGTCGGGATCGTGGGTGGGCAGCCGGCCGTAGTCGGTCTCCCGGGCCAGCTCGACGATCGTCTCGGCGCGGAGCCCGCCGTCGAGGTGATCGTGCAGCAACACCTTGGGAGCCCGCCGGATCTCGTCAAGCGTGGGGCTCATCCGCCCATGATATGAGGACGGCCCGGCCCCCGGTCGCCCCCGCCCGTCACTCGCGGCCGGCGGCCTCGGGGGAGAACGCGGGCAGGCAGACCGCGATGTACTCGGCGCCCTCGGGTCCGACGCTGTAGCGGACCTTCTCCCCCGGCGAGGTCACCACCGACTGCCCCGCGTCGACCCTGGTGGTGCCGCCGTCGTGCTCGACCAGCACGGTGCCGCGCAGCACCACGGTGTACTCGGTGAACGACGGCGTCTGCGGGGGCTCCTCCCAGCCGGGCGGCGCGATCATGTGGGCGATGGACACCGCCTCGTCGCCGCTGTTGACGCGGCCCACGTGCTCGTCGATCACCTTGCCACCGGGTACGGGGATGCGGGACGCCCCCTCGATCTTTCTCACCACGACAGGTCAGTGTGCCACGTCGAGCACGAGCCGGTCCGGCGACCCCTGCTCGGTGACCCGGAACCCGGCCCGCCTGTTCAGCGCGAGCCCGATGCCGACGCGGCCCTCGAAGTCGCCGGTCCTGACGACCTTGGTGATGTTGCCGAGCCCGGCGGTGTAGACGGGGCCGCCGCGCCAGGTGGGCTTGCCGTCCTCGTTGTGCGCGTGCGCGGGGAAGAGCGTGAGCAGCAGGTACGCGCCGCCGGGCACGTCGATGGGCTTGCCTGAGCCGTCCTGGACGAACTCGTCCACCCATTTCACGTCATATCCGGGTATGCCGCCACGCAGGTCCACCACGAGCCGGTCGTACGTGTCGTGCGCCGCGTACCGCACGCCCGTCACGATCGCCGGCTCCATGCCGCCGCGCTCGACCTCCACCTCGGCCGTGCGCGTCGGCGCCGGCTCCGCCGCCGCGCTCTTCCCTGGCGAGGAAGATGCCGTGGGCGGGGTCTGCGACAGCGTCGCCTGCCGCACGTCGCCGCACCCCGCCAGCACGGCCGGCACGACGAGCACGGTCAGCGCGGCGAGGCGGGCGAGCGGGAGCGTCCGGGCACGCGACCGCTGCCTCGGCGGCAGCAGGCGGGCGCGCGACGGCTTTTCCGGCTGCGCCAGGCGGGCGCGCGACGGCCGGCTCGGCGGCGGTGATGACGTGCGCATGCCCGGTAGATTCCCAGCGCGCGGGCCCGCAAGCGCCTATCGTTCGAGCACTCCGGGATGGGCGTCCTCCAGCGCGGCGAGCCCCTCCGGCGTGAGCCTCAGGTAGAGGCCCCGCTCCACGTCCAGCACGAGCGGCGTGCCCTTGCCGCGGACCACGACCGAGATGTCGCACTCCAGGTACGTGTTCTCGTGCTCCTTCTCCAGGAAGTTGCGTTCGAGCACGTCGGCGTTGCGCGACCCGGCCTCCTCCCGGGCCTTCGAGCCGCCGCCGACGCCGCCGTACCCCACGGTCGGCGGCCTCTCATGGTGGCCGCCCTCCGGCCCCGAGCCGTGACCGCCTTCGCCACCGAGCGCCGGGTCGCCCACGCTGCCGGAAAGGCCGCCGCGCCCGGACCGGCCCCGACCCTGTGCCCGGCCGTGCCCGGTCGTGTCCATGGCCTGCGCGTACACGCGCTGCTTGACCCGGGCCTCGGCGATCTCGCGGACCCCGGTGACCTCGATGCCGACCGTGCCGACGCCGGGCAGCTCGTACGCGTGCGTCAGCAGGTCGCCGAGGTGGGCCCGCATCGTACGTTCCTTGGTGGCCTCGTTCAGCGCGATGCCCTCGGGGCGGGAGAGCTCGAACCCGGCGGGCCTGTCGGCCGTCGCGGGCACCTCGGCGCGCAGCTTGGGCGCCACCGCCGCGAGCGGCGCCCACTCCTCCACCACCCTGGCGGCGGGGAAGGCGACCTGGTTGACGTCTCCCTTGGGCACCCCGTGGCCGAGCATGGCGGTCAGCGGGCCCGGCCCGCCCGGCTCCGCCCAGCGCGGCCGGGCCGCGACGACCTCGGTGCGCGCCGCGACCGGTGTGCCGTGCGGCACCTCCGTGGTCAGGTGGCCCGCCACCAGCAGTCCGACCTCGCCGTGCGCCTTCGCGCCGGTCGTCGCGGTGACCCCGACGTGCCGGTCGAAGAAGCGTACGGCGCCGTCGTGGCCGGTCAGCTCGCCCGCCCTGAGCAGCAGGCCGCGCGCCGCGCCCTGCACCGGCTCCATGACGGGGCCGACCTTGGTGCGTTCGAGCGTGATGTCGTACGTGACCGGGTGCCGGAACTCCTGCGGGGCCTCCCTGGTCTGGAAGCGGTTGATGTCCTTGACGTTCGTGCCGCGGGTGTCCACGCCGTGGGTGTCGTGGTAGGTCGCGGTTCCGGCCTCGCCGCCGACGATGTCGCCGTCCGAGGTCCCGATGTAGCGGCCGAGCAGCTCGGCGCCGTGATCGGTGCCCCGCTCGTTGAGCGTCAGGCCGCCGCTGAGCCGCTCGCTGCGCAGCATCAGGCCCGTGTCGGGGCGTTCGCCGACGTGTACGCCGTCGCCGAGTTCGGCGGTGACCCTGATGCCGACGCGTTCGGTGACCCGCCCGGCCGCGTCGGTGACGAACAGCCACGAGGACACGCCGTTCCCGCGCAGGTCGCCCAGCTTGGTGGCGAGCGCCTCCTGGCCGAAGTGGCCGCGCAGGTGCTCGGCCACCGGGTGCGTGGTGAACTCCTGGCCGGGCAGGAGCAGGCCCTCGCCGCGCAGCGTCTCGACGATCGCGGGCAGGACGCCGCGCGCATCGAGATGGTGCACGGAGGCGGTGCTCATCGCCGCCTCGGGGGCCACGTAGGCACGCGCCACCTCCCCGGCCGTCTCGGCCCCCTCCGCGGCCTGCTCGGGGGTACGCCCCGCCTCCGCACCGGACGCCTCGGGGACGTCCAGGGCGTGGCGGCGGGCCACCTCGTCGGGCAGCACGATGTCCATGATGTCGGACACGCGAAGGTAGACCGGCTCCCCTTGCTCGACGACCCGCCCGTCGGTCCTGCTCGGCGTCACGGTCAGCACCAGGTCGCCCCGGTACCAGTGCGAGGTGCCGCCGTCGTTGTAGGTGACCCGGCTGACGTCGCCGCCACCACGGTAGGACGTCTCCAGCGACATGCTCTTCGCGGCGGCGTGCCCGCCGGCCCGCGCCAGCAGCTTGTGCTCGGTCCCGGTGGCCGGGTGGCCGCCCTCGCCGTCGCCGCCGAGCGTGAGCCGCACGCCGGCCCGCGCGTGCCCGCCGACGCTGCGCGCGCCGCGCTCGCCCTCCGCCACGCGCGAGTTGCTGCTGGCGTACGCCTCGTGCTCGACCCCGGTCTCCGACTTCACGTACGTCATGCCCGCCACGTCGGCACGCACGTGCAGCTCGTGCCGCCAGCCGCCGTGCTCGGCCACCAGGTGGGGCAGCCCGCCGGGATGCGACGTGATCATGGTCTCCAGGCCGATCACGTCCACGACGTTCTCGATCGTGTACGGCACGTCGAGCCGCCGCGCGGGCGCCGGCAGATCGGCCCAGGCGGCGTAGACCTCGCCTACCGCCCGCGCGAGGTCCGGCATCGCGCCCAGGCGGACGATCGCGTGCAGGCGGTCGTCGTGGGCCCACACGTCGCGGGGCGGCTCGGACAGCGGCTCGATGCGGCCGACGCCGGCGACGTCTTCCGCCAGCAGCGGCGTCTCCTGCAGGTGCGGCTCGGGCACGACGATCTCCGCCCGGCTGCCGTCCACCCGCCATGAGGTGTCCGCGACCACCTCGCCGTCCCGCGAGATCCGCATGCTGACGTCGAACGAGAGGTCCCTGGTGAAGGTGAAGCCGCCGCCCGCCTCGGTACGGTCGTAGCGCGTGTGTCCCGACGTGACCGCGACCGTGTCGGCCTTCGTGCCGCTCAGGATGCCCGCGATGTTGGGGGCGTCCACCTTCAGCAGGCCCCCGGGCACGCCGGTGTTGAGCGCCCTGCCGATGTCCACCCGTGCCACGGCGGCCAGCTCGCCGCGCAGGCCCGCCGAGACCTCGCGCTGGCTGGTGCCGTTCCAGGAGGTGATGCGGCGCTCGTTCAGCACCTGGTTGGCCGCGCCGACCTCCTGCCTGGCGCCGAGCTCGCCGCGCGCCACCACCTCGATCGTGTGCCCGGCGATCGCGCGCTCGTACCTGATGCCGTTCAGCGCGTACGTCAGGTCCGCCTCCAGGGCGGCGCCGCCGAAGCGGAGCTCCAGGTCGCGGACGATCTGCCGCCTGATGTTCTGCGGCATGTCGGGCAGCGCCTGCTCGACGGCCTGGCGCAGCTCGGTGAACAGCCGCGTGTCCGCGTGCACCCTGATGGCGCTGCCCAGGCCGGGCCCGCGTCCCGCCGCGAGCGTGCGCGGTTCGAGCGGGTGCGGGTCGTAGACCGTCCTGTCGGGGGCGAAGTCCCGGCGTATGCGGTTCAGCTCTCTGTGCAGGTCGGCCAGCTCCTCCTGGATGCGGCCGAACTCGCTCGGCGGGGTCAGCTCATGGCCGAAGACGTCGCGTTCGAGTCCCGGCGCGTCCCGGGCCGGCAGGGCCAGCTCGGCGGGCACCTCCACGGTGAACGTGCCCATCGTCTCGGTCTCGACCCGCAGGCGCAGGTGGGCGTCGTACATGGTGAGGTCGGCCTTCTCGGTGACCACGGTGTGGTTGCCGAGCGCCCGGTTCGAGGTCGCGATGTGGTCGGAGCCGAAGCCGAAGCCGAAGACGCCGCGCCCGATGGCCTCGGCGAAGCGCCCGACGCGCACGCCGATCTTGCCGCCCACGTGCAGGTTGAGGTCCCTGCCCTGCCGGTACGCCGTGTTCTCGCCGTTGCGGCGCCCGAGGTCGTCCCTGAGCATGCCTTCGACAGGGGGACCGTCCACGCGTACCGGCTCGATCCGCGCCACCTCGCCGGTGATCCTGATGGACTCCTCGGCCGAGCGCAGCATCGACGTCTTGAACGTGACCGCCTCGGAGACCGCCCCGCTCGACAGCAGCGCCTGGCTGCGGTTCTTGATGCCCTGCTCCTGCAGGATGGTCGAGGTGAGGTGGTCGATGATCTTGACGACCTCGCCCGCGGGCACCCCCTGGGCGAGCGCGCGACGCTGCACCTCCAGGACGAGCGGCGTCATGTCCAGCCCGCTGACCGTGATCCCGTGGTCGCGGAACTTGCCCGCCGCCCCCTGCGGCACCTCGTGGCGCGGCCGGGCCGGCGGGTGGTCGGAGGGCCGCGCCGGTCCCTCGCGGGTGAACTGCTCGGGGAACGGGAGGGTCACCGACAGATCGGGGACCTTGCCCGCTCCCGTGAGCTTCGTGCCGTCGCGGTAGACGTCGATGGCGATGTCCGCGACGAAGTAGTCGTGCGTGGGCGAGATGACCTTGTGGCCGCTCATCACCTCAAGGGTGCTCATGTGCGTGGTCCGCGTGGAGTCCACCAGGCCCGTACGGGGCAGCGCGGTCGACTCCTCCGCCGCGTCCGGCGACTCGGACAGGTTGCGGACCAGGCCGCCGTTGACCTCGCGTGAGGAGGAGCGTACGGACTTGCCCTCCACGCCGTCACCGCCGAACGCGACCGGCTTCTCCGGGGCCACGTCCGGGTTCTCGACGTGCCTGAAGTGTTCGGGGCGCAGCTTGAGGTAGAGCGCCTTGTCCCCGACGCTCAGCGCGTGGCCCTTCGCCAGGCGCTCGGTCCAGGCGTCGCGGTCGCCGTCGGCGAGCACCCGCTCCAGCCAGTCGCGGACCGCCGCGCGCTCCCGCTTGGTGAGGCCGGGCATGCCGTCGGTCATCGTCTGCGCGGCGGCCTTCGCGTCGCGCGGGACCTTGACGTCGTGCACGGCCGTCTCGCCGAGCGAGCCGATCTCGACGGTACGCGGCGGGCGCAGCGGCCCACGCGACTGCCCCGCGCCCTCACCCGCCCGAGCCGTCTGCCCGGCCCCTTCGGACCGCGCCGCCTGCCCGCCGCCGTCCGGGTGGGCCGTCTGCAAGGCGGCCTCTCCCCTGGGCACGGCAGGTGTCACCACAGGGCCGCCGACCGGCTGCTGTGCGCCCGCCTGCGGAGAGCCGCCCTGGGGCCCGGACTGCGGGGAGCCCGGCTCACGGGGACCGCCGGGCTGGGGGTCCGGTGCCGAGGCGAGCGAGGTGCCGGGCATGGGCCCGCCCTGGCCGCCGGGCCCGCCGCCGTGCAGGGACGTCACCAGGTGCTGCCCGTCCGCGCCGAGCGCGCTGGACGTGATGCCCTTGGCCAGCATCTCCCAGCTGAAGTTCCCCTGCGCCAGCATGGTCCCGGCGGTGGTGAGGCCGCCGGTCACGGCGTACTGCGCCGCCTGGCCGTACAGCGAGGAGTGGGCCGCCGCGATCAGCTTCTCCGCCGTGGACATCTCGGCCTTGGTCAGCCCGGCGCGCAGGCCGGGCGTGGCCAGCCGGGACAGCCCGCCCGTCAGCAGGCCCATCAGCATGCCCATCGCGCCGCCGCTCGCCGCGGAGATCGCGATCGTCTTGAGGTCGAACTCGTCCCTGCGGCCCTGCTGGATCTGCAGCGCCTGGACGCCGGCCTCCATGCCGCCCACGACGGCGGCGTAGATGGCGATGTTGCGCAGGCAGATCTTGGCGATCTGCATGACCGTCATGCGCGCGATCTGCAGGCGCGCGGGGATGAGCAGCAGCACCGCCTTGTTGACGATGGCCGCCTTGATCAGCATGGCGAGCTGGGCGATCAGCAGCCAGACCGTGGCCTCGATCATGTATTTGGCCCATTGGATCTGCACGCCCACGCCGTTGAGCGAAAGAGCGGCGTTCACCAGCCGCTCGACCAGGGTGGCGACCTTCGCGTCCGCCGTCTTCTTGACGTGCGCGGCGAAGGCGAGGTGCGCGTCGCCGTCCCAGTCGGCGCCGATCAGGCGGGCGCTCTGCGGCAGGTACGCGTCGGTGCCCTCGACGACCTGGTACGCGGCGGTGATGCAGGCGTCGGCCATGCGGAAGCAGCCGCTCTCGTCGCCTTCCGGCCAGTCCATGCCGACGACCCAGCCGACGTACGGCTTGGCCCAGTCGGGCACAAGGAACCCGTCGAACCCCATGGGCGATCAGCCGCGCCGCTCCGGCGGCCGGTCCGCCGCCTCGTAGTTACGGCTCGCCACGTTGAGGCCGGAGGTGAGGTCGTCGAGCTCGCCGAGGTAGGCCTTGAAGGCGTCCTCGATGCCCTGCTCGATGCCGGGCAGCTTCCTGGCCAGCTCGGCGCCGTACTCGTCGTTGCCGAGCGTCTTCCTGTCGCGGTCGAAGGCGGCCCGCAGAGCGGTCCTCGCCTCCTCCACGTTGGTCTTCAGGTCCTGGTAGCGGTTGCCGTGGCGGCGCAGCGACTCCGGCCGTACGGAGAAGCCGTCCTTCACCTCGCCTCCTGCCGCCGGGCGTCCTCTTGCGCGGCCGGCGAGGCAGGGCCGGGCAGGAAGGGGTCGATGCCGGGGTTCTCGCCGAAGAGCGCGTCGAGGTGCTCGGTGTCGGGCATGAGCGGCGCCATGAGCGCCCTGCCCCGCTCGGCGACCTCGGCGGTGGCCATGTCGGCCTGGCGCATGATGGCCTCGGCCAGCTCGGACGGCGACAGGCTGCGGTAGACGCGCGGGTGCAGCTCGATCCCGCGCAGCCGGCCGCCGGTGCCGACGGTGACGGCGACCAGCCCGTCCTTGGAGCGCGCGGTGTGCTCGATGGCGTTGTACTCCGCGTACGTCTCCCGGACCCGAGCGACCTCTTGGTCGATCTCGCGCGCCATCTCCTCGATCGTCGCCTCGAACGCGTCGGCCACCCGGCATCCTCCCATTCGTCCTCCGGGATTGTAGAGTCGCCGGCCGTCAACGGATGATCAGATCTCGCAGCATTGGGGGAGAATTAACCCTTTTGTCACTGAGCCCCCGCACTGAGCGAATGCAGGGGCTCTGCGATGATCACACCGTTTCGTACGCCCGTACGGACTCGGCCTGCGCCGGAACCGCCTTGCGGGCCCGCAGCCCGGTCGCCGAGATCGCCAGCCCGACCAGCGCCAGCACCAGCGACACCACGATCGCCGCGCGCAGCGAGCCGATCGAGAGCGTCTCACCGCCGCCGCCCGAGGTGAGCACGGCGGTCACCACGGCCAGCACGATCGCGCCGCCCACCTGCCCGGAGGTGTTCAGCAGGCCGGAGGCAAGGCCCTGCTCGTCGTCGTCCACGCCGCTGGTGGCCTGGATGTTGAGCGACGGGAACGACAGCGCGAACGCGATGCCGAGCAGGATCATGCCGGGGATCACCATGCCGCCCAGGCTGGGGGTGCGGTCGATGCCGAGGAAGATCGCGTACCCGCCGGCCAGCGCCGCCGCGCCGATGACGATGAGCCTGCCGGTGCCGAACCTGTCGGCGAAGTCGCCCATCTTGGTCGAGGTGAGCGCGACGAGCAGGCCGGCGGGCAGGAACGCGAGCGCGGTGCCGAGCGCCGACCAGCCCAGCAGGTTCTGGAAGTACTGCATGGCCACGAACTGGAAGGCCACGTACGAACCCATGAGGATGACCAGCCCGAGGTTGGCCCGCACGATGTGACCTGAGCGCAGGATGCCGAGCCGCACCAGCGGGTGGCGCACCTTCAGCTCGGCGAACACGAACAGGCCGAGCAGCGCGGCCACTCCGGCCAGCGAGCCGATCGTGCGGAGCGACGCCCACCCGGCCTCCGGCGCCTGCACGACCGTGAACACCAGCAGCAGCATCGACGCGGTGATCGTCACTGCGCCGAGGAGGTCGTGGCCGCCCTCGGCCCGCTCCTCACGGCCGCGCGGCAGCACCTTCAGCGCGGCGAGCAGCGCGACGATCGCGACCGGCACCGGCATCAGCAACGTCCACCGCCAGCCCAGCTCGGTCAGCAGTCCCGACAGCACCAGACCGAGGGAGTAGCCGCTCGCACCGCAGGCGGTGAAGATGCTGAGCGCCCTGTTGCGCTGCGGCCCCTCGGGGAAGGTGGTCGTGATGATCGACAAGGCGGCCGGGGCGGTGAACGCGGCGGCCACGCCCTTCACGAAGCGCGCCGCGATCAGCAACCCGCCGTCGTCCACCACACCGCCGAGCAACGACGCCACGGCGAACACGCCCAAGGCGACCAGGAACACCCTGCGCCGCCCGAGCAGGTCGGCGGTCCTGCCGCCGAGCAGCAGCAGGCCGCCGTAGCCGAGCACGTAGCCGCTCACCACCCACTGCAGCGATGAGGTCGTCAAACCGAGATCGTGCTGGATGGCGGGCAGCGCGACACCCACCATCGAGACGTCAAGCGCGTCAAGAAAGATCACTGCACAGAGGACGGCCAGTGCCGCCCAGCGCGAGGAAGAGGAGGTCATGACGCGACACAATACATGCACGCGCATCTAATGCAAATGCATTTAATGTCGTTGCATGCTCGTTTGACGTGGTGGTAATCTCCGCGACATGGACGCGGAGCACGTGGTCGAGACCTGGCGTTACGTCCTGGCCAAGCACTCCCAGGCGATGTGCGCGCTGGAGCGGGAGCTGGGCGAGCGTCACGGCCTCGGGCCCAGCGAGTTCGAGGTGCTCGACCGGATCGTCCATCACGATCGCAAGCTCCGCATCCAGGAGCTGTGCGACGAGGTCCACCTCAGCCAGAGCGCGCTCTCACGGGTGGTGGGGCGGCTGGAGAAGGCCGCGCTCGTCTCGCGCGGGGTCTGCGACGCCGACCGGCGCGGGGTGTTCGTCAGCATCACCGAGGAGGGCCGCGCGCGGCACGCCGAGGCGCTGCCCACGCAGCGCGCCGTGCTCAACGAGATCTTCAGCGGCGAACCGGCGGCGCGATGACGAACGCCGCACGACCCCCGTCCGGCCGTGCGGCGGCTGCCTTTGCGCGCGTCAGGGGGTGATGCGGTCGATGATGAGCGGCAGCCGCTCCTCGGCGGCCTCACCCACCTCGTACGCGCCCTCCAAGGCTTCCAGCGCGCGCTCGAAGCGCTGAGCCTCGTCGGCGTGCAGCGTCATGAGCGGCTGCCCGGCCCGCACCTCGTCACCGGGCTTGGCGTGCAGCACGACGCCCGCGCCCGCCGACACCGGGTCCTCCTTGCGCGCCCGGCCCGCGCCGAGCCGCCAGGCGGCCAGGCCGACCGCATAGGCGTCGAGCCTGGTCAGCACGCCGGAGCCGGGCGCCTCGACCGTCATGGTCTCGGCCGCCCTGGGCAGCGGCGCGTCGGGGTCGCCGCCCTGAGCGGAGATCATCCGCCGCCAGACGTCCATGGCCGAGCCGTCCGCCAGCGCCTTGGCCGGGTCCTTGGCCCCGGTGATGCCGGCGGCCTCCAGCATCTCGCGGGCCAGCCGTACGGTGAGCTCGACCACGTCCGCGGGACCGCCGCCCGACAGCACCTCGATGGACTCGGCGACCTCCAGGGCGTTGCCCACGGCCAGCCCGAGCGGCCGGTCCATGGCGGTGAGCAGGGCCACCGTGCGCACGCCCGCGTCGGTGCCGAGCGCGACCATGGTCTCGGCCAGCTCCCTGGCGTCGGGCACGGTCTTCATGAACGCCCCCGAGCCGACCTTGACGTCGAGGACGAGCGACCCGGTCCCCTCGGCGATCTTCTTCGACATGATCGACGAGGCGATGAGCGGGATCGACTCGACGGTGCCGGTGACGTCGCGCAGCGCGTACAGCTTCTTGTCGGCGGGCGCGAGACCGGACCCGGCGGCGCACACGACCGCGCCGGCCGTGCGCAGCACGTCCAGCATCTCGGCGTTGGACAGCGAGGCCCGCCAGCCGGGGATCGACTCCAGCTTGTCGAGGGTGCCGCCGGTGTGCCCGAGCCCGCGCCCGGAGAGCTGCGGCACGTACGCCCCGCAGGCCGCGACCAGCGGCGCGAGCGGCAGCGTGATCTTGTCGCCGACCCCGCCGGTCGAGTGCTTGTCGGCGGTCGGCCGGTCGAGCGAGGACCAGTCCATGCGCTCGCCCGAGCGGATCATGGCCAGGGTCCAGTCGGCGATCTCGCGCCGGTCCATGCCGTTCAGCAGGATCGCCATGGCCAGGGCCGACATCTGCTCGTCTGCCACCTCGCCGCGCGTGTACGCGTCGATGATCCAGTCGATCTGCGCCGTGGTCAGCTCGCGCCGGTCCCGCTTGGCGCGGATGACCTCGATGGCGTCCATCATGAGCTCCTGCTGAGGTCCTGGGGCCCGAACGCGTACGGCAGGATCTCGGCCATGCGCTTGGGCCCGTCCTCGGTCTCGACCAGCAGGTCATCACCGCCGAACTCGTACAGCAGCTGGCGGCAGCGCCCGCACGGCATCAGCAGCTCGCCGTGGCCGTCCACGCAGGTGAAGGCGACCAGCCGGCCGCCGCCCGAGCGCTGCAGCTCCGACACCAGGCCGCATTCGGCGCACAGGCCGACCCCGTAGGAGGCGTTCTCGACGTTGCACCCGGTGACGACGCGGCCGTCGTCCACCAGCGCCGCCGCTCCCACAGGGAATTTCGAGTACGGCGCGTAGGCGTGCCGCATGGCTTCGGCGGCCTCCTCGCGCAGGCGGTCCCAGTCGATGCTCAATGTTGTTCCCCCCGGCGATAGCTCACGCCGTCCGCCTTGGGCATCCGCAGCCGCTGCGAGGCGACCAGGAGCACGAGCAGCGTGAGCACGTGTGGCGTGATGAAGACGAAGTCGTTCGGCAGCTGGTCGATGACCAGCCAGAGCCAGAACAGCACGGCCGCGCCCACGACGGCCAGAGCCATCAGCACATACTGCCTGCCCCCCGGCGCGGCCAGCTCGGCGGGCCGGTCGGGCGCGGTCATGCGGCGGATCTGCAGGGCGATGTAGACCAGCAGCAGCACCGCGCCGAACAGGAAGAACGTGTTGACGGTCTGCGCGCTGCGCAGCTGCAGGCCGTTGGCGTAGCCGAACAGGGCCGAGCCCGCGGCCAGGCCGCCCGGCCGCCAGTTGCCGAAGATCATGGCGGCGAGGCCGATGAAGCCGCGGCCCTGGGTCTGGCCCTCGACGTACTTGTCGGAGACGAAGACCAGGAACACGCCGCCGAGCCCGGCGAAGGCGCCGGAGATCACCACGGCGATGTACTTGATCCGGTAGACGTTGACGCCGAGCGACTCGGCCGCCCACGGGTTCTCACCGGCCGAGCGCAGCCGCAGGCCGAACGCGGTGTGCCAGAGCACGAAGAACGTCAGCGGCAGCAGCAGCACGGCCAGCACCACGAGCAGGTTCATCTCGTGGGTGAGCCCGCGCAGCACGCCGGCGATGTCGGCGACCAGGAACCAGTGGGTGCTCTCCAGCTTGCCGAGCAGGTCGGGCCCCGAGGACAGCAGCGGCAGGCTGATCGTGGGCGTGTCCCCGCTGACCGCGGGCGAGCTGGTGATGCCCGCGCCCGCCTCGGCGGCCGGTGTGCCCTCCTTGTAGAGCACCTCCGACAGGAAGCGGGTGATGCCGGGGCCGAGCAGGTTGATGGCGACGCCGCTGATGATGTGGTCGACGCCGAACGTCACGGTCGCGACGGCGTGCAGCAGACCGCCGAGCGCGCCGCCGATCAGCCCGGCGACTAGCGCCGCCCACGGGCCCCACTGGTATCCGGCCCAGCCGGCGAACCAGGTGCCGAGCACCATCATGCCTTCGAGGCCGATGTTGACCACGCCGGCCCGCTCGGCCCACAGGCCGCCGAGACCGGCCAGGGCGATCGGCACGGCGAGGATCAGCGCGGCGCCGACGGTGCCGGACGAGGTGAGGTCGTCGAAGCCCGTCAGCACGCGGACCAGCGACACCACCAGGATGAGCCCGGCGACGGCGATCAGCGCGAGGTGGTACTTGCGGACCTTGGTCATGCTGCCACCTCAACGGGGGTGTTCCTGCCGAGCTGCTGGGCGGCTCGCCGTTCTTCGATTCTGAGCGCGATCCGGTTCGTCACCTCGTTGGCCACGACGACCAGCAGCACGATCGCGCCCTGGATGATGGTGACGACGGAGGCGGGGATGTCGGCGAACTGGAGCGCGCCCTGCGCCCGGTCGAGGAAGGCGAACAGCAGGGCGGCGAACGCGATGCCGACGGGCTTGTTGCGGCCGAGCAGCGCCACCGCGATGCCGAGGAAGCCCAGCCCGGCGGTGAAGTTGTTGGTGTAGGCGCCGCGGTCGCCGAGGATCTCGGGCAGGCCGATGAGACCCGCGATGCCGCCGGACAGCATCATGGCGGCGATGATCATCGTCTTGGGGTTGACGCCGGAGGCGAGCGCGGCCGGGCCGTTCAGGCCGCTGGCCTTGATGTTGAAGCCGAACCTGGTGCGTTCGAGCACCACCCAGATCACCACGCCGAGCACGACGGCGACCAGCAGGAAGCCCCACAGACCGCCGTTGCGGGTGGGCGGCAGCATGCCGAACCACTCGAAGACGAAGTTCAGATCGGGGAACATGCCGGACTCCGGCAGCGGCGGCGTGGTCGTGTTGAGCTGGCCCTCCGCCCGCTCGCCCGCGAACGGCTCGCGCAGCAGGTACGCCGACAGCGCGATCGCGATGTAGTTGAGCATGATCGTGGAGATGACCTCGTTCACGCCCCTGGTCACCTTCATGACGGCGGGGATCAGCGCGTACAGGCCGCCGACCGCGGCCGCCACCAGGATGATGACCGTGATCTGGATGGGGGCGGGCGCGGTGAACGTGGAGCCCACGAACGCCGCGCAGATGGCGGCGATGCGGTACTGGCCCTCGACGCCGATGTTGAACAGGTTCATGCGGAAGCCGACGGCGACCGCGAGACCGGCGATGAACAGCGGCACGGCCCGGTTCAGGAGAGTGGCGACGGAGTTGGACTGGGCACGCGCGCTCTCTCCGAAGTCGAAGAAGGCGGCCAGCGCGTCGATCGGGCTGCCGCCCGCGACGACGATGGCCACGCTGCAGACGGCGATCGCCAGGACGACGGCCACGGCGGCGCCGACGACGGTGAGCAGTGCCCGGTTGAGCCCGGCGGGCATCACTTCTCCTCGTTTCCGGCGATGGCGCCGGTCATGTAACCGCCCAGCTGTTCGGGCGTGATCTCGCAGGGGTCGAGCGCGGCCACGAGCCGGCCGCGGTAGATGACCTGGATGCAGTCGGACAGGCCGATCAGCTCGTCGAGGTCGGCGGAGATGAGCAGCACGGCGAGCCCGGCGGCGCGGGCGTTGCGCAGGTGGTCCCAGATCGCGGCCTGCGCGCCGACGTCGACGCCGCGCGTGGGGTGTGCGGCGATGAGGAAGGCGGGGTCGCCGCTCATCTCACGGCCCACGATCAGCTTCTGCTGGTTGCCGCCGGACAGGGCCAGGGCCAGGGTCTCCACGCTCGGGGTGCGCACGTCGTACGCCTCGATGATGCGCTGGGTGTCGGCCTTGGACGCCTTCCTGTCCACCCAGATGCCGCGCCTGGCGGGCTTCCTGGTCTGGTGGCCGAGCACGCGGTTCTCCCACAGCGACGCCTCCAGGAGCAGGCCCTGGCGGTGGCGGTCCTCGGGGATGTAGCCGATGCCGGCCTCGCGCCGCTTGAGCGTGGACCAGTGGCTGATGTCGCGGCCGTCAAGCTCCACCAGGCCGTGCGCCGGGCGGATGCCCATGATGGCCTCGATCAGCTCGGACTGGCCGTTGCCCTCGACGCCGGCGATGCCCAGGATCTCGCCCTTGCGCACCTGGAACGTGACGTCGTCCAGCAGCAGCCGCTTGCCCTCCTCGCGCAGCCTGGCGGCGTAACCGGCGAAGCCGACGCCCTTGGGCGGCGGGTGGTGCCCGTCGGCCTCCACGGTCAGGTGGGAGACCCGGAGCGCGACGGTGTCGGTGACGGTGGAGTCGCGGGTCTCGGCCGTGGGCAGCTCGCTGCCCACCATCAGCTCGGCGAGCTGCCGCGCGGTGACCTCGCGGGGATCGACGCTGGCCACGGTGGTGCCGCGCCGGATGACGGTGATGGCGTCGGCGATGCCGAGCACCTCGTCGAGCTTGTGCGAGATGAAGATGACCGTCAGGCCCTCGGCCTTCAGCTCGCGCAGGTTCTGGAAGAGCTCGTCCACCTCCTGCGGCACGAGCACGGCGGTCGGCTCGTCGAGGATGAGGATGCGGGCTCCGCGGTAGAGCACTTTGAGGATCTCGACGCGCTGGCGGTCGCCGACGCCGAGGTCCTCCACCAGCTTGTCGGGGTCCACCCGCAGGCCGTGGGTTTCGGCCAGCTCGATGATGCGCCTGCGGGCCGATGCGGTGTCGAGCCGTCCCGCCCGCTTCGGCTCGGCGCCGAGGACGATGTTCTCCAGCACCGTGAAGTTGTCGGCGAGCATGAAGTGCTGGTGCACCATGCCGATCCCGACCTCGATCGCGTCACTCGGCGTGCGGAAGCTGACCTCCGTGCCGTTGATCTTGATCGTGCCCTCGTCCGGCTTCTGCATGCCGTAGAGGATCTTCATCAGGGTGGATTTGCCCGCGCCGTTCTCCCCGACGATGGCGTGCACCGTACCGGGCTGGACGGTGATGCAGATGTCGTGGTTCGCGACGACACCGGGGAAACGCTTGGTGATGCCCTCCAGCTCTACGGCGGGTCGCGCCGTGGCCAGGGTGTCAGCACTCATTTCGCCTCTCCTAGAAGCGGGTGGGGCGCATAGACAGAAGGCCCGAAGTGTACGGACTCCGGGCCTTCAGTTGTTCACGTCCAACCCCGATTACGGCTTGGCAGGAACCGTGATCTTGCCGTCGACGATGTCCTTCTTGGCAGCGTCGAGCTTGTCCTTGATGTCGTCGATCTCGCCGCCCGTGGTGGACAGGCCGACGCCGTCGACCTTGAGGTCGTACGTCACGTTCGTGCCGCCCTTGGCGCCGCCCTGGAAGGCCTTGATGAACTCGAACACGCTGACATCGACGCGCTTGAGCATCGAGGTCATGATCACCGACTGCAGCTCCGGCTCCTTGACCGTCTCGCGCTGGTCGGAGTCGACGCCGATGGCCTTCTTGCCGGCCGCGGCGGCCGCCTGGAACACGCCGAGACCGGAGTCGCCGGCGGCGTGGTAGACGATGTCCGCGCCGTCCTGGTACATCTTCTCGGCCGCGACCTTGCCCTTGTCGGGGGCCTTGAAGCCGCTGAAGTCACCGTCGGGGGTGAGGTAACGAATGTCGATCTTGGCGTCCGACTTGACCGACTTCACGCCGGCCACGAAGCCAGCCTCGAACTTCTTGATCAGGTCGGACTCGACACCGCCGACGAAGCCGACGTGGCCGGTCTCCGACTTGGTCGCCGCGGCGACGCCCGCCAGGTAGGAGCCCTGCTCCTCGGCGAACAGCAGGCCGGTCACGTTGGGGGCGTTCGAGGCCGAGTCGACGATCGCGAACTGGATGTCGGGGTACTCCTCGGCCGCCTTCTTGACGTCCTCGGCGTAGGCGAAGCCGACACCGATGATGGGGTTGTAGCCCGCGTCCGCGAGCTGGCGCAGCAGGTCACCGCGGTTGGAACCGTCGGCGGACGGGCTCAGCTCCTTGATCTCCGCACCCAGCTCCGCCTTGGCCTTCTCCAGACCGGCGTATGCCGCGTCGTTGAAGGACTTGTCACCACGCCCACCGACGTCGAACGCGAGACCCACCTTCAGCGAGCCACCGCCCGCCTCCGAGCTCGCGGCCCCCGTCGGCTCCTGACCGGCCGTGGTGTCACCACCGCCGCCGCCACACGCGGCGGCTGCCATGAGCATGACGCCCGCCACCGAACCGAGCATCAGCTTGCTGAATCGCTTGCCGAGCAAGGCGACTCCTTCCATTTCCCCGCCGCCGGATCTCATCGCAGGCGCGAAGAAACGCGCGGCACCTGCACGGAAGATAGTTGCTTGACCAGGGACCACCAAACCGTCGCACAGGGTCGCAACCGCTCCGTTATCGACATCACTCGCGTCCGTGACCTGGCACCTGAATCAGGCACGAAGCAGGCACACGGTACGACATCCGGAAACTTTCTCCCAACTTCGCCCCTCGTTTCCCCCTTGCCCCAAGGGCTCATCGTGACGGAGATTCCCAGCGAAGGTCGAACACTCTCATCGGAGCCCGCATGCATCCTCGCAAGGCCCGCTGGAGGCTCGCCGTGCCGCTGGCCGCGTTACTCGTGACCAATCTCACCGGCACCGCGCCCGCCTCGGCCGACACCCCCGCCATCAAGGTCGAGAACAACGCGACGCAGCCCGTCTTCTCCCGGGCGGACGCCGTCAGGCAGACGGTGTTCGTCGAGGTCGAGGGCACCGACAGCGACAACGACGGCAAGCCTGACCGGGTCGCCGTCGACATCCTGCGCCCCAAGGAGACCGAGCAGGGACTCAAGGTCCCGGTCATCATGGAGGCGAGCCCGTACTACGCGCCCGGCAACGACGTCGCCAACCACCCCGTGGACGTCGACGAGCACGGCAACCCGCTGCCCGCGCTGATGACGCTCAAGTCCCGCCAGGACGCCGGGCCCTTCGACGGCTACTACGACAACTACTTCCTGCCCCGCGGCTACGCCATCGCCCTCGTCGAGAACGTCGGCAGCGCCCGCGCCACCGGCTGCCCCACCTCCGGCGACCGCAACGAGACCGCAGGCCCCAAGGCCGCCATCGACTGGCTCAACGGCCGCGCCAAGGGGTTCGACGCCGACGGCGACCCCGTCCACGCCACCTGGTCCACCGGCAAGGTCGGCATGATCGGCGTCTCGTACAACGGCACCCTGCCCAACGCCGTCGCCGCCACCGGCGTCGAAGGGCTCGAGACGATCGTCCCGATCGCCGCCATCTCCAGCTGGTACGACTACTACCGCGCCAACGGCGGCGTCCTCGCACCCGGCGGCTTCCAGGGCGAGGACCTCGACGTGCTCGCCAAGTACGTACTGACCAGGGAGAACGGTCAGGAGGCGTGCGGCGCCGTCATCGACGAGATCGCCGCCAAGCAGGACCGGATCACCGGCGACTACAGCCCCTTCTGGGACGCCCGCAACTACCTCAACGACGTGCGCAAGGTGAAGGCCAGCGTCTTCGTCGTGCACGGGCTCAACGACTGGAACGTCAAGACCAAGCAGTTCGCCCAGTGGTGGTACGCGCTGGCCAAGCAGCGGGTGCCGCGCAAGATCTGGCTGCACCAGGGCACCCACATGAGCCCGTTCAACTTCCGCACCGCCGAATGGCTGCGCCAGCTCCACGGCTGGTTCGACCACTGGCTGCACGGCATCGACTCCGGCATCATGCGCGAGCCGCAGGCCGACGTCGAGATCGCGGCCGGCCAGTGGGAGCGGCACCGCTCGTGGCCGCTGCCCGGCACCGTCACCGTGCCCCTGCGCCCCGGGCCCGGCTCCTCCCTCGGGCTGCTGCCCCGGCCCGGTGCGCGCAAGGAGACGTTCGTGGATCAGAAGGTCAGGACAGCCGAGCAGCTCGTCGAGGCCACCGGCCGCGACCCGAACCGGCTCGCCTACACCACCCCCGCGCTGCCGACCGACGTCCGGATCTCCGGTACGCCGACCGTGAAGGTGCGCGCGTCCTTCAGGGACGGTGCCTCGCCGTACCTGACGGCGCTGCTCGTGGACTACGGCACCGACGTCCGCCCGAACGGCACCCTCGTCTCGACGGGCGAGCAGTACTGCTACGGCCAGGGGGTGCCCGGTGACACCGGCTGCACCGTGCTGCGGAACCTCGGGACGGCGAGCACGCCGTACAAGATCGTGACGCGGGGCTGGCTCGACGTCCGCAACCGCCACCGCGCCGACCGTACCGAGCCGCTGCGGCCCGGCAAGGAGTACGACTTCACCTGGGACTTCCAGCCCACGGACTACCTCTTCAAGAAGGGTCACCGCCTGGGCCTGGTCATCATCTCGACCGACTACGACTACACCCTCCGCTATCCGCCGGGCACCAAGATCACCGTCTCCCCGTCCCGCTCCACCCTCAACCTCCCCGTAACCCTCGGCCGCCTCCCGTAGCCCTCTCCCTCCGCACCGAAGGGACCTCACCGAACTACGGCGAGGTCCCTTCTGGGGGTTGGAGAGGGGCCCTCCGGCGGCGTGCAACGATGCCGGGCGAGGCCCGCAGCACAGCGGGAACCTGCGCAGCCGAACGGGCGCCGCAGCGCGCCCCGCGCCAGACGGCCCCGCGCCAGAAGGCCCCGCGCCGACGTGCGCCGAAGCCCCTCGCACACGGCGCGAGCGCGACACCCTCCCTCCGCACCAAAGACCCCGCCGCACCACGGCAAGGTCACTCGGAGGTCGGACCGCAAACCCCGCCACAACTCCGGCGAGGCCCTTCGGAGGTCGGGGCACGGACCCCGCCGCACCACGGCAACGCCCTTCGGAAGTCGAAGCACGGACCCCGCCGCACCACGGCAACGCCCTTCGGAAGTCGAAGCACGGACCCCGCCGCACCACGGCGAGGCCCTTTTTGAGGGTTGAGCCGGGGACCTCGCAGAAGTGCGGCGAAGCCCCCTTCGAGGTCAGAGGCCGGGCGGGGACCCCGGCGAGGGCTCGGCGCGTCCCGGAGTGCGACGTCCCCCTGCAAGCGAAAGGACCCTCGCCGAAATGCGGCGAGGGTCCTCACGACGGCGGGAGGTCAGCGCCCCCGTGCACAAGGCCGAGCCCGGGTCAGGCCATGGCGTTGGTGATGGAGTCGATCGGGCCGACCTCCCACAGCGAGGTCAGCGCCGTGGTGGCCATCACGCGCACCCCGGCGGCGATCGCCTTCTCGTCCACGTCGAAGGTCCCCTGGTGGATGTCGTACGTCACCCCGCCGGGCGAGCGGGTGCCGAGGCGGGCGAAGGCGCCGGGGATCGACTCGAGGTACCAGCCGAAGTCCTCGCCGCCGAGCGACTGCTGGGTCGGGACGACGGCGCCGGAGCCCAGGGCCTGCTCGGCCGCGGCGGACATCATCTCGACGCTGAGCTCGTCGTTGACCACGGGCGGCACACCGCGGGTGTAGTCGAGCGTGGCCTCAACGCCGTAGGCCCCGGCGACGGACTCCAGCAGCGACTTGATCAGGTCGGGCGCGGCGTGCCAGGCGTCCTCGTCGAGGCATCGTACGGTGCCCTCGGCCACGCCGTCGTCGGGGATGGCGTTGGCCGCGGACCCGGCGACGACCTTGCCCCAGACGAGGCTGAGCGAGGAGCGCGGGTCGACGCGACGCGACAGCGCGGCGGGCAGCTCGGTGAGGATCTTGGCCAGCGCGAAGACGAGGTCGGCGGTCAGGTGCGGGCGGGCGGTGTGGCCGCCGGGCCCGGACACGCGCACGGCGATCTTGTCGCAGGCGGAGGTGATGGGGCCGGTCCTGATGCCGAGCTGACCGGCGTCGACGCGCGGGTCGCAGTGGAGACCGAAGATGCGGTCGACGCCGCTGATGCCGCCGTGGGCCATGACTTCGAGCGCGCCGCCGGGCAGCTCCTCGGCGGGCTGGAAGATCAGGCGTACGCGGCCGGGCAGCAACCCGGCGGCGGCCTGCTGGGCCAGGAAGAGCGAGGTGCCGAGCAGGACGGTGGTGTGCACGTCGTGGCCGCAGGCGTGGCAGGCGCCGGCCACGGTGGAGCGGTAGGGCACGTCCTTCTCGTCCTGCAGGGGCAGGGCGTCGATATCGGCGCGCAGGGCGATGGTGGGACCGTCGCCGCTGCCGACGTCGCAGATCAGCCCGCTGCCCTTGGGAAGTACGGAGGGCTTGAGCCCGGCGGCGGTGAGCCGCTCGGCGATCCGCTGCGTCGTGCGATATTCGGCGAAGGCCAGCTCCGGGTGCATGTGGAGGTCGCGGCGGAATGCCACGAGATCCTGCTCGGTCTCCGCCAGGAACGCGTCGAGCTCTCCTCGAAGCTCACGTCCCCGCATATGTCACCGTCCCGTCCTATGCCATGCACTGCCCGGAAAGTGCTAGGCGATGCATGGCTTCATGCGCTCCAAAAGAACCTCTCCATCGCCGCGGCGGCCACCACCTGGTTGAACAGCGGCCGGGTGCGGCGGTCACAAGATCGCCCCGCCCAAAAGTCGGCGTCACATCGTCAGGCGCACGGCCCCGCGTTGCATGTTCGCGAGCAGCCGTAGCCGCAGCCAGGAACACGGCGGTCGGCCGTGAAGCCTGATGGCGATAGCTTCGACTTTATCGCCCTCACGTGACTCCGGACCGACAGACTCCCCAAAAGTTGGCTTGGAGCACGTCCGAAATCGCAGGTTGTCACGTTCCGTACGGAGGCGACTGATCCTGAAATAGTCACAAGGGATCAGTAGATCGTGACCCGATGCTGCCAGTTCAAACGTGGTCAGCGATTACGAATCCTGTCACCTTCCGTCATGGTCATCAGTCTTCGGCGGTTGCTGCTTTTGGGAGGATTGCGTGTTTCACTCGCTATATGATCACTAAAATCCCGTTCGGGGAGAAGTATGCCGGGTTGAGCATCTTCGAGCCGGGCGAGGGGACCCTGGTGGTCGTACCCTCGCTCTCCCTTCCGCAGGACGAGCTCCGCCGGATCACGGCGGCCAGGTCCTACGAGGAGCGCCTGCTGTTCCTGCTGCTGACGCTCCGGGAGCCCGGGGTCAAAGTGGTCTATCTGTCCTCCGCACCCGTCGATCCCGACATCATCGACTACTACTTCGGCTTCCTGCCCGATCCGGATGACGCGGCCAAGCGTCTGACGCTGATCACCCTCGACGATCCCTGGTCCCAGCCGTTGACCAGGGGCGTGCTCGACCGTCCCGACGTGATCGAGCAGCTGCGCGCGGCGATCGACGGGGACGCTTGGCTGGTGCCGTTCGTGCTGAGCGAGCTGGAGGAGGAGCTGGCCTCGCTGCTCGGCGTGCCCCTTTACGGACCCGCCACGGCGCTCTCCTACTACGGCTCCAAGAGCGGCGCCAGAGAGGTGGGCCACGAGGCGGGGGTGCCGATGGCCCGCGGCTTCGGCGACGTGCGGACGGTCTCGCAGATCGAGGAGGCGATCGAGGCCCTGCCGGGCGAGCGGGTGATCGTCAAGCTCAACGACGGCTACTCGGGGCTGGGCAACGCCATCGTCACGAGGTCCGACCGGTCGCTGATCAGCTTCTCGGCCGACGGCGAGGACTGGGAGAGCTTCACCGCGAAGATCCGGGAGCGGGGCGCGGTGGTGGAGGAGTTCATCGAGCACCGGCCGATGTACTACCCCAGCGCGCTGGCCGGCATCACGCCCGGCGGTCAGGCCCGGGTGCTGGCCACCCACGACCAGGTGCTCGGCGGCCCCAACGGGCACGTCTACCAGGGCTGCACGTTCCCCGCCGCGCCGGAGTACCGCGCCGAGGTGGGCGCGTCCGCCTCCCGCATCGCGCAGGTGCTCGCCGAGCGCGGCGTGGTGGGGCTGTTCGGCATGGACTTCTTCGCGCTCAAGGGCGACGCCGGGTACGCGGCGCTGCTGTGCGAGATCAACCTGCGCATCGGCGGCACCACGCACCCGTACGGGGCCGCCGTGCTGACGACCGGCGCCACGTACGACCCGGACACCGGCCACCTCATGGCCGGTGACCAGCCCAAGTACTACACCGCGACCGACAACTGCTCGTCGGTCTGCCTGCGCGGCCGCACGCCGGGTGAGGTGATGCGGACCGCCGAACGGCTGGGCATCGGCTTCGACGCCCAGCGGCGTACCGGAAATGTGTTCCATCTGCTCGGGGCGCTGCCCGAGCACGGCAAGCTGGGCTTCACCTCGATCGGCGACTCCCGCGAGGAGGCCGACGAGCTGCACGCGCTCACCCGCCGTCTCCTGTGCGGCCTCTGACCTCTCCCGAGCCGCGCCACGCGCGCCAGCCGATCACCCCGAGGACGACGCCGAGCACGACGTTCACCACGATCAGTACCCCGTGCACCACGTAGAAGGCGGTGGGGTGGCCGTCGGCCAAGTTAAACCCGAGGTTCACCCACTCGAAGATCATGAATGCGCCTAGGATGATGAGGAATCCGGCGATCTTTCGTGACACATGTGCCTCTCTAGCATCGAACGTGGATCTTCGGGGGATGTGTCGCCACATGTGCACTAACACGGAGCTACGCTGAGACCCGCCATGTGGACGAAACTCGTGCCGGTCACGGCACTCATCGCCTCGGTCGCGCTCACCGGCGGGACCGCGCACGCGGAACCGACGACGCCGATCGGCGGCGAGGCGCTGGGCAGCCGCGGCCTGGTCGCCCCCGCAGGCGTCAAGAAGCCGCCCAAAAGCAAGGCTACTTCGTACGTCATCGCGGACGCCGACACGGGCGACGTGCTCGCGGCCAAGGACGCCCACGGGCGCTACCTGCCGGCCAGCACGCTCAAGACGCTGACCGCGCTCACGCTGATCCCCAAGCTGGACAAGAACCGCAAGATCCGGCCCAGCAGGAACGCCTGCAACCAGGAGGGCAGCGCGGTCGGCCTGTCGCCGAAGGCGACGTACAAGGTCGAGGACCTGTTCAGGGCGCTGATGATGGCGTCGGGCAACGACGCCGCCATGGCGCTGGCGGAGACGAACGGCGGCGTGGCCAAGACCATGGCCGACATGAACGCCGAGGCCAAGCGCCTGCAGGCGTACGACACGGTGGCCAAGACGCCCAGCGGGCTGGACGAGAAGGGGCAGAGCAGCTCGGCCTACGACCTCGCGCTGATCGCCCGCGCGGGCCTGGCCAACCCCGACTTCCGCCGCTACATCAGCACCAAGACCGCCAAGTTCCCGGCGCCCAAGGGTTATTACGAGATCAGCAACCACAACAAGCTGCTGTGGCGCTACGACGGCATGATCGGCGTCAAGAACGGCTGGACGTCGAAGGCACGGGCGAGCTTCGTCGGCGCGGCCACCCGGGGCGGCCACACGATCGTGGTGAGCATCATGCGGCACGAGGGCTTCTTCTGGGACGAGGTGGCCAAGCTGCTGGACTGGGGCTTCGCCGTACGCGGTAAGGCCACCCCGGTCGGCAAGCTGGTGGACCCGCTGCCCGCGAACGCGCTCGCCGGGCCGCAGGCCGCCAAGGCCACGCCGTCGGCGGCACCGTCGGGCGCCGCGTCCGTCACGCCGGCCGCGCAGCCGCCGCTGCTCGACACCGCCGCCTCCAAGCAGACCGACTCCACCAGAATGGTCGGCTCGATCGTGATCGGCGGCGGGCTGCTGTTCGGGCTGCTCTGGCTGGGCTTCGGCATCCGCCGCAAGCGCTCACGTTCAGGTCTCTGACGCGCGCTCCCGCTCCACCCTCCCCAGGGCCGCCTGCTCGGCTTCCCGCGCCTCCTCCCTGGCCCGACTCGTCTGCTCGGCGGCGGGGATCGGGGAGGGGGCGGGTGGCGGGCCGAAGCCCGCCGTAGCCGTCCACGCGGCCACGAACAGCACGAGCCTGGCCGAGAAGTTGATCCAGACCAGCAGGCCCACGATGACGGCGAAGACGCCGTACAGCGCGGAGTTGCCCAGCGTGTTCGCGAGCAGCAGCGTCGCGATCTGCTTGAGCACCCCGAACCCGATAGCGCCGAGCAGCGCCCCCTTGGCGATCACGCGGAACGGCTGGTCCGTACGCGCCACCCAGCCCAGCAGGATCACGAACAGCAGCCAGTCGGCGCCCACGCCGGCCCCCACCGCCGCCGTGCGGAGGCCGAAGGCGGCGAGCTCGGACTCGGAGCCGAACAGCAGGCGTATGACGTTGGTCGTGGCCGTGGTGGCGAACCCGGCGACCAGCACGGACGAGATCGCCGTCACCCCGATCAGCAGCAGCGAGGCCAGGTCGCGCAGCTTGCCGAGGAAGAAGCCGAGCGGCGGCACGGTGGTCATGTACATCTCGCGCAGCGCGCCGCGCAGCGCGTCCATGGCGCCGAGTCCGGCGTAGAGCAGGCCGAGCAGGCCGATGATGCCGGCGGTCTCCTTGGCCGTGGCGATGGCGGCCAGGTCGAGCTGGCTGGAGATGCCGGGAAGGCGCTCCTCGATGGCCTTGGTCAGGGCCGCCTTGGCGGTCTCGCTGGCCGCCACCACGTAGCCGAGCACCGCGTACGAGAGCGCCACCAGCGGGAAGAACGACAGGAACGCGAAGTACGTCACCGCGCCCGCCAGCCGGTCGCCCGACTGGAGCTGGTAGCGGTGCACGGCCCTGATGAGGTGGTCGAGCGCGGGCCTGCGCACCCGCCAGTCGGTCAGCCTGCCGCGTCCCCACGCCTTCGCCGCCGCCACGCGCTCCGCCAGACTCGCCATCACACCCTCTTACCCCGGGCCCGGGGCGGTGATCATCCGACCACCGCGCGGGCGCTGTCCGCCAGGGCGGCGACGGCCGCCGCCACCTCGTGGTGAAGCACCTGCCCAGCAGGCTGCACGGCACGCCCCGCGACCGCCACCGCCGACCGGAGAACGCGAGCGTTTCACACGTTTCCGCGCCCGTCATATGTGCTCTGAGCAGGGCGGAAACCAGGACGTGCGGACTTCGCGCGCCCTAGCCTGTGCTGTGTTCCGACCGACCCAGGAGGCGTCACGCCCATGGCCGAAATCAGCACCGGGCACATGGTCAGGCTCCAGCGCGAGCGAAGGGGAATGAGCACCACCGCGCTGGCGACGCAGTCCGGCTGCACTCCCAGGCACATCGAGCTGATCGAGCACGGCAAGCGCACCCCGTCGCTCCCCCTGCTCAGAGAGATCGCCAAGGTGCTCGGCGTCCGTACGGCGGTGCTGCTCGGCGAGGCGCCGCGCGACTCGCACGAGCCCAGCAGGCCGCAGATCGGCGACATCGAGCGGGCCCTGTTCACCAGCCGCTCGCAGCGGCCCGACATCGAGCCGCCCGACGCCGAGCAGCTCTCAGAACGGGTGGCCGCCGCGCGCAACGCCTGGTTCACCTCCACGCGCCGCTACTCGATCCTCATGTCCGCGCTGCCGTCGCTGGTCACCGACGCCGAGAGCGTGGCGCTGGAGCGCACGCCGCGGGCCTGCGCGGCGGCGACGGACGCGTACCTGCTGGCCAGGGGCGTGCTCAAGCACCTGCGCAGGGTGGATCTCGCGCACCTCGCCGCCGACCGGGCCATGCGCTTCGCCGAGGAGTCGGAGGACCCGCTGATGACCGCGTGGGCGTACTGGAGCCTCGGCCAGTCGATGCTGTCGGACGACATGCACCAGATCGCCTACGACGTGGCCAGGCGCGGGCTCGAACTCCTCGAACCGCACGTCCCCGACGGCGACGAGCGGCACCTGAAGGCGCTGGGCGCGCTCCACCTGCTCGCCGCCATCGGCGAGGCCCGCAGGGGCGACGACGAGGCCGCCAAGGAGCGCCTGCGCGGCACCGCCGCCCGGCTGGCCGAGCGCGTGGACGACTCCTCCGACTGCTACGACCTCGCCTTCTTCGGCCCCACGAACGTCGCCATCCACATGGCCAGCATCGAGAACGACGTCGGCCGCCCCGAGAACGTGCTGCGCATCGCCGACGACATCGACCTGCGCCGCACGCCGTCCATCGAGCGGCGCACCGCCCACCTCGCCCAGGTCGCGCGCGCCTGCGAGGACCTCGGCGACGACGCGGCCAGCCTGCTCCACCTGCTGCGCATCGAGCGGGAGAGCCCCGAGGAGCTCGATCACAAGCTGTTGCTGCGGGAGATGGTCAGGTCGCTGGCGCGGCGGGCCCGCCCGTCATGGGCTCCCGAGGTGCGCCACCTGGCCGAGCGGCACGACATCACCGTCTGAACCCCCGCGAACCCCGCCGGATCGACCGGCCGGCCCGAACTCTCAGTTCGGGCCCTGCGAACGCGGAGATCTTTACCCCGAGTTCGTCACCGTCAGCCGCCGAGATGCCACGCTGCGTCCCATGACCAGAGCGCCGAGTGCCGATTTCGTCATGGACCACCTGCTCCAGGAGGCCGCGCGGGAGTTTCCTGGATGGTCGTTCGAACGCGACCGCTCGGGCTGGACCGCCACTCGCGACCAGACCCGCCTGCGCAGGCCCAGCCTGGCCGCCCTGCGCGCCATCCTGCGCCTGCACCGGGCCGTCCGGCACGACAGCACCCGTCCTGACAGCACCCGCCATGACGGCGCCCGTCTCGAAGGGGCCCGTCTCGAAGGGGCCCGCCGCGACAGCGAGCGCCCGCGCGTTTGACCGAGGGCCCGGCCGCGTCTCAAGCGGGCCGGGCCATCGAAACCGCAGAGCAGTCTGTCAGGGCAGGACTGTCAGACCAGGAAGCCGACGCGGTCGCGCACCTGCTCCATGGTCTGCTTGGCCACCGCCGACGCGCGCTCGGCGCCGATCGCGAGCAGCCGGTCGAGCTCCTTCTCGTCGGCGAGCAGCTTCTCCGTGCGCTCCCTGATCGGCGTGAACGTCTCGACCACCGCCTCGGCGACGTCCTTCTTGAACGTGCCGTAGCCCTGGCCCTCGTAGCGGGCCACCAGCTCGGGGATGGGCGTGCCGGTCAGCGCGGACTGGATGCGCAGCAGGTTGGAGATGCCCGGCTTGTTCTCCTCGTCGAAGAGCACCTCGGAGCCGGTGTCGGTGACCGCGCGCATGACCTTCTTGCGCAGCGGTCCCGGCTGCTCCAGCACGTCGAGGATGCCCGCGGGGCTGGAGGACGACTTCGACATCTTCGAGGTCGGGTCCTGGAGGTCGGTGATCTTCTCGACCTCCTTCAGGATGTGCGGCTCGGGCAGCGTGAACGTCTCGCCGAAGCGGTGGTTGAAGCGCTGCGCGAGGTCGCGGGTCAGCTCGAGGTGCTGCTTCTGGTCGGCGCCCACCGGCACCCGGTCGGCCTGGTAGAGCAGGATGTCGGCGGCCTGCAGGATCGGGTAGGTGAACAGACCCACGCTGGCCGCGCTCTCGCCGAACTTGGCCGCCTTGTCCTTGAACTGCGTCATCCTGCCGGCCTCGCCCATGCCGGTGAGGCAGATCAGGATCCACGCCAGCTCGGTGTGCTCGCGTACGTGCGACTGCACGAAAACCGTGGACTGCTCGGGGTCGAGACCGGCGGCGAAGAGCTGGGCGGCGGCCACGCGGGTGCGGCGGCGCAGCGCGGCGGGCTCGGTCGGCACCGTGATCGCGTGGAGATCGACCACGCAGTAGAACGCGTCGTGGGTCTCCTGCAACGTGACCCACTGACGGAGAGCACCCAGGTAGTTGCCCAGGTGGAATGAGTCCGCTGTGGGCTGGATGCCGGAGAGTACACGAGGTCTGGCCATAGCAGGCAATTGTGTCAGGAATCCTGCTCGGGTGCCGACTCGGCGGGCGGTCGGCGTTTCACTCTGACGCGAGCGATCCTGCGGCCGTCGAGCTCGGTCACGATCAGCTCAAAGCCGGAGAACTCCACGCGCTCCCCAATCTCCGGCATGTGGCCGAGCATGGCCATGACGAAGCCGGCCAGCGTCTCGTACGGGCCGTCCGGCAGGCGGATGCCGGTCTCGGTGGCGAAGTCGTTGAGGTTCGTCAGGCCGTCGATCTCGATCTCACCGGCGGGCAGGACGACGACCTCCTCCTCGATGTCGTACTCGTCCCTGATGTCGCCGATCAGCTCCTCGACCAGGTCCTCCATGGTGACGATGCCGGCCGTGCCGCCGTACTCGTCCACCACGATCGCGAGGTGCTGGCCCTCGTCGCGCATCTCGTTGAGCGTGGTGAGCAGGCGCTTGGACGCGGGCACGAACTTGACCGGCCTGATCGGCACCACGGCGCTGATCGGCTCGGTGCGCCCGATCAGCCCGGGATCCAGCAGATCGCGTACGTGGACGAAGCCCACCACCTCGTCGTACGACTCGCGGTAGACGGGGAACCGGGAGTGCGGCAGCGTCGCGGCCAGGCGGGCGGCCTCGTTCAGCGGCGTGTCGGCGTCCATGAACTCCACCTCCGTACGCGGCAGCATCACCTCCCTGAGCTGCCGTTTGCCGGCGGCGAAGACCTCGACGATGAGCTTGCGCTCGTCGGCGGTGAGGTCGGTGTGTCCCACCACCATGTCGCGCAGCTCCTCGGTGGTGACCTCCTCCCTGTCGGCCGCCGGGTTGCCGCCGAGCAGCCGGACCACGAGGTCGGTGGACTTCGACAGCATCCAGATGACCGGGCGCGACAGCGAGGCGATGCGGTCGAGGAACGGGGCGACGAAGAGCGAGAGCCCCTCGGTGCGCTGCAGCGCGAGGCGCTTGGGGGCCAGCTCGCCGAGGACCAGGGAGACGTACGAGATCGCCAGCGTCACCAGCACCAGCGCAAGCACCTCCGCCACGGCCTCCGGCACCCCCCAGCCCACCAGGACGGGCGCGAACTGCGCGGCGAGCCGGTCGGCACCGAACGCGGCCGACAGCATGGTGGCCACGGTCACCCCGATCTGCACGGCCGACAGGAACCTGTTGGGGTCCTGCGCCAGCTTGGCCACCCGCTCACCGCGCTTGCCCTGCTGGGAGAGCTTGCGGACCTGGCTGTCGCGCAGGGACACCATGGCGATCTCGGCGGCGGCGAAGAAGCCCCCGATCAGGATGAAGAGCAGGACCAGGGCGATGTTGGCCGCGACGGTGTCAAACATGGTGGTTGGCAGCGTACTCGCCGCCTTTCCGGCGTATGCTGAACCGCGAGCCTTACAAAATCAAACATATTTCCACAGGGGTACACATGAGGCTACTGGTCACCGGAGGGGCCGGATACATCGGCAGCGTCGTCGCGGCCCAGCTCATCGAGGCCGGGCACGAGGTGACCGTGCTCGACGACCTGTCCACCGGGCACGAGGACGCGGTGCCCGAGGGCGCCCGGTTCGTCCGCGCCGACATCGCCGAGGCCGGGCAGGCGCTCGACGGCGTTGACGCGGTGCTGCACTTCGCCGCCAAGTCGCTGGTCGGCGAGTCGGTGCAGCAGCCCGAGCGCTACTGGGCCAACAACCTGGGCGGCACGCTGGCGCTGCTCGACGCCATGCGGGAGCACGACGTGCACCGGATCGTGTTCTCCTCGACGGCGGCCACGTACGGCGAGCCCGAGCGCACGCCCATCGAGGAGACCGATCCCACGCGGCCCACCAACCCGTACGGCGCGACGAAGCTGGCCGTGGACAGCGCGCTCACCGCGTACGCCGAGCAGCGCGGCCTGGGCGCGGTGAGCCTGCGCTACTTCAACGTGGCCGGCGCCTACGGCCGCTACCGCGAGCGGCACGCGGTCGAGACCCACCTCATCCCCAACGTGCTCAAGGTCGCGACCGGCGAGCGGGAGTCGGTGAGCGTGTTCGGCACCGACTACCCCACGCCCGACGGCACCTGCATCCGCGACTACATCCACGTCGCCGACCTGGCCAGGGCCCACCTGCTGGCGCTTGACGCGGTCACGCCCGGCCGGCACGAGATCTACAACCTGGGCAACGGCACCGGCTTCTCCGTGCAGGAGGTCATCGACGTCTGCCGCGAGGTCACCGGCCACGAGATCCCCGCGGTGGTGGGCGAGCGGCGGCCCGGCGACCCGGCCGTGCTGGTGGCATCGTCCGCGAAAATCCAGCGTGAGCTGGGGTGGAAGGCCGAGCGGGCGGCGCTGCGCGACATCGTCGCCGACGCCTGGGGAGCGCTTTCTCGGAAATGACCCCTCGCGGGGGCGATCTGTGCTGTGATACCGAAATGTGAGGAGCTTTTCACCAAGGGTCACGAGGGTGCTCTTCGTCGCCCTCGTCGTGGTGGGCAGCCTCCTGACCGCCGCCGGCGTGGTCATCGCCACGCCGGAGCCCGTACCGGCCGCCGGCACGGTGCCGTGCGTCGAGGCGAGCCCTACATGACCGGCCCTTCATGACCGGCCCTTCATGACCGGCACGCACGCGACCGGCTCGAACGCGAACGCGCGCCCCCGCCGAGGCGGAAGGCGCGCGTGCCGCAGATGAAACCGGACGCTGCTCAGATGAGGCCGAGCTCCTTGACCGCCCGGCGCTCCTCCTCCAGCTCGCGCACGCTGGCGTCGATGCGCTCGCGGGAGAAGGCGTCGATCTCCAGGCCCTGGATGATCTCGTAACGGCCGTCCACCGCGCGCACCGGGAAGGACGAGATGAGGCCCTCCGGCACGCCGTAGGAGCCGTCGGACACCACGGCGGCCGAGGTCCACTCGGTGCCGTGGACCCAGTCGTAGACGTGGTCGATCGCGGCGTTGGCGGCGGAGGCGGCAGAGGACGCGCCGCGCGCCTCGATGATGGCCGCGCCGCGCTTGGCCACGGTCGGGATGAACGTGTCGCGCAGCCACTCCTCCTCGACCAGCTCGGCCGCGGTCTTGCCGCCGACCTCGGCGTGGAACAGGTCGGGGTACTGCGTCGCGGAGTGGTTGCCCCAGATCGTCATGTGCTTGATCTCGGTGACCGGCACCTGGAGCTTGGCCGCGAGCTGCGAGATCGCGCGGTTGTGGTCGAGGCGGGTCATCGCGGTGAAGCGCTCGGCCGGCACGTCGGGGGCGTGCTGCTGGGCGATGAGCGCGTTGGTGTTGGCCGGGTTGCCCACGACCAGGACCTTGATGTCGTCGGCGGCGTGGTCGTTGATCGCCTTGCCCTGCGGGCCGAAGATGCCGCCGTTGGCGCCGAGCAGGTCGCCGCGCTCCATGCCGGCCTTACGCGGCATGGCACCGACAAGCAGTGCGATGTTGGCACCGTCGAAGGCGACATTGGGGTCATCGGTGATCTCGATGCCGGACAGCAGCGGGAACGCGCAGTCGTCCAGCTCCATCGCGGTGCCCTCGGCAGCCTTCACCGCCGCCGGGATCTCCAGCAGGCTCAGCTTCACCGGCGTGTCGGCACCGAGCAGCTGCCCGGACGCGATGCGAAACAGCAATGCGTAGCCGATCTGGCCGGCGGCTCCGGTAACGGTCACCTTGACGGGCTCAGTGGCTGACGACGCCATGGCCTTCCCCTAACTCGCTGCGTGGTTCATTGACGTTCGGGATGTTACCCGCTCGTCATCAGCAGGTTTCCATCGCGGGCACCTTCAGCTCCTCGTTGAAGTCGACCTTGCTGAAATAGCTGGTCAGGAGCTGCTTGATGACGCCCTTGGCGTACATGTCGGCGATGATGCCGGACACGGCCTTGCAGGTCTTGACGTCGCCCTTCTTGATGCCGACCGCGTAGCGCTCGTTGCTGAGCTTGAGTCCGAGGACCTTGTAGCGGATGTTCTCGCGGGCCGCGAACCCGGCCAGGATGAGGTCCTCGCCGGGCACCGCGTCCACCTGGCCGGTGCGCAGCATGTCCATGCAGGCGGCGTAGTCGCTGGCCGCGACCGGCTTGACCGGCACGCGGTCCTGGACGACGCCGACCGACGGGGTGTTGGGCGCGCAGATGGCCTTGCCCTTCAGGTCGCCGATGTCGTCGATGTCGCCCTTGCGCACCAGGACGTCCTGGTGCGCAAGGTAGTACGGCCCGGCGAACTGCGTGTCGCTGTCGTCGATCGAGTACGTGGCCACGACGAGATCGACCCGCCCCTCGGCCAGCGCGGACGCGCGGTCGAAGCGGCCGACCCTGACGAACGTCGTCTGCCTCGCGCCCAGCTCCGCCGCGATGCGCTTGGCGACATCGACGTCGAAGCCCTGGAAGGAGTCGCCGTTCTGCAGCCCGATACCGGGAAGGTCGCCCTTGACACCGATCACGATCTTCCCGGTCTCGGCCACCTTGTCCACGACCGAGGTGTATCTGGTCTTCCCCCCTGACCCCTTGCGCGGCGGCGTCGGGTCGGTCTGCTCACCGAAGGCCAGCGGGTTCCAGCCGTTCGCTAACAGGGCGAGCGCCGCGGCGGCGAGCAGCACGAGCACCGTGACCACCGCGATCCACAGCCGGGCCCGCCGACGCCGGGCGGGCGCGGCGGGCTCGACCGGCCCGTACGGCACCGCACCTCCGTCCGGCGGCGCCACGCCACCGGTGTGCCCGGGGCCGGTCGGCGGATGCTGAATCCCGGAGGCCGCGGTGGGAGCCGTGGGAAGCCCCGTGGGCGCGACGGCGTGCGGGCCGCTGTGCGGCACCGGCGTGCCGCCATGGGGGACCCCGGTCTGAGGTGTCCGGGCACCCGCCGGAGGCGCTGACGTGCCGCTCTGCGGGGCCTGGGCACCGGTCTGAGGCGCTGACGTGCCGGAATGGGTGCCGGACACCGCCTGCCCACCGGTACGGCCGCTCTGCGCGACCTGGGAGCCGGTGCGCGCGCCCGGCACGACGGAAGAGCCGGACGAAGACTGCGCCCCCGTCGCCCCGGTCGCCCCGGTCGCGCCCGTCGCGCCCGTCGCGCCCGTCGCGCCCGGACGGTCGGTGATCGACTTCGCCGACACCCGCAGGAACGGCGTGGTGTCGTCGCTCGCCACCTCGGCGCCCTTGGTCAGCACCGCCGTCGAGGCACCCTTGGCCGAGGAGGACTGGCCGAGCAGCCGCAGCAGGATCTGGTCGGCGGACGGCCGGTCGGCGGGGTTCTTCGCCAGCGCCGAGCGCACCACGCTGCGCAGCGGCTCGTCCATCATGGTGACGTCGACTTCGTGGTTGAGTATGCGGTTGAGCACGACCGCGATCGACTTGCCCTCGAAGGCCACCTTCCCGGTGGCGGCGAACGCGATGGTCGCGCCCCACGAGAACACGTCGGTGTACGGCCCGATGTCGTCGCCGGCGATCTGCTCGGGCGCCATGTAGGCGGGCGTGCCGATGGCGCGGCTGGTGATCGTGCCGGTGGAGTCGATGATCCGGGCGATGCCGAAGTCGACCACGCGCGGCCCGTCGGCGGCGATCAGCACGTTGTCGGGCTTGAAGTCGCGGTGGATGATCGAGGCGTGGTGGATGGCGGTCAGCGCGGTGGCCGTGCCGATGGCCAGCCGGTCGAGCACGGTGCCGGTGAGCGGCCCGTCGGTCTCGACGATCTCGCGCAGCGGCCGGCCGTCGATGTACTCGCTCGCGATGTACGGCGTGTCGCCGTCGAGGTCGGCCTCGATCACCCGGGCCGTGCAGAACGACGCGACCCGCTGCGCCGCCTTCAGCTCCCTCGCAAAGCGCGAGCGCGCGATCTGGTCACCGCTGAACTTGACGTGCAGCAGCTTGATCGCGGCCCGCTCGCCCTGGCCGTTGACCCCCAGGTAGACGATGCCCTGCCCGCCCTCACCGATCCGTCCTGACAGCCGGAAGGACCCCAGCTCGGTGGGATCGCCGGCGACCAGCGGCGAGATCTGCGGCATTCGTCATCCCCACGTGTACTGAACCCATCGACGCAAACTTTACGACGCTCGGCAACTTCTCAGGGATCGGTTGAGGCTTAGTACTCCAGCCGCACTTCGAGATCTCGATCTGGTCGAGGCTGAGACGTGAGACGGCCACCGCAGTGATCATGTGGGTGTGTGGAATCCAGATGATC
>NZ_JBFATY010000002.1:748344-750431 GCF_040678535.1 Nonomuraea sp. NPDC052634 | reverse complement strand
GGGGGAGCGGTCGAAGGTGGGGCTGGCGATTGGGACGAAGTCGTAACAAGGTAGCCGTACCGGAAGGTGCGGCTGGATCACCTCCTTTCTAAGGAGCCTTTTCACCTTGCATCACCGTTCGTGTGGTGGGGTGACAGCTCACTAGTGGAGCACTGGTTATTCAGGTTTGCCGGGTTGCCGGCGTGCTAGTACCGCCCAGCGGTCTCTCTTGTAGGGATGGTTGGGAGTGGGAACGGGCGTGCGGGGGCTCGGGGAGCTTGGGCACACTGTTGGGTCCTGAGGAAACGGGCGACCGGTTCCTTGGAGACAGGGCCAGCGAACACTGCACGGGTTTGTGTGGTGGGGTCTGGAGTCGCTGTTTGTTGTTTGAGATTTGCATAGTGGACGCGAGCATCTTTGTGGCCAAGTTTTTTAGGGCACACGGTGGATGCCTTGGCATCAGGAGCCGATGAAGGACGTGGGAGGCTGCGATAAGCCTCGGGGAGTCGCCAACCAGACGTTGATCCGGGGATGTCCGAATGGGGAAACCTAGCACCAGTCATGTGGTGTTGCCTCCGCCTGAATGTATAGGGCGGTTGGTGGTAACGCGGGGAAGTGAAACATCTCAGTACCCGTAGGAAGAGAAAACAATAGTGATTCCGTGAGTAGTGGTGAGCGAAAGCGGATGAGGCTAAACCGGGCGTGTGTGATAGCCGGCAGGCGTTGCATGTTCGGGGTTGTGGGACCTTCCGGTGGCTTCTGCCGGAGCCACGAGCAGTGATAAATCCGTCTGATAGCTGAAGCCTCTGGGAAGGGGCGCCGTAGACCGTGAGAGCCGGGTAGGCGAAATTGGATGGACTGTTGGAGGGGATCCCAAGTAGCACGGGGCTCGAGGAATCCTGTGTGAATCTGCCAGGACCACCTGGTAAGCCTAAATACTCCCTGGTGACCGATAGTGCACGAGTACCGTGAGGGAAAGGTGAAAAGTGCCCCGGTGAGGGGTTGTGAAAGAGTACCTGAAACCGTGTGCCTACAAGCCGTAGGAGCTTAGCTGGGCTTGCTCAGCTGTGATGTGACTGCGTGCCTTTTGAAGAATGAGCCTGCGAGTTATGGTGTGTGGCGAGGTTAACCCGTGTGGGGGAGCCGTAGCGAAAGCGAGTCTGAAGAGGGCGTTTGAGTCGCATGCTGTAGACCCGAAGCGGGGTGATCTACGCATGGGCAGGTTGAAGCTCAGGTAAGACTGGGTGGAGGACCGAACCCACCAGGGTTGAAAACCTGGGGGATGATCTGTGTGTAGGGGTGAAAGGCCAATCAAACTCCGTGATAGCTGGTTCTCCCCGAAATGCATTTAGGTGCAGCGTTGCGTGTTTCTTGCCGGAGGTAGAGCACTGGATGGCCGATGGGCCCGACAAGGTTACTGACGTCAGCCAAACTCCGAATGCCGGTAAGTGAGAGCGTGGCAGTGAGACTGCGGGCGATAAGGTTCGTAGTCGAGAGGGAAACAGCCCAGATCACCGACTAAGGCCCCTAAGCGTGTGCTAAGTGGGAAAGGATGTGGAGTCGCAGAGACAACCAGGAGGTTGGCTTAGAAGCAGCCATCCTTGAAAGAGTGCGTAATAGCTCACTGGTCAAGTGATTCTGCGCCGACAATGTAGCGGGGCTCAAGCACACCGCCGAAGTCGTGGCACTGACAGGACACTGAGCCTGTTGGTGGGTAGGGGAGCGTCGTGCAGCCGGTGAAGCAGCAGAGTGATCTAGTTGTGGAGGCTGTGCGAGTGAGAATGCAGGCATGAGTAGCGAATCGAGGGTGAGAAACCCTCGCGCCGGATGACCAAGGGTTCCTGGGCCAGGTTAATCCGCCCAGGGTAAGTCGGGACCTAAGGCGAGGCCGACAGGCGTAGTCGATGGACAACGGGTTGATATTCCCGTACCCGCTTCAACGCGCCCATACTGAACCCCTTGATACTAAGAGTCCTTAAGTCCCTCGGTCCTTCGGGATTGGGGTGAGGCTGAACGCTCGGCCTGATTGGGTAGTAGGTAAACGATGGGGTGACGCAGGAAGGTAGTCCAGCCCAGGCGATGGTTGTCCTGGGGTAAGCATGTAGGGC
>NZ_JBFATY010000002.1:79908-748247 GCF_040678535.1 Nonomuraea sp. NPDC052634 | reverse complement strand
CGGGAGCTGGTGGGGGTCGCAGTGGCCAGGGGGAAGCGACTGTTTACTAAAAACACAGGTCCGTGCGAAGTCGTAAGACGATGTATACGGACTGACGCCTGCCCGGTGCCGGAACGTTAAGGGGACCGCTTAGCTGACGTAAGTTGGCGAAGGTGAGAACTTAAGCGCCGGTAAACGGCGGTGGTAACTATAACCATCCTAAGGTAGCGAAATTCCTTGTCGGGTAAGTTCCGACCTGCACGAATGGCGTAACGACTTCCCCGCTGTCTCAACCGCAGACCCGGCGAAATTGCACTACGAGTAAAGATGCTCGTTACGCGCAGCAGGACGGAAAGACCCCGGGACCTTCACTACAGCTTGACATTGGCGTTTGGAGCGTCTTGTGTAGGATAGGTGGGAGACTGGGAAGCTCGGACGCTAGTTCGGGTGGAGTCGTTGGTGAAATACCACTCTGGTCGTTTTGAACGTCTAACTCTGGTCCGTGATCCGGATCGGGGACAGTGTCTGGTGGGTAGTTTAACTGGGGCGGTTGCCTCCTAAAGGGTAACGGAGGCGCCCAAAGGTTCCCTCAGCCTGGTTGGCAATCAGGTGTTGAGTGTAAGTGCACAAGGGAGCTTGACTGTGAGACTGACGGGTCGAGCAGGAGCGAAAGCTGGGACTAGTGATCCGGCATCGGCGTGTGGAAGCGGTGTCGCTCAACGGCTAAAAGGTACCCCGGGGATAACAGGCTGATCTTCCCCAAGAGTCCATATCGACGGGATGGTTTGGCACCTCGATGTCGGCTCGTCGCATCCTGGGGCTGGAGTAGGTCCCAAGGGTTGGGCTGTTCGCCCATTAAAGCGGTACGCGAGCTGGGTTTAGAACGTCGCGAGACAGTTCGGTCCCTATCCGCTGCGCGCGTAGGAGACTTGAAAGGGGCTGTCCCTAGTACGAGAGGACCGGGACGGACGAACCTCTGGTGTGCCAGTTGTACCGCCAGGTGCACGGCTGGTTGGCTACGTTCGGAAGGGATAACCGCTGAAGGCATCTAAGCGGGAAGCTCGCCTTGAGATGAGGTCTCCCACCCACGTTGTGGGGTAAGGCTCCCGGGTGATGACCGGGTTGATAGGCCGGAGGTGGAAGCGCGGTAACGTGTGGAGCTGACCGGTACTAATAGGCCGAGGACTTGACCACAAAGCTTTTGCTCGCGTTCACTAGGCAATTCTGAGACAGCAAATGGTGTGCTGTTTCGTGGGGTTACGGCGGTTATGGCGGGAAGGAAACACCCGGTTACATTCCGAACCCGGAAGTTAAGCTTCTCAGCGCCGATGGTACTGCACTCGGGAGGGTGTGGGAGAGTAGGTCACCGCCGGACAATCTTTGATGAGAGGGGTCTTGGTATCTGGTTTCGGATACCAAGGCCCCTCTTTTTTGTGTGTGTTGGGGTGGGGTTCTGGCATCTGTTGTGGTGTCGGAGCCCCTCTCTCTTTGTGTGTGTGTTTTGTGTGTGCGTGTGTGGGGGTGGGGTTCCGGCGTCTGGGGTGTCGGGGCGCCTCCCCCTTTTTGCGTGCGGGGCCGGTGTTCTTGGTGTCGGGGTTCTTTTGGTGCGTGGGGGGTGCTAGCGGTTGTGGTGTCAGGGCTTTTCTTCGGTGTGGGGAGGGGTTCTGGTGCCTTGGGTGTCTCCCTTTCTTCGTGTGGGGGAGGGGATGTGACGTTTTAGGGCGTCGTGGCCCCTCCCTTTTTTGAGTGGCTGGGTTTTTCTCCCTGGAGGGGCTTTTCGTGGCGGGTGTGTGGGGTTTCGTGCGTTGAGAGTGTGTGGGTGCGGTCGGGTTTTCTGTGGGGTGGGTTTTCGGCTGTTGCCGACCTTGCTTGGGCCTGTTCGCGCGCTCCAGGGTGCATTTGTCAGCGCGGGTGGGTCGGGGGTTCGTTGCTGCCGGTGGTGTTCGGGTGTGCCTTACAGGATGGACTGTTCGGGGTGGTGGGTTTTGGTGCCGGACTTGGGCGAGGGCGCTTGCCGGGGTGTGAGGGCTGGGGGTGGACGGGTCGGCTGGTGTTGCGGGTCGCGTGCTTGAGAGCCTGGGGTGGCTGGGTGGGAGAAGTTGTCGGGGGCGGTCTTCGGGTGAGGGCTGGGTTTCGGGGGCGGGAGTGGGGCTTCGGGCGGGGTGGCGGGGGTGTCGGGGATGTCGTGATAATGCTCGAATGGTCGGGGCCTGGGGCAGGGTGGCGTGGCTGTTCGTGGGGTTGCTCGCGTTGATTTCGCCGCTGGTCGTCGCCGGGGATGTCAAGGCGGTGGCTCGGGCGCCTGAAGGACGTGCGCGGGTGGGCCGTGTTGCGTCGCTGACCGTGCGGGTGCCGCTGCTCACGGCCGGGTGGGGGGTCTTACGGAGGCCGGAAGACGGACGACTGCTGGTGGAGCAGCAGCGGGTCGTGGCGAGGGGAGAGGTGCCGGGCAAGGAGATCTCGCGGCGGCTGGATCGGTATCTCGCGGGGCGGACCGGGCGGGTGGCGGTGATGGTGAAGGAGCTGGGGTCCGGGCGAACCTACGCCTATCACGCCGAGGAGCGGATGATCACGGCCAGCGTGGCCAAGGTGCAGATTCTCATGGCCTTACTGTTGCGCACGCCGTGGAAGAAGCTGCCGGCGGCGGTGCGGCGGGATGCCGATCGGATGATCCGCTACAGCGACAACCACGCGGCCGATCGGCTGTGGGAGCGGATCGGTGGGGTGAGAGGGTTCGACGCGGCGGGGCGGAGGTTCGGGCTGCGGCATACCCGGGGAGTGGCGGGCAGGTGCGTGGACCTGTACTGCTGGGGGATCACGCAGACGTCCGTCGACGACCTGGTACGGCTCATGGCGGCCCTCGTCGCGAAGAAGAGCCCGCTCAGGCGGCAGGACCGCGCTCAGGTGCGCAGGCTCATGGGCGCGGTCGTGGACGGGCAGGACTGGGGCATCAGTGCCGCCGCCTGCCGCGGTGAACGGGTGGCGCTGAAGAACGGCTGGCTGCGCCGGGTGTCGAACGGGCGCTGGGCCACGGCCAGCGTGGGCCTCGTCAGAGGTGACGGGCGGGACTTCGCCGTGGCCGTGCTGAGCGAGGGCAGCCCTCAGGTGGAGTACGGCATCGCCACCGTCGAAGGCGTGGCCGAGCGCGTCATGCGGGCTTTTCGGAGTTGCCCGGGGTGACCAGCCGGTAGCCCACGCCGCGTACGGTCTGGATGAGCTGGTCGTCCTCGTCGCCCAGGCGCGCCCGCAGCCGTTTGACGTGCACCGCGATGGTGTTCGTCGAGGTGTTGGCGGCGGCGTGCCAGACGTGGCGCATGATCTGCTCGCGGGTGACCGTGCGGTCGGCGTTGCGCATGAGGTACTGCAGCAGCTCGAACTCGCGCAGCGGCAGGTGGACGGCGCGGCCGCCGACGCGTACCTGGTAGGCGTGGACGTCCAGCTCGACGCCGCCGACGGTGAGGACCTTGCGCGGCTCGGGGGAGCTGGCCTGGATGAACGGCAGCAGTTCCGGCACCCGGTAGGGCCGGGCCACGCAGGCGGCGGCGCCGGCCGCGAGCGCGCGTACGGCCTGGTCGGCGTGCCCCTCACCGACGCCGAGCAGGACGGGCACCGAGCGCGCGAGCCGTACCGCGCGGACGAACTCGACCGGGTCGATGACCGGCAGCGTGGCCGCGACGAGCACCACGTCCGGCTGGAGCGCTCCGGCCTGCAGCAGCCCTTGGGCGCCGTCGGGCGCCCCGGTGACGGCCACGCCCTCGCGTTCGAGGGCGGTGGCGACGTCGTCCACCACGGAGCCGTCGGGGTCGGCGATGAGCAGTACGGGCTTGGCCCTGGTGTCCCCGTTCATCGTGGGCGCCGCCTGCTGGTGGGTCATCAGCCGAAGCGCCCCGTGATGTAGTCCTCGGTGGCCTTCTGTGAGGGGTTGGTGAACATGCGCGACGTCTCGTCCATCTCGATGACCCTGCCGGGCTTGCCCTGTTCGGCGAGGTTGAAAAAGGCGGTGCGGTCGCTGACCCGGGCGGCCTGCTGCATGTTGTGGGTCACGATGACGATCGTGTACTGGTCCTTCAGCTTGGCCATGAGGTCCTCGATGGCCAGCGTGGAGATCGGATCGAGGGCGGAGCAGGGCTCGTCCATCAGCAGGACCTCGGGCCGTACGGCGATCGCGCGGGCGATGCACAGGCGCTGCTGCTGGCCGCCGGACAGGCCGGCGCCGGGCTTGTTGAGGCGGTCCTTGACCTCGTTCCACAGGTTGGCGCCCTTGAGCGAGTCCTCGACGATGTCGTCCATCTCGGACTTGCTGATGCGGCCGCCGTTGAGCCGGAGCCCGGCGGCGACGTTCTCGTAGATCGACATCGTGGGGAACGGGTTCGGGCGCTGGAAGACCATGCCGATCATGCGGCGCACGGAGACGGGCTCGACGTCCGGGGCGTACAGGTCCTCGCCGTCGAGCAGCACCTTGCCCTCCACGCGCGCGCCGGGGATGACCTCGTGCATGCGGTTGAGCGTGCGCAGGAACGTCGACTTGCCGCAGCCGGACGGGCCGATGAACGCGGTGATCGACCGCGGCTCGATGGTCATCGACACGTCCTCGATCGCCTTGTGCGACCCGTAGTACGCGTCGAGGCCCGAAACCTGGATCTGCTTGGACATTGTGGTTATTACCCCCTATCGGCCCTTGGCGGGCGCACGCCACCAGGCGATCAGGCGCGCCACCAGGTTCAGCAGCATGACGATCAGGATCAGCGTGAGGGCTCCGGTCCACGCCCGGTCGATGGCGGTGTCGTTCGGACGGGCCGCCTGGTCGAACACGAAGAGGGGGAGGCCCATCTGCGGTCCGTTGAACGGGTCGTGGTTGATGGAGTTGGTGAAGAACACCGTCATCAGCAGCGGAGCCGTCTCGCCGGCGACGCGGGCCACGGCCAGCATGACGCCGGTGACGATGCCGGTGAACGCGGTCGGCAGCACGACCTTGACGATGGTGCGCCACTTGGGCACGCCCAGCGCGTACGATGCCTCGCGCAGGTCGTTCGGCACCAGCCGCAGCATCTCCTCGGCGGACCTGACGACCGTCGGCATCATCAGGATGGACAGGGCGAGCGCGCCCGCCCAGCCGGAGTAGGGGAAGCCGAGGAAGAGGATCCAGAACGCGAGGATGAACAGCCCGGCGACGACCGACGGGATGCCGGTCATGACGTCGACGAAGAAGCTGATGGCCCGGGCCAGGCGGCCGCCCGCGCCGTACTCGACGAGGTAGATGGCGGTGAACAGGCCGATCGGCACCGAGATGACGGAGGCCAGCAGGACCTGTTCGAGGGTGCCGACGATGGCGTGGTACGCGCCGCCGCCCGCGTCCCTGGCGCCGATGCCGTTCATGGAGTGGGTGAGGAACTCCATGTCGAAGCGGGCCAGGCCGTTGGAGACCACCAGCCACAGCACCGAGACCAGCGGCACCACGGCCAGCACGAACGCCACATAGACCAGGGCCTGAACGACCCGGTCCTTGATGCGGCGGCCGGTGGAGATGCGTTGAATCGAGGTCATGCGCCGGCCCTCGCGTACTCCTTGCGGCGGTTGATGATCAGTCGCGCGGCCATGTTGACCAGCAGCGTGATGAGGAACAGCACCAGACCGGAGGCGATCAGCGCGCCCCGGCCGATGTCGGTGGCCTCGCCGAAGCCGTTGGCGATGTTGGCGGCGATGCTGTTGGCGTGCGGGGTGAGGATCTCGAAGGTGATGTCGAAGGTGGCCGGGAAGATCAGCGCGACCGCGATGGTCTCGCCCATGGCGCGGCCGAGGCCGAGCATGGCGGCGCTGATGACACCCGGACGGCCGAACGGCAGCACGGCCATCCTGATCATCTCCCAGCGGGTCGCGCCGAGCGCGAGCGCCGCCTCCTCGTTCATCTTGGGCGCCTGGAGGAACACCTCGCGTGAGATGGCCGCGATGATCGGCAGGATCATGATGGCCAGCACGATGCCGCCGGCGAGCATGGTCTTGCCGCCGATCACGCCCTCGCCGGCGAACAGCGGGAACCAGCCGACGTGCTCGTTCAGCCACTGCGACGGCGTCCGCATGAACGGCACCAGGAACGCCAGGCCCCACAGGCCGTAGACGACGCTGGGCACCGCGGCGAGCAGGTCGATGAGGTAGCCGAGCGGGGCGGCGAGCTTGCGGGGCGCGTAGTGCGAGATGAACAGCGCCACGCCGACCGCGATCGGGGTGGCGATGACCAGCGCGAGCGCGGAGCTGAGCAGGGTGCCGAAGGCCAGCGCGGCGATGCCGAAGACCTGCTGCCCGTTGGGGTCCCAGGTCAGCTCCGTGAGGAAGTTCGCCTTGTTCGCCTGCAGCGCCGGGATCGCCTCGCTGATGAGGAACACGGCGATGGCCGCCATGATCGCCAGCAGGATGACGCCCGCCGCCGTGGAGACGAACCGGAAGGGACCTTCACCGATGCTGCGCCGCGAGGCGGACCGGCTGGTGTCCGGTCCGCCTTCACGGGTACGTACGTCCGTCGTCATGAGCCGCTCAGGAGATGGCCTCGACGGCGGTCCTGACCTTGGTGAGCAGGTCGCCCGAGAGCGGGGCGTAACCCAGCTCCTTCAGCACCGCCTGGCCCTCGTCGCTGGCGGTGTAGGTCAGGAAGCTCTTGACGATCTTCTGCTGGTCGGCGGGCAGGCCCTTCTCGCAGGTGATCTCGTACGTCACCAGGACGATCGGGTAGGCGCCCGGGGTCTTGGTGGCGTAGTCGATGGACAGCGCGAGGTCGTTGCCGGTGCCCTTGATCTCGGCGGTCTCGACCGTCTTGGCCGCGCTCTCCGGGGTCAGCTCGACGAACTCGCCGGAGCCGTTCGCGATCTTGGCTTTCTGCAGCGAGGAGTTCTCGGCGTACGAGAGCTCGACGTAGCTGATCGCGCCCTCGGAGTCCTTCACGCTGGCGGCGATCTGGTCGGAGCCCTTGGCGCCCTGGCCGCCCGCCTCGGCGGGCCACGCCTTGGCCGGCTCGTACGGCCAGTCACCGGTGGCCTTGAGGAACTTGGTGAAGTTGTCGCTGGTGCCCGACTCGTCCGAGCGGTGGACCGCCTGGATGGGCGTGGACGGGAGCTGGGCGTCCGGGTTCTCGGCCTTGATGGCCGGGTCGTCCCACTTGGTGATCTTGCTGTTGAAGATGCCGACGAGCGTCTTCGGCGACAGCTGCAGGCCGTCGACGCCGGGGAGGTTGTAGACAACCGCGATCGGGCCGGTGACCATCGGGATGTTGATGGCCTTGCCGGTCTTGCACCGGGCGTCGGCCTGGGCCGGCTCGTCGTCCTTCAGCGCCGAGTCGGAGCCGGCGAAGGCGACCGTGCCCTGGATGAACGCCTGCACGCCCGCGCCGGAGCCGCTGGGCTGGTAGTTCAGGGTCACCCCCGGGTTCGCTGCCGTGAAGTTCTTCGTCCACTCGGTGATCGCGTTGGCCTGGGCCGAGGAGCCCGCGGCGTTGATGGAGCCGCTCAGACCGTTGTCCGCCGCGGGCGCGGCGGCGCTTGCGGAGGTCGTGCTGCCCGAGGGGTTGTTGTTGTCTGTGCCGCACGCAGCGAGCGAGAGCGCGCCGGCGACGGCGACGGCGGCGAGCCGGCCTGCATACTTCACGGTTGGGTTCCTCCCACTTGGTCCTTAGTCGGGCATGAAGCTAGGCGGCGAAAGTGACTCGGCCCCCGAGAGCGGATGAACGGACAGTGAACGCTGTGGGTCGGTGTGCTGCACCGGCCCCGCTGCGGCCGGTTCATCCGGCGCGGTCCGTACGTGAACGGCGCAGGTCGGAGCACTTGCCCGGCTGGCCACAATGGAGGCATGACGTATCGCGTATGCGTGGTGTGCATGGGGAACATCTGCCGGTCGCCGATGGCCGAGGTCGTGCTGCGGAAGGTGCTCGCCGACCGGGGTCTCGACGGCCAGGTCGTCGTCGAGAGCGCCGGCACCGGAGGATGGCACGTGGGCGACCCGATGGACGAGCGGGCGCTGGAGACCCTCTCCCTGCGCGGCTACGACGGCTCCTCGCACCGGGCCAGGCAGTTCACCAGGGACTGGTTCGACCGGTACGACCTCGTGCTCGCCATGGACCGGGACAACCTGTCCAACCTGCAGCGGATCGCCCCCGAAGGGGTCGAGGTGCGGTTGTTCCGGTCGTTCGATCCGGCCGCGCCGGAGGGGGCCGAGGTGCCGGATCCGTACTACGGGGGCCGCGAAGGGTTCGAAGAGGTCCTCGACCTGGTCGAGTCGGCCGCCGAGGGCGTCGCCAAGCACATCGCCGATGAGATTCACTGAGGAGCTGGGCACCTCGCACGGCAGGCGGCTGCGGCGGGGCGTGCTGGACGACGGGCGGGCGGTGTTCGTCAAGAGCGGTCCCGCCTCCGAGGTGCTGCTGTCGGAGGCCGCCGGGCTGCGCTGGCTCGGCGAGGTCGCCGCGGTGCCCGAGGTCATCGAGGCGGAGCCGGACCGGCTGGTGCTGGCCTGGGTACGCGAGGAGCGGCCCACCCCCGAGGCCGCCGAGCGGTTCGGGCGGACGCTGGCGAGGATGCACCGCGCGGGGGCGCAGAAGTTCGGCGCGCCGTGGCCCGGGTTCATCGCCGAGCTGCCGATGGACAACGCGGCCGCCCCCGACTGGCCGGCCTTCTACGGCGAGCGACGGGTGCTGCCGTTCCTGCGGCAGGCGCGGCTGCCCGCCTCAGACGTCGCGCTGGTCGAGCGGGCGGTGGAGCGGCTGCCCGAGGTGGCGGGGCCCGCCGAGCCGCCCGCGCGGATCCACGGGGATCTGTGGAGCGGGAACGTGCTGTGGTCCGGCGGGCAGGGCGTGCTGATCGATCCGGCGGCCCATGGCGGGCATCGGGAGACGGACCTTGCGATGCTCGATCTGTTCGGGCTGCCGTATCTCGATCGGGTGCTGGGGGCGTACCAGGAGGAGTGGCCGCTTGCCGACGGGTGGCGGGAGCGGGTGCCGCTGCATCAGCTCCATCCGCTGCTCGTGCACGTGGTGTTGTACGGCGGGGGATACCGGGACGCTTTGATGGCCGCCGTGCGGCGGGTGCTGGCGCTCTGAGCGGCCTCTGTGCCCGTCACGGCTTCTTTCTTGTGCGGTACGCGCGTTGCTGGCAGGCGCGCGAGCAGTAGACGCGGGGGCGGCCTGTGGCGGCCGGCTCCAGCGGTTTGCCGCATTCGCGACATGAATCGTCACGGGTTTCGTCACGTTCTTGAATGAGGGCCTCGATGCCGTCGAGGATGCGGCGCAGGCCGAACTCGAAGGAGTCCTCGGGGTCGTCCCAGCCGCCGGACTCCCACAGGCGGGTGATCGTGGGGTAGGCGGTCAGGCGTTCGTACAGGGAGTCGCGGGCGCCCCACCACTCCTCCTCGGAGACGCCGCTGCGGCGCTCCTCGCGCAGGGGCTCGACCAGGCTCAGGGCCTCGGCGTCCACGAAGCGGCCGATCAGGTTGACGGCGGCGATCACCTCGTGGGGGCGCAGCGGGGTGCCGATGAGGGTGCTCAGCATGCGTTCGAAGGTCGCGACCGCGTTCGGGCCGGGGATGTTGCGTGAGCCCCGCACCTCGGCCAGCCATGGGTGGCGGCGGCGGAGGCGCCAGCCCTGCCTGGCCAGGGCTTCGAGTCGGGGGCGCCAGTCCGCGCCCTTCTGGTCGCTTCCGTCTTCCTGTGGGCCGGCGTCCTGGTGGTCGCTTCGTGGCTCGTCCGTACGGTCGCTCGGGTCCTCCGGTGCGTGCTCGCTCATCACGGCGTCGCGCATGAGGGCGACGAGCTGGTCGCGGCCCGGTACGTGGCGGTAGAGCGACATCGTGGTGAAGCCGAGCCGGTCGGCCACCTTGCGCATCGACAGGCCCTCAAGACCCTCGGCGTCGGCCAGCTCGATGCCCGCGCGCACGATCCGGTCAAGGGTCAGCCCGGCGCGCGGCGCGCTCTCCTCGCCGCGCTCCCGCCACAACAATTCGACGCCGTCGTCCATGGGTCTAGTTTATGGTGTACAAATCTGTGTACGGCATAAACGAGGCAGAGGCGGTTTGTCATGATCCAGATCTATGTGTCGCCGTCCGGTGACGACTCCGCGCCGGGCACCGAGGACCGGCCGTTCGCGACGCTCGAACGCGCCCGGGCGGCGGCCCGCGAGGCGGGTGGGAAAGCGGTCGTGCATCTCGGGGGCGGTGTCCACGTACTGAATCGGCCGTTCGAACTGGGCGAGGCCGACTCGGGGACGGTTTACCAGGCGGCCGGCCACGGCACGTCCGGGCAGGAGGAGGCCGTCATCAGCGGCGGGCGGGAGATCGCCGGCTGGCGCGTGCGCGACGGGGTGTGGCTGGCCGACGTCGGCGGCCTCGACATCCGCCAGCTCTACGTAAACGGCCGCCGCGCGTCCCGTGCCGCCGTACCGGGGCTGCCTGGCACGGTCACCGCGACCGAGACCGGTTACGTCACCGACAGCCCCGAGCCGCTGACCTGGCAGAACGTCGAGTTCGTGCACCGGGGCGTCTACCCGTGGACCGAGGCCCGCCTCCAGGTGGCCCGGATCGCGCGCGAGGGCGACTCCACCGTGATCACCATGGCGCAGCCGGGGTTCGGGTGGGCGTACGAGCTGTACCGGTCCGTCTACGAGGGCCACACCTCGATCGGACCCGGGCTGCCCACCTCCGTCGAGAACGACCCGAGCTTCCTGCGCGAGCCCGGCACGTTCGTGCTCGACCGGTCGCGGCCGGGCCGGCACGTGCTGATGTACCTGCCGCTGCCGGGGGAGGAGCCGGGGTCCGCGCGGGTCGTCGCGCCGGTCCTGGAGACGCTGGTGCGGGTGGCGGGGGCGCGGGACGTGGCGTTCAGGGGGCTGGTGTTCGCCGAGGCCACGTGGACGCGTCCCGGGCGGCCCGAGGGGTTCGTGCACTATCACGGCAGCGGGTTCTACGAGGGCGGGCCGGTCGAGCGGGCGGAGCTGGGGGAGGGCGCATATGTGACGTATCCCTTGAGTTCCGTCACGATTCCGGCGTGTGTGGAGTTCGTGGACGCGGGTGGGGCCGAGGTCGAGGGGTGCCGGTTCACCCGGCTGGGCGCCACCGGACTCGGCGTCAGCGGGGGCGAGGGCGTCACCGTATCCGGGTGCGAGTTCGACACGCTGTCCGGCGGCGGCGTCACCATGAACGGCACCCGGGGCGGCGTGATCGAGGACAACCGGGTGCGCGGGATCGGGCTGGAGTTCAGCGGGTCGCCCGGCATCGCCGTCACCGGCACCCGAGGCTGCGTCGTCGCCCACAACGAGGTCACCGACGTGCCCCACTGCGGCATCGTGGCCGGGCCTGGCGAGGGCACTCGGATCCTGCGCAACCTGACCGCCGGCACCATGCAGGTGCTGGCCGACGGAGGCGGCGTCTACCTCTCCGGGCCGCAGGGCGACTCGGCCGAGACCGGGGCCGTGGTGCGGGGCAACGTCATCAAGGACACGCGCACGCCGTACAACTTCGGGCTCTACACCGACTACGGCGCGAGCTGGGTGCTCGTCGAGGAGAACGTGGTCATGCGCGCCGACAACACGGCCGTGCTGCACGTCGGGCCGCCGCTGGAGAACGTCACCTACCGGGGCAACTTCTGGGACGCCGATCCGATCGGGCACGACGATCCGCCGAGCGGGGTGACGTACGAGGAGAACGTCACGATCGCCGACGAGGACGCGCTGGCCGCCGCGACCCGGGAGATCCGGGGCAGGGCGGGCGTGCGGCGTTCCTAGGTCCTGACCGTCGTGCCGTTGAGGCGGTCGATGACCTGGTCGTGCAGCAGGCCGTTCGTGCAGACGAGGCTGCCGCCCTCAAGGCCCTTGACGCCGGCGACGTCCGTCCAGACGCCGCCGGCCTCCTCCACGATCACGGTGAGCGCCGCCATGTCCCACGGCGACAGCTCCGGCTCGGCCGACACGTCCACCGAGCCCTCGGCGACCATCATGTGCGACCAGAAGTCCCCGTACGCGCGGGTCCGCCAGCAGGCGCGGCTCAGGTCGAGGAAGTTGTCCAGCTTGCCGGCCTTCTCCCAGCCGCCGAAGCTCGAGTACGAGAACGACGCGTCCTCCAGCGACGACACCGATGACACGTGCATGCGGGTCGCCTTGGTCAGGCTCTTGCCCGTCCACGCCCCGCCGTCGGCCGCCGCCCACCAGCGCCGGCCCAGGGCGGGGGCCGAAACCAGGCCCACGACGACCTTGCCGTACTCCATGAGCGCGATCAGCGTCGCCCAGACGGGCACGCCGCGAACATAGTTCTTGGTGCCGTCGATGGGGTCGATGATCCACGAGCGGGCGCCCCAGCCGGTCTTGCCGAACTCCTCGCCGACCACCGCGTCACGCGGCCTGGCGCGGCGCAGCGTACCCCTGATGGCCTCCTCCACCGCGCGGTCGGCGTCGCTGACCGGCGTCAGATCGGGCTTGGTCTCGACCGTGAGGTCGACCGCCTTGAACCGTCGCATGGTCAGGTCGTCGGCGGCGTCCGCCATGACATGCGCGAGGCGCAGATCATCGTTATAACTCTGCACGGTCGCCCACGCTACCGTGTCGGCCTTACGGACATCAGTTACCAACGCCCCTTTTCTGGTAACCGCCTTTTCAGTTACTCATCAGTAGCATGTCCTGCATGTCGCAAGATGTCGGTGAGCTTCTGCTGCGGTCGGTCCCTTTCGCCCGGACCCTGGGCATCGTCTTCGACACGGCCGAGGACGGGCGGGCGGTCTGCCGCGTACCTCCGCGGGCGGACCTCGCCAACCACGTCGGCGGGCCGCACGCGGGGGTGCTCTTCACGCTCGCCGAGTCCGCGTCCGGGGCCGCCGTGCTGTCTCTTTTCGCCGATCAGCTGGACCGGGCGGTGCCGCTGCCGACCACGGCGACCATCGCGTTCCGTAAGGTCGCCACCGGCGAGGTGCGGGCCTCGGCCCGGCTGTCGGCGTCGCGGGATGACGTCCTGGCGCGGCTGGACGCGGGGGAGCGGCCGGAGTTCGATGTGGAGGTGGAGATCACGAACGCGGACGGCGTCGTCGTCTCCACCCTCACCGTCACCTGGACCCTCCGCCCCAACCGCCCCTGACCACCGCCGTGGCGGGTCGGTGGCCTGGGGCGCATCCGTTCGCTTCGCTTTCGCTGCCCGGCTCTCGGGGGTGGACTCGCTGGCTTTCGGGGTGGACTCGGTGGCTTTCGGGGTGGACTCGGCGGCCGGACCGCGCCGCCGGCCGCCACGCTTCCACCTCTGCCAGGCGAATCTCATGACGACCGCTCGCCTCGGCACTTGGGGTGGCATCGCCGAACCGGGGTGCTCGCCGGCGCCTGGTAGGGCGCGCGGCCGGGAGCCGGTCGTGGAGCCGCCCGGGGCCAGGGGCCGTGCGCCGGTGCTGAGCAGCGGCGTGCTGCACCGCTTCGTACGCGTTGTGGCAGCGGTGTGCAGCACTGCTTCGCACGCGTTGTGGCAGTGGCCGGTCGCTGGAGACGTTGCCTGGTCGGGGGTGTCAGCGGGCGGAGGGTTCAGGCGCTGCGGGTGGCCGTGGGGTCGTCCAAGGTGCCCTCGCGGCTCGCCAGGAGACGGCGCAGGGACTCCAGGCGGGCGGGGTCGGCGTTGCCCGCCGCTACCCAGGCGTCCAGAGCGCAGCCCTCGCTCAGGTGGTTGCAGCCCTTCGGGCAGTCGACGGTGCCCTCCACCAGGTCAGGGAACGCCGCCAGCACCGTCTCCGTCGAGACGTGGGCCAGTCCGAAGCTGCGTACGCCCGGCGTGTCGATGATCCAGCCGCCCTCCGGCAGCTCCAGCGCGACGGCCGAGGTCGAGGTGTGACGGCCGCGGCCGGTGACGGCGTTGACCTGGGAGACGGCGCGGTTGGCGTTCGGCACCAGCGCGTTGACCAGGGTGGACTTGCCCACTCCCGAATGCCCGACCAGGACGCTGATCCGCCCCACCAGGCGCTCGCGCAGCTCGTCGAGCGGGCCGCCCTTGTGCACGACGACGTACGGCACGCCCAGCGGCTCGTACAGGGCCACCAGCTCGTCGGGCGGCGCGAGGTCGGACTTGGTGAGGCAGAGCAGGGTGTCGATCTCCGCGTCGAACGCCGCCACCAGGATGCGGTCGATCATGCGCGGTCTCGGCGGCGGGTCGGCCAGCGCGGTCACGATCACGAGCTGGTCGGCGTTGGCCACCACCGGGCGCTCGATGCCGTCGCTGTCCTCCACGTCGTCGGCCGAGCGGCGCAGCATCGACGTGCGCGGCTCCACGCGTACGACGCGGGCCAGCGTGTCGGGCTTGCCGGATACGTCGCCGACCAGCGCGACCCTGTCGCCCACGACGATGCCCTTGCGGCCCAGCTCGCGGGCCTTCATGGCGACCACGAGCCGGCGCTGGGGCGGCTTGCGTTTCTGCGCCGAGCCCTTGGGGCGTTCGGCCTCGACCAGCGTGGTGTAGCGGCCGCGGTCCACGGCCACCACAAACCCTTCCACAGCGTCCTCATGCGCAGGACGAATTCGGGTCCGCGGCCTGGAACCCTTGCCCGGCCTGACCCTGACGTCGTCCTCGTCGTACTCCCGCCTCCTCAGCGGTCCGCTCCCATGCGCTCGCTCCCCTTTCGTGAAAATTGTCTTGGTTTGTAGTGGTGATGGTAGGCAGGTGCGGAACGTCCTACGACATCCCGCGACCGATCGTCACCCGATCGTCAATCTGCCTGCCTGCCCGTTCGGTCGCACGCTCGTCGATCCGTCGGCTGCCGTCCGCTCGTCTCCCTGCGCCGGCCGTTGTCCGCTCGTCTCCCGCTGTCGACCGGCGCTGTCGACCGGCGCTGCCGATCGTCGTCCGCTCGTAGGCAGCGCATCCCGCCCCCCTGGCTTGTGTGCTCGGTCTGCAGGTGGGAGGGGCCAGGTGGTCGGTCGGTGCATCGGGTGTGCGTTGGTCTGCGTGCCGGTTTGTGCGGCGGCCTGCATGCCGACCCGTGCGAAATCTGCACGCCGGTCCATGCCGACCTGCGCGCAGACCCGTGCGAAACCTGCATGCCGGTCCGTGTTGGCCTGCGTGCCAACCCATGGGTGGCCTGCGTGCCGATCCGTGCGTGGCCAACGTGCCGGCGTGCGGTGGTGCGAGTCGGCGGGTCATGTGAGTCGGGTGGGTGGGGCCAACCGGGTGGTGGGGCGAGCCGGCGGGCTGGGGCGAGCCGGGTGGGCGGCTGGTGTCCGGCTCTCCGTGGGATGCGGTCGGGCCTCGGGTGGTGGGCGAAGGTACGCCTTCTGCCCGAGCGAGTGGCTTTCGGGGTGGGATGGGCGGCTTCACCCGGGGTCGCTCGGGCGGCGGTGTCGTGCTGGTGGGTCTCATGGTCGTCATCCGGGCGACGTGCTCTCACGTGGTGGCCTTCACCGACGTGCCCGGGGCTTCCACGGTGAAACCAGCGGTGCCGGAAAAGTAGCCGTTCGCGCAGGTGAGGCGCGTGACGCCGCTCTGGTGAGCGGAGGGCGCCCGCAGCCGGGCCCCGGAGGCCGAGGCCGCCGGGGCGTGGTGCGCGTGGGGCTGAGCGGAGATCCTCGCGGATCCAGTGTGTGCAGTCCGCAGGGCCAGGCTCACTGCGGGCCCTACATCCGGTGTCCGCATGGGCAGGCTCATCGCGGGTCCGGCATCGACGTCCACGTGGCGGTGGTCACTGGGAGGCCAGCATCGTGGTCCACATCTGGACGAACTCCGGCAAGGTCTTGGCGGTCGTCGCGATGTTCTCCACCTCGACATCCGGCACCGCGAGGCCGATCACGGCGCCGGCCGTGGCCATGCGGTGGTCGTCGTAGCTGTGGAAGACGCCGCCGTGGAGCGGGCGGGGCCGGATGATCAGGCCGTCGTCGGTCTCCTCGGCGTCGCCGCCCAGGCGGTTGATCTCGGTGACGAGCGCGGCCAGGCGGTCGGTCTCGTGGCCGCGCAGGTGGCTCACGCCCCTGATGCGGCTCGGCGTGGTGGCCAGGGCGGCGAGCGCGGCGATGGTCGGGGTCAGCTCGCCCACCTCGTGGAGGTCGGCGTCGAGACCGGTGACCTTCCCGGTGCCGGTGACCACGAGGTCGTCGCCGGAGCGGGTGACCGTGGCGCCCATGGACGTGAGCAGCCCGCGCAGCGCGTCGCCCGGCTGGGTGGTGCGGGCCGGCCAGGCCGGGATCGTCACCGTGCCGCCCGTCACCAGGGCCGCCGCGAGGAACGGGGCCGCGTTGGACAGGTCGGGCTCGACCGTCACGTCTCTGGCCGTGATCGGCCCTGGCTCCACCCGCCACACGTCGCGCTCGCTGGCGTCGACCGAGACGCCCACCGCCCGCAGCATCTCGATCGTCATCTCGATGTGCGGCTGCGAGGGCACCGGCGGCCCCACGTGGCGTACGGTGATGCCCTTCTCAAAACGCGCGGCCGTCAGCAGCAGACCCGAGACGAACTGCGACGAGCCGGACGCGTCGAGCGTCACCTCGCCGCCCGTCGTCGGCCCGCTGATCGTGAACGGCAGCGCGTCGTTGTCGACGCGGGCCCCGAGCGAGCGCAGCGCGTCGAGCATGGGGCCCATCGGGCGCTTGCGTGCATGGGGATCGCCGTCGAACGAGACCGGCCCATCGGCCAGCGCCGCCATCGGCGGAACGAACCGCATCACCGTGCCGGCCAGGCCGACGTCGATGTGGGCGCCGCCGCGGATCGGGCCCGGCGTCACCGCCCAGTCGACGCCCGCCGAAGTCTCGCGCGTGGCCTCGAACGTGGTGCCGAGCGCGCGCAGCGCCGCGACCATGAGGTCGGCGTCGCGGCTGCGCAGGGCCTGGCGTACGACGCCTGGACCGTCGGCGAGCGCGGCCAGCAGGAGCGCGCGGTTGGTCACCGACTTGGAGCCGGGCAGCGGGACGGTGGCGACGACGGGATCTGTCGCCGTCGGGGCGGGCCAGTGCTGAGCGGGCATGGTCAAAGAGTACTGGCCGTGGGTGGCCGGAGGCCGCAGGCTGTGGATGACGGGGCTGTTGTCGTCGCTCCCTGTGGACGACCGTCACATGCTCCGTCGGTGGTCGCCGCAGACGATCGTGTGCGGGTCGGTGTGTGAGAGCGGGGCGTGTGAGGGCGGGGGCGTCCCCGCGCGTGGGCGTGTGCGGGTCGGCAGGTGAAGGTGAGGCACCGTGACAGTGGGGCGGGTGAACGGTGGGCACGCGCTGGTGGGGAGTGTGACGGCGAGGCCGTGCGCCGCCCGACCCGGTACGTGCCGGTAGGCGCCACCCCAGCGGTTGGACCGCATGGGCGGCTGCAACCGGCCGGCACCGTGAGGCGAACATGCGCGCGAAAGCCTGACGTGGCAGTGTGGGGTCATGTGCGGTAGATACGCCTCGGCGCGCAAGAAGCACGAGTTGCTGGAGGAGTTCCAGGTCGAGCAGGACCCGGAGCCCGACAAGGAGCTCGGGCCCGACTACAACGTCGCGCCGACCAAGAACGTCTACGCAGTGCTGAGCCGCGTGCCCAAGGATGCCGAGCGGGCGGTGCGGCAGCTGAGGGTCGTCAAGTGGGGCCTGGTGCCGGCGTGGGCCAAGGACCCGTCGATCGGCTCCCGGCTGATCAACGCCAGGGCCGAGACTCTGGCGGAGAAGCCGTCGTTCCGGCAGGCGTTCGCCAAGCGCAGGTGCCTGCTGCCGGCCGACGGCTACTTCGAGTGGATGCCGGTCGAGGGCGAAAAGAAGAAGAAACAGCCGTACTTCATCCATCCGGCCGATGGCGGGGTGCTGGCCATGGCCGGTCTGTACGAGTTCTGGAAGGACCCGTCCAGGGACGATGACGACCCGCTCAAGTGGCTGGTGACCTGCACCGTCATCACCACGAACGCCGAGGACCAGCTCGGCCGCATCCACGACAGGATGCCCATGATGATCGACAAGGATCACTGGGCGGAGTGGCTCGATCCCAAGCTGACCGACACCGAGCAGGCGGGGCGGCTGCTGGTGCCCGCCGAGCCGGGACGGCTCACCGCGTACCCGGTGTCCACGGACGTCAACAACGTCCGCAACAACGGACCGGACCTCATCAAACCCCTCCCCGACGAGGAGGAGACCGCGCTCTTTTAAAGGTGTAAGAAGCCCGGTAAGTGGGCATCCGGTGAGGAAAGCGATGCAACCGTTCACACGGTGTCACCGCTGAACCTTGCCCCCTTGATCACACCGGGCGGGACATCCGGGGGGTCCTGGCCGCGGCGTACCCCTTTACCCGGAGGTGCGGATTCGTGGATGTCACGACCGCTCGTGAGCGGCTGGAAGAAATGCTCGCCGACCTCGACCGTTCGATCGGGGTCCTGCGCGGCGAGCCGGTCGGCGTGCGCGACCGCTCTGCGGCCGACGCCGGCTCCGACCTGACCGACGCCGACCGGGCCCAGGCCATGCTGACCGTTGCCACGAGCCAGCGGCAGGCCATCGTCGAGGCGCTCAAACGCATCGACGAGGGCGCGTACGGCCGGTGCGTCGACTGCGCCAAGCCGGTGCCGGAAGGCAGGCTCGAAGCCCGGCCCGAGGCGGCGCGATGCGTGCCCTGCCAGGGCAAACGCGAACGCCGCCGCTGATCCGATCCGGTCGTACAGGAGGGAGTGGAGGGCGCGGCCCTGGCCTCACTTCTTGCGGGCGCTGGCCACCAGGTGGATGCCGACCGTGTCGTCGTCATCGGGATGGGCTTCGAGCTCGGTGCGCACCAGGTAGTTGAGCGCCCGCGCGTCCGAGCCGAGCACGTGGTCGACCGTGGACGGCGACAGCACCGTACGGGGCCGCATCCACTCGATCTCGAGGCCGGCGCCCTGGAGCAGCTCGCGCAGCTGCGTGCTGCTGAAGCAGCGCGTGATGCTGCCGTCGGGCCACGGCACCAGCATGACCTCGCCGGTCTGCCGGAGGTGCTGCCACTGCTCCTGCTCGGCCAGGATGGCCATGCCGAGCACCAGGGAGTCGACGCACACCAGAGCGCGCCCGCCGGGCCGCAGCACCCTGGCCACGTCGTTCATGGCGGACTCGGCCATGAGCTCGATGGACATCACGCGCTCTTCGGCGAGCACCGCGTCCACGCTCTCGTCGGGCAGGAACGCCAGGTCGTCGGCGCGCACGTGGCGTACGCGGTCGGCGTCGCGCAGCCGGGACTGACTGTCGGCGGTGCGGCGGAAGTCGAGCACCTCGATCACCCGGTGCCCGGCTCTGGCGGCCTGGCCCGACCATCGCCCGCGGCCGCCGGAAAGGTCGAGGATGACGGAGGGTTCGGCGGGAAGCCATCGGTTGAGTTGTTCGGCGGCGACGGCGCGGTAGAAGGTCCAGTACGGCCCGAGCGTCCCTGAGCCGTTCAGTTCCTCGGCCGGAATGGGCAGCACACGCGACTCCTGGGTTCCGGAAAAAGGGCTACCAGCCGGTACGTATGACGTTCCCCGCACCGGGTCCTTCGTACCTTCTATCTTGCGGGAACAGACAAGGGCTCGGGTGTGTTGCGACGAGCATGCTCACATTGGCTGAACCCCGACCCGCTGACCCATCGGTCGCGAGCCAGCGGGTATCCTCCCCTGAGTACGGTGTACCGCCACAGCCGGCCACCGGTGATCTTAGGGGGGTGGGTCCGGTGCCCGCGACAGGCGCGGAGACGCTGGAGCAACGAAGCGAGCGCTTCGAGCGCGACGTCATGCCTTATCTCGAGCAGCTCTACTCCGCGGCGCTCCGGATGACCCGGAACCCCGCGGACGCGGAGGACCTGCTGCAGGAGACGTTCGCCAAGGCGTTCGCGTCCTTCCACCAGTTCCAGCAGGGCACCAACCTGAAGGCGTGGCTTTACCGGATCCTCACCAACACCTTCATCAACAGCTATCGCAAGAAGCAGCGCGAGCCGAAGCAGTCGGGCACCGAGGAGATCGAGGACTGGCAGCTCGCGCGGGCCGAGTCCCACACCTCGAGCGGTCTGAAGTCCGCCGAGGTCGAGGCGCTCGAGCACCTGCCCGACGGCGACATCAAGAAGGCGTTGGCGTCTTTGCCCGAGGAGTTCAGGATCGCGGTCTACCTGGCCGACGTCGAAGGCTTCCCCTACAAGGAGATCGCCGACATCATGGGCACGCCGATCGGCACCGTGATGTCGAGGCTGCACAGGGGACGCAGGCAGCTGCGGGGCCTCCTTGAGGACTACGCCCGCGAGCGCGGCCTGGTCCCGGCGGAGGGATCGAAATGAGCTGTGGCAACCCGCACGACACCGACTGTCGTGAAGTGCTCGACAAGGTCTACGAGTACCTCGACGGCGAGCTGACCGAGAGCGACGTCGCGCAGATCAAGGTGCATCTCGACGAGTGCGGTCCCTGCCTCAAGGAGTACGACCTGGACAAAGCGGTCAAGGAGCTGGTCCACAAACACTGTGGTTGTGACCCGGTTCCGGCCGACCTGCGGTCCAAGGTGCTCGATCGCATCGCGCAAGTGAGGGCGGAGCTCGCCGACTAAGATTCACTTCATGCGCGTGTTGGTCACCGGTGGTGCCGGGTTCATCGGATCGAATCTCGTCGATCGCCTGTTGGCCGACGGCCATGAAGTCGACGTCGTCGACGACCTGTCGTCCGGCAGTCGCGACAATCTCGCCGAGGCGGCCACCAGCGACCGCTTCCGGCTGCACGAGATGGACATCCGCGACCGCGCGCTCGTCGACCTGATGACCGAGCTGCAGCCGGAGGTGGTCTGCCACCTCGCGGCGCAGATCAGCGTGCGCAAGAGCGTGGCCGACCCGGCCTACGACGCCAGGCTCAACGTCGAGGGCACGGCCGCGGTGCTGGCCGCCGCCCACGAGGGCCGCACCCGCAAGGTGGTCTTCGCCTCGTCGGTCGCCGTCTACGGGCGGCCGGCCACGATCCCGGTGCCCGGTGACGCGGCCACCGACCCGCGCTCGCCGTACGCGGCGTCCAAGCTGAGCGGCGAGATCTACCTCGCCACGTTCAAGGCCCTGTACGGCCTCGAATACACCACGCTGGTGCTGTCCAACGTCTACGGCCCCCGCCAGGCACCCGACGGCGAGGCCGGCGTGGTCTCGATCTTCACCGACGCGCTGCTCAACGGCACGCCCACGGTCGTCTACGGCGACGGCAGCCAGACCCGCGACTACGTCTACGTCGACGACGTGGTCGACGGTTTCGTCCGCGCCTGCGGCCCCGAGGGCAACGGCCGCCGCTTCAACCTCGGCACCGGCATCCAGACCACCGACCGGCGCCTGCACAGCCTCATCGCCGACGCGGCCGGCGCGCAGGACAAGCCGGGCTTCGCGCCGCCGCGGCCGGGCGACCTGCCCGCGATGGCCGTCGACCCGGTGCCCGCCCACGAGGGCCTCGGCTGGCAGCCCCGCACCGACCTCGCGACCGGGCTGAAGAAGACGGTCGAATGGGCCGCCGCGCGTCGCGGCAAGTAGTGACTTGATTACGCTTTGCTTGCGATTTCCGACTCTCCCCTTGCGGCCACCCTGTCTTCTGTAGCGTGAGACCCACAAGTCGACGTGGAGGCATGTGGATGTCGAAGGTTACGGTCGCCCGGCTGCTCACCACCCTCGTGCTGATCGCTCCCGCGGTCGCGTTGATGTCCGGCGGCATCCTGCCTCCCGGAGTGACCTGGACCTGATGGCTATGGGGGGCCGCCATGCGTGATCTGCCGTGGCCCGCAAGGGTCTATCTGGTCGCCGTGATCGGGGCGGCGGCCGCTCTCATCGTCCGCGGCGTGATCGTCTCCGGCGCGCCCGTGGTCACCGAGGACCTGGACATTCTCCTGGTCCTCGCCCTGCTGTTCCTGGTGTGCGAGTCGATGCCGACGCTGCTCAACGTGGAGCAGACCGCGGTGTCCGTCAGCTTCTCCGCCTCGCTCGCGGCGGTGGTGCTGATCGGCCCCGAGGGCGCCGCGCTGGTCGGGCTGACCGCGATGGTCAGCGTCAGGCCCGGACTGCCGCTGGTCAAACGGCTGTTCAACGGCGCTCAATTCGCCATCTGCGGTTACACCGCCGGGCGGGTCTACGAGGCGTTGGACGGCCGGGTCGGCGTGCCCGACGTCAACGCGTTCGACGACCTCATCGGCCCGTACGCCGCGGCCACGGCCGTGTTCGTGCCGCTCAACATCGCGCTCACGCTCACCATGATCGGGCTGGCCACGCACGTGCGGGCCACCGAGATGCCGATGCGCGGCATGGCCCAGTTCCTGCTGTCGTATCTGGGCTACGGCACGTTCGGGCTGCTGGTGGCGGGGCTGTGGGCCACGGTGGCGTCGATCTCCGCGGTGCTGGTGCTGGTGCCGCTGTTCGTGGCGCGCTGGGCGTTCGGGCAGTATCACGCGCAGCAGCGCTCGTACGACGCGACGATCGCCGCGCTCTGTCAGGCCGTGGAGACGAAGGACTACTACACGCGCGGTCACTGCACGCGCGTCTCACACGCGTCGTCCATGATCGCGCAGGAGATCGGCATGGGCCCCCAGCGGGTGCGCGCCATCCGCTACGCGGGCATGCTGCACGACGTGGGCAAGCTCGGCGTGCCCACCAAGGTGCTGCAGAAGGAGGGGCCGCTGACGGAGGAGGAGTTCGCCGCGATCCAGCTTCACCCGATGCGCGGGCTGGAGATCGTGCGCGGCATCGGCTTCCTCGACGAGGCGTACGCCGGGATCATGCACCACCACGAGCGGCACGACGGCACCGGATACCCGATGGGGCTGGCGGGCGACGAGATCCCCGAGTTCGCCAAGGTCATCGCGGTGGCCGACGCGTTCGACTCGATGACGTCGGACCGTTCCTACCGGGGCGCGCGGCCGGTGCCGGTGGCCATCGACGAGCTGCGCAAGAGCGCGGGCACGCACTTCGACCCGGTCATGGTGGCGGCGTTCATCCGCGCGCTCGAACGCGAGCCGTGGCAGCCGCCGCGCCGTGTCGATCCGCCGCCGCCCGAGGTCGCCGAGACGCAGATCAAGGACCACGACGACCCGACGATGCCCATCCAGGTCGTGACCGGGCCATGATCACCACTGAGCGTGTGAGGAGACGGGATCGGTCGCTGCACACGGTCCTGCGCAGGCTCGACTCGGGGCAGCTGCTGCTCATCTGCGCGGCCGGGCTGGTGGCGCTGACCGGTGTGGCGTACACGGCGGCCGAGGGGCTCGACCGGCCGGAGATCGCGGTCGGGTTCGGCGCGCTGATCGCGGTCGGCGAGCTGGCCAGGCTGACCATGCCGGGCAACAGGGAGGTCGCGCCCATCGGGGCCGCCGCCGCGCTGGGCTACACGCTGCTGCTCGACCTCAGCCAGAACCCGCTGCGCCACTCGGCGCTGCAGGTCGTGGCGGTGATCGCGGTCGGCATGCTGGCGGGGGCGCTGCCGCACCTGGCGGTGGGCCGCCCGCCGCGCCTCGACGCGATGGCCAGGCGGCTGCTCACCGGCGCGCTGCTGGCCTTCGCCTTCCGCCCGCTGGCCGACCCCCTGTACGAGCTGACCACGCCGCCCACGAGCACCTGGTGGCCGGCGCTGGCGGTGATGGTGACGTTGATCACGATCACGCTGCTGGTGGACGTGCTGATCGCCGCGCTGCTGCGGGCCGAGCAGGTGCGCACCGCGTTCCGGGTGGCGGTGCGCGACGAGCTCAACATGGCGTTCCCGCTGGGGGCCGCCGTGGGGTCGTCGGGCGTGCTGCTGGCGCTGGCCACGCACAGCATGGACCTGGTGGCGCTGCTGGTGTTCGCCGCGCCGCTGCTGGTCACGCAGGTGGCCTTCCGCAAGTACGCCGGCATCCGCGCCACCTACCTGCAGACCGTGCGCGCCCTGTCGCGGGTCACCGAGGTCGGCGGCTACGTCGAGCCGGGGCACTCGCGCCGGGTCAGCCGCCTGGCCGTGGCCATCGGCAGGGAGCTGGGCATGGCCGAGCCCGAGCTGCTGGAGCTGGAGTACGCCGCGCTCATGCACGACATCGGCCAGCTCTCGCTGCGCGACCCCATCCCGGGCGGGGCGACCGTGCTGACCGAGCCCGACCAGGCGCGCCGCATCGCCGAGCTGGGCGCCGAGGTCATCAAGCAGACGGGCGTGCTCGACCGGGTGGCCGAGGTGGTGCGCAGGCAGTGCGACATGATCGCCGACGATCCGCCGCTGTCGAGCCGCATCATCAAGGTCGCCAACGCCTACGACGACCTGGTGGGGCCCTCGACCGACCGCGACAGGAGCGGGGCGGCGCTGGAGCGCATCCGGTTGTCGGCCGGCAGCGCGTACGATGCCCATGCGGTGGAGGCGCTGGCCCGCGTGATCGACCGCGGCCGGATCTGAGATCTACAGCCGGCCGCGCTCCGGAGGTGTTTCCAGCCGTTCACTTTTGTGGGTTTCCTACAGATCGTGCTCGCCGGATCGGTGGTTTAGGGGGAAAGGGGTCAAGGCAGTGGCGGTCGTAGGGTTGTCGGCGTGCTTACTGAGACGCTCGGACCCGTTCTGATCGCCAACCGAGGGGAGATCGCGCGGCGGATCATCCGCACGGTCAAGCGGATGGGCCTGCGAGCCATCGCGGTCCACTCCGAGGCCGACGCCGACCTGCCCTACGTCCGCGAGGCCGACGAGGCCGTGCTGCTCGGACCGGCCAACCCGGCGCAGAGCTACCTCGACGTCGCCAAGGTGCTGCAGGCGGCGCGCGACACCGGCGCCAAGGCGATCCACCCCGGCTACGGCTTCCTCGCCGAGAACGCCGCGTTCGCCAGGGCCGTGATCGAGGCCGGGATGGTGTGGATCGGCCCGTCGCCCGAGGCCATCGACAAAATGGGCGACAAGATCAACGCTCGTAACCTCATGGAGGCCGCCGGCGTGCCGGTCGCGGCGGGCACCCGCGAGCCGGTGACGGACCTGTCGCAGGCGCTCAAGGCCGCCGAGTCCATCGGCTACCCGGTCATGGTCAAGACCGCGGGCGGCGGCGGTGGCATCGGCATGAGCGTCGCCCACGACGAGGAGGCGCTGGCCAAGGCGTACGAGCAGGCCGCCAGGGCGGCGGCGCGGTTCTCCGGCGACGCGCTCGACGGGCCCGCCGTGCTGCTCGAGCGCTACATCGAGCGGGCCCGCCACGTCGAGGTGCAGATCCTCGGCCTGCCCGGTGGCGAGGTCGTCGCGCTGGGCGAGCGCGACTGCTCGGTGCAGCGCCGCCACCAGAAGGTCGTCGAGGAGTCGCCGTCGCCCGGCATCAGCGCCGAGCTGCGCGAGCGCATGCTCAAGGCGGCGGTGCGGGCCGGCGAGGCGGTCGGCTACGTCGGCGCGGGCACGGTCGAGTGCCTGGTCGACGCCGACAAGCAGGACTTCGTGTTCCTGGAGATGAACACCAGGCTGCAGGTGGAGCACCCGGTCACCGAGCTGGTGACCGGCCTCGATCTGGTCGAGCTGCAGCTGCGGGTGGCGGCCGGCGAGCGCCCCGAGGTGCGGCCCGAGCCGCGCGGCCACGCCATCGAGTTCCGGGTGTACGCCGAGGACCCCAAGCGGTTCTTCCCCGGCCCCGGAAAGATCACGGCGTGGGAGGAGCCTGCGGGCGACGGCGTGCGCGTCGACTCGGGCTACGCGGAGGGCAACACCGTCACCCCGTTCTACGACCCGCTGATGGCCAAGCTGTGCGTCCACGGCTCCGACCGGGCGGAGGCGCTGGAGAAGGGCCGCAAGGCGATCGCGGAGTTCGTCGTCGAGGGCCCGAAGAACAACCTGCCGTTCTGCGCGGAGCTACTGGAGAACGCGGAGTTCGCCGCCGGCGACTATGACACCGGCCTGGTCGCGCGGATGCGCGCGTAGGCCGCATGAGATTGTTGGATCAGTGAAAGAGGGAGGTCCCGGTGGCTGAGGTACGCGCTGAGATGGTGGCGAACGTGTGGAAGGTCCTCGTCAAGGAGGGCGACACCGTCTCCGACGGCGACACGCTCGTCATCCTCGAGTCCATGAAGATGGAGATCCCGGTGATCGCCGAGGACGACGGCGTGGTGGCGCAGCTCAAGGTGGCCGAGGGCGACGTGATCCAGGAAGGCGACCTGATCGCGGTCATCGAGTAGTGCGGGCGAGGAACCTGGCACGGTCGACCACGACGCGCTCGATCGTGCCCTTGCCGACCACGGCGCCGCGCTCGTCGTGGGCCTCGAACGCGAAGACCAGCCGCCGCCCGTCGACCTCGGTCAGCTCGACGCCGACCTGCACGCGCGCGCCGAGCGGGCTGGCGGCCAGGTGATCGAGGGCGACCCGGGTGCCGACGGAGGTCTCGCCGGGCGCGAGATGCCGGCCGACGGCGCGTACGGTCGCGGCCTCGGCCAGGGCGAGCAGCCGGGGTGTGGCCAGCACGGGCACATCACCGCTGCCGATCTCCTTGGCGGTGTCGGCCATCTCGACGACGGTCGAAAGCTGGGCGCGCAGCCCTGGTGCGAGCGTCATGGGGATCAGCCTAAGGGCGGCGGAATGGGCCCGCTGACTTCCCGGAAACGCGGACAAGTGCTCCTGCAAGGCCTCAGGATAGGCTTTGTACGGCTTGAGGCTTTTGAGTGGCATGTGAGACAGGTGAGTCGTACACTCTCTGAGTTCCGTGACCACTGTGTAACCTCACCGCGACAAAACTTCGCTTTGTTGGAGATCCGCGGGGTGGGAGAGGTACGGACGTAGGGGGGTAGCGGGGGAATCATGGTGGCCCAAGGGACGACGCTGGCGGGACGGTATCGCCTGGATACCCGCATCGGCGCCGGTGGCATGGGCGAGGTGTGGCGAGGCGAGGACACCGTGCTCGCCCGCACCGTCGCCGTCAAAGTGCTGCTCCCAGGCCGCATGCAGGACCCCGGCTTCGTCGCCCGCTTCCAGGGGGAGGCGCGGGCGATGGCCACGATCAACCACCCCGGGGTCGTGGACGTCTACGACTACGGCGTCAGCGGCGACACCGTCTACCTGGTGATGAAGTTCGTCGACGGCGAGCCGCTCGACCGGCTGCTCGCCCGGCTGGGCCGCATCCCGCCGCAGGCGGCCATGGAGCTGATCGCGCAGGCCGCCTCGGCCCTGCAGGCCGTCCACGACCAGGGCATCGTGCACCGTGACGTCAAGCCGGGCAACCTGCTCGTGCAGCGCGACGGCACGCTCGTGCTCACCGACTTCGGCATCGCGCGCTCCGACATCGCAAGCCGGCTCACCGACGCCGGCATGGTGCTCGGCACCGCCGCCTACTGCGCTCCCGAGCAGGCCGAAGGCGCCCCCGTGACGCCCGCCGTCGACATCTACGCGCTCGGCGTCGTCGCGTACGAGTGCCTGGTGGGCCAGCGGCCCTTCGACGGCGACAGCGCCGTCACGATCGCGCTCAAGCACATCCGCGAGGCTCCGCCGCCGCTGCCGGCCGACATCCCGCAGCCGGTGCGCCGGCTCGTGGACATCGCGCTGTCGAAGGACCCCGCCAGGCGCTACCCCAACGCGCGCGCGATGAGCGAGGCCGCCAGGGCGATCGCGAGCGGGCAGACCCCGGCCGCGCCCGAGGCGCTGTCCGGCGCGCTGTCCACCGCGCCGTCCACGGGGGCGACGATGGCGCCGCCGCCCGAGGCGTACCAGCAGACCGGCTCCTACCAGCCGCGCGAGACCGACCCCTACCAGACCGGCGCCCGGCTGGCCCAGGAGGACACCAACGTCTCCGAGCGGCGCGGGAGCCGGCGTGCCGCCAAGGCGCCGCGCAGGACCGGGCTGGTCGCCGGCATCGCGGCGGCCGTCGTGCTCGGCGCGGGCGCCGGTGCGGTCGCGCTGACCGGCATCACCGGCACGCCCGCGGAGCCGACCCAGACCACCTCCGCTGTGGCCAACCAGGGCGACGGTAAGGAGGGCAAGCCCAAGACGAGCAGGCCCCCCAAGACCAGGACGGCCGAGCCGCCCACCCGCGAGCCCGAGCCGACGCGAGCCGCCGAGCAGACGGTCAACCGCCCCTACAGCCCGAAGCCCTCGGTCACCCGGAGCACCCCCGTGGCGACCGAGGAGCCCGCCAAGACGCCCACCACCACGCCTTCCACCAGCCCGACGCCGTCGAAGTCGCCATCCGCGAGCCCGACGGTCAAGAAGGTGCTGGTGCCGAACGTGGTGGGCAGGCGTCTGCTCGAGGCCCAGGGCATGATCGAGGCGGCCGGCCTGCAGCCGGTGATCGAGGACCGCACGACCACCACCGACGGCCGGCGCTGCGGGCGGATCAAGCAGACCACGCCGGGGCCGGGCAAGGCGGTGGACAAGGGCACGGAGATCAAGATGGTGCTCATCGACAGCGTCTGCCCCGAGGACAGCCCGCCGGAGACGCCCACGCCGACCCCCACGCCCTCCAAGGCGCCCTGACGGGTCAGACGCCCGTCGTGTTGCGCGGGTAGGCGATCTGCGGGTCCGTCGCGATGTTCACCATGTACGGCACCCCCGAGTCGAACGCCCTGCGCAGCGCGGGACCGATCTCCGACGGCTTGGTCACCAGCTCGCCGCCGCCGCCGAGCGCGGTGACCACCTGGTCGTAGCGGCACTGCGGCTGCAGCTCGGCCGCCACGTCGTAGCCGTACAGCAGCTGCATGGGGTGCTTCTCCAGGCCCCAGATGCCGTTGTTGCCGCAGATCATGACGACCGGCAGCCTGTGCCGCACCAGCGTGTCGACGTCCATCAGCGAAAAGCCCGCCGCGCCGTCGCCGAGCAGCAGCACCACCTGTGAGGACGGCCTGGCCAGGCGGGCGGCGATGGAGTAGCCGAGCCCGGTGCCGAGACAGCCGTACGGGCCGGGGTCGAGCCAGTTGCCCGGCCGCTTCGGCTCGACGTACTTGCCCGCGTACGAGACGAAGTCGCCGCCGTCGCCGATCACCACGGCGTCGTCGTCGAGCACCTTGGCCAGCTCGCCGTAGATGCGCATCGGGTGGATCGGGTCGGCGTCGGAGGCCAGCAGCTCGGCGTCGCCGGCGATGGCGGCCTTGGCGGCGCCGGACAGCTTCTCCACCCACGGCGCGTACGCGTCGGGCTTCACCCCCGCCTCCGCGCAGGCCGTGCCGAGGCTCCAGAACACCACCGACAGGTCGCCCGCGGCCGACGCGGCCGGCTGCATGTGGGTGGTGAGCTGCGAGGGCGCGTCGGCGATGTGCACCACCCTGGCGAGCGGCGCGCCGTCCTTGCCGCCGAACCAGCCGTAGCCGAGCCGGAAGTCGAGCGGCGTGCCCACCACGATCACCAGGTCGGCCTGGCCGAAGGCCATGCCCCGCGCCCTGGTCACCAGCAGCTCGTGGCCCGATGGCAGGATGCCGCGGCCCTGCCCGTTGGGGATGACCGGCAGCCGCCACGTCTCGGCGAAGTCGCGGGCCGCCTCCTCCGCGCGGTCCATCCACACGTCGGAGCCGTACACCAGGACCGGGCGCTCGGCCTCGGCCAGCAGGCGCGCGATGCCCGCCAGGTCGTCGGGGTCGGGCTCCAGCGGGGACGGCGTCTGCGTGCGCACCTCGTGGACAGGGGAGGGCGAGAACAGGTGGTCCATGTAGAAGTCGAGGAAGACGGGGCCGCGATGCGGCGCCACCGCCGTACGGAAGGCCACCTCGACGTCCTGCCCGATCGAGTCGGCCCCGCTCGCCGTGAACGACAGCTTGGTGATCGGGTCGAGCAGCGGCGGATGGTCCATCTCCTGCAGCGCGCCGCTGCCCCAGCGCGACTGGGGCGCCCGGCCGCCGAGCACCACGACGGGCGAGCCGTTGAAGTGTGCCGTCGCCACGCCGCTCACCCCGTTGGTGACGCCCGGGCCCGCCGTCAGCACCGCCAGGCCGGGGCTCCTGGTCAGCCGTGCGGTCGCCTCGGCGGCGAAGACCGCGCTCTGCTCGTGGCGTACGTCGAGGATGCGCATGCCCTCGTGCACCGCGCCATCGTAGAGGGGGAAGACGTGGCCGCCCGAGAGGGTGAACATGGTCTCGACGCCATAGGCCTTGGACACGGCGACGGCGGCGTCACCGGCGTGCTTCGCAGACTCCATGCCCGGAACTTACCAACCAGTCACAGGAGTAAACAGACCTCGACCGGCGCGTTGACCGGCCTTTGGCGCGCGACGAACCAGGACTATTGGCAGCAGACCGTCACGATGCCGTCTTCGGTCGTCGCGACGATCGTGCGCTTGGCGTCCTCCCTCTGCGGGACGTCCACCGTGGTGTTGGTGCCGGAGACCGTGACGTTGTACGCGTGGGCGCCGTCCGTGCCCGCGCGCGCCTGCGGCGGCACGTTCACGGCGACGTTACCCGAGGTACGGACGACCGCCTTGACCTGCGACGGCGTCACCGCGAACATCAGCTCCACGTCGCCCGAGCCGACCTCCACGTCGGCCTTCTTGCCGGTGAGCCCGTCGGCGTCCACGCTTCCCGTGCCCGTACGCGCCCAGACGTCGCCCGAGACCTCTCTGACGTCGACGTCCCCCGACACCGACGTCAGGCGCACGTCGCCGAACAGCTCGTGCACCGTGATCCGACCGCCGCGGGTGCTCGCCTCAAGGTCCGTCTCCGGCGGCAAGAACAGCGTGTAGTCGGCCTGGCAGAGGGGGCCGTCGGGCTGGTCGGAGCCGGGGCAGACCGCGTCGAGCAGGAGCGTACCGGAGGCGGGGTTCCAGTCCTCCGTCACCTTCGGCCGGTCCCGGTCCCAGCGCAACGAGCGCTCCACGAGCAGCTCGCCCGCCTTGCCGGGCAGCACGGACAGGGCGACCTGCCCCTTGCCGGCCTTGACGCGGACGCTGTCGCCGTCGAACGGGATCGAGCGCAAGGTGACGTCCCTCGGCGTACGCGCCTGGGCGAACACCCGCCAGAGGGTCACCGTGGAGAGCGTCAGCGCGATGACCGTGGCCACCGCGCCCGCCACGAGCCACGCCGACCTCACGGCAGGCTCCTGATCTTGAGAAACTGCAGCACCGCGAGCACCCGCCGGTGGTCGCCCTCGTCCGGGGCCAGGCCGAGCTTGGCGAAGATGTTGCCGATGTGCTTGCCCACCGCGCCCTCGCTGAGCACCAGAGCCTGCGCGATGCCCGCGTTGGAGCGGCCCTCGGCCATCAGCTTCAGCACCTCATGCTCGCGCGGCGTCAGCCGCTCCAGCGGGTCGCTGTTGCCGCGCAGCAGGAGCTGGGCGACCACCTCCGGGTCGAGCGCCGTGCCGCCCGCCGCCACCCTGCGCAGCGCGTCGATGAACTCCGCCACGTCCGCCACCCGGTCCTTCAGCAGGTAGCCGACACCGCCCGTCGCGGCCGACGCGAGCAGCTGAGCGGCGTAGCGCTCCTCGACGTACTGCGAGAGCACCAGCACCGCGAGCTTCGGCTGCTGGCGGCGCAGCACCAGCGCGGCGCGCAGGCCCTCGTCGGTGTGCGTGGGCGGCATGCGCACGTCGGTGATGACCAGATCGGGCCGGTGCTCCTCGGTCGCGCGCAGCAGGCCCTCGGCCTCGTCGACGGCCGCCACGACCTTCATGCCGGCCGCGTCCAGTAGCCTGATCAGCCCTTCGCGCAGCAGTACGGAATCCTCTGCGAGCACTACTCGCACGGCAGCTCCACCTCGATCGTCGTCGGTCCGCCCAGCGGGCTGGACAGTCGCAGCGTCCCGTCCACGGAGTCGACCCGCTGGGCCAGGCCGCGCAGCCCGGTGCCGCCGTCCATCCTGGCACCGCCGCAGCCGTCGTCCCAGACGAGCACGTGCAGGCGGTCGCGCTCACGCCGCACGCGCACCTCGGCCTTGGTGGCCGCCGCGTGCTTGGCGGTGTTCGTCAACGCCTCGGACACGACGAAGAAGGCCACCGCCTCGATGGTCGGAGTCGGCCGCCGCTCGATGTCGACGTGCAGTTTCACCGGGAAGGGCGCGCGGGCCGCCACACCCGACAGCGCCGCGTCGAGACCCTGGTCGTTCAGCACCGCGGGGTGCAGGCCGCGGACGAAGTCGCGCAGCTCTTTGAGCGCCTGCTTGGCCTCCTCGTGGGCCTGCGCGATCGCCTCGCGCGCGGGATCCGGCAGGTCCGTCAGCGTCGCCCTGGCCAGCCCCAGGTTCATGGCCAGCGACACCAGCCGCTGCTGCGCGCCGTCGTGCAGGTCGCGCTCGATCCTGCGGCGCTCGGCGTCGGCCGCGTCGATCACCCCGGCCCGGCTCTCGGTCAGCGTCTCGATCCGCTGGTCCAGCTCGCTGCGGCTCGGGCCGAGCAGCGTACGCGCCACCGCCAGGTCGAGCGCCGCCATGCCGCGCGCCAGCAGTGGCGCGAGCAGCGCCAGCGTCAGCCCCACGAGCATGTAGACGAGCACGACCCGGTTGTTGCGCAGGTCGAAGAGGAACTCAAGTGGCGGCTTCTGGAACTTCGCGGGCAGGAACGCCAGCAGCCCCACCACGGCACCGCCCCACGCCGTCGCGACCAGCCCTGCGGCGATCACGGTCACCCAGGGCGAGAGCAGGTGGTAGCCGATCTGCCGCCACGTCGCGGGCGTGCGCAGGTTCGCCGGAGAGCGTACGGGCGGGATGCGGGCGTCGAGGAACGCCTCGAACCGCGATCGCTGCACCCCCGTGAACCTCGGGACCACCCGCGCCAGCAGCGGCGGCACCACGGCCAGGGCCAGCGTGAGCATGCCGAGCAGCAAGGAGACGGGCACGCCGGCCATGACATGCGCCGTGTCCAGCCAGGCACGCGCCGACCAGGGACGGGGGACTTTCATGGCTCAACGGTATTGATCGGCGGCAGGGATTTGAAATGGGCCTGGTGTGCCGGTGGAAGGTAGGGAAAACCCCACCCTCGTGCCCGTCTCGCCGGCCCGGCTTCAGGTGGTCTGGCGGAAGACCGACGGGTCGAACGTGCCGCCCAGCATGGGGCTCAGCCCGCGCCGCGCGACGTCGAGGAACGCCTCAGGGCCCGCCAGGTCGCCGGCGCCGTCGGGGAGCACTCCCGCGAGGGGCCGCGCCGCCAGCATCTCCAGGTCGGCCACGGCGGCGCGCTCCGCCTTCCCCGGCTCGGCCGGCCAGCGCCCGATGACGACCCCCGCCAGGTCGAGCCCCCGGTGGGCCAGCGCCTCCAGGGTGAGCGCGGTCTGGTTGACCGTGCCGGCCCCTGCGCCCACCACGACGAGCACCTGCGCGCGCAGCGTACGCGCGAGGTCGGCGATGGTGGCGCCGTCCTCGTCGTAGCGGTCGAGCAGCCCGCCTGTGCCCTCCACCAGCACCAGCCGGTTGCTCTCCGCCAGCTCGCGCGCCAGCGTGGCCGCCGAGGCCATCGACGCGGGCGGCATCTCGCAGGCGCGGGCCGCCGCCGCGGGCGGCAGCGCGTCGGGGAAGCGGCTCAGCTCGAACGTCGTCCGCACCCCGGACAGCCGCATCACGCGATCGACGTCGCCATCGTCAAGGGGGGCCGCCCCGGTCTGGGCGGGCTTCACCACGGCGACGTCGGCCCCGCGGTCCACCGCTAGCGCGGCCACCGCGGCCACCACCACGGTCTTCCCCACACCGGTCCCGGTGCCTGCGACGACGAGAACGCTCATGCGCCCAAGCGTAGAAGATCGGCGTCAGGGGAGAGGATCCGGTCAAGGGCCGTCGTGCCGGGAGGGTCAGGGGCGGCGCAGGCGGGTGACGAACTTGTACCGGTCGCCGCGGTAGAGCGACTGCGCCCACTCCACGGGGTTGCCGTCGGCGTCGAAGGCGTGGCGGGTGAGCAGCAGCATGGGCAGGCCCACGTCCACGCCGAGCGCCTTGGCGTCGTACGGGGTGGCGAGGACGGTCTCGATGATCTCCTCGGCGTCCGTCAGGCGCACGTTGTAGGCGTTGTGCAGGGTCTCGTACAGCGAGGAGTGCACCTCGAGCTCGCGGCGCAGGCGGGGGAAGCGGCGCGCGGACAGGTGGGTGGTGTCGATGGAGACGGGCTCGCCGTTGGCCAGGCGCAGGCGGTGGATGCGCAGCACGCGGCCGCCTGGCTTGATGGCGAGCCGGCGGGCGAGCGTCTCGTCGGCGGTGATGTAGCCCATCTCGAGGATCTTGGTGTCGGGCTCGAGACCGGCGGTGCGCAGGTCGCCGATGTACGAGGTGAGCTGGAGCACCTGGGCGACCTTGGGCTGTGCGACGAACGTGCCCTTGCCCTGGATGCGCAGCAGCCGCCCCTCGACGACCAGCTCGGTGAGCGCCTGCCTGACGGTGGTGCGCGAGGTCTCGAACCGGACGGCGAGCGTACGCTCAGGGGGCAGCGCGGTGCCCGGGGGAAGGGTCTTGGTGAGTTCGAGCAGGGCCCGTTTCACGTCGTAGTACTTCGGTACGCGGGGGCTGTCGTCGCTCACGCTCTCACCTTCACTTCTGCCACGGCGGTGAGGGCGTGTCTGGTCACCGCGAGATCATCGGAACTCACTTCGGCCCGAGTGGTCAACCGCGGGCCGCGGCGGCCGACCGGCGCCGGGCGCGTGCGGGTGTGGGCACGCGCGGATCCGGGCAGCTCAGGTTGATGGTGAAGAATATCCACAGCACCGTGCGCGATCGCAACCGAGGCGGCTTCGCGCGCCGTGTCGCATGGGGGCCGGGAGAACCTCGCGCTCGTGGGGATCACCTCCGGCTGGTCGCGTACCGGCGCGTTCTCGTGGGCTCGCGGCTTCGGCGGTATGACGCTTCTCACAATATGAGATTTCGTGATGAGTCCAGCGAAGTGGCCGGTGTCGTGTCCGTCTCACTGTACGAGTGAGCAGCCGTGCCACCGGTCCGCACGCCGGCCGTGCCGGAGGAAAGGGCGCAGCGCGCCCACCCGTCACCTCTGTAGTGAAACATGTCCGCCCGCCCGGGGGTCGGTTTGGTTGTTGCGGCCGAAAGCACGCATGATGCACTCGTGCCGACACTCAGCGACCTCGTAGCCCGCCACACCGCTCTCGACGAAGCGGATCTCGACTGGCTGCACTCGCTGGTCTCCGACTGGCAGCTGCTGGCCGACCTGTCGTTCGCCGACCTCATCCTGTGGGCGCCGCTGCTGGGGGAGAACGGCTGGATCGCCATCGCCCAGATGCGCCCGACCACGGGTCCCACGGTCTATCACGACGACATCGTGGGCACGGTCGCGGCGAAAGGCGAGCGCCGGCTCATCGACACGGCGTGGAACGAGCGGCGCATCTGCCGCGAGGGCGACCCCGACTGGTCCACGGGCGTGCCGGTCAGGGAGGAGACCATCCCCGTGCGCCGGGCGGTCGAGGGCGGCGAGGGCCGCTTCCTCGCGGTCATCCAGCGCTCGACGAACCTCTCCTCGGCCCGCACCCCGTCGCGCCTGGAGCTGACCTACCTGCAGAGCGCCTCCGACCTGGCGCAGATGGTGGCCGAGGGGCGCTTCCCGTTCTCGGAGGACGAGCCGATCCTGGTCCGCTCGCCGCGCGTGGGCGACGGCCTGCTCAGGCTCGACAGGGCGGGGCGCGTCACGTACGCATCGCCCAACGCGCTGTCGGCCTACCGCAGGCTCGGCCTGCACGCCGACCTGGTGGGCGCGGAGCTCGGCCGGGTCACGGCCCAGCTGTGCTACTCCGACGAGCCGATCAACGAAGACCTCATGGTCGTGGCCAGCGGTAAGGCGGCCAAGGAGACCGAGGTCGAGTCGGGCGGCACGATCGTCCAGCTCCGCGCGATCCCGCTGATCGTCGGCGGCGGCCGCATCGGCGCGCTCGTCCTCATCAGGGACGTCACCGAGCTGCGCAGGCGCGAGCGCGAGCTGATGACGAAGGACGCCACCATCCGCGAGATCCACCACCGGGTCAAGAACAACCTGCAGACCGTGGCCGCGCTGCTGCGGTTGCAGGCCAGGCGGCTGCAGGTGCCCGAGGGGCGCGAGGCGCTCGAAGAGGCCGTGCGCCGGGTCGGGTCGATCGCGATCGTTCACGAGACGCTGTCGCACGCTCCCGAGGAGTTCGTCGACTTCGACGAGATCGCCGACCGGGTGATCGCCATGGCGGGGGAGGTCTCGTCTCCCGAGGTGGCGGTCACGCCGCGCCGGGTGGGGGAGTTCGGCGTGCTGCCGTCGCTGATCGCGACCCCGCTGGCGATGGCGCTGACCGAGCTGTTGCAGAACGCGATGCAGCATGGGCGGCCCAAGCGGCTGGAGGTGATGGTCGAGTCCGCGGACGAGCGGCTGAACGTGACCGTCTGGGACGACGGCCGCGGGCTGCCCGACGGCTTCGATCTCGACAGCTCCACCAGCTTGGGGCTGCAGATCGTGCGCACGCTGGTGGAAGGGGAGCTGTCGGGGCGACTCGCCATCGAGCCGCGCCTTGAGGGCGGTACGGAGGTCGTGTTGTCGATCCCGCTTCCGCCCGGCTGACAGCGCCGTCGTAGGGTGGGGAAGGTGATCGGGGTCAGGCGGTGGCACGGGCGCGGGCGCGAGCGGTGCGGCGCTTGAGCGCGCGACGCTCGTCCTCGCTCATGCCGCCCCAGACGCCGGCGTCCTGGCCGGACTCCAGGGCCCACTTCAGGCAGGCGTCGATGGCCGAGCAGGAACGACAGACCTGCTTGGCCTCCTCGATCTGCAAGAGTGCCGGGCCGGTGTTGCCGATCGGGAAGAACAGCTCGGGGTCCACGTCACGGCAGGCAGCTCGGTGGCGCCAGTCCATGCGTCCACTCCTTAGTAGATGGAGCCTTCGGTCGGGCTCCGCGCGGCTACTACTTTGTGAAGAGTTTCACTAACTCGTGCGAACAATGACCCGGATCCTGTGGGGGATCGGGCTTGTCCGCCGTCCGCCGGAGGACCCTGGGGTTGTTAAAGGTCCTACGTTCGGACGTCATGCTTGAGCCTGTCAGCCACGCAGAGTGCACGCAAGGGGGTTGCAGGTAACTTTTGGCGGTTATGGGTGTCGGATGCGTCACACAATGACCGAATGTAACCGCCTAGACCAGAACTTGTAACGCGTTCGGTGTAGACCGGAACGTTACGGTCTCGCGTTCGCCCAGGTAGTCACCGTCCAGCTGGAAGGCCACGGGACGGTCCGCGGTGATCGTGAACTCGGCCTCGTCGTGGAGCTGGACGAGGTTCCGGCCCGACGGAAGTGCCTCACTCTCCGTGAGGATATGCCGGATCACCGGCGCGAGCGTCAGCGGGCCCATCTTGCGCAGGCCCAGAAGGTCGAGCCCGGTCTCGAAGCTCGCCCACGGGGTGGGGCGCACCGGGTGGCTGCCGACGTACGTCCACGGCGAGGTGTTGGAGATGATCGCCATGAACACCCCTCCGGCCGCCGGGATGCCGGGGCCGGTCACGGTCATCGCAGGATGCCGCTTGTCCGTGGCCAGATAGTGCCTCAGAGCCGTGTTCACATACCGGGCGGGGGTCGCTTTACGGCCGGTGCCTCTCAGGCCTTCTACGGCCCGTACAACCTCGGCGTCGTACCCCATGCCCGAGCAGAAGGTGAAGTAGCGGCTCTGGCCCTCCCAGAGGGCCTGCCCCAGGCCCACGGTCCTGCGCCGGCCGCGGCTGAGCGCTTCGAGCACCTGGCCCGTCGCCTCCACCGGGTCGTTGGGCAGGCCGAGCGCGCGGGCGAAGACGTTGGCGCTGCCGCCGGGGATGACGATCAGCCCGGGCCGGCCTGTGCTGGGGTCGCCGGGCGGCGGCGCCTCGCCGTTGACCGGGTTGAGCAGGCCGTTGACGGTCTCGTTGACCGTGCCGTCGCCGCCCAGCACCGCCACCAGGTCGTAGCCTTTGGCGCGGGCGGTGGCCGCCAGTGACGCCGCGTGGCCCCGGTAGAGGGTCTCCTCGACGGCGAGGTCCACGGCCGCCCCGAGCGCGCGGATGAGCACGTCGCGCGTGCGGGCGTTCGTCGTGGTGGCCTTGGGGTTGACCAGCAGCATGGCGCGCATAGCGCCAGCGTATCCGGTGAGCTTGTCCGGCTTATCAGCCGAAAGTCCCATTTCTCGGGGCGGCCGCCCTTGGAGGTAGGGTACGGACCGTGAACGGTCGCCCGCTTACCCTTCTCATCGCCGCCGCGATCGTCGCCGTCGAGGGTTTGATCGCGCTCGGGCTCGGCGTCTTCGTCGCGGTCGAGACACTGACCGGCCAGCCGGACGACACGACCACCGCCCTGGCGGAGGCGGCGTTCGGGTTCCTGGTCGGCGCCGGGCTGCTCTGGGTCGCCCTGGGCGGGCTGTTCCAGATGGAGAAGTGGGGGAGGTCGCCGGCGGTGCTGACCCAGATCTTCATGCTGCCGGTCTCCGTCACGCTGATGCAGTCGGGCCAGGCGCAGCTCGGTATCCCGCTGCTCGTGGTGGCCGTCGCCGGGATCGTGACGCTGCTCGCTCCCCCCACCACCCACGCGCTCTACGGCGACGGATAGGCGCGCAGGACGGCGGCAAGGCGTGTTTTCCGCACGTCGCCCCCTTTCGCGGCGCGGGTGCGGAAAACCCGGGTGTCAGTCTTCGGCCGTCAGGCCCTCGCGGAGCTGGGCCAGGGTGCGGGCCAGCAGGCGAGAGACGTGCATCTGTGAGATGCCCAGCTCGGTGGCGATCTGCGACTGCGTCATGTTGCCGAAGAAACGCAGCAGCAGGATGCGCTTCTCGCGCGGCGGAAGCCGTTCGAGCAGCGGCTTGAGCGATTCGCGATATTCGACGCCCTCAAGCGACTCGTCCACGATGCCCAGCGAGTCGGAGACCGCGGGCGCGTCGTCGTCGCCGGAGTCGGGCGCGTCGAGCGAGACCGTGGAGTAGGCGTTGGCGGACTCGAGCCCTTCGAGCACCTCCTCCTCGGTCATCTTGAGGTAGGAGGCGAGCTCTGCCACCGTCGGGGCACGCCCCTCGCGCTGCGACAGGTCGCTGATCGCCTTGGTCAGCGAGAGCTTCAGCTCCTGAAGCCTGCGCGGCACGCGAACCGCCCAGCCCTTGTCACGGAAGTGCCGCTTGATCTCGCCGACGATGGTGGGCGTGGCGTAGGTGGAGAACTCCACGCCGCGGTTGAGGTCGAACCGGTCGATGGACTTGATCAGACCGATGGTCGCGACCTGGGTGAGGTCGTCGAGCCACTCGCCCCGGTTGCGGAAACGGCGCGCCAGATATTCGACCAGGGGAAGGTGAAGCTCGACCAGCTCATCCCTGATGCGCTGGCGGCGCGGCTCGTCGGGGCCCAGCTCGGCCAGCTCGGCGAAGAGCATGCGAGCACGCACCCGGTCGGGCACGGCGTGTTCGCTGGTGGCCATGGCTCCAGTCCTTTCCGTCACGCCGGCCCCGCCGCATTCTGGGCCGCGCCTCGGCGCTTACGCAGGACGATCGCCATGCGATCGGGGGAGTCGGTCACCGCGTCGACGTCGTCGGCCAGAGCGGTCAGGACCATCCAGGCGAAGTCGTCGCGTTTGGGCGCGGAGCTGCCGACCGTGGTCACCTCCACTCTGACCTGCATCTCCTGCCCCGTCAGCTCGAACTCGGCGGTGAGGTCCGTGCCCGGCACCGCCTCGCTCAGCAACATCGCGCAGGCCTCGTCGACGGCGATGCGAAGGTCCTCGATCTCGTCCAGGGTGAAGTCAAGCCGCGCAGCCAGGCCGGCGGTAGCCGTACGCAGCACAGACAGGTAGGCACTCGCCGCGGGAAGCCTGATGCTCACCACATCGCGGATGCCGGCCACGCCCTCCGCGCGCGTCTCGGTTTCCTCGGTCACGTTCCTCCTCGCGAATCCGACGCTGACTGCAACTTACCGCCCCTGAGCGGTGCTTGGACGATTCAGACTCGCCATCAACGGAAAAGGCTCTGTGCGGTACGTAACCGCACAGAGCCTTATGTGCCGTTTTAGGCGGCCTTGGTCTCCCAGAAGATCTTGGAGATCTCGTCGATCTTGCCCAGCAGCTCCTCGGCCTTCGACACGTCGACCGTGCCCTTGGCACCGGCCGCGCCGGCCAGCTTCGTGGCGTCCCAGAAGAGCTGGTGCAGCTGCGGGTACTGCTCCAGGTGCGGCGGCTTGAAGTAGTCGGTCCAGAGCACCCAGAGGTGGTGCTTGACCAGCTCGGCGCGCTCCTCCTTGATCTTGATGGCGCGGGCGCGGAAGACCGGGTCCTCGTTGGCCGCGTACTTCTCCATGATCGCCTTGACCGACTCGGCCTCGATGCGGGCCTGGGCGGGGTCATAGACACCGCAGGGCAGGTCGCAGTGTGCGGATGCGACATGCCTCGGTCGTAGCAGTCGTGCGAGCATCAGAAAGTCCTTCCTGGATGCTGAATCAGCTTGGTCCACAACCGACCTTACTCGGGTCCCGACGCCTGCGGAGTAGGGGGTCACAGCCGATGAGAGTGCGTGTCGAAGGGGATTCGATGCGGCCGGCGCTGCTGCCGGGCGACTGGCTGCTCGTACGCAGGGGCGCCGCCGTACGGCCCGGCGACCTCGTCGTCGCGCGCATGCCCGGTGACGGCAGGCTGATCGTGAAGCGCGCCCAGTGGCACTCCGACGAGGGCTGGTGGCTGGAGAGCGACAACCAGCGGGCCAGCGGGCGCCGCGACAGCTGGGACTTCGGGCCCGTGCGCGACATCGTGGGCCGGGTGGTGCTGCGCTACTGGCCGCTGACGCGCGGGCCGCTCGTCGGCAGGACGCCCTCGCGGCGGCGGGCGCGGTAGGCGGCCACGTTGGCGCGGCTGGCGCAGCGGGTCGAGCAGTAGCGGCGCGAGCGGTTGGACGAGGTGTCGAGGAACGCGCGGCCGCAGCGCGCGTCCTGGCAGCGCCCCAGGCGGTCCACGCCCAGCTCCGCCACCACCGCGGCCAGTCCCATCACCGCCGTCGCCGCGGGATCCTCGGCCAGGTGCAGATGCCAGCCCGAGCCGTCGTGGTCCGTGAGCTGCGGGCGTACGGGATAGCGCTCGAGCAGGGCGTTGAGCCGCGCCGCCACCGCGCGCTCGTCACCGGCGGCGCCGAACACGGCGGCCAGCTCATCGCGCAGCCGCCGCAGCTCGGCCGGCGGCGCGAGGTCGTTGACCAGCCGGACCGCCCACTCCGCGTAAGAGGTCAGGTCCATGCCGGTGTATTACACCAGAAGGGCGGGGACGCCGCTCGCGTCCCCGCCCTCCCGATCGCGGAGAACCGATCAGTCCTCCGGGTGCAGCACGCGGTGCAGGAACGTCCGCGTACGCTCGTGCTGCGGATCGCCGATGACCTGGGACGAAGGGCCGTCCTCGACGATCACACCGCCGTCCATGAACACCACGCGGTCGGCCACCTGGCGGGCGAAGCCCATCTCGTGGGTGACCACCATCATCGTCATGCCCTCCTCCGCCAGCTTGCGCATGACGGTGAGCACATCGCCGACCAGCTCGGGGTCGAGCGCCGACGTCGGCTCGTCGAAGAGCATGAGGTCGGGGTTCATGGCCAGGGCCCTGGCGATGGCCACCCGCTGCTGCTGGCCGCCGGAGAGCTGGCCGGGCAGCGCGTCGCACTTGGCGCCGACGCCCACCTTCTCCAGGTTCTCCCTGGCGACGGCCTCGGCTTCCTTCTTGCTCCGCTTCAGCACCCGCCGCTGGGCGATCATGACGTTCTCCAGCACGGTCATGTGCGGGAACAGGTTGAACTGCTGGAAGACCATGCCGATGCGGCGGCGTACGGCGTCGATGTCCACGTCGGGGTCGGTCACCTCGACGCCCTCGACGAACACCTTGCCCCTGGTGGGCGTCTCCAGCAGGTTCACGCAGCGCAGCAACGTGGACTTGCCGGAGCCCGACGGCCCGATCACGCAGACCACCTGGCCGGGGTCGACGGTCATGTCGATCCCCTTGAGCACCTCGTTCTTGCCGAAGTGCTTGTGCAGGTCGCGCAGTTCGATGGCGTGCGTCATCGCGTCCCTCCCTTACGTCCCTCAAGCCGGGACGCGAGGTAGCCCAGCGGGATGGTGACGATCAGGTACGTCACGCCGGCGACCATGATGGGCGTGGCGTTGGCGAACTGGGACGCCAGGTCGTTGCCGAACTTGGCGAGCTCGACGTACTCGCCGGAGACGCCGAGGAACAGCACCAGCGACGAGTCCTTCAGCAGGGCCACGAACTGGTTCGTGGTGGGCGGGATGACCATCCTGACCGCCTGCGGGATCACCACCGTGAGCTGCGCCCTGAAGGCGGACATGCCGAGCGAGCGCGCGGCCTCGATCTGCCCCTTGGGCACGGCCTGCAGGCCCGCGCGGAACACCTCCGCCTGATAGGCCGAGCCCACCAGCCCGAGGCCCAGGATGCCCTGACCGTACGTGCCGAACGGCACCTCGAAGCCGGGCAGCGCCAGCGGCAGGAACGTGATCAACAGGAAGATCAGCAGGGCCGGCAGGCCGCGGAAGATCTCGATGTAGAGGATCGCGATCCACCGGTACGGCAGCACCTGCGACAGCCGCATCAGCGCCAGCACCAGGCCGAGCACGAACGAGAAGACGAACCCGCCGACCGCGTAGATGATCGTGTTGCGCAGCGCGATGGTGAACAGGTCCGGCAGGGCCTCGCGCGCCACCTCGCCCTTGGCGAAGTTCTGGGCGAGGCTGCCCCAGTCGGCGTACAGGATCACGCCGACCAGCAGGACGGCCAGGATGGCGTACTGGATGCCCCGGCTGATCTGCTGCTTCTTGCGGGGGCTGAGCCTGGCGCGGGCAGGCTCAGCCGTCTTGGGCTGTTCGGCCATGGATCAGCCCAGCTCGCCGGGCTTCTTGCCGAACCACTTCACGTAGATCTTTTCGTAGGTGCCGTCCTGCTTGGCCTTGGCGATCTCCTCGTTGATCGTCTTGAGCAGCACCGGGTCGGCGTTCTTCTTCAGGCCGATGCCGTACTGTTCGCCGGTGTCGAGGCTGGCGATCATCTCGAACTTCTCCGCGATGTCGGGCTTCTTCAGCCAGGTGAGCACGACGGGCAGGTCCTGGACGATCACGTCGGCCTGCCCGGCCTGCAGCGCGAGCAGCTCCTTGGCGGAGTCGGCGTACTCGGTCGGGTCGAAGCCCTGCTTCTTGACGTAGTCGAGGCCGGTGGTGCTGGCCTGCGCGCCGAGCTTGAGCCCCTTGGCCTTGACGTCCTCAAGGGACTTGGCCCCGGTGCCCTTCTTGGCCAGCAGGGCCTGCGTGGCGTCGAAGTAGGGGTCGGAGAAGTCGATGTTCTGCTGCCGCTCGGGCGTGATGGTCATGCCGGCGGCGGCGACGTCGCACTTGCCGGCGGCCATGGCGGCGCCGCTCTTGATCACCGCGAAGTCGATGTCGACGATGTTCTGCTCGACACCGAGCTTCTTGGCGGCCAGGTCGACGATGTCCACGTCGAACCCGACGATCTTGCCGCTCTCGTCCTTGAACTGGAACGGCTCGTACGGAATGTTCGTGCAGACGGTGAGCTTGCCTGGCTGCACCAGCTTGACGCCGGCTGCCGCGCCGGAGGCGCTCGCGCTGGTGGTGCCGGAGCTCGAGCCGCTCTCGCCGCCGCACGCGGTCAGCGTGAGAGCGGCGGTCAGGGCGAGCACGCCGGCGGCGTAGCCGCGGCGGCCCTTCGGGCTGAGGGCCATGTACGGCCTCCTCGGGAAGTCAAGTGCCATGAAGTGCGTTTTGTGCAGTTTAAATGGGGTTTTGTCCGTAACTGTCATCGGGCGTTTAACGATGCGTCAACGGAACGGCGTCGGCGGTGACACCGGACGGCCCGGAACAGCGGCGGGCACGGGGAAACGGCACGTGACCGGCCCTCGGGCCGCCGTGGCTCCGCGGAAACGACATCGATCACCATCTCACGATGTGGCAGTATGGGGACACGGGTGACCCCCGAACCCCCTCAACGAGACGTTCGGCGAGGGGACTCTGGCAGCTACCGAAGCCAGCCCGCTCGCGCTCGTCCGCAGAAGGTTTCTCCGCTACCAATCACTACAGGGGTCGCTGTGGCTGCCACGCCCGCTTCAGATTCCACTTCATCGCTCGACGACGATCCGGCCTTCGCGCTGCACCGCGGCGGAAAGATCGAGATCCGCTCCACCGTGCCCGTCCGCGACGCCGCCGACCTGTCGCTCGCCTACACGCCCGGCGTCGCCAGGGTCTGCTCCGGCATCGCCGACGATCCCGCGCTCGCCGCCGACTACACCTGGGTCTCCCGGGTGGTCGCGGTGATCTCCGACGGCACCGCCGTGCTCGGGCTCGGCGACATCGGCCCGTCGGCCGCCATGCCGGTCATGGAGGGCAAGGCGCTGCTGTTCAAGGAGTTCGGCGGCGTCGACGCGGTGCCGCTCTGCCTCGACTGCACCGACGTCGACGCGCTGGTCGAGACCGTCGTACGCCTCGCGCCCTCGTTCGGCGGCATCAACCTCGAGGACATCGGCGCGCCGCGCTGCTTCGAGATCGAGCGGCGGCTGCGCGACGCGCTCGACATCCCCGTCTTCCACGACGACCAGCACGGCACCGCCATCGTCGTGCTCGCCGCGCTGAAGAACGCCGCCCGGCTGACCGGCCGCGCGCTCGGCGACCTGCGCGCCGTCGTGGCGGGAGCCGGGGCGTCCGGCGTCGCCGTCACCCGCATCCTGCTGGAGGCCGGCATCGGCGACATCGCGGTGGCCGACTCCAAGGGCATGATCTACGAGGGCCGCGACGGGCTCAACCCGGTCAAGCAGGCGCTCGCCCGCGACACCAACAAGGCCGGGCACACCGGCTCGACGGAGGAGGCGCTGGCCGGGGCTGACGTGTTCGTGGGGCTGTCCGGCTCCACGGTCCCCGAGCGGGCGATCGCCTCCATGGCGGAGAACGCCATCGTGTTCGCGCTGTCCAACCCGACGCCCGAGGTGCACCCCGATGTGGCCGCGAGGCACGCCACCGTGGTCGCCACCGGCCGCTCCGACTTCCCCAACCAGATCAACAACGTGCTCGCCTTCCCCGGCGTCTTCAGGGGCGCGCTCGACGTGCGCGCCACGGCGATCACCGAGAACATGAAGGTGGCCGCCGCCGACGCGCTCGCCGAGGTGGTGGGCGACGAGGTGTCGGCGACGTACGTCATCCCGAGCCCGTTCGACGAGCGGGTCGCGCCCGCCGTCACCGCCGCGGTGGCCGCGCAGGCCAGAGCCGACGGCGTCGCGCGCCTCTGACCTGCGCGGCGTTCATGCGTCCGCGACCACGGGGCGGGCGAGGGCTTTCCGCTCTCGCCCGCCCTTTCCGATCTTCTCGTACGCGCCGATTGCCCGCCCGTTTCACGGGTAGCTGCGTTCCCCGTCCAGGAGCGTGGCCGGCGCCGGGTGCGGACGGAATTTGGGGTGACCTTGGCGAACCGTCACGGATCTTTTACTCAAGGTGATATAACAGTAGCTCTCTGTAAGGATGTGGGCGCCGACTCCTTGACGAGGAGAGCGATGGAACGCGAGCCGAACCGACTGCTGCAGCAGCTCATCGCAGAGGCGGGCTTCTCCCACAAGGGACTGGCCAGGCGTCTCAACGATCTCGGAGCCGCCCGTGGCACCCCGGGCCTCAAGTACGACCACAGCTCCGTGCTGCGCTGGATCGGCGGACAACGGCCGCGCGATCCGGTTCCCGCCCTGCTCAGCGAGATCTTCGCGCTGCGGCTGGGCCGGCCGATCACCTCTGAGGATCTCGGCATGCCGGCCACCATCACACCCCTCGATCTCGGACAGCAGTTCACGCACACGTGGCAGGAGGGGGTCGCGACCGTGACGGCACTGTGGCGGGCCGATGTGGAGAGACGGAGGTTCCTGATCGACTCGACGTTCGCGATAGGAGCCGGCTCCGTCGGAGCCGTACGCTGGCTGACGTCTCCACAAGAAGGACGCTTGAGCGGCACAGGGACGCGGCGGGTAGGCCGCGCCGACATCGCCGCCATCCACGAGGTCACTCGATCGTTCAGTGAGCTCGACAACCGATTCGGCAGCGGCAGGGTCCGCTCGTCCGTCATCAAATATCTCGACACCGCCGTCTCGCCTTTGCTGAAGGACGGCGCCTACGACGAGGCCACCGGCCGCCGCCTCGCCTCCGCCGCGGCGGAGCTGACCAGGCTGGCCGGATGGATGGCCTACGACATGGAGCAGCACGGTCTCGCCCAGCGCTACCTCATCCAGGCCCTGCGCCTGGCCAGGGGCGCCGACGACCAGACCCTGGGCGGCGAAATCCTGGCCGGGATGGCCCACCAGGCCATCTACATGGGCCAGCCGGCACACGCGCTCGACCTGGCCAGGGCCTCCCAGCTCGCGGCCCGCAAGGCCGGCGTGCAGACGCTCCTCGCATCCGCCCACGTCCTCGAGGCGCACGCGCACGCCGGCCTGGGCGACGCCCGCGCCTGCGGCGCCTCGCTCAACGAGGCCGAACGCGCCTTCGAGGCCAGAAAGCCCGATGACGAGCCCACCTGGCTCGGCTACTTCGACGAGGCATACCTGTCCGCCAAGTTCGCCCACTGCTTCCGTGACCTCGGTGAGGGCGAGCGCGTCGTACGCCAGGCGCGGCGCTCCCTCGACATGGACGGCCGCTACGTGCGGGGGCGGATGTTCAATCTGTCCCTGCTCGCGGCGGGCCTGCTGCAGTGCGGTGAGCTCGAGGAGGCGTGCTCGGCCGCGGCCGAGGCGCTGGCGCTGGCGGGGGAGCTGCAGTCGGCGAGGTCCCGGTCGTACGCGGCCGACCTGCGGCGGCGGCTCGAACCGTACAAGAACGAGCGGCCGGTGCTGGCGCTGCGGGAGCGCACCCGCGAGCTGACGGCCGTCTGAGCGCGCGAACGGCCAGCACCCTGACGCGTCGCCGGGGTGCTGGCCGTCAGCGGGCGGTGCTTACTGCAGCAGCTCGCCCTTGGGGGTCACGATGGCCCCGGTGTCCTTGTACTGGGCCTTGTTGTAGACGTCGGCGACCTCGCCGTCGAAGATGGCCGAGCTGATGTGGTCGATCCGGCCGTTGCCGTCGTTGTCGGCGAACACGCTGGTCACGCCGTTGACGTAGCCGGTGCGCTTGCTGTTGTTGTACTTGAGGAGCCAGGGGCCGCCGTCGGCGCCGCCGGTCATCGTGCACTTCAGCATCTGGTGCGTCTCGACCTTGAAGGTGTTGACCTGCACGCTCTTGGTGTAGGTCTTGCCGGCGCACCACTTCGGCGTCACGCCGGTGAACGGCTTGTCGCCGTCCGGGTGCGGGGCGCTCGGGTAGCCGAAGGCCGTCACCTGCTGGCCGAGCGGCTGGTTCCAGGCCACACCCTGGCCGCCGACCACGTCGCCGAGCGCGCCGAGGTCCTTGGCGATGCCGACGATCCACTGCGCGCGGTAGTACTTGCGGCCGCTGTCGGGCTTGACCCACTTCTGCGTGTAGTAGTGGGTGATGGTGTAGTTGCCGAGCTTGTCCTTGCCCTTGGTGCCGGGGCCCTTGTAGGCGGCGTACTCGCGGGCGGTGACCTGCTCGGTCACGGGCGTGCCGAACTTGTAACCCTGGCCCTTGCCGACGCGGGCGCGGTCGTAGACGGCCTTGGAGACCTCGACCCGCTCGACCACGGCGTCCGGGTGGTCAGGACCGACGAGGCTCGGCGCCCCGTGACCCTGCGTCCAGCACTCGCCGAAGTTGAGCTTGCACTTGATGTACTCCTGCGGGCTGATCTCGCGGGCCTTCACCCACTTGTCGCCCAGCCAGGCGTCGAACTCCTTGCGGGAGACCTCGCGCTCGGGGGCGAGGGCGAAGCCGTTGTGGACCGCGACGAACGCGAAGTCGCCGTCGTAGTCGTCGTAGGTGTCGAGGTCGTAGGCGGTGTAGGCGTACGCGCCGACGTACACGCCCCAGGGGGCCTTGCCCTGGTAGTAGCCGGGGACGAACACCCACTTGTCGAAGACGTCGTCCTTGCCGTGCTCGAACACGCAGTGACCGGCGGTCGCGACCAGGTTGCGGTTCCTGGACTGGATCGCGGTGGCGGAGCACCAGCGGTACCGGCCCTTCTCGTCAAGGAAGAAGACCTTGCCGATGGTCTTGGGCAGGTTGACGTTCTTGCTGGTGGTGGCCTTGGTGTTGGTGGTGGGGCCGGTCATGCCGGGCTTGCCGCTCGGCGCGGACTTGCTTCCGGTGGAGACGAGCTTGGGCGCAGCCTTGGTGTCCAAGGTGTACTGCGTCGCCTTGCGGAGGGCGGCCCCGTTGGCGTCGAGCCAGAAGTAGGCGGCTCCGTACGCGTCGGCTGGTTTCGGCGTCAGGGGATCGGAAGCCCAGTGCGGCTGGGCGGTGGCGGGTGCTGCCAGAACTGCGGCGCTGAGGCCGGCGCTAACTAGGGGGATGAGCAGGCGCTTCAACGGAGGCTCCACTGTTGTCAAAAAGGGCGTAAAGACCCTATCGACTCACAGGTCACTCTGGTATGCGAATTGCTCACAAATTCCTCACGAAAGGCCGAAAGGCCCGGCTAGCTGCCGAGCCCTTCGGGGTGCGCCGTCTCCGATCAGGAACGTTCGCTGATCACGAAGCCGCGTCTTACGGAACGAGCTTGCCGGACCACGAGTTCGCGGCGGCCTGGTAGACCACGTTGGTCTCACCGTCGAAGTAAGGCGAGGTGATCGTGTCGTAGCGGTCGTTCTTGTCGAGGTCGACGAAGAGGCTGGTGACACCGTTGACGTAGCCGAGACGCTTGGCGTTGCTGTAGTTGTACAGCCACGGACCACCGTCGTAGCCCGCCGTCACGGCGCACTTGAAGGACAGCTGCTCCTCGACCTTGCGGGATTCGATGATCAGCTTCTTGTGCGAGGTCTTGCCGTAGCACCACTTCGGCGTGACGCCGGTGTACGGCTTGTTGCCGTCCGGGTGCAGGCCCTGCGGGTAACCGAAGGTCCGGACGTTCTTGCCGGCCGGCTGGTTCCACGCGAAGCCCTGACCGCCGACGTTGTCGCCGAGGCGGCCACCGCTCTTCAGGCCACTGACGACGATGTAGAAGTCCTTGCGGACCCAGCCCCGCTCAGTGCCCTTCTTCACCCAGTGCTGCACGAAGTAGTGGGTGATGGTGGAGTTGCCGCGCTGGTCGAGCTTGACCGTGCCCGGGAACTTCTCGTTGGGAACGGCCGGCTTGTTGTTCTTCGGGTCCCAGCCCTGGCCCTTGAGGTACTCGATGGCCTCGTTGTACGTGACCTGCTCGACCTCCGGCTCGCCGTACTTGCGACCCTGGCCCTGGCCGGTCTTGGCACGGAAGTACTCCTGGGCCGTGACCTCGCGCTTGGTCAGCTCGGCACCCGGGTAGTCGGGGCCGACCTTCTCGTCGGGCACAGCGCCCTTGAGGTAGTACACGTCCTTGTTGTGCGGGTCCAGACGCTTGCGAGCCTCTTCCCGGGAAACAGGGACTTCCTTGACGAACTTCTCGCCGCGGTACTTCTTGAACTCGTCCCAGTACACCTTCTTCGGCTCCTTGACGGAGCCCTTGAGGGCGTCGTACACCGTGACGAAGGCGTAGTCGCGGTCGAAGTCCTCGTAGACCTCGAAGTCGTAGTGGGTGAAGGCCTGCTTGCCCACGTACAGACCCCACGGGGTCTTGCCCTGGTAGTAACCGGGGACGAACACCCAGCGGGAGACGACTTCCTTGTTCGAAACCACGTCGTAGACGCAGTGCCCGGCCGTGGCGACCAGGTTGCGGTACTTCGACTGGATCGAGGTGCCGGAGCACCAGTAGAGCTTGCCGTCGTGGCCCTCGAAGAAGACCTTACCGATGGTCTTCGGCAGGTTGACGTTCTGAACCTTGACGGACGCCTTCTTCTCGCCGCCGATCGGCGCGGTCATGCCCGGCTTTGTGTCGGCCGTATAGCCGCCACCGGAGACGGTCTTCTTGACCTCGAGCGAGTCGGGGCTGAAGGCCACGGCCTTCTTCAGGGCCGCGTTGTTCGACTTGGTCCAGAACTCGACGATCTCCTGGGCCGCGGCGACGTTCTTCGCCAGGTCGGCGTTGGCGACCTTCGAGTCGGCCTGCGCGGTAGTGGACAGGCCGGCGGCGAGGAGGCCGGTGGCCAGTACGGCACCACCAGCCGGGAGGAGGATGCGCTTCACAGTAACTCCTTGCGCTGTCGTGGGACGCCTTTTGCGTCCCATGCGTCAGTAAAGGGATGCGAGGAACATACAGTCTCGATCTTGAGCTCCGGTAGAAGCTTTGAGATGAAAAAGCGCGACATGCCGGGCGTAATCGATCTGTGATGTTTAAAAGGCGTAAACGCGCGGAGTTAACCGGTGGTGATCGCCGGCCCGTCTTGGCTGATCAACATAAAGAAGGTGTCAGTGTGACGTCCGGAGGGTGATGGGACGCCCCGAATCGGGGCGAAATGTCAAGTGTGATGCAGATCACACAGGTTTGGTGGCACCGTATCGGGCTCCCGTACGTCCAAGGAACCCACAAAATCAGGCGAAACCGGGCGGGGTTCGTTCGGGGGTCGAGCGGAGAGCGCGGTCCGGGAACAGCAAAAGGGCCCGGCGGGATGCCGGGCCCTTCGCTTGTAACGTTGAACGATCGGTCAGAACCGGTCGCTAAGCGTTACGTCAGACAACCTTGCCGGACCAGCTGTTCGCGGCGGCCTTGTAGACCGTGTTGGTCTCGCCGTCGAAGTACGGCGACGAGATGTAGTCCACGCGGCCGTTGCCGTCCTGGTCGTTGAAGGTGCTGGTGACACCGTTCACGTAGCCGAGACGCTTGTTGTTGCTGTAGTTGTACAGCCACGGGCCACCGTCGGCGCCCTCGGTCATGGCGCACTTGAGGGCGACGTGCTCCTCGATCTTCTTGGCAGCAGAACCGACCAGCTTCTTGGTGGTCTTGCCGTAGCACCACTTCGGAGTAATGCCGGTGTAGTTCTTGTTGCCGTCGGGGTGCGCAGCGGCCGGGTAGCCGAACACGCGCACGTCCTTGCCGGTCGGCTGGTTCCACGCGAAGCCCTGACCGCCGACGTTGTCACCGAGACGCCCGGCGTCGAGCGACTTGTGGTCGATGATGTAGAAGACGGTCTTGAAGTACTTCGTGTCGGTGCCGGGCTTGTACCACTGCTGCACGTAGAAGTGCGTGATGGTCCAGTTGCCACGGCGGTCCCGCTCGACCTTGGCCGGGTAGCGGCTCGGGCTGCGGCGCTGCTTGGCCTTGTAGGCGGCGGCCTCGTTGGCGGTCACGACCTCGGTGACGGGCTCACCGAACTTGCGACCGTTGCCCTTGCCGATGCCGGCGCGCTTGTACTGGGCCTCGGACACCTCGACCTTGCCGACCTCGGCGCCCGGGTAGTCGGGGCCGGTCGCCTCGGGGGCGGAGCCCCGCTTGACCCAGAAGGACTCGGTCGAGGTCGGGTCGAGCTTGCCCTTAAGGAACTCTTCCTTGCTGATCTCGACGTCCTTGGCGCCCTTCAGGCCCGTGTACTTGTCCCACTCGGCCTTGGAGACGTTGGTGCTCTTCTCGCTGCCGTCGACCTTGACGCCGTTGTAGACGGTGACGAACGCGTAGTCGCGGTCGTAGTCCTCGTAGACGTCGAAGTCGTAGTGGGTGAAGGCCGTCTTACCGACGTAGATGCCCCAAGGAGCCTTGCCCTGGTAGTAGCCGGGGACGAAGACCCACTTGTCCATCACGTCGCGGTTGGCGCCAGTGTCGTACACGCAGTGACCGGCCGTGGCGACCAGGTTGCGGTACTTCGACTGGATCGAAGTGGCGGAGCACCACTTCTTCTCGCCCTTGCTGTTGACGAAGAACACCTTACCGATGGTCTTCGGCATGTTGACGTTCTGCACCTTAGCGGCGGTCTTCTTCTCCTCGCCGATCGGCGCGGTCGAGCCCGGCTTGGTGTCCGTGGTGGCGCCGCCCTTGCTCTGCAGCTTGGCGACGTCCGTCTTGTCCCAGACGTTGGACTCGGTGGCGGCCTTGAGGGCAGCACCGTTGTTCTCGGCCCAGAACTGAGCGATGGCGTTCGCGTTCGCAGCAGAGGTCGCCAGGTTGTCCTTGGCAACGTCAGACGCGGCGGAGGCCGTACCGGCGAGGCCGGCGGCCAGCAGACCGGTGGCCAGAACGGCGCCACCGGCGGGGATGAGGATGCGCTTCAAGGGAACTGCTCCTTGCTCTGTCGTGGGTCGCAACTTGCGTCCCATGCGTCAGTAAAGGGATGGCAAGGACCATAGCGTGGTGATCTCCGCAGGTGAAACCCGCTTCGCAAGATCCGGCACCCACCCTTACCTCCGTTACCTTTCCGTTATCGGTCAGAGATCTTCGCGCGGCGTGACTAGTGGATCACGTTGTCGCAGGGTATGTGGGAGATGATGCTCTTGAGGTGGAAGTACGGTTAGTATGTCGATACGACGGGTTACCAGATGAATGTGACTTAGATCACAGGAACCAGATTGGAGCCTCCGCCCGTCTAACCTCCCCCTCGCCTCCCAGGTGATCTTCAGCTCCCGCCTCTTGACTCTTCAGGAACCCCGCTCGTACCGGGGGTTTCGTGCATGCGAGGCCCTCTGCGCCGCTGGAGAGCGAAGATCGCGAACGGGCCCTCAGGGCCGCTCTGGCCGTCCCATGACCCCTGTGAAGGCTTGGAGCCGTGCGCGGGCCTCCGCGGGCTCCCAGGCGCGTGTGAGGCGCTTCTAGAGGGGTATGGCGGGGTTCGTTCCGGGGTGAACCGCCGCAAAACCGCGGCTTTATGGCCGATCCACCAGGGAAATCGGACTTGCGGGTGGAACTCTCGCAGAGGCTGAGCTTCAGTACTTAATAGCCTCAGAGACCACGTGTCCGGGCTGAACCGCCCCAGAAAACAAGGCGAGGGTCTCGGTGACCCGAGACCCTCGCCTTCCCCTGGTAGGGCTTACTTGTACAGCTCGCCGTTCCGGCCGACGATCTTGCCGGACCAGACGTTCTTGGCCGCGTTGTAGACCGCCGCCGTCTCGCCGTCGAAGTACGGCGAGGTGATGTAGTCGATCCGGTCGTTGCCGTCCTGGTCGGCGAACGTGCTGGTGACGCCGTTGACGTAACCGGTGCGCTTGCTGTTGCTGTAGTTCAGCAGCCACGGGCCGCCGTCGAAGCCGGGGGTCACCGCGCACTTCAGGCCCACGTGCTCCTCGATCTTGAGCCAGGAGGCGCCGACCCGCTTGCCGGTGGGCTTGCCGTAGCAGTGCTTCGGCGTCACGCCGCTGTACGGCTTGTCACCGTCGGGGTGCGGCGCGGCCGGGTAGCCGAACGCGCGCACCGGCTTGCCGGTGGGCTGGTTCCAGGCGAAGCCCTGGCCGCCGACGTTGTCGCCGAGCCGGCCCGCGTCCTTGACCAGCAGGAGGTGGTAGCGGCCGCCCCAGGCGCGCTTGGGGCCGGTGAAGCGCTGGTATTCGCGCCGGTTCACCGGCTTGACCCGCTGGAGCGTGATGCCGTTGTAGACGGTGACGAACGCGAAGTCGCGGTCGTAGTCCTCGTAGACGTCGAAGTCGTAGTGGGTGAAGGCCTGCTTGCCCACGTAGATGCCCCAGGGAGCCTTGCCCTGGTAGTAGCCCGGGACGAAGACCCACTTGTCCAGCGTGTCCCTGTTGCTGTCGGTGTCGTACACGCAGTGGCCGGCCGTGGCGACCAGGTTGCGGTAGTTCGACTGGATCGAGGTGGCCGAGCACCAGCGGTACTTGCCGTTCGCGTCGACGAAGAAGACCTTGCCGACGGTCTTGGGCAGGTTCACGTTCTGGCCGCCCGCCGCCTTCGTGCCACCGGTCGGCGCGGTCGTGCCAGGACGGCCGTCAGGGGTGTAGCCGCCCTTGGAGACGACCTTCCTGACCTCCTTCGAGTCCCACGTGTACTGGGTCGCGGAACGCAGCGCCGCACCGTTCGCGGCGAGCCAGAAGGAGGCGATGGAGACCGCGGCGGAAGAGTTGCGGGCCATCGGGTCGTGGGCGACGCGGCCGGCGGCCTGCGCGGTGACGGGCAGGCTGGAGGCGATCAGGCCGGTCGCCAGAAGGGCGCCGCCGGCGGGCAGGAGGATTCGCTTCAACGTAACTCCAGGTTGCGCTGGCAGGGAGGTGCCTCTTGCCCCTCCTGAACTCAGCAAACGGACAGCCCGGAACCTACAGCTTTGATCCTCTTCCTGGGAATTTGCTGGAGATCATCCCCGCACGTTCCAAGCGCGCCGTGATCGTCTCGTGACAGAGAAGGCGCTGGACACCTGAGTGGCTCGATCGGTTGCTATGATCTACGTCACATTTGCCGGGGTGGTCAGCCTGGCGGCGTGCCGGTAGACCTCTCCGGTGGTGGTGTCGAAGTAGGGCGACGACACCGCGTCATAGCCGCCCTTGGCGTCCCTGTTCCAGGTCAGGCTGTTGACGCCGTTGAGGCTGCCGAGCCGGCGCGTGTCGTCGTAACCGATCACCCAGGGCCCGCCGCTCGCGCCGGGGCTGAAGTCGCACGGCGCGAGCTCCACGCCCTTTTGCAGGTCGCGGCTCGGCGCGACGGTGAAGCGGGTGGTGCGCTCCGGGCACTTGCGCAGCGTCTTGCCGTTGAACGGGGCCGAGCCGTCGGGCTGCAGCCCCGCCGGGTAGCCGAACGCGGCCACCGAGTACGTGCCGGGCTTCTTGTTCAGCTCGATGCCGAGGCCGCCCACGTTGTCCTGGAGCCGGCCGACGTCCTGCATGACGTAGCCGCCGTTCTTGGCCGTCCAGGTGAAGCCCCGGTGCACGGTGACGAACGCGTAGTCGTAGTCGTAGTCGGCCTTGCCCGACCAGTCCTCGTGCAGGGCGATCGACGAGCCGACGTAGATGCCGTCGGGCGTCTCGCCGTTGGGGCCGGGGTTGGGGACGAAGATCCAGTAGTCGGCGGGCTTGGCGTGGCGGGAGTCGTACGCGCAGTGTCCCGCCGTGGCGACGACGCTGCGGTTCCTGGCCGCGACCGAGGCCGCCGAGCACCAGTACTCCTTGTCGCCGAACCGGAAGAAGACCTTGCCCATGGTCCGCGCGGCGCCGCCCTTGCGCGGCGGCACGGCGTTCACGCTCTGCGCTGCCGTCGAACGCCGGACCGCCGCCACGGGGGCGGCGGATGCGGTGGTGGTCGTGGAGACGTTCTCGGAGGTGCCCGGCGTGGCGGGGTTGAAGCTGTCGGCCTTCTTCAGCCGCTCGGGCTTCCAGTACTCGGCCACCCGCTTGACGTCCGCGGCGGTCTTGGCCAGCGGGGCGGCGTAGACCTTGCTCGTGGGGGCGGCCACCGCGGCCGTCCTGGCCTCCGCGTGCGCGGGCGTCGTGAGCGCAGGCAGCACAAGCAGCGCGCTGCCCAGGGCAGCGGCCGCGAGGTGCCTGGCTCGGGGGATCATGAATTGCCTTTCTCGGGTGGTAACGGTGGATTTTTCCAGAAGTACAGACTCTATTGCAGCTCGGATAGAGATTCGTTACCTGATCAAGAGTGCATCGTGAGCTATAAGGATGTCGTCAGTGATAGCGCGACGATACGCGTAAATGATCATTATCTTGCGGCGTTCGCGCAGGTCAGGGGTGGTGTCAGCGTACCCGAATTTGCGCGTGACGCAGTACCGCGCGCGAGCCGCCCGCGGCGGCTTTCCGTGCACGGCGAGAGGCCCCGGAACCAGGGGAACCGGGGCCTGAGGCGCCGTTCGATCAGCGCGGCATGTTGCCCGTCCAGCGGTTGGCCGCCGCCTTGTAGACCTTGTAGGTGTCGCCGTTGAAGTACGGCGAGGAGATGTGGTCGTAGCGGTCGTTGCCGTCGGTGTCCCACGCGACGCTGTTGACGCCGACGAGGTAGCCGGTGCGCGCGGCGCTGTTGTAGTTGACCAGCAGCGGGCCGCCGCTCGCGCCCGCGGTGAAGGCGCACTTGACGCCGAAGTGCTCCTGGAGGTTGTACTTCTTGGACTCCGGCATCGGCTTGGTCTTGCCGTAGCACCACTTCATGGTCCGCCCGGTGTACGGCCTGTCGCCGTCGGGGTGCTGGCCCGCCGGGTAGCCGAACGAGAACACGTTCAGCTTGGTGCTCCTGTTCCACGTGAAGCCCTGGCCGCCGACGTTGTCGCCGAGCCTGCCGACGTTCTTGACCGTCCAGCGCCAGCGCTTGCCGGCCTTCTCCCAGTCGACCTTGATGCCGTTGTAGACGTTGACGAACGCGTAGTCGTAGTCGTAGTCCTCCTTCACCACGAAGTCGTCGTGGGCGTTGAAGGTCTTGGCGGCGTAGATGCCGTAGGGGGCCTTGCCGGTCCAGGCGGTGTCGCCGTCCCAGTACGACGGGATGAAGACCCAGTTGTCGTAGAAGGTGTTCTTCTTCGTGTCGTACACGCAGTGGGCCGAGGTCGCCACGAGGTTGCGGTACTTGCCCTGCACGGATGTGGCCGAGCAGTAGCGCCAGTTCTTGGGGTTACGGGGGTTGGCCTTCGGCAGCGTGAAGAACACCCGGCCCACGGTGTTGGGCAGGTTGACCTGCTTGCTCTTCGTGCTCTTGGCCTTCTCCGCGCCGATGGGCGGGACGGAGCCGGATGGGCCGTCGGGGGTCTCGCCGCCGGCGCGCTTGAGGCCCTTGGTGGTGAGGTCGAGGCCGTCGTTGTGGTCGGTGGCCCGCTTGACGCGGTCGGGGGTCCAGAACCGGACGGCCTGCTCCGCGGGGGTGGCCGCGTTCCTGGAGACGACGTCGGAACGCGCCGTGCTGCTGCTGGTGGTCGTGGCGGCGGCGGTGCTTGTCGCGGTACCGGCGGTGCCGGCCGCGGCGCTGCTGACCGTCCCTGCCGTGAGCCCGATGGCCATCAGGCCGGCGAGGGGGATCGCGATGCGCCTTGCTCGGGAAGACATGGAGCTCCTCTCAGCTTTCGGCGGCCCAGAGCGGGGTGCTGCGCCCCGGTGGGCCAGGAAAACGCCCGAAACGCTAATGAATGGCTTGAGCGGGCTTCCAGAAAGCGACGAGAAAAAGCATGGGACGGTTCCGTTCTGTTATCTGAATAGCGAATATGCATGTATTCGTGATGGGCATCTCTGCTGGTCGAGGCTGTGTTTAATGTCACTGGCAACAGCTGTAACGGGCATTAGCGTGCGCCACTCGATATGCGGTGCTTATCAACAGAGCGATGTTCTGGTTAGCTGTGCTCATGGATTCACGCACCCCCTGTCTCATCGGCATCGCGCAGCGCACGATTCGCGAGCAACCCGGCCCTGAACCGCTCGATCTGTGGGAGTCGGTCGCGCGCGAGGCCGCCGAGGACGCGCGGCTGCCACCCGACCGGCTCGGCTCGATCCAGATCGTCTGGACCGACTCCTGGCAGTACGACTCGCCCGTCGGCCGCCTCGCCGAGCGTCTCGGGGCCCACCCGCGCCACCGCGCCTACTCGGCCGTCGGCGGCACCGCGCCCCAGCGGCTCATCGGGGAGGCGGCGGCCGGGATCGCGGCGGGCGAGTTCGACAGCGCGCTCGTCGCCGGGGCCGAGGCGCTGGCCACGCGGCGGGCGTACCGGAAGGCGGGGGAACACGCGCCGTGGAGCCACCCCGCCGACCCCAAGCCGCCGTACGGATGGGAGCGCCCGCCGCACCCGTCGGCGCTCGCGCACGGGCTGTTCATGCCCGTGCACACGTACCCGATCATGGAGACCGCCCGCAGGGCCCGGCTCGGCCTCACCATCGAAGAGGAGATGAGCGAGCGGGCCCGGATCATGGCGCCGATGACCGAGGTGGCCGCCGCCAACCCCTACGCCTGGCGCAGGACCGCGCGAACCGCCGACGAGCTCGCCGCCGACCGGCGGTTCGTCGGCTGGCCGTATACGCGCTCCACCGTGGCCGTGCTCGAAGTCGACCAGGCGGCGGCCGTCGTGCTGGCCGGTGCCGGGCTCGCCGACCGGCTGGGCGTGCCTGAGGAGCAGCGGATCTACCTGCGCGGGTGGGCGTACGCCGAGGACACCTGGGAGGTGGCCCCGCGGCCCGACCTCGCCTCGTCCACCGCCGCCGGGGCCGCCGCACGTGCCGCCTTCGAGCGTGCCGGGCTGGAGCTCGGCGACATGGACGCACTCGACGTCTACAGCTGCTTCGCCATCGCGCTGCGCCAGGCGTGCGACGCGTTCGGGCTCGACCCGTGCGATCCGCGCGGGCTCACCGTCACGGGCGGGCTGCCGTACGCGGGCGGGCCCGCCAGCGACTACGTGCTGCACGCGACCGCCACCATGGCCGGGCTGCTGCGCGCCAGGCCCGGGCACGGGATGGTGACCGGCGTCGGGATGCATCTGACCAAGCACACGTGCGCGGTGTGGTCCAGCGAGCCCGGCGGGCGGCTCGGCGACCCTTCGCCCGTGCACGTCGCGCGCGAGGTACCCGTGGTTTCTGCTTACTCGGGCTCCGGGGTGGTGGCCGGGTACACGGTGGCGCACGGGCGGGACGGCGTCGTGGAGAAGGGGTTCGCGGTGGTGGAGGTGCCCGGCGGGCGGGCGTACGCGGTGATCGAGGACGAGGCGCTGGCGACCGAGGCCGAGCAGCGTGAGCTGGTGGGCCAGGAGGTGCGGGTGAGCACGGACGGCAAGGTCAATGTGGCCAGGTGGTGAGGGAAAGCGGATGCGAAGCCGTGTTCGAGTGACTACTATCCGTGGTTGACATTTTTATGTCACGGGCTCACGCTGGAGTCATGCGGAGGACAACCGTGCGCATCGACGAGGCGCTCCTCAACGAGGCGAAGGCGTACGCGGCCAGAAACGGACGGAGTCTCACCTCAGTGATGGAGGACGCCTTGCGGCAACTGCTCAACCGCGCCACGGAGGCGGCCGAACGGCCCCGCGTGGAGCTCGTCACCAGCGACGCGCGGCTCAAGCCGGAGATCGACCTGACCCCTGAGCTCATCTACCACCTGATGGAGCAAGACGACATCGAGGGATACGGAAAGGCGGAGGCCGATGCAGCTCGCTGACGTCAACATCCTCGTCAACGCCTTCCGTACGGAGGCGCCGCACCACGTCGTCTGCCACAAGCTGATCGATGAACAGGTCAACGGCGAATCCGCCTACGCGGTCTCCGACTTTGTGATCAACGGGTTCATCCGCGTGCTCAGCAACGGAGCCATTCACCAGGATCCGCCGGACATGCGGAAGATCCTCACCTTCGCCGACCAGGTGCGAAATCAGCCTCATGCCATCGTCGTCACTCCAGGGAAGCGTCACTGGGAGATCTTCACCAGGCTCTGCAGGCAGACCGACGCCCGGAGAAAGCTCATTCCCGACGCCTATCTCGCCGCGCTGGCCATCGAGCACGGATGTGAGTTCGTGACCTGCGACAGGGATTTCGCCCGGTTCGAGGGGTTGCGCTGGCGGTCGCCGCTCAACTGAACTGAGCACAAGGGCGCACGCCAGCACTACTCGGCTAGGAACGTCGTGGCGGACCGGTTCGACGTCATCGAGTCAGACGAGCGTGGCCACCGCCGATGGGTCGAGTGGACGGTGGTGGTGGCGCTCGTGGCCATCTGCGCCGTCAGTGTGCTCACCAGCCGGGAGCCCGAGCCCGAGACCGACGCCGAAGGGCCGACGCCCGCGCCCATCCGGTCGCTCACCAGGGTCGAGAGCGCGCCCAACATTCTCACCGCGCGGCCCGCCCGCAAGGGCGGCGACGAGCTGCTCGAGGTCGTCTTCCCCGACGGCACCCGCGCCGAGGTGCGCTACCCGGCTAAGCTGGGGCTCGCGGAGATGGGGTCGCGGCCGTTCTGGAGCGCGTGGGTGGACGGCCGCTTCCGGCAGTTCGTGGCCCCTTACGCCGGTGAGATCGAGATCACCCGGGGCGGCAAACCGATCAGGAACTTCACGCCCAACGTCACCCTCTGGCCGCGTCCTGCGGGCAGCGGGGCGCGCGGGCAGGTGCTGCTGTTCGCGTTCGGGCGGTGGCGGCTCGCCCTGCACGACGTCGGGCAGGGGCTGACGTTCGAGCAGCGGATGACGATGGCCCGCCAGGTGAAGGGACGGGTGACCAAGGACGGCTACCTCGTGCTCTCGGCCGGCAAGGGAGTCCGGCTGGCAGCGCCGGGCACGGTCGTGCAGGGCCGTCCCGTGGGGCCGCAGCTCTGGTTCGGCGGCTTGGGGGAGCGGGTGGCCCTCGTTCCGACGCCTGACTGCGCCGACAGGGCGCGGATGCCGGCCGTGATCGACGGGCCCGGGCGGCGCGGCGAGATGGTGTGCCGGGGTGACGTCCTGGTCGCGGTCACCGGGCCACCCGAGTTCCGGCGCACGGTGCTCGACCAGCTCCGCGTCACGCTCACCTGAGCGCGTCCGTGGCCGGCGGCTGAGCGCGGGCGGCTGGTCGCGGGACGGCCCACCTGAGCGGCGGGCGCGCGGTCGCGCGTGCGCATGCTCACTTGAGCGCGGTCTGGTGGCCGCGCCGGTGCGGGGCTGGGGTGACGGGATGGGCTGAAGTAGGGTGCGGCCATGTTCGCCGTTACCGCCACACAGATCGATCCCGACAATCCGCTCACCGGGCTGACGCTGGGCGAGCACCCCGAGCCGAAGGTGCCGGACGGGTGGACGACGGTCACCGTACGCGCCGCCGCGCTCAACCACCACGACCTGTGGACGCTCAAGGGCGTCGGCATCACTCAGGACCGCCTGCCGATCGTGCTGGGCTGCGACGCCGCCGGCGTGGACGAGGACGGCAACGAGGTCATCGTGCACTCCGTGATCGGCTCGGGCCCCGACGAGACGCTCGACCCGAAGCGGTCGCTGCTGTCGGAGGTGCACGACGGCACGTTCGCGGACCGGGTGGCGGTGCCGCGCCGCAACCTGGTGCCCAAGCCCGCCGCGCTGAGCTTCGAGCACGCCGCCTGCCTGCCGACGGCGTGGCTGACCGCGTACCGGATGCTGTTCGACAAGGCCGGGCTGCAGCCCGGCTCGACCGTGCTCGTGCAGGGCGCGGGCGGCGGCGTGGCGACGGCGCTGATCGCGCTCGGCCGGGCGGCCGGATACCGCATCTGGGCCACCAGCCGCTCGGAGAGCAAGCGGCAGCGGGCCCTGGAGCTGGGCGCCGACCAGGTGTTCGAGCCGGGGGCGCGGCTGCCCGAGCGGGTGGACGCGGTGATGGAGACCGTCGGCCAGGCCACCTGGAGCCACTCGCTCAAGTCGCTCAAGCCGGGCGGGCGCATCGTGGTGTCCGGGGCGACCAGCGGCGCGGTGCCGCCGGCCGACCTGCAGCGGGTCTTCTTCCTGCAGCTGTCGGTGGTCGGCTCGACGATGGGCACGCTGGAGCAGCTGCGGCGGCTCGCGGTGTTCCTGGAGCAGACCGGGGTGCGGCCGGTGGTCGACCGGGTGATGCCGATGACGGAGGCGCGCGACGGCTTCGCAGCCCTGGCGTCGGGCGAGATCTTCGGAAAGATCGTCTTTACCCGGTGAATAAGTGACAAGTTACTTCTGCTGGCTTCTGGGCGATACAGAGGGGATGGGCCCCTCACCCAGGAGTGATCAGCATGGACGTTGTGCCGTTCGGCCCGGGCTCGATGCACTGGGACACCGCCGGCGAGTACCGCAACCTCCTCGTCGCCGGCAGCGCGCTGGTGCTTCAGATCATGCATCCGGCGGTGGGGGCGGCGGTCGCCGAGCACTCCACGTACCGGCAGGATCCCTGGGGGCGGCTGCAGCGCACGCTGATCTCCGTGCAGAAGTGGGTGTACGGCGGGGCCGAAGGGCCCGCAGAGGGGCGGCGGCTGCGGCGGTTACACGCGCCGATCGGCGGCGTGGACGCGCGCGGGCGGCGCTACCACGCCCTCAACGGTGAGGCGTGGGCGTGGGTGCATCTGACGCTGTTCGAGCGCTTCATCGCGCTCAACCGGTACTTCGGCACGCCGTACACCGAGGAGCAGCAGCGGCGCTTCTACGAGGAGTCGCGGCAGCTCGCGGCGATATGACTCGCGCGGGCCTGCGGGTGCCCGAACGTGAGGTGCCGCGCGACCTGCCGCCCCGGCGGTACCGCCTCCGCTACATGCCCTCGCCTACCACGCCCGCCGCGCCGAACGCCGCTCCTGCCGCGACGCCGCCTGACTCTCGCCTGCCGGTAGGCGGCCCCCACCTTGGGGCTGACGACGTGGGATCGCCGGGGCCCGGCTCGCACGCCTGCTCGAGCGCGCCCGGCTCGCACTCCATGCTGTCTCGCGCTCCATGCTGTGGGGTGGGCGTCATGCTGCGGGGTGGGCGTCTGGTCGCGCACCGCCCATAGCGGGGCGGCGGGGTGTTGCGCCGGGCGAGGGGTGAGGCTTCGGGCACTTGGCCGGAGGGCGGCTGGTGCGCGGGGCCGTAGGAGATCGAGCGGGATCGTGCTCAGCGGTGGTCGGGGCGTAGGTCGGTGGGCGTCTGGGCGGAACGCGCCTGTGGCCGTCGGACCGGTCAAAGGAAGGCGGTCGATTCGCGCCAGTGGCCGTCGGACCGTGTGCGGGAAGGCGGTCGATCCGCGCCGCCTGGCCTGCGTGTGGCTGCGGGCGGCGCAGGACGGCCGGGGCGCATGGCTGGTCAGCGGTGACCGCTGCGCGCGCCTGGCCGAGGGCGGCCTGTTCGCGTGCCCGGCCTCGGCGAGCCGCAGAGGTTCGGGGCGTGCGACTCCCGGCAGGCCCCGGTGGTCGGGGCGCGGGTCTCGGGGCGGCTCCCGGTGGTCGGGGCGCGGGTCCCGGGGCGGCTCCCGGTGGTCGGGGCGCGGGTCCCGGGGCGGGCCCCGGTGGTCGGGGGCGTGGGTTTCGGGGCGGGCCCGGTGGTCAACGTTCGAGGATTTCTCTTACGTTGCGGGAGGCGGCGTCGAGGGCGGCGCGGAGGTCGGCGAGCTTCCGCGGGGTCAGCCGGGCCTGCGATGCCTCGCGGCGGGCCTGCCCGACGAAGTCGGCGAGGAGCTCGCCCAGCTCGGCGTCCAGGGCGGCGCGGTTGGCGGGGCCGTCGGACGGCGGGCCGCCGAGCGTGCTCCACGCCTCCTGCCAGATCCTGCGCCACTCTCTGCGCAGCCGCTCGCTCTCGTCCTGCCAGTGCGAGGCGTGCTCCATCCACTGGCGCTTCTGCTCGTCGCGCAGCCGCTTGAGCGCCTCCTTCTGCCGCTGTCGCTGCCGCCGGGCGTCCTCGGCGGTCCCGGTGCGTACGTCCCGCGCCATCCGGGTCAGCTCTTCGCGCAGCGACTTGACGGTGTCGCGGACGTCCTCCTTGACCTCGCGGGCGATGTCGCGGACGGAGGCGGAGATCTCCTGTTCGAGGTCGGCGAGTTCGTCGAGCCGGTCGTTGAGCTCGTCGCGTCCCTTGTCGGTGATGGAGAAGACCTTCTTGCCCGAGACCACCTCGTGGGTCACCAGGCCCTCTTCCTCCAGCCGGGCCAGGCGCGGGTAGATGGTGCCGGGAGAGGGCGAGTAGACGCCGAGGAAGCGGTCCTGGAGCAGCCGGATGACCTCGTAGCCATGGCGCGGGCTCTCGCTCAGCAGCTTCAGCAGGTACAGCCGGAGCCGGCCGTGACCGAAGACAGGGCTCATTACCTCTCTCCCTTGAGCAGCGCGACCTCGCCGTTGACCGTGATGGCCGACAGGGAGGCCATGCCGCCGCCGAGTCGTCCCGACATCGACTTGCTGCCGGGAGCGCTCTTGGTGGACAGTTCCTCGAACGTGCTGACGAGCCGCCCGGAGGTGGACTTGACGCTGACGTCCGCCTCCACGTTCTTGGGCAGCCTGACCAGGATGTCACCGGAGACGCTGTTGAGCGTCACATGCCCGGTGGGGCGGAGCATGAGGTCGGCGGTGATGCGGCCGGAGACGGTGCTGGCCTTCAGCCGCCGCGGCGTGCCCTTGGCCACGGTGAGGTCGCCTGAGACGCTGATGAACGACAGATCGCCCTCCATGGCCCGGCTCTCGACCGCGCCGGAGACGGTGTTGGCCAGCACCTCCCCGCTGACGCCGTCGAGCACGATGTCGCCGGAGACGCTCTTGACGTTCGTGACCCGCTCGAACCCGGCGACCACGGCCGGGGCCGTCACCACGCCCGCCTTGACCCGGCAGGTCCTGGGGACGGCGATGGACAGCACGGTTCTGCGTTTGTCGCGGCGCAGCCAGCCGAGCAGGCCGTCCCAGGTGAGGTCGCGGTAGGCGACGGTGAGCGTGCGGGTCTCCTCTTCGTAGGTGACGAGCAGCGGGGAGGCCGAGTCGATCTCGGCGACCTCCAGGGTGGACGAGCCGTCGCTGGCCAGGACGTCGAGCCGGCCGGCGACGATGCGTACATCGAGGTCGTCGACCTGGTCGAACGTGAGCCGGTCCGGCGCGTCGATCGTCCACTGCGGCATGCTTCCCACCCCTTCTCCACGGACATCGTCTCTACGCAAAACACGATATGTCGCGTTCGAGTCGAACTCAAGATGTATCGCGTCCTGTTTTCGAGACTACCGCCGTGGCCCCGGGCGTGCGGTCACTCGTCCTCGTCGTCGTCCAGCCGCGCCAGCCACGTGGCCAGCCGCTCGATCGGCGTTTCGAACTCGGGGTTGAGGTCGACGAACTCGCGCAGCCGCTCGCCCAGCCACAGCAGGCTGACCTCTTCCTCGCCGCGCCGCTCGACCAGCTCTTCGATCCCCCGATCGGTGAAGTACATCGTCCTCCCTCGAACCTTCCTGGGGCGCGCCCCAGCGCCCCGCCCCGACTTTAGCCTGCCGTGACAGCAGTGAGCCCCCGGCCACCGAAGGCAGGGGGCTCACCGGAGGTCACGCGAGCCGGTGATCACGAGCCGGCGATCGCGAGCCGGTGATCACGAGCCGGCGATCACGAGCCGGTGATCACGAGCCGGTGATCACGAGCCGGCGTTCGCGAGTCGATGATCAAACGCGGGTGATCACGCGAGCTCGCACGAGATCAGCCGAAGATCTGGCGCAGGATCTCCTCGGACTCACGGTCGTGCTGGTTGTGCGAACCGGTCGCCGGCGAGCTGTTGGGCGTACGCGACACCCGCCGGATCGGCCGGCCGCCCAGCGTCTGCGGGTCCTCGGCCAGCTTGAGCGTGAGGTACGGCCACGGGCCCATGTTGACCGGCTCGTCCTGAGCCCAGACCAGCTCGGCCTGCGCGCCGTAGCGGCCCAGCTCGGCGGCCAGCTCCTCCGCCGGGAACGGGTAGAGCCGCTCCAGCCGGACCAGCGCCACGTCGTCGCGCCCGAGCTTCTCGCGCTGCGCCAGCATCTCGTAGTAGATCTTGCCGGAGCTGAGCACCACCTTGGTCACCTTCGCCGGGTCCACGGTGGTGTCACCGAGGACCGGCTGGAAGGTGCCCGAGGTGAAGTCGGACGCCTTGGACGTGGCCGCCTTGTGGCGCAGCAGCCACTTCGGCGTGAAGACCACCAGCGGCTTACGCCGGCCCGACTGCACCTGCCAGCGCAGCAGGTGGAAGTAGTTGGCCGGCGTGGTGGGCTGGGCGACGGTCATGTTGTCGAGCGCGCAGACCTGGAGGAAGCGCTCGATGCGGGCCGAGGAGTGGTCGGGACCCTGACCCTCGTAGCCGTGCGGCAGCAGCAGCACGACCGAGGACTTCTGGCCCCACTTCTGCTCGCCCGAGGCGATGAACTCGTCGATGATCGTCTGGGCGCCGTTGACGAAGTCGCCGAACTGCGCCTCCCAGCAGACCAGGGCGTCGGGCCGGACCACGCTGTAGCCGTACTCGAAGCCGAGCGCCGCGAACTCGCTGAGCAGCGAGTCGTAGACGTAGAACTTCGTGGTGCCCTCGTTGAACGCCTTGAGCGGGGTGTGCTCGGCCCCGGTCATGCGGTCGACGAGGACGGCGTGGCGCTGGGTGAACGTACCGCGCCGGGAGTCCTGGCCGACCAGGCGCACCGGGTGGCCGTCGATGAGCAGCGAGCCGAAGGCCAGCGTCTCGCCCATCGCCCAGTCGATCGCGTCCTGCTCCACCATCTGGCCGCGGCGCTGCAGCACCGGCGCGAGACGCGGGTGCGGCGTGAAGCCCTCGGGGAGGTTGAGCTGGGTGTCGACGATGCGCTTGAGCGTCTCGTCGGTGATCGCGGTGTGGGTGTCGGCGTGGGACCACTTGACGACCTCGGCCGGCGGCACCCGCATGGCGGCCGCCTCCTGAGGCTTCTTCGCCGCCTCGCGGACCTCGGTGAACGCCTGCTCCAGCTTGGCCTGGTAGTCGCGCAGCGCCTGCTCGGCCTCTTCGACCGTGATGTCGCCGCGGCCGATCAGGGCCTCGGTGTAGAGCTTGCGGGTCGAGCGCTTGGCGTCGATGAGGTCGTACATCAGCGGCTGGGTGAAGGCGGGGTTGTCGCCCTCGTTGTGGCCGCGGCGGCGGTAGCAGATGAGGTCGATGACGACGTCCTTGCGGAACGCCTGCCGGTATTCGTAGGCCAGCCGGCCCACGCGCACCACGGCCTCGGGGTCGTCGCCGTTGACGTGGAAGATCGGCGCCTGGATCATCCGCGCGACGTCGGTGGCGTAGACCGACGAACGGGACGAGGCGGGCGAGGTGGTGAAGCCGACCTGGTTGTTGACCACGACGTGGACGGTGCCGCCGGTGCGGTAGCCGCGCAGCTGCGACAGGTTGAGCGTCTCGGCCACGACGCCCTGGCCGGCGAAGGCCGCGTCGCCGTGGACGAGGACGGGAAGGACGGTGAAGCCCTCCTCGCCGCGCTCGAGGAGGTCCTGCTTGGCGCGGACGACGCCCTCGAGCACCGGGTCGACCGCCTCCAGGTGGGAGGGGTTGGCGACCACGGACGCGGTGATGGTCTTGCCGCTCGGCGCGGTGAACGTGCCGGTGGCGCCCAGGTGGTACTTCACGTCGCCGGAGCCGTGGGCGGTGCGCGGGTCGATGTTGCCCTCGAACTCGCCGAAGATCTGCGCGTAGGACTTGCCCACGATGTTGGCGAGCACGTTGAGGCGGCCGCGGTGGGCCATGCCGATGACGACCTCGTCGAGGTCTTCGTCGGCGGCCTTGCTGATCACCGAGTCGAGCAGCGGGATGAGGGACTCGCCGCCCTCCAGCGAGAAGCGCTTCTGGCCGACGAACTTCGTCTGCAGGAAGGTCTCGAACGCCTCGGCGGTGTTGAGCCGCGACAGGATGTTGAGCTGCTCGTCACGCGCGGGCGACTTGTGCGGCTTCTCCACCCGCTCCTGGATCCAGGCCCGCTCCTCGGGGTTCTGGATGTGCATGTACTCGATGCCGACCGTACGGCAGTAGGAGTCGCGCAGCACGCCCAGGATGTCGCGCAGCTTCATCAGCGGACGGCCGCCGAAACCGCCCGTGGCGAACTCGCGCTCCAGGTCCCACAGCGTCAGGCCGTGGCTCTGGATGTCGAGGTCGGGGTGCTTGCGCTGCTTGTACTCCAGCGGGTCGGTCTCGGCCATCAGGTGGCCGCGCACGCGGTAGGCGTGGATCAGCTCCAGCACGCGAGCGGACTTGGCCACGTCGTCGTCGTGGGAGGCCGAGATGTCCTGGACCCAGCGGACCGGCTCGTACGGGATCCGCAGCGCCTCGAAGATCTCGTCGTAGAAGCCGTCCTCGCCGAGCAGCAGCCGGTGGATCTGGCGCAGGAAGTCGCCCGACTGGGCGCCCTGGATGATCCGGTGGTCGTAGGTGCTGGTCAGCGTCATGACCTTGGAGACGGCCAGGCGCGACAGCGTGTCGGGCGATGCGCCCTGGTATTCGGCCGGGTATTCCATGGCGCCGACGCCGATGATGGTGCCCTGGCCGGGCATCAGGCGGGGGACGGAGTGGACGGTGCCGATGGTGCCGGGGTTGGTCAGCGAGATGGTGGTGCCGGTGAAGTCGTCGACCCCGAGCTTGCCCGCCCGGGCCTTGCGCACGATCTCCTCGTAGGCCATCCAGAACTGCCGGAAGTCCATCTGCTCGGCGGCCTTGATGGAGGGCACGAGGAGCTGGCGCTCGCCGTTGCTCTTCTGGACGTCGATCGCCAGGCCGAACCCGACGTGCTCGGGCTTGACCAGGGTGGGCTTGCCGTCGATCTCCGCGTAGGAGTAGTTCATCTCCGGCATGGTCTTCAGCGCCTTGACGATCGCGAACCCGATCAGGTGCGTGAAGGAGACCTTGCCTCCGCGACCCCGCTTGAGGTGATTGTTGATCACAATGCGGTTGTCGATGAGCAGCTTGGCCGGGATGGCGCGGACGCTGGTCGCGGTCGGCACCGACAGCGACGCGTCCATGTTGGCGGCCGTGCGTGCCGCCGCGCCGCGCAGCCTGACCTCTTCGGCGCCCTGGGGCACCGGGGTGGCCGGCTGCTTCGGCTTTTCGGCCGGTGGCGCCTTCGGCGCCTGGGGAGGCGCGGGCGCGGTCACACTGCCGTTCGCCGCCTCCCTGGCCGGGGATCGGCCCGGTCCATAGTCAGGGTTGTAGTCAGCGAAGAAGTTCCACCAGGCCTTGTCGACAGACTCAGGATCTTGGAGGTACTTCTGATACAGCTCGTCGACAAGCCATTCGTTCTGACCAAAGCTTGCCAGCGGGTTTGTCCGCGACGACTCAGACGACACGGCGGAAATCGCCCTCTTCCGCAGATCGGCGTTGATGTTAGAGAACCTGTCCAAGGCTACTCGCCCAGACCGGTAGCGCGCGCCCAAGAGGGCGTGCCGCCTCGAACGATCGTCTCAGGACCGTGCAAAGACGTCACGCCCCCCTCGTCAATCCGGGTGGTGCAGCCTTTATTACTCTTTGGTATCAACACCGTGGGCGGAGGTTTATTTCCCGGATGTCAGTACTCTGCGCGCGATGCTGACGTCCGGCGACAGCTCCCTGAGGAGTGCGGCCAGCTCATCGCCTGCCTGCTCCAGCTCCTCCAGCGACATCGGCTCGAGGCGTTCGAGCAGGAAGATCGCGTTGGTGGTCTCCTCGGTGAGCCGGGTGCGCACGACCTGGCGCCAGTTCCAGCGGCGGCAGGTGACGCCGATGTCGTCGCGCCAGATGACCTCACCGGGCTCGGGCTGCCCGAGCGCCTCCTCCGACGGCTCGTCGCCGGTGGCGCGCACCAGCCGGGCGGGGCCTGAGTAGCGGTCGAGGTCCTCGCCGCCGATGGGCAGCGCGTGCTTGACGCTCACCGAGTTGTACGCGTCGACCGCCAGGTTGATCTCCGGCAGCGGCATGCGCCGGGTGAGCGCGTCGACCGAGGGCCTGGTGCGCGACGGCTTGGCGCCGAACGCGCGGTAGGCGTCCTTCCAGGCGTCGATCTTGGCCGTCTGGACCTCCACCTCGGCCGCCTCTTTCAGCCAGCCGCGCGACCTGTCGTCCGTGGGCCCGTTGCGCAGGCCGTGTGCGGTCATGGCGAGCACCGCGAAGTCGGGGCGGAGTGCGAAGACGGAGTCGTCAACCCAGATGTCGTCGAGCATCCCCACAGTCTAGGAGCGCGCAAAACCGCAAAAGTACCTTTGCAAAATTGCTTTTGCGGGTTATCGTCGGCGGCATGGAGGACCGCTACAAGATCAGTGATCCGCAGGCGCTCAAGGTGGTCGCACACCCGCTGCGCGGCCGGCTGCTCGGCCTGCTGCGCACCGAAGGGCCCGCCACGGCCAGCGAACTGGGCCGCAAGACGGGGGAGAGCTCGGGCTCGACCAGCTATCACCTGCGCGAGCTGTTCAAGTACGGCTTCATCGAGGAGGACCCGGGCGGCCGTGACGGCCGCGAGCGCCGCTGGCGCGCCCGCCACCGCTACACCTCGTGGAACAGCCGCGAGATGGTCGGCGTGCCGGGCGGGCGCGAGGCGGTCGAGGTCATCAGGACCCGGCAGGCCGAGGTGCTGGCGGAGCGGATCCTGGGGTTCGACGAGGACGACTGGCCGCCGGAGTGGGTCGAGGCGGCGGGCGTGGACGACCACTTCGCCGAGCTGCCGCCGCAGGCGCTCGCCGAGTTCATGAGGCGGGCCGAGGAGCTGCTCGGCGAGCTCACCGCCCGGTACGCGGGCGCGCAGGACAGCCGCCCCGTCCACCTGTTCGTGGGCGGCTTCCCGCAAAAGCGGGAGGAACGGACGTGACGGCCCCGCGAGAACGGAAGGAGCGGACGTGACCGCGCGCTCGGCTCTGCGGCGTTACATGCTCGTCAGCTTCCTGACCTGGCTGCCCACCGGGCTCCAGATGACCGTCATGGTGCTGCTGATGAGCGAGCGCGGGCTCGGCCTGGCGGAGATCGGGCTGGCTACGATGGTGTTCTCGGTCGTCACCGTGAGCCTGGAGCTGCCCACCGGCGGGCTGTCCGACGTCGTGGGGCGGCGCGTGGTGCTGGCCGCATCGGCCGCGTTCACCGTGGCGGCGCTCGTGCTGATGAGCGTCTCGACGACGTTCTGGATGTTCCTGGCCAGCGGCGTGCTCAAGGGCGTGGCGCGGGCGCTGTCGAGCGGCCCGGCCACCTCCTGGTACGTCGACACGCTGCACGCCGTCGAGGGCCGGGAAGCCGACCTCGCGCCCGGCCTGGCCAAGGGCGCGATGATGGAGTCCGTCGCCCTGTGCACGGGCGTGCTGGGCGGCGGCTGCCTGCCGCTGCTGGTGCCGTCGTCGCTGATGTTCCCGCTGGCCGCGCCGCCGCTTGCGGGGGTGGTGGCCGCCGCGGCGCTGCTGGTCGTGGTGCTGTTCGCGCTGCCCGAGCCGGCCCGCGCGCGCAGGTCGCTCGGTGGCGTGCTGCGCGAGGTGCCCGCCACGGTCGTGGGCGGCGTCCGGCTGGCGGCGGGAGCGCCGGTGCTGCGCCGCATGATGGGCGCCGCCGCCGTCTCCGGCCTCATGCTGGTGAGCGTCGAGCTGCTCACGCCGGGCCGGCTGGCCGAGCTGGCGGGCACGGCCGAGCGGGGCAGCCTGTTCTACGCGGTGGTCGCGGCGCTCGGGTTCGCCGGCAGCGCGGCGGGCAGCGCGCTCGCGCCCCGTACGGCCGCGCTGGCGGGCGGCTCGGCGCGGGGAGCGATGGCAGGGACGCTGCTGAGCGCGCTCGCCGTCGCGGCGCTCGCCGCCACGTCGTCGCTCGACGGACTCGCGGGTACGGCGAGCGCCGGTGTGGCCTACGTCGTGCTGTTCGTCGGCGCCGCGATCACCTCGGTGCTCTGCCTGGAGCTGACGCACAACGCGGTGACCGCGGCCGAGCGCATCACCGTGACCTCGACCGGCTCGCTGGCGTTACAGGGCGGCAGCGCGGTGGGGAACCTGGCGCTCGGCGCGCTGGCCGCCCAGGCGGGCCTGGCGTGGGCGTGGACGGTCGTGGTCGTGGTGCTGCTGGCCTCGGTCCTGTTCTTCGTACGGCTGCCGGTGGCTCAAGGCTCCAGTCCGGCTCAGGCCCCGCGGGCGCGATCCGGCTCGGGTTGATGCCGATCCGCGGCCTGCTCGGTCGTCGTCCGGGCGGGCTGTCGTCGTCCGGGCGGGCTGAATGCCCCCACGCCGGGGGATCCGGCAAGGCGGCCCCCGACCCCGTCCGAATGGTGCCGGTCGTTCCGGATTTGCGGCTTTGTTGCTCCACGTTGGTTCACGGATCGGGAAAGAATTCTTGCGACACGCCGATCACTTGAATGCATCGGTCCTGGTAGATGCGCGATGATCCTCGGCATGCCAGGAATACCAGGGAGAGTGCAGCGGCCTAAGGGGACCGGTGGGGGCAATGTGCCTTTGCAGACCCGTGTGCCGGAAGTGCTCAAGAAGCGATTCGACCTGGCCGCCAAGCGGCGCGGGATCTCGTTGTCGCTCTACATGGAGTGGTTGATCGATCTGGACCCGGAGGCGCCCACGCCTGCCGAGGTTCTGGCCGAGGAGGGCGGCGACAGGCTTCTGACCGCATAAAAAGGCAGGCCCCGGCAGGCCGGCGGCACGCGCCAGAGGGGGCGGCCTTACCGCCCGCCTTCCTGGCAGAGAGGAGGGCCTCAGGGGCGGGCGTCCCGGGCGGCCTGCGCGCCGGCCGCCCCGGCCGGCCTGCCTGGGCGTGGGCGGGTCGTGACCGCCCAGGCCGGCCCCAGGCAGGGCGTGGGTGAGGCGTGGTCGCGGTGCTGACGGCCCCGGGCAGGGTGTGGGCGGGTCGTGGTCGCGGTGCCGGCGGCCCCGGGCCGCCGGTGGCCGGAGCTAGAGGCTCCAGTCCAGCTCAGGCCCCACGGGCACGATCCGGCTCGGATTGATGTTGGTCTGCGTCATGTAGTAGTGGCGCTTGATCTGGTCGAAGTCGGTGGTCTCGCGGAAGGCCGGGATGGCGTAGAGGCGGCGCGCGTACGCCCACAGCGCCGGATAGTCCACCAGCCGCCGGACCGAGCACTTGAAGTGCGAGTAGTAAACGGTGTCGAAGCGGGCCAGCGTGGTGTAGAGGCGGATGTCGCTGTCGGTGAGCGTGTCGAAGAGGAACTCCGACTCCGCCAGGCGCACCTCGAGGAAGTCGAGGGTGGTGAACACGCGGGCCACCGCCTCCTCGTACGCCTGCTGGCTCCGCGAGAAGCCCGCCTCGTAGACCGCGTTGTTGAGCCCGTGGTAGAGGCGGTCGTTCATGATGTCGATGTCGGGACGCAGGCGCTCAGGATAGAGGTTGGGCGAGGTGCCCCAGGACATCTCCAGATCGAGGGTGATCTGGGGGAAGTCGTTGGTGACGATGCGCTTTTCCTTGATGTCCCAGATGCAGGGGACGGTGTAGCGGCCGGTGTAGCCGGGGTCGGTGGCGTGGTAGAGCTCCGACAGGTATTCGGGGTCGCCGCCGGGGACGCGCCAGCCCTTCTCGTCGCGGATGGGGTCGGTGATGGCGACCTCGAGCAGCTCCTCCAGGCCGAGGAGCTTGCGGACGATCAGTACGCGCTGGGCCCACGGGCAGGCGTAGGAGGCGTAGAGGCGGTAACGGCCGGGCTCGGGCGGGCCGAGCCGTTCCGTGAAACGGTTCGGCTGGCGGACGAAGCGGCCATCATCGGAGATCTCGCGGCTCGGCTTCATGACCCCTAGTAGAACACGATTCTGTGACAGAACTATATTCGGGCGTGTGGCGAAATTTGTGGTGACCCCCGCGAACGCGGCACAGCGGGAGGCATGGGCCGGTGGGAGCGTTCCCGGCGTCGAGCGCGTACGCCCCGGCCTGTGGTCCATCCCGGTGCCGATCCCCATCAACCCCCTCCGGTACGTGCTGGTCTACGCGCTCGAACTCCCCGACGGCGTCGCGATCATCGACGCCGGATGGAACACCGACGAGGCGTACGACGCGCTCGTGGCCGGCCTGGGGGTGGCCGGGTACGCGATCACCGACGTCAAAGGGGTGCTCGTCACCCACATCCACCCCGACCACTACGGCCTGGCCGGGCGGGTCCGCGAGGTGTCGGGCGCCTGGATCGCGCTGCACCCCGCCGACGCCCGCCTGATCCGCGAGCGCTACGACGACGACGTGATCGACGCCCTGGTGCGGCGGGAGCGGGCGCTGCTGCGCCGCTGCGGCGTGCCCGAGCTGACGCTGGACGAGCTGGCCGGCGCGTCCATGATGATCAGGCACGTGGTCACCATGGCCAAGCCGGACCGCCTGGTCGAGGACGGCGACGACCTGGGCCTGCCCGGCTGGGACCTGCGCGCCGTCTGGACCCCCGGTCACTCGCCCGGCCACCTGTGCTTCGTCTCGCCCGAGCGGCGGGTGCTGTTCTCCGGCGACCACGTGCTCGCGAAGATCACGCCGATCGTGGCCGTGCACCCGCAGTCGGGGCCGAACCCGCTCGCCGACTACCTCGACGCGCTGGCCGCCGTGCGCAAGCTGGAGGTGGACGAGGTGCTGCCCGCCCACGAGTACCGCTTCCTGGAGCTGGCCGAGCGGGTGGACGCCGTGATGGCGCACCACGACGCGCGCCTCGCCGAGATCGAACGGGTGCTCGCCGAGGGCGGCGCGGCGGCCTGCTGGGACGTCGCCACCAGGCTCACCTGGTCGCGGCCGTGGGAGACGATCCCGCCGTTCATGCGGCGCTCGGCCAACAACGAGACGCTGGCGCACCTGGCCTGGCTTGAGGCCAAGGGCAGGGTGGTGCGCGAGCCGGGCGAGCCGGACCTGTGGCACGCGCCTTAAGGCGATCGCGAGCGGGGCGAGCCGGATCTGTGGCGCGCGCCCTGAGCCGGTTATCGTAGGCGTACTAGAACGATGTTCTCCTGCCTGGGAGGTTCGATGCTTCGGTTCGACGACAGGGTCGCGATCATCACGGGGGCCGGGCACGGCCTCGGCAGGTCGCACGCGCTGCTGCTGGCGGAGCGCGGGGCCAAGGTCGTGGTCAACGACCTCGGCGGCGCGCTCGACGGCACCGGCGCCTCGGAAGGGCCCGCCGCCGAGGTCGTCGACCTCATCACGAAGAACGGCGGCCAGGCCGTCGCGAGCACCGACAACGTCGCCACCCCCGAGGGCGCGCGGGCCATTGTGCAGACCGCCGTCGACGCCTTCGGCAAGGTGGACATCGTCGTGAACAACGCGGGCATCCTGCGCGACAAGTCGTTCGGCAAGATGACCGTCGAGGACTTCGACGCGGTGCTGGCCGTCCACGTACGCGGCTCGTACCTGGTCAGCCAGGCCGCGTACCCGCTGATGAAGGCCGCGGGCTACGGCCGCGTCGTCAACACCTCCAGCCCGGCGGGCCTGTTCGGCAACTTCGGCCAGGCCAACTACTCCACCGCCAAGATGGGCCTGGTCGGCCTGACCAAGACGATCGCCATCGAGGGCGCGCGCAACGGCATCAAGGCCAACGCCATCGCGCCCATCGCCTGGACTCGCATGACCGAGGCGCTGCTGCCGGCCGAGTTCGAGGCCAAGTTCACCCCCGAGCGGGTCAGCGCGCTGGTCGCCTACCTCGTGCACGAGTCGTGCGAGACGAGCGGCGAGGTGTTCAGCGTCGGCGCCGGCCGGGTGGCACGGGTGTTCGTGGCCGAGGGGCCGGGCTGGAAGACCGACGACATCACGCCCGAGGCGATCGCGAGCAACTGGGAGTCGGTGATGGCCGAGCAGCCGTACGTGCTGACCGCCGGAGACTCCATGAAGGCCATGCTCTAGCACCGTACGTTCCTCGGGGGCCCCGTCGCCGCACGCCGGCGACGGGGCCTTCGTGTCGGTCCGCTTCCCGAGTGCGCGTAGGCCCGGAGCCGCGCCGTCGCCGCACGTCGGCGAGGGGGGCTTTTGTGTCAGAACGGTGGATTTTTGAGAACAAACAGGTCTTTGTTCGATCTTCGGCGGAAGTAAGGCGAGTTTGGTCGATACAGGCTCTTGATTTGCCGCATCAGCGATCTTATTGTCGCGGCATGACCCCCCAGCCGGGTTCCGCCGGCGACGTGCTGACGCTGATCAGCGCGGGCTCGGCGACCACCCGTTCCGACCTGGCGAGGCTCACCGGCCTGGCCAGATCCACGATCTCCCAGCGCGTGGACGCCCTCATCGAGCGCGGCCTCATCGAGGAGACCGAGAGCGGCGAGTCCACCGGCGGCCGGCCGCCGCGCCAGCTCCGCCTGCACACCGAGGACCACGCCTTCGCGGGCGTGGACCTGGGCGCCACCCACTGCCGGGTCGCGCTCATGGACATCTCCGGCAACGTGCTGGCCGAGTGCGAGGACCCCCTGCTCATCGCCGACGGCCCGGAGAGCGTGCTGGCCCACGTGAACCAGCGCATCGACCACCTGCTCGCCCAGGCGGGCCGCCCCCACAGCGCGCTGCGCACGATCGGGATCGGAGTGCCCGGACCGGTCGAGTTCGCCACCGGACGGCCCAACAACCCGCCGATCATGCCGGGCTGGAACGATTACCCCATCCCCGAGTACTTCGAAGGCGTCGACGTCCTGGTGGACAACGACGTCAACGTGATGGCGCTGGGCGAGCACCGCAACGCCTTCACCGACATCAAGCACCTGCTGTTCGTCAAGGTCGGCACCGGCATCGGCTGCGGCATCATGGCCGACGGCAAGCTGCACCGGGGCGCCCAGGGCTCCGCGGGCGACATCGGTCACATCCGGGTCAGCGGCCACGACGACGCCGGCTGCCGGTGCGGCAACAGCGCCTGCCTGGAGGCCGTGGCCGGCGGCGCCGCCATCGCGCGCCGGCTGAGCGAGCTGGGCCTGCCCGCCGAGTCGGGCGCCGACGTCGTGGCGCTCGTGCAGTCGGGCAACACCCAGGCGCTGCGCCTGGTCAGGGAGGCGGGCCGGCTCATCGGCGAGGTGCTCGCCAGCCTGGTCAACTTCTTCAACCCCGAGGTCATCGTCATCGGCGGCGCGCTGTCGCGGGTGCACGAGCACCTCGTCGCCGGCATCAGGGAGACCGTCTACCGCAGGTCGCTGCCCCTGGCCACCCATCACCTGTCCATCACGCCGAGCCGTACGGGGATCAACGCCGCCGCCCTGGGCGCCGGGATCCTCGCGATCGAGCACTACCTGTCACCGGAAAACATCAACCGCATCGTCAACGCCTGAAAGGGACTCCCGATGCTGGTCATGAAGGGCATCGTCAAGCAGTTCCCCGGCGTGCGCGCGCTGGACGGAGTCGATCTGGACGTACGGGCGGGCGAAGTGCACTGCCTGCTCGGCCAGAACGGCGCCGGCAAATCCACCCTGATCAAGGTGCTGGCAGGGGTGCACCAGCCGGACGAGGGCACGATCACCTTCAACGGGACCGAGGCCCGCCCGAGCAGCCCCATCGACGCCATCAGGCTCGGCATCGCCACCATCTACCAGGAGCTCGACCTGGTCGACGGGCTCACCGTGGCGGAGAACATCTTCCTCGGTCACGAGCACGCCCGCTTCGGCTTCGTCAACAGGGCGGCCGGCCGCCGCGCCGCCGCCGCCGTGCTGGAACGCCTCGGCCACCCGGAGATCCGGCCGTCGGCGGAGGTCGGGCGGCTGTCACCGGCCGCCAAGCAGGTGGTCTCCATGGCCCGCGCGCTCTCCCACGACGCCCGCCTCATCATCATGGACGAGCCGTCGGCCGCGCTCGCCCACGACGAGGTGGAGAACCTCTTCCGCATCATCCGCGAGCTGACCGCCCAGGGCGTCTCCGTGGTCTACATCTCCCACCGCCTGGAGGAGATCCGCGAGATCGGCGACCGGGTGACCGTGCTGAAGGACGGCCGCACGGTCGCGGTCGGCCTGTCCGCCCGCGACACGCCCACCTCCGAGATCGTCTCGCTCATGACCGGCCGCAACGTCGAGTACGTCTTCCCGCCCAGGGCCGAGCGCCCTCCGGGTGAGGAGGTGCTGCGGGTGGAGAACCTGAGCTCGCCCGGCGTCTTCTCCGGGGTGTCGTTCTCGGTGCGGGCCGGGGAGATCGTGGGGCTGGCCGGGCTCGTCGGCTCCGGCCGTTCGGAGATCCTCGAAGCCGTGTACGGCGCCCGCCCCGCCACCGGCCGCGTCCTGCTCGACGGCCGCCCGATGCGGCGCAGCGTCGTCGGCACCGTACGCGGGGGCATGGGCCTCGCCCCCGAAGAGCGCAAGGCTCAGGCGCTGCTCCTCGACCAGAGCGTCACCGCGAACATCACGCTGGGCACGCTGCCGGGCTTCGCCAGATTCGGCTGGCTCGACCGCAAGCGGGAGCGCGCCGAGGCCCGCCGCCTGGCGGAGATGCTCGACATCCGCCCGCCCGACCCCGAACGCCCGATCAGGACCCTGTCGGGCGGCAACCAGCAGAAGGCCGTGCTGGCCCGCTGGCTGCTCGGCGGCCGCAAGCTGCTCCTGCTCGACGAGCCGACCAGGGGCGTGGACGTGGGCGCGCGGGCCGAGCTGTACGCGGTCATCCGCGACCTGGCCGAGCAGGGCATCGGCGTCCTGCTGGTCTCCAGCGAGGTGCCCGAGGTGCTCGGCCTGGCCGACCGGGTGCTGGTGCTGCGCGAGGGCCGGGTCATCCACGAGGGCGAGGCGGCCGAGCTGGACGAGCATCGCGTACTGGACATGATCATGAATGGGAGGGCGGCGTGATGAGCGAGCCCGCAACAGACCAGCCCGCCGCGAAGGCGGTGCTGCCGATGCGGCCGTCGATCCGCGGGGTGACCGAGATGCGCCACCTCGGCCTGATCGGCGCGCTGGCGCTGCTGGTGATCGTCGGCCTGATCACCAGACCCGAGAACTTCGCGACCGCCTCCAACCTGGTCAGCATCCTGTCGCTGGCCGCCACGATCGGCGTCATCACCGTGGGGGCGACGTTCGTCATCATCGGCGGCGGCATCGACCTGTCGGTGGGCGCGGTCATGGCGCTGGCCAGCGTGTGGGCGACGACGGTCGCCACACAGTCGTACGGGCCGGCGGTGATGGCCATGTGCGCCATCCTCGTCGGCACCGGGGCAGGGCTGGTCAACGGCATCCTCATCGCCTACGGGCGGCTGGTGCCGTTCATCGCCACCCTGGCCATGCTGGTCGCCGCCCGCGGCCTGGCCCAGCGCATGTCCGACCGCAAGACGCAGCTCATCCAGCCCGAGAACACCGCCATCGTGGAGCTGTCGACCACCCGCGTGCTCGGCATCCCGCTGATGGTCTACATCTTCGCCCTGGTCGTGGTGCTGGGCTGGATCGTGCTCAACCGCACGACCTTCGGGCGGCGCACGTACGCGGTGGGCGGCAACCCTGAGGCCGCCCGCCTGGCCGGCATCGACGTACGCCGGCACACGATGCTGCTGTACGCCCTGTCGGGGCTGTGCTGCGGCATCGCCGCGATTCTCATCATGGCGCGCACGACGACGGGCTCGTCCACCCACGGCGACCTGTACGAGCTGGACGCCATCGCGGCCGTCATCATCGGCGGCACGCTGCTCACGGGGGGCAGGGGCACGATCATGGGCTCGATCCTGGGCCTGCTGATCTTCACCCTGATCACGAACCTCTTCATTCTCAACGGGCTCAACACCAGCGACCAGCTGATCGCCAAGGGCCTGATCATCGTCGTCGCCGTCCTTCTCCAGCGGCGGAACCTGAAGGAGAGAGCACCATGAGTGACCACGTCGCGCGCAGGGGATTCCTCGTCGGCGGAGCCGTGCTGTTGGCGGCGGGCTGCACCAGCAACGAACCGGCGGCGGCGCCGAGCAGCGCGGCGCCCGCGCCGTCCGCCGCGGCCACCGGCGGCAACGACCAGCCGGGCGAGAAGGTGACGATCGGCTTTTCGGCCCCCGCCGCCGACCACGGCTGGATCGCCGCCATCGCCAAGAACGCCGAGGCGACCGCGAAGCAGTACTCCGACATCGACTTCAAGCCCGTCGAGCCCACCAACGACATCAACCAGCAGATCTCCGCCGTGGAGTCGCTGATCGCGGCCAAGGTGGACGCGCTGGTGATCCTGCCCAACGACGGCCAGCAGCTCAACCAGGTGGCGCTGCAGGCCACCGAGGCGGGCATCCCGGTCGTCAACCTCGACCGCATCTTCCCCGACAAGCTGGCCTACCGGACGTGGATCGGCGGCGACAACTACGGCATGGGCGTGGCCGCCGGCCACTTCATCGGCAAGCAGCTCAAGGACAAGGGCGTGTCGAACCCGGTGATCGTCGAGATCCAGGGCATCGCCACCCTGCCGCTGACCCAGGAGCGCAGCAAGGGCTTCGAGGACGCGCTGAAGACGTACGGCTTCAGCGTCACCGCCAAGCAGGACGCGCAGTTCACCGTGGAGACCGGCAACGAGGTCGCCACCTCCCTGCTGCAGGCGCACAAGAAGATCGACGCGATGTGGAACCACGACGACGACCAAGGCGTCGGCGTGCTGGCCGCGATCAAGGAGGCGGGCCGCGACGAGTTCATCATGGTCGGCGGCGCCGGCTCGCTGAACGCGATGCGGGAGATCCAGTCGGGCACGTCCGTGCTCAAGGCGACGGTCACCTACAGCCCGACCATGGCCTCCTCGGCGATCAAACTGGCGCGTCTGATAGCACAGGGGAAGGGCATGAGTGATCTGGTGGAAAACCAGGTGCCCCAGTCCATAACGCTCGCGTCCGAGACCATCACCAAGGACAACGTCGAGAACTACCTGGCGCTCGGCTTCGAATCCTGAACCTGATCGGGGGTTGCATGTCAGACAAGACCACCATCGGCGTGGGCATGGTCGGCTACGCCTTCATGGGCCGCGTCCACTCCCAGGCCTGGCGCAGCGTCGGAGCGTTCTTCGACCTGCCGCTCGCACCGCGCATGGCGGTGCTCGCGGGACGGTCGAAGGAACGCACCGAGGCGGCCGCTGCGCAGCTCGGCTGGGCCGACGTCGAGACCGACTGGAGAGAGCTGGTCAGACGCGACGACGTGCAGATCGTGGACATCTGCACGCCCGGCGACTCGCACGCCGAGATCGCCATCGCCGCGCTTGAGGCCGGCAAGCACGTCATCTGCGAGAAGCCACTGGCCAACACCGTCGCGGAGGCCGAGGCCATGACGCAGGCGGCGGCCAAGGCACCGGGCAAGAGCATGGTGGCCTTCAACTACCGGCGGGTGCCCGCGGTCGCGCTCGCCCGCCGGTACGTCGAGGAGGGACGCGTCGGCGAGATCCGCCACGTCCGCGCCGTCTACCTGCAGGACTGGATCGTCGATCCGGAGTTCCCGCTGGTCTGGCGGCTGCAGAAGGACAAGGCGGGCTCGGGCGCGCTGGGCGACATCGGCGCGCACATCGTGGACGCCGCCCAGTTCATCACCGGCCAGAACCTCCTGGGCGTCTCCGCGCTGACGGAGACGTTCATCAAGGAGCGCCCGCTGGCCACCGAGTCGGCGGGGCTGGGCGCCACCGGCTCGGCGGAGCGCGGTCCGGTCACGGTCGACGACGCCGCGCTGTTCATCGGCAGGATGTCCGGCGGCGCGCTGGCCTCCTTCGAGGCCACCCGCTTCGCCAACGGGCGCAAGAACGCCATGCGCATCGAGATCAACGGCTCGCGCGGCAGCCTCGCGTTCGACTTCGAGTCGATGAACGAGCTGTGGTACAGCGAGGGCGGCGGCGGGTTCGAGCGGATCCTCGTCACCGAGCCCGACCACCCGTACGTCGGCGCCTGGTGGCCGCCGGGCCACGGCCTCGGCTACGAGCACACGTTCACTCACGAGGTCAAGGACTTCTTGGAAGCGATCGCCAACGGGACCGACCCGTCGCCGTCGTTCGCCGACGGCCTGCGGGTGCAGCGGGTGCTGGAGGCGGTCGAGCGCAGCGCGGCCGACAACAGCCGCTACACGGAGGTGGAGGACTGATGAGACCGATCACGCTGTTCACCGGGCAGTGGGCCGACCTGCCGTTCGAGGAGGTGTGCAGGCTCGCGGCCGAGTGGGGCTACGACGGCCTGGAGATCGCCTGCTCGGGTGACCACTTCGACGTCGAGCAGGCGGTGTCCGACCCCTCCTACGTGGAGCAGAAGCGCGCCCAGCTCGAAAAGCACGGCCTGAAGGTGTGGACGATCTCCAACCACCTGGTCGGCCAGGCCGTCTGCGACCACCCCATCGACGAGCGGCACAAGGCGATCCTGCCGGCCCGCATCTGGGGCAACGGCGACCCCGAGTCGGTGCGGCAGGCCGCGGCCGAGGAGATGAAGAACACCGCCCGCGCCGCCGCGGCGCTCGGCGTGAAGACCGTGGTGGGCTTCACCGGCTCGTCGATCTGGCACACGGTCGCGATGTTCCCGCCCGTGCCCGCCTCGATGGTGGACGCCGGCTACCAGGACTTCGCCGACCGCTGGAACCCGATCCTCGACGTCTTCGACGAGGTCGGCGTGCGCTTCGCCCACGAGGTGCACCCGAGCGAGATCGCCTACGACTACCACACCACCGTGCGCACCCTTGAGGCCATCGGCCACCGGCCGGCGTTCGGCCTCAACTGGGACCCGTCCCACATGGTGTGGCAGGACATCGACCCGGTCGGGTTCATCCTCGACTTCAAGGACCGCATCTACCACGTCGACTGCAAGGACACGCGGGTCCGCGTCGGCGACGGCCGCAAGGGCCGCCTGTCGTCGCACCTGCCGTGGGCCGACATGCGCAGGGGCTGGGACTTCGTCTCCACCGGCCGCGGCGACGTGCCGTGGGAGGACTGCTTCCGCGCCCTCAACGCGATCGGCTATGACGGGCCGATCTCGATCGAGTGGGAGGACGCCGGCATGGACCGGCTCGACGGGGCCAAGGAGGCGCTGAGCTACATCCGCAGGCTCAACGCCATCACGCCGCCGAGCCAGGCCTTCGACGCCGCTTTCTCCACCACCTGAGCGGCGGGGGACCGGACCGGCCGGCGTCCCTGCGGGGGCGCCGGCCGGCGTATGTCCGGATGTCCGCTTTCTCTCCTCTTGGGCGGGAGGCCCCTGTGCGGGAGGCCCCTGTGCGGGAGGCCCCTGTGCGGGAGGCCCCGACCACGCCGGCGTCTCCTTGCGGCGCGGAGCGCGTCCGGGCGTCAGTCCATCACCACGATCTGGCGCAGCACCTCGCCGCCGCGCAGCGCCTCGACGGCGTCGTTGAGGTCGCCGAGCCGGATCCGGGCGCTGATCAGTGATTCGAGGTCGAGCAGCCCGGCCTTGTAGAGCTTGGCGAAGTACGGGAAGTCATGTCGCACGTCGGCCTCGCCGTACAGGCTGGACAGCAGGTTCTTGCCGTCGAAGAGCAGGTTGAACGCGGAGATCGACACCATGTCGTCCAGCGCGCCCGCACCCACCACGATCACGTCGCCGCCCGCGCGGGCGAGCTGCCAGGCGCTCTGGATGGTCGCGGACTTGCCGACCACCTCGAAGGCGTAGTCGAAGCCCGCGCCGCCGGTGAGCTCCTTCACCGCCTCGGCCGCCTGCTCGGGCGTGGTGGTGTGGGTGGCGCCGACCTTCCTGGCCAGCTCGTGCTTGGACACCAGCGGGTCCACGGCCAGGATCGTCCGCGCGCCGCTGACCCTGGCGCCCTGGATGACCGACAGGCCGACGCCGCCGCAGCCGATCACCACGACCGTGGAGCCGGGCCGCACCTTCGCGGTGTTGATGGCCGCGCCGACGCCGGTCGTGATGCCGCAGCCGATCAGCGCCGCCGCCTCCCACGGCAGGTCGTCGTCGATCTTGATCGCGCCCTGCCAGGGCACGATCACCTCCTCCGCCCAGGTGCCGCACCCGGCCATGCCGAACGCCGTCGCGTTGTCGCCGCCGAAGCGGAAGTTGCCCTTGCTGAAGGACTCGATCAGGTACTTCATGCACAGGAACGGCTGACCGCCCACGCACAGGTCGCACTCGCCGCACGCGGGACGCCAGCTGATCACCACGTGGTCGCCCGGCTTGACCGAGCTGACGTGCTCGCCCACCTCGACCACCTCGCCCGCGCCCTCGTGGCCGGGGATGAGCGGCACCGGCTGCGGCAGCACGCCGGACATGGCCGACAGGTCCGAGTGGCAGACGCCGGTGGCCCGGATCCGTACCCGGACGTCGGCCGGCCCGACGGGGGCGAGGGTGACGTCGTCGCGGAGGTCGAGCTTGCTGTCGGTGCCTACGGCGTGCAGGATCGCGGCGCGCATGGAAGTTCCTCCTCGTGCCTGGGGGTGGTCCGCCGTGTGCGGCTATTCTTCGATGGACAGGGCGGCTTTCGGGCAGGACCTGACCGCGTGGCGGACGCGGTCCTGCAGCTCGGGGGGTGGTTCGGGGAGCAGGATGTGCAGCTGGTCGTCGTCGTCCACCTCGAACACCTCGGGTGCGAGCCCCATGCACACGGCGTTGGCCTCGCAGACCAGCTCGTCGACCTTCACCTTCATCTGAGCCTCCTGTGATCCCATGAGACCACTCTGGTGCGCTCGACGACGTACGCGACCCGCTTGAGCCCGGTTTTCTCGACGTAGGGGAGCAGCAGCTCGTCGGCCACTCCCGGCGTCGTGCGGCGGGCGACCTTGAGGCCGATGGCCATGACGTGGTCGCGGTCCTCCACGAGCGTGGCGGTGCCGTAGACGAGCGCGCCGCGCAGCTCGTCGTAGCTCTCTCCTGCCTCGACCAGGCAGCTCACGCGGGGGTCGCGGGCGATGTTCCGGGCCTTCTGGGACTTGCGGTAGGTCCAGAACGCGATCCGGCCCTCGTCGAGGCCGTAGAACATGGTGACGAGGTGCGGCGTCCCGTCGGGGTTGATGGTGGCCAGCTGCAGCTTGCCGGAGCTTTCGAGGAACGCGGCGATCTCGTCCTCCGGCATCGCGATGCGAGCGCGCTGATTCACGTGCCAAGTAGAACAGGTTGCAGAACGGCCCGGCAAGAGCCCGGCGGAATGTTATTCGGTTCGGCTAGGGTGCAGGGCTATGACGATGCCGCCAGAGCTGCTGCGCGCGGCCCAGCAGGCCAAGGGTTTCATGCCGGACGACGAGGGCCTGGCGCTCTACGAGGCGGCCCGCCGCTACGGCAAGCTCGGCCCCATCGGCGAGATCGGCACCTACTGCGGCAAGTCGGCCATCTACCTCGGCGCGGCGGCCCGCCAGACCGGCTCCGTGGTCGTCACCGTCGATCACCACCGGGGCTCGGAGGAGATCCAGCCCGGCTGGGAGCACCACGACCCCAGCCTGATCGACCCCCGCTTCGGCAAGATGGACTCGCTGCCGTTCTTCCGCGCCACCATCGCCGCCGCCGGTCTCGAAGACGAGGTGATCGCCATCGTCGGGCGCTCCGAGCAGGTGGCCAGGCTGTGGAACACCCCGCTCGGCATGCTGTTCATCGACGGCGGACACTCCGACGAGCCCGTCACCCGCGACTATGAGGGCTGGGCGCCCCACGTCAGGACCGGAGGCGCGCTCGTCTTCCACGACATCTACCCCGACCCGGCCGACGGCGGGCAGGCCCCGTACCGGGTCTATCTGCGGGCGCTGGCCTCCGGCGCGTTCGCCGAGGTGGCCGTGACGGGGTCGCTGCGCGTACTGGAACGTGTCGCGCCCGGCATCTGAGTCGCACCTGGCACCTCGCGCCCGTCAGTAGCGGTGCCTGCGGGTCCACGCCTGGCGGATCCGCGACTGCCAGCGCTGGAAGTCCTCATTCGTGTGCGCCTCGTGCCCGAGCGCGATGAGCGCCTCGTCCGTCCAGGAGGCGGCCTCGTCGGGCTCCGCGCCCGCCAGGATCGGCACGGCCTGCGCCGCATGGTCGGGCAGCAGCCCCGAGCGCAGCCGCGCGCTCACCGCGAACGCGCACCCCTGCGCCAGGTACGCGCGGAACCCGTCGGCCCCCGCGTGCTCCGTCAGCCACCACAGCTCGTCGGCCTCGGCGCCGCCGGTGTAGGTCGCCGCGAACCCGACCCCGCTCCACAGGTCGGCCCGGCGCGAGGGCGGGTAGCTCGCGATCCGCGCCGCCACGTCGTCGGGCGAGGCGCAGTCGTGGTACCACAGCAGCCGCCCCAGGCCCTGGTCGAACACCGCGCAGTGCGCCCGGGTCAGCAGGTCGGGCATCATGCGCTCGCCCACCATGCGGTCGGTCCTGGACAGCCCCCACTGGAAGCCGAACCCGTCCACGGCCAGCCAGCGCAGCAGCGGATGCGCCCGCCGCGCGCCCCACACCGGGCGCAGCCGCAGCAGCGCGTAGCCGCGCCCGGCACCGAGGTAGGCGGCGTGGCGGTGATGCTGGGCGGGGCCGGCCAGTAGCTCGTGAAGGCGCCGGCCCCGGGTCAGAGTGAGCAGGTCGAGCACCGTGCACGCCGCGGCGGCGCCCTCGTAGCCGAAGGGCCGCTGCTCCTGCGGGATCTCCTCGACCTTCTCGATCTCGCGGGAGATCGCCGCGTTGTAGCCGAAGACGTACGACTGCTCGGCCTTGCCGAAGACGGTACGGGCGGTGCCGCCCCTGAGCCGGAACCTGCGCCGGCTCAGATCGGATTCCAGCGGGTCCTTCGCCAGCAGCCTCAGCAGCCCTTTCGGGCGCGACAGTGCCGGCAGGGTTGTCGGCTCGGTCCTGACCTGGTCCAAGAACGAAGTTGTGCCCGTGTCGCCCACGCTTCCCCCGAAGACGCCTCGTACGGCCAGACACGAAGCTAGTAACCGCATTAGGGCGTTCGGCGGCGGCGCACCGGATTTCCCCGGCAAAGAACCGGCAAAAGCGCTTGTGCGGCGCTGAGCGGCTCTCCGTCGCGTGCGAGGTGCGTACGACGTGCGTACGGCGGGCTCGGGCGCCGGTCAGCGGCCTTCCTCGGCCCCGCGTACGGCCGCGCACCCGCACACCTCGGGATCGGACACGGCGGTCCCGTCCACGTCGCGGAAGATCCCCGACCCGCCCGACAGCCCGAGCAGCGCGTCCGCCGCCAGCACCGCCGCCGCGGCGGTGTAGCCGGAGCGCTCGTGCGGGAAGTGCCGCTGGTTGGCGAACTGCCAGCCCGTCCAGTACGAGCCGTCCTCGTGCCGCAGGTGCTGTACGTCGGTGAAGAGGGCCTTGGCCCGCTCGGTGTCGCCCAGCGCGTCGAGCGCCAGCACCAGCTCGCACGTCTCGGCCCCGGTGACCCACGGCTGGTCGGAGACGCACCGGATGCCGAGCCCCGGCACCACGAACGTCTCCCACTCGCGCTCCAGCAGCTCGACCGCCTGACGCCCGCGTACGGCGCCGCCCAGCACCGGGTAGTACCAGTCCATCGAGAAGCGGCTCTTGTCGGCGAACGCCTCCGGGTGCGCCGCCACCACGTGGGCCAGCCGCCCGGCCGCCAGCTCCCAGTGCGGCTGCGGGTCGCCCAGGAGCTCGGCCAGCAGCACACCGCAGCGCAGCCCCTGGTGGATGGAGGAGCATCCGGTCAGCAGCGCGTACGAGGCGGCCCTGCCCTGCGCGTCGCGCTCCCAGACGATCTCGCCCCGCTCGGTCTGCAGCCCCGCCACGTAGTCGAGCGCGGCCTTGACCATCGGCCAGTGCTCCTCGGTGAAGCCCCGATCGCCGGTGACGAGGTGGTGGTGCCAGAGGCCGACCGCGACGTAGGCGGCGTGGTTGGTCTCGCCGCCCCGCTCGACGGGCTCGCCGCCCACCAGCTTCATCGGCCATGAGCCGTCGGTGCGCTGGTGGCGGGCCAGCCAGGCGTAGCCGCGGCGTACCGGCTCGCGCAGGCCGGCCACGGACATCGCCATCAGGCACTCGACGTGGTTCCACGCGTCGACGTGACCCTCGGGCCACGGAACGCCGCCGTCCTCCTGCTGGATCGCGGCGATGCTCTCGGCCGTCCGCACGACCTCCGCGCGGGAGATCATGGCTTCCTGATGTAGAGGACCACGCTCTTGCCGATGATCGGGTTGAGCAGGCTCTCGGCGATCCTGGTCGCGGCGGGGCGCTTCATGATGTCCCACACCAGGAGCTGGTGGTAGGCCTTGGCGAGCGGGTGGTCGTCGTTGTTCACGCCGACCGCGCACTTGATCCACCAGTACGGCGAGTGCAGGCCGTGCGCGTAATGGTGCGGCCCGATCTCGAACCCGACGGACTTCAGCTTCGCCGACAGCTCGGCCAGCGTGTAGATGCGCACGTGGCCGCCCGGCGCGGTGTGGTACGCCTCGCTCAGCGCCCAGCAGATCCGCTCGGGCAGGAAGCTCGGCACCGTCACCGCCGCCGTGCCGCCGGGACGCAGCACGCGGAAGATCTCCCGCATGGCCGTCATGTCGTCGGGGATGTGCTCGAGGACCTCGGCCGCGATCACCCGGTCGAAGCTGCCGTCCTCGAACGGCATGTCCAGCGCCGTGCCCTGGACGATCTCCCCGGTGGCGCCCTCCGGCACCTCGCCCGCCTTGTCCATGGCCGTGAACATGGCCGCGACGCTGTCCAGCTCCGACTGGTCCATGTCGAACGCCGTCACGTCGGCGCCTCTGCGCAGCGCCTCGAACGCGTGCCTGCCGCCGCCGCAGCCCAGGTCGAGCACGCGCACGCCGGGGCCCACGGGAAGGCGGGCGAAGTCCACGGTCAGCACTACTTGCCTCTCCTCTTGTGGTTCTCGATGGCCTCGTGATACGCCTCGACGGTCCGCTTGGCCACGACGTGCCAGGTGTAGCGCTCCATGACACGGTCGTAGCCCGCCTTGCCCACGCGCTCGCGCTCCTCGGGCGAGTCGTGCAGGCGGCGCAGCACCGCGGCCAGCTCTTCGGCGTCGCCCGGCCGCACCTGCACGGCCGCGTCGCCGACCACCTCGGGCAGCGCGCCCGTACGGCTGGCGACCAGCGGCGTGCCGCAGGCCATGTGCTCGACGGCCGGCAGGGAGAAGCCCTCGTACAGGGAGGGCACGACGGAGATCTCCGAGGTGGCGATCAGCTCGCCCAGCTCGTCGTCGGAGATGCCGTGCACGAAGCGCACCCTGTCCTGCAGCGACAGCTCCTGCACCAGCTGCTCTGTGGGGCCGCCGGGGGTGGGCTTGCTGACGACGGTGAGGTGCACGTCGCGTTCCGTGGCCAGCTTCGCCACCGCGCGCAGCAGCGTGGCCACGCCCTTCATGGGCGAGTCCGCGCTGGCCACCGCCACGATCGAGCCCTTGCGCCGCGGCTTTTCGGGGCGGGGGTGGAAGTAGCGGGTGTCCACGCCGAGCGGGATCAGCCGCATGTTGGCCTGGGGGACGTTGAAGTCCCGGTGGATGTCGGCCAGCGACGACTCGCTGACCGTGAGGATGGGGCTGAGCCTGGGGGCGACGCGGGCCTGCATCTTCACGAAGCCGTACCAGCGGCGCAGGCTCAGCCTCTTGGCGCCCTCGGCGGCCTCCAGCTCGATGCGGCGGTCCACGCTGATCGGATGGTGGATGGTCCCGACCACGGGGAACAGCCGCTTGATGCCGAGCAGGCCGTAACCGAGGGTCTGGTTGTCCTGGACGACGTCGAAGTCGCCGACGCGTTTCTTCAGCTCGCGGTAGGCCCGCAGGGTGAACGTCAGCGGCTCGGGGAAGCCGGCCGTCCACATCGTGCCGACTTCCAGCCAGTCGATCCAGTCGCGGTACTCGTGCAGTTTGGGGGTGCGGAACGGGTCCTCGTCGCGGTAGAGGTCGAGGCTCGGCACCTTCTGCAGGATGACGCCTTCGTCCAGCTCGGGGTACGGCTGGCCGGAGAAGACCTCGACGTGATGCCCGAGCGCGACGAGTTCCCGGCTGAGATGACGGAGATAGACACCCTGACCACCACAGGTGGGCTTGCTGCGGTAGGACAGAAGCGCGATCCGCAGCTTTGGCTCCCGCACGGACACCCCTTTCTCCGCCGGTAGGGCCCAGGATCGGGCGTGTACCGTGGCAGATGACCTTAGTCCGAAAAGGCTACCATTCGGTAGGTCGGCTGGAATTGTTCACAAACACTGTCACAGGGCGTGCGAACTGCGACATCTTCGTGACCGAGTGTGGTTCGGTGGAACGTGTTCTAGACGACTTGGTGCCTCGTAGAGGTGCTTGGCGGTACATTCCGTCCCTGAGGGATGGGGCAGGCGATCGTTGGAGGACCCCTTGGCCAGGCGCGCTCTGATCACCGGAATCACCGGCCAGGATGGTTCTTACTTGGCGGAGCATCTCCTGGAGCAGGGGTACGAGGTCTGGGGCCTGGCCCGCGGTCAGGCGAACCCGCGCGTGTCGCGGATGCGCAAGCTGCTCTCCGACGTCCAGGTGGTGCGGGGCGACCTGCTCGACCAGGGGTCGCTGATCTCGGCGGTGGAACGCGTTCAACCCGATGAGGTCTACAACCTGGGCGCGATCTCGTTCGTGCCGATGTCGTGGGAGCAGGCGGAGCTCACGGCCGAGGTGACCGGGATGGGCGTGCTGCGCATGCTGGAGGCCATCCGGGTGTGCTCGGGCGTGTCGCGGGGCGGCTCGGCCTCCGGCGGACAGATCCGCTTTTATCAGGCTTCGTCCTCCGAGATGTTCGGGCAGGTCAGCGAGACCCCGCAGAACGAGCGCACCGCCTTCCACCCGCGCTCCCCGTACGGCGTGGCCAAGGCGTACGGCCACTTCCTCACCCAGAACTACCGCGAGTCCTACGGGATGTTCGCCGTCTCCGGCATCCTGTTCAACCACGAGTCGCCGCGCCGCGGCGCCGAGTTCGTCACCAGGAAGGTCTCGCTCGGCGTGGCCAGGATCAAGCTCGGGCTGGCCAGCGAGCTGCGGCTCGGCAACCTGGAGGCGCGGCGCGACTGGGGCTTCGCCGGCGACTACGTCAAGGCCATGCACCTGATGCTGCAGGCCGATCACCCCGAGGACTACGTCATCGGCACCGGGTGTATGAAGTCGGTGCGCGAGCTCGTCGAGGCCGCCTTCAGCGCGGCCGGGCTCGACTGGGAGCAGTACGTCGTCACCGACCCGACCCTCCACAGGCCCGCCGAGGTCGACCTGCTGTGCGCCGACCCCAAGAAGGCGCGGGCGCAGCTCGGCTGGGAGCCGAAGGTGTCGTTCGACGAGCTGGTGGCGATGATGGTGGAGGCGGATCTGCGGCTGCTCAGGGACGGCGGCGACCCCCACGACGACAGCTCCTGGCCCTGACCCTGAGGATTCCCAGCGGCTCCCCGACGCTCGCCGGCCCCTTCCCTCGCGCCTTCCGCCTCCTTCCCGGCGCTCTTCTCCGGCGTTGGCCGGCGCCTCCTAGCGTCGCCTTCGGCCGAGAGGTGCGAGGCGGCGCCCTCGATCGCGAGACGGCACGCCTGACCGCGAGGTGTCACGTCCGACCGCGACCGAGGTGCCCGGGGGACGCTCAGCGGTTGGTGGTGATGGCGGCGCGGTAGGCCCCCGGCGTCAGGCCGAAGCAGCGGGTGAACCACCGGGTCAGGTGGCTCTGGTCGGCGAAGCCCGTCAACGCGGCCGCCTGCGCGATGGGCGTGCCGGACGCGATCAGGTCGCGGGCCCTCCTGAGCCGGAGCTGACGCTGGTAGTCGCTGGGCGCGAGGCCGTAGGCGTCGTGGAAGGCGCGGTAGACCGCGTACCGGCTGGCTCCCGCCGCCCTGGCGAGGTCGTCGATGGTGAGATCGTCGGTCAGGCGGTCGTGCAGGACGCTCCTGGCGCGGGCGGCCACCGCATGGGGGCGTACGCGGGCGGTCGCGATAGGGGAGGCGGCGGCACGCCGTACGATCTGCGCGATCGTGGCGGCGAGCAGCTCGTCACGGCGCAGAGCGGTCGCGCGGCCGGTCTCGTCGAGGAGCGCGGCGTGCAGGGCGCGTAGCGCGCCCGCGAGGGCCGGATCGTCCACCACGGGTGCGGCGAAGAGGGGCAGACCCGTACGCCGTCCCGTCGCGTCCTCCAGCGCGTCCGCCACCAGCTCGGGACCGATGTGCACCATCCGGTACGTGAACCCGAGCGCGTTGGCGGCGTGCCCGTCGTGCGGGTCCTCGGGGTTGAAAGCCATGATCATCCCGGCGGCGCTCGTGTGCGCCGCACCCCGGCACGTGAACGACTGGGCTCCGTCTTCGGTGACCCCGAACGAGTAGGTCTCGTGGCTGTGCCGGTGGTAGACGTGCCGCTCGAAGTGGGCGTGCATGGCCTCCAGAGGCCGGTCGGGCGACCTCCAGTAGCGGGACCAGTCGTGCGTCACCCTTCCCATGCTATTGACAAAGCCAGTTTTTACGTAAAACATGATTTTTGCAATGAGAGACGTCCTGTACCTGGAAGAGATCGAGCAGGCCGAAGCCCTGCTCAAGCCGCAGCGCGTGGAGGTGCTGCGGCAGCTGGCCGAGCCCCGCACCTGCTCAGAGGTCGCGCAGGCGCTCGGCCAGACGCCGCAGCGGGTCTACTACCACGTCAAACGGCTGGTCGAGGCGGGGCTGGTGGACCAGGTGGCCGAGCGCAAGGTGCGCGGCGTCCACGAGGGCATCTACCAGGCCGGCGCACGGTCGTACTGGCTGTCGCCGCGCCTCGTCGGCCGCATCGGGCTGCGCAAGGTCCGCGACGAGCTGAGCCTCGGCTACCTGCTCGACCTCATGGAGGAGGTGCAGGCGGACATCGCGGCGCTCGACCGCAGCGCCCCCGAGCTCCCGTCGATCGGCCTGTCCGGCGAGATCCGCGTGCTCCCGGAGCGGCGGCAGGAGTTCCTGAACGAGCTTCAGACCACGCTGCAAGACCTTTTCACCCGCTACGGCGGCAGTGAGGGCGACGCCTTCAAGCTGGCGGTCGCCTGCTACCCCCACGCCGTACCCCAGCCAGAAGGAGAACCAGACGATGAATGAGCCGATGATTCTTCGTGCCCGCATCCCCGCCACCGCCGACCAGGTGCGCCGCGCGCTCACCGACCCCGACGCGCTGCGCGTCTGGCTGGCCGAGCACGTGGACGTCGACCTCGAGGCGGGACGTTTCGCGTTCTGGGGGCGTACGACGCCCGAGGGCGACGCGCCGCACCAGCGGCTGCTGCACGCCGACGAGCGCACGCTGGGCTTCTCCTGGCTGCTCGACGGCGAGGAGACCACCAGCGAGCTGACCTGGGAGGCCGACGGCGACCACACCGTGGTGACGCTGTCGCAGACGCACTTCGACTTCCAGGACGTCATCACCGGCAAGAGCATCAGGGGCGTGCTCCAGACGTACTGGTGCCTGGTGCTCGCCAACCTCGCCGAGTACCTCGAAGGCCGCCCGCTCACCGAGAAGACCGACTTCACCTCGGCCGAGCTGCGCACCAGCGTCGAGATCGCGGCCTCGCCCGAGCGGATCTTCGAGTCGCTGACGTCGTCGGAGGCGGTCACCAAGTGGTTCGGGTACCCCATCGAGATCGAGCCGCACGTCGGCGGGCGGTTCGCCATGGGCGGCTTCGACAACGACCCCGACCCCGCCAAGATCCTGGAGCTGGAGCCCGCCCGCAAGCTCTCCATCGGCTGGGGCGAGAACGGCGTCGGCACCTGGGAGCTGGAGGGGTCCGGCGGTAAGACGCGGCTGACGCTGGTGCAGAGCGGGTTCGACGAGTCCCGGCCGCCGTACGCGGCGTGGGGCGGGATCGTGGCGGGGCTGGCGGAGCTGCGCCGCTACCACGAGGTCCCGAACTGGCAGCCGATCCTGGCCGCGTAGGGGCGCGCTGGGGCCTGGCGCGCTGGGGCCTGGTGCGCTGAGGTCTGGTGCGCTGAGGTCTGGTGCGCTGAGGTCTGGTGCGCTGAGGTCTGGTGCGCTGAGATCTGGCGCGCTGGGGTCTCGCGGCGGGGCGCCCGAGTGCCCGGGCTTGGGCGCTCGGGGCCGGGCCGGCGGTGGCGCACGAGCGTTCTATACGGATGACACCCAGGCCCGGAATGCTGCCGAACATGCGTTTCGACACCAAAATCGGCATCGTCGTCCGCTCGGACCTCGCCGCCTGGCAGCGCCTGAACGTCACCGCCTTCCTCGCCAGCGCCATCGCCGGCGGGGTGCCCGAGGTGATGGGGGAGGACTACGAGGACGGGTCGGGGAACCCGTACCTGCCGATGTTCCGCCAGCCCGTGGTCATCTATCAGGCGGACCTCGATGAGCTGCGCAAAGTCCGGGAGAAGGCGAAGGCGCGGGACCTGCGCGTGGCGGTCTACACCGAGGAGATGTTCAAGACGGGCAACGACGAGGACAACCGCGCCGCCGTACGGGCGTACTCGGCCGAGGACCTCAACCTGGTCGGCGTCTCCGTCTACGGCCCCAAGACCCCCGTCGACAAATCCCTCAAGGGCCTGACCCTCCACCCCTGACGGTCCAGGAGCCCCGCTCACCGAGCCCAATGAGCGGCGAAGCGACTGGGCCCAAAAGGCAAGCCGGGGTGGAAAGGACCGAGCTTGCCGCCGGGAAGGATCGGGCGGCCGACGGAGAGGGGCCGGGCTGGCCGCCGGGAAGGGGCCGGGCCGGCCGACGGGGAGAGGCCGAGTTGGCCGCCGGAAGGGGGCCGGGCTGGCCGACGGGGAGAGGCCGAGTTGGCCGCCGGGAAGGGGCCGGGCTGGCCGACGGGGAGAGGCCAAGTTGGCCGACGGAGAGGGCCGAACAACAGGCTTGTGGATACCTCACTTCATCCACAGAACCACGCTCGGCCCCTCCGCAACCGGCCACCCTCCGCCACCCTCAACCCATGGCTCACCCCACCAAGCCCCTCAGGAGCTCAACCACCTGGCAACCGTTCGCGCACGCACCCGTTCCCGACGCCGGTACGACCGGATCCTCAAACCGCGGAACGACCACATCCTCAGGGTCCGGTACGACCGGACCCGCAGACCCCGGAACGACCACATCCTCACAGCTCGATACGACCGCGTTCGTAGGCATGGGAACGACCGTGTCCCTGACGGAACGCGCCCGTCGGATCACTTCGGCCATCCCTCAAGCCGTGGCCTGCGGTCGTACGGCCGCTCATATCTGGGGCTTGCAGGCTCTGACCACCCCCGAGTCCGAGTGGCCCGTCGAAGTGATCGCTCCCAGCTACCTGGCGGTCGCCGACTGCGTGACGTACCTGGCCCCGCTCCCGCAGGAGGACGTCACCGACCACAAGGGCGTCCGTCTCACGACCAGGGAGCGCACGGCCCTCGACTGCGCCCGCTGGCTGCCTCGCATGGAGGCGGTGGCCATCCTCGACCAGTTCGCGCGGCGGGGCGTCGACATGGAGGCGCTGCGGCATCGTCCGCTCAACTCCTGGCGCCTGCGCGACACCCTCAGCCTCGCCGACAAGGGAGCCGGTTCCCCACGGGAGAGCTGGCTGCGGGTCATCCTCGTGGACGGCGGCCTCCCCAGACCCACCACCCAGATCAAGGTGCAGTTGGGCGACGACCGCTGCGCCTATCTCGACCTGGGCTGGGAGGAGTTCAAGGTCGCCGTGGAGTACGACGGGCGCGAACACCACACTTCGCCGACCGACCAGCAACGCGACGCGGACCGCCGCGAGGAGCTGCGCCGCCAGGGCTGGCGGGTGATCGCCGTCCGCCGAGACGTCATCCCCGGCCAGATCGCCGGCCTCCTCCACCAGGTGGCCGACACCCTGATCGAGCAAGGCTGGCGACCCGCCCCCCAAGTGACCACCCGCATCCTCGCCCGCATCCGCGCCGCCCGCCGAAGATCCCGCTACCGTTGACCCCTCCCAGAGCCCTCTTTCCGGCTGACCCGGGCGGCCGGTCACCTCCTGATCGCGGACTCGCCCTGTCCACGGCCGCCTTCGGGCCGGCCCCGCGGACGGCTACCCCCTTCGCACGGGTTCCCCTGCCTGAGGCCACCTGCGCGAACACACCGCCCACCTCCGTCGTTCGCTGCGGGGGCCGGTCACGGTGAGGGGCCGATCGCCGTGCGGGTGAGGGGAGTCGGCGGCTGCTGTAAGGGCCGGTCGCTGCAGGCGGTCTGCCATGTGGCGGGTTGTTGCGCCGGCCGCTCTCGACGCGCGGGCTGTCCCTGGCGCGTGGGCTGCTCCCGGCGCTTGGGCTGCTCCCGGCGTGTGGGCTGCTCTCGGCGTGCAGGCCGTCTCGGGCATGTAGGTCGCCCCAGCGCACGGGCCTCGTGTGTGGGTCTACCGGCGGGTGGGTCGTCCTCGGGGCGTGGGCTGTCCCTGGCGCGTGGGCTGCTCCCGGCGTGTGGGCTGTCCCTGGCGCGTGGGCTGTCCTCGGCGTGTGGGTCGCTCAGCGGGTGTGCTGCCTGGTGGTGCGAGCTGCCCTTGCCGCCTGGGTTGCCCAGCGCGCCTGTCCAGCACGCGTGCGCCCGGTGTGCGAGCCGTCGCCGCTGCCTGGGGTGCCCAGTGCGCGCTGCCCAGCTCACGTGCTGGCTACCTCGCGTGCGCCCAGTGCGGGGGTGATCCGATGCGTGCACCGCCTCGGCTTGTGAGCTACTCGACGCAGGGACCGCTCAAACGCACGGACCGCAAGCACAGGCACCGCAGCGCATGGACCGCAGCGCGCGGACCGCTCAAGCACAGGCACCGCAGCACACGGACCGCAGCACACGGACCGCAGCGCATGACCGCAGCGCGTGGACCGCGCAGGCGCTTGGGCTGCCTCCGCAGACGGAGTGTCCGCTGTGGCGCCCGCGCCGCGCACCGCGCGGGCGCTCGTGCTGTCCTGAGCTTGCTCCGTTCCCCCGTGCGCTGTACGCCCGGTGCGGCGCCCGTGCCGCGTGCGGGTCGCCTGTCCGAAGGGTCGGTCAGCCGACCCGCCCGGTGCGGCGCCCGTGCCGCGTGCGGGTCGCCTGTCCGAAGGGTCGGTCAGCCGACGCTCACCGGGAGTTCTTTGATGCCGTTGATGAAGTTCGAGCGGAGGCGGCGGGCCGCGCCGGTCTGGCGGATGCGGGGGTAACGGCGGGCGAGCTGTTCGAAGAGGACGCGGAGTTCGAGCCGGGCGAGGTGGTTGCCGAGGCAGAAGTGGGCGCCGCCGCCACCGAAGCCGATGTGGGGGTTCGGGTCGCGGCCGATGTCGAAGACGTCGCCGTCGGGGAAGACGGAGGCGTCGCGGTTGGCGGAGGCGTAGAAGACGACGACCTTGTCGTTCTCCTTGATCTGTTGCCCGCCGAGCACCTGGTCGGTGGTGGAGGTGCGGCGGAAGAGGTTCACGGGCGAGACCCAGCGGACGATCTCGTCGGCGGCCGTCTTGCCCAGTGTGGGGTCGGCGATCAGCCGGTCCCACTGGCCGGGGTGCTCGAAGAAGGCGAGCATGCCGCCGGAGGCCGCGTTGCGCGTGGTCTCGTTGCCGGCCACGACAAGCAGGAGGACGAACAGGTCGAACTCGTCCTCGCCGAGGGTCTCGCCGTTCTCGTTGGGCTGGAGGAGCCGGGTGACGATGTCGTCCCTGGGGTTGGCGCGGCGCTGCGCGGCGAGCTGGTTGGCGTACGCGTACACCTCCATGGCCGCGTCCGAGCCCTCCTCCGGGCTGGGGGCGTAGTCGGGGTCCTGGGCGCCGATCATGCGGTTGGACCAGGTGAACAGCTTGTCGCGGTCGGCCACGGGAGCGCCGAGCAGCTCGCAGATCACGTACAGGGGGAGGGGCGCGGCGATCTCGGTGACGAAGTCGACCTCGCCGGACACCTTGTCGAGGAGGTCGTCGCAGATGTCGCGGATGTGCTGTTCGAGCGCGCCGATCGTACGCGGGGTGAATCCCCGGTTCACCAGGGCGCGCCGTCTGGTGTGCTCGGGCGGGTCCTGGTTGAGCATCATCAGGCGCTGCAGCGCGATCTGGTCCTCTTCGAACTCGTCGAAAAGAGCGAGCCTGCGGTGGGAGGAGAAGAGCTCGGAGTGCCGCGACACGTGCACGACGTCGTCGTAGCGGGTCACGGCCCAAAAGCCCGGCTCGCCGTCGTGCCAGTGGACCGGTGAGTTCGCGCGCAGCCAGGCGAGCTGGGCGTGAGGGGGTCCTGCGGTCGCGTAAAGGTCCCTGTCGACCAGGTCGATGTGCACGCGGGGTCACCTCGTAGGTCAAGCGCTTGGTCAAGCGATTCCTGAAACGTGTTCTATTACGTGGTTGTACGCCCGTCAAGGACGGGTGCGGGCTCTTCCCGCTGCATCCCCATTTCGTGGCCGATTTTGCGCCCAAGAGCTCGGAGGTCATCCCAAGGAATGGGCATGGATTTAAGGCTGCGGGTTTTCGGTCAGGGCCTCGGTGGTTTCTGGCTCGGGGATTATGTCGTCGATGGTGTGAAGGGTCAGAAATAGGCGGTTCAGGCGTATTTCGGCCTTCGGGTGCCTGGCCGACCCCTTCGCGTGGTGGTGGCGAAACATCGGACGACAGGTCGCGCCAGGGTCGCCGTGGAGGTGCTCGGAGCGGCCTTCCGGGGAGTGGCCCTTGACACGTTGCACATGCCCGCACGAGCATCGTGAGGCGAGACATCCGATGTATAGGCGAAGGATGCGATGTGAAGCTGCTGCGAGTAGGACCTGTCGGCCAGGAACGACCGGTGGTCATGGACGACGCCGGCAACCTGCGTGACATTGGCGAGCCCGAGATCGACGGGGCATTTCTCGCCTCCGGTGGTGTGGCGCGGGTACGGGAGGCGCTGGAACGGGGTGACCTGCCCGTCGTCGAAGCCGAAGGGCTGAGGGTCGGAGCTCCGATCGCGCGGCCGGGAAAGATCGTGTGTATCGGGCTCAACTTCAGCGACCACGCCGCCGAATCCGGGGCCGCGGTGCCGACGGAGCCGGTGGTGTTCATGAAGGCGAGCAACACCATGGTCGGCCCGTACGACGAGGTGCTCGTGCCCCGCGGCAGCGTGAAGACCGACTGGGAGGTGGAGCTGGCCATCGTCATCGGACGTGAGGCGCGCTACCTCGGCAGCCGGGAGGAGGCGCTGGAGGTCGTCGCCGGGTACGCGATCTCCAACGACGTGTCCGAGCGGGAGTTCCAGCTTGAGCGCGGCGGCCAGTGGGACAAGGGCAAGTCGTGCGAGACGTTCAACCCGTTGGGCCCCTGGCTGGTGACGGCGGACGAGGTGGGCGACCCGCAGAACCTCGCGATGCGCCTGTGGGTGAACGGCGAGCTGCGCCAGGACGGCAACACCAAGAACATGATCTTCGATGTGGCGGAGATCGTGCGGTACCTGAGCCAGTTCATGGTGCTGGAGCCGGGCGACGTGATCAACACCGGTACGCCCGCCGGGGTCGCCATGGGCCGTCCCGACCAGCCGTACCTGCGCGCGGGCGACGTGATGGAGCTGGAGATCGAGGGCCTGGGCCGCCAGCGCCAGACGGTGGGGCAGGCATGACGGCCGCAGGGGCGTACCGGATCGTCGACATGGAGACGCACGACGTGCGTTTCCCCACCTCCCGCCACCTCGACGGCTCCGACGCCATGAACCCCGACCCCGACTACTCGGCCGCGTACGTGGTGCTCAAGACCGACGACGGCTACGAGGGCCACGGCTTCGCGTTCACCATCGGCCGCGGCAACGACGTGCAGACCACGGCGATCGGGGCGCTGCGGCCGTACGTGATCGGCAAGGACGCCGAGGACCTCGGCGCGCTCTACCACGAGATGATCAACGATTCGCAGCTGCGCTGGCTGGGCCCGGAGAAGGGCGTCATGCACATGGCGATCTCCGCCGTGGTCAACGCGCTGTGGGACCTCAAGGCGAAGCGGGCGGGCAAGCCGATCTGGCGGCTGCTCGCGGACATGTCGCCGGAGGAGATCGTCGAGCTGATCGACTTCCGCTACCTGAGCGACGCGCTGACCAAGGACGACGCCCTGGCGATCCTGCGGGCGGCCGAGAGCGGCAAGGCCGAGCGCATCGCCCGGCTGCAGGAGACCGGCTACCCGGCGTACACGACGTCGCCCGGCTGGCTCGGCTACGACGACGAGAAGCTGCGCAGGCTCTGCAAGGAGGCCCTGGAGCAGGGGTTCGGCCAGATCAAGCTCAAGGTCGGCGCGGACCTCGACGACGACCGGCGGCGGTTCAGGGCCGCCAGGGAGGTCTGCGGCGACGGCTTCCCCATCGCGATCGACGCCAACCAGCGCTGGGACGTCGGCTCGGCCATCGAATGGGTGAACGCGCTGCGCGAGTTCGACCCCCACTGGGTCGAGGAGCCGACCAGCCCCGACGACGTGCTCGGACACGCCGCCATCGCGCGGGGCATCGCGCCGATCCCGGTGGCGACCGGCGAGCACGTCCAGAACCGCATCGTGTTCAAGCAGCTGCTGCAGGCCGAGGGGCTGTCGTACCTGCAGATCGACGCCGCCCGCGTGGGCGGGCTGAACGAGAACCTCGCGATCTTGCTCCTCGCGGCCAAGTTCGGGGTGCCGGTGTGCCCGCACGCGGGCGGCGTGGGGCTGTGCGAGCTGGTGCAGCACCTGGCGATGTTCGACTACGTGGCGGTCAGCGGCACGATGGACGGCCGGGTCATCGAGTACGTCGACCACCTGCACGAGCACTTCGTCGACCCCGTGGTCATCAAGGACGGCAGGTACATGGCGCCGTCGCGGCCGGGCTTCAGCGCGGAGATGCGCCCGGAGTCGATCGCCGCCCACACCTTCCCCGGCGGCGAGGTCTGGAGGACGGACTCCCATGGAGGTGACGACGCATGAGTGACGGCCTGAAGGCGATCGTGACCGGCGGCGGCTCGGGCATCGGCCTGGCGGCGGCCTCGGCGCTGCACGTACGCGGCATGCGGGTCGCCTGCCTCGACCTCAACCCGCCGGGCGAGCCGTTCATCGGGATCAAGGCGGACGTCACGGACGACGCCGCGGTGCGGGCCGCGGTCGCCGAGGCGGCCGAGCGGCTCGGCGGTATCGACGTGCTGGTGAACAACGCCGGCATCGGCGCGCAGGGCACGATCGAGGACAACCCGGACGAGGAGTGGCATCGGGTCTTCGACGTGAACGTGGTCGGCATGGTGAGGGTGGCCCGCGCCGCGCTGCCGTACCTGCGTCAATCCAAGCACGCCGCGATCGTCAACACCTGCTCGATCGCCGCCACCGCCGGGCTGCCGCAGCGCGCGCTCTACAGCGCCACCAAGGGCGCGGTGCTGTCGCTGACGCTTGCCATGGCCGCCGACCACCTGCGCGAGGGCATCCGGGTCAACTGCGTCAACCCCGGCACCGCCGACACCCCGTGGGTGGCCAGGCTGCTGGAGGCGGCCGACGACCCCGAGGCAGAACGCGCGGCGCTCAACGCCAGGCAGCCCATGGGCCGCCTGGTCACCGCCGAGGAGGTCGCCGCGGCGATCGCCTACCTCGCGAGCCCCGAGTCCGCCTCGACCACGGGCACGGCGCTCGCGGTCGACGGCGGCATGCAGGGCCTGCGGCTACGTCCATCCACCTGACCGACGACCCCGCGATCTCGAAGACCCGCCGGCCGAGCGGCGGGAGACGTGCGAAGGCCCCGACCTGTGGCCGGCGACCCGCGAGGCCGCCGGCCGACCGGCCCTCCGCCCCGAGGGTCAGGCGACGAAAAGCCGACCGGCCCTCCGCCCCGAGGGTCAGGCGACGAAAGGCCGACGGTCCTCCGCCCCGAGGGCCGGGCGACCAAGGCCGATGGCCCTCCGGCCGGAGGGCCAGGCGACTAAGGAAGGTACCCCCCATGAAGTTCGGACGGGCGGTCGCGGCAGCGGCCCTGCTGGCGGCTATGACCGCGTGCGGTTCAGGCGCCACGACGGCAGGAGGAGGCGGCGGCGGAAAGGTCGGCATCGACCACCCCCGCGCCGACTCCGACTTCTGGAACTCCTACATCAAGTACGTCCCCCAGATGGCCGAAGAGCTCAAGGTGGACCTCATGCCCGCCACGAACTCGCAGAACGACGTGGCCAAGCTGGTCAACAACGTGCAGGCGCTGATCGGCCAGGGCGCCAAGGTCATCGTCATGGCCCCGCAGGACACCGGCGCCGTCGCCAACATCCTGCAGCAGCTGGAGAACAAGAAGATCCCGGTCGTCACCGTGGACACCCGTCCCGACAAGGGCAAGGTCTACATGGTCGTACGCGCCGACAACCGCGCGTACGGCACCAAGGCCTGCGAGTTCCTCGGCGAGAAGCTCGGCGGCAAGGGCAAGGTGGTGCAGCTCCAGGGCTCGCTCGGCTCGATCAACGGCCGCGACAGGTCGGAGGCGTTTCTGGACTGCATGAAGACCAAGTTCCCTGACATCACGGTGTTCAGCGAGCCGACCGAGTGGGAGGGCACCAAGGCCGCGTCGATGCTGCAGACCCGCCTGGAGCAGAACCCCGACATCAAGGGGATCTACATGCACGCGGGTGGCGTGCACCTGGCGCCGACGCTGCAGGTGCTCAAGCAGAAGGGTCTGCTGGTCCCGCCGGACGACCCCAAGCACATCTTCGTGGTCTCCAACGACGGCATCCCGCAGGAGTTCGAGTCGATCCGCAAGGGCGAGATCGACGCGACGGTCTCGCAGCCGGCCGACCTGTACGCCAAGTACGCCCTCTACTACGCCAAGGCCGCGGCCGAGGGCAAGACGTTCCAACCCGGCCCGACCGACCACGACAGCACGATCATCCGGCTTCCGAACGGCCTGGAGGACCAGCTCCCCGCGCCGCTCGTGACGAAGGAGAACGTGGACGACAAGGCCCTCTGGGGCAACCAGGCCCAGTGATGAACGTTCACGTCGAAGCCAGGAACGTGGTCAAGCGCTTCGGCCCGACGACCGCGCTCGACGGCGCGCACATCGCGATCGCCGAGGGCGAGACGCATGCGCTGGTCGGCAGGAACGGCGCGGGCAAGTCCACGCTGGTGTCGATCCTGACCGGGCTGCAACGCCCGGACGAGGGCGAGGTGCGCTTCTCCGGCGAGCCCGCGCCGCCGCTCGGCGACCGTGACGCCTGGCGGCGGCGGGTGGCCTGCGTCTACCAGAAGTCCACGATCATCCCGGCCCTGACCGTCGCCGAGAACCTGTTCCTCAACCGCCAGTCCGACGGGCAGAAGATCAACTGGCGGGCGCTGCGGGCCAGGGCCAGGGAGCTGCTGGACACGTACGAGGTGGACGTGGACGCGCAGGCGCTGGCCGGCGACCTCAGCGTCGAGCAGCGCCAGCTCGTGGAGATCGCCCGCGCGCTGTCGTTCGGCGCCAGGTTCATCATCCTGGACGAGCCCACCGCGCGGCTCGACGGGCCGGCGATCGAGCGCCTGTTCGCGCGCATGCGCTCGCTGCGCGAGCAGGGCGTGACCATGATGTACATCTCCCACCACCTCGACGAGGTCTACGAGATCTGCCAGAGCGTCACGGTCTTCCGCGACGCCCGGCACGTCCTGACCAGCCCGGTCGCCGACCTGCCGCACGACGAGCTGGTGGCGGCGATGACCGGCGAGGCCACGACCGAGTACCAGGCCCGCGAGCACACGCCGGGCGAGCGCGTGGTGCTGGAGGGCAAGGGGCTGTCGCTGGCCGACCGCTACTCCGCCATCGACCTCGCGGTCAGGTCCGGCGAGGTCGTCGGCCTGGCCGGCTCGGCGAGCAGCGGCAAGGTCAGCCTCGCCGAGACCCTGGTCGGCCTGCGCAAGGCGGACGCCGGGACGGTCACCGTCAACGGCACCCGGGTCAAGCCCGGCGACGTGCCCGCGGCGATGCGGGCCGGGCTCGGGTTCGTGCCGCAGGACCGCCACCACGAGGGCTTCGTGCCGCTGCTGTCGGTGGGGGAGAACGCCACGTTCCCGATCGCCCGCAAGCTCGGCCGCTTCGGCGTCGTCTCGCCCGCGCGGCGGCGCGCCACGGCCGAGCGGCTGATCGCCTCCCTGGACATCAAGACGGAAGGCCCCGACCAGCCGGTGGGCGACCTGTCGGGAGGCAACGCGCAGAAGGTGGTGTTCGCGCGGGCGCTGGTGGACGACCCGGCCGTGCTGGTGGTGATCAATCCGACCGCCGGCGTCGACGTCAAGGCCAAGCAGGCCCTGCTCGGCGCCGTCGAGGACGCCGTCGAGCGCGGCGCGGGGGCCGTGGTGGTCTCCGACGAGCTCGACGACCTGCGGATCTGCGACCGGGTGCTGGTGATGTTCCACGGCAGGGTCGTCAAGGAGGTGCCGCGTGGCTGGAGTGACCACGAGCTCGTGGCCGTGATGGAAGGCATAGAAGAGTGACTGCTTTGACGGCTCCGGCCCCTCGGGTGCGGCTGGCCAAGTTCCGCGATCTGACGCTCGTCCCGGTGATCGTGCTCCTGCTGGTCGTCGGCGCGTTCCTCGACCCGACCTTCCTGACGCCGGGCAACCTGACGAACGTGCTCCAGCAGCAGGCCGCGATCTCGCTGCTGGTGCTGGCCGAGGCGATGATCCTGATCGCCGGCAAGTTCGACCTGTCGCTGGAGTCGACGGTCGGCACCGCGCCCGCGATCGCGGTGATGCTGGTCATCCCGGTGTCGGCCGGCGGGTTCGGCATCGGGCTGCCGGGGGCGCTGGCGATCCCGCTGGCGCTGCTCATCGGGGCCGCGATCGGCGCGTTCAACGGTTTCCTGATCATACGGTTCCAGCTCTCGGCGTTCATCGTCACGCTGGCCATGCTGATCATCGTGCACGGGCTGCTCCAGGGACCGACCGAGGGCAAGACGCTGTTCCAGCTCCCCGAGTCGATCCTCTACCTGGGCAGCGCCATGTGGCTGGGGCTGCCGGCCTCGATCTGGATCGCCGGCGTGCTGTTCGCGGCCGGCATCTTCGGCCTCGGCTACCTTCGGCTCGGCCGCGCGCTGTACGCGATCGGCGGCAACCTCGACGCCGCCCGCGCCGCCGGCATCAGGGTGGACCGCGTCCTGTACGGCGTGTTCATCCTGGGCGGCACGCTCGCCGCGCTGGCCGGCGTGCTGGAGACCGGCAGGCTCGGCGCCATCGGCAACAACCAGGGCGTCGGCTGGATCTTCATGGTGTTCGCCGCGGCCGTCATCGGCGGTGTCAGCATGGACGGCGGCAAGGGCACGATCCTTGGCGCGCTCACCGGCGTGCTGGTGATCGGCCTGGTGCAGAACATCCTCACGCTCATCGGCGTCTCGGGCTTCTGGCAGCCGGTCATCTACGGCTCCATCATCCTCGTCGCGCTCATGATCAGCAGAATCGCCGGAGGAAAGGCACAAGATTGATGGACCGGATCGAGCTGCCCCGCGTCGGCTTCGGCGGCGCTCCCATCGGCAACCTCTATGACGCGGTGGCCGAGGAGCAGGCGCGCGCCACCGTCGAGGCCGCCTGGGAGAGCGGCATCCGCCTGTACGACACCGCCCCCCACTACGGCCTCGGCGTGTCGGAGCGGCGGATCGGCGCGGCGCTGGCCGGCCGGTCGGGTTACCTGCTGTCGACGAAGGTCGGCCGGCTGCTGCGGCCGGCCGGCTCGCGTCCTTCGAAGGCCGGCGGGCGCGAGGAGCTGGGCTTCGCCGAGCCCGACGACCTGGAGCGGGTGTGGGACTTCTCCGCGGGCGGCGTACGCACGTCGCTGGCGGAGTCCCTCGACCGCCTCGGCCTGCCCGGCGTGGACATCGCCTTCATCCATGACCCCGACGACCACGCCGACCAGGCGATCAAGGAGGCGTACCCGGCGCTGGCCGAGCTGCGCGCCGAGGGCCGCATCCGCGCGGTCGGCGTCGGCATGAACCAGTGGCAGGTGCCGCTGCGCTTCGTCCGCGAGACCGACATCGACGTGGTCATGCTGGCCGGACGCTACACGCTGCTCGACCAGTCCGGCCTGCCGCTGCTGGAGGAGTGCGCGCGGCGGGGTGTCAAAGTGCTCGCCGCCGGGGTGTTCAACAGCGGGCTGCTGGCCACCCACGAGCCGGGCGGCACCTTCGACTACCTGCCCGCGCCCGAGCACGTGGTGGCCAAGGCCCGGCGGATCGCCGCGGTGTGCGAGCGCCACGGCGTCACGCTGCCGCAGGCGGCGATGGCGTTCCCGCTGCGGCACCCGGCGGTCGCGACGATCGTCGTGGGGGCGCGCAGCCCGCAGGAGGTGCGGGAGAACGCCGCGCTGCGGGCGTGGCCGGTGCCGGACGAGCTGTGGGAGGACCTGGCGTCGGAGGGGCTGCTGTAGTCGGCCGCTGTGGTCGGCCGCTGTTGTCGGATGCTGTAGCCGGATGCTGTGGTCGGCCGCTGTAGTTGGATGCCGTAGTCGGATGCTGTAGTTGGATGCTGTAGCCGGACGTTGCAGTTGGATGCTGTAGTCGGATGCTGGGGGAGGCGGGGGCTCCGGCTTCGTGGTCGCGCGGCTCCGGCGTCTCGGCCTGAAACTCTTCGTTCAGGAGGGGATGAACAGCCAGGATTTCGACGGGCCCGGCTCGTACGGCGAGTCGAGCCGCTTGGCCACCACCCCCGGCAGCCCCTGCTCCTTGGCGGCCTGCCGGACCGGCGCGAACTCCCCTGGCCACGACGGCGCGGTCTGCCAGTGGCCGCCGGCCAGGTCGAGCGCCTCCAGGGCGGCCCGACGCACGCTGTAGGGCTCGCCGGTCAGCGCGTGGCCGTCGTCGTACAGCAGGTCGTAGAAGACGAGCAGCTCCGCGCCGCCGAGCGTGACCAGCTCGCCGTCCAGCACGGCCGTGCGGCTGCCGAACGACTCGGCCAGCTCGCGCAGCCACGGGTGCTCGCGGGCCGCCTCGGTACGCCCGCCGTCGATCGGCACCAGCAGCCGCCGCCCGCCCCAGGCGAACTCGAAGGCGTGGTCCGCGACGTTCCTTGGCGGCCTGGCCCGTTCGGTCGGCTCCATGGGCGCGAGGTCGGGGAACGGATCGCGGACCGCCGCGCCCATCCGGTGGATCATCCAGTTGTCGCCCCTGGTCTTGAACAGCACGAACCGGCCGGAGGCCCGCTCGCCGTTCAGCACGATCTTGACCTCGTCCTCCGACCACTTCTCCGTCTCGTACGTGCCGCTGTCCCAGACGGTCATGGTGCCGCCGCCGTACTCGCCCTGGGGGATCTCGCCCTGGAAGGTGAGGTACTCCATCGGGTGGTCCTCAGTGTGCACGGCGAGGTGGTCGGTGCCGGGGTCGGCGGGCAGGCCCTTGGGCACCGCCCAGGAGACGAGCACGCCGTCGCGTTCGAGCCGCAGGTCCCAGTGCAGGGAGCGGGCATGGTGCTCCTGGATGACGAACGCGTCGCCGCCCGGGGTGGCGGATGGGGTGCCGGGGACGGGCTCAGGCGTGCGGCTGGGGTCGCGTTTGCTCCGATACTTCGTCAGTTTGCCGGGCACAAGACCGGTCCTACCCGCAGCCGAGCCCGCCGATCGTGTCTACCGCGACCTGGAGCCCGACGTGGTGCCGACTCACCCGCTCACCGACCCGTGAAGCGCCGCCTGGGAGCGCCCGGGGGCGGGGTGTCACGGGAGAGCCCGGGGTGGGCGCCGGATGGGCCTTCCCGGGCTGATCCACTGACTGGCGGGGTGATTCCTCCGATGTGTGGTCGTCCGCTCAGTCCATTTCCAGGGCCCGGCGCAGCCACGCCTCGACGCCCGCGATGTGCACGGTCGCCCATGAACGCGCCACGTCGGCCTGGCGGGCGGCGATGGCCTCGTAGATCGCCGTGTGCTGCTCGCGCGTCTTCTCCATCGCCCCCTCCTGGGTGAGCCCGCGCCAGATCCTGGCCCGGGTGGTCGGCCCCGACAGGCTCTCGATGAACGAGCACAGCACGCTGTTGCCCGAGCCCTGCGCGATGCGGTGGTGGAACTCCAGGTCGTTGGCCACCAGCTCCTCGACCGTCGGCTCATCGGGCAGCTTTTCGAGGATCACCCGCAGTTCCTCGATGTCGGCGTCGGTCATCTGCTCGGTGGCCATCGCGGTGGCGGCCGGCTCGAGGATGCGACGTACCTCGAAGAACTGCAGCACGGTGTCGTCGCGGTGCAGGTCGAGCACGAACGACATGGTGTCGAGCAGCAGCCGGGGCTCCAGGCTGGTGACGTACGTGCCGTCACCTTGGCGCACGTCGAGCACGTTGATCAGCGACAGCGCGCGCACGGCCTCGCGCAGCGAGTTGCGCGACAGGCCGAGCCGCTCGGCGAGGTCGGCCTCCTTGGGCAGGCGGTCGCCGGGCGCCAGCTCGCCCGAGACGATCATTTGCTTGATCTTGTCGATGGCCGCGTCGGTGACCGCCACACTCTTCTCCCTAGACATCGGATGTCTAGGAGTTTAGAGCCTGGAAGCGGACCGGATCGACCCCTGCGTGCCGGCGCACCTGGCCGCGCGCCTCCAGCGTACGCAGGTGGGCGGCGGCCTCCCCGGCCGCCATGCCTCGCAAGGCCGGGGGCAGCTCGCCCCACGGCCGGTTCCACGTCATCATCGCGGCGACCTCCCAGATGGTCAGCGGCTGCGCCTGCCGGGCGAGCAGGTCGCGCAGCCGTTCCAGTTTCTCCTCGTGATGGTGGCGGATCTCGGCGGCGCGCGCCGCAACATCCGGAAATATCCACTCATGAGCGGGGAGCGCGTCGAGGGGACCGCACGACGCGGAGAGGTCGGCGACGCGATCGAGCGAGTCCAGGAAGTCGCTCAGGGGATCGACGTCGTCGCGATCGTAGGGGTAGATGCCCACATGCGGGGTGATGTCGGGCAGGACGTGGTCGCCGGTGAACAGCCGGTCCGCGTCCTCCAGATGCAGGCAGATGTGGCCGGGCGTGTGACCCGGCGTGTGCACGGCCCGCAGCTCGCGACCCGGCAGGTCCACCAGGTCGCCGTCGCGCAGCTCGCGGTCGGGCATGGCAGGTGGCACGGGCCTGGTGCCCATGACCTGCCTGGCCTCGCTCGGGTCGGCCCCGGCGCGGCGCAGCATGTCGCTCTGGAAGTCGTCCTGCTCGCTCGCGGCGTACTCGGTCATGAGCCTGACCAGCGCCGCGTCGTCCTCGTGCATGGCGATCCAGCAAGCGGACGCCTCGCGGACCTGCCCGGCGAGGCCGGCGTGGTCGGGATGGAAATGGGTGACGACCACCCCGCTCACCGTCGTGACGTCGAGGCCCAGCACGGCCAGGCCGCCGGAGAGGGCGTCCCAGGCGTCGGGGTGGTTCCACCCGGCGTCGATCAGCAGGGGGCCTCTGGGGGACTCGACGGCGTACACGAGCGTGTAGCCGAGCGGGTTGCCGGGGATCGGCACCGGCACGCTCCACACCCCGCCGCCGAGGTCCTGCGGACGCTGCTCCGCGTACGGTCTGCGCCTGGTCTTCATGTGCCCCCGATTCGTGGTGCTCCGTGGTGCCTTGTGGTGGGCGGTCAGCCGATGCGTTCCAGGATGGTCGCGGTGGCCAGCGCGCCGCCCGCGCACATCGAGACGAGCGCGGTGCCGAGGTCCGCGCGCTCCAGCTCGTGCAGCGCCGTGGTGATCAGGCGGGCGCCGGTCGCGCCCACCGGATGGCCGAGCGCGATCGCGCCGCCGTTGACGTTGACCCGGTCGAAGTCGGGCTCGTGCACGCTCGCCCAGGACAGGACGACCGACGCGAACGCCTCGTTCACCTCGAACCTGTCGATGTCGCCGATCGTCATCCCCGCCGTCGCGAGCGCCTTCGCCGTCGCCGCCACCGGCCCGTCGAGGTGGTAGTACGGCTCCGCGCCGACCAGCGCCTGGGCCAGGATGCGCGCCCGGGGACGCAGGCCGTGCCGCCGCGCCGCCTCCTCGCTCATCACCAGCACGGCCGCCGCGCCGTCGGAGATCTGCGACGAGGTGCCGGCGGTGTGCAGCCCGCCCTCCACCACCGGCTTCAGCCCGGCCAGGCCCTCGACGGTGGTCTCGCGCAGGCCCTGATCCTTGCGTACGTCGCCGACCGGCACGATCTCCCGCTCGAACCGCCCGTCGGCCCACGCCTTGGCGGCGAGCCGCTGCGAGCGGGCCCCGAACCAGTCGAGCCGCTCGCGCGTCAGCCCGCGCCGCCGCGCGATGCGCTCGGCCGCCGTGAACTGGTCGGGCAGGTCGATGCTCCAGTCGTCGGGACGCGGCTCGGCGGGCCGCACGTTGCTGCCCAGCGGCGCCCGGCTCATGACCTCGACGCCGCAGCCCACGCCGGCCTCGATCACGCCCGCCGCGATCAGCGCCGCCGCGAGGTGCACCGCCTGCTGCGACGAGCCGCACTGGGCGTCGACCGTGGTGACGCCGGTCTCGTGGGGCAGGCCGGCGTAGAGCCAGGCGTATCTGCCGACGTGGCCGCCCTGCTCGCCCGCCTGCGTCACGCAGCCGGTGAACACCTGCCCGACGATCGCGGGGTCGATGCCCGCGCGGTCGATCAGCCCGTTCAGCGCCGTGGCCAGAACCTGTTGCGGTTTCAGGTGCGCCAGCCGGCCGGCCCGCTTGCCGATGGGGGTGCGTACGGCCTCGACGATCACGGGTGTGCCCATAGCCGCCTCCAGAAGGATGCTCTGGCGCGACTGTAATCGGTTCTAGTTTGTTTCGGAACCCTCCCATTTCGGCGGGAGGCCGAACGCCTCGAACAGCTTCTCCTCGAAGAACATGCCGACGTGGCTGACGCGGTCGCCCGACAGGGTCAGCACCATGATGGCGAACTGACCGTAGACGCCGTCTTTGCGGAGGTAGACCGCGAAGGCCGGCTGGCCGTTGGCCGCCACCGGCACCAGGCGCAGATCGCCCGCCCGCTCGGCCGGGCACTGCGTCCTGGTGAGCTCGGCGATCGTCTCCGGCCCCTGGTACCAGCCGACGAACGGCGGCATCTCCCAGACAGCGTCCTCGGTGAACAGATGGACCAGGCCGTCGACGTCGTAATTTTCGAACGCGGCGACGTAACGGTCGAGCAGCTCCCGCTGCTCCGGCGTCAGCGGCTCCACCGGGTCGTCGAGGCTCGGCGCCACCTCGTCGAGCTGGGCGCGGGCCCGCTGCAGCAGGCTGTTGACCGCCGCCGTCGAGACCCCCACCGCCTCGGCCACCTCGGCGGCCTTCCACTTGAGCACGTCGCGCAGCACCAGCACCGCGCGCTGGCGGGGCGGCAGGTGCTGCAGCGCGGCGATCAGCGCGAGCCTGATGCTCTCGCGCGAGGTCACGATCGCCGCCGGGTCGTCGGCCCCGGCGCCCAGCAGGTCATCCGGCGCCGGCTCCAGCCACGGCACCTCCTCGTCGCGGACGAGCGGCGCGGTCGCCTCCTGACTGGGAGCGCCGAGCCCGGTCGGCAGCGGGCGCTTGTTACGGCTGTCGAGCGCGGTCAGGCACGTGGTCGTCGCAATGCGGTAGAGCCACGTGCGCAGGGACGAACGCCCCTCGAAGCCCTCGTACGCCTTCCACGCACGCAGGTACGTCTCCTGCACGAGGTCTTCGGCGTCGTGCACCGAGCCCATCATGCGGTAACAGTGCGCGAACAGCTCGCGCCGCATCGGATCAGCCAAGCGAAGGAAGTCCTCGCTCGTCGGCTTGTCGGTCATACCCCCTGTATAGCTCCCGCCACCGACAGAACCGCCCCAGTCCGCTCACCGCCCGGCTGTCCCGGCCCCCGTGCTCGGGGCTGCCGGCTGCTCGGGGTGACCGGCCGCGTGGGGGTGGTGCGTCGCGTGGGGTGACCGGCCGCTCGTGAGCAGCCCCCTGCTGCGGAGCAGCTCACGGTTGCGGAGGCTCACTGCCAGGGGTGGCCCACCGCTTGGAGCGGCGCGCTGCTCGGGGTGGCTGGCCGCTTGGGGTGGCGTGCCGCTCGGGGTGGCGGCCGGGGCAGCGCACGGCGCGGGGCGGTCGGATCGCCGAGGCGCTGTGGTGGCCCGCTGCTCGGGGCGGTGGTGGGACAGGGTGGGGTCAGATGTCGGAGAGGAGGCGGGCGGCGGCGGTTTCGATGCGGCGCTGGATCTGGTCGTACGTGCGCCGCCCCCGCAGCATCTCCAGCAACTCCTGCACCCACACGCTGGCCAGCGACCCCGCGAGGTCGATCTGCTCCTCGCCGGCCTCCTCCAGGGTGAGCCCGTCGGCGGAGACGCGCAGCAGCAGCCCCGTCATGCGGTCGCCGAAGGGGGTCTGCACCTCGGCCATGATCAGCGAGCGGATGAGCGCGTCGGCCAGCTCGGGCTCGCGCATGAGCCCCCTGGTGGCCCGCATGAGCACGTCGACCGCGCGGCTCGCCGGGGTGGCGGCGCTCGGCGGGCGGCGCTCGATGCTGCTCTCCAGCAGGTCGAGCTCCTCGCCGACGACGGCCACGACGAGGTCCATCTTGGAGGGGAAGTAGCGGTAGAGCGTGCCAAGCGCCACGCCCGCGCGTTCGGCCACCGTGCGCATCTGCATGGCCTCGACGCCGCCCCGCGAGGCCAGCGCCGCCGCGGCCTGGACGATGCGCTTGCGGCGTTGGTGCTGGCTGCGCGTGCGTACGCTGTGCCCGCCCGGGGCGGAAGGGTTTTCCATGGTGCCCTCGGAGTCGCTGGGGGGCGCTGCGATGGTGGCCTGCGTAGAACGCATGAGAACACGTTATCTGATTTTGTGACGGCACGGCTTGTTACTCGTGAGTCACAAACCGGCCCTATCGGCCCATGTCTACGGCGTTACACGGACATATCCCGCCATATCTCAGAGGGCCTCCGCTGGACACTCATTAGAATCTGTTCTAGTTTGCGAGTCAGCGAACCTAGCGCTTGCTGGAGGAGCGATGACCGCGGACACGCTCGCCTCCCTGCTGACCGCACGCGCCGGCGACGACCGCCCTGGGCTGGTGTTCGAGGACAGGGTGTGGACGTGGCGCGAACACGTCGCCGCCTGCCGCGCCGCCGCGGCCCGCCTGTCCGCGCACGGCCCGGGCACGCATGTCGGTGTGCTCAGCGAGAACGTTCCCGACCTGGTCTTCCTCATCGGCGGCGCGGCGCTGGCCGGGCATGTGGTGGTCGCGCTCAACCCCACCAGGGCGGCCCCTGAGCTGGTACGTGACGCCCGCGCCACCGACGTGACCCTGCTCTTGGCCGATGCTCCTTTCGGAGCCCTCGCTGACGAGGTCGCGGGTGCGTTGGGGCTGGCGGCCAAGCCTCTCGCCCCTGACACGCCCGCGGTCTCCCCGCCCGCAGACGAAAACCGGGCCGAGCGCGAGAGCCCCAGCCAGGCCGAGCCGCCGGCTCCACGCGCCGGCGCGTCCCTGTCCGCGGCCCACGACCTCGCCGAGCCGGCGGGCGGCGATCTCGTCATGCTGATCTTCACGTCGGGCACCTCGGGACGCCCCCGCGCCATACGCATCACCCAGCGCAAGCTCGCCGTCCCCGGCCTCAGCCTGGCCGCGATGCTCACCGCAGACGACGCCGTCTACTGCGCGATGCCGCTGTTCCACTCGGGTGCGCTCATGGCCGCCTACGCCCCGGCCGTCGCGTCGGGGGCCCGGCTGGTGCTGCGGCGCCGTTTCTCGGCCTCGGGCCTGCTCCCCGACATCAGGCGGTACGGCGTCACGTACCTCCACTACGTCGGCAAGGCCCTGTCGTACGTGCTGGCCACCCCCGAGCGCCCGGACGACGCCGGCAACCCGCTGCGGATCGCCTTCGGCAACGAGGGCAGCGCGGTCGCGACCAGGCGGTTCGGGGAGCGGTTCGGCTGCCGGGTGATCGACGCCTTCGGATCGACGGAGACGGCGATCTCGCTCACCCCCGACCCCGGCGGGCCGCCCGGCTGCCTCGGCCGCCTGCCGGAGGGCGTACGGATCCTCGACCCGACCACGGGCCGCCCCTGCCCGCCCGCGCACATAGCGAACGGCCGCCTGCTCAACCCGGATGAGGCGATCGGCGAGCTGGTCAACACGGCCGGGCTGGGGTTGTTCGACGGCTACTACAACGACCCCGAGGCGGACGCCGAAAGGATCAGGGACGGCGCGTTCTGGTCGGGCGACCTGGTTTACGCCGACGCGCAGGGCCACGTCTTCTTCGCCGGCCGGGGCACGGAACGGCTGCGCGTGGACGGCGAGAACCTCGCCGTCACGCCCATCGAGGCGGCGTTACGCGAGTTCGGCGGGGTGGTGGAGGCGGCGGTCTACCCGGTGCCGGACGCGGCGGCCGGCGACCAGGTGATGGCGGCGCTCGTGCTGGAGCGCGCCTTCGACCCCGAGGCGTTCGCGGCCTTCCTCGCCGGGCGCGCCGACCTCGGTGCGAAGGCGCTGCCCCGGTACGTCCGCATCGCCCGCGAGCTGCCGCAGACCCCCTCGCACAAGGTCATCAAGCGGCACCTGGCCCGCGAGGCGTGGCGCACCGCCGACCCCGTCTGGTGGCGCACCCGGGACGGGTTCAGGCGGCTCACCGACGCGGACGTCAAGGACATCGAGGAGGACTTCGTACGGCACGGCAGGCGACACCTCTTGGAGATGTAGACGTGGATTTCAACCTGGACGAGACCCAGCGGGAGCTGCAGCGGCTCGCCGCCGAGGTGCTGGCGAAGGATGCGGACGAGGAGCGGCTGTCCCAGGCCGGCCTGCTCAGCGTGTGCGTGCCGGAGGAGGCGGGCGGTGCGGGGCTCGGCCCTGTGGAGATGGCCGTGGTGCTGCGCGAGGTCGGCGCCCGCGCGGCGGCGCTGCCCGCACTGCCGCTGCTCGCCGCCCAGCTCATCCTGGCCCGCCACGGCGCACGAGACCTGCAGCGGCCGCCGGGCGCCCGGCTCACCCTCGCCGTACGCGAACCGGGCGCGCCGCTGAACGCCCCGCCCCGCACCACCGCCGTGCGGGCCCAGGGCGGCTGGACGGTGACCGGGCGCAAGACGCAGGTGCCGTATCCGGACGGCGCCGCGGTGCTGGTGACGGCGGACGAGGGGCTGTTCCTGGCCGAGAGCCCGGCGGGCACGCCCGAACACACCTCGACCGGCGAGCCGGCCGCCACGATCACGCTGGACGCGGCCCCCGCCGAGCGGATCGCCGGCCCCGAGGCGGCCGAAGACGCGGTACACGTGTTCACGGCGGCCGTCGCCGCCCAGGCGAGCGGAGTGCTCGCGGGCGCGCTCGAGCTGACGACCGGCCACATCAAGCAGCGCAGGCAGTTCGGGCGGGCGCTGGCCGAGTTCCAGGCGGTGACGATGCAGATCGCCGACGTCTACATCGCCGGCCGGGCGCTCGACGTGGCCATGTGGTCGGCGGCCTGGCGGCTGTCGGAGGGGCTGCCGGCCGGGCAGGACCTGGCGCTGGCGGCGTACCACGTGGGCGAGTCTGTCAGGGCGCTCTACACCTGCCAGCACCTGCACGGCGGGCTCGGCCTCGACGTCACCTACCCGCTGCACCGCTACTTCGCCCAGGCGGGGCACCTGTCCCATCTGCTCGGCGGCGCGGACGCCCAGCTCGACCTGATCGGAGCGCTCGTCTGATGTACATCGACCTGACACCCGAGCAGCGCAGGCTCCGCGACGAGCTGCGCGAGTACTTCGGCTCCTGCCTGACCGCCGAGGACCGGGCCGAGATCGCCGACGATCCGTTCGGCGAGGCGTACATGGAGCACTGCCGCCGCCTCGGCAGAGACGGCAAGCTCGGCATCGGCTGGCCCAAGGAGTACGGCGGAGGCGGCTACGGCCCCCTGGAGCAGCAGATCTTCGCCAACGAGATCGCCCGCGCCGGAGTGCCGTACCCGATCATCACCGTGCAGACGGTGGGCCCCACGCTCATGCAGTACGGCACCGAGCGGCAGAAGGACTTCTTCCTGCCCCGCATCCTGGCCGGCGAGTGCCACTTCGCGATCGGCTACAGCGAGCCGGAGGCGGGCACCGACCTGGCCGCGCTGCGCACGACGGCGGTGCTGGACGGCGACCACTACGTCGTCAACGGCCAGAAGATCTTCACGAGCGGCGCGCACTACGCCCAGTACATCTGGCTCGCGGCCCGCACCAACGCTGAGGCCAAGCGGCACAAGGGCATCACGATGATGATCGTCGACACGACCGATCCCGGCTTCTCGTGGACGCCGATCGTGACCATGGACGGCCGCCACCACACCAACGCCACCTACTACTCCGACGTCCGCGTCCCCGTGGACATGGTCGTGGGCGAGGTGGACCGCGGCTGGGATCTCATCGTCAACCAGCTCAACCACGAGCGCGTCACGCTCGGCCCGGCGGGCAACCTCGGCCAGGTCTACGACCGGTTCCGCGCCTGGGCCCGGCGTACGGGGCTGGACGCCGAGCCGGGCGTGCGGCGGGCGCTGGCCGCCGTGTGGGCCGCGTTCCGTACCAACGAGCTGCTGAACTGGCAGGTCGCGGCCAACATGGACCTGGGCTGGCTGGGCGCGCCCGACGCGTCCGCCACCAAGATCTACGCCTCCGAGCGCATGCAGGAGGCGGGCAGGATCGTCGGCGACGTCCTGGCGAGGTACGGCGACCCCGCCGACCCCGAGACCGCCGAGCTGATCGAGCGCATCGACAACGCCGCCAAGGGTGCGGTGGTGCTGACGTTCGGCGGCGGCGTGAACGAAGTGCAGCGCGAGCTGATCGCCATGCTCGGCCTGAGCCTGCCGAGGCCGCCCCGATGAGCGGCGCCCCGATGAGCGGCGCAGGGCTCGTCCTGAGCGACGCGGAGCTGCACGAGCTGGCCGCCAAGCAGACGGCTCTGGGGGAGGTGCGCGGCGCACCCGCCGACGACCCCGTCAACGTCCCCATGATCCGCCACTGGCTGGCCGCCATGGGCGACGCCAACCCCGTCTACCTCGAACGCGGCCTGGCACCGCCCGCCATGGCCCAGGTGTGGACGATGCGCGGCCCTGGCGCGGGCAAGGAGCGCTCACCGGTGGACGACCTGCTGGCCGCGCTCGACCGCAGCGGCTACACGGGCGTGGTGGCGACGAACTGCGAGCAGACCTACCACCGGTACGCGCGGGTGGGGGAGCGGCTGACCCCCGCCACCCGGCTGGCGGGGCTGGCCGGGCCCAAGCGCACCGCCCTGGGCGTCGGCTACTTCGCCACCTGGAACGTCACCTGGTACACCGACGAGGACGAACCGGTCGCCACGATGATGTTCCGCGTGCTCAAGTTCCGCCCCGAGCCCGAGAAGGAGCGGGCGCCGTACCCACTGCGGCCGGCCGTCAGCGACGACACCGCGTTCTTCTGGGACGGCGCCAAGCAGAAAGAGCTGCGCATCCAGGCGTGCGCCGACTGCGGTGAGCTGCGCCACCCGCCAGGTCCGCTGTGCCGGCGCTGCCGCTCGGCCAACCGGGGCTACACGGTGGCGAGCGGCGAGGGCGTGCTGTTCAGCTACGTCGTGCATCACCATCCGCCGGTGCCGGGGCGCGAGACGCCGTTCGTGGTGGGGGTGGTCGAGCTGCCGGAAGGCGTACGGGTCGTGGGCGACATCGTCGGCTGCGCGCCCGGTGACGTGGAGGTCGGGATGCGGTTACGGGTGCGGTTCGACGCGATGGACGCCGAACTCGTCCTGCCGAGATGGGAGCCCGCATGATCGGCACGGAGCTGCCCGAGCTGACCATCGAGCTGACGCCGACCATGGTGATCTCGACGGCGCTGGCCACCAGGGACTTCACGCCCGTGCACCATGACCCGGAGCTGGCCCGCGCTCAGGGCTCGAAGGACATCTTCCTCAACATCCTCACCACGATGGGGCTGGTGCAGCGGTACGTCACCGACTGGGCCGGGCCCGGCGCGGTGATCAGGTCGATCGACGTGCGGCTCGGCGTGCCCGCGTACGCGGGGGACCGGCTCACCTTCACCGGCACGGTCGTGCAGGGCGCGGACGGCGAGCCGGCGGTGCGCGTGCGCGGCCGGGTCAGCCTCGGCGACCACGCCACCGCGACCGTCCGCCTCACACCGGGAGCGTCAGGCCCGGGAGCGTCAGGTCCCGGAGCGTCAGGTCCGGGAGCGTCAGGTCCGGGAGCGTCAGGTCCGGGAGCGCCAGGGGAGGCGCGGTGAACGCCGCGATCGCGGGCATCGGCGCCACCGAGTTCAGCAAGCGGTCAGGACGCTCCGAGCTGCGCCTCGCCGCCGAGGCCGTGCTCGCGGCGCTGGACGACGCGGGTCTGTCGCCCGCCGACGTGGACGGCCTGGTCACCTTCACCCAGGACACCAACCAGGAGATCGCCGTGGCCAGGGAGACCGGCATCGGCGAGCTGACCTTCTTCTCCCGCGTCGAGTACGGCGGCGGCGCGGCCTGCGGCACGGTCGCGCACGCGGCCATGGCGGTGGCGACCGGCATGGCGAGCACGGTGGTCTGCTACCGGGCGTTCAACGAGCGCTCGGGCCGCCGCTTCGGGCAGCCGAACTCCGGCCTGACCGGGCAGCCCACCTCGCAGGGGCTGGAGATGAGCTGGCACGTCCCGTACGGGCTGATGACGCCCGCCGCCTGGGTCGCCATGTTCGCCCGCCGCTACATGCACGTGTACGGCGCCACCTCCGAGGACTTCGGCCGGGTGGCGGTGGCCATGCGCCGCCACGCCGCCACGAACCCGGCCGCCTGGTTCCACGGCCGGCCGATCACATTGGAGGAGCACCAGGCGTCCCGGTGGATCGTGGAGCCGCTGCACCTGCTCGACTGCTGCCAGGAGAGCGACGGCGCGGTGGCCCTGGTCGTCACCTCGGCCGAGCGCGCCCGCGACCTGCGCAGGTCGCCCGTGCTGATCGCCGCCGCCGCGCAGGGGGCCGGGGCCGGGCAGATGATGATGACGAGCTACTACCGCGATGACATGACCGGCCTGCCGGAGATGTCCGTCGTCGGCCGGCAGCTCTGGGAGAAGTCGGGGCTGTCGCCCGCCGACATCCAGACGGCCATCCTGTACGACCACTTCACCCCGTTCGTGCTGACCCAGCTCGAGGAGCTGGGCTTCTGCGGGCGCGGCGAGGCCCCGGGCTTCGTCCGGGACGAGGGCATCGAGCTGGACGGCCGCCTGCCGGTCAACCCGCACGGCGGGCAGCTCGGGGAGGCGTACATCCACGGCATGAACGGCATCGCCGAGGCCGTCCGCCAGATCAGGGGAACCGCGGCCAACCAGATCCCGGACGTCTCCAACGTCCTGGTGACGGCCGGGACCGGGGTGCCGACCAGCGGGCTGATCCTGACCGCCGGCTGAAGACCTTCCCCGAGGGTTCCGGGGAAGGTCAGGGGCCGAGGACGCTCGGCATCGAGAAGAAGACGATCATCGCGATCGCCACGCAGAGCAGGAACCCGGCCGCTTCCCACACCCAGTCGTAGTGGCGGTCCTTACGGCGGCGCTGCTTCGGCGGGCGGCGGGTCACCTCGGGGCGGCGCTTGGGGACGGGACGCGCCCGGACCGGGCGCGGCGCGATCGGCGACGTCTCCTGCCAGCCCGCCTCGAACACGAGCTCACGGACGGCCCGCGCCCCCGCCTCACGCGGAGTCTCCCGCACCACCCGCTGCTCCGCCCCACTCGTGGCCTGGGAGCCTTCCGCCCTGGTCAGGGAGGTTTCCGTCCCGGTCAGGGAGCCTTCCGCCCTGGTCAGGGAGCCTTCCGACCCGGCCTGCGGTCCAGGCTCCGGCGCGGACAGGCGCTCAGGGAGCCGGTAGACGGGCTCTTTCGCGGGCTTGCCGCGCCCCTCGCGCCCGGCGGCCTTCCTTCCGGACCCGCGGCGCACCGACTTGCCCGGCTGCTCAGCAGGCCGGGTGTGCGGCCGGAACAGCGGTGCGGCCGGCTCGCGGACCGTCTCCGGCGTCCGCACCGCGCCGAGCGGCGTCTCCGGCAGGCGGAGGAACTCCTCGGGGGTGGGCCGCGGCTCCATGGGCGGCCGCTGCCGGTCGGACCGCTTCGGCCGGGGGACCGGCCGGGCCGGACCGTTGTGCACGAGCACATCGCCCGTCATGTACGGATCGGGCGCGTCCTTCGGCAGGATCACGTCACCGGTCATGAACGGGTCGGTCGCGCTGGGCGGCGGCTCGGCCAGGTAGAACGGCCGCTCGACCGGCTTGCTCGCCCTGTCCGCCGCCCTGTCCGTCCCTCTGCCCGTCGTCTGGCCGGCCGCTCTGTCCGGCGCTCTGTCCGTCGTCTTGCCGGCCGCTTTGCCGGCCGCCTTGTCCGACCAGGCCAGCACGTCGCCGACGTCGCGCGGATCGCGGGCCGACCCCTGCTCGCCGAACGGAAGCCCGGTGCGCGGATCCCTGAACGCCCGGGTGGAGCCGAGCGGGTCGCGCAGCGGCAGATCGGGGTCGAGGATGTCGCCCGGCGGCCTGAGCGGGTCGCGCAGCTTGGGCATCGGGGCCGTGGTGGCGTCGTGCTCGGGCCTGCGCGACGAGGCGGGCGGCGTCAGCAGCTCGGCGGGGAAGATCACGGTGCTGGTCGCCGGGTCGGCCTCGGCCAGCGGCTGCGGCCAGACCGGCGGGCTGGGCCAGCGCGGCTTGGTGAACAGCGGGCCGGGCGCGGCCGGGCGCGAGCCGGCGAAGTGGATGCGCAGCGCACCGGGCGGCTGCGGCCACGGCAGGCGGCCGAGCACGTCGGGCAGCGGCGCGACCCGCAGCGCGCCGTAGACGTCGGCGACCGGCGTGGGCAGGCGTCCTCCGGCCGAGGCCAGCGCCGTGCTCAGCGCCTGGCGGAACTGCTGTCCCGCCGCGATCGTCAGCTCCTCGGCGGTGTCGGGCGCGACGTCGAGCACCCAGGCCAGCTCGTCCTTGCTCAGCCCGCACACCGCGCACAGCACCAGCACCTCGCGCTGGTGCGGGCGCAGCTCGCGCAGGGAGCGCTCGACGAGCGCCGTGGCCGGGTCGATGAACGGATCGACGGCAGGGGGCGAGTAGACGATGTCCCTGCGGTGGATCTCGCGGCGCGCGAACGCGTACAGCGCGGCGCGCGGCGGCGCGGTGTCCGGGACTCCGTTGAGCACGGCCGCCAGGACGTCGGACGCCGCGCCGAGGTCGCCGAGCTGGTCGGCGCAGTACGCGAACAGCCCGGCGGCGTGGCGGTCGTATAGCTCTGCGATCAGTTCTGCGCGCCGGCGCTGATCGGTGAGCGGCTGAGACACGGGCCGGTCCTCTTGTGGATGCGAACGCTGGGGGGGAGTGGTGCGCGTCGGGAGGTTGTGAGCTGATGCGTCAGGATTCGTGAGGGTAATCATGCCAACTGGCGTGGTCCGGCGCACTACCAGATAAAGAATTCATGCGAATCTCCACCCCAGAAGGCCGCATTCGGTAACGCGTCAACTGAAGCGTTTAAGGAAATCCCGAGGGGACACATCGGGAAGTATCGCCGTAGTCTGTGGGTTCAGGAGATCATGCGGCGGTCGTGGCACGGGGGCTGCGGCGCTGCCACCGAAAGCCCGAAGCGAGAGTTCGCGCGTGATCACATTCGAATCTGTCACCAAGCGCTATCCAGACGGCACCGTCGCCGTCGATCATCTCGACCTTGAGGCGCCCACGGGCGAGATCACCGTACTCGTCGGCCCGTCGGGCTGCGGAAAGACCACCTCACTCCGGATGATCAACCGGATGATCGACGCCTCGGAGGGCCGCATCCTCCTCGACGGCGTCCCCGTCCAGGGCATCGACCCGCCGACGCTGCGGCGCGGCATCGGCTACGTCATCCAGCAGGCCGGTCTCTTCCCGCACAGGAAGATCGTCGACAACATCGCCACCGTCCCCTACCTGCTCGGCTGGGACCGCAAGAAGGCCCGGTCGCGGGCCATGGAGCTGCTCGAACGCGTCGGGCTCGACGCAGCGCTCGGCCAGCGCTACCCGTTCCAGCTCTCCGGCGGCCAGCAGCAGCGCGTGGGCGTGGCCAGGGCGCTGGCGGCCGACCCGCCGGTGCTGCTCATGGACGAGCCGTTCAGCGCCGTCGACCCGATCGTCCGCACGAGCCTGCAGGACGAGCTGCTGCGGCTGCAGAGCGAGCTGAACAAGACGATCGTGTTCGTCACGCACGACATCGACGAGGCCATCAAGCTCGGCGACCGGGTGGCGGTGATGCGGGTGGGCGGCAAGCTGGCCCAGCTCGCCGACCCCAAGACGCTGCTCGCCCAGCCCGCCGACGACTTCGTGCAGGAGTTCCTGGGGCGCGACCGGGGCATCAGGCGGCTGCAGTTCGTCTCCACGGAGGGGCTGCGGCTGCGTACGGACCTGACCGTGCCTGAGGGGTCCTCGGCCGCCTCCCCCGAGCCGTGGGTGCTGGTCGTGACCGGCGACGGCCGGCCGGTGGGCTGGCGCACCGGCGAGCCGGGCGGGAAGCTGGAGCCGTACGGCGCCTACCGCCACGGCCGCGACAGCATGCGGGCCGCGCTCGACGCCGCGCTGCTGTCGCCGTCCGGCAACGCGGTGGCGCTCGGCGAGGACGGCAAGGTCGTGGGCGTGGCCAGCCGGCAGGCCCTCGACGAGGCGCTGGCGGAGGCCGCAGATGGGTGACGGCCCTCCCTCGCTATGGGAGTGGATCGGGCGTAACTGGGACACCGGACGGGTCGACAGCATCCGCAACCTGCTGACCGACCACCTCGTGATGTCGTTCATGCCGATCCTGCTCGCGCTGATCGTGTCGGTGCCGCTCGGCCTGGCCTGCGCGCGCTGGCGCTGGCTCTATCAGCCCACGTCAGGGCTGATGAACGTGGTGTACGCGCTGCCGTCGCTGCCGGTCTTCATGCTGCTGATCTCGGTGACCGGCCTGTCGCAGACCACGGTGATCATCCCGCTGGCCTTCTACGGCACGGCGGTGCTGCTCCCGGCCGTGGTCGACGGGCTCGACTCGGTGCCCGACCACGTACGCCAGTCGGCGATCGCCATGGGCTACACCCCGCTGCGCCGGCTGCTCGCGGTCGAGCTGCCGATCGCCATCCCGGTGGTGCTGGCCGGGCTGCGGGTGGTCGCGGTCTCCAGCATCAGCCTGGTCAGCGTGGGCGCGCTGATCGGGCAGGGCGGGCTCGGCGGGCTGTTCACCCGCGCCTACCAGAACCCGTTCATGCCGCCGGTGATCGTCGGCATCGTGCTCATCGTGGCGCTCGCGCTGGTCGCCGACGGTCTGCTCGTCCTGGCGCAGCGGCTGCTGACCCCGTGGGTGCGCGCGCGGAAGGGGGCGGCGCCGTGAACTGGCTGACCTCGTTCATCGGCTGGCTCGCCGAGTTCTTCGGCAACCCCGACAACTGGTCGGGCACCGGCGGCATCCCCGCCCGCCTGCTCGAACACCTGGAGTTCTCGGCGCTTGCGCTGGTGCTCGCGGCGCTGATCGCGGTGCCGCTCGGCCTGCTCATCGGTCACACCGGGCGGGGTGCGCTGCTGGTCGTCGTCTCGGCGAACCTGGCCAGGGCGCTGCCCACGCTGGGGCTGCTGGTGATGTTCGTGCTGCTGCTCGGCACCAGCTCGATCTGGCCGGTGATCATCCCGCTGGTGCTGCTGTCGGTGCCGCCGATCCTCGTCAACACCTTCGAGGGGATCAGGGGCGTCGATCCCGAGCTGCGCGACGCCGCGTACGGGATGGGGCTGCGCGGCGGGCAGGTGCTCGGACGGGTGCTGGTGCCGGTGGCGCTGCCGCTGATCCTGCTGGGCTGCCGCCTGTCGGCCATCCAGGTCGTGGCCACCACCACGGTCGCCGCCTATACGGGGCTCGGCGGGCTCGGCCGCTACGTCATCGACGGTTTCGCGACCAAGGATTACGCGAGCGTCGTCGGTGGTTCCGTACTGATTGTGCTGTTCGCGCTCGTCGTGCAGGCTCTGTTCGCCCTCGCCCAGAGGGTGGCGGTCTCTCCGGGGGTGAGCCGGCGCCTCAAGGTTCGCTAGGTTTTGCTGTATAACCTCCCGCTAAGAAGGGAAAAGTCATGAGACGCACGTACGGCATCGCGGGGGTCCTCCTGTCGGCGATGCTCGCACTGGCCGCCTGCGGTGGGGGTGGATCCACCGGGAGCAACCCGCTCGAGACGACGAGCGCGGCACCCTCCGGCTCGGCTTCCGGTGCGGGAGGCAAGGCGATCATCGGCTCCTTCGACTTCGACGAGAGCGTGCTGCTCGCCTCCATCTACGCCCAGGCTCTGGAGGCCAAGGGCGTGCAGGTGGAGGAGAAGCCCCGCATCGGCAGCCGTGAAGTCGTCTTCGACCAGGTCAAGAGCGGCGGCCTGACGATCGTCCCCGAGTACAACGGCAACCTGCTCGCCTACATCGACGTCAAGGACACCTCGGTGACCACCGAGGAGGTGGACGCGGCGCTCAAGCAGAAGCTGCCGCCCGAGCTGGAGGTGCTCGACTCCTCGCCCGCCGAGGACAAGGACAGCCTGTCGGTCACCAAGGAGACCCAGGACAAGCAGGGTCTCAAGACCATCGAGGACCTCGCCAAGGTCTCGAAGGACATGGTGCTGGGGGCTCCGCCCGAGTTCAAAAAGCGCTGGGAGACCCGCTTCAAGGAGGTCTACGGGCTGGAGTTCAAGGAGTGGAAGCCCACGGGCCCCACCACGGCCGACGCGCTCAAGGACGGCTCGATCCAGGTCGGCAACGTCTTCACCACCGACCCCAAGATGACGACCAACAATCTGGTAGCGCTCGAGGACACCAAGAACGTCTTCGCCGCCCAGAACGTGATCCCGCTGCTGCACAAGGCGTCCGCCGACGACACCATCAGGACCACGCTCAACGGCATCTCGGCCAAGCTCACCACCGACGCGCTGCTGCAGATGATGCAGAAGATCTCCGTCAACAAGGACGAGCCCGCTACTGTTGCCAAGGAATGGCTGACCAGCAACGGCCTCGTCTGAGCGCCGCCATCCGCGCCGAGGGCCTCCGCCCGTGCGGAGGCCCGGCCGTGGCGTGCCGCCCTTACGGCCACCGGAGCCCTTCCGGCCGGGGAAACGCGTTCGACCTGTGGAGCCCGTCGCGGTGACCGAGCTGTTCACCGAGGCGATGGCCCAGCTCGCGGCCGGCGTGGCGGTGGTGACCGCCCGCGAGGGGCGCGACGACATCGGCACCACCGTCTCGACGCTGATGTCCGTCTCGCTGGAGCCGCCGCTGGTGCTGGTGAGCCTGGCCGGCAAGGGCTACCTCAACGAGGTGCTGCTCCGGCAGGGCCGCTGGGCCGCCTCCCTGCTGTCGTCCGATCAGACGGCCGTCGCCAGCCGCTTCGCCGCCGCGGGACGGCCGAGCGCCCGCCTGCTCGTCGCCGGCACCCCGCACCACCGGGGGCCGCACACGGAGGCGCTGGTGATCGAGGGCGGGGTGGCCGCCATCGAGGCCGAGACCACCAAGGTCGTCGTGGCCGGCGACCACACGATCTTCATCGCGGCCGTGCTCGCCGTCGATTACGTCGACGCGCGCCGGCAGCCGCTGGTCCGGCTGCGCAGCCGCTACCGCACCATCGCCACCTGAGCCCCGGCCTCAGCGCGCGGGCCCGCCGCCGTTCGTGAGGCGACGTACCGCCTCCGCGCCGCGCCCCGCTGTCCGGTCCGCCGCGAGGTCAGCGGATGCGATACCAGGACGGCAGCAGCAGCGGGCCGCCCGCGGGCAGGCCCAGCTCCGCCGACAGCCGCGCCAGCGGACCCCACGCGTCGAGCCGGATCCTGGCCAGCGCCGCCGCCTTGTCCTCGCTGGACTCGGGGCCGCGCAGCCGTTCGAGCGGGTTGAGCCGGGGATAGGTGCGTACGGGCGCGTCCTCGGCCAGCCCCACCCGCTTCCTGGCCAGCGCCAGCGCGTCCTCAAGCCCGCCGAGCTCGTCCACCAGCCCGTTGGCGTGCGCGTCGGCGCCCGTCCAGACCCGGCCCTTGGCCAGCTCGTGCGTACGCTCGCGGCTGAGGTCGCGGCTCTTGGCGACCTTGTTCACGAAGTCGTCGTAGATGCGGTCGAGCCAGGCGTTCACCCGCTCCCACTGCTCGGGCGAGAAACCCCTGGTGAGGGAGAACATGCCGGCGTTGGCGCCCTCGGCGAGCAGCTCGGAGTTGACCCCGGCCTTCTCCATCAGCTCCGACAGCACCGGCTTGCCGCCGTAGACGCCGATCGAGCCCGTCAGCGTGCCCGGCTGTGCCATGATCACGTCGGCCGCCATCGACACGAAGTAGCCGCCGGAGGCCGCGAAGTCGCCCATCGAGACGATCACCGGCTTGACCTTGCTGGTCAGCGCCACCTCGCGCCAGATCGTGTCGCTGGCGACGTACGAGCCGCCGGGGCTGTCCACCCGGAACACCACGGCCTTGATGTGCTCGTCACGGCGGGCGGCGCGCAGCGAGGCGGAGATCGTGTCGGAGCCCATCGCGCCGCCGCCGCCGAGCGGGCTGCGGCCGCTGCGCCCGGTCTTGATCAGGCCGCTGCCGTGGACGAGCGCGATGCCGTCGGCCATGGGCTGCGGCAGCTTGCGCACGTTGGCGGCCTTGGCGTAGCGGGCCAGGTACAGCAGGTGCGCGTCCTCGCCCGCGGCGCGCTTCAGCTCGTCGTAGACCTCGTCGCGGTAGGCCAGCTCGTCGACCAGCCCCGCCTCCTGCGCCTCCGAGGCGATGAACGGCCCCTGGTCGATCAGCTCGCGCACCTTCTCCGGGTCGAGCCTGCGGCCGTCGGCGATGCCCGCCACGACCGTCTCGGTCAGCGACTCCAGCAGGCGGGCCGCGGACTCGCGGTGCGCGTCCGTCATGCGGTCCTCGGTGAAGGTGTTCATCGCCGTCTTGTACTCGTGGCGCTGGCCCACCTCGTAACCGACGCCGAGCTTGGTCAGCGCGCCCTTCACGAAGCGCTGCTCCATGGCGAGGCCGGTCAGCCCGACGTCGCCGCTCGGCTGGAGGTAGAGGCGCTCGAAGGCGGTGGCGAGGTAGTAGGGGATGGTGCCGCCGCTGAACTCGCCGAACGTCTCGGCGTACGCGACGGTCAGCTTGCCCGCCGCCCGGAACCGGATCACCGCCTGGCGCAGCTCCTGGACCATGGCGAACCCCAGCGGGTTGCCGCCGATCTTCACGACCAGTGCCTTGACCCGTGGGTCCTGGCGGGCCCGCTTGAGCCCGGACAGGACGTCGGCCAGGCGCGGCTTGCGCATGGACAGCACCGCGGCGAGCGGGTCGGCCGGCGGGCCCTCGGTGAGGCCCTCGGTCAGATCGAGCTCCAGCACCAGCGGGGCGGTGCGCCGCTGGCGAAGCTTGCCGACGGTATCGAAGATCGCCTTGCCTGCGTCCATAGAAGCCACCCTAAGCGACACAATTCGAAAAGCACGCCTTTGCCGGAACAGGGGTTCCCGGACGCGCGTGACGGCAGGTCAGCGGCCTCGCATCCGCTCTCAGCGAAAGGTCGGTCATTCAGAGAGGTGATGACGACCTTGCCCGCCGCGCGCCCCTCCTCCAGCTCGCGCATCCTGGCCCGCGCGAGAGAGCGGAAGGTCGCGCCCAGCGTGAAGACGGAGAGCACGACGCTGAACGCGCCGGCGCCATCGATGGGCCGCAAACGCGCATCGGCCGGGCCCGTGGTGCCGGGCCCGGCCGATGACTCGCTACTTCAAGGGATCAGGCGGGGTCAGCGCAGCGCCGCCCAGACGTTGATCCGAGGCGTGGTCACCTGCGCGCCGCCGCTGTCGTACGTGATCGGCTTGCCGGTGCTCTTGAGCGCGTTGAGCAGCGTGTCGGCCGACGACCACGTGTCCTTCTGGCGCAGGAGGGCAAAGGCGCCGGCCACGTGCGGGGCGGCCATGGAGGTGCCGCTGAGGGTCGCGTACGCGTTGCCCGCGATGGCGCCCGTGATGCTCGCGCCCGGCGCGAACACGTCGAGCAGCGTGCCGCGGTTGGAGAAGGAGGCGACCGCGTCCTGCTTGTCGGTGGCGCCGACGGTCACGACGGAGGAGACGCAGGCAGGCCAGGAGACGCCCGCCTGGTTGCCCTCGTTGCCGGCCGCGACCACGGTGGGCACGCCCTTGGCGAGGAGCTTGTCCGCCTCGGCCTTGAAGTCCGCGCCGTCGCCCTCGTCGCAGTTGGAGGTGTACGCGCCGCCGCCGAGGCTGAGGTTGACGGAGGCGATGCGGTACTCGTGGGCCAGCAGCTCGGCGTAGGCCATGCCGGTCAGGATGGAGGAGTCGTAGGCGAGGATGCAGACCGGCTGCCCGTTGCAGTACGGCGAGTCGTCGAAGCGGCTGAACACCTGCACCGCGATGATCTTGGCCTTGGGGGCCACGCCGTCGGCGGGGAAGTCGGCGGTCCGCTGTCCGGCGGCGATGCCGGCGACGTGCGTGCCGTGGTAGCACAGGCCGTACTGCGGCTGCGGCGCGCCGTTCATGCACGCCTCGGTCTCGGCGTTGGCGGCGCCGTCACCGAGCTGGAACTGGCTGCCGCTGGGGCAGAGCGGGCTGGAGCCGTCGGCGGGGTCGGCGGCGGAGAAGCACGCCTGGGCGACGATGCGGTCGCCGAAGGCGGGGTGGTCGTCGTCGATGCCGGTGTCGAGAATGGCGACGGCGCTGCCGTCACCGGTGATGCGGGCGTTGTGCGCCCTGTCGGCCCCGATGAGCGGGACGCTCTCGATCAGGCTGGGCTTGTTCAGCTTGTCCTTGCGGATGGAGACCACGTCGGACTGCTCGGCGATCTTCTCCAGCTCTGCGCGGGTGCCGCGGTAGACGAAGAAGTCGAGCTTGCCGGCGAGCTCTGCGGGCGGCTGCGCCTCGACGTTGCGCCGGTCGCGCTTGACCTGCTCGGCGCTGGACCTGACGGCTTGCACCTTGGCGGGCTGCCGGACGTGCACGATGGCGCGGTGCTCGCCTGCGGCCGTCAGCGCGGGGTCGATTTTGGATTCTGGGTCGGCGTGGGCGGGGGTGGCCACCAGGGCCGCCGATGCGGCTGCTAACGCGATGGCTCCGGCGAACAGAGACGGGAGACGCAAACCGTTCCTCCGGGGTCTCAAGGGAAATTTGTCCACCGAAGTGTATTAATCCGACAACAGATGTCAGAGAGGCGCAAGAGTTCCGTTACCGCTTCTTGTTCTGTCCGACAGCGCGCCGTAGGCATGCGAGCGGGCCGGACCACGAGGGTCCGGCCCGTTGCACCCGCTCAAATCCGGGGATCCCTGCTGGCCTGCGTGGCGGTGGTGGCGCGTTCCAGATCGATTCTGGAGGTGACCACCGGCGTGCCCGCCGCGTCGAACTGGATCGCCCTCCCGGTGTCCCGCAGCCGCTGCAGGTTCTGCGTGACCGTGAACTCCGGGTTGGCCTGCCGCATGATCGCGAACGCCCCCGCGACGTGCGGCGCTGCCATCGAGGTGCCGCTCTTGTTCCCGTACGTGTCGTCCGGCACGGACGAGTTGATGGTCACGCCCGGTGCCAGCAGGTCGAGCAGCGGCCCCCTGTTGGTGAACGTGGCCAGCCGGTCGCTGTCGTCGGTGGCCCCGACGGCGACGGCGGTGGAGATGCAGGCCGGCGAGGCGACCCCATTGGCGGCCCCGCTGTTGCCCGCCGCGACCACGGGTGCCACGCCCAGGCTCACCAGCAGGTCGAACTCCGGCTTGACGGCCGCGGCGTCCGGGTCGGTGTCGCACGCCTCCGAGTACGCGGTGCTGCCGCCGAGGCTCATGTTCACCGCGGCGACGTTGTGCGTCGTGGCCACCCGCGACACGTACTCGAGCGCCAGCTTCTGGTCGGAGGTGTAGCTGAGGAAGCAGGGCGCGGTGGTGCCCCGCAGCATGCAGGTCAGGGCGTTGTCCACCCGGCTGAACACCTGGATGGGCAGCAGCCGCGCCTCGGGGGCGACGCCGCTGGCGGGCGCGCCGGCGGTCATCCTGCCCGCCGCGATGCCGGCCACGTGGGTGCCGTGCGAGCAGGCGTTCTGCCCGTTGACCAGGCACTGCGCGGTCTCGGCGTCGGCCGCGCCCGGCCCGGTCTGGCTGGGCTGGTTGTTGGGGCAGAGGGAGACCGTGCCGTCGGTGGCGCTGGCGGAGGAGAAACAGGCCTCGTCCACGATGCGCCCGGCGAAGAACGGGTGGTCCCGGTCGATGCCGGTGTCGAGTACGGCGATGGTGGTGCCGGTGCCGTTCCAGCCCGCCTGGTTCGCCCGGTCCGAGCGGATCAGCGCGGTGCTGACGTCGAGAAAGGGCATGCTCAGCTCGTCCTTGTAGACCGAGTGGATGCGGTCGTCCTTCTTGAGCTTGTCGAGCGTGCGCCGGTCGACCTCGGCGACGAAGAAGTTCGCCGAGCCGGTCGCCTCGACGACACGGCTGCCATTGGAGGCCTGCTCCAGGTCGGCGGCGACCGCCTGGACGCTCTGGCCTGGTTTGAGCTGGATGATCGAGCGGACCCGGCTCTTGGCCTGCACCTCGGAGGCCAGCGCGGGGCTGATGATCGGATCGCCCGCGTCGGCGGCATTGGCGTGGAGCGTGGGCGCCGCGTAGAGCACGGCTGATGTCACGACCAGCGTCGTCGCGCCGGCCAGCAGAGACCGTAGCCTCACTTGTTCCTCCCGGAGGCTGGAGCCGTGAAGCGCTTCCGGCTCCCGGCTGGTTACAGCCGCTACCTCCCCGCCTGTGACAAGCGTGATGTCAGGGGCGTATGTGATGCAGAGAAACGATGGTGGCTTCTTTACGGCGATTCGGGCGAAGAGCAGAAGGCCGGTGCTCTTCGCCCGGCCTTCTTCCTACATTTAGCTATTTGACGGTTTTCAGGATGCTCTGCGTGGCTTTCTTCAGGGCCTTGGCGGAGGGCTTGCTCTTCATCCGCACCTTCTCCGCCGCCGTCAGCGCCTTGGTGCCGTTCGTGCCGTGCGCCCAGTTGAGCCAGGCCGTGAGCAGCGCGCTGTCCAGCTTCGCCTTGCTGCTTCCGCTCTTGGCCTTCAGCACCCGGTACGCCTTGCCCAGCGACGACGCCTTCGTCAGCTCGGAGAACACCTTGCTCGACTTGGAGATCAGCTTCAGGTAGCAGGTGAGGGTCGCGTCGGTCAGCTTGCCGCTGCTGCGGTGCACCTCGACGGCCCACTCCTTGGCGTCTAGCTTCTTGGCCGCGGTGCCCCGCGTGCACACGGCCGCCGCCTTCGCCGCCGTCGGGCTCGGCGACGCCGTGGCCGTCACGGTCACCGTGACCGTCACCGTGGGCAGCGGCACGGGGCTGGGCGGCGTGGAAGGCTGCGGGTCCGGGTCCGACGGCTGATCGGGCTCCGGCGTGGGGCCGCTGCCGTCGGTCGGGTTCGGCTCCAGCGGGCCGGGCGGCGGCTCGGGCGCCGGGCTCTGCGAGATCGGCGGCTGCGGGGAGGCGCCCGTCAGGGCCGCGGCCAGGTCGAGACGCGGCGTGGTGACCTGCGCGCCGTCCACCTCGTAGGTGTACGGACGGCCGCTGCTCTTCAGCGCCTCGATCAGCTCGGTCATCGGCCGGTCGGGGTACGCCTCGCGCATCAGCGCCAGCGCGCCCGTCACGTGCGGGGTGGACATCGAGGTGCCGCTGTAGGCGATCGTCGCGTCGTCGGGCACCGCCGAGACCACGTCCACGCCCGGCGCGAACAGGTCGAGCAGCGGCCCCCGGTTGGAGAAGTCGGCGATGTGGTCGTCGTTGTCGTTCGCGCCGACCGCCACGGCCGTGGAGACGCAGGCCGGATGCGCCACGCCCGCGTAGTACTCGTTGCCCGCCGCCACCACGGTCGCGATGTTCTTGGCCAGCAGGGCGTCGATCTTCTCCTTGAAGACCGCGCCCTCCTCGACGGTGTCGCAGTTCGTGTCGTACAGCCAGCCGCCCAGGCTCAGGTTGACCGCGGCGATGGGCCGGTCGAGGGTCAGGTTCGCCACGTAGTCGAGGGCCTGGCGCAGCGACGACTCGTACGCAAGCAGGCACGCCGGCTCGCCGCACAGGTCCTCGTCGTCGATCCGGCTGAACACCTGCACCGCCACGATGCCCGCGCCGGGCGCGACACCGCCGGTGCCGGCCGCGATGCCCGCGACGTGCGAGCCGTGGTCGCACATGTTCACCGAGCCCGACAGGCAGGCCGGCGTGGTCGCGGCGGCCGCGTCGCCGTCGAGCTGCTGATTCTGGCCGTTCGGGCACAGCGATCGCACGCCCGCGTCCTCGGTGGCCGAGAAGCACGCCTGGGCGAGGATCCGGCCCTGGAACCACGGGTGGTCCACGTCGATGCCGGTGTCGATGATCACCACGGCCTGGCCGGAGCCGATCCTGCCGCTCTGGTGCACCTGGTCGGCGCCGATCAGCGACAGGTTCGGCGCGACCTCGGCCGGGCTGTAGAGGCGGTCGCGGTGGATGGACGAGACGCGCGGGTCCTCGGCCAGCTTGGCCAGCTCCTCGGCGGTGCCCTCCACGACCATGTACGACTGGTTCTGCGGCTGCAGCACCACGTCCACGCTCTCGGACGCCGCCAGCGTCGCGACGGTGGCGTGCGCGCCCGCGTCGGTCAGCTCGACGATGGCCCGCTCGGTGCCGCCGTCGACGCCTAACCCCTCCTCGATCTTCTCCTCGGGAGCCTTGGGCTCCTGAGGCGCCTGAGAGGTCTCCGGCGCCGGCGTCTCCTGAGCCGGCGGCGCCTGCTCCGGTAACGGCTCAGGCTGCTGCTGCACAGGTGGTGCCTGGGTGACGCCGGGCGTGGGGGCCGGCGTCGGTTCGTCGGCGTACGCCGGGCCCGCGAGCGGCAGCAGGGCCAGCGCGATCGAGCTCACGAACAAGGGGCGGAATCGCACGCGTCCTCCGAGAGGGGATGATCTCGGAGTTTAGGGTGATTTTCCGGGCGGGCACAGGCCCCCGCCGCGCTTTCTCACCGAACTTTCAGCGTGCGTCACTCATTCGTTCAGCTCCGGGCCGGGGTGGGTGAACCACACCGCGCCGAGCGGCGGCACCCGCAGCGTCGTCGAGTACGGCAGGCCGTGCCACGGCTCGCCGTCGGCCTCGACCGCACCGAGGTTGCCCACGCCGCTGCCCCAGTAGTCGTAGGCGTCGGTGTTGATCGTCTCGGTCCAGCGGCCCGCGTACGGCAGGCCCAGCCGGTAGTGCTCGTGCGGCCCGCCGCTGAAGTTCACCACGCACGCCAGCGCGGACCCGTCGCCCGCGTACCGGACGAACGAGAACGTGTTGCCCGAGGCGTCGTCGGCGTCGATCCACCGGAAGCCCTCGGGCTTGGTGTCCTGCTCCCACAGCGCCGGGGTGTCGCGGTAGATCCGGTTGAGGTCGCGTACCAGCCGCTGCACGCCCTGGTGGCCGTCGAACTCCAGCACCCACCAGTCGAGCCCGCGGCTCTCCGACCACTCCGAGCCCTGGCCGAACTCGCCGCCCATGAACAGCAGCTGCTTGCCGGGATGCGCCCACATGAACGCGAGCAGCGCCCGGAGCTGCGCGAACCGCTGCCACTCGTCGCCCGGCATCTTCGCCAGCAGCGAGCCCTTGCCGTGCACGACCTCGTCGTGGGAGAGCGGCAGCACGTAGTTCTCGGAGTAGGCGTACAGCAGCGAGAACGTCATCTGGTGATGGTGGTACTGGCGGAAGATCGGCTCGTGGCGCAGGTATTCGAGCGTGTCGTGCATCCAGCCCATGTTCCACTTGAAGCCGAACCCCAGGCCGCCGAGGTGCACCGGCCGCGAGACCCCAGGCCAGGCCGTCGACTCCTCCGCCACCGTCGAGATGCCGGGCGCCTCGCGGTAGCAGACCGCGTTCATCTCCTTCAGGAACTCGACCGCGTCGAGGTTCTCCCTGCCGCCGAAGACGTTCGGCGTCCACTCGCCCTCGCGCCGCGAGTAGTCGAGGTAGAGCATCGAGGCCACCGCGTCCACCCGCAGGCCGTCGATGTGGAACTCCTTCAGCCAGAACAGCGCGTTGGCCACCAGGAAGTTGCGCACCTCCCTGCGGCCGAAGTCGAAGACGTACGTGCCCCAGTCGGGGTGCTCGCCCCTGGCCGGGTCGGCGTGCTCGTACAGCGGGGTGCCGTCGAAGCGGGCCAGCGCCCAGTCGTCCATCGGGAAGTGCGCGGGCACCCAGTCGAGCAGCACGCCGATGCCGCGCTGGTGCATGACGTCGACGAAGTGGCGGAACTCGTCGGGTGTGCCGAACCTGGCCGTCGGCGCGTAGTAGGAGGTCACCTGGTAGCCCCACGAGCCGCCGAACGGGTGCTCGGCCACCGGCAGCAGCTCCACGTGGGTGAAGCCCATGTCCACGACGTACTCGGAGAGCTGGTCGGCGAGCTCCACGTACGACAGGCCGGGCCGCCACGAGCCCAGGTGCACCTCGTAGACGCTCATCGGCTCTTGCTGCGGCTGCTTCTCGCGCCTGGCGACCATCCAGGCGTCGTCCTGCCAGCTGTAGTCGGACTTGTCGATCACCGAGGCGGTCATCGGCGGCACCTCGGTGCGCCGCGCCATCGGGTCGGCCTTCTCCCGCCACACGCCGTCGGCGCCCAGGATCTGGTACTTGTACCGCTCACCGGCCCCGAGGCCCGGGATGAACAGCTCCCACACGCCGGAACGGCCCAGCGAGCGCATCGGGTAGGCGGTGCCGTCCCAGTGGTTGAAGTCGCCGATCACGCGGATGCCGCGCGCGTTGGGCGCCCAGACGGCGAACGCCGTGCCCTCGACGTCCTCATGCTTCATCACGCGCGCGCCGAGCGCCTCCCACAGCCGTTCGTGCCGGCCCTCGCTGATGAGGTGCAGGTCCACCTCGCCGAGCGTCGGCCAGTGCCGGTACGGGTCGCGCATCTCGTACGGCTCCGCGCCCGGATATTTCACGCTCAACGTGTACGTGGGCACCTTGTCCAGGCCCGGCACCGTCACCTCGAAGACGCCGTGCGCCTGGTGCTTCATGTCGTGGGCAGAGCCGTCCTCCAGCACCACCCGCACGCGCTCGGCGAGCGGGCGCAGCGCGCGGAACACCACCCCGCCGTCTACGGGGTGCGCTCCGAGCACGGAGTGCGGATCGTGGTGCGCGCCGCCTGCGAGGCGGTCGAGCTCTGTCCTCATCGGCATGCTCCCAACCCTGCCCTAAGTTGACCGTTCATCCCAGGCACTGCCCGCTTTCACCCCGACAATCACTGCAAGTGCGGAAAACCGGGGTTGTTCTTGGGTTTAGACAAAAGGTGCACCAGGGATGCTTTCCGGCGATGCGCTCTTAACGGCGGCCGTGAACGCGTCCTCCAAGCCGTCGCCCGGCCGGCTTTCCCGCGGTGCGGAGTCCTCGGACAGCAGGGCCGCCAGCGACCCGGCGTCTTCGGGCAGGACGCTCGCCAGCGCCTCCTCCAGCGGCGTGACCGCGCCCGCGGCGCACTCGCCCGCGTACTCCTCCTCGCCCAGGGCAGCGCGGACGGCCGCGGCGATGCGGTCCACGTCGCCCCGCTCGCCGGCCGGCAGCGGCGCGCCCACCGACTCCCTGAGCGCGGCGGCCCGGCCGAGCAGCCGCGCCGCCTCCCCGTGACGGCCGCCGAGCGCACGCGCGCCGGCCAGGCCCTCAAGGGCCAGCGCCACCGCACGGGGATCGCCGACCTTGCGCGCCATCGCCAGGCCGCGGAGCTGGAGGTCGAGCGCCTTGGCCGCGGCGCCGCGCTGCTCGGCCACGAACCCCAGCTCGGCCAGGATCAGCGCCGCCCCGGGGTCGCCCGCGACGTCATCGACCCAGCCGAGCCAGGCGCGCAACCGCCGCTCGGCCTCGTCCAGCCTGCCCTGCCTGCGCGCGCTCAGCGCCAGCCCCACCTCGGCGAACTCCTCGGCGGGCCGGTTCGACTGCGCCGCCGCGAGCCGCCTGGCCCGCTCGTGGTACTCGTCGGCCCGCGCGCGGTCGCCGGTGAGCAGCGCGACGCGGCCGAGCCGCGACAGCGCGTCCGGCACCGTGCTCCACAGGCCCAGATCCTCGGCGAAGCGCAGCTGCTCGGCACGCAGCGCCGCCGCGCGTGCGTAGTCGCCGGTGATCTCGGCGAGCGTGCTCGCCGCGCAGCGCGGGCTCCAGGCGTTCGGCCAGCGCGGTGTAGTGGCGCAGGTGCCGCAGCCGCACCTCATCCAGCTCTCCCGCCGCCTCCAGCCGTTCCACGCAGTACGCCGACACCGACTCCAGCAGCCGGTACCGGCCATCCGCCCCGGGGCCCGTCGTCCGGAGGACGAGCGAGCGGTCCACCAGGCGGGCCAGGAGGTCGAGCACGTCGAGGCCCGGTTCCGCGCAGACGTCCTCGGCCGCCTCCAGCGTGCAGCCGTCGGCGTGCACGGCCAGGCGGCGCAGCACCAGCCGTTCCGCGCCGGTCAGCAGCTCCCAGCTCCAGTCGATCATCGCCCGCAGCGTGCGCTGCCTGGCCGGCGCGTCGCGATGCCCGGAGGCGAGCAGCCGGAACCGGTCGTCGAGCCGCTCGGCGAGCTGCCGGGGCGTCAGCGTGCGCATGCGCGTGGCGGCCAGCTCCAGCGCGAGGGGGATGCCGTCCAGCCGCGCGCAGATCTCCACCACGTCGGGATCGGCCTCGCCGCTCGGGCGGGTGCCGAGCGCGGCGCGGGCGGTGAACAACTCGACGGCCGCCTCCAGGTCGAGCGGCGGCACGGCGTACACGGTCTCGCCCTCGATGCGCAGCGGCTCCTGGCCGGTGGCCAGCACGCGCAGCTCCGGTGCGGCCCGCAGCAGCCGCCCGGCCAGCTCGGCGACCTGCTCGATGACGTGCTCGCAGTTGTCCAGCACGAGCAGCGTCGGCCGACCGGCGAGCGCGGCGGGCAGGCGGTCCTGGAGCGCGCCGGGCGCGTCGTCGCGCAGCCCGAGCACGGCGGCGACCGCCTCGGCGACCTCGACAGCTCGACCAGCTCGGGCCCGGGGTCGAGGCCCAGCTCTCCGGCCAGCCGCCTGCGCAGGTCCTGGTAGCCGGCCAGCGCCTCGCCGGGCCGCCCGGCCCCGTACAGGGCGCGGATGTGCGCGGCGCGCAGCCGTTCCCGAAGGGGATGCGCGGCCACCAGGTCGGCCAGCTCGGCGGCCACCAGCGCGTGCTCGCCGAGCCCGAGCCGCGTCTCGGCCAGCTCCTCGTACGCCACCAGCCGCTGCTCGTCCAGCCTGGAGACGGCCGCGAGCGCGAAGGGGGCGCTCGCGAACTCGGCGAAGGCAGGTCCCCGCCACAGGTCGAGCGCCTGACGCAGCAGCGCCGCGCGCTCCTCAAGCCCGGCGGTCCGACGGGCGCGCTGAAGCAGGGAGGCGAACAGCCCGGCGTCCACGGCCTCGGGCTCGGCCAAGAGCGCGTACCCCGGCGGCCGGTACGCCACCAGCTCACGGTCCCCCAGCGCCCGCCGCAGTTGCGACACCTTCACCCGCAGCGCGGCGCCCGCGCGCGTTCCACGAGCAGGGCGTGCGGCCCGACCTGCTGCTGCCGATGCAGGAGATCATGGAGCGCCGCGTGGCGCGCGGCCTGGGGCACGAGGGCCTGTCGGGGCTGGTCGAGGAGCTGGTGGACGAGCCCGCATCGGCGTGACGGCGGCTCACGTGGTGCGCGGGCGGAAGGCGGCCAGCGGGATGGGCAGCCACGTGGGGCGGTTGCGGGCCTCGTACACGACCTCGTAGACCGCCTTGGACAGCTCGAACGCCCGCAGCAGCGCCGCGTCGGCCGGAGTGATCACGCCGCCGCCTTCGGCGTAGCCGTCGAGGAAGGCGGCGCGGTTGCGGTCGGCCCACTCCTGGGCGCGGGGCTCCAGCTTCTCGGCCTCGGAGTGCCCGGCGAGCAGGTGGCGGGCCGCGTAGTCGAACGAGCGCAGCATGCCCGCGACGTCCCGCAGCGGCGAGTAGAGGGCGCGGCGCTCGGCGAGTGGCTGGCCCGGTTCGCCTTCGAAGTCGAGGATCACCCAGTCCGTCGGGGTGCGCATGACCTGCCCCAGATGGAAGTCTCCGTGAACACGTTGCACGGGCACCTCTGTGGTGAGCAGCTCCACCTGGTGGTAGGCGTCCTCAATGACGCTCACATGCTCCCGCAGCTCGGGTACCTCGCCCACGGCCCGGCCCAGCCGCCGCCTGAACCCCTCCGCCATGCGCTTGATCTCGTGGATCTCCACGACGTCCGTGGGGAAGGCGGCGGCCAGCTCGTGGTGCACGCGGGCAGTGGCCATGCCCAGCCGCAGCGCCTCGGCCGCGAAGTCGCCGCCCGCCTCGCCCGCCGGCACCTCGGGCATGGAGGCGTACAGGTCGCGCACGCTGGCCAGCGCGAGGTCCCAGCCGTCGTTGGCGGGTGTGAGGTACTCCTGCATGATCGCGAGTGTGGTGGCGGTGCCGTCGAGATCGGCCTCGATCCACCCGTACGGCTGCGCGATGTGCGGCGCGTTCCTGGCCGCCAGCGCGGTGATGATCTCCAGTTCGGGGTTGACGCCGGGGATGAGCCGACGGAAGAGCTTGCAGATGTAGGAGTCCCCGTACACCAGCGAGGTGTTGGACTGCTCGGCCCCGAGCACGGAGCTGCGGGGCGAGGTGTCGATGACGTGGTCCGGCACGTGCCGCATGCGCAGGCCGCTGCGGGTCTCACCGGCCGCCATGCCCTCGAGCAGCACGTGCATCAGGTCGCTGTCATGCACCGCGTCGTAGAGGTAGGTGTCGCCCGCGGTGCCGATGAGGGCGTGGCTCAGCCGGTCGGGCAGGTCCGTACGCTCGCCCACCAGAAGCTGGTAGCGGTCACGCGAGCCCTCCTGCCAGACCGCGATCACGAGGTGCCGCAGCCCGGGGGAGAGCTCGACGTCCGCCTCGATCGACAGCTCGTCGATCGGGCGCCCCTTGCCGCCGAACCAACGCTGACGGCTGATCCATACGGCAAGGAGCTGATCAAGCACGCCCTACTCCTCCTGGGTGATGGCCGGCGGGAGTGTGAACCAATAGAACCCATGCCCGGGAAGCGTCAAAAGATACGGAAGTTCGCCAATCGCCGGGAATGGTACGCCGCCCATCGTCTCCACCGGTGACACCCCCACGAACCTGCGCAGGTCCAGCTCCACCGGCTGCGGGAAGCGTGACAGGTTGTTCACGCACAGCATCCGGTCGTCGCCCAGCTCGCGGACGAACGCGAGCACGCTGGGGTTGGAGGAGTTCAGCTCCGCGTAGCCGCCGAGCCCGAAGACCGGATGCCGCTTGCGGATCTCGATCATCCGGCGGGTCCAGTGCAGCAGCGAGCCCGCGTTCTTCTGCTGGGCCTCGACGTTGATGGCCTGGTAGCCGTAGATCGGGTCCATGATGACCGGCAGGTAGAGCCGGCCGGGGTCGCAGTCGGAGAAGCCGGCGTTGCGGTCGGGGTCCCACTGCATGGGGGTGCGCACGCCGTCGCGGTCGCCGAGCCAGATGTTGTCGCCCATGCCGATCTCGTCGCCGTAGTAGAGCACGGGGGAGCCGGGCAGCGAGAGCAGCAGCGCGGTGAACAGCTCGATCTGGTTGCGGTCGTTCTCCAGCAGGGGCGCGAGGCGGCGGCGGATGCCGACGTTCGCCCGCATGCGGGGGTCTTTGGCGTACTCGGCGTACATGTAGTCGCGCTCTTCGTCCGTGACCATTTCGAGCGTGAGCTCGTCGTGGTTGCGGAGGAAGATCCCCCATTGGCAATTTTCCGGAATTTTCGGCGTTTGAGCCAAAATTTCGGAAATGGGGAAGCGGGACTCCCTGCGGACGGCCATGAAGATCCGCGGCATCAGCGGGAAATGGAAGGCCATGTGGCACTCGTCCCCGCCGTTGACCGGGTCGCCGAAGTACTCCACCACGTCCGACGGCCACTGGTTGGCCTCGGCGAGCAGGACCCGGTCGGGGTAGAGCCGGTCCACCTCGGCGCGGATGCGCTTGAGGTACTGGTGGGTCTTCGGCAGGTTCTCGCAGTTGGTGCCCTCCTCCTCGAAGAGGTACGGCACCGCGTCCAGCCGGAACCCGTCGATGCCCAGGTCCAGCCAGAACCGCAGGACCTCCAGCATGGCCTCCTGCACGGCCGGGTTCTCGTAGTTGAGGTCCGGCTGGTGGTGGAAGAAGCGATGCCAGTAGTACTGGCCGCGTACGGGGTCGTAGGTCCAGTTGGACGTCTCGGTGTCGATGAAGATGATCCGGGCGTCCTGGTACTTCTCGTCGGTGTCGGACCAGACGTAGAAGTCGCCGTACGGGCCCTCGGGGTCGTGCCGGGACGCCTGGAACCACGGATGCGCGTCGCTGGTGTGGTTCATGACCAGGTCGGCGATGACCCGCATGCCGCGTTTGTGCGCCTCGTCGACCAGCTTCACGAAGTCCCCGAGGTCGCCGAACTCGGGAAGGATCTTCATGAAATCGGAGATGTCGTAACCACCGTCGCGCAGCGGCGATTCATACAGGGGCAGCAGCCACAGACAGTCCACGCCCAGCCACTGCAGGTAGTCGAGCTTGTTGATGAGTCCCCGGATATCGCCGGTCCCGTCGCCGTTGGAGTCGGAGAAACCCCGGATCAGGACCTCGTAGAAGACCGCGCGCTTGTACCAATGGGGGTCGCGCGGTTTCTCCTCGTCAAAGGTGTTGGGAATAGGTGTGAGGCTCATGAGCCGCCTCGCAGGAGGCTCATGAGGGAGGCGCTTTCACACACGTCGAAGACTCCCCGCTGAATTCGGTTCTTACCGTGGCGCGGCTCTTACGGTGAGAATATGGGCAGGCTGGATGTGGGGGTCGAGGCGTACATAGTTGCTCTGCCGCCAGCGGTACGACTCGCCTGACAACTCGTCGTCGACGACGAACTCGGCGTTCCAGTCGAGGCCGAGCGCAGGCAGGTCGAGATCAACAGTCGCCTCGTGGGTGTGGTGTGGATCGAGGTTGACGACCGCTATGACGACGTCGCCCAGACCGTGCCTTCGTGTGGCCGGGTCATAGGCGCCCGGGAGTCGTTTGGAGAAGCAAACGATGTCCGGTGAGTCGACCCTGTGGAACCGTAGATTACGCAATTCTTGAAGCGCGGGATGCGCTCTTCGGAACAAATTCAGATGAGTGATGAAGGGAGCGAGGGTCCGTCCTTCGCGTTCGGCCGCGGCCCAATCGCGCGGTTTGTACTGATATTTTTCGCTATCTAGGTATTCCTCGCTGCCGGGGCGAACCGGCACGTTTTCGTAGAGTTCGTAACCGGAATAGACGCCCCACGTCGGCGAGGCGAGCGCGGCGAGCACGGCCCTGATCTTGAACGCCGGCACCCCGCCGTGCTGCAGGTATTCATGCAGGATGTCCGGAGTGTTCACAAACAGGTTCGGCCGCAGGTAAGCAGAGGTCTCCTTGGCCAGTTCGGTCAAGTAGCTCTCAACATCCCATTTGCTGTTCTTCCACGTGTAATACGTATAAGACTGGTGAAAACCGGTCTTCGCCAGCGTACGCATCATCGCCGGCCGCGTGAACGCCTCGGAGAGGAAGATCACATCAGGGTCGGTGCGGTGCACATCGGCCAGCAGCCGCTCCCAGAACGACACCGGCTTGGTGTGCGGGTTGTCCACCCGGAAGATCCGCACCCCGTGGTCCATCCAGTGCCGCAGCACCCGCTTGACCTCGTTGTAGATCCCCTCGGGGTCCTTGTCGAAGTTGAGCGGGTAGATGTCCTGGTACTTCTTCGGCGGGTTCTCCGCGTACGCGATCGAGCCGTCGGCCCTGATCGTGAACCACTCGGGGTGCTCCTTCACCCACGGGTGGTCCGGTGAGCACTGGAGCGCGAAGTCCAGCGCGATCTCCATGCCCAGCTCCCGCGCACGGGCGACGAACGCGTCGAAGTCCTCGATCGTGCCCAGGTCGGGGTGGACCGCGTCGTGGCCGCCGTCCTCCGAGCCGATCGCCCACGGCGAGCCGGGGTCGTCGGGCTCGGGGCTCAGCGTGTTGTTGCGCCCCTTGCGGAACGTCTTGCCGATCGGATGGATGGGCGGCAGGTAGACGACGTCGAAGCCCATCTTGGCGATCGCGGGCAGCCGCTTGGCGGCCGTCTGGAACGTGCCGGACTTCGACATGCCGTTCTCGCTGACCACGGCGCCTTCCGACCGGGGGAAGAACTCGTACCAGGAGCCGTAGAGCGCCCTGCGCCGGTCCACCCTGATCTTGTGCGACTTCGACCTGGTCACCAGCTCGCGGAACGGATGCGCCTCAAGGAGCGCGGCCGTCTCGGGAAGCTGGGCGATCGACAGCCGGGCCCGCGGGTCGAGGTTCTCGTCACGCAGCGTGGCCGAGATCGACAGCAGGGCCGCGCGGTGGCCGCAGGCGCCCTCGCCGGTGCCGTTCTGCCGCTGCCCGCCGTTCTTCACCTCCCCGGCGTTGGGGCAGTCGGCCGGGCGCACGGCCTTGGCCGCCCGCTCGAACAGCCGGGCGCCCTCCTCGCACATGAGGTCCACGTCCATGCCGCGCGGGATCTTGATCTCCGCGTCGTGCAGCCAGGTCGTGATCGGGTCGCTCCACGCCTCGACGCGGAACAGCCAGTCGCCTTCGGCGGGCAGCGAGACCTCGACGCCCCACCGGTCGGTGCCGGGCGCCAGCTCGCGCATCTGTCTCAAACGTCCGCGCTGCCCGTCGGGCGAGGTCAGCACCACGCCCGCCGCGACAGCGTCGTGTCCTTCTCTGAACACGGTCGCCGAGATCTCGAAGGTCTCGCCGGCGACCGCCTTCGCGGGCCACTGCCCGCAGTCGACGACGGGGGAGATGTCCGTGATGGGAATTCGTCCGATCATCGCATTCAGAGGTTTGCGGCGACACTCCCGGTGCCGCCGGAGGCTTTCCCTGGCAGGATCGATCCTTGCATGTGATTTGTGGACAGCAGTGGATAGACCTCCCACGAGTGAGCGCGGGATAGCCCAACAACCTGGAAAGTTGCCCCAATAGTCGCTCTTCATGCTTGTTCCCGGAAGGGGTTTGAAGGGCCTTGATGAGGGTGAAGGACTCAGAGGTCCCTCCTAGCCCGTAGGGTGCAGAAACGTGAGAGCTATCCGCCGGTTTACCGTCCGCACCGTCCTGCCCGCGGAGCTGGCCGCGCTCGGCGAGCTCGTCCACAATCTCCGCTGGTCATGGCACCCGGAGACAATGGACCTCTTCGCGGAGGTCGACGCCGATCTGTGGGAACAGGTCGGCCATGACCCCGTGGCCCTGCTCGGCGCCGTCACCCCGGCCCGGCTCACCGAGCTGGCCGCCGACCGCCGGTTCCTGCGCCGCCTCGCCGACGCGGCGGACGACCTGCGCGAATACATGACCGCTCCACGCTGGTACCAGACGCTGCCCGACAGCGCGCGGGCCATCGCCTACTTCTCGCCGGAGTTCGGCATCGCCGCCGCGCTCCCGCAGTACTCCGGCGGCCTCGGCATCCTCGCCGGCGACCACCTGAAGGCCGCCAGCGACCTGGGCGTGCCCATACTCGCGGTGGGCCTGCTCTACCGCCACGGCTACTTCACCCAGACGCTCTCACCCGAGGGCTGGCAGCTCGAGCACTACCCGTCGCTCGACGCCGGCGGGCTGCCGCTCAGCCTGCTCAAGGAGCCCGACGGCACGCCCGTCAAGATCCGCCTGTCGCTGCCCGACGAGCGCGTCCTGCACGCCCAGGTGTGGGTCGCGCAGGTGGGCCGGGTGCCGCTGCTGCTGCTCGACTCCGACGTGGCCGAGAACGACAACGCGGCCAGGGACGTCACCGACCGGCTCTACGGCGGCGGCACCGACCACAGGCTCATGCAGGAGCTGCTGCTCGGCGTGGGCGGCGTACGCGCGATCCGCGCCTACTGCCGCATCACCGGCCACCCCGAGCCCGAGGTCTTCCACACCAACGAGGGCCACGCCGGCTTCCTCGGGCTCGAACGCATCCGCGAGCTGACCGAGGCCCGCATGTCGTTCGACGAGGCGCTCGAGGCGGTGCGCGCGGGCACCGTGTTCACCACCCACACGCCCGTGCCCGCCGGCATCGACCGCTTCCCGCGCGACATGATCGAGCGGCACTTCGGCGGCGCGAACGCCTGGCCGACCGTGCCCGTCGAACGCATTCTCGCGCTGGGCGCGGAGTCCGATCCGTCCAGGTTCAACATGGCCGTGATGGGCATGCGCCTGGCCCAGCGGGTCAACGGCGTCTCCAAACTCCACGGCGAAGTCAGCCGGGAGATGTTCAAAGATCTCTGGCCCGGTTTTGACGTGGACGAGGTGCCGATCGGCTCGATCACCAACGGCGTCCACGCCCCCACCTGGGTCGGCCGCGAGCTCATGGAGCTGGCCGGGCGCGAGGTGCCCACGCTGGTGGAGCGGGCCCGCGGCTGGGAGGACATCCAGAAGATCCCCGACGAGGAGATCTGGCGGATCCGCGGCCAGTTGCGCAGGCGGCTGGTCGAAGGGGCCCGCGTACGGCTGCGCAAGTCGTGGCGCGAGCGCGGGGCCTCCGACGCCGAGCTGGGCTGGATCGACGACGCGCTCGACCCCGAGGTGCTGACCATCGGGTTCGCGCGGCGGGTGCCGTCGTACAAGCGGCTCACGCTCATGCTGCGCGACCCGGCTCGGCTCAGGGAGCTGCTGCTGCACCCCGACCGCCCGGTGCAGATCGTGATCGCCGGCAAGGCGCACCCCGCCGACGAGGGCGGCAAGAAGCTGATCCAGCAGATCGTCAAGTTCGCCGACCAGCCGGAGGTCCGCCACCGGATCGTGTTCCTGCCCGACTACGACATGGCGCTCGGGCAGCTCATGGTGCAGGGCTGCGACGTCTGGCTGAACAACCCGCTGCGCCCGCTGGAGGCGTCCGGCACCTCGGGCATGAAGTCCGCGCTCAACGGCGGGCTCAACCTGTCCATCCGCGACGGCTGGTGGGACGAGTGGTACGACGGCACCAACGGCTGGGCCATCCCCACCGCCGACGGCGTCGCCAACCCCGACCGCCGCGACGAGCTGGAGGCCGCAGCCCTCTACGACCTCATCGAGGACGAGGTGTCCGACCGCTTCTACGACCGCGCCTACGACGGCCTGCCGCGCCGCTGGATGGAGATGGTCAAGCACACGCTGGCCTCGCTCGGCCCGAAGGTGCTCGCCGGGCGCATGCTCCGCGAGTACGTGCTCAACCTCTACAACCCGGCCGCCGCCTCCGCCCGCGCGCTGTCGGCCGACTCCTACGCCCCCGCCAAGGCGTTCGCCGCCTGGCGGGTGCGGGTGACCAGGGCCTGGCCGGGAGTGCGGGTCGAGCACGTCGAGGCGACGGGCGTGGGCGACACGCCGGAGGTCGGAGCCTCGATCGAGCTGCACGCCACGATCGCGCTCGGCGACCTCGATCCCGATGACGTGCAGGTGCAGGCCGCGTACGGGAAGGTCGGGCCGCACGACGAGCTGGAGCGCCCGTCGTATGCGACGCTGTCGGTGCAGTCGGTGGACGACGACCGGCGCGCCCACTACACGGGGAAGGTGCCGCTCGACCGCACCGGCGCGTTCGGCTACACCGTGCGCGTCGTCCCGCACCACCCGCTGCTCGTCACCCCGGCGGAGCTGGGCCTCGTCACCGTGCCCGAGGAACCGACCGGCATGACGAACGGGACATTGCGCTAGGACAGCGGCATTCCCTCGTGCGGCCAACTATGCGGTCAACACGGCATAATCAGGGGGTGGACGACAGCGGGAACGGCCTGCGGGCCGACACTCTGGTGGCCACGGTCCGCGGTGTGCTGCCGTCGCTGACGCCTGCCGCCCAGACCGTCGCCCGCCTCATCCTCGAAGACCCCGCGACGGTGGCCAGGAGCACCATCACCGAGCTCTCCGCCGCCTCCGGCACCAGCGAGGCCACGATCGTGCGCACCGCGCGGCTGCTCGGCTTCTCCGGCTACCCGCAGCTCAGGCTGGCCTTAGCGGCCGCCGCCGCACAGCCCGACCGGCTGGTGCCCGGCGACCTCGCCCCCGACGACCCTTTGTCGGAGGTCATCCACAAGGTGGCGCGGGCCGAGTCGGAGGCGATCAACGACACCGTCGCCCAGCTCACCTCCGAGCGGCTCGGCCTGGTGGTCGACGCCATCGTCGGCGCCCGCAGGATCGACGCCTACGGCGTCAGCGCCTCGGGCCTGGTCGCCGAGGACGTCGCACAGAAGCTGATGCGCATCGGCCTGTCCAGCCACGCCTTCCAGGACGCCCACCTTGCGCTGACCAGCGCCGTGCTGCTGCGTGAAGGTGACGTCGCCATCGGCATCAGCACCTCCGGCGAGACCCCCGACGTGCTGGAGCCGCTGAGCCGGGCCAAGGAGGCGGGGGCCACCACGGTCGCCATCACCAACAACCCCCGCTCCTCGATCGCGGAGCTGGCCGAACACGTGCTGATCTCGGCCGGGCGCGAGACGGAGTTCCGTCCCGGCGCCCTGGCCAGCAGGATCAGCCAGCTCCTCGTCGTCGACTGCCTGTTCGTCGGCGTCGCCCAGCGCACGTTCGACTCCTCTCAGGAGGCGCTCGAAAGCACCAGGCGCGCCGTCACCGAGTTCACCCGGAGAACATCACCCGGACGTCGTCAGCCTTGACGAACATGACGCGGTGGCCGAACTGGATCTGCAGGTACTTGGTCTTGCCGCGCACGACCGTGTGGTCCTCCAGGTTGAAGGTGACCGCCCGGTAGTACTCCGCCGGCGCCACGCCCGCGAGTGTGTACTTCTCGCCCGCCGAGAACGTGTACTGCAGCGGGGTCACCTCCTGGTACGGGATGCCCTCCGGGTACGCCTCCTGCTCGGGGTAGGCCCTGCCGTACACCGGCACGGTCTCCTTGCCCGGCTTCGGGGTGACCACCAGGCCCATGGACGGCACGGCGGTCGGGTTCGATGCCGGGTTGTGGAACCACGCCTTCTGACCCAGGTACCAGATGGCCGTCCAGTCGCCGCGGCGCTCGGCCACGGCGAAGCGCTGGCCGGTGCTGGCGCGGGCGCTGTGGTCGTACACGCTGTAGAGGGACTCGCCGGTCGGGTGCTTGCCGATGTCCTTCACCAGCGGCGCGTCCTCGCGCGGCTCCGTGCGCAGCCACACGGTGCCGGCCGGCAGCGGCGGGCAGTCGGCCTCCGGGTTCTGCCGGTCGCAGCCGTAGAAGTACGGCTTGTTCGTGGCGAAGTCCGGCTTGATCATCACCGCGCCGGAACGCGGGCCGCCCAGGCCGTGCAGCGGCGCGCCCATGAGCTGGAAGTAGTGCGCCCAGTCCCAGAACGGGCCCGGGTCTTCGTGCATGCCCTGCACCGTGGACGGCAGGGTGCCGGGGACGTTGTCGTGGCCGAGGATGTGGGCCCGGTCGAGCGGCACGCCGTGCCTGAGCGCGAGGTAGCGGACCAGGCGGGCCGACGAGCGGTACATCGCCTCGGTGTACCAGGTGCCGCCCTCCGCCAGGAAGCCCTCGTGCTCGATGCCGACGGACTTGGCGTTGATGTACCAGTTGCCCGCCTGCCAGGCGACGTCCTTGGTCTTGATGTGCTGGGCGATGTGGCCGTCGGTGGAGCGGACGGAGTAGTGCCAGCTCGCGCCGTAGGTGGGGTCCTGGTTGAGGCGGATGGAGGGCAGGAAATATCCCTCCATGTCGTGGATGATGATGTATTCGACCTTCTGGCTGGCCGGGCGGTTCGCCAGGTCGTAGTGGCCGTAGTCGTCGTTCGGCAGCTGCTCGTACGCGGCCGGGATCCACTCGCACGAGATCGAGGCCGGGCACTCGATGCCGTCAGGACGCACCGGCGGGCGCAGGCCGAGCTTCTCCAGCCACTTCGTGATCGCGTTCAGGCGCGGCATGGCGGGCAGGCGGACCCGCTGGCCGTCGTCCGTCGTCCGCTCGGCCCCCTCCTTGATGATCGAGAAGACCTCGTCGGCGAAGAACTTGGCCGCGCCCGCCTCCTCGGCGCCCGAGTACTTCGCGACCGCGCCGTACCACTGGCCGGGGTCGTCGCTGAGCGGCGCGCCGAGCGACTTCTGGTAGTCGGCGAGCAGCGCCGCGCCGCCGCGGATGTTGGCGGCGGCGTCCGTACGCAGCCGCTCGCGGCTCTCGCCGGTCAGCTGCGCGGCCCGCTCCATGGTGCGCAGCGAGGCCGGCAGCTCCTCGGGTGCGGGCCTGGGCTCGGGGGCGGGCAGCGGACGGCTCTCGTCGCCGCGCGCGTCCTCCTTGCCCGCGTCATGATGGTTGCCTGCGGTGAAGGCGGCGGCGTCGGTCAGGTGCATGGGGCCGAAGCCCGCGTCGACGGACGGCTGCCCGGCGTGCGCGTCCCACCGGGACGCCAGGTAGGAGACGCCCAGCAGCACGCTCTCGGGGACTCCGAACTCCTTCGCCGCCGCCGCGAACGCCTGCTGCCGATCGGCCGGCGCCTGCGCCTCCGCCTGGGCGGGGCTCGCCGGCGTTAAGGCCAGCAGGGCGACCAGCGAGGTCGCCAGTAGTCTGCGCATGAACCACTCCTCGGGACTGGGGGGGCGCATATCGCGACTCAGCGTCTCAACATTTTCCTTCTCAGGCGAGATCTTTGCGAAGATATTTTTCAGCTCTTAATGCTCTTCGCCGCCACACCGGCCGTCCCTCGGGGTGGGGGGTGAGATGCGTTCGCTGTCGCATCGGCTGTTCCTCGGGGTGGGTGAGATGCGCCTGTCGCCACATTGGCCGTTTCTTGGGGTGGGGTGAGATGCGTTCGCTGCCGCATCGGTCGGGCCGAGGTGGTGGGTGGGAGGCGCTCGCCGCCGGGCTGACGCGCCCCGGGGTGGAGTGGCGCTCGCCCGGGGAGCCGTGCTTCGGAGCCGAGCGCACTCGCCGACGGCCGCACCTCAGCCTCGGCCGACGTGAGGCCGAGGACGCCAGGGGCCGGGCGCGCTCCGGCCGGCGTCGCCACACCGAAGGCCGGCGGGTCCCTCCGTCACGGGACGAGGACGACCTTGCCTGTGGTGCGCCGGGATTCGAGGGCGGCGTGGGCCTGGGCGGCCTGCTCCAGCGGGAAGGTCTGTACGGCCGGCACGAGCGTGCCATCGGCCGCGGCGGCCAGGGCCCTGGACTCGTACTCGGGCCTCTTCTCCGGATGCTCGTGCAGGAGCTGCAGGGCGCTGGTCGCGGTGAGACCGCGCGCGTACAGCTCCTCGTCCGCAGGCCAGAAGTCCGCACGGGAGGCGTTGCCGATGGTGACGTACCGGCCGCCGTCGGCCAGCAGCCCGAACGCGGCGCGCCCCTTGTCGCCGCCCACCCCGTCGAGCACCGCCGTGACCTTGCGGCCCCCGAGGTGCCCGGCGACCTCCTCGTCCCAGCCCGGCTGGTTGTAGTCGACGGCGAGGTCGGCACCGAGGTCGCGGACGGCGGCCACCTTGGCGGGCCCGCCCGCCGCGCCGACCACGGTGGCGCCGATGCGGCGGGCGTACTGGACGACCAGCCGCCCGATCCCGCCGGCCGCCGACGTCACCAGCACCACGTCGGCGGAGGTCAGCGCGGCCACGTCCAGGAAGTGCATCGTGGTGGCGCCGGTGACGATCATCGCGGCGGCCGTCACGTGGTCCATCCCCTCGGGCAGCGGGTGCAGGGCGGTCACGTCGGCGACGGCCAGCTCGGCGTACCCGCCGGGACGGCCGCCCGAGGTCACCACGTCACGGCCGATCCAGGACGGATCCACGTCCGGGCCGACGGCGTCCACGCGGCCCGCGACCTCGCCGCCGAAGATCGTCGGCAGCTCGGGCAGCGGCGGCATGATCCCTCCGGTCGCCCCGGACCGCATGACGGTCTCGATGAAGTGCACACCGGCCGCCTTCACGGCGATGCGCACCTGGCCGGGGCCGGGCTCGGGGTCGGGGACCACCTCGTAACGCAGGTTCTCGGCGGGACCGAAAGAGTGCAGAACGACGGCATGCATGGGGTGCTCCAAGAGAAGACGGATCGGGTTCGCCTTCCGAGCGTGCAACGTCAAGCAAGCTTGAGGTCAACCTTGTGCGGCTCGGGCCGGCATTCGCCCGTCGCCGCTGCGCCGTCCGTCGCCTATCGCCCCGCAGCCCGATGCCGGCGAGCCGGTGACGTCGGGGCTGTCAGTCGACGTCCGGCGCCGCCGGGCCGGTGATGTCGGGGCTGTCAGGCCGCTTCCGTCGCCGGCGAGCCGATGTGAACATCCGCCGCGTGGTCAGGGGGGCGGGTCTGAGTGCCGGCCGGTGCGGTGGAGGCCGCGCCGCCCCGCGGCGGGCGGGCGGCGTACGGTGTGCCACGATGCCATCTCGACCAGGAGTGGGCGCGGGCCCCCGACGGGAGGCCCGCCCGACCGGAAGAGGCTCGTGCGTGACCAGGTGGACCGTCAACTGCTCTCTCCTCTATACCGACCTGCCGCTGCTGGAGCGACCACACGCGGCGGCCGCCGACGGGTTCGGCGCGGTGGAGTTCTGGTGGCCGTGGCCGGTGGCGGTGCCGGAGGATCGCGAGGTGGAGGCGTTCGTCCGCGCGATCGAGGACGCGGGCGTACGCCTGACCGGGCTCAACTTCTTCGCCGGTGACATGGCGGCAGGAGACCGCGGCCTGGTGTCGTGGCCGGGCCGTACGAAGGAGCTGCTCGACAACATCCCGGTCGTGGCCGCCATCGGCGAGCGGCTGGGCTGCCGCGCGTTCAACGCCCTGTACGGCAACCGCATCGACGGCGTCGCCCCGGAGGAGCAGGACGAGCTCGCACTGGAGACGCTGACCGCCTGCGCCGCAGGAGTGCCCGGCACCGTGCTGCTCGAACCGGTCAGCGGCGCGCCCCGCTACCCGCTGCTGACCGCCGCCCACGCGGTGGCCGTGCTCGACCGGCTGGCCGGGGTGCGGAACGCGGGCCTGCTCGCCGACTTCTACCACCTGGCCGTGAACGGCGACGACGTGCCGGCGGCCATCGACCGGTACGCGGGCCGCATCGCGCACGTCCAGATCGCCGACGCGCCGGGCAGGGGCGCGCCGGGCACCGGGGAGCTGCCGTTGCAGCGGTGGCTCGACGCTCTGCACGCCACCGGCTACGACGGGTACGTCGGCCTTGAATACCGGGCGGAGACCGCCGGCGCGTTCGCCTGGCTGCCCAGGGAGCAGCGCGGCGGCCACCCCGGCGCAGCGTCCAAGGCGCCGTCCGACACAGCGTCCGACACAGCGTCCGACACAGCGTCCGACACGGGAGGATCATCGCAGTGACCGCCATCGCCTTCATCGGCCTGGGCATCATGGGCAGCCCCATGGCCGTGCACCTGGTCAACGCCGGGCATGACGTGACCGGCTACAACCGCACACCGGCGAAGGCGCGCCCGCTGGCGGAGGCGGGCGGCCGGGTGGCCGAATCGGTCGCGCAGGCCGTGACGGGCGCCGAGGTCGTGGCGATCATGGTGCCGGACTCGCCGGACGTCCAGAACGTGCTGAGAGGCGACGACGGCGTCTTCGCCCACGCCGCGCCCGGCACGCTGATCATCGACTTCTCCACCATCCGCCCCGATGTCACGCGCGAGCTGGCCGAGGAGGCGGGGCGCAGGGGCCTGCGCTACCTCGACGCCCCGGTCTCCGGCGGCGAGGCGGGCGCGCGCAACGCCACCCTGTCGATCATGGTGGGAGGGGACGCCGAGGCGTTCGAGGCGGCCAAGCCGATCTTCGACGTGGTGGGCAAGACCGTCGTGCACGTCGGGCCGAGCGGGGCCGGGCAGACCGTCAAGGCCGCCAACCAGCTCATGGTCGCCGCCCACATCGAGGCGCTGGCGGAGGCGGTGGTGTTCCTGCGGGCGTACGGGGTGGACCTGGAGGCCGCGCTGGAGGTGCTGGGCGGCGGGCTCGCCGGGTCGGCGGTGCTCGCGCAGAAGCGGAAGAACATGGTCGAGCGCACCTTCGAGCCCGGCTTCCGGATCGAGCTGCACCATAAGGACCTGGGCATCGTCACCTCGGCCGCCCGCGAGGCCGGCGTCGTGCTGCCGCTCGGCGCGCTCGTGGCGCAGCTCGTGGCCGCCGCCGACGCGAACGGCGACGGCGGCCTCGACCACTCGGCCCTGCTGCGCGGCGTCGAACGGCTCTCCGGCAAGGCGTAGTTCTCAGGGGAGGCGGGCGCGGCAGACGTTCTCAGCGGCAGACGTTCTCAGGGGAGGCGGGCGCGGTAGACGTCCCTGGCGCGCTCGTACAGCCGCAGGTGGTCGTCGAGCTGCTCGGGGGAGTCGAACACGCCGAACCGGCGCACCAGCTCCGCCAGCCGGTCGAGCCAGGCCAGGCACCACCGCACGTCGGCCTCCCTGGCCACCGCGCGCCCCGCGACGTCGAGGTAGACGGGGCTGGTGTGCGCGTGCGCGCCGTCGGCGCGCATGGTGCGCGGGTGCGGCCCGCCGGTGGCGACGGCCACCACGTACGTCGGCTCCGTCACCTCCAGCGTGGCCGCGAGCCGTCCCGGCGGCCCTTGGGCGAGCACGCCGTCGGCGGTACGGATCTCCAGCGTGTCGACCTCGGGCCCGATGGACTCGACCGTGATCTCCACCCGCTGCCCAGGGGCCAGGTCGAGCCGGTCACCCGGCCCATGCCCGTCCACGGTGAGCTCCAGCCACGGCCCGGTGGTCGCGAAGGTCCGCCCGGCCCTGATCGCCTCTGCGTACGACTGCGCCGTCAGCGGCCCATCGACCCGGGCGTACACGCGTTCCCAGCCGGGCGGTCCCGAGGAGGTGCCCCGGCGGCAGAACGACAGCACGGCGTCGGTCCCCGCGGTGACGGCGAGCCGGTTGCCCGCGCCGATGAGCCGCCGGTAGACGGCCGCGGTCGCGGCGATCGAGGAGTGGTTGAGCACGTCGAGCGAGTCGATCAGGCCGAGTGCCGCGTCGGCGACGATCTCCCTGGCCGAGCAGTTGCGCGCCCTGTCGAGCACGACGTCGGGCGGGTCGTCGTCGGTGAACGGGGTGTGGAACGGGTGCCCGTACCCGGTGAGCCCGCCGAGCGAGCGCAGCTCCTCCAGCGCGACCGCGTTGGCCGGCCAGTCCACGGCCCCGGCGAACCCGGTGTGGTAGCGGCTCGGCGTCCGCCGCAGCCCGAACGCGGTGAAGTGGCCCAGCAGGTCGCTGCGGTACTCGACGCCGATCCTGGCCAGGTGGCGTTCGTCCGACCAGGGCAGGTCCTCGCCCACCCAGTGCTCGAGCGCCTCCCGGTCGTAGACCCGCTCGCTCGCCACATTGCCCGCGACGAGGTTGAGCACGTGCAGGTCCTCGCCGTGCTGGGCGGCGGCGGCCAGTGCGGGCGCGGCCGGTTCCTCGCCCATCCAGTTGAGATGGACGTGCATGTCGCCGCCGTACCAGCCGCGCGCGGCGGCGTCGTAGATCCGCTCGGGGGTCAGCTCGACCAGCGTCTCGCCGCCCGGCTGCGGGGTCACGACGGCCTCGGCGGTGCCGTACTCCATGCCACGGGTGACGGTCACGGTGAGCGGCTCGGCCGGTACGTCGAGCACGATGTCGTCGCCGTGGAAGAACGGCCGCCGCAGCCCGTCGAGCTTGGGCGGCGCGCCTTCTGGGTACCAGCCCTGCCCGTTGCCGCCCGTGACGCTCCACCGGCACGGGAACCCGGCGCGCAGCCGCAGCCTGGCCGCCGGCGCCCGTCTGACCAGCGGCGAGAGATCGACCGGCTGACCGTCCACGCTGACCGGCCCGGCCACCTCGACCACCTTGGCCCCGCCGGGCTCGACCACGTACGTGGTGCCGTCCACGACGACCGTGACCGGCTTGTCGCGGCTGGAGTCCAGCAGCAACGGCGTACGTAAGGGGCGGTCGTCCACCACCACCCGGGGCTCGGCCGCCACGGCGCAGCCGTCCGGGGTGAGCCGCAGCGCGGGCAGGTGGATGGGGGTCTGGCCGCCGAGGGCGTCGCGGACGAGCCGGTCGAGCTCCACCTCGCCGAGGTGGTCCTCCAGCTCCTCCTCGGGCACATCGGGCAGCCGCGCGGCCATCTGCCGCAAGCCCATGGGCCAGAAGTCGCGGTCGTTTCGCAGGTAGAGGGTGGCCCACGCCTGGACCACGTACGACAGGGGCGGCTCGCCCCAGCGGACGTCATGCGCGTCGCGCAACGATCGGTAGTCGGCCAGTGCGGCGGCCACGGGCGAAGGAAGCAGCGGATCGTGACACATCGGACACTCCCTGGAATCGGACGCGCCGTCATCGTCACACGAAACATCCGCTGTGTCCCGTCTTTTCGCGAGGGAAGCGGTGAGGGGACGGGCCCGGCGGTGCGCCGCCGAGCCCGCGTGCGGTCAGGTGCGCCGGTCGAGCCGGAACGACGGTTGCCCCGGCCTGCCCGGCTGGGCGTCCAGCGCCTTGTCGTCGAGGATCCGCACGGCCTCCTCGGCGACGAACACCCGTACGTCCTCCTTCTCGACGACCTGGTCACCGGCGTGCGGCATGCTCGCCAGCGTGACCTCCAGCGTTCCTGCCTCGTCTGCCTTCGGGGCGATGCGCAGGCCCGCCTCGGCGGGCACGTTCTCCCCGACCAAGAGGTCGCGGATGGCGACCACGGCGTTATCGGTCAATGTCAGCACGAGCTGCTCCTTTGTCCTCTTGGAACCCTCCGACTCCCCCGGCCCGGGAGCGGCAAACACATGCGCGCGGGGGTCGCGGGTAGCGGGGACGGCATGGGAGCAAAGACCGCGGGAGCCGTCGTCGAGGCGCTGCTCGACCGCTACGGCAGCACGTACGCGGGCGAGGCGGGGATCAGGCTCGCCGACCGCCCCAAACCGCTCTACCAGCTTCTGGTGCTCGCCACGCTGCTGAGCGCGCGCATCTCGGCGGACGTGGCGGTGGCGGCGGCCAAGGAGCTGTTCGCGGCCGGATGCGGCACGCCCGAGGGCATGCGGAAGGCGACCTGGCAGGACCGGGTGGACGCGCTGGGCCGCGGGCACTACCGCCGCTACGACGAGCGCACCGCCACCATGCTCGGCGACGGCGCCGAACTGATCATCGACCGCTGGAAGGGCGACCTGCGGCGGCTGCGCGACGAGGCCGGCGGCGACGAGCGGCGGATGGCGGAGCTGCTGATGGAGTTCCCCGGCATCGGGCCGGCGGGCGCCGACATCTTCCTGCGCGAGGTGCAGGCCGTCTGGCCGCAGGTCGCACCGCACCTGGACCGGCGGGTGCTGGACGGTGCGGGCAAGCTGGGCCTGCCGCGCCAGGCGGGTCCGCTCGCGGAGCTGGCCGGTTCCGGGGCGGACCTGGCGCGCCTGTCCGCCGCGATCGTCAGGGTCGCGCGCAGCAAGAAGTCCGTGGACGAGGTCATGGCGGCGGCGGGCAGGTGATCTCCGGCTGTTAGGTTCGGGTCATGGGTGAGTTTGTGAGCGTCGAAGTGGCCGACCAGATCGCCACGATCCGTCTCGACCGTCCGAAGATGAACGCGCTCAACGGCCAGGTCCAGCGGGAGCTGGCCGAGGCGGCGACGCTGATCGACGCCGATCCGCAGGCGCAGGCGGTGATCCTGTACGGCGGTGAGCGGGTGTTCGCCGCCGGGGCCGACATCAAGGAGATGTCCACCATGTCGTACGCCGACATGGCCGCGCACTCCGCCACCCTCCAGGGCGCGCTGAACGCGGTGGCCCGCATCGGCAAGCCGGTCATCGCCGCCATCACCGGCTATGCCCTGGGCGGCGGCTGCGAGCTCGCGCTGTGCGCCGACTTCCGGGTGGCGGGCGAGTCGGCCAAGCTGGGCCAGCCCGAGGTGCAGCTCGGCCTCATCCCCGGCGCGGGCGGCACCCAGCGCCTGCCCCGGCTGATCGGCCCGTCCCGCGCGAAGGACCTCATCTTCTCGGGCCGCCACGTCGATGCCGCCGAGGCGCTCGCCATCGGGCTGGTCGACCGGGTGGTGCCGGACGAGCAGGTCTACACCGCCGCGCTCGAGTGGGCCGCCACCTTCGTCGGCGGGCCGTCCTTCGCGTTGCGCGCCGCCAAGCGGGCCATCGACGACGGTCTTGAGACCGATCTGCAGACGGGCCTGGAGATCGAGCGGCTGCACTTCTCGGGGATGTTCGCCACCGAGGACGCCAAGATCGGCATGCGGGCGTTCACGGAGCGGACCAAGCCGAAGTTCACCGGTCGCTGAGCGTTCTCGCGGCCTATCTGGGCGGATATCCAACAGAAGCCAGAACATCCGGTTACCGGCGTCCAAAGGTGGATTCGTTTGCCACTATGGTGGCCTTCCATGAAGCGCGTCCCGGTCCCGGCGCGGCTCAAAAAGGCCGTGCGCACGTGGTTCGACTCTCGTTACATCTCGATCGCCGATCACCGGCAGGACATCAAGGACGCGCTCTGGGAGGTCCAGACGCTGCGGCGGGAGATGGCCACCCTCCAGCAGGAGGTCAAGCGCCTCCAGCAGGAGGTCGAACGGCTGCGCAAGGCCCGCCAGCCGGTGATCGACAAAAAGAAGATCGACGACACCCACCGCCTGGCCCAGGAGACCGCCAAGGCGCTCGACGGCGTGCTGCAGAACGAGGTCCTCGTCTGGCAGGCCATCGACCAGCTCAAGGATCAGCTCCGAGACGAGCGCCGGAACGAGCGCCGTGACGAGCGGGGCCGTGCCGAGGAGCAGCCGTGCGCGTGACCTGGACGGGCGCCGCGCACCTGAGCTTCCGCCTCGACCCCGAGGACGAGATCACCGGCAGGGCCTCCGACGAGTACCCGATCAAGCTGGCCATCAACTCCTGCTCGATCCGCGGGGTCCCGGAGGACGCACACCCCGACCTGTACGCCGTCGCCGCCTGGACGGTCGTCGCCCCGTGGACGCGCAGGCGCGTCACCTTCGACCGGGCGATCTCCGCCGAGCTGGCCGAGGCGCTGCACGCCGGCTGGGGCGTCGAGGCGGGCCCGGTGGGCGCCGAGCGGCGGCGTCCCGGGTCGCGGCTGGCCATCTCCTACAGCGGCGGCGCCGACTCGGTGGCGGCCGCGACGATGTACCCGGAGGCGCCGTTCGTGCACTTCCGCCGGGTGGCGCATCCGCGCGTGCCGAACCGCTGGCCCCACTACCGCTCCGACGTGCTGGCCAAGCTGGCCGCCCAGACCGGCCGCGAGCTGACCGTGGTGGAATCCGACCTGGAGTACACCCTCGCCGAGCCGCGCCCCGGCTACCCCGAGCACCACGCGGTCGCCGCCGGTGCGCTGCTGCTCGCCGACGCGCTCGACATCGGCGGCCTGGGGTTCGGCTACGAGATGGGCTCGCGCTGGCTCGGCGGCGGCCGCTACCTGTGGCGCTACACCCCCGACAACCCCATGTGGGCGCCGCACGGCCGCTGGGGGCGGTTATTCGCGGCGGCGGGCGTGCACATCGTGCTGCCCGTCGGCGGGGTCAGCGAGGCGACCACGATGCGGCTGGCGCTCGGCTCGCCGCTGCGCGAGCAGGTGCGCTGGTGCCTGCGCGGCGTGGACGGCCCCTGCCGCAACTGCGGCAAGTGCCTCTACAAGGAGCTCATCCAGGCCGCCGTGGAGCGCCGCCCGCTGAACACGCCGATGAAGCCCGAGCATCCCGCGGTCAAGAAGTACCTCAAGAAGCCGCCGTACGGCGGCCAGGAGATGATCCAGTACGGCCTGGCCCGCGTCCCCGGCATCGAGAACACCGTCTTCGCCCCCGCGCTCGACTACTTCGACGTCAGCGAGGAGACGACGCGCTGGCTCGACCACTGCTACCCGCCGGCGCTGGAGGAGATCCCGGAGCCTTGGCGCGCGCAGGCGGCCGCGTTCATCGAGGCGAACGTCGGGTTGATGACGGAGTCCGAAGTGCGCCAGGTGGAGACCTGGGGGAGTGGAGCGACGGCGTGAAGGTCTATCTGTCGGTCGACATGGAGGGCGTGACCGGGCTGACCGATCCGGAGGAGATGCACGCCGGCAAGCGCGGCTACGAGCGCGGCTGCGAGCTGATGACGGCCGACGCGAACGCCGCGATCGAGGGGGCGTACGCGGCCGGGGCGAGCACCGTGCTGGTCAACGACGCCCACGGCTCCACCAAGAACCTCAGGATCGACCTGCTCGACCCCAGGGCGACCCTGGTCAGGGGGCCCGGCAAGGCGCAGCGGATGGCGCAGGGACTCGACGGGTCGTTCCAGGCGGCCTGCTTCGTCGGCTACCACGCCCGCGCCGGGGTGCCCGACGGCGTGCTCAACCACACGTGGATGGGCAAGGAGATCCAGAACGTCTACCTCAACGGCGAACTGTGCGGCGAGACCCGCCTGGTCGCGGCGTGCGCCGGCTTCCACGGGGTGCCCGTGGTGCTGGTGACCGGGGACGAGGCGGTCGGCGAGGAGGCCCGGGAGCTGCTCGGCGACGTCGAGACCGTGGCGGTCAAGAAGGGCATCGACAAGTTCTCGGCCGAGCTGCTGCCGCCGAGCGTGGCCCAGGCCAGGATCCGTGAGGCCACCGAGCGGGCGCTGAACCGGTTGACCGACTTCACGCCGTACGTCGTGGAGCCGCCGTACACGCTGGGCGTGGAGTGGAACTCGACCGCCATCGCCGCGGCCGTCGCGCTCGTGCCGGGCGTCAAGCTCGCCGGGACCCGCCACACCGAGTTCACCACCGACGACTTCACGCAGATCATGGCCCTGTTCGGGATCTTCGCCACGATCGGCGGCCAGGTCGCGTGCGGCAGCGGCCCCTATGGCTGACGGCGAGACCGGCGGCAAGGAAGCCGTCAAGGAGACGCGCAAAGGGGCCGGTAAGGGCGGCGCGCTCACCCGGCGCGGCCTGCTCGTCGGGATCGGCGCGGCGGGCGGCGCGGGCGCCATGTACGCCGCCATGGGCGCGCTCGGCCTGGCGCCCACCGGGCAGGACAAGGAGTTCACGCCGCCGCGCGAGGGCGACTTCACGCTGCGCGGCAAAGCGTCGGCCAGCGTCGTGATCCTGGGCGCCGGGGTGGCGGGGCTCACCGCGGCGTACGAGCTGGGCAAGGCCGGCTACGACTGCACGCTGCTGGAGGCCAGGCCCAAGGCCGGTGGCAGGAACCTCACGCTGCGCGGCGGCGACCGCGTGACCGAGCTGAACGGCCCGGCCCAGGACGTGACGTTCGGAGAGGGCGTCTACTTCAACGCGGGCCCCGGCCGTATCGCGCCGTGGATGGTCACCCTCGACTACTGCCGCGAGCTGGGCGTCCCCATCGAGACGTTCGTCAACTCCAACGCCGCCGCGTACGTGCACGTCAACGGCAAGACGATGCGGGCCCGCACCGCCCGCGCCGACATGTACGGATATGTCGCCGAACTCCTCGCGAAGGCCACTGACACCGGCGCCCTGGACAGAACCCTCACCAGGGACGACAAGGAGCGCCTGCTGGAGTTCCTGAGGCGCTTCGGCGACCTCGGACCCAGGCTCGACTACACCGGCTCCGACCGGCGCGGCTTCGCCGAGTGGCCCGCGGTCGGCGCCGGCACCCCGCTCGACGGCCCCGGCACCCTCCGCCAGGTGCTGGCCGCGGGCACCGGCAGGGCGATCACCAACGACTTCGGCTTCGAGCAGGCCACGCCCATGTTCCAGCCCGTCGGCGGCATGGACGCGATCGTCACCGCGCTGCAGAAGGCCGTCGGCACGGACCGGATCAAGACCGGCGCCAAGGTCACCAAGATCACCACGATGGACGACGGCGTCGAGGTCGCCTACACCGGCGGCGTGATGAAGGCCGACTACTGCATCGCCACGCTGCCCCCGCACATCCTCGCGAGGATCCCGCACAACCTCGGCCCCCAGGTCACCAGCGCGCTGGCCAAGCCGACCCCGGTCGCCGCCGGCAAGATCGGCCTGGAGTACGCCACCCGCTGGTGGGAGCGCGAGGACCGCATCTACGGCGGCGTCACCGAGACCGACCTCGACATCACCCACATCTGGTACCCCTCGCACGACTACCACGCCGAGCGCGGCCTGCTCGTCGGCTACTACAACACCGGCCCCGAGGCCGAGCTGTACGGCGCGCTCAGCCCCGAGGACCGCAGGCGCAGGGCGCTCACCCAGGGCAAGAAGATCCACGGCGAGAAGTACCGACAGAACGTCCTGTCCAGCGCCTCCGTCGCCTGGCACCGGCAGGAGCACATCGAGGGCGGCTGGGTGCGCTGGCCCGCCTTTGATTCGTCGTTCACTCTTCTGCAACGCCCGGCCGGAAGGGTCTACTTCGCGGGCGACTGGCTCACCCATCTCATCGCCTGGCAGGCGGGGGCCATGGAGTCGGCCCGCGCCGTCGTCACCAAGCTGCACCAGCGCGTGTTGCAGTCGCCGTGACGCCGCACGCTGCTTCTGACGGCCGCAATAGGCTCGGCAGGAGAAGCGATCCAAGGAGTGGGAGATGACGTTGCAGTGGGTGCCCGCGACCGAGCGGCTCGACCTCCTCGCCGAGCCCGTGGCCCGCGCCGTGCCCGAGCTGGAGGGTGCCGAGGTCGCCGAGATCGACCCCGAGCTGGCCGACACGGCCGCGTTCTGCGAGCGCTACGGCGTGGGCATGGACGAGTCGGCCAACTGCGTCGTGGTGGCGGCCAAGCGGGGCGGCGAGACGCGCTACGCCGCCTGCATGGTGCTCGCGACGATGCGGGTCGACGTCAACGGCGTCGTGCGCAGGCATCTCGGCGCCCGCAAGGCCAGCTTCGCTCCGATGGCCGACGCGGTGGAGCTCACCGGCATGGAGTACGGCGGCATCACCCCCGTCGGCCTGCCCGAAGAGTGGCCGATCCTGGTGGACACCAGGGTCGCCGAGCATCCGCGGGTCGTGATCGGCAGCGGGGTGCGCAGGTCGAAGCTCGCCGTCTCCGGTGCCACGCTGGCCGGGCTGAAGCAGGCAGAGGTGCTCACCCTGGCCGGCTGAACGACGAAATCGAGGCCGATTCGAGACCGTCGTTTGGGAAACCGGAGAGGGCTTCGTGGACGTTGTACGAGTGGGAATGTGGCCTCATGGTTCATCTCGTGGGCGGGGATTAAGCCGGTATGGTGCTTCATGCCATGAACGATGACCGACTAGGCCCTTACCGGCTGCTCAGGCGGCTCGGTGAAGGCGGGATGGGCGTTGTCCACCTCGCTGTCGACCCCCAGGGGCGGCAGGTGGCGGTCAAGGTCCTGCGCGCGGAGGTCGCCGGCGACGAGGTCGCCAGGCGGCGGCTCTCGCGCGAGGTCGAGACCATGCGCAGGGTGCGCAGCGAGTACATCGCCGAGGTCCTCGACGCCGACGTCACCGGTCATCGCCCCTACATCGTCACCCGCTACGTCCCCGGCCGGCCGCTCGACGAGATCGTCAAGGACGACGGGCCGCTCGACCTGCCCGCGCTGGTCAAGGTGGCGCACGGCGTGGCGACCGCACTGGCCGCCGTCCACTCGGTGGGCGTGATCCACCGCGACCTCAAGCCCGGCAACGTGCTGCTGCTCGACGGCGAGCCCGTGCTGATCGACTTCGGCATCGCCCAGGCGGTCGACGCCACGCGGCTGACGCAGACCGGCATGTTCATCGGCACCCCCGGCTACCTCGCGCCCGAGATCATCGAGGGCCAGGAGGCCGGGCCGGAGGTCGACATCCACGCGTGGGCGGGCACCATGCTCTACGCCTGCACGGGCCAGCCGCCCTTCGGCAAGGGCACGCTGGAGATGATCTTCTACAACATCACCGCGGGCAAGGCCGACATCAGCGCCGCGCCGCCCGAGCTGCAGCCGCTGCTCAAGGCCGCGTTCTCGCGCGATCCCGCCAAGCGGCCCAAGGCCGCCGAGCTGGCCGAGCAGACTGCGCGCATGCTGCCCAAGCCGCCGCCGGGCGGCGCGCCCGAGGAGATCTCCACGGTGCCGCACCCCGACGCGTACAAGGCGGCCCCGCCGCGTGTCGCCGACAAGCCGTCCTACGACATCTCCACGCCGCCGGTGACGCCGCAGCGGCTGATCGAGAGCCAGGACCAGGCGGGCACGCCCGCGCCGTCGCAGCCCGAGCAGCAGTACGTCTCGCTGCTGCCCGACCAGGGCGACCCGTGGCCGACCCGCCGGGTCTCGCCCGAGGAGCTGCGGCGCATCCAGCGCGAGGCGGCCGCCCAGCCGCCGCAGGGCGCCGCCGCGCCATCGCAGAGCGGGCCGTCCCAGGGCGTGCCGCAGCAGGGCTTCCAGCAGAGCCCGCCCGTGCCGCCGCCGAGCGAGGGCGACGTGCCCACCCGGCGCGTACGCCCCGACTCGCCCGAGTTCCGGCGGCTGCTGCAGCCGCCGGCGTCCGGCACGAGCCAGCCCAACGCGCTTCCCCACGCCGGGCCGCCCGGCCCGCCTCCCGTCGCGCCGCCGGCCACGAGCGGCCCCCACGCGGTGCCCCCGCGCACCAGCGGGCCCAACGCCCTGCCTGCGAGCGCGAGCGGGCCCAACGCCGTGCCTCCACAGGCGGGGCCTTTTCCGCACGCCGCGGCGGCGCCCCACGGGAGCCGGCCCGACCTGAGCAGGCCCAACGCGGGCCCGCCCGAGTACGCGCGGCCCAACCCGGTGCCGCTGCAGCCGCCGCCCTACATCCCGGCGCAGCAGCCACCGTATGTGCCGCCGCAGTCCGACCCGAGCACCATGCGGGAGCCGTACGTCCCGAGCGTGCCGCCGGGCAAGGTGCTGCAGCGCTCCCGCGCGTACGGCATCTCCGCGGCCATGCTGCTGGTCCTGATGATCGTGGCGGCCGTGCTCGCGCCCGTCATCGTGGCGGCCGTCGCGCTGCCCGCGGTGATCCTGCTGCGCGCGGCCGACCTGGCGCAGCCGCAGCTCGTGGCCCGCAGGGCCGCGGGAGCGGCGGCGCTCGACGTGGTCAGGGTGCTCGCCTTCCCCGCCGTGCTCGCCAAGTCGGCGGGCATCACGCTGGCGCTCACGCTCTACGCGCTGATACTCGGGCTGCCGGTGACGCTGCTGCTCACCGTGGTGGTCCACATGAGTCCCTACTACGCCCTGTCCTGGGGTGCCTCCATCGCCCTGTGGACCCTCTGCGCGGGCCCCGGAGTCGAAGGTCCGGGCAAACAGATGCGCAGAACGCTCTCATCGCTCGTACCCTCGAGAACAGCGGCGATGGTGATGGCAGGGGTGCTGGTGGTCGCGGCCGCGCTCTCGCTGATCCTCGCCTACGGCACGTTCGGGGACAAGCCAGAGGGGGCTGGGGTATGGACTCCACTGAACGTCGATTTCGTGGTGGAGCAACTGGAAGGACTGAGGGGGAATTCGGGGGGATGACGCGGGGAAGGTGGCGATGAACACCCAAGCACCAGAACGCCTCGGGCCCTACCGCCTGGTCAGGAAGATCGGCGAAGGTGGCATGGGGGTCGTCCACCTCGGTCTCGACGGCGAGGGCCGGGAAGTCGCCATCAAAGTCCTGCATCCCCACGTCGCCGCCGACCTCAAGGCGCGCGACCGGCTCACCCGCGAGGTCGAGACCATGCGGCGGGTGCGCAGCCCTTACGTCGCCGAGGTCATCGACGCCGAGCTGGTGGGCGGCCAGCCGTACATCGTCACCCGGTTCGCGCCCGGCCGCACGCTCGAGGACACCGTCCTGACCGAGGGGCCGCTGGAGGCCCGCCAGGTCATCAGGCTCGCCCAGGGGCTGTGCCAGGCGCTCGTGGCCATCCACGCCGCCGACGTGATCCACCGCGACTTCAAGCCGTCCAACGTCATGCTGGTCGACGGCGAGCCGCTGGTCATCGACTTCGGCATCGCCCACCTGGTCAACGCCACCCGGCTGACCCAGACCGGCATGTTCGTCGGCACGCCCGGCTACCTCGCCCCCGAGATCATCCGCGACTCCGACATCACCCAGGCGGCCGACGTGCACGCGCTGGCCTCCACCGTGTTCTTCGCCGCCACGGGGGCGCCGCCGTTCGGCACGGGGACGTTCGAGTCGGTCTGCTTCAACATCATGGAAGGGCGGGCGCAGCTCGACAAGGCGCCGGTCTGGCTGCGCGGCTGGCTCAGCAAGGCGCTGCAGGTCGACGCCGCGGCCCGGCCCACCGCGCCCGAGCTGCTGCGCATGGCCAACCAGCTCGACCCGTCGGTGACGACGTTCAACGAGGCGTCCTTCGACGGCCCGACGGGCACCAAGCGGCTGACCGACCGCACCCGCACCATGGACACCTTCTCCGACCTGCTGCCGCCGGTCGAGTACGGCGAGCCCGCACCGCCGCCCGCGCCGTCACCGACGCCGACCAGGCGCGAGGAGCGCCCGCCGCTGACGCCCACGAGGCGTGAAGAGCGTCCGCCTCCCTACATCCCCGCGCCGGCGGCGGCCAGGCCGCCCGCGCCGCGCCCCGACCAGCGCGTGGCCGGCTACCCCGCGCCGCCGCAGAGCGCCCCGGCGCAGGCCAGGCCCTACCCGCCGCCGCCGCAGTACACCCCGCCCGCCGAGCGCAAGCGCTACCTGTTCGGTGCCCAGGTCACGGGGCTGCTGCTGCTGGTCACGCTGGTGGCGCTGTCGGTGGTGATGCCGGTCGTGGCGGGCGCCATCGCCGTCGCGCTCGCGCTCGTGCTGCGCATCGGCGAATACCTGTTCGGCGACATGGTCAAGCGGCGGCAGATACGCGGCAGCAGCGCCGCCGACCCGCTGCTCGTCCTCGTCGGCACGCCATGGGCGCTGATCAAATCGGCGCTCGTCACGGTCGTCCACGTGCCGCTCGCGCTGCTGTTCGGCGTGTGCGTCTGGGGCGTGCTCTATTGGGCCGGGTCGATGACCGTCAACGAGGCGGCCGCGTACGCCGCGGGCGCCTTCGCCGCCGGCCTGTTCGTGCTGCCCGGCGGCGGCGCGCCGCGCAGGGCCGTCACCCGCTCGCTCACCGGCATGCTGCGCAGCCCCGGCGCGGCGCTCGTCGCGGTCCTGCTGGTGGGCACCGCGGCGCTGTTCGCGGTGATGTTCGCGATGGGGCAGCCGACCGACTGGTACCCGTGGCGGGCGCCCGAGTCGGTCATCGACGACCTCGCCAGCGACGCGAGGCAGAGCACCATCGGTCTGATCACGGGCCTGATCGGCAGCCTGATGGACGGTCTGGGGCTGAGCTTCCTGAACTTCTGGTCCTGAGTGTCCGCCTGGTCCCACGGGGGGAGAGAGGAAGTATGAGCGAGCACCTCGGCCCGTACGAGCTTCTCTCCCGTCTCGGGTCAGGCGGCTTCGGCGAGGTGCACCTGGCGCTTGACCCCGAGGGGCGCACGGTCGCGGTCAAGGTCCTGCACCCCCACGTCGCCGCCGACAGCGCGGCGCTGGCGCGGCTGGCCCGCGAGGTCGAGACCATGCGCAGGGTCGGCGGGGCGCACATCGCCGAGGTGCTCGACGCCTCACTCGAAGGCGATCGCCCGTACATCGTCACCCGCTACGTGCAGGGCCGCCCGCTCAGCGCGGTGCCCGTGCCGGTCGCCGACCTGCGGCGGCTGGCCGCCGGGCTGGCCGACGCGCTGCAGGCCATGCACCAGGCGGGCGTGATCCACCGCGACCTCAAGCCGGCCAACGTGATCGTGACCGAGGGCGAGCCGGTCGTCATCGACTTCGGCATCGCCAGCGCGCTCGACTCGCTGTCCGTCACCGCCTCGGGGGCGGTCGTCGGCACGCCCGGCTACCTCGCGCCCGAGGTGCTGGAAGGGCGGCCCGCCGGGATGGAGGCCGACGTGTTCTCCTTCGGCGCGACGCTCGCGTACGCGGCCACCGGGCGGCAGCCGTACGGACAGGGGCCCGCCTCCGCCGTCGCCTACCGCGTCGTGCACCACCCGCCCGACCTGGAGGGCGTGCCCGACTGGCTGGAGCCGCTGTTACGCGCGTGCCTGTCCACCGATCCGGCCAAGCGGCCCACGGCCGCGGAGATCTGCGACCGGCTCGGTGTGGAGCCCGTCGCCCAGATGCCCTCGCCCCGCCCGATGCCCGCACGGTCCCGTGCGTCCGAGCAGGACGAAATGGCCACCAGGGAGTGGCGGCCGGGCAAGGAGCAGTACCGGCGGTCGGTGGAGGAGTCCAGGGCCAGGCACCGGGAGAAGGTGCGCAGGTGGTGGCTGACCGGGTCGGCGCTGTTCGTGGCGCTGCTGGCCGCCGCGGCGCGGGAGCCGCTGCCCGAGGTGTCGCTGTTCCTGCTGGCGGCGTACTCGCTGGCCGTGGTGATCGACGCGGGCGTGGCGCTGTTGTCGAAGAGTCCCTACCGGCGCGGCCGGATGATCGCCGATCTGGTCGCCGTGGCGGGGACGGTGGGGCTGTGCTTCGGGCTCGCGGCGTGGTTCAGCACGTTCACGCTGGCCCTGTTCGGGGTCACGGCGCTGGTGGTCGGGATCGTCTTCCTGCTGTCGGCGTAAGAGATGTCACAGGTGCTGACCGAATAAAGTTCGGTATGGTGGGGAGAGCTTTCGTGCCGGTTTGCGCGAAAGCTACCCATGGGTAACATAACGGCGAAACCACGGCAGACCCTCTGTCGGATGCCCCCGGGGCACCTGGCAGTCTGGACAGATGGATTCGGCGCCGCCGCAACGAGGCGGAGGCGCACGCGAACTACGGGAGGTCGGCCACCGGCCATGAACATCGTCGTCTGCGTGAAGCAGGTCCCCGACACGGCGACCGAGCGCAAGCTGCGGTCCGATGACAACACGCTCGACCGGGACGCCGCCGACGGCGTGGTCAACGAGCTTGACGAGTATGCGGTCGAGGAGGCGCTGAGGATCAAGGAGGCCCACGGCGGTGAGGTCACCGTCCTGACCATGGGCCCCGCCAAGGCCACCGAGACCATCCGCAAGGCCCTGGCCATGGGCGCCGACAAGGCCGTCCACCTCAGCGACGACGCGCTGCACGGCTCCGACGCGCTGTCCACCTCGTACGCGATGGCCCAGGTGCTCAAGAAGATCGGGTTCGACCTGGTCATCCTGGGCTCCGAGTCGACCGACGCCCGCACCGGCATGCTGCCCGCCATGCTCGCCGAGCGGCTCGGCGCGCCGCAGCTCACGCTCGCCAACAAGGTCGACATCCAGGACGGCACCATCACGGTGCAGCGGCTGGCCGACTACGGCTACGACCGGGTCGAGGCCACGCTGCCCGCCGTGGTCTCCGTGGTCGAGAAGATCAACGAGCCTCGCTACCCGTCGTTCAAGGGCATCATGGCGGCCAAGAAGAAGCCGGTCGAGACGCTGGCCATCGGCGACGCCTCCATCGACCCCGGCCAGGTGGGCCTGGGTGCCGCCTGGTCCGAGGTGGTCGACTTCGCCCCCGCCCCGCCGCGCGCGGCCGGCACGATCGTCAAGGACGAGGGCGACGGCGGCGTGAAGACGGCCGACTTCCTGGCATCCAAGAAGTTCATCTGAGAACGGGGGGTTTAACTGATATGTCGGACGTTCTCGTTCTCGTCGAGCAGGTCGACGGTGAGGTCAAGAAGGTCACGCTCGAACTGCTGACCCTGGCCCGCACCCTCGGCACGCCCGCCGCCGTCTGGGCCGGCCCCGGCTTCACGCCCGAGGCCAAGGCCCGCCTCGCCGAATATGGCGCAGAAAAGATCTACGTGGCCGCTTCCGGCGACCTCGTCGACCACGTCGTCGCCCCCAAGGCCGAGCTGCTCGCCAAGCTCGTCACGGAGAAGTCGGCGGCCGGCGTGCTCATCGCCGCCACCGCCGAGGGCAAGGAGATCGCCGGCCGGCTGGCCATCAAGACCGACTCCGGCGTCATCACCGACGCCGTCGGGGTCGGCGAGGGCTTCGTCGCCGACCAGTCGATCTTCGGTGGCGGTATCAACGTGCACTCCAGGGTCCGCAAGGGTACGCCGATCATCGCCGTACGTCCCAACTCCACCGCTCCCGTCCCGTCCGCCGGCGCGGGCGCGGAGGAGGAGGTCACGGTCGCACTCTCCGACGCCGCCAAGGCCGCCCGCGTCGTCGAGCGCGTCAAGCAGGAGAAGGGCGCCCGTCCCGAGCTGACCGAGGCCGCCATCGTCGTCTCCGGCGGTCGCGGCGTCGGCTCCGCCGAGAACTTCGCCGTCATCGAAGAGCTCGCCGACGCGCTCGGCGCCGCCGTCGGCGCCTCCCGCGCCGCCACCGACGCCGGCTGGTACCCGCACCAGTTCCAGGTGGGCCAGACGGGCAAGACCGTCTCGCCGCAGCTCTACATCGCGGCCGGCATCTCCGGCGCCATCCAGCACCGGGCCGGCATGCAGACGGCCAAGACGATCGTCGCCATCAACAAGGACCCGGAGGCGCCGATCTTCGAGCTGGCCGACTACGGCGTGGTGGGCGACCTCCACCAGGTGGTCCCGCAGCTCACGGAAGAGATCAAGAAGCGCAAGTAGCGCACGTGGAAAGGGCCGGGGCCTGTCACCCCGGCCCTTTCGCTTGCCCGGTAGTGGGACCCCTCGCTGCTCGGTGGTGGGTCTGGCCCGATGGTGGTGGGTCCGGCCCGCTGCTCGGTGGTGGGTCCGGCTCGCTGCTCGGAGGTGGTCCAGCTCGGTGGCGGGTCCGCTTCAAGCGCCCGATGAGTGCCTGCTGCCGGCGGCCGGCAGGGGCCCGCTTTCGCCGTCCGGCGGTGTGCCCACGCTCCGAGCCCGGGCCGGATGTGCCCGCGTCGCGGCCACGCCGCTGGTGGTCGCGTTGCGGTGCGCGCCTGGCCGCGTGGCCGCCTGCCCGGGGGTAGTGGTGCGAGCGTCCCGGCGGGTCCTCAGCCGGGAGGGTGGCGCTCGTGTGCGGAGCGAGGGGTCAGGGGGTGGTGGTGGGGAGGCGGATGGTGAAGGCGGCGCCTTGGCCGGGGGCGGTGCGGAGGTCGACACGGCCTCCGTGGGCGGCCACGATCGAGCGGACGATCGCCAGCCCCAGCCCCGCGCCGCCCGTCGCGCGGGCGCGGGAGGCGTCGGCGCGGTAGAAGCGGTCGAAGACCCGGGCCGCCTCCTCGGGGGCGAGCCCGGGGCCTTGGTCCTCGATGATCAGCACCGAGTCGCCGCCCTCCGTGCCCACCCCGATTCTGACCGGTGTGCCGGCGGGGGTGTGGGTGACGGCGTTGCCGACGAGGTTGCTGACGACCTGCCGCAGCCGGGCCTCGTCGCCCAGGACGGGTGCGGTGGCGGCGGGCCCGCCGGAGGGGCCGGTGAAGGTGATGGGGCGGGTGGGGTCGAGGGCGGTGAGGTCGTGGCGGGCGTCGGCGGCGAGCGTACGGAGGTCCATGGGGGTCAGCTCAAGCCCGGGCCCGTCGTCCTCTTCGATGCCGGCCAGGAGCAGCAGGTCGTTGACCAGCTTGGCGAGCCGCCCCGACTCGCTCTCGATGCGGGCGAGCGCGGTCGCGGCCTCGATACCGCCCATGCGGTACAGCTCGGAGAAGCCCTTGATGCCGAAGAGCGGCGTGCGCAGCTCGTGGCTGACGTCCGCGACGAACCTGCGCATGCGCGCTTCGGAGTCGACCTTGGCGGCGACGCCCTGCTCGATCTGGGCGAGCATCGTGTTGAGCGAGCGGGCCAGGCGGCCGACCTCGGTGGTGGGCGGTCCCGGCTCGGGTACGCGTCTGGACAGGTCGCCGCCGGCGATGGCGGCCGCGGTCTCCTCCACCCGCCGCAGCGGGGCGAGCCCGGCGCGGATGGCCAGGCCGCCCGCCAGGGCGAGTACGGCGAGCAGGATCGCCCCGGCGACGAGGCAGACGGCCCGCATGCGATCGACGGTGGAGCGCAGGCCGTCCAGCGACACCGCCGCCACCACGCCCGTGTACGCGAACTCGGCGCTGGCCCGCCGGGCCGGCAGCGCCACCGCCCGCCACTCCGTGCCGTCCGCGTCCCGCACGGTGAACGGCCGCCCGTCGCGCTGGGCGATGCCGGCCGTGTCGAGGCGGGGCCAGGCGATGCCGGCGGCGCCGCCGTACGCGCGCAGCACGCGGCCGTCGGGCGCGAGGTAGGCCGCGTACCCCTGGGTGGCGAGGTCGAGGCCGGTGAAGACGGTCCCCGCCCCGCCGAGCCGGGAGCCGAGCGCGGAGGCCAGCTCGGGCGGCACCATCGACATGGCCGTGCCCATGGGCGTGAGCTGGGCGTCCGTGCGGGCCATGAGCTGCGTTTCGAGCTGCCGTACGAACACCGAACCGATCAGCGCCAGCCCCGCGACCAGCAGCAGGACCGTGATGGCGAGCAGCCGCGCGCGCAGCGAGAGCCCGCGCAGAAGCCCTCTCACGGCTTCGGCCGCCGCAGGACGTAGCCGACCCCGTGCACGGTGTGGATCAGCTTGGGCGAGTCGCCGGTGTCGAGCTTGCGGCGCAGGTAACTGATGTAGGTGTCGACGATGCTGGTGTCGCCCGCGAAGTCGTAGCGCCACACGGCGTCGAGGATGGACGCCTTCGGCAGTACGCGGCCCGCGTTGAGCATCAGGTGGTGCAGGAGCCGGTATTCGGTGGGCGACAGGCGTACCGGACGTCCTGCCCTGGTGACCTGGTGGCCCTCGGGGTCGAGCTCCAGGTCGCCGACCACCAGCGTGTGATCGTCGGGGGTCCCGCCGGTGCGCCGCAGGATGGCGCGGATCCTGGCCAGCAGCTCTTCCAGGTCGAACGGCTTGGTGACGTAGTCGTCGCCGCCCAGCCGCAGCCCGTTGACCTTGTCGGCCTTGGCGTCGCGCGCGGTCAGGAACAGCACCGGCACGGGGCCGGGACGACCGCCGGCCCTGGGCAGGGCACGCAGCCTGCGCAGCACCTCGAAGCCGTCGAGGTCGGGCAGCATCACGTCGAGCAGCACCAGGTCGGGCGGGTCGCGCCGGGCCTCGTCCAGCGCCTGCAGGCCGTCGGCGGCCGAGCTCACGGTGAAGCCCGCGAAGCGCAGCGTCGCCGAGAGCAGCTCTCTGACGGTGGGCTCGTCATCGACCACCAGCAGCCGCTCGGCCATGTGAGCCACCTCCCGATCTCACACTAATCAGGCGTCCTTCCGGGTGAACCGGACGTAGGCCGCTGCCAGCATGACCACGACAAACGCCACAATAAGCCCATATCCCAACAAATCAGGCACGTTCTCCGCTCCGTACATGGCCTGGAACGGCGCCGCGTTGGGCCAGAAGAACCTGACGACCACCTGCAGGAAGCCCGGCATCACGCCCGACAGGATGGGCAACAGCAGGAAGACGACGGAGAAGTTGACCGCGGCGGCCGTGCTGCGCAGCAGCACGCCGAGTGTCAGCCCGAACAGCGAGATCAGCGTCAGCACGATCGGCCCGCCGAGCAGCAGCTGAATCGCCGTCGTATCGCCCGGGGTCGCGGCCGGGGCGCCGCCCGCCGCCAGCGTGCTCTGGCTGACCGTGAACATCAGGACGATGGAGGCCACGCTCACCGGCAGGGCGCTCAGCACCGTCATGCCGGCCTTGGCGGCCAGCAGCCGGCCGCGCCTGCCGACGGCGGCCATGCTCGCGGTGATGGTGCCCGAGCCGTACTCGGTGGAGACGATCAGCGCCCCCAGGCCCGCGAGCAGCACCTGGACCAGGAAGATGCCGCGCATGCCCAGCTCGACGGGGTTGAAGCCGAGCCGCTCCTGCGGGGTGAGCGTGGCGTACTCGGCGGCGGCGGCGTTGGAGAACATCCAGCCGAACAGGCCCGACACCAGCACCGCCGCCACCGACAGCGCCATGGTCGCCCGGAGGCTGCTGAACTTGGTCCACTCGGCCTTGAGCGCTCCTGCGTCGATCATCGGGCCGCACCCCACTCGACGGCGTCGCGGGTCAGTTCCATGAATGCCTCCTCCAGTGAGGGCTCTCGGATGCTCAGCTCGTAGAGCGTGACGTTCTCGGCCGCGGCCAGCCTGCCGACATCGGGCGGTGACATGCCTTTGACGAGCAGTTCGCCGGTCTCTCCCGGCTCGACGAAGGCGCCCGCGAGCGCGAGCCGCCGGGCGAAGTGACCGGCGTCGGGCGTACGGACGACCACGACCGACCCCCTCGCGGTGAAGTCCGCGATGTCGCCTTCGGCGAGCAGCCGTCCCCTGCCGATCACCACCAGCCGGTCGGCGGTCAGCGCCATCTCGCTCATGAGATGGCTGGAGACCAGCACGGTGCGTCCCTCGGCGCCCCACCCGCGCATGAGGTTGCGCGCCCACAGCACGCCCTCGGGGTCCAGCCCGTTGATCGGCTCGTCGAGCAGCAGCACCGGAGGGTCGCCGAGCATGGCGGCGGCGATGCCCAGCCGCTGGCCCATCCCGAGGGAGAATCCGCCGGCCGGCCGGTCCGCCGCGTCCGCCAGGCCGACCAGCTCCAGCACCTCGCCGACGCGGGATTCCGGGATGCCGTTCGACTGCGCCAGGTAGAGCAGGTGCTTGTACGCGCTCCGCCGCGGGTGCACGGCCCGCGCATCCAGCATGGCGCCGATCGTGCGCAACGGGTGCCGCAGCTCGTGGTAGCGCCGGCCGGTGATCGTGACCGTGCCGGACGTGGGCAGGTCGAGGCCCATGATCATCCGCATGGTCGTGCTCTTGCCGGCGCCGTTGGGACCGAGGAAGCCGGTGACCAGGCCCGGCTGCACGGTGAAGGTGAGGTGGTCCACAGCGACGGTCTCGCCGTAGCGCTTGGTCAGTCCATTGAGCTGGATCATGCGATCCAGCCTGAAGCGGCTGATTGGAGGCGCTCTGAGGGTTTCTGTGAGTTCTCTGTGAGCGCGGGCGGCGCATGTGGCGAGATGCCAGGCCGCCCGCGCCGATCCACAGAGAACTCTCAGGCGGCGGCCCTGACCGGCTCGGGCTCAGGCTCGGGCTCGGGCTCCGGCAGGCGGGTCACCTGGGCCGGCTCGCCGTGCGGGAGCAGGCGCGCGGCCAGCGCGATCAGCACGCCGAGACCCACGCCGATGCTCAGCGCCGTACGCAGGCCGGCCGCGTCCGACAGGAACCCGATCACCACGGGGCCGAGCAGCAGCCCCGCGTAGCCCATGGCGCCGGCCTGCGCGATCGCCGGGCCGGGCGCGTCGGTCGCGGTGCCCGCAAGCGACAGCGTCAGCGGCGAGATCGTCGCCACGCCGAGCCCGACGAAGAACATCGCCGGCACGGCGACCATCGCGGCGGGGGCGAGCAGCACGACCGAGAAGAACCCGGCCGTCGCGACGCCCGACACGGTGAGCATGCCGCGCACCCCGAACCTGACCCGCAGCCGGTCACCGGTCACGCGGGCGATGAGCATGCCCACCTCGAACACCGGGTAGCCGAGCGCCGCGACGGCCTCGGGCGCGCCGAGCTCGTTGCGCATGTAGAGGCCGTTCCAGTCGGCCACGGTGCCCTCGACCATGAACGCGAAGAACATGATCGCGCCCAGCAGGTAGACGACCGGCGGCATGCGGCGCCGCCCCTGCGCCGCCGTGGCCACGGCGGGCCGCTCCGGCAGGTACGTACGGCCGAGCAGCGCGATGACCGGCAGCGCGAGCAGCGCGATCAGCGTGACGTGCGTGGTGAACGGCAGTCCTGCGGCGATCGCGAGGCTGCCGAGCGCGCCCGCCGAGATGGCGCCCACGCACCAGCCGGCGTGCATGCCGTTCATCAGTGGCCGCCGGTAGGCCTGCTCGACGGCCGAGCCCTGGGCGTTCATGGCGACGTCCATGACGCCGAACGCCATGCCGAACAACACCACGGCCGTCAGCAGCAGCGGCAGGTCGGGAGCGAGGCCCACGCCGAGGAGGCTCAGCGCCGTCAGTGGACCACCTGCCCGCAACACCGCCCGGCTGCCCACGCGCGCCATGACGCGCCGCATGGACTGCATCGTCACCAGGGCGCCCAGGCCCCATGCCAGCAGGATCGTCCCGACCATGGCCTCGGAGAGGCCGAGCTTGTCGGTCAGGGCGGGGATGCGCACGGTCATCGTGCCCACCATCAGGCCGGCAAGGACAAAGGTGAGGACCGCCCCGTAACGGGCACTCCTCAGCTCGCGGGTCATAAGGCCACACCTCACTGAAGTCGTCGTACGTGTACGTCTTGGGTCACTGCTTGCGGGCATGCCGGAGCCGCAGGCCCGGCAGCAGGCAGGGGCCGCGTTTCGGCATGCCGAGCGCCGCACCGGAATCCGGCACGGCGCACGTCAAAGCGGGCGCCCCTGAAGGCGCCCTTGGGGGGATGAAGGGGGTGAAGGGGGGTGAAGGGGGATGAGCCGGCGGCGCCCGCCACGAGGGCACGACGAGGCGTCAGTCGTGGCGGCGCGCCGGGGCGGCGGGTCAGCTCGGAGCGAGCATCGCCGTCAGGCGGCGCTCCAGGGCCTGAAGGTCCTCTTCGCTGTAGAGCTCGGGGTCGTGGCTGGCGACGTCCCACAGCCCTTCACACGCCAGCCGGACGACCTGGGAGGCCAGCGGATCGGGCTCGTCGTCCAGCCCCTCGCGGTGCCAGCGGGCCATCGCCTCGCGGAGCGGAGCGAGCAGCAGCACGTTGCCCGACGCCCCCGTGACGACGGCCCAGCGTCGCAGGCGGCCGGAGCGCACGGCGGCCAGCGTGGCGGCCAGGTAGCGCTCGGTGTAGGTCGCGCCCGTCTGGGCGGCCACCAGCTCGTCGAAGTCGTCGATCAGCCGCTCCACCATGCCCTTGATCAGGGCTTCCTTGGAGCCGTAGTGATACAGCAGGCCACCTTTGCTGACGCCCGCCCGTTCGGCCACCGCGGCCAGGGTGAGCGCGGTCGAGCCCTGGTCGCAGAGGATCTCCTCCGCCGCGTCCAAAAGCTCGTCCCTTCGCATACCTCTACTGTACCGTCCGGACGGTACAGTCGCAAACGAGATACCCTGAACGGGTGACCAGACCGTCGGCCTATCTTGATCACGCGGCGACCACCCCCATGCTGCCCGAAGCGATCGAGGCCATGACGGTTCAACTCAAACGCGTGGGAAATGCTTCCTCGCTGCACGCGGCCGGTCGTCAGGCACGCAGGGTGGTCGAGGAGTCACGGGAAACGATAGCCGACGCGCTCGGCGCGCGGCCGAGCGAGGTCGTCTTCACCTCGGGCGGCACCGAGGCCGACAACCTCGCGGTCAAGGGCCTCTACTGGGCGCGCCGCCCGCGCCGCCGCGTGCTCATCAGCTCCGTCGAGCACCACGCCGTGCTCGACCCCGCCCACTGGCTGGCCGGCAGCCAGGGCGCCGAGGTCGAGCTGCTCGAGGTCGACGAGCTCGGCCGGGTCCACCCCGAGACGCTGCGCGCCGCCATCGAGCGCGACCCCGACGACGTCGCCATGATCAGCGTCATGTGGGCCAACAACGAGGTCGGCACCGTTCAGCCCGTCCAGGTGCTGGCCGCCATCGCCCACGACCACGGCATCCCGTTCCACAGCGACGCCGTGCAGGCCGTCGGGCAGCTTCCGGTGTCGTTCTCCGGCTCGGGCGCCGATGCGATCACCATCAGCGGCCACAAGGTCGGCGGTCCTGTCGGGGTCGGCGCGCTGCTGCTGGCCAGGGGGCTGACGCCGGTGTCCGTGCAGCACGGCGGCGGTCAGGAGCGCGACGTGCGCTCCGGCACGCTCGACGTGCCCGGCATCGCCGCGTTCGCCGCCGCGGTCAGCGTCGCCGTACGCGAGCAGGAGGCGCTCGCCCGCCGCCTGTCGGAGCTGCGCGACGAGCTGATCAGACGGGTACGCGAGGTCGTGCCCGACGCCGTGCTCAACGGCGACCCAGACGACCGGCTGCCCGGCAACGCCCACTTCTCCTTCCCCGGCTGCGAGGGCGACGCGCTGCTCATGCTGCTCGACGCCAAGGGCGTGGAGTGCTCCACCGGGTCGGCCTGCTCGGCCGGGGTCGCGCAGCCGTCCCACGTGCTGCTCGCCATGGGCGCCGACGCGGCCGCCGCGCGCGGCTCGCTGCGCTTCACGCTGGGCCACACCTCCACGCGCGACGACATCGACCGCCTCATCGAGGTGCTGCCGGCCGCCGTGGAGCGCGCCCGCCGCGCCGGCCTCGGCTGACCCGCGCGGCCGTGGGCGGCCCGTCATGAGGGTCACATGCAGGGCCGGCTCCACATGAGGCGGTGAGGGGCGGCTCCGCATGAGGCGGCCGGGACCGGCTCCGCATGAGGTGGTCAGGGGTGGCTCCGCATGAGGCCGCCTCAGCCGGGCCGGCACGGGGGCGCTCATGAGACCGCCTCAGCCGGGCCGGCACCGGGGCGGACGTCAGCGGACGTCAGGTGAGGAACGGGGCGACGGCCGTCCAGGCCGGGTCGCGTGAGACGTCCACCAGCGCCTTGCCCTCCCGCCAGCCCGAGGCCAGCTCCTTGGCGATCGCGGCGGCGCCGGCGTCCGGGTCGGCGTAGACGTGGATGACGCGGTGGCCGTCGGCGCTCAGGTGCACCGCGAGCAGCGCGTCGGCGGGGTGCTCGCCCAGGCGTGCGGTCAGCCGTTCCTCCAGGTCGCGCAGCGCCTCCAGCGAGCCGCCCGCGGGCAGGTCCTGCTCGTCGCGCTCGGCGTACGGGAGCGTGATGGCGATGTGCTCGTCGCACAGCGGATGATCGACCGGCCGCAGCGGGTAGCGGGCGGTGGCCGCCAGTGGCTTGCCGCCGGCCTGCCCCTCCAGCAGCACCCACTCGTCCTCGCCGATCCCCGAGGCCACGTCGGCGACCACGGCGGGCAGGTGGACGGCCGCGACGGCGTCGATCGGCTCGAACGCGACCGCCGTGATCTCGCCCACCCACCGGGCCACCTCGTCCTCGCCGAGCAGCGCGTCGAGGGCGCGCAGCGCGGTCTGCATCCGGTCTTCGGGGTCGAGCTCGCCGAAGACCGGATGGTAGGCGGCCACGTCGACCCTGGCCTGATTGCGCGGCACGCGCAGCCCGAGCGTCATCCTGTCGATCCCGACCGTGTACTCGCCGACGTCGATCGTGCGCTCGGCGGCGCGCGGGTCGGCCTGGCGCGACGGGTGGAACTCCCACAGCAGGTCGGCCGGCGGCGCCGCCTTGGCCCAGCGGTGGGCGAGCGGGCGCAGCTCGGCGTCGCCCTCCGCGGTCACCACGAGGGCGTGCGCGGCCTCCTTGCCCGGCGCCACCTCACAGACCAGCGCCGGATCCATCGCGGCGACCGGGGCCGCCAGCAGCTCCTCCAGCTCGCCGGTCTCGCCGGAGGCCATCATCGCCTCCAGCCGCGGCCTGTTCTCCTGCCACCAGGTCCAGAATCCGGCGATGGCCGCTTCCCCCTGGCCCGCCCTTTCGTCTGCGTCTTTGCGCCCGAACAGTCGCATGGACGAATCCTTCCAGACCCATGCCATGGTCGCGCACTCCCGCCCGGACAGTACGCTGGATGAGTCATGGGATTGCGTGTGCTTGCCGCCATGTCGGGCGGCGTCGATTCAGCGGTGGCCGCCGCCCGCATCGCCGAGGCCGGCCACGACGTCACCGGTGTGCATCTCGCGCTGTCGGCCAACCCCCAATCCCACCGCACCGGCGCCAGAGGCTGCTGCACGATCGAGGACTCGCGTGACGCGCGCCGCGCCGCCGACGTCATCGGCATCCCGTTCTACATCTGGGACATGGCCGAGCGCTTCCAGCGTGACGTGGTGGAGGACTTCGTCTCCGAGTACGCCGCGGGCCGCACGCCCAACCCGTGCCTGCGCTGCAACGAGAAGATCAAGTTCGCGGCGGTGCTCGACAGGGCGCTCGCGCTCGGCTTCGACGCGGTCGCCACGGGCCACCACGCCAGGCTGGTCGACGGCGTGCTGTCGCGCAGCGTCGATCAGAGCAAGGACCAGTCGTACGTGCTGGGCGTGCTCACCCGCGAGCAGCTCAGCCACGCGATGTTCCCGCTGGGCGACTCCACCAAGGCAGAGGTGCGCGAGGAGGCCGCGCGGCGCGGCTTGACCGTGGCCGACAAGCCCGACAGCCATGACATCTGCTTCATCGCCGACGGCGACACCCGCGGCTTCCTGGCCAAGCGGCTCGGCTCCGCCGAGGGCCCGATCGTCGACCAGAACGGCGAGGTCGTCGGCACCCACCAGGGCGCTCACGGGTTCACCGTGGGCCAGCGCAAGGGCCTGCGCATCGACCGTCCCGCGCCCGACGGACGTCCCCGCTACGTGCTGTCCATCGAGCCGGTCTCCAACACGGTCACGGTCGGCCCGCGCTCGGCGCTCGAGGTCACCACGATCACCTGCGGCCGCCCTGTCTGGAACGGCCCGTCCCGCTACGACGACCTGACCGTGCAGCTCAGGGCGCACGGCGAGGTCTATCCGTGCCGGTTCGAAGAGACCGGCGACGGCCTGACGATCGAGCTCGACCGGCCCGCCACGGGCGTCGCCGCCGGGCAGGCGGCCGTGCTCTACTCGGGCGACACCGTCATCGGGTCGGCCACCATCGTGTCCGCCGGCTGATCTTCTAGCTGATCGGCTAGCCGATCGTCACCGACTCGCCGACCGGGATGCGGCGGATGTCGGCCTGCTGCTTGTCGGCCTCCATGCGCAGCCAGTTGTCCACCAGGCCGAGGCCGATCTCGCCGTAGAGGCCGTCGTGCGTCGAGTACGCCCGCGCCGGGCGGAGCTTGCGCAGATACTCCACGGTCTCGGCGAGCTTGAGCCACGGCGCGCCGGTCGGCACCAGCAGCGTCGGCACCTCCACACCCGGGTCGGTCAGCGCGTCGCCCGGGTAGAAGACCTCGTCGTCGATCAGGAAACCGACGTTCTGCACGACCGCCATGTCGGGGTGGTTGTAGGCGTGCCACTCGCCGAACACCCTGACACGGAAGCCCGCCACGTCGAAGCCGTCGCCCTGGCGTACCACCTGGACCTTGCCCGGCACCTCGGTCAAGAGGGCCGCGACGCCCTCGCACGTGTAGATCTCCAAGTCGGGCGATGCGGCCTTGAGCCGGTCGACGTCCACATGGTCGGCGTGCTCGTGGGTGATGAGCACCGCGTCGGCGCCGTCGAGCACCGGGCCCCTGGTGAACGCGCCCGGGTCGATGACCAGCACCTTGCCGTTCTTCTCCACGCGGACGCAGGCGTGATCGTGCTTCGTGAGCTTCATGCGGCAGAGCCTACGCTTGTGCCCATGTCTATGTGGGAGGCCACCGGGGTCGGCTCGCACCCCGGTTCCGATCATCTTGAGGCGATCAGGGTCGTGTTCGGCGAGGTGCCGGGGCTGCCGTACCTTCCCGAGCTGCCCGCGCGGGGCGTCGGCGCCGACATGGTGGGGCGCAGCGCGGGGCTGCTGATCGACCTGCCGGTGGAGGTGCAGCCCTCGGGATGGCGGCTGACCGACCGGCCCGGACGCGACCACCAGCGCGCCGTCGATCACCTGCGCCGCGACCTCGACGGCCTCGAGGAGGTCGGCCACGACTACGCGGGGCCGCTGAAGCTGCAGGTCTGCGGGCCGTGGACGCTGGCGGCGTCGATCGAGCTCAAGCACGGCGACAAGATGCTGTCCGACGCGGGCGCCGTACGCGACCTGATCGCCTCGCTGGCGCAGGGCGTGGCCGACCACTGCGCCGAGGTGCGCAGGCGGCTGCCCGGGGTGACGGAGATCGTGCTGCAGCTCGACGAGCCGGGGCTGCCCGGCGTGCTGGCCGGTACGGTGCCGACCGCGTCCGGGTTCGGGCGGCTGCCCGCGGTCGAGGAGTGGCGGGTCGAGGAGTCGCTGCGCCACTTCGAGTCGCCGGTGGTGCACTGCTGCGCGCCGGATGTGCCGTTCGCGCTGCTGCGCCGGGCCGGCGTGCGCGGCGTGTCGGTGGACGCCTCGCTGCTGCGGCGGCGCGACGAGGACGAGCTGGGCGAGCTGTTCGAGGCGGGGCTGACGCTGTTCATGGGCATCGTGCCGGGCGTGGACACCCGGCTGCCGGACATCGGCGTGGTGGCCAAGCCCGCGCTGGAGCTGTGGCGGCGGCTGGGGTTCCCGGCCGACCGGCTGACCGAGCAGGTCGTGCTCACCCCGGCGTGCGGGCTGGCGGGCGCCTCTCCCGCCTACGCGCGCCAGGCGCTAGGCGCGTGCACGAAGGCGGCCCAGGTGCTCAGGGACGATCCCGCGGGCGAGGGCGGCTGAGACATGGTTTTGTCGGTGGCCGGCGGTAGCGTTTGCTCAGGTCGTCGTACGGAAGGAGACGTCGCGTGAGTGAGCCGGGCGGCGAGGTCGAGGGTGTGCCGGTGACCGCGCTCAAGCGGCATGCCGAGCTGAGTGAGCTGGTCAAGGAGGCGCGCTGGCGCTACTACGTGCTCGACCAGCCCACGGTGAGCGATGCCCAGTTCGACGAGTGGTTCAAAGAGCTGCTCGCGCTGGAGGAGCAATATCCCTCGCTGCAGACGCCCGAATCGCCCACGCAACAGGTGGGCGCGCCGGTGTCGGGCGACTTCGCCAAGGTTCAGCATCTCAACCGGATGGAGAGCCTCGACAACGCGTTCAACGCCGACGACATGGCCGCCTGGGCGTCGCGGGCCGAGCGTCTTGCCGAGGGCCACCCCGGTCCCTTCCTGTGCGAGCTGAAGATCGACGGGCTCGCCGTCGCGCTGGTCTACCGCGACGGCAAGCTGGAGCGGGCCGCCACCCGCGGCGACGGCCGCACCGGCGACGACGTCACCGACAACGTCCGCACGATCAAGGGCGTCCCGCACCGGCTCGAGGGCGACGACGTGCCGAGCCTGGTCGAGGTGCGCGGCGAGGTCTACATCCCGGTCGAAGACTTCAAAAAGCTCAACGAGCAGCTCGTCGAGCAGGGCAAGGCGCCGTTCGCCAACCCGCGTAACTCCGCGGCCGGCACGCTGCGGCAGAAAGACCCGCGCATCACCGCCCAGCGGCCGCTGCGCATGCTGGTGCACGGCATCGGCGTGTGGGAGGGGTCCGAGGAGCCGCGCGCGCAGTCGGAGTGCTACGAGCGGCTGCGCGAGTTCGGGCTGCCGGTCAGCGACCTCTACAAGGTGGTGCCGACGCTCGACGAGGTCAACGAGTTCATCGAGCACTACCGCGTGCACCGCCACGACCCGCCCTACGAGATCGACGGCGTCGTGGTGAAGGTCGACGACTTCCGCACCCAGCGGGAGCTGGGCTCCACCTCGCGGGCGCCGCGCTGGGCGATCGCGTACAAGTACCCGCCGGAAGAGGTCAACACCAAGCTGCTCGACATCCAGGTCGGGGTGGGGCGCACCGGGCGGGTGACGCCGTTCGGGGTGATGGAGCCGGTCTCGGTGTCGGGCTCGACGGTCGAGCGGGCCACGCTCCACAACGCCGCGATCGTCAAGAAGAAGGGCGTGCTCATCGGCGACACCGTGGTGCTGCGCAAGGCGGGCGACGTCATCCCGGAGATCGTCGGGCCGGTCGTGCCGCTGCGCGACGGGTCCGAGCGCGAGTTCGTGATGCCGACCCACTGTCCCGAGTGCGGCACCGAGCTGGCGTACGAGCAGGAGGGCGACGCCGACCTGCGCTGCCCCAACGCGCGCGGCTGCCCCGCGCAGATCCGCGAACGCCTGTTCTTCGCCGCCGGGCGGCGCGCGCTCGACATCGACGGGCTCGGCTACGTCGCGGCCACCGCGCTCACCCAGCCGCTGCCGCCGCAGGAGCCGGTCGTGCGCACCGAGGCCGACCTGTTCGACATCACCCTCGACCGGCTCATCCCGATCAAGTCGGTGGTCCGCGACCAGGAGACCGGGCTGCCCAAGATCGACCCGAAGACCGGCAAGGAGAAGGTCGTCACGTTCTTCTCCAACGTCAACGGCGAGCCCAGCCAGAACGCGCTGCGCCTGATGGAGGAGCTCGAGCGGGCCAAGCAGTCCTCGCTCGCGCAGGTGCTGGTCGCGCTCTCCATCCGCCACGTCGGCCCGCCCACCGCCCGCGCGCTCGCCGACGCCATGCGCTCGATCGACGCGATCATGAACGCCTCCGAGGAGGAGCTGGCCGCCGTCGAAGGCATCGGGCCCAAGGTGGCGGCCACGATCAAGGAGTGGTTCGAGGTCGACTGGCACCGCGAGATCATCGATCGGTGGCGGGCCGCCGGGGTCCGCATGGAGGACGAGCCCGCGCCCGAGAAGGGGCCGCAGACGCTGCAGGGCCTGACGTTCGTGGTGACCGGCACGCTCGACGGCTACACCCGCGACTCGGCCGCCGCTGAGCTCACCGGCCGGGGCGGCAAGGTGTCGAGCTCGGTGTCGAAGAAGACGTCGTTCCTGATCGCGGGGGAGAACGCGGGGTCGAAGTACGACAAGGCGGTGGACCTCAAGGTGCCGATCCTGGACCGGGCCGGCTTCGAGGTGCTGCTGAACGAAGGCCCCGAGGCGGCGGCCCAGGTGGCGACCACACCGGAGGACTGAACCGGGGGTCAGTTGAAGGGGGCGGCTCGCGGGCGCGGGCGGCCCCCTTCCGCGTTATCGCGCTCGTGCGCTCCCGCTGTGTCTGGCGGGTTGCTGCGGGATGCGCTCATGCTGCCCGTTGTAGGCCCGTCCTGGTCTGGCCGTTGCGGGCGCGAGCTGTCGCTCGAACCGCCGAGTGACCCGAGCGCCCCCTGGTTTCCGCCCTCACATCGGGGGAGTGCCGTCTGCGCGTCATCTCCTTCGACATCTCCTTCGAAGGAGGTGTCCGCTCTTCGATGGAGTTCGTGGGAGTCCGTGGACGTGACCGGGAGCGGCCCCGACGGTCGTGCTCCGGCCCCTCCGAGAACGGGGAGTGCGGATCTTCTTACGGGTTGTTTGCGGGGGTGGCAAACCGTTTGCGGGGGTTGGTCGTCTTCTATGCGAGCCGTGTGGGCGCTGCCAGGGTTCCGGCTGCTTCGGCGTAGGTTGGGGTCGCTGTGTGCTCGGTTTGCTACACAGGGTGCTTTTTGGGTATATGTCGGAAAGGAGAAGTGACGGAACGTACGCGCTTGGTTTCGCGAAGTGGGGTGAAGGTCGTACCCTCCCATAGTGACCTAATGGGGGTTCTGTTACCGATGACTGACCCAACCGACACCCGCGACAAAGGGCCACGCGTCGGCACGCCGTTGTGGGGTTATCTCGCGGGCGTCACCGTGATCGGCTTCACCGGTCTGGTGGTGGCCATGCTGCGGCTGGACCCGTCCGGTCTGGTGGAGCTCGCCCGCACCCCGCTGTTCTGGGTGCTGGCGGTGCTGGTGATCCTGGGCGAGCTGCGGCCCGTCATGGTGTCGTCGGCCACCGCCGTGGGCGGCACGTACCCGTCCACCATGTTCACCTTCGCGGTGCTGCTGCACCTCGGATTGCCCGTCGCGGTGCTCATGCAGGCCGTGGCGGTGGCGATGAACGGCGTGGTGACGCGCAAGGCGTGGCATCGGGTCATGTTCAACATCGCGCAGTCCTCCCTGGCGCTGATCGCGGCTGCCGTGGTGCTGAGCCTGTTCGGCATCGTGCCGAGCCCGGCCGCGCCCTGGGTGCCCGCGGGTGACGACCTGCTGGCCATCGCGCTGGCGGGGATCGCGTACTTCCTGGTCAGAGGCGCGCTGGTGTGCGGCGCGGTGGCGCTGCACGAGCGGCGCTCGCTGGTACGCGTGCTCAGGGCCAGCGTCGGCCCCCAAGCACTGGTGTACATCGGCCTGCTGGGCCTCGCGCCCCTGGTGGTGGTCGTCATGGACCACTCGCCGGGGCTGGTGCCGCTGTTCGTGGCCCCGCTGGCCGCCGTCTACTTCACCGCCACTCTCTCCTTGCGCCGCGACCACCAGGCCATGCACGACGAGCTGACCGGCCTGCCCAACAGGAAGATGCTCGTGGTCAGCACCGAGGAGGCGCTGGCCGAGGTGCGCCAGGACGAGCGGGTGGGGCTGTTCCTCCTCGACCTCGACCGGTTCAAGGAGGTCAACGACACGATGGGCCACCCGGTCGGCGACCGGCTGCTGCAGCTCGTCGCCCACCGGCTCACTCATGCCGTACGCCCGGGAGACGTCGTGGCGCGGCTCGGCGGCGACGAGTTCGCCGTGCTGCTGCCCTCGATCAGGGACGCCCACGCGGCCAGGGAGGTCGCAGCGAGGCTGCGCGCGGCGCTCACCGAGCCGGTGCGCCTGGAGGGCATGACGTTCGACCTCGACGCCTCGGTGGGCATCGCGCTCTATCCCGACCACGCGCCCGACTTCGAGCTGCTGCTCCAGCGGGCCGACGTGGCGATGTACCTGGCCAAGGAGGGGCGTACGGGCGTCGAGCTCTACCAGCCCGACAAAGACCGCAATTCTCCCGAACGCCTGACCCTGCTCGGCGACCTGCGCCGCGCCATCGACAACCGCGAGCTGCGCCTGCACTACCAGCCCAAGGTGGCGCTCGGCACCGGCGACGTGCAGGGCGTAGAGGCGCTGCTGCGCTGGCGGCACCCCGTGCACGGGCCCGTGGCGCCGGCCGACTTCGTGCCGCTGGCCGAGCAGTCGTACCTGATGCGGCAGCTCACCGCCTACGTGATCGAGGAGGCGATGCGACAGGCCGCCGCCTGGTGGCACACGGGGCTGCGGGTGCAGATCTCGGTCAACATCTCGGCCCGCGACCTGCTCGGCTCCGCCCTGCCCGAGCAGCTCGGGGTGGGCCTGGCCAAGTACGCGCTGCCGCCCGCCGCCATCCAGCTCGAGGTCACCGAGCGCATCCTGACCGGCGATCAGGCGTACACGCAGGAGACCATCAAGGCGCTGGCCGCGCTCGGCGTGCCGCTCGCGATCGACGACTTCGGCACCGGCTACTCCTCGCTGATCCGGCTCCAGCGGCTGGCCGTCTCGGAGGTCAAGATCGACGCCTCGTTCGTCCGCAGGATCGCCGAGTCGGAGGACGACTACCGCATCGTCCGCTCCATCGTCGACCTCGTACGGAGCCTGGGCCTGCGCTCGGTCGCCGAGGGCGTCGAGTCGGAGGAGGTCGCGATGCGCCTCGTCGAGCTGGGCTGCGACGCCGGGCAGGGCTGGCTGTTCTGCGAGCCGATGCCCGCCGAGGAGGCCGCGGTCTGGCTGCGCGACCGCACGGGCGGCTCGGTGGAGTACGAGTACCAGCCCGAAGTCAGCTCCGCCTGAGCGGATAATGCGTTCGGGGCTGCTACGTCAAGACCCCTAGGATGGCAGTGTCCAAAGACTCCATCCACGAAACGGGTTCAACGACTCATGTCCGCCATAACCCGCGACGAGGTCGCACACCTGGCCCGGTTGTCCAGGCTGGCGCTCAGCGACGACGAACTCGATCACTACGCCACCCAGCTCGATGCGATCATCGAGTCGGTCGCGAAGGTGGCCGAGGTCGCCGCCGAGGATGTGCCGCCTTCGTCGCACGCGCTTCCGCTGACCAATGTCTTCCGTGCCGACGAGGTGCGACAGTCTCTGACGCCCGACCAGGCGCTCGCCGGCGCGCCCGCCGTCGAGGACGACCGCTTCCGGGTGCCGCGCATCCTCGGGGAGGAGGCATGAGCCTGATCCGCAAGACCGCCGCCGAGCTCGGCGCGATGATCGCCGCGGGCGAGGTGTCGGCCGTCGAGGTGGCCGAGGCGCACCTCGACCGCATGGCCGAGGTCGAGCCGAAGGTGCAGGCGTTCCTCCACGTCGATCGGGAGACCACGCTGGAGCAGGCCCGCGCGGTGGACGCCCGGCTGCGGGCGGGGGAGAAGCTGGGCCCGCTGGCCGGTGTGCCGGTCGCCCACAAGGACATCTTCACCACGCGCGACATGCCGACGACGGCCGCGTCCAAGATCCTCGAAGGCTGGCGGCCGCCGTACGACGCCACCGTCACCGCCCGCCTGCGCGAGGCCGGCCTGGTCATCCTGGGCAAGACGAACCTCGACGAGTTCGCCATGGGCTCATCGACGGAGAACTCCGCCTACCAGGTCACCCGCAACCCGTGGGACCTGAGCAGGGTGCCCGGCGGTTCGTCCGGCGGGTCGAGCGCCGCCGTGGCCGCCTACGAGGCGCCGCTGTCCACCGGCACCGACACCGGCGGCTCCATCCGGCAGCCCGCCGCCGTCACCGGCATCGTCGGCATGAAGCCCACCTACGGCGGCTCGTCCCGCTACGGCCTGATCGCGTTCGCCAGCTCGCTGGACACGCCTGGCCCGTTCGCGCGTAACGTGCTCGACGCGGCGCTGCTGCACGAGGCGTTCTCCGGCTACGACCCGATGGACTCCACCTCCATCGACGCGCCGGTGCCCTCGGTGGTCGAGGCCGCCAAGCACCCCGACGTCGCCGGCATGCGCATCGGCGTGGTCAAGGAGTTCTCCGGCGAGGGCTACCAGCCGGGCGTGCTGGCCCGCTACAACGAGGCCGTGCAACTGCTGGAGTCGCTCGGGGCCAAGGTCGTCGAGGTCTCCTGCCCGTCGTTCAAGACCGCGCTGCCCGCCTACTACCTGATCGCGCCGTCGGAGTGCTCGTCCAACCTGGCCCGCTTCGACGCCATGCGCTACGGCCTGCGCGTCGGCGACGACGGCACCCGCAGCGCCGAGGAGGTCATGGCGCTGACCAGGGCGGCCGGGTTCGGTCCGGAGGTCAAGCGGCGCATCATGCTCGGCACGTACGCGCTGTCCAGCGGCTACTACGACGCCTACTACGGCCAGGCCCAGAAGGTGCGCACGGTCATCGCCCGGGAGTTCGAGGCCGCCTACCAGCAGGTCGACGTCCTGGTCTCGCCCACCACGCCGACCACGGCGTTCCCGATCGGCGAGCGCACCGACGACCCGATGTCGATGTACCTCGCCGACCTGTGCACCATCCCGTCCAACCTGGCGGGCAACGCGGCCATCTCCGTGCCGGTGGGTCTGGCCGACGAGGACAACCTGCCGGTCGGCCTGCAGATCATGGCCCCGGTCCTGGCCGACGACCGCTGCTACCGCGTCGGCGCGGCCGTGGAGCAGGCCCTGGAGAGCCGCTGGGGCGGCAGCCTGCTGTCCAAGGCACCGGAGCTGGCGTGACACGCAACGAGCTGAAACTGAGGACCTCACCATGACTGCCGGTACGCTCATGCCGTACGACGAAGCGCTCGAGCGCTTCGAGCCGGTGCTCGGCCTCGAGACGCATGTCGAGCTGGGCACCAAGTCGAAGATGTTCTGCGGTTGCAAGACGACCTTCGGCGCGCCGCCCAACACGCAGGTCTGCCCCACCTGCCTGGCGCTCCCCGGGGCGCTGCCGGTGGCCAACCAGAAGGCCATCGAGTCGACGATCCGCATCGGCCTGGCGCTGAACTGCTCGATCGCCGAATGGTGCCGCTTCGCCCGGAAGAACTACTTCTATCCGGACATGCCGAAGAACTACCAGATCTCCCAGTACGACGAGCCGCTCTGCTACGACGGCTACATCGATGTGGAGGTCGAGGGCAAGACGGTCAGGATCGGCATCGAGCGGGTGCACCTGGAGGAGGACACCGGCAAGTCCACCCACGTGGGCGGTGCCACCGGCCGCATCCACGGCGCCGACTACTCGATCGTCGACTACAACCGCGCCGGCATCCCGCTGGTCGAGATCGTGACCAAGCCCATCCCGGGCGCCGACCGGCTCGCGCCGGAGGTGGCCAGGGCCTACGTCACCGAGCTGCGCGAGATCATGCGTTCGCTGGGCGTCTCCGACGTGCGCATGGAGGAGGGCTCGCTGCGGTGTGACGTCAACGTCTCGCTGATGCCGCGCGGGTCGTCGGAGTGGGGCACCCGTACGGAGACCAAGAACGTCAACTCCCTGCGCAGTGTCGAGCGCGCCGTGCGCAGCGAGATCGAGCGGCAGGCGGCGGTGCTGGCCGGGGGCGGGAAGGTCATCCAGGAGACCCGCCACTTCCACGAGGACACCGGCACCACCACCTCCGGCCGGTCCAAGGAGGAGGCGCAGGACTACCGCTACTTCCCCGAGCCCGACCTGGTGCCGATCGCGCCCGACAAGGCGTGGGTGGCCGAGCTGAAGGCCGCGCTGCCCGAGCTGCCGTCGGTCAAGCGCAAGCGGCTGCAGGCCGAGTGGGGCCTGTCCGACCTCGACATGCAGGCCATGCACAACGCCGACGCGATCGACCTGGTCGAGGCCACGGTCGCGGCCGGTGCCCCGCCGGCCGACGCCCGCAAGTGGTGGATGGGCGAGCTGGCGCGGCGGGCCAACGAGACCGGCGTGGCGCTGGCCGACCTGCCGATCACGCCCGAGCAGATCGCCCGGGTGACCGAGCTGGTCGCCTCCGGCGCGCTCAACGACAAGCTGGCGCGCGAGGTGCTCGAAGGCGTGCTGGCCGGCGAGGGCACGCCGGACGAGGTCGTCGAGCGGCGCGGCCTGCGCATCGTCAACGACGAGGGCGAGCTGTCCGCGCTCATCGACCAGGTGCTGGCCGAGAACGCCGACGCGGCCGAGAAGGTCCGCTCCGGGAAGATCGCCGCGGCCGGTGCGCTGGTCGGCGGCGTGATGCGGGCCAGCAAGGGCAAGGCCGACGCGGCCAGGGCCCGCCAGCTCATCCTGGAGAAGCTCGGCGTCCAGGAGTGACCGCGGCGAAGACGGCCCCTCCCCGCGGGTGAGGCCGTCTTGGCGAAAGGCCGTCAAGGAGGGTCCCGCGTGGGCGGGGCCCTCCTTTCGCGTTCAGATGCCTGCGGGCGCCTTCCTTTCCGGCTCCGTACGTGCGGGCGCGTTGCGCCGGGCGTACCACCGCCTGATCAGCGGGCTGAGCAGGGCGAGCAGGGACAGCGCGAGCAGGACGACCGCGACCGGGCTGCGCACGAGCACGGTCACGTCGCCCGCCCCGATGGCCAGTGCCCGGCGGAGCTGGATCTCGGCCATCGGCCCCAGGATCATCCCGATCACGGCGGGCGCGATCGGCAGGCCGAAGCGGCGCATGGCGTAGCCGAGCAGGCCCAGGACGTACAGGACGAACAGGTCAACGACGGTGCCGTTGAGCGCGTAGACGCCGAGCGCGGCGAACAGCACGATCCCGGCGTACAGGTACGGGCGGGGGATGCGCAGCATGCGCGCCCACACCGGGGCCAGCGGCAGGTTGAGCACCAGCAGCATCGTGTTGCCGAGGAACAGCGACGCGATCATGCCCCAGACCAGCGCCGGGTTGTGGTCGAAGAGCTGCGGGCCGGGCTGCAGGCCGTACTGCTGGAACGCGGCCAGCATGATCGCGGCCGTGGCCGAGGTCGGCAGGCCCAGCGTGAGCAGCGGGACCAGGGTGCCGGCCGCGGAGGCGTTGTTGGCCGCCTCGGGACCGGCCACGCCCTCGATGGCGCCCTTGCCGTACTCCTCCTTGGCCACGCCCTTGGCCAGGCGCTTCTCGGCCGCGTACGACAGGAACGTCGGGATCTCGGCCCCGCCGCCGGGCAGCGCGCCGAACGGGAAGCCCAGGGCCGTGCCGCGCAGCCATGGTTTCCACGAGCGCCGCCAGTCGGAGCGCCCCATCCAGGCCCGGCCCACCGGTACCACCTCGGGAGGCGCGTGCCGCAGGCGGCTGGCGACGTACAGGGACTCGCCGAGCGCGAACAGGCCGACCGCGACGATCACCACGTCGATGCCGTCGAGCAGCTGCGGGATGCCGAGCGTGAGCCGCGCCTGCCCGGTCTGCTGGTCGATGCCGATCAGCCCGATCACCAGGCCGAGCCCCAGCGATGCCAGGCCGCGCACGATCGAGCGCGACAGCACCGAGGAGACGGCGGTGAAGGCGAGGATGGCGAGCGCGAAGTAGTCCTCGGGACCGAACGAGATCGCGAAGCTCACCACCGCGGGCGCGGCCACCACGAGCAGCGCCGTGGCGATCGTGCCGGCCACGAACGAGCCGATGGCGGCCGTGGCGAGGGCCTGCGCCGCCCGCCCGCGCCTGGCCATCTTGTTGCCCTCAAGCGCCGTGATCATCGACGATGACTCGCCGGGCGTGTTGAGCAGGATCGAAGTGGTCGAGCCGCCGTACATGCCGCCGTAGTAGATGCCGGCGAACATGATGAACGCGCTGGTCGGCGGCACGGTGAAGGTGATCGGCAGCAGCAGCGCCACGGTCATCGCGGGCCCGATGCCGGGCAGCACGCCGACGAGCGTGCCGAGCGTGACGCCGACGAGCGCGTACAGGAGGTTGACGGGGGTCAGCGCGGCGGCGAAGCCGTCGAGCAGGAGCTGGAACGAGGTCACCTCAGATCAGCCCCTCCAGCGGCCCGGCGGGCAGCGAGACGCCGAGCCCCTTCACGAACAGCAGGTACGTCACCACGCCCATGACCACCGCGATCCCGGCCGCGCGCAGCCGGTGCCCGGCCCCCAGCACGACGGCCAGGCCGAAGAACAGCAGGCTCGCGCCGATGATCCAGCCGAGCAGGTCGAGCAGCGCGGCGAAGGCCAGGAAGACGCCGCTGACCAGGCTCAGCGTGCGCCAGTCCGTGGGCGCGTCGGCGTCGACGTCCTCGCTCTCCTCAGGGTCGGCGCGGCCGCCGCGCAGCACGTCGGCCACGTAGAACAGGCCGATGAGCACCATCGCGCCGCCCACCAGCATGGGGAAGAACCGCGGCCCGAGGCCGAGCTGGGAGGCCGCGGCCGACACGTCGAGCGTGCCGACCACGACGAGCACGCCCAGCAGCAGCACCACGAGCGCCAGCCCGAGCTCGGGCCGCCACCAGCGAGCCATCAGGACACGAGCCCCATCTCGGCGATGATGCCCTTGACCCTGGTCTGCTCGGCGGCGAGGAAGTCGGCGAACTCCTGCCCGGTCTGGAACGAGTCGATCCAGCCGTTCTTGGCCACCGCGTCCTTCCACGGCTGCGCGTCGTGCATCTTGGTGACCAGGTCGGTCAGGGCCTTCTTGTCGGCGTCGGAGAGCCCGCCGGGGGCCACGAAGCCGCGCCAGTTGGACAGCTCGACGTCCAGCCCGGCCTCCTTCAGGGTGGGCGCGTCGAGGTCGGGCAGCCGCTCGCCGGAGGTGACGCCCAGCGCGCGGAGCTTGCCGGACTTCACGTGCTCGGCGAACTCGCCCACCCCCGAGATGCCGGCGCTGACCTTGTTGCCGAGCAGCTCGTTCAGCGCCTCGCCGCCGCCCGAGTGCGCGATGTAGTTGACCTGCTTGGGGTCCACGCCTGCGGCCTTGGCCATCAGCCCGGCCACGATGTGGTCGGTGCCGCCCGCCGAGCCGCCCGAGATCGACACCTTCGCCGGGTCGGCCTTCCAGGCGGCGACCAGGTCGGCCAGCGTCTTGAACGGCGACTCGGCCGGGACGACGACGATCTCGTACTCCTCGGTCAGCTTGGCGATGGGCGTGGTCTCGGCCAGCGTGACCTTCGACTTGTTCTGCTCGATGGCGCCCACCATGACCAGGCCCATGGTCATCAGCAGGTTGCCGTTGCCCTTCTCGCCGGCGAGCTGGGCCAGGCCGATCGTCCCGCCGGCGCCGGGCACGTTGTACACCTCGACCTTGCGGTCCGGCACGGCGGCCTTGAACGCCTGCTCGGCCACGCGGGAGGTCTGGTCCCAGCCGCCGCCGGGCGAGGCGGGGGCCATGATGCGCAGGGTGGCGTTCGCGGACGCGCCGCCTCCGCCGGCGCCGCCGCAGGCCGTCAACGCGCCCAGGGTGAGTGCCGCGAGGGCGGCGAATACGCGCAAGCGCATGTTCACTCCAAGGTGGGGGAATTCACAGTCGTCGGGAGTGGCATGGTGAGGTCCTATTCCCCGCCACGTCGAGGCTTTGCGTGGTTGCCGTCGTAGTGGTCGTATTGGTCGCGACCCGGACGTGACCTGCTTTTGTTTCGATGAGCCTCGATGAACAGGCTGAGAAGGGTTCGTGACGCCTCGCTCGGCACGCAGCTCTTCGCGCTCCAGATGGTGATCGTGCTGCTGGCCGCCGGCGGCACGGCCGCCGTGTGGGCGGAGCACACCCGCGACCAGCTCGACTCGCTGCACCAGCAGCGGGCGCTGGCGATCGCCCAGTCGGTGGCCGCGCTGCCGCAGGTACGCGAGGCGTTCAAGCTGGAGCACCCGGAGAGCGTGCTGCAGCCGCTGGCGCTGAGCGTCCAGGCCGAGACCGGCGCCGACTACGTGGTCATCGCCAACACCGAGCAGCGGCGTTACGCCCACCCCAACGCCTCGCTGATCGGCGAGAAGCTGTCCACCGACGGCAGCACGGTCCTGCGTACCGGCCGGAGCTGGGTCGGCATCGAGACCGGCACGATCGGCACCACGCTCAGGGGCAAGACGCCCATCAGAGACGAATACGGCGAGGTCATCGGCCTGGTCTCCGTCGGCGTGCTGGCGACCACCGTCACCGGCCAGCTCTTCGACGCCCTGCCGCCGCTCATCTGGACCGCGCTCGCGGTGCTGCTCGCGGGGCTGGCGCTGGCGGCGTTCATCACGGCGCGGGTGCGCAGGCAGACGTTCGGGCTGGAGCCGCGGGAGATCGCCGCGCTGCTGGAGCAGCGCGAGGGCGTGCTGCACGGAGTGAAGGAGGGCCTGATCGCCTTCGACATGGAGGGCAGGGTCACGCTCGTCAACGACGCCGCCCGCGAGCTGCTCGGCGACGTCGGCGAGGACCTCGCCACGATGCCGGTCTCCGAGCGCATGCGCGACGTGCTCGGCGGCGCCGACCCGGGCGAGGACCGCATCGTGCTGCACGGAGAACGGGTGCTGGTGCTCAACCGCACCCCCGTCTGGGTACGCGGCCGCCAGCTCGGCTGGGTGGTCACCCTGCGCGACCGTACCGAGCTGGTCCGCCTGGCCCGTGAGCTGGACGACACCAGCAGCGCCACGGAGGCGCTGCGGGCGCAGGCGCACGAGTTCGCCAACCGCATGCACACCGTGGTCGGCCTGCTCGAACTCGGCGAGCACGAGGCCGCGATCGGCTTCATCACCCGCACCACCCACGACACCAACGCCACCGACCTGCGCGAACGCGTCCAGGATCCGACGCTGGCCGCGCTGCTCATGGCCAAGTCGGCCGAGGCGGCCGAGCGCGGGGCCAGGCTGGTGCTCTCCGACGACTCCTCGGTGCCCGAGGGCGCGCTCGGCGACCCGCGCGATGCGGTGCTGGTGGTCGGCAACCTCGTCGCCAACGCCATCGACGCGCTCGACGGCGCGGAGGGCACGATCGAGGTGTCGGTACGCGCCGACGCCGACGGGCTGCACGTACGGGTCGGCGACTCCGGCCCCGGCATCGCACCCGAGCTGGTGGAGGAGGTCTTCAGGGAGGGTTTCACCACCAAGGCCGCGCATTCGGGGCCGCGCGGGCTGGGGCTCGCGCTCACCCGGCAGGCGTGCCTGCGCAGGGGCGGCTGGGTGCGCGTACGCAACGACGGCGGCGCCGTCTTCACCGCACTGCTCCCCGCGAGGGCCGCCACATGACCGCGACCGAGGGCCGCAACGACGCCGCGATCCGGGTGCTGGTCGTGGACGACGACTTCATGGTGGCCCGCATCCACAGCGGCTACGTGGCGAGGGTGCCCGGCTTCGAGGTCGTCTCGGTCGCGCACACCGGCGCCGAGGCGCTCGCCGCCGTGGCCGAGCTGCGGCCCGATCTGGTGCTGCTCGACATCTATCTGCCCGACATGTCGGGCCTGGAGGTGCTCAAGGCGCTGCACGACGTGGACGTCCTCATGATCAGCGCCGCCCGTGACGTGCCCACCGTCAGGGAGGCCATGCGCGGCGGGGCGGTCAACTACCTCATCAAGCCGTTCACCGCCGCCGCGCTCACCGAACGCCTGCGCCAGTACGCCGACACCCGCGAGCGCCTGACCGCCATCGGCCCCGAGGCGCGCCAGGACGACGTGGACCGGCTCTTCGGAGTCCTGCCGTCCGCCGCTCCCATGCCCAAGGGGCTGTCGGCGGCCACCTGTGCGCTGGTCGCAGACACGCTGCGGGAGGCCGGGCGCGACCTGTCCGCGGCCGAGGCCGCCGAGCTCACGGGCCTGTCGCGGGTGAGCGCCCGCCGCTATCTGGAGTACCTGTGCGCGGTCGGCCAGGCCGAGCTGAGGCCCCGTTACGGGACCGCCGGACGGCCCGAACATCGCTACCGGTGGCTAGGTTGACACACTTCCGTAGCCATTTCCCGTGACATATGCCGATCTGCGTGCCTTACTGTTGCCTGAGACTTGGCTGCGGACCGGGAGGAGATTGAGGCGTGCGAAACGCCGGACCGATCGAATCACCGACCGACCCGTTCGCCTCGGTGCCTCTACCCACGTCGAAGGTCTCCAGGAAGCCGCGGATCGAAGGGCTGCCCCCCGGGGTCTCCCGGGACATCTTCGGCCCGCCGGACCGTCAGGAGACCCGACCGGCCCAAGGCCCGAGCGCCGCGGGCGGCACGGCGGGCAAGGGCGGGGCGCTGCCACCGGCCGCTCCGCCCGCGCAACCCTGGCCCATGGCCTCCGAGAAGGAGCCCGCGCAACCCGCGCCCGTCTTCGGGACGCCGGAACGCCCGTCGTCCTTCGAAGAGCCCGAGCCGCCACGGCGCCGTCGGCTGCTGCCCGCGATCGTCTCGCTGGTCGTGATCCTGGCCGCGCTCGCGTACGTGGTGCCTGCCGTGCTCATGTCCGGCTCCGTGCTGCGCGGCACCCGGGTGGCCGGGGTGGACATCGGCGGCCTGACGGTGACCAAGGCCGCCGACAAGCTGCGTACCGAGCTGGCCACCAAGCTCAGCAAGCCCGTCATCGCGGACATCGGCGGCAAGAAGGAGACGATCCAGGCCGACGAGGCCGGGCTCGAACTCGACGTCGTCGGCACCATCGGGCAGGCGCCCAGCGGGTTCCCCACCCCTGAGGAGGTCTGGCGGGGGCTCACCGGCACCACCGAGCTCACCCCCAAGATCACCCTCGACGCCGCCCAGCTCGCCAGGACCGTCGAAGGGCTCGCCGGCACCGTCGACAAGCCCGCCCGCGAGGGCCGCATCGTCTTCAACGGGCTCCAGCCGCGCGCCCGCATGCCCGAGAACGGCGTGCTGCTCGACCGCGACGACGCCATCCGCAGGATCAGCAAGGCCTTCCTCAACGGCGGCGGCAACGTCGTGCTCACCCTCAGGCCCGCCAAGCCCGCCACCACCCCGGGGGCCGTCGAAGAGGCGCTGACCAAGGCCAGGGCCGCCGTCTCCGCGCCGCTGACGCTCACCCTCGGGCCCAAGCAGGTGCAGATCCCGCCGGCCATGATCGCGGCGAACCTCACGTACCAGGTGGACGGCGAAGGGCGGCTCGTGCCGCGGTTCAACGCCAAGGCCGTGCTGCGGCAGGTCGAGAACAACCTGGTGGACGAGGCGCAGCAGCCCAGGGACGCGACGTACGAGATCGTCAACGGCAAGCCCGTCCTCGTGCCCTCGCGGCCCGGACGCGGCGTCAACGACAAGCTGCTCGCCAGGGACGCCGAGAAGGTGTTCGACCAGGGCGGCAGCCGGGTCATCCCGGTACGCCTCGGCACCGTCGCCCCCACCGTCGAGACCTCCCGCATCCAGGGGCTCGGCATCAAGGAGATCGCGGCCTCGTTCACCACGACCTTCGACTGCTGCCAGCCGCGCGTCACCAACATCAAGCGCATGGCCGAGAAGCTCGACGGTTACGTGGTGCGGCCCGGCGAGACGTTCTCGCTCAACGAGGCGCTCGGCGAGCGGACCGTCGAGGAGGGGTACGTCCAGGCCGGTCAGGTCGTCGGCGGGCGCACGGTCAACGTCGTCGGCGGCGGTGGCGGGCAGTTCGCGACCACGCTGTACAACGCGGCGTACTTCGCCGGGTTCGAGGACGTCGAGCACCAGCCCATGGACTACTACTCCGCCCGCTACCCCGCCGGGCGCGACGCGACGCTCCTCTGGCCGGACCCCGACCTCAAGTGGCGCAACGACTCGGAGAACGGCGTGCTCATCAAGACCGCCTCCACCCCGACGTCGGTCACCGTCACGCTGTGGGGGGTCAAGCGGTACGACAAAATCGAGGCGGTGGAGTCGGAGCGGCGGGACTTCACCCCGTTCCGGCGCGAGGTCAGCACCGCGCCCGACTGCGTACCGACGACGGGGGAGCAGGGCTTCACCATCGACGTGACCCGCGTCTTCCACAAGGACGGCAAGGTGGTCAAGAAGGACAAGAAGGTCACCACCAAGTACCGCCCCCGCCCCCAAACGGTCTGCACCGGCCGCTGACGCGCGGACGGAGGAATCTCAGCCAGGGCCCTCCGTTCCGCCGGAAGGGCCTCAGCCGCCGCCCCTTCTCCCCACCGGAAAGGACCTCCGCCGATCACCCCGAAGTCACGCGTTCGACGAACGCCCCGAGCGGGAAGGACGGGCCGGGTTCCCACAGGGAGGGTGCGGTCAGGACGGGGTGACGGTGAGGAGGCGGTCGTCGCCGGGACGGGGGGAGCCGCGGCCGTCCTTGTTGCTGGTCCCCACCCACAGCGACCCGTCGGGGGCGGTGGCCACGGCGCGCAGGCGGCCGTAGCGGTCGGTGAAGTGGGCGACCGGCGACCCGGCGGATCCATCGGCGCCCAGCGGGATCTGCCAGAGCCGCTCGCCGCGCAGCGCGCCGACCCACAGGGAACCGCCGGCGTACGCCATCCCGGACGGCGACGCCTCCGACGTGGGCCAGGTGAGGATGGGGTTGACGTAGCGGGGATCGTCGCCGCGTCCCTCGACCTCGGGCCACCCGTAGTTGCCCCCTGGCTTGATCAGGTTCACCTCGTCGTAGGTGTTGGCGCCGAACTCGGAGGCGTACAGGCGCCCGGACGGGTCCCAGGCGAGGCCCTGGACGTTGCGGTGGCCGTAGCTGTAGACGAGGGTGCCGAACGGGTTGCCGGGCGCGGGCGCGCCGTCCGCGGTCATGCGCAGGATCTTGCCGCCGAGGGAGTCGCGCTGCTGGGCGAGGTCCTGGTCGCCGGTCTCGCCGGTGGTGGCGTACAGGAAGCCGTCGGGGCCGAAGGCGAGCCGGCCGCCGTTGTGGATGCCGCCCTTGGGGATGTCGCGGACGAGCAGCCGCTCGTCGGTGAGCGCGTCGCCGGCGAGGCGGTAGCGCACGATGCGGTTGTCGTTCTCGGCGGTGTAGTAGAGGAAGACCTGCTGGTCCTTGACGGCGACGCCCATGAGGCCGCCTTCGCCGTCGGGCCGCGCCTCCCTGATGGTGGCCAGCTCGGTGACCTGGCCCGCGGGGGTGACGCGCAGCAGCCGGGCGGTGTCGCGTTCGGTGACGAGCGCGTCGCCGCCGGGCAGGAACGCGATCCCCCACGGCACGGAAAGCCCGGTCGCGACGTCCTTCGGCTCGCCCGGGGCGGCATCGGCTTGCACGGCCGCGGTGGGCTTGACCGCGCCGCCGCTCGCCGAGCACGCTGTGAGAGCCGGGCACGCCGTCAGAACGGCCAGCAGCATGATCGTCCAGAGCCTCCTCATGTGTTCCATCCTGCCCCCGCAGTCGTAAGGTTCTCGGCATGAAGACCTGGGTTCCGTCCGAATCGGTGGCAGCTGCACTTTCCGACCTTCCCGGCATCGAATGTGCCGTCTACAACAGCACGACTCCGATGCCCGAGGGGGTGGAGGAGGTCGAGGTCTGGGTTCCGCCGCTGGTCACGGTGCCCGACGTGCCGGGGACGCTGGCCAGGATGACCTCGTTGCGGCTGGTGCAGACGGTGACGGCCGGTGTGGAGCCGTACCGTCCGCACATGCCGGAGGGCGCGGTGCTGTGCAACGCGCGCGGCGTGCACGACGCGGGCACCGCCGAGTGGGCGGTGGGCGCGATGATCGCGGTGCTCAGGGAGTTCCCCGGTTTCGTGGACGCGCAGCGCAGGGGCGAGTGGACCTACCACCACACCGACGTGCTGGCCGACTCGCGCGTGCTGATCGTCGGTTACGGCTCGATCGGGTCGGCGCTCGAGCGCCGGCTGGAGGGGTTCGAGGTGGAGGTCGTCCGGGTGGCGAGGAGGGCGCGCGACGGCGTGCACGCCATGGACGAGCTGCCCGCCCTGCTGCCGGACGCCGACGTGGTGGTGCTGCTGGTGCCGGCCACCCCCGACACCGCCGGCATGGTGGACGCCGCGTTCCTCGCGCGCATGAAGGACGGAGCCGTGCTGGTCAACGCGGCCAGGGGCACGATCGTCGACACCGACGCCCTGGTCGCCGAGCTGAAGACGGGCAGGCTGCGCGCGGCGCTCGACGTGACCGCGCCGGAGCCGCTGCCGGAGGGCCACCCCCTCTGGAGCGCGCCCAACGTGCTGATCACGCCGCACATCGCGGGCAGCACCCCCGCGTCCGAACGGCGGACGCTGCGTCTCATCCGGGCCCAGCTGGAGCGTTACCTCGCCGGTGAAGAGCTGGTCAACGTCATAACCGACGCGTACTGAGAGGATTCCGGAACGTGGCTGGTCCGTGACCTCAGCTGCGTACGGTTACCTTTGCCAGGAGTTCCTGACTCACTGTCAAGGATCTCTTGGCAGCGGCAATTGGTCTGTCTGGTTATCAGATCGGTGACGACATCGGCGTTGTCACCACCCGCGCACCTACGACCGCACACACTGGCAGAGGTGATCGTCCGGGCTTCGGCGGTCGCGGGTGCAGAGTTCGAGACGGGATGGGCAACGACTTGATCCGCTGGCGTGATCCACGGGTGCCGCCGGCCGCCGCGGCGGTGGCAGGCGCGGTGGCGTTCGCCACCGTCCTGCTGGCGCAGGCCCCTGCCACGATCACCGGTGCGGTCGCCGGCGGGCTCGCGGCACTGATCGCCGCGGCCTCCCTGCTGATCGCCTCGGTACGACATGCCGCGACGCACCGCCCCTCGGCGGCGAGCGCCCGCTGGATGGGCGGCGGCGCGGTCATCTGGGCCGCCGGGGTGACCCTGCGGCCGTTCGCCGACGGGTTCGTGGTCAACTTCGCGGACATGTTCGTCCTGCTCGGCACCGTGGTCACGGCCGGCGGCGCGCTGATCGCCGCCGACCGCAGGTTCCCGGCCAGGACGGCTTTACGGCAGCTCACGGACGCCTACCTGTGCGCCGTGTCCCTCCTGCTCATCGGGTGGGTGACGGCGCTGCGGCATGTCTACGCGGAGGCCGCGGACCCGGTCGGGTTCACGCTGGCCATGCTGCCGCCGATGATCGCGCTGCTGGTGACGTGCGCCGTGATCCCCTCGGTGGTCACCAGCAAGGCGCAGTCGTGGCTGCTCGGCCTCGCGGGGCTGGGCGTGCTGGTCACCATGACGGTGGCCGCGGTGGGCTCCGCCGTGGGACGGCTGCTGGAGGGCGAGCCGCAGCTGTGGAGCGTCATGCTCGCGCCGGTCGCGTTCCTGATGCTGGCCGCGGTGCCATGGGGACCGAAGGGCCGGGCGGCGGGCCGTCCCGCCGTGGGCCACGCGGTGGGCCTCGCGCCGCTGGTGCTGGTCGCGGTGGCGGTCTGTTCGATGGCGGCCCATCAGATGGGCAGCCATCCCGACCCGCCCAACGCGGGCGTCGCGGCGCTCAGCGCCTCGGTCGTGCTGCTCCTGCTGGTGCGCCTGTTCGTCGCCTCGGCCACCAACCTGCGCCTGCGCGGCCAGGTCAAGCTGGGCCGCCGCCAGCTCATGGACCTGGCGGAGAGCACCGGCGACGTGGTGTTCACCTGCGACTACCAGGGCGTCGTACGGGAGATCGGCGCCGGCGTCGAGGCGACGTACGGCTACAAGCCCGCCGACGTCGTGGGCGGCTCGATCTTCGACTACATCCACCCGGAGGACGTGCCGGGCATCCAGGTCGCCATGCGCGCCCTGACGCTCGACGACGAGGCGGCGGCCACGCCGGGCGCCTGCCTGATCGCCTGCCGGGTACGCGCGGCCGACGGCACCTGGCGGCCCACCGAGTCGGTGGCCACCCGCCAGGTCGGCGGCGACGAGCTGATGCTGGTCACCACGCGCGACGTGAGCGACGAGGAGGCCCTGCGCAACCAGGTGGCCCACCTGACCTTCCACGACGGCGTGACGGGGCTGCCGAACCGCGCCTACTTCGAGGAGCGCACCAGGGAGGTGCTGTCGGGCCGCACGTCGGGCAACGTCGCGGTGATCTTCCTTGACCTCGACGGCTTCACCTCCGTCAACGACTCGGTGGGGCACGCCAGCGGCGACTACCTGCTCGGGCAGGCGGCACGCAGGCTGCGCAGCGCCGTACGCGCCGACGACACGCTGGCCCGCTGGGGCGGCGACGAGTTCGCGGTGCTGGTGGAGACCGGCGGCGAGGCGCAGGTGGCGGTCGATCTGGCCGAGCGGCTGGTACGCGCGGTCTCGCAGGAGCCGTTCCGGGTGGCCGACCGCGACGTGGCGCTGACGGCGAGCGTCGGGGTGGCCTTCACCGAGGAGGGCATGCCCGCCGGCGACCTCATGCGCAACGCCGACGTCGCCATGGCGCGCTCCAAAGAGCTGGGCGGACGCCGGGTCGAGGTGTTCGCCGCGCAGATGCACGCCGACGTGGTGCGCCGCCTGGAGCTGGCGGCCGACCTGCAGCGGGCGCTGATCGAGCAGCAGTTCGCCATCGAGTACCAGCCGGTGGTGGACCTCGCGACGTCGCGGGTGACCGCGGTGGAGGCGCTGGTGCGGTGGTGGCGCGGCTCGGTGTTCGTGCCGCCCGAGCAGTTCCTGGGCCCGGCCGAGGACACCGGGCTGATCGTGCCGCTGAGCGAGTGGATTCTGCGCGAGTCGTGCAGGGAGGTGGCGGCCTGGCGGGCCTCGTCGTGGGACATCGGGCTGTCGCTGAACCTGTCGGCGCGGCAGATCATGGCGCCCAGGTTCGTCGAGACGGTCGAGGAGGCGCTGCGCGAGAGCGGCCTTCCCGCCTCGTCGCTCACGCTCGAAGTGATCGAGGAGATGCTGGTCGAGGACGCCGAGGAGACGATCAAGCGGCTGTCGGAGCTGCGCTCGCTCGGCGTGCGGCTGGCCATCGACGACTTCGGCACCGGCTACGCCTCGCTGGCCTTCCTGCGCCAGCTCCCCGTGGACATGATCAAGATCGACCCGTCGTTCGTGTCGGGGCTCGGCAAGGACGACACGCTGACCCTGCTCACCCGCACGATCGTGCAGCTCGGGCACGACCTCGGGCTTATCGTGGTGGCCGAGGGGATCGAGCGTCCCGAGCAGCTCGAACTGCTCAAGCAGATGGGCTGCACGAGGGGGCAGGGCTTCCTGGTGGCGCGGCCGATGGCGGCGCGCGGCGTCGACTCGCTCATGCGGACGAGTCTCACTGTTTGAGACATGTGTCCACCAAGTTGACACCGGGGCGTTCGGAGCGGCTATCGTGTAGGCCATGCTCCGCAGTGAGATTCTCGTAGTACTTCGCCGGCGCGCAGGCCGATAGCGAAGCACTACGACCTGCGCGCCGCCCCAGACCCACCATTCGGTGGGAAGGGGCATTTTTTATGTCCTTAAGCGAGTAGCCACGCAAGGAACGAGCCGATGACCGAACGGATGACAGGTGCACAGGCCCTGGTCAGGGCACTGGAGCACGTCGGAGTCGACATAGTGTTCGGGATCCCGGGCGGTGCCATTCTCCCGGCCTACGATCCCCTCTACGACTCGACCAAGGTCCGGCACGTGCTCGTACGCCACGAGCAGGGTGCGGGTCACGCGGCCGAGGGCTACGCGCAGGCCACCGGCAAGGTCGGGGTGTGCATGGCGACCAGCGGCCCAGGTGCCACGAATTTGGTGACACCGCTGGCCGACGCGTTCATGGACTCGGTGCCGATCGTGGCGATCACGGGACAGGTGGCCTCGCCCATGATCGGCACCGATGCTTTTCAGGAAGCCGACATCTCCGGCATCACCATGCCGATCACGAAGCACAACTTCCTGATCACCGAGGCCGGTGACATCGCGCGCACGATCGCGGAGGCGTTCCACATCGCCTCCACGGGACGCCCCGGCCCTGTGCTGGTGGACATCTCGAAGGACGCGCTGCAGGCGGAGACCACGTTCAGCTGGCCGCCCGTCATGCAGCTCCCCGGCTACCGCCCGGTCACCAAGCCCCACAGCAAGCAGATCCGCGAGGCGGCCAAGCTCATCGCCGAGTCCCACCGGCCCGTCCTGTACGTCGGCGGCGGCGTCCACAAGGCCCGCGCGTCGGAGGAGCTGCGGGAGCTCGCCGAGCTGACGAACATCCCGGTCGTCACCACCCTGATGGCCCGCGGCACGTTCCCCGACAGCCACCCGCAGCACATGGGCATGCCCGGCATGCACGGCAGCGTCTCGGCGGTCGGCGCGCTGCAGAAGTCCGACCTGATCATCGGCCTGGGCGTGCGCTTCGACGACCGGGTGACCGGCGACCTGTCGACGTTCGCCCCCCACGCCAAGGTCGTGCACGCCGACATCGACCCGGCGGAGATCTCCAAGAACCGCCACGCCGACGTGCCGATCGTGGGCGACGCCAAGGAGGTCATCAGCGACCTCGTCGCGGCGATCAAGGCGTCCGGCCAGAAGGGCGACTACACCGAGTGGTGGAAGCTCCTCAACGGCTACAAGGAGACCTACCCTCTCGGCTACGAGCCGTTCGAGGACGGCTCGCTGGCCCCGCAGTACGTGATGGAGCGGCTGAGCGCCATCGTCGGCCCCGACACCTACTACGTCTCGGGCGTCGGCCAGCACCAGATGTGGGCCTCGCAGTTCATCGACTACGAAAAGCCGGGCACGTTCATCAACTCCGGCGGCCTCGGCACGATGGGCTTCGCCGTCCCGGCCGCGATGGGCGCCAAGATGGGGCGGCCCGACGCCACCGTGTGGGCGATCGACGGCGACGGCTGCTTCCAGATGACCAACCAGGAGCTGGCCACCTGCGCGCTCGAAGGCGTGCCGATCAAGATCGCGGTCATCAACAACGGTAATCTCGGCATGGTCCGCCAGTGGCAGACCCTGTTCTACGACGAGCGTTACTCCAACACCGACCTGCAGACGGTCCGGCGGATCCCGGACTTCGTCAAGCTGGCCGAGGCCTATGGCTGTGTGGGCCTACGATGCGAGCGTCCGGAAGACGTGGACGCCGTGATCAAGAAGGCCATGGAGATCAACGATGTGCCCGTCGTGGTCGACTTCGTCGTCCACCAGGACGCCATGGTCTGGCCCATGGTGGCCGCGGGCACGAGCAACGACGACATCAAGATCGCCCGTGACATGGCGCCGAAGTGGGAGAACGAGGATGACTAGGAGCGGACCCGGCGCGACGACGCAGCGCCCGCGCGGCGCACGAAGGAGGGTGAGCGAGCGATGAGCCGTCACACGCTGTCGGTGCTGGTCGAGAACCGGCCCGGTGTCCTCGCCCGCGTCTCGGCGCTGTTCAGCCGGAGGGGGTTCAACATCGACTCCCTCGCCGTCGGGCCCACCGAGCACGACGACATCTCCCGCATCACGATCGTGGTGAACGTCGAGGAGCTGCCGCTTGAGCAGGTCACGAAGCAGCTCAACAAGCTGGTGAACGTGCTCAAGATCGTCGAGCTGGACCCCGCGCAGTCGGTGCAGCGCGAGCTGATGCTGATCAAGGTCAAGGCCGACGCGGAGAGCCGCTCCCACGTGCTGGAGCTCGTGCAGCTCTTCCGGGCCCGCTGCGTCGACGTGGCGGCCGACGCGGTGACCATCGAGGTCACCGGCACTCCCGACAAGCTTGAGGCGTTCGTCAGGGTCCTCGAGCCGTTCGGGATCAAAGAACTCGTCCAATCGGGCATGGTGGCCATCGGCCGCGGTGCCCGCTCCATCACCGACCGGTCCCTCAGGGCACTGGACCGTACCGCCTGAAAGGTTTTTAGCAAGTGACCGAGATCTACTACGACGACCAGGCCGACCTCTCGATCATCCAGGGACGTCACGTGGCCGTGCTGGGGTACGGCAGCCAGGGCCACGCCCACGCGCTCTCCCTGCGTGACTCGGGTGTCGATGTGCGCGTCGGGCTGCCCGAGGGCTCCAAGAGCCGGGAGAAGGCGGAGAACGACGGCCTGCGGGTGCTCACCCCGTCCGAGGCCGTCGAGGAGGCCAACCTCGTGATGATCCTCGCGCCGGACCACGTCCAGCGCGACCTGTACAACCAGCACGTCGCCCCGAACCTGGTGGAGGGTGACGCGCTCTTCTTCGGCCACGGTCTCAACATCCGCTACGGCCTCATCGAGGCGCCGGAGGGCGTCGACGTCTGCATGGTGGCCCCCAAGGGCCCCGGTCACCTCGTGCGCCGCCAGTTCGAGGCCGGCCGCGGCGTTCCGGTGCTCGTGGCCGTCGAGAAGGACGCCTCGGGCAAGGCGCTCGACCTCGCGCTGTCGTACGCCAAGGGCATCGGCGGCACCCGCGCCGGCGCGCTGCGCACCACGTTCAAGGAGGAGACCGAGACCGATCTGTTCGGCGAGCAGGCCGTGCTGTGCGGCGGCGTCTCCGAGCTGATCAAGGCCGGTTTCGACACGCTCATCGAGGCGGGCTACCAGCCCGAGGTCGCCTACTTCGAGTGCCTGCACGAGATGAAGCTGATCGTCGACCTCATGTACGAGGGCGGCATCTCCAAGATGTACTGGTCGGTCTCCGACACCGCCGAGTACGGCGGCTACACCCGCGGCCCGCGCGTGATCAACGACCAGACCCGCGAGGAGATGCGCCGCATCCTGGGCGAGATCCAGGACGGCAGCTTCGCCCGCCAGCTCGTCAGCGAGTTCGACAGCGGCCAGAAGGAGTTCAAGCGCTACCGCGAGGAGCTCGCCGAGGACGCGATCGAGAAGACGGGCGCCAAGCTGCGCCCGATGATGAGCTGGCTCAAGGGCTGAGAAGGGGCGGCCGGCGCGGGGTGGCTGACGCCTGAGCCTCGCCGGCCTCACCAAGCGCCGTCAAGCGCCTTGCGCGCGGGGCCACGCGCCCGGCGATGTCGCCGGGCCTTGGCGCCCGGTCTTACCGCCGGGCCCGCGAGCGGCCCGCCGGTGGCCCGCGGGTGGCCTCGTGAAACCGCTGAGCGCGGCGGGCGAGGGGGAGAACCCCTCGCCCGCCGCGCTTTTTTCGTGCCCGCTCGCGCCGGACCACGGAGAGGTGAAGTCGTCACATGCCAGAGATTCCTGCCGCGCTTACGGCCCGCCTGAGGTCGTCGAAGCTGCACGACGTCGCCACGCCCGCGCCCGGCGATGGCGGGGTGCTGGTCAGAGCGCGCGCCGCCGCGGTCAACCCGGGTGACCGGCACCTGATGCGCGACAGCCCGTCCGTCTTCCGCGCCGTCGCCGGCCTGACCCGGCCGAAGGACCTCACGCTGGGCAACGACTTCGCGGGCGATGCCGAGGCGGTGGGCAAGGGCGTCAGCGTGCCGGCCGGGCGACCGGGTCTTCGGGTGCCGCAGGGGCGCGTTCGCCGAGCGCGTCACCGTGCCCGCCGGCGGCCCGCTGGCCGCGATGCCGCCGGGGCTGATACGAGCAGGCGGCTCTCGCGCCGGGCGGCGCGCTGATCCCCGACAGCGGGTCGGACGGCCGCCGGCTGGGCCCTGCGGGGCGGATGGTGGCGGGGCACCTCACCTCGCGGTTCGCTGGCCACCGCTTCGTCACGTTCGTCACCAGCGAGAACGCCGCCGACCTCGCGACGCCGCGCGGGCCGGTCGCGTCAGGGGCGATCACCCCGGGCATCGATCGCACCTGTCCGCTGGAGGAGGCCGCCGCGGCGATCGCCCAGGTGGAGGGCGGTCACGCCGGCGGCAAGGTGCTCGTTCTCCGGAAGTCGAGTTATTACGTCTTTACGGCGATATATCGTTCGATATAGCATCCGAGGCATGATGAACGCGCGCCGCAATCCGGGCGCGGGCGGGCTCGGCCCCACGGGCCGCTTCTTCGGGCCAGGCGAGCTGCGCCTGGCCGTGCTCGCCCTGATCGCCGAGCAGCCCGGTCACGGTTACCAGGTCATGACCCGTCTCGCCGACCGCTTCAACGGCACCTACGAGCCCAGCGCCGGCTCCATCTACCCCACGCTCCAGCTCCTGGAGGACGAGGGCCTCGTCCGTGCCGAGGCCGGAGGGGGTCGCAGGGTGTACCACGCCACCGAGGAGGGCCTGCGGGTCGCTGAGGAGCAGCGGGAGGAGATCGAGCGGCTGTGGGGCCGCGCGGCCAGCAGGGGCCAGTGGGGGATGTTCGGCGAGCCAGAGGCCGCCGAGATCATCGGCCCCGCGCTGCGCCTGGTCAAGGCGGCGGTGAAGACGCTCGCGCACGCCCACGGCGACTCCCGGGTGATCGAGGGCGTGCTGGAGGTGTTCACGGACGCCCGCCGCAGGATCGAGGAGCTCGACCCGAAGCGGAGGTCGTCATGAGGCATCCGCTCGCCCGCCGCCTGCCCGACCCGAAGCGGAGGTCGTCATGAGCCGCCCGCTCGCCCGCAGGTTGCTCGACCCGTGGCTCGTCAAGGGACGGGTCGCCGAGACCGAGCAGGTCGCGCCGCGCATGCGGCGCATCAGGATCGCCGGTGCCGGCATCGCCGGCCTGAGCTGGACTCCGGGCCGGCACGTACGGGTGCTCGTCGGCGGCGGGAGCGTGCTCGGCGGCGTGCTGCGGACGTACTCGGTCTGGCGGCTCGACCCCGAGCGGGAGTCGATCGAGCTGATCGGGTACGACCACGGCGGCGACGCGCCAGGTACCACCTGGGTCAGGAGCGTCGAGCCCGGCCATGAGGTCGCCTTCACCCGCCCGGAAGGCGCCTTCGTGTTGTGTCCCGATGCCCCGTACCACCTGTTCGCGGGGGAGGAGACGGCCTCGGTGGCGTTCGGGGCGATGCTGCGGGCGCTGCCCGAGGACGCCAGGGTCTACGGGGCCGTGGAGGCCGAGGGGCCGGGCGACCACCTCGACCTGCCGGGCGGCCTGGTCACGGTGTGCAGGAACGGCGCTCCGGCGGCCTCGTCCGAGACCCTGCTGGAGGCGGTCAGGAAGCTGGACCTGCCGGACGAGCCGGGCGTGGCCTACCTGGCGGGTGAGGCCCGCACCATCCAGGCGATCCGCGCTCACCTGGTGACAGAGCGCGGCTGGCAGCGCAGGGACGTGCGGACGAAGCCCTTCTGGACGCCCGGCAGGAGGGGGATGGACTGACCGCATCGCGCTCCTCCCCGGTGTCGCCGCGCCCGCTGGGCGTGATAAAAATACCGGTATAGTTATCGACGAGGAGGGGCCGTGATCGAGCTCAAGTCAGCCGGGGAGATAGCCGCGATGCGCGAGGCGGGCCGGGTCGTGGCCGCCGTGCACGCGGCGACGCGGGAGCAGGCCGGCGTCGGAGTGACGCTGAAGCACCTGGACGAGGTGGCCAGGACCGTCATCGAGGAGGCGGGGGCTGGGGCGTCGTTCTTCGGCTACCACCCGTCGTTCGGTGCGACGCCCTATCCGGGCGTCATCTGCACCTCCGTCAACGGGGTGATGCTGCACGGCCTGCCGACGCCGTACCGGCTGCGCGACGGCGACCTGATCAGCATCGACTGCGCGGCGTTCGTCGAGGGCTGGCACGCCGACGGCACGGTGAGCTTCACCGTCGGCACGCCGCGCGACGAGGACCTCAAGCTCATCAGGGTCGCCGAGGAGACGCTCGCCGCGGGCATCGAAGCGGCCCGGCCCGGCAACAAGCTGGGCGACATCGGTCACGCGATGGCCACGGTCGGCCGCGGCGCCGGTTACGGCATGCAGAACGACTTCGGCGGCCACGGCATCGGCCGGGCCATGCACGAGTCGCCGTTCGTGCCCAACGTGGCACCTCGTGGGCGCGGGCTGCGGCTGCGGCCCGGCCTGGTCATCGCGATCGAGCCCAGCCTGATGGCCGGTGGCCGCGACGACTACTACATGGCCGACGACGGCTGGTCGGTGTGCTCGGGCGACGGCAGCAGGAGCGTTCACGTCGAGCACACGGTCGCCATCACGGAGGACGGACCGGTCGTGCTGACTTGTCCGTGAAACCCCGCTTGTACGGGCTCGGCGGGCCCCGCGGGCCGGTCATGGACGGGCAAGCTCAAAGGCCGCCCGCGTTCAGCGCGGCACACTGATTCGTCAAGTAAGGCGACCGAGGGTATCCGTTCGGCCAGACGCCGTATTCGGCCTGGTCAACAGCGAAAATATGGGCGTTTGTCGAACTTGGGCGAGGGGCAGATCTTCCTCCGGTAGCTACGGAGAGTAGTCGAGAGGTATCAGGGGGAAACACTATGTATCGCAAGGGACTCGTCCTGGCCGGGCTCGTCGGCGGGATGGTCATGTTCGGAGGTTCCGCGCTCGCCGCGTCGCCCGTCGTCACGGCCGAGTCGTCTCAGGCTCGCATCCTTCCTGGCCCGAACCACGGCAAGGATGCCACATGGGACTTCGGCGAGTGGAACAACTTCGGTGAGGACAACGACTTCCTCGACCTGGACCTCCTGAACCAGCTCCTCTCGCGCGTGCTGAGCGCCTGACGAGAAACGGACGCACAAGGGGCCCGCCCAGCCGAGGGCGGGCCCCTTCGCCTTGTCCCGGGAGTGGCTTCAGCCCTCGTACGCGAACGACGCCTCGAAGGAGTTGCGCGCGATCGCGTCGAGCTGCTCCTCGCTCAGCCCCAGCTCCCGCCGCAACGCGGCGTAGTTGTCCTCCACGTAGCCGCCGAAGTAGGCCGGGTCGTCGGAGTTGACGGTCACCAGCAGGCCCTCGTCCAGCATCGCGGGCAGGATGTGGTCGCGCAGCGACGGCACCACGCGCAGCCGCACGTTCGACAGCGGGCACACCGTCAGCGGGATCCGCTCCTCCCGTAGCCTGGCCACGAGCTGCGGATCCTCCATCGCCCTGATGCCGTGGTCCACCCGCTCGACGCGCAGCACGTCGAGCGCCTCCCACACGTAGTCGGGCCCGCCTTCCTCGCCCGCGTGCGCCACCCGGTGCAGCCCCTCGCCCCCGGCGATCTCGAACACCCGGCGGAACAGCGACGGCGGATGCCCCACCTCCGCCGAGTCCAGCCCCACCCCGATGAAGTGCTCCCGGTACGGCAGCGCCGCCCGCAGCACCTGCTCGGCCTCCTCCGGCCCCCGATCGCGGAGGAAGCACAGGATGAGCGCCGCCGAAAGAGGGCCGTCCTTGAGCGCGGCGGACAGCCCGCCGAAGACGACGTCAAGCGGCACGCCCCTGCTCAGATGCGCCTGCGGGTCGAAGAAGATCTCCGCGTGCCGCACCCCCTGGGCGGCCGCCCTGCGCAGGTAGGCGGCGGCCAGGTCGTAGAAGTCCTGCTCGGCGCGGAGCACGGCGAGGTTCTCGTAGTACACGTCCAGGAACGACTGCAGGTTCGCGAACGAGTACCGCGCGCGGATGGCCTCCACGTCGTACGTCGGCAGCTCGATCCGGTTACGCCTGGCCAGCTCGACGACGAGCTCCGGTTCGAGGGTGCCCTCGATGTGCAGGTGGAGTTCCGCTTTGGGACGCATGCCCACGAGTAAACAGGACCTGTCAGGGCCTAGGTATCGTGCGAACCTCTGAACTCTCACGTGTTGACCTGGCATAACATCAGATTTCATGAGGCTGGAGGATCTGCTGGCACGCGAGGACCTGCGGCTGACGCTGGTGACGGGCTCCGACGCGCTCGGCAGAGAGATCCTCAGGGCCTATCCGACGGACCTGCCCGATCCCCGCCGCTACCTGCGCTCCGGTGACCTCGTGCTGACCAGCGGCGTCTGGTACTCCGAGCCTTCCGACTGCGAGCGCTTCGCCGACGCGCTGTGGGCGAGCGACGCCGCCGGCCTGGTCGTCGGCCTGGTCGTGCTCGGCGAGCTGCCGGCCGAGCTGGTCGAGGCGTGCGAGCGGCGCCGCCTGCCGCTTCTGCTCGCCGCCCCCGACCAGGCGTTCGGCGCGATCACCGAGGTGGTGACCGCCGAGGGCTTCGCCGCCGAGCAGCGCAGGGCCGAGCGGGCCAGGGCGCAGACCCTGCTCGACGTGCTCGGCCGCATACCGCCCGGCGAGGTATCCGCCCACTTGCGGCTGCTCGGAGCCGACCCGGGATTGCCCACCGCTGCCATGGCGGTGACGCTGACCGGCGGCCCCGAGCTGGATCTGCCCGAGCTGCTGCACGAGGGTCTGGCGAGGAAGGGCCGCCACCTGATCGTCGGCGGCACCCCGGACGAGGCGATCGTGCTGGTCAACGGCCGCGCCTCGCGCAAGAGCCTGGCCGACGAGCTGCGCGCGCTGATCGCCGGCCGCCCCGGCACCAGCATCGCCGCCGGGATCAGCGAGATGGCGGCCAGCGTCTCGCAGCTCGGCGAGGCGCTGGAGACGGCCAGGCGCGGCATGGAGTCGGCGCGCGGCGGCCCGGGCCCCGTCTCGATCATGTCGCTGGCCGACATCGACAGCTTCGACATGCTGCTCGCCGCGCTGCCCGCCGCGACCCGCCGCTCGTTCCGCGACCACCTGCTCGGCCCCGTCGAGGAGTACGACGCCCGCCACGGCTCCGAGCTGCTGCGCACGCTGGACACGTTCCTGGAGACGTGCGGCTCCTGGCAGCGCACCGCCGACGAGCTGTACGTGCACGTCAACACCCTGCGCTACCGGATGCAGCGCATCGAGGAGCTGACCGGGCGGCGCATGTCGTCGATGCGCGACCGTACGGACCTGTATCTCGCCCTGCGCTCAGGGCAGGGCTCAGGGCAGCCGGCCCGCGACGACGCGGCCCCGTGACACCACGGCCACGATGTTCTCCGCGGCCAGGTCCTCGATGTTCTCCCACGGGCGGCCGCGCAGCACGATCAGGTCGGCGCCCAGGCCCTCCTTGATCCGGCCCACCGGCATGCCGAGCGCGTCGGCGGCGTCGGAGGTTGCCGCGCGCAGCGCCGACTCCGCGTCCATGCCGAGGATGCGCGTCATGCGGACGACCTCGGCGAGCTGGTCGCCGAACTGCACGTGGTGGCCGTTGGCGTCGGTGCCGAGCACGAACCGCACGCCCAGCGCGGCGGCCTGGGCGAGCAGCACGTCACGGGTGGCGACCAGCTCGGCTGCCTTGGCCTTGGCCTGCGGCGTCACCGGCACCCGGCCCTCGGCGATGGCCTCGTTGATGAGCAGCGTGGGCGCCACAGGCGTGCCCCTGGCGGCCAGCGTCTCGGCCAGGTCGCGGCTGAGCAGCGTGCCGTGCTCGATGGAGTCGACGCCCTCCTCGACGGCCACGCGGATGCCCTCTTCCGAGTGGGCGTGCGCGGCGACCGGCATGCCGAGCGCGTGCGCCTCGTCGATCACGGCCCTGATCTCGTCGCGGGTGTAGTTGCGCCAGGCGTTCTTATCGCCCATGGACAGCACGCCGCCGCTGGTCGTGAGCTTGATGCCGTCCATGCCGGCCCTGGCCCAGGTGCGCACGAGCTTGCGGCACTCGTCGGGCCCGTCGGCCACCGGCTTCCTGAGCGGCGACGGCACGGCGGGCGGCACGAACAGGTCGTTGTGCCCGGCGGTCATCCCCACCACGCCGTGCACCAGGACGCGCGGCCCGGGCAGCACCCCGGCGTCGAAGACCCGCCGCAGCGCGACCTGCGCCTCGTCGCCCGCGAGGTCGCGCAGCGTGGTGACGCCGTGGCGCATGGCCTTCTGGGCGTGCGCGACGCCGTGCAGCACCTGCTCGTCGCGGGTGGTGGTGAGCGGCCAGGTGGCGAAGTCGGGCGGCTCGCCGTCTCCGGCGTAGCCGACCAGGTGGACGTGCGTGTCGACCAGGCCGGGCAGCACGCACAGGTCGGCGTGTCCGGCGGGGGCGGCGTCGATGCCGGTGATCCGGTCGGGCTCCCATGTCAGGTCGACCGGGCCGCGGAATTCGGTACCGTCCCAAAGGGGGATTCCGTCGAGTCTCATCTTCCGTTCGACGGTACCGGAGCGGCCGGGCGGCTGGAGGGATCTACGGTCCTCGCGGGGCGCTCTCGTAGGGACCTACAGGGACGGCCAGCGGTTTTCCGGCGATATGCGCATACGGCAGGATTTCGCGGCCATCGTCCGAAATGACCGTCACACTTTGGTAATAATCGACAGATACCGTCCTGACCTGCTGGTTCACTGCCGTTCAAGGAGAATTATGGCTACCTTCGACCGTCGCGCGTTCCTGCGGACGACAGGTCTGGCCGGTCTTGCGCTCGGTCTGGCCGCCTGCGGCGACAACGGCACCGCCACGTCCGGCTCCTCCTCGGGCGGGGACGGCTTCGGCGCGGTCAAGCTCCAGCTCTCCTGGAAGAAGAACGTCGAGTTCGCCGGCGAGTACTTCGCCGACACCAACGGCTACTACAAGGCGGCCGGGTTCACGCAGGTCGAGCTGCTGTCCGGCGGCGGCTCCGGCACCTCGGTCGAGTCGGGCCTGGCCACCGGCCGCTGCTGGGCCGGCCTGTCGGCGCCCACGATCACCGCGCCCGCCGTGCTCCAGGGCGCCCCGCTGAAGATCGTCGGCGCGACGTTCCAGAAGAACCCGTTCGCGATCATCTCGCTGAGCAAGAACCCGATCAAGGAGGCCAAGGACCTCGCCGGCAAGCGGATCGGCGTCCAGGACTCCAACGAGCTGGTCTGGAACGCGCTGCTCAAGGCCAACGGCCTCGACGCCTCCAGCGTCACCAGGGTGCCGTTCCAGTCGGACCCGTCGATGCTCACCTCCGGCCAGCTCGACGGCTACGTCGGCTTCGTCACCAGCGGCCCGGTCAACCTGCGCATGCAGGGCCACGACCCCGAGTACCTGCTGCTCTCCGACGCCGGGCTGCCGCTGGTCGCCGAGACGTTCACGGTCACCCAGGAGACCATCGACAACGAGCGCGACAAGCTCAAGGCGTTCCTGACCGCCGAGATCAAGGGCTGGAAGGACGCCGTCGCCGACCCGGCCAAGTCCGCCGAGCTGGCCGCCACCGTCTACGGCAAGGACCAGAACCTCGACGTCAAGGAGCAGACGGAAGAGGCCAAAATGCAGAACGAGCTGGTCGTCACCCCCGACGTCAAGCAGAACGGCCTGTTCACGATGACGCCCGAGCTGATCGAGCAGAACATCGCCTCGCTGGCCAAGGCCGGGCTGAACATCAAGGCCGAGCAGCTCTTCGACCTGTCGATCCTCGACGAGGTCTACCAGGCGGACCCGAGCCTGAAGCTGTCATGAGCGGCATCAGCATCACCGGGCTGAGCAAGACCTTCGGCAAGGGACTGACGGCCGTCCAGGACGTCGATCTGCAGACGCCGAAGGGCTCGTTCCTGTCGCTGCTCGGCCCGTCCGGCTGCGGCAAGTCCACGGTGCTGCGCATCCTCGCCGGGCTGGAGGAGCCCACCACCGGCGAGATCCGGGTGAACGGCCTGACGCCGCAGGAGCTGCGCAAGGGCCACCAGCTCGGCATCGCCTTCCAGGACTCCGCGCTGCTCGCCTGGCGCAGCGTCGCGGCCAACATCCGGCTGCCGCTCGAGGTCGCCGGCATCAAGCCGGAGCCCGGCGTGATCGACGACCTCATCAAGCTGGTCGGGCTCGAAGGCTTCGAGAAGGCACGGCCGTCGGAGCTGTCCGGCGGCATGCGCCAGCGGGTCTCGATCGCCCGCGCACTGGTGGTCAAGCCCAGCGTGCTGCTGCTCGACGAGCCGTTCGGCGCCCTGGACGACATGACCCGCCAGCGCCTGAACCTGGAGCTGCTGCGCATCTGGACGGAGAAGCCCGCCACCACGCTCATGGTCACCCACGGCATCGGCGAGGCGGTCTTCCTCTCGGACGTGGTCGCCGTCATGAGCCCGCGCCCCGGCCGGGTGATCGAGCTGGTGGAGATCGACCTGCCCCGCCCGCGCACGCCCGAGATGATGCGCACGCCCGAGTTCCACGCACTCCACGACCACCTCAGCGACCTGCTGTTCGGGCACGGTTGAGAGGGCAGGGCTCATGAGACGGATCCAGGGCCTGATCGGCGTCGTCGTCCTCGTCGCGCTGTGGTGGCTGCTGGCCGCCACGGTCTTCGCCGGCGGGGGAGCGGTGCCCACCCCGGCCGCGGTGGTCGCCTCCATGGCCGAAGACGGCTGGTCCTTCTACGGCCCCAACGCCTCGGCCACCCTGTCGGCCGCCGTCCAAGGCTTCCTGTGGGGCAATGGGCTGGCCATCGCCGTGGCCCTGCTGGTGCTGCTCGTGCCCAGGCTGGAGGCCGTGGCCACGCAGCTCGCGGTGATCAGCTACTGCATCCCGCTGCTCGCCATCGGGCCGATCGTGCTCGTCGTCTTCGGCGGCGAGGCGACCGTGGTGTTCCTCGCCGCCATCTCCGTCTTCTTCACCACGCTCATCGGCGCGCTGCTCGGACTGCGCTCCGCCGACCGGGCCAGCCTCGACCTCATCACCGTCTACGGCGGCGGCCGCCTGGCCAGGCTCAGGTACGTCCAGGTCATCGCGGCGCTGCCCAGCACGTTCGCCGGGCTGAAGATCTCGGCCCCGTCCGCGCTGCTCGGCGCCATCATCGGCGAATACCTCGGCAGCAACGACCAGGGGCTCGGCGTCTCCCTGATGATCTCGCAGCAGCAGTTCCAGGTGCCGCGCACCTGGGGGCTCGCGCTGGTCGCCGGCCTGATCGCGGGTCTCGGCTACGCGATCGTCGCGCTCGTCGCCCGCGTGGTCACGCCGTGGTCGAGAGGGGAGGCCCAGCGGTGATCGGGCGTACCGTGCTGCGGATCGTGGGCCCGCTCGTGCCCTCGGTCGTCATCGTCGTGGCCGCGTGGTGGCTGGCGCTGGAGGCGTTCGGCATCAGCCCGCTGGTGGGCAAGCGGCCGCCGCAGGTGTGGGAGTACCTGACGTCGTCGCAGGAGCATCGGGACGCCGTGTTCGGCGCGCTCGGCATCACGATCAGGGACGCGGCCACCGGCTTCGTCTCCGGCATGGTCGCGGCGAGCGTCGTGGCCGTGCTGTTCGTGCTGTTCCGGACCGTCGAGCAGACGTTCATGCCGGTCGCGATGCTGCTGCGCTCGGTGCCGCTCGTGGTCATGACGCCGCTGATCACGCTGATCTTCGGCCGTGAGCTGCTCGGGGTGGCGGTCATCGGCGGCATCGTGGTGTTCTTCCCCGCGCTGGTGAACATCGCCTTCGGACTGCGCTCGGCCTCGCCGCAGGCCACCGATCTGATCATGGCGTACGGCGGCACCCGGATGACCGTGCTGCGCAAGGTGGCCGTGCCGACCGCGATGCCCTCGGTCTTCGCCTCGGCCAGGATCTCCGTGCCCGCCTCGATCATCGGTGCGCTCATCGCCGAGTGGCTGGCCACCGGCCAGGGCATCGGCGCGGAGATCCTGCGCGCGATCGGCGGGTTCCGCTACGACGAGGTGTGGGCGGACATCGTGGTGGTCACCGGAGTGTCGATCCTGGCGTACGCGGCGGTCGGCGTGGTCGAGGCGCTGGTCCTCGCCCGCTTCTCGGACCGGCCGCAGGACTGACCTTCGCCGGGATCGCGAACCTGGCTCGTGTTATGCGGACCCGGCCGCGGTCCTGTGTGCGGGGGGAGGCGCGGCCGGGTCCGCCCGAAGGGGAGCGCTGCGGGCGTGCGGTGGGAGACCGGCTCGGGGTGGCCGGTGAAGCCCTGTCGCTCCCATGGTCCGTACGAGCGCCTGAGGCGGGCGGCGTTGGCGCTCAATCACGAATTCTGTCCTGACTGAGCCGCGTTTGTAGGCAAATGGCCGACTAACTTGGAGCTCCAAGTGGCCGAATCGTGATGACATACCGCCTGATCTCGGTAAACCCCGGCGGCCTCCCGCGCGTCAGGGAAACGCCGGGGTCGTGCGCCGGCCGTGGGCCGGTCATGGATCAGCCGTGCACCGGCCGTGGAATCGGCCCGTGCACGGCTGCCAGGAGCCGTCGGCCGGCCGTCAGCAGGAGGCCGGCTTGAGCCAGGAGCACTCCAGCTCGCCCGCCTGCGGCGCCTCCGTCGCACGGAGCTGGACGGTCTCATCGACCGCCGCCGTACGCGAGAACTGCGCCAGCCGGACCGCGATCTTGTCCTCGATGTCCTTCGGCGAGCCCGACAGGTACTGGTTCAGCATGATCGAGAAGATCAGCGGCTCGCCGTCCGCGCTCGTGACGTAACCGGACAGCGAGGTGACGCCGGTCAGCGAGCCGGTCTTGGCGTGCACATTGTCGGCCGCGGGCGTGCCCTGCATGCGGCTGCGCAGCGTGCCGCCGGTGAACCTGTCGCTGTTGCCGGCGATCGGCAGCGACTCGTACCAGGTGCCGAACCACGGCTTGTCGCGTACGGCCGACAGCAGCTGCACGATCGAGGCCGGCGAGAAGCCGTCGCGGCGCGACAGGCCGGAGCCGTCCCGCATGTTGATCACCTCGACGCCGTGCGCCTTGGCGAAGTCCGTGGTGACCTTGAGCCCGGCCGACCACGTGCCCTGGTTCGCGACCTTGCGGCCCATCGCCTTGGTGAGGATCTCGGCGTGGATGTTGTTGCTCAGCTTCATGAACGGCACCAGCAGCTCGCCGAGCGTCATCGACTCGTGCTTCGCCAGCTCCTTGGCGCCCGACGGGGCCGCGCCGGTCGTGGTCGGGCCGAGCACCTTGACGCCGTGCCGCTTCAGGCCGTCGCGGAACAGCGAGGCCGCGTACGCGGTGGGGTCGTCGACCGCCACCCACTCCTGGTACGGGTCCTTCACCGTGCCGGTGATGACCACCGTGCGGGTGCCGTGCTGCCGCTCGATGAGCACGTTCGTCGAGTCGCCGACCGTCGCCTTGTTGACGATCTTCAGGTAGTCGGTCTCCGGCGTCGTGGACACCTTGACCTTGCCGCCGCTCGCCGAGACGGCCACGACCACCGAGCCAGCGTCGTAGTCGCGGTCGGGCGCGGCGGTCAGCGCCGAGATCGGGGCGGCGTAGTAGGCGGTCTCGTCGTCCCAGGCCCAGTCGTTGCCGAGGCGCTGCGCGTCGAACCAGGTGTCGTCGGCCACCAGCTTGCCGGTGACGACCTTGATGCCGGCCTTGGCGACCTGGGCGGCCAGCGCGTCGTAGTCCTCGGCCAGCATCGTCGGGTCACCGGTGCCGCGCAGCACCAGGTCGCCGGTCAGCACCGAGCCCGCCTTGCGTCCGGTGCTCAGCACGCTGGTGGTGAAGCGGTAGTCGAGGCCGAGCGTCTCCGCGGCGGCGGCCGAGGTGAACAGCTTGGTGTTGGACGCGGGGATGAGCAGCTTGCCCGCGTCGGTGGCGTACAGCTCCTCACCGGTCTTCGCGCTCTTCACCACGACGCCCGCGCGGGCGATCGTGAGCCGGGAGTCGCTGAGGATCTGGTTGATGTCCTGAGTCAGGTCCGCCACGCCCACGTCGGGGTCGCGTGCGATGGCGGGGGAGGAGGGGGCTGACGCCCACGCGAGGGCCGCGACGAGCGCGCCCGCGATGAGTGAGGCTGAGGTGCGCCGCATGGGGTCTCCAAGTGACTGGGGAATCGCCAGAAGAGCATGAATCACCGCAGGCAGCCTGTAATCCGCAAATACACGTATTTATCGGCTGTGGCGGCGTTGTGAGAACGGGCGGGCCGCGTACGGACGGCTCTTTTCTCAACACGCCGGAACGGCGCCGTCCGGCGCGTCAGGACAGACGGCTGAGAACGTGTCAGGATGGGCGCTCGGCCGTGAGCAGGAAGCCGCAGTCGCCGAACGCCACCTCGTCGCCCGACTTCACCCGCGCGGGCCCCACCAGCCGCCACCCGTTGAGCCGGGTGCCGTTGAGCGAGCCGAGATCGACCAGCATCCACGCGCCGTCGCCCTCGCGGCGCAGCTCGGCGTGCACGCGGGAGACGGTCAGGTCGGTGAGCACGAGGTCGCAGGAGGACCCGCGCCCGACCACGTAACGCTCGCGGTCGTCGTCGGGGAGCGCCAGGCGGGGCAGCCGGGGCCGCCGCCACGCGGCCTGGATCTTGGTGGTGAACTCCGACAGCGAGGCGACCGCGTCCGTCAGCCGTTGCCGGAGAGTGGGCCGCCTGGGCAGGTCGGCCACGAGTTCATCGAGCTCGTGCCGGTTACGCGCGCGCAGTGCCTGATCGACCCGGCCCACGAAGGTGTCATGGGAGATGCGGCCCTCGACGGCGCGGTGCTTGAGCTCCTCGATCGCACGGTCACGTTCCCCATCTGAGGCGCGAAAAGGCGGATGAGTGGAGCTCATAGAGCGAGTATCGGCCTGAACCTCGGTTGCTGTCCAGAATACGGGGATCGGTTGCAAATGGCCCCAGGACAGGGGCCATCCGGCGCGCCGCCCGCCCCGCTGGGACGTGCCGGAGCCCCGCGGTGACGGTCACTCGGCGGTCGCGGAGGCAGGTACGGCGGGCGGCTTGAGCCGGTACTTCAGCGTCATCAGCACCGAGGCGAAGATGATCAGTGCGGGGATCAGCGTCTGCCCGATGAGGACCGCGCTCAGCGCGCTCTCCGGCTGCTCGACCGGCCGGCTCGGCTCCGACTCGATGAAGCCGCCGATCGACAGCACCACGCCGAAGATCAGCGCGCCGAACGAGCTGACCCCGCTCTCGATGGCGGTCCACAGCCCGGTGAGCACGCCGGCCCGCCGCTTGCCGGACGCCGCCGCGTCCGTCGCGATCACGTCGGCCAGCATCGAGAACTGCAGCAGCTGCAGCCCGGCGTAGCCGATGCCGACCAGCAGGATCCAGCCGTGCGCCCACGGCGAGCCGAACATGGGCGTGGCCAGCGCGGCCATGGTGCCGCCTCCGTACATCAGCGCCGCCAGCACCATCGCGCCGCGCTTGTCGAGGCGCTTGGCGAGGCGCACCCACAGCGGCATGGTCAGCAGGATCGGCCCGACGAGCGCGGCGAACAGCGTCTGCGTGGCCCCGGGGTCGCCCAGCGTGTACGTCGCGAAGTACGGCGCCGCGGCCAGCATCATGCTGACCGCCAGCATCTGCGTGCAGGACAGCACGGTCAGCCACAGGAACGCCGAGTTGCCCTTGATCGCCGCGAACTGCTCGCGCCATCCGCCGCGATCGGGCTCGGGCGCCCCCGTCATGGGCGCGCGTGCGGTGCCGAAGAACGAGGCGAGCATGGCCACGAGCATGATGACCGCGATCGTCAGCCCCATCATGCGGTAGCTGTCCAGCGTGCCGTGCTCGCCCTCGCCGGTGGCGATCGCCGGCGCGAGCACGCCGCTGATCGCGGTGGCCGCGCCGATGAAGACCATCCGCCACTGCAGCAGCGACGTGCGCTCGTGGTAGCTGTGCGTCATCTCGCCGGGCATCGCCTTGTACGGCACCTCGAACAGCGCGTACGCGGTGGCCGTGGCGAGGAAGCAGGCGCCGACGTACAGCGCGGCGGGCACCCCGGACAGCGGGGGACCGGCGAACACCAGGAAGAACGCGGCCGGCATCGTGCACGCGCCGGCGAGCAGCCAGGGCCTGCGCGGCCCCCAGCGCGAGACGGTCCGGTCCGACCAGCGGCCGACCAGCGGGTTGATGATGAAGTCCCAGACCTTCGGCGCGGTCACCACCACGCCGGCCAGCCACGCCGGCACGGCCAGGAAGTTCGTCATGTAGTACAGCAGCAGCAGGCCGGGCACCGTGTTGACGGTGGCGGTGCAGAAGGAGCCGATGCCGTAGCCGAACCGCACGCCCTTCGGGACGGTGGCCTCGCCCGCGCCCGGTGTGATCATTACCTCATTGAATCCGAGCGAGGCCTTGTTGGGGAGGGCCCAGTTTCGCGGTAACGGCCTGAATCAACCGGCCCCGGTCCGGTGGTGAGGGCCCGGTGCGGCGAGGGCGTGGCCGGTCGGCGCGAGCCCGGTCCCAACGGTGAGGGCGCTGCGGTGAGGGAGCTGCGGTGAGGGCGCGGCGGGGGAGGGCCCGGGCGGAACGGACCCTCCGCCGGTCAGTCGTTGACGCTGGCGCAGACGACGTGGGCGCCGATCTCGATCATGCGGCGCTCGCTTCGCGCGTCGGCGACCCTGGCCATCAGGATCGGCGCGCCGGAGGCGGCGAACTGCGGCAGCCGGGCGCGCACGAGGCGGTGCAGGTCGCGTACGACGTCCTCGGCCGCGGACATGTGCACCTTGACGTGCAGCATGATCCCGGTGGCGCCGGAGGCCGTGCGGGCCTCGCTGATCCACACGTGGTGCACGAGCGGGAAGTCGACCAGCAGGTACGCGATCGCCTTGCGCAGCGCGGGCAGGATCGGATGCGTGCACCGCCGGTAGCCCGGGTCCACCTGCTGCATCGGCCCCGACAGATGCGGGCGGGGAGCGGGCACCCACGGCAGCGCGGGCGCTTCGGGCGAGGGAGGAGCCACCTGGGCCAGCGCGGCGCCGCGTGACACGGTGGCCATCGCGCCCGTGGCGTAGGCGGCGGGAGCCGCACCCGACAGCACGGGTGTGGGTCCCGTGCGCGTCGTGGTGATGAAGCGGTGCAGATCCTCGATGGGCACGGCCGCGGCGGCTGGGCCGGCCGCGTCGATCACGATCTCGCGCACCCCGGTGACGCGCTGGATGTCCAGGATGGTGTCGGCGTCGCAGGCCGAAAGGGAATGGCTGCCGCGGTGCCGGGCATAGGTGGCGGGGCTGGTGTAACCCAGCAGCACCCGGTCACCCACTTGCGTGGTCCCGAGGACCACGGAACGATCTGGTCGCACTGCCACCAGGACTCCACCGTCGGCAAGAGCGCCCAGGAGGCGGTGAGGAGTGCCATGCTGGGCGAGCACGTCGGCAAGCGCAGGATTCCCGATGCTCATATGACGCACCATAGGTAGTCGGCCACGGCTTATCAGGCTAACGGCGAATAAATCTCCCGATCAAGACAAAGATGGGAGCCGCGTGGATGACTTTGCCGCCTGGTGGGTACTCAGGTCCGCGTCTCACATCGTGAGTCCCTCGTGAACGCGTTCACAAGCGCCCGATAGACTCTGTGGGACCGCCGGGGGGGATCCGTGGACGTGTCCCTCCCCCAGCCCGCCTTGCCTTAAGGATCCACACCAGTGAACAAGCCCGTCGTTCTGGTCGCAGAGGAGCTGTCCGAGGCCGGTCTCGCCGTTCTCGGCGCCGATTTCGAGGTCCGCCACACCGACGGCGCCGACCGTTCCCAGCTGCTGCCCGCCCTCGCCGACGTTGACGCGCTCATCGTCCGCTCCGCCACTCAGGTCGACGCGGAGGCCATCGCCGCGGCGCCCAAGCTGCGCGTGGTCGCCCGCGCGGGGGTCGGTCTCGACAACGTCGACGTCGAGGCGGCCACCAAGGCCGGTGTCATGGTCGTCAACGCTCCGACCTCCAACATCACCAGCGCCGCCGAGCAGACCATCGCGCTGATCCTGGCCAGCGCGCGCAACACGCCCCAGGCGCACGCCGCGCTGAAGAACGGCGAGTGGAAGCGCTCGAAGTACACCGGTGTCGAGCTGGACGGCAAGACCGTCGGCATCCTCGGTCTCGGCAAGATCGGTCAGCTCGTGGCCCAGCGGCTGGCGCCGTTCGGCGTCGAGCTGATCGCCTACGACCCCTACCTCCCGCCGGCCCGCGCCGCGCAGATGGGCGTCCGGCTCGTCAGCCTCGAAGAGGTGCTCAAGCAGGCTGACTTCATCACCGTCCACCTGCCCAAGTCCAAGGAGACCATCGGGCTCATCGGCGACCGCGAGCTGCACCAGGTCAAGCCCAACGTGCGGATCATCAACGTGGCCCGCGGCGGCATCGTCGACGAGGGTGCGCTCTACGCGGCGATCAAGGAGGGCCGGGTCGCGGGGGCCGGTCTGGACGTCTTCGCCAAGGAGCCGTGCACCGACAGCCCGCTCTTCGAGCTCGACCAGGTCGTCGTCACGCCGCACCTCGGCGCCTCCACCCACGAGGCCCAGGAGAAGGCCGGCACCCAGGTGGCGCGGAGCGTGAAGCTGGCGCTGGCGGGCGAGTTCGTGCCCGACGCGGTCAACGTCCAGGGCGGCGTGGTCGCCGAGGACGTCAAGCCGGGCCTGCCGCTGGCCGAGAAGCTGGGCCGGGTCTTCACCGCGCTGGCCGGCGAGGTGGCCACCAAGCTCGACGTCGAGGTGCGCGGCGAGATCGCCTCCCAGGACGTCCGGGTGATCGAGCTGGCCGCGCTCAAGGGCGTCTTCACCGACGTGGTGGAGGAGCAGGTCACCTACGTCAACGCGCCGCTGCTGGCCAAGGACCGCGGCATCAACGTCGAGCTGGTCACCAGCTCCGAGAGCCCCGACTGGCGCAACGTCGTCACCGTGCGCGGCGTGCTGGCCGACGGCCGCACGGTCTCGGTCTCGGGCACGCTGTCCGGGCCGCGCCAGATCACCAAGATCGTCGAGGTCAACGGCTACGAGATGGAGATCGAGCCGACGGCCCACCTGTGCTTCTTCACCTACACCGACCGCCCCGGCATCGTCGGCGTGGTCGGCCGGCTGCTCGGCGAGCACGGCATCAACATCGCCTCGATGCAGGTGGCCCGCGACGTCAAGGGCGGCAAGGCGCTCATCGCGCTGACCGTCGACTCGGCGATCCCGGCCGACGTGGTCGAGCAGATCGGCGCCGAGATCGGCGCCGAGAGCGGCCGCTCGGTCGACCTGGAGGACTGAGCCTGAGCCCGGCCGGGCGGATGGGCCGGGCCCCCGGTTGATCCGGAGGACTGAGCCTGAGCCCGGCCGGGCGGACGGGGCGGGCCCCCGGTTGATCCGGAGGGCCGCGCCTTTCGGCCGGCCGGCTTGGGGTCAATACCCCTTTGACCTGCGAAGGGCCGTCACCCGTTTCGGGTGGCGGCCCTTTTCCGTCTCAGGATGCGAGATAGTAGGACATCCAAGCTTCATCCTCGGGTACTGTAGCCGGTGATGCGCCAGGTTCTCGTACTCATTACCTGCCGCGGCGGGGCCTGTTAGGGCAGGTCGACATACCCGCCGCGGTGAGCGGCGCATGTGTCGGCCGTTAAGTCCCTTCGCCCGGTCCGCAACCCGGACCACGAGATCAGGCCCGATCGGGCTCGCGACCGGAGCCCGGCTTCCCCCTCTCTTTCAGGAACGCGTCCGCGAAGCGAGATGAGTCACATGTACGAGATGTATGCCTACAACCGTGCCGAGGACCACGAGGACGAGGCCACCGAGGCCGTCCAGATGGCCCTGGACCGGCGCGACAACGGCGGAGCCCCCCAGAGCAGGTGAGTACGAGCGGCCCCGCGCTGGTCGCACGGGGCCGGTCGTCGCCGGAGTGCGGCCGGAGTTCATGGGTGTGGTCCGGTGGTCGCAGGGGTGAGGTTCAGAGGGTGGCGGTGAGCATCGGCGGTGCGGGTTCCTTGCGCCGTTCGAGCACCTTGGCCCACTGGCGGACGCCCTTGGGATCCGGTCTGACCGCGCCGACGAACGCCTGACGGCGCCACTCGGAGAGCTTCTCCTCCTTCACCACGTCGCCTGAACGTGGCGCGTGCACCATGTATCCGGGCTTGGAGATCATGCCCACGTGACCGAGGCCGCTGAAGAAGACCAGGTCACCGGGCTTGAGCTGGTTCCATCCGATCTTTCTTGAGAACGCGTGGTACTGCTCGGCGGCGGTACGCGGCAGGTGGATCCCCGCCTTCCTGTACGCCCTGAGCATCAGCCCGGAGCAGTCGTAGCCGCCGTTGCCGGTGCCGCCCCACACGTACGGGGTGCCGCGCTGGCGCATGGCGAACTTGAGCGCGACCTTCCAGGCGGGCCTAGGCCGGCGCTTCTCCAGGATGCGCTTGACCTGAGGACCGGTGAGGGTGATCGAGCCGGCCGGGCTCGTGTCCGGGCCGGCGGGGTCGCGGCTCTCGCCGGGGTCGGCGAAGGCCGGAGAGGGGAGTGCGATGAGCCCGGCGGCGACGCCTGCCAGGGCGATGGCGATGCGAGACAGGGGTCTGTCCTTCCATGCGGCCGACCGGGTTAGCTGACGGGCTCGGGCCTGGAAGGCAGCCCTACGGCGTGCGCCGATTCGCCCCTGGGGGAGGTTGGGTCCCCGGCTCCACGCAGCTGCTGCGTGGATTAGGCCTGACGGACTCTAACGAAACGGTCAAAAGGTCGCAATACGTCTAAAATCGGACGTCCGGACAGTGAGATGATGTGTTCGTCAGTCGAGACGAGCCGGTAAGGTACCGCCCATGGAGTCGCGTAACATCCGCTTGGCTGTCATCCCCGGTGACGGCATCGGCACCGAGGTCGTCGCAGAAGGACTCAAGGTCCTGGAGGCGGTGGGCACGAAGATCGAGCCCACCCACTATGACCTGGGCGCCGCACGCTATCACCGCACCGGCGAGACGTTGCCCGACTCGGTGCTCCAGGAGCTGCGCGGCTACGACGCCATCCTGCTCGGCGCCGTCGGTGACCCCAGCGTGCCGCCCGGCATCCTGGAGCGCGACCTGCTGCTTCGGCTGCGGTTCGAGTTCGACCACTACGTCAACCTGCGTCCGGTCAAGCTGTTCCCCGGCGTGCGCACCCCGCTGGCCGACACGCCGCCCGAGAACATCGACATGATCGTCGTCCGCGAGGGCACCGAGGGCCTCTACGCCGGCACCGGCGGCGCCATGCGGCGCGGCACCCCGCACGAGATCGCCACCCAGGAGTCGCTCAACACCGCCTACGGCGTCGAGCGCGTGGTGCGCTACGCCTTCGACAAGGCGCAGTCGCGCCCTCGCAAGAAGCTCACGCTCGTCCACAAGACGAACGTCCTCACCTACGCGGGCGACCTGTGGCAGCGTACGGTCAACCGCGTGGCCGCCGAATACCCCGAGGTCAGCGTCGACTACTCCCACATCGACGCCGCCTCGATGTTCTTCGTCACCCAGCCCGAGCGCTTCGACGTGGTGGTCACCGACAACCTCTTCGGCGACATCATCACCGACCTCGGCGCCGCCATCGCGGGCGGCATCGGCCTGGCCGCCAGCGGCAACATCAACCCCACCGGCGCCGCGCCCAGCATGTTCGAGCCCGTCCACGGCAGTGCGCCCGACATCGCCGGCCAGGGCAAGGCCGACCCGACCGCGACCATCCTGTCCGTCGCCATGCTCCTCGACCACCTCGGCCTGAGCGCCGAGGCGGCCAAGGTGGAGCAGGCCGTCGCCGCCGACATCGCGGCGCGTGCTGAGGGTGCCGCCCCGCGCAGCACGCAGCAGATCGGCGACGACATCACCGCGCGAGTAGCCGGCTAGGGTCGCCTAGCCGATTCACGAGCGCCCGGCGGCCCTAGGAGGACTGCCGGGCGCTTTTTGGTGTCCCCAGCACCAGGGGGAAAGTGCGCTTAATGCACCATTGACCCCTTGCCATCCCATATAGCGAGACAATAGGAAGGACGGACTGCCTTCCGGCGCGGCCGCCCTGCGGCGGCCGCGCAGAACCGCAGCCGGCGGGCAGTTCCGTTAGATTTCGGTAGATCGCAGAGAGAAGGATCGTCGTCATGACCGTCGCTCAGAAGCTCAGCTTCGACGTGCAGCTATCCGACCACGCTCGCACCGCGGCCGAGCGGGAGCAGGTACTGGCGAACCCGGGTTTCGGGCAGATCTTCACCGATCACATGGTCTCGATCGACTACACCGAGGGCCGGGGCTGGCACGACGCGCGGCTCACGCCGTACGGGCCGCTCACCCTCGACCCCGCCACTGCGGTCTTCCACTACGCCCAAGAACTGTTCGAGGGCCTCAAGGCGTACCGGCAGGCGGGCGGCTCGATCGTGATGTTCCGCCCGTACGCCAACGCCCGCCGCTTCAACCGCTCGGCCCAGCGCATGGCCATGCCCGAGCTGCCGGAGGAGACGTTCGTCGAGTCGCTCGAGCTGCTCGTCGACACCGACAAAGAGTGGGTGCCCACCACCGAGGGGCACAGCCTCTACCTGCGCCCCTTCATGATCGCCACGCAGGTCGGGCTGGGCGTCAACTGGCCGTCGAAGACCTACCGGTACATGGTCATCGCCTCGCCCGCGGCCTCCTACTTCACCGGCGGCATCAAGCCCGTCTCCGTCTGGCTGTCCACCGAGTACACCAGGGCCGCGCCCGGCGGCACCGGCTTCGCCAAGTGCGGCGGCAACTACGCCGCGGCCTTCGTGGCGCAGCGGCAGGCCGTCGAGAACGGCTGCGACCAGGTCGTCTGGCTCGACGCGCACGAGCACCGCTACGTCGAGGAGATGGGCGGGATGAACCTGTTCTTCGTCATCGGCGGCAAGCTCGTCACCCCCGCGCTCACCGGCACGCTGCTGCCCGGCATCACCCGTGACTCGATCCTCCAGCTCGCCGGCGACCTCGGCCTGGAGACCGAGGAGCGGCTGATCAGCGTGGACGAGTGGCAGGCCGGCTGCGAGAGCGGCGAGCTGACCGAGGTGTTCGCCTGCGGCACCGCGGCCGTGGTGACGCCGGTCGGCTCGGTCAAGGGCGCCGACCGCTCCTGGACGGTCGGCGACGGCACCCCTGGCCCGATCACCATGCGGGTGCGCGAGGAGCTGGTCGGCATCCAGTACGGCGCCCGCCCCGACACCCACAACTGGATCCACAAGATCGCCTGAACCCCCGGCGGCGGGCGCGGCCGGCGAGCACCGAGCCCGGCGAGGTGGCGGGGCCGGCCAGGGCGACGTCTCCGCGTGCGGCGTCAGGTGTCGAGGTTGGCCAGGTAGGCGGCGTTCCCCCGCTCACCGGCCACCGCGCCCGGCGGCACCAGCGCCTCGAGCCGCCGCACCGTCTCCTCATCGAGGAAGACGTCGGCGGCCGCGGCGTTGGACCGCGCGTTCTCCGCCCGGCGGGTCCCCGGGATCGGCACGGTCCCGCGGCGCACGAGCCAGGCCAGCGCGAGCTGCGCCACCGGCAGCTCCAGCTCGGCCGCGAAGCCCGCCACGGCGTCGGTCAGCTCCACGTTGCGGTCCACGTTGCCCTCGGCGAAGCGCGGGTTGCCCCTGCGCCAGTCGCCGTCCTCCAGCGAGTCCCGGCCGCGGATCGCGCCGCCGAGCAGGCCGCGCCCGAGCGGGCTGTAGGCGACGAACCCCACACCCAGCTCGTCGCAGGCCGGGATGACGTCCTGCTCCGGGTAGCGGTGGAACAGCGAGTACTCGCTCTGCAGGGCGGTGACCTGATGGACGGCGCAGGCGCGGCGCAGCGTCCGCGCCGACACCTCCGACAGGCCGATGTAGCGGATCGACCCTGCCTGCACCAGCTCGGCCAGCGCGCCCATCGTCTCCTCGATCGGCGTCGTGGGGTCGAGCCTGTGCAGATAGTACAGATCCACATGATCGGTACGGAGGCGGTCGAGGCTGGCCTCCAGCGCCCTGCGTACGTACTCGGGCCGGCCCATGCCCGGCACCAGCCTGCCCTGCTCGTCGGAGTTGCCGCCGAACTTCGTGGCCAGCACCACCTCGTCCCGCCGGCCCCGCAGCACCCGCCCGATCAGGGTCTCGCTGTGCCCGGCGCCGTAGATGTCGGCGGTGTCGACGAACGTGACGCCCGCATCCAGGGCGGCCAGGAGCGCCTGCGTGGCCTCAGGCTCGCTCACGTCGCCGTAGACCCTGGGCGCCAGCGTCATCGCGCCGAAGCCCAGCGCCGAGACCGCCGGCCCGTCGCGGCCGAGTGTCACGTACCGCATGATCCCCCCTTGCACACCTGCCGTGTCCCCTGAGGACGACCCCTGAGAACCACACTGCCCGCCGCGCCGACCGGCTACGCGTGTGATGGGCGTTGTCACCGCTTCCGGTAGGGTCTGCGCGATCGAATAAAGGTGAGAGTGGGCTCATGAGGAAGCGGTTGATGGCGGTAGCGGCGGCCTTCGCGGCGATCGCCGTACTCGGGGTGCTGGCCTTCGCCCGGCCCGGCGTGTCGTCCGACGGGGTGGAGCTGACCAGGCAGGCGGACGGCTCGATGATCCTGGCGGACCTGGGCAGCGACGCCCCGGTGCTCGACGTGTTCGAGGATTTCGACTGCCCGGTGTGCAAGGACATGCACAACAGGGTCGACGCGACGATCCAGCGCCTGGCCAGGGAGGGCAAGGTGAAGGTCGTCTTCCACGCGGTGACGATCTTCCGTGACGAGCCGATGCGGTCCAACTCCATCCGTGCCGCCGCGGCCGCGCGCTGCGTGCCGGAGCAGAACTGGCTGGCCTTCAGAGACGCCCTGTACGCCATGCAGCCCGCCCCGCACGGCGTGGCCTCGGGCTTCACGGTGGAGGAGCTCGTGGCGGCGGCGAGGAAGGCGGGCGCCTCGGTGGACGCGTGCGTGGAGTCGCAGACGTACGCGGACGAGCACCTGGCGGAGACGGCCAAGATCCCGCTGGAGGGCACGCCGACCGTGCTGCTCGACGGCCGGATCCTGGGCGGCGAGGTCTTCGACCCGGTCGCGCTGGAGCGTCTGATCACGGACGGTGGCGGCGTCCGGGTGTGACCGTCCCCCTCCCTGCCGTGTCCCAAGGAGTGAGATCGGTGTGCCAGATGGTGAATCCATGTGGCACACTGGACGGCACCATGTTCTACGGTCTGCTCATTATCGGCAGGCGCGCTGGCTGAAACGGGACACCGCCAGCGCGCAGACCTCTCACGTCCGTGAGGGGTCTTTTTGTTTTCCCGGACAACCGACCCTTCGCCCTCGACAGAGAAGCACCCGCAGAGAGAAGAGACTCATGGCCGACGACCGCTTCCACGTCTACGACACGACGCTACGCGACGGCGCACAGCAGGAAGGGCTCAACCTCACCGTCGCCGACAAGCTCGCCGTCGCACGTCACCTGGACAGCCTGGGCGTCGGCTTCATCGAAGGGGGCTGGCCGGGCGCCAACCCCAAGGACACCGAGTTCTTCAGGCGCGCTCGAACAGAGCTGGACCTGAAGCACGCGCAACTCGCCGCGTTCGGCGCGACCCGCCGGGCAGGCGTGAAGGCCGCGGACGACCCTCTGGTGGCCGCCTTGCGCGAATCCGGCGCGCCGGTCGTGACCCTTGTCGCCAAGAGCCACGACCGGCACGTGGAGCTGGCCCTCCGCACGACTCTCCAGGAGAACCTCGCGATGATCCGCGATACGGTCACTCACCTTCGTGCGGAGGGTCAGCGCGTCTTCCTCGACGCCGAGCACTTCTTCGACGGCTACAAGTCCAACCCAGCGTACGCGCTGGAGGTCGTCAGGACCGCCGCCGAAGCCGGGGCCGACGTCATCGCCCTGTGCGACACCAACGGCGGCATGCTGCCCGACGAGCTGGCCGAGATCGTGCACGAGGCCGTGCAGACCAGCGCCAGGGTCGGCATCCACTGCCACGACGACACCGGCTGCGCCGTCGCCAACACCCTGGCCGCGGTCAAGGCGGGCGCCACCCACGTACAGGGCTGCGCCAACGGCTACGGCGAGCGCTCCGGCAACGCCAACCTCTTCACCGTCGTCGCCAACCTCCAGCTCAAGCGCGGCTACGACCTCGTGCCCGAGCAGTCGCTGGCCGAGATGACCCGCATCGCGCACGCCATCACCGAGGTGACCAACGTCACCCCCAACTCCCACGCCCCGTACGTCGGCACCTCCGCCTTCGCCCACAAGGCCGGCCTGCACGCCAGCGCCATCAAGGTCGATCCCAACCTCTACCAGCACATCGACCCGGCCCTGGTCGGCAACGACATGCGCATGCTCGTCTCCGACATGGCCGGTCGCGCCTCCGTCGAGCTGAAGGGCCGCGAGCTGGGCTACGAGCTGACCCCCGACGACACCAAGACGCTCGTCGAGCGGGTCAAGGACCTCGAGGCCCGCGGCTTCACGTTCGAGGCCGCCGACGCCTCCTTCGAGCTGCTGCTGCGCGACACCGTCGAGGGCGAGCGCAAGCGCCACTTCGAGGTCGAGTCGTGGCGGGTCATCGTCGAGCGCACCAAGGGCGGCGAGCTGGTCAGCGAGGCCACCGTCAAGCTCCACGCCAAGGGCGAGCGCATCGTCGCCACCGGCGAGGGCAACGGCCCCGTCAACGCCCTCGACAAGGCCGTACGCCTCGCGCTCGAACGGCTCTACCCCGAGCTGGCCAAGCTGGAGCTGGTCGACTACAAGGTCCGCATCCTGGAGGGCACTCACGGCACCGACGCCGTCACCCGCGTCCTCATCACCTCAAGCGACGACGTCTCCGAATGGGCCACGGTCGGGGTGGCGGAGAACATCATCGACGCCTCCTGGCAGGCGCTGGAGCAGGCGGTCACGTACGGGCTGCTGCGCGCCGGTCACGACTGCTGACCGGCTCTTTCGGCATCGGGCCCCCGCGAAGGGGGCCCGGTCCAACAGCGCCCGATCTCGTAGGGCCCGATCTCGTAGGGCCCGGTCTGGTGGGGCCCGGTCTGGTGGGCCCGGTCTCATAGGGCTCGGTCTCGTCGGTGCTCGGCCTCTAAAGCACCTTGGCCGAGAACGACACCCCGTTCACCTTGACCTTGCCGCCCGAGCACGACACCTTGGGCGCGTCCGTGCCCGGCACGATCACCGTCAGCACCGACTTCGCCGCCGGCGAGACCACCACGTTGGCCCGCTCCTTCGACAGGTACGTCGGCGACACCCAGCCGAGCTTGCCGCCCCGCTCGACCTTCTGCCCGCCGAGCCGGGAGCAGGACGCCGTGAACTGCAGCAGCGTCACCCTGAACTTGCCGTCGCCCAGCACCACCTTGCCGCGCTCCTTCGAGACGAGCTTGAGCGAGGGGGCGAAGCGCCAGATGTTGCGGACCTTCTTGCCGCCCGACGCCGTGTCGTAGACCGCCATCAGGTCGTCGTCGTGGTTCACCAGCACCGACCTGGTCCTGCTCACCCCGTACGCCTTGTCGGTCAGCCGGAACGCCTGGCGGTCGCTGCCGTACGAGGTCTTGACGAGCTTGCTCGCCGTGCGCGGGCGGAACTTGGCGCCCACCACGGTCGGCACGTTGTGCGCCTCGGGGGAGAGCGTCCAGTAGCGGTAGGAGCTCTTCTCGTAGGAGTGGAAGCCGCCGTCCATGAGGATGTCGCGGCCCTGCGCGTAGTAGGTGACGCCCAGGTGGTCCTCGTGGCCGTGCCACTTCATGCCTGGGCCGAACCTGATCGAGTAGTACGCCGACTCGGGCTCGTCCCACTTGGTGCGGCCGAAGACGTAACCGGCCCGGTACGCCTTGACCTTCTGCTTCGGCGTGCCCGTCTCCATCTTGGGCTCGGTCTCCGCGCTGCCGTCGCCGATCGGCACCATGTAGCCGTTGGGCATGGTGGCGTGCGCGATGAAGTCCTTCAGCGCCTCGGCCCGCTTCGAGATCGTGCCGGGCACCTTGCGGCCGCACGCCTTCATATTGCTCATCGCGACCTGGAGGCGGCCGTAGACGTAGACGGCGTAGCGCGGCGCCTGCTCCATCAGCGCGCCCTGCGCGTCCACGTCGAGCTTGACGGTGCCGGTCAGCCGCTTGACGGCCAGGTTCGCCCAGTCCTTACGGCCGTAGCGGCAGCCGATGCCCATGAGCGCGATGTCCTGGTCGATGCCGTGGTTGTGGCCCTTCTTGTACAGCCGCGGGTTCGCCAGGAGCTTGGCATGCACGGCCAGGCTGTCCTTCAGCCAGCTCGCCTTCACATGCCTGCTCAGGCAGAGCAGCGGCTGGGTGCGCAGCGAGACCGGGTGGTCCTTCCACACGTACGAGGGGGTGCCGCGGGCGCCGTACTTGTTGCGCGCCACCCAGTCCTTGGCGATCTCGGTGGCGCGGTCGAGGTAGCGCTGCTCGCCGGTGTTCTCGTACTCCACGACGAGCGTGCCCATCCAGCGCAGCGACTGGAAGACGTACTCCCAGGAGCGGTTGCGGTACGGGCTCGCCGTCCACTTGATCTTCTTGCCCAGCTTGTACGCGGGCAGCCCGACCAGCGAGATCTCGCCCTTCATGACGTCCTCGGCGGTCGGCGTGGCGGGCAGCCAGTCGCCCTGGCACTCGGCGGTGCGGGCCACCTTGTCGCCTGCCGCGCCCCCCGTAGTGCCCCCCGTAGTGTCCGCCGTCGTCGCCGTCTGCGTCGCTGCCTGTGCCGGGCATACCGAGGCACCGAGTACGAGCGTTAAGGCAAGAGGTATCGCGAGCCGGCGCACGCCAGTTCCTTCCAGGGACAAAAAGGTGAGGGCGGGACATGCTTTCGAAACGACGATCATAGGGTCAAGCCGAATGGCCGTTTCGTTAGGTCCCCGATGCCCCGCCACAATCCTCAGCGGCCGGCCGGCAGGGCATGCTGGTCCATGTGAAACTCGACGACCTGGTGATGCCCGACACGCCCGCGTGCCGGGGCGCGCTCGAAGTGGCCACCCGCTACCACACGCCCTCGCTGCTCAACCACTCCATACGTGCCTACCTCTGGGCGGCGGCCTACGCCCAGGACAACGCCATCGCCTTCGACGCGGAGCTGCTGTACGTGGCGGCGATGCTGCACGACATCGGCCTGGCCGCCGAGTACGACAGCCACGCGGTGCCGTACGAGGAGGCCGGCGGGCACGTGGCCTGGGCGTTTTGCGCGGGTGCCGGCTGGTCGCCGGAGCGGCGCGACCGGGTCGCCGAGGTCATCGTCCGGCACATGTGGGACGAGGTGCCCGTGGACGAGGACCCCGAAGGGCACCTGCTCGAACTGTCCACGGGCATGGACATCTCGGGCCGTGACACCGATAGGATCCCGGCCCGCGTGCGCGCGGAGGCGCTGGAGCGCTATCCGAGGCTGGAGATCGCGAAGGAGTTCAGCGTCTGCATCGCCGACCAGGGCGCGCGCAAGCCGTCGAGCTACGCGGCCCGGTTCGTCCGCAACGGCATCGTGGACCGGATCATCCGCAACCCGCTCGACGACTGATCGCAGGCTCCGCCCCCGGCCCTTGGCACTCGCCCCGGCCCTCGGGCCCCGGCTTTCGGCCCGCCCGGCTTTCGGCTCTCGGCGAGGGCCCCAGGGCCGGGCGTTCGCGAGCGAGTGGCCCGGAGCGGGGTGTTCGCGGGCGAGTGGCCCGGGGCCGGGTGTTCGCCGGGCGAGTGGCCCGGGGCCGGGCGTTCGCGGACGAAGGGCCGGGCTACGCCTTGGGGCCCGCGTTCTCGACCACCTCGAAGCTCCACACCTCCGAGCCGGTCGCGGCCGGGCCGCCATGCCCGTGCCCCTGCCCGTGACCATGACCGTGCCCCTGCCCGTGTCCGGCGGCGCCGGCGGGACGCTCGCCGGCGGCCTGGGCGTGGCCGCGCTGGAACGCCTCGCCCTGCTGCCACTTCTGGAAGTCCTCCTCGCTGCGCCAGCGGGTGTAGACGAGGTAGCGGTCGGTGCCGTCGACCGGGCGCAGCAGCTCGAACCACTCGAACCCGTCGGCGGCCTCCACCATCCCGGCCCGGCCGGCGAAGCGGCGTTCGAGCTCCTCGCGCATCTCGGCGGGCACGGTCAGTACGTTGATCTTCACGACGGACATCGCAGGTCCCCTCTCGTCGGCGCACGGCTCAGCGCAGTGACTCAGCCCAGTGACTCAGCGCAGTGACTCAGCAACGACTCAGCGCACGGCACGGTGCGGCGCAGGTGCGGCTCCAGGCTAACGCGGGCCGCCTCCGGTGCCCGGTCAGGCCCCAGCGCGTCGCGCACCCACCGGGGTGGCGGCTCTTTCGCAGCTCAGGGGACGCGACGCGCAGCGAACGCCCGAGGTGGGCGGACCCCTCCGGCGGCGGCGATAGCCTTGACGGGTGCGTATAGCGAGGTTCTCCACAGGCGAAGGCGTCTCGTTCGGCGTGGTCGAGGGCGGTCCAGGCGAGGAGTTCGTCTCCGCGATCTCCGGCCACCCGTTCGGCCAGGTGCAGTTCACCGGCGAGCGGTTCCCGCTCTCCCAGGTGAAGCTGCTGGCCCCGATGCTGCCGAGCAAGGTGGTCGCCATCGGCAGAAACTACGCCGAGCACGCGGCCGAGCTGGGCAACGAGGTGCCCGAAGAGCCGCTCATCTTCATGAAGCCGTCCACCTCGGTGATCGGTCACGGCGAGAACATCGCCTACCCCACGTCGCTGTCCGACCGCGTCGACTATGAGGGCGAGCTGGCCGTCGTCATCGGCAGGCTCTGCCGCGAGGTGCCGGTCGAACGCGTCAAAGACGTCATCTTCGGCTACACGTGCGCCAACGACGTCACGGCCCGCGACCTGCAGAAGAAGGACGTGCAGTTCACCCGGGCCAAGGGCTTCGACACGTTCTGCCCGCTCGGGCCGTGGATCCAGACCGATCTCGACGCGAGCGACCTCGCGCTGACCACCACGGTCAACGGCGAGATCCGGCAGAGCGGCCGTACGAGCCAGCTCATTCACGACATCCCCGCGCTGGTCGCGTACGTCAGCGCGGTCATGACGCTGATCCCCGGCGACGTCATCCTGACCGGCACCCCGGCGGGCGTCGGCCCCCTGCAGATCGGCGACGAGGTCAGCGTCGGCATCGAAGGCATCGGCACACTCACGAACAAGGTGGTCTCCCGTGACTGAAGTACGGGTGCGGTTCGCGCCGTCCCCAACCGGCATGTTTCACGTGGGCGGCGCGCGTACGGCGCTGTTCAACTGGGCGCTGGCCCTGCAGTCGGGCGGCCGGTTCGTGCTGCGCATCGAGGACACCGACGCGTCGAGGAACCGTCCCGAGTGGACGGAGGGCATCATCTCCGCCCTCGACTGGATCGGCATCAACGGATCCAACCCCGCCTTCGAAGGCCCCTACTTCCAGTCGGCGTACGAGCCGCAGCACCGCGAGGCGGTGGCCAAGCTGCTCGCCGACGGCCGCGCCTACTACTGCGACTGCACCCGCGAGACGCTGGTCGCCCGCACCGGCTCCGAGCACCGCGGCTACGACGGCTACTGCCGCGAGCGCGGCCTGACGCAGGGCGCCGTGCGCTTCCGCACCCCCGACGAGGGCGTCACGGTCGTGGAAGACCTCGTACGCGGGAACGTCGAGTTCCCCAACGAGGCGCAGGAGGACTTCGTCATCGCCCGCTCCGACGGCTCGCCCCTCTACGTGCTGGCCAACGCGGTCGATGACATCACCCAGAACATCACCCACGTCGTACGCGGCGAAGAGCACCTCGGCAACGCGGCCAAGCAGATGCTGCTGTGGCCCGCGCTCGGCGCCACCCCGCCGGTCTGGGCCCATCTGCCGGTCATCGTCAACGAGCAGCGCAAGAAGCTGTCCAAGCGCCGCGACAAGGTGGCGCTGGAGAGCTACCGCGACGAGGGCTACCTCGCCGAGGCGATGGTCAACTACCTGATGCTGCTCGGCTGGGGCCCCGGCGACGACCGCGAGATCATGCCGTGGTCGGAGATGGTGCCGCTGTTCCGGCTGGAGAACGTCAACTCCGCCAGCGCGTTCTTCGACGAGAAGAAGCTGCGCGCGTTCAACGGCGAGTACATCAGGGCGCTGCGGCTGGAGACGTTCGAGGAGCGCTGCGCGCCCTTCCTCGACCCGTCGTGGGACCGCGAGCTGTTCAGCAAGGTCGCCGCGCTGGCCCAGACCCGCATCTCGGTGCTGTCGGAGATCCGGCAGAACGTCGACTTCCTCTTCCTCGACGAGCCCGTCTTCGACCAGGCGTCGTGGGACAAGGCGATGAAGAACGCCCCCGAGGAGATCCTCACCGGCTACCTCGAGCGGCTTGAGACCGTGAGCTGGGACCCCGAGTCGCTCAAGCAGGCGCTGGAGGAGGTCGGCGCGGCCCAGGGGCTCAAGCTGGGCAAGGCGCAGGCGCCGGTCCGCGTGGCCGTCACCGGCCGTACGGTCGGCCTGCCGCTGTTCGAGTCGATCGAGGTGCTGGGCCGCGAGCGCACGCAGGAGCGGCTGCGCGCCGCCCTGGCCCGCCTGCGCGGCTGAGCACACCTTTGTCGTAGTACGGCTCTCGTAGTACGGCTCTCGTCGTACGGCCGGTGCGGCGGAACCCCCGCACCGGCCGTGGCGCGTTCTAGACCAGGCCGCGGCGGGCGAGCAGCGGCCCGATGCCGGGCTCGCGCCCGCGGAAGTTCTTGAACGCCGTCAGCGGGTCGAGGCTGCCGCCCCTCGACAGCAGCTCGCGGCGGAAGTGGTCGCCGTTGGCCCGGGTGAGCCCGCCGTTCTCCTTGAACCACTCCACGCTCTCGGCGTCCAGCACCTCGCTCCAGATGTAGGAGTAGTAGCCGGCCGCGTAGCCGCCGGAGAAGATGTGCGCGAAGTAGTTGGTCCGGTAACGCGGCCGGATCAACGGGTACGCGACCCCCGCGGCCTCCAGCGCTGCGGCCTCGAACGCCTCGGGGTCCTCCACGGTCTCGCCGGGCGCGAGCTTGTGCCAGGCCCAGTCGAGCAGCGTGGCGGCCAGGTATTCGACGGTCTTGAAGCCCTGGTTGAAGGTCTCGGCCGCCTTCAGCTTCTCGACCAGCTCGGCCGGCATCGGCTCGCCCGTCTCGTGGTGCTTGGCGTAGTTGGCCAGCACCTCGGGCCAGGTCGCCCACATCTCGTTGACCTGCGACGGGTACTCGACGAAGTCGCGCGGCACCTTGGTGCCCGACACGCGGGGGTAGCGCACCTGCGAGAACAGCCCGTGCAGCGCGTGGCCGAACTCGTGGAAGGCGGTGGTCACCTCGTCGTACGTCAGCAGCGTCGGCCCCGAGGCCGGCTTGGTGACGTTGAGGTTGTTCATCACGACCGGCTTCGTGCCGAACAGGAACGACTGGTCCACCAGGTTGTTCATCCACGCGCCGCCGCGCTTGTTCGGCCGGGCGTACGGGTCGAGCACGAACAGGCCGAGCGGGCTGCCGTCCTCGTTCGACACCTCGAACACGGTCACGTCGGGGTGGTAGCCGCCGAGGTCGGGCCGCTCGGTGAAGGTGATGCCGTACAGCTTGGTCGCCGCGAAGAACACGCCGTCGCGGTAGACGCGGTTGAGCTCGAAGTACGGCCGCATGGCCGCGTCGTCGAAGTCGTAGCGGGCCTGGCGCACCTTCTCGGTGTAGTACGGCCAGTCCCACGGCTCGATCGGGAACCCGGCCTGCTCCGCCAGCGCCTCGGCCTCCTTCTTCGCGTTGCGCATGGCCGGGCCGACGAGCTGGCCGAGCATCTCCTCGACCGCTTCGACGGTCTTGGCGGTCTGGTCGGCGACCACGTACGCGGCGTGGTTGGGGAAGCCGAGCAGCGCCGCCCGCTCGGCCCGCAGCGCCGCCATCTTGGCCGCGATCGCGAAGTTGCCGGGGGCGCGGCCGACGCTCAGCTCGTACAGGCGGCGGCGCACGTCACGGTCGGTGAGCTGGGACAGGCCCGGCTGGGCGGTGAAGTTCAGCAGCGGCAGGACGTACGTGCCGTCGTCCTTCCGCAGCGATTCGATCTTGGCCTCGTCGAACCCGTCCAGCTCCTTGGGGTCGGTCACGACCAGGGCCGACTCCGTAGTGGCCTTGAGCAGGCTCTGCGCGAACTCGGTGGACAGCCGCGACAGCTCCTCGTTGAGCTCGCGCAGGCGCTCCTGCTGGGGCTCCGACAGGTCGGCGCCGGCCCTGATGAAGTCCTGGCGGTACTTCTCCAGCAGCCACGACTCCTCGGGGTCGTCGGTGGTGACCTGCTTGATGCGCTCCCACAGCCGCCTGTTGAGCAGGATCGCGTCGCTGTGCCGGGTCAGCTGCGGGGAGATCTGCTTCTCGATCTCCATGATGCCGTCCGTGGTGTTGGACGAGGCGACGCTGAAGAAGACCGTGGTCGTGCGGTCGAGGATCCTGCCCGACCGTTCGAGCGCGGTGATCGTGTTCTCGAACGTCGGCGGCTCGCTGCTGCCGGCGATGGCTTCGACCTCCTCGAGCTGCTCCGCCATGCCGCGCTCGAAGGCGGGCAGGTAGTGCTCTTCCCGGATCTCGGCGAAGGGCGGCAGCTCGTAGGGCAGATCGCTTGGGGCGAAGAACGGATTCTCGGCCAACGCTTGGGCTCCTCCACGTGGTGTTTTGTCCCCTTCAGCTTGGCACGTCCGGGGGTCCGGTGGGGCAGCGCAGAGCGGGCCGGAGGATTCGTTTTGGCCTTAGCCCCGGAGCTGGGCTATTCTTTCGGACGTCGCCAACGCGCTCCGCGAGGAGATCGCAGCGGTGGGGTATGGTGTAATTGGCAGCACGACTGATTCTGGTTCAGTTAGTCTAGGTTCGAGTCCTGGTACCCCAGCATCTGAACGGATGTCTCCCGGTGAGACGTCCGTTTTTTCATTTCGCCAACCGATGCAGAATTTCGGAGATCTCCTTGTACGCCTGCCTTGTCGGCGCGTGCGAGGTGGCCACCGTGAAAACCTTGAACCTGTTGCCCGGCGTGGCCGCGTCCGCCTCCCTGATCATCCGGTCCTGCAGCGCGATCGGGATCATCCGGTCCTTGGTGTGGCGGATGTAGACCCGGCGCACCCGGCCCCACCTGTCCTTCCGGCCGCGGGCGTCGGCGCCCTGCACGAGCATGCTCTCGTCCGGCAGCAGCCCGTTCAGCAGGGCCATGAACTCGCCCTCGCCGCCCTCGGCCATGAACGCCTTCTTGGCCGCGTCCAGGAACTTCGGGTTCGCCGAGCGCCAGTTGATGCGCACCGCGCCGATCACCGTGGGGTCCGCCACGATGCCGTCCACCAGGCTCGCCGCCAGGCTCGTCCGCCCCTCCGGGGCGGCGGCGTAGTCGTTGGGGGAGCGCAGGCGGGTGCAGCAGTACGCGGCGTCGTACACGAGCGTGTCGATCAGGTCCGGCACCTCGTCGGCCACCTTCGTGATCGTCGCGCCGCCCAGGCTGCCGCCCACCAGGATCACCGGCCCGTACTCGGCGACCCGGCGCACCACCTTGACCGTCGCCTCCACGTAGTCCTCCAGCCGCACCTTCGCCATCGGCGACTTGAGCGTGGCCAGCGCCTTCAGGTCCTGCGGCGCCTGGTAGGCGCGGTGGAACTGCGCGTCCAGCGCGTGCCCCGGCAGGTCCACGCCGACCGTGCGGTGGCCGCGCAGCACCAGCTCGGAGTCGGCCGTGGTGCCGCCGTTCGAGCCGCTGACGAAGACGTACGTGGTGATCTCCTTCTTCGGCCGGGCCACCGACGTTGCGGCCACCGCCCCGGCACCGGCGGCGGCGAGCTTGAGAACCGTTCTGCGAGTCGTGTCCTTCATGTCTTCGATGCTCGCCTCGGCGGGGCATGCCGCACATCGCCTGACCGGCCGCAGAAGCGGTGGACGCCGGCCATCCACCGATCGGTCGATGCTGTGCCAGGCTCGACACCATGACCAGCCACAACGGCCACGGACAGCCCGCTCGGGGGACGGCCGACGAGCGGGAACCGCAGGCGGTCGGGGAGGGCCGCGGGCGGACGCGGAGGAACACGGTGGCGGAGGGGCGGAGGCTCGGGCGGAGGATCACGATGGGGGAGGGCCGTTGGCGGGGGCGAAGGATGGCGGTGGGGGAGGGCCGCGAGCGGTGGATCTTCGCCGGGCTGGGCTACGGCCTGCTCGCGCTCGGCTCGCTCGCGACCGTCCTCGGCGCCCCACCGGCTTTGAGCACTCCCGAACGTCTGCCGTCCTGGCTGGCGGGCCCGCTCGCGATCTGGACGTCTCAGGAGCGCCCTCAAGGGCCTGGAGAGGCGGATCCGGTGGCGGCGGCGTGGGCGGGCGTGCCGTGGCCGTTCCTGGCGCTGCTGGCGGCGGTGTGGCTGGCGCCCGTCGCGTGGCTTCATCCCGTACGTGAACGGCGGCGGGCACTGGTCGTCGGCCACTTCGTCGTCCTGCAGGCCATCGCCGCCGGGCTGACGCTCAAGGCCCCGGGATTCGTGGTGTTCGCCTCGATCGGCTACCCGCTGGCGATCGGCATGTTCCCGGCCCGCCTGGTCATGGCCGGGGTCACGCTGACCGCCCTCGTCTGCGTCGCCGCCCAGGCCGGTCCCGGCGACCGCGACACCCTGCTCACGGTGCTCGCCGGCGTGGCCGTGCCGCTGGTGGCCGCGGGCTGGTACGTCGCCGCCGAGCACGACAAACGCCGCCGCCTCGTGGAGCGCCTGCGCGCCGCCATGGACGAGAACGCCGAGCTGAACGCCCGCCTCCTCGACCAGGCCAGGCGGGCGGGCGTGCTGGACGAGCGGCACCGCGTTGCCGGGGAGATCCACGACACGCTCGCCCAGGACCTCGTGGCCCTCATCGGCCAGCTCGACGCCGCCCGCGCCGCCGCCGGACCGGGCAGCGAGCACCTCGACAGGGCCGCCGAGCTGGCCCGCCGCGGCCTGGCCGAGACCCGCCGCTCCATCAGCGCCCTGCGTCCAGAGCCCTTGGAGTCGACCGAGCTGCCCCAGGCCCTGCGGCACATGGCCGACTCGTGGGCCGAGACGTCGGGCGTGAACCTGCGCTTCGAGGTCGCCGGCACACCTGTCGCCCTGGCTCCCGACGTGGAGTCCGCCCTGTTCCGCATCGCCCAGGAGGCATTGGCCAACGTCGCCAAGCACGCCCAGGCCACCAGAACGGCTCTCACCTTGACGTACACCGACGAACTCGTCCTTCTGGACATCCGCGACGACGGGCGCGGGTTCGTGCCGCAGCGGCGATCTGACGGCTTCGGCCTGGACGGCATGCGGCAGCGGGCCGGCGGCGTCGGCGGCACGCTGACCGTCGAGTCCGAGCCGGGCTCCGGCACCGCGATCGCCGCCGCCGTACCCGCCATCCCGCCTCCTGACGGAACGGACGGCGGCCGGTGACGGGACGCTGCGACAATCGTCACATCGGGAGGGAGCTTTGATGCCGGTGCGGGTGCTGATAGCCGACGATCATCCGATCGTCCGCGACGGCCTGTGCGCGGCGCTCGCCCGCGAAGCCGCCGATGACATCGTGGTGGTGGGGGAGGCGGGCGACGGCGAGGAGGCCGTCCGCCTGGCCGCCGACCTGTCGCCCGACGTCATCCTCATGGACCTGCGCATGCCCGGCATGGACGGCATGACCGCCATCCGGCGGCTGGCCGGCACAGGTCCCCGGGTGCTGGTGCTGACCACGTTCGACAACGACGTCCTGCCCGCGCTCGAAGCCGGCGCCACCGGCTACCTCCTCAAGGACGCCCCGCCCGCCGAGCTGGCCCGCGCCGTCCTGGCCACTCACCGAGGCGAGACCGTGCTGGCTCCCGCCGTGGCCGGCCGCCTCGCCGACCAGGTACGCAGACCCGCCCGTGGGCGATTGAGCCCGCGCGAGCTCGAGGTTTTGCGCTTGGTCGCCGAGGGCGCCACGAACAAGGAGGCCGCCGCCGCCCTGTTCATCAGCGAGGCCAGCGTCAAGACACACTTGTTGCACATCTACGCCAAGCTGGACGTCCGCGACCGCGCGGCCGCCGTCGGCGAGGCCTACCGCCGCGGCCTCCTGACCACCTGACACCCCGGCCCCCGCACACCCACCCCGCCCTCGTCCGTGGCCGGGCGACTCCAGACGGACATTGGGCCGCCGCAGCCGATGGCCGCGCCCTTCGCGCAGCCCCATTTCGCCCCTCGTCTGAGGTCGGATGGCTCTCGACGGACACCGGGTCGCCGCAGCCGGTGATCGTCCCCCCACGCCAGCTGAGCGGCGCCCGCTGCCTGCCGCCTGTGCGGTGCGGTCGGTGGGTGCTCGGCGCCGTTCGACTGAAGGCCGCTGGCCGGCGCACGGCTGTTGACGACGACTCACACCCTCCGGTAGACGGAGGTCGGCGGGTTGCAGGCGGCCGGGGCGATGCACGGTGAAGGCCGTCACACGCGAGGCACCCGTCGTTCCGCGGCCCTCGGCCGGTGAGTCGCGGTGGGCGCGAGACAGGACGGCGAGGTCGCGCTGCGGCCTTCGGCCGGTGCAGCACGGTGGCCACGCGCTCGTTGGGGCGCTGCGCTCGGCCGGGCTCATCGGCTGGGGCAGCGTACGGTGCCACCGCGCATCCCGTCCTGGATGCGCGAGCGCCTGGCCCGCGTGCCCGTGGACCAGGCGACGGGCCGGCCGGAGGTGACGATTCCGCTGGGCGAATTCGACCCGGCCTGGCAGCGCGGCCCCATGGGGGACTGGGTCCGCCGTTACAGGCCCGATCTGATGGGCCATTAAGCGGTTTGGAGTGGTCTTCCAGGTGCGGTAGAGTTACCTGCGTCGCCGGGGCGAGCCCCCGGCACACGCAGCTTGTGGACAGGGTCCCGTCGTCTAGTGGCCCAGGACGCCGCCCTCTCAAGGCGGTAGCGCCGGTTCGAATCCGGTCGGGACTACCACTGCACGCAAGCGCACCAAGGTCCCGTCGTCTAGTGGCCCAGGACGCCGCCCTCTCAAGGCGGTAGCGCCGGTTCGAATCCGGTCGGGACTACTGTCAGCAGCAATCAGCTCCGGTGCTCAAGGCCCGGGGCTTTTTGTCTGCCCGCGTGTATGCCCATTCGCCCGCTTTCGCTGGCCGGGCGCCCTCCCGTTTCGGTCAGCTTGGCCGCCCCCGTTTCCGTCTCCTGGGCTCGCCCGTTTCCGTCCGCCGAGTAGCCCTCCCATTCCGTCCGCCGAGCACTCGCCCGTTTCCGTTCGTCTGGCGCCCTCGCGCCTTCGCCGGTTTCCGTTCGCAGGGGTGCTGCCGCGGTTTCCGTCCGCATGGCGGGATTCCGCCCACGGGCCTCCGCTTCCCGAGAACCGTGGTGTGAGCTTCGTCTCTCGTACCGGAAATTCCCGGAAAAACCTCGTGGGTGCCGACGCGCTCGTCAGGCGGGGCGGCGGCACCCGGCGGGTGTCACTTCTTCTTGGAACGGGCCTTGAACAGCGCGCGCCGCGCCGCCTTGGCCACCTGCTTGTCGGGGTGGACCTGCGAGATCAGGTCGAGCAGCTCCTCCACGTGAGCATGCGGAATCTTCCAGATCACATCGAGCAGGTTGCCGACCATCTCGGGCCCGATGTCGCGCAGGCTGCTGACGAACTCGGCGCGGCCGAGCCCGGCCGAGATCGTCCACATGTCGAGGATCAGCCAGTGGGTGTCGTCGGGAGTCGGCTCCGGCGCGCCCTCGACGCCGAGCTGGCTGAGGTGGGTGGCCGCGTACGGGCGCAGCGACGGCTGGTCGAGCGCCGCCTGCCAGGCCGGGATGGCGGCCTCGCCCAGGGTGCCGACCACGCTGGCGGCCTGCACCCTGATGAGCGCGTCGCTGTCGTCCTCGGCGGCGGCCGCAAGCAGCTCCTCGGCGGCCTTGGCGGGCTCGCGCAGCCGCATCCACGCGGCGAACTCGGCGTCGGCCTCGTCCTCGGGCAGTTCGGCGCTGAGCGCGAGCAGATCGTGCGCGCTCATGGAGTCGATCGCCGGGCGGGCGTCCACTTCGAGGTCGGCGTCGTCGATCAGGTGGACGACGCCTTCGGTGCCGAGCGGGGTGAGGCGCAGCACGTCGCCGTCGCGCTCGAGCATGCCGTAGCCGGTCAGCCACTCGATCGAGGAGGCCAGCGGGTCGCCGGCCGCCTCCCAGGCATCGGTGCCCAGCTCGTCGAGCTCGGCGGCGGCCTCCTTCAGCTCGCGGGCGAGCCCGTCGAGCTCGCGCGAGCCGCCGGCGAGCAGCAGCCGGACGAGCAGGCCCCGGGTCAGGCCGGCCAGCGCCATCGTGAGATCGTCGTCGTCGAGCTCGGGGTCGCCGTAGTCGACGGAGTGGATGCCGAGCATCCAGGCGTCGAGCACGTCGTCGTCGTCCTCGAACGGCCACTCGGCGGTGTCGTCCTGGACGGTGACGGTGCCGCCTTCGCCTGGCTCGAGGAATTCGAGATCGACGGCGAGGTTCCAGATGTTCCACAGCTCGGGAACGGCCTCGGAGACGGGCCCGTCGGTCTCGGGCTCGGGCAGCCCGACGGCCTCCAGCGCCTCCAGGACCTCGGCATCGGTGAGCAGCGTCTCCTCGCCCACCTTGCGTCCTGTGCCCACCCACACCGCGAGGTCGCGGGCCTTGGCGATGAGCGGCACCTGGCGGGCCGCCGCGGCGAGCTCTGCGTCGGGGCGCAGCCTGACCGTGTCCAGCTCGGCCAGCTCGTCGGCGAACGGCTCGAAGTCGCCGAGATCGCCGGTCTCGTCCTCCTCGTCGCCGCCCTCGCCGTCCTCGATCAGCTCCTCCATGAGATCGACGAACTCGTCCTCGACATCGTCGAGCTCGGCCTGCAGATCGGCGAGGGAGTCGGAGCCCTTGTTGAGCCGGCCTGTGCTGGACAGGAAGGTCAGGTAGGCGTCGACGGCCGGGAGCATCCCGTCGGCGGCCGCGTCGGGGTCCTCCACGACCTTCGGCATGCGGTCGAGCAGCAGGTTACGCAGGTCGGCGCGCTTCCACGTGCCGAGGTCCTGCGAGAAGGCGAGACGGTGCCACAGCGCGGCGGGCCCCACCAGCTCCGGGTCGCTCTCGGGCGCGTTCGTACGCGCCCACACGATGAACTCTTCGAGCAGGGGTCGCAGCTCAGTGGCGGCTACCTCGATGCGATCTGTCACGCACTCAGGCTAGTGCGCCCGCGAGGCTGTCGGCTCCCGAAATACCGCCTTTCACGGATCATGATGAGCGGCGCATGGCCTCGGTGATCCGCTCGGCGGCGGCCATGACCGGCACCGCGTGGAGCCTGCCGGGCGCCCTCGTCAGCCGCTCGATGGGCCCCGAGACCGACACCGCCGCGATCACCTTGCCGCCCGCGCCCCTTATCGGCGCCGAGACGCTCGCCACACCCTGCTCACGCTCGCCGACGCTGTGCGCCCACCCGCGGCGGCGTACGGAGGCCAGGGTCGCCGCGGTGAACTTGGCGCCGCGCAGACCGCGGTGCAGCCGGTCGGGCTCCTCCCACGCCAGCAGGATCTGCGCCGCCGAGCCCGCCGTCATGGGCAACGCGGACCCGACGGGCACCGTGTCGCGCAGGCCGCTGGCCCGCTCGGCGGCGGCCACGCACACGCGCTCGTCGCCCTGGCGCCGGTAGAGCTGCGCGCTCTCCCCGGTCAGGTCACGAAGCTGCATCAATATGGGTCCCGCGACCGCGAGCAGCCGGTCCTCGCCGGCGGCGGTGGACAACTCCGACAGCCTCGGTCCGAGGACGAACCGTCCCTGCGTGTCGCGGCTCACGATGCGGTGGTGCTCAAGAGCGACGGCCAGCCGGTGGGCAGTGGGGCGGGCCAGACCGGTGGCCTGGACGAGCTGGGCCAGTGAAGCGGGTCCCGCTTCAAGGGCATTGAGTACAAGAACCGCCTTGTCGAGTACTCCGACTCCGCTAGAGTTGTCCATACACCGATACTGCAGTCTCGACATATGAGAAAGCAAGTCGGAGATTCTCAAGGAGGAGATCATGGGCCGCACACTGGCCGAGAAGGTCTGGGAGCAGCACGTAGTCCGTCGTGCGGAGGGCGAACCGGACCTGCTCTATATCGACCTGCACCTCATCCACGAGGTGACCAGTCCGCAGGCGTTCGACGGGCTCAGGCTCGCCGGGCGCAAGGTGCGACGGCCCGATCTCACCATCGCCACCGAGGACCACAACGTGCCGACCGTGCTCGGCCCCATCGCCGACCCGGTGTCCAAGACGCAGGTGGAGACCCTGCGCAAGAACGCCGCCGAGTTCGGCATCCGGCTCCATCCGATGGGCGACGACGGCCAGGGCGTGGTCCACATCATCGGCCCCCAGTTCGGGCTCACCCAGCCCGGCATGACCATCGTGTGTGGCGACTCTCACACCTCCACGCACGGCGCGTTCGGCGCGATCGCGTTCGGCATCGGCACCTCCGAGGTCGAGCACGTGCTCGCCACGCAGACGCTGCCCGCCTACCGGCCCAAGACGATGGCCATCGAGGTCAGCGGCGAGCTGCCCGTCGGCGTCACCGCCAAGGACCTGATCCTGGCCATCATCGCCAAGATCGGCACCGGCGGCGGCCAGGGCCACATCGTGGAGTACCGCGGCGAGGCCGTGCGCAAGCTCTCCATGGAGGGCCGCATGACCATCTGCAACATGTCGATCGAGGCGGGCGCGCGGGCCGGCATGATCGCCCCCGACGAGACCACGTTCGCGTACCTGAAAGGCCGCCCCCACGCGCCGAAGGGCGAGCTGTGGGACCAGGCGGTCGAGTACTGGAAGTCGCTGTGCACCGATGAGGACGCCGTCTTCGACAAGGTCGTGGAGATCGACGCCTCCACGCTGACCCCGTACGTCACGTGGGGCACCAACCCCGGTCAGGGCCTGCCGCTGGGCGAGTCCGTCCCCTCGCCGGAGAGCTTCTCCGACCCGGTCGAGCGCGCCGCCGCCGAGCGGGCCCTGGAGTACATGGGGCTCACCGCCGGCACGCCGCTGCGCGACATCGTGGTCGACACCGTGTTCGTCGGCTCGTGCACCAACGGCCGCATCGAGGACCTCCGCTCCGCCGCCGAGATCCTCAAGGGCCGCAAGGTCAAGACCCGCACGCTGGTCGTGCCCGGCTCGATGATGGTCAAGAAGCAGGCCGAGGAGGAGGGCCTGCACGAGATCTTCCAGGCCGCGGGCGCCGAGTGGCGCGCGGCCGGCTGCTCGATGTGCCTCGGCATGAACCCCGACACGCTCAAGCCGGGCGAGCGCAGCGCCTCCACCTCCAACCGCAACTTCGAGGGCCGCCAGGGCAAGGGTGGCCGCACTCACCTGGTGTCGCCGCAGGTCGCCGCCGCGACCGCCGTCACCGGCCGCCTCACCGCACCCGCCGACCTGTAAGGGAGACCACGTTCCATGGAAGCCTTCACCACCCACACCGGTACGGCGGTGCCGCTGCGCCGCAGCAACGTCGACACCGACCAGATCATCCCGGCCGTCTGGCTCAAGCAGGTCAGCCGCACCGGCTTCGAGAAGGGGCTGTTCGCCGCCTGGCGCGAGGACCCCGATTTCGTGCTCAACAACCCCGCCTACGAGGGCGGCTCGATCCTGGTCTCCGGCCCCGACTTCGGCACCGGCTCCTCGCGCGAGCACGCCGTGTGGGCGCTGCAGCAGTACGGGTTCCGCGTCGTGATCTCGGCCCGCTTCGGCGACATCTTCCGCAACAACGCCACCAAGATGGGCCTGCTCCCGGTTGTCCTGCCGGGCGAGAAGGTCGAGGAGCTGCAGGCCGCCGTCGAGGCAGACCCGAAGCTGGAGGTGACCGTCGACCTGGTCGAACGCCAGGTCCGCTGGGGCGGCCAGACGGTCCCGTTCGAGATCGACGACTACACCCGCTGGCGGCTGATGGAGGGTCTCGACGACATCGGCCTGACCCTGCGTCACGAGAGCGAAGTGGCGGCGTACGAGAATGGTCGGCAGCCATGGCTGCCGACGACCGTCTAGACGACGACGAACTGGCGCGGCGGTTGCGCGATGCGCACCGCCGCGTCCGCATGCTGCCCGCCGACCGCAGGGAACGCCTCGCGCGCCGCTATCTCGCGATCTGCGACCTGGCCAAGCACGACCGGGAAAGGGCCGCGATGCGCCTCGACGCGTTTCTGCGCGCCCTTGACGAGGCTTTCGACACGCCACGTAGTGAAGAAAACCCGCTCGGTGATTGAGTTCATACGCGATCCCGCCTACTTTCAGAGCCCGTAAGGGGTTTCTACGTCGAACTCGTGAGCTGGAACCCCGAGCCGTAACTGGGGGAGCAGGACTTTCATGAACAAGCGAGAACTCGTCGAGGCCATCGCGGATCGGGTGGGCGACAGGAAGACGGCCACGGAGGCCGTCAACGCGGTCATCGACACCATCCAGAAGGCCGTGGCCGGCGGCGACAAGGTCTCGATCACGGGCTTCGGCGCGTTCGAGATGGTGAACAAGCCCGCCCGCACGGCGCGCAATCCGTCCACCGGCGCGGAAATCAACGTGCCGGAGAGCTGGGCGCCCAAGTTCCGTCCCGGTTCCGATTTCAAAGAACTGGTGAACGAGGGCGGCAAGAAAATCGGCAAGAAGAAGTAAATACAGCGGACCGCTGAACGCCCGGGCCACGCGGCCCGGGCGTCCGCGTGTCCGGACGCCTTGAGACGGACCTGCGGACGGGCCGGCGCGTCAGGACGTGAAGGCCTCCGGCACCGGGAACGTGGACAGCGTGATGTAGGTGATCTCGCCGTCCCTCATGCCGAGATTGACCCGCTGGCCGGAGCGGAGCAGCCGCAGCGGGCCCGCGTCGAACGCGGCCGTGCCGAACGGGAGCACGGCACCGTCGTCGAGGAAGACCGTGCCGGAACGGGTGGCCTGGTCGAAACTGCGTACGGTCGCCTGCACGCCACCAGCTTAAGCGCCGGCCCGCCGCCCGAGGAGCCGAGGGATTCAGGCGGGGTCCAGACCGGCGTCCGGCCACAGCTCGGCGACCACGGCGGCCGTGTGCCGCCCGAGGCCCAGCCGGATGGCGGCGCGCAGGTCGTCGGGGGTGTCCACGTCGCGGCGCACGGAGTCGATCCCCGGCACGCACAGCTCCTTGGCCCCGACCGCCAGGTGCTTGGCCCGCGACTCGCCGCCGAACCTCGGCGTGAACGGCTGCCCCGGCCGTACCCCGTAGAACGTGGTGCCGACGTCGAGCGCGTCGGGCACGAACGCCTGGTCGAACTCGGCCGCCGCCTCCAGCGCCACCGCCAGCTCGGCCGGGCGCAGCGCGGGCAGGTCGGCCTGGAGCGCGCCCACCGCGTCATCGGGCGCGACGCGTACGGCGTGCGCGGCGCCCGTGCGCAGGGCGGTGTTCAGCCCCCGGTCGGGATCCGGCACCACATCGGCGCCCAGCGCGGCCAGCGGCCCCGCGGCGGCGGGATCGGCCGTCACCACGATGACCCGCGCGACCGGCGGGCAGGCCAGCGCGGCGGCCACGGTGTCGCAGGCCACGGCCACGGCCAGCCGCGTGCGATGGGGCCCCGTCGCGGCCGCCAGCCGGGTCTTCGCCGCGACCAGCGTCTTCACCGGAATCACCAGGGACCAGCGGATGCTCATAGGGTAAGCATCGCGCCTCGACAGCCCGCGCGGCCAACCGGGAGACTTGGGGCGCATCCCGTACGTGTTGGAGGAAGACCATGAGCCGCCCCACGAGACCACCGCGTTTCTGGGAGACCCTGGCAGTCGTCGTGGTGAAACCACTGTCCTGGCTCCTGGTCAAGAAGGACTGGCGCAACGGCGACCGCATCCCGAGGACCGGCGGCGTGATCATCGCGGCGAACCACCTGTCGTGGACCGATCCCGTGCTGCTGTCGCACTTCCTGTACAACCACGGCCGCTGGCCGGTCATTCTGGCCAAGTCGGGGCTGTTCAAGGTGCCGTTCCTCGGCCGGGCCATCTCCTCGCTGCTCGCCATCCCCGTCGAGCGGGGCAGCAGCGAGGCCGCCAAGTCGCTGCGGATCTCAGAGGAGCGGCTGGCCAACGGGTGCGCGATCCTCTTCTACCCCGAGGGCACCTGCACCCGCGATCCCGACCTGTGGCCGATGGTCGGCAAGACCGGCGCGGCCAGGCTCGCGCTGCAAAGCGGCGCCCCGGTCATCCCCGTGGCCCACTGGGGCGCACACGAGCTGCTGCCGTACGGCTCGAAGCGGCCCAGGCTGTTCCCGCGCAAGACGTTCCACGTGAGCGTGGGCCCGCCGGTGGACCTGTCGAAGTACGAGGGCAAGCCGTTGCGCGCCGACGTGCTGCGCGCGGCCACGGCCGACATCATGGCCGCGGTCACCGCGCAGCTCGCCGAGCTGCGCGGCGAGAAGGCCCCCGATACCCCCTACGACCCGTCGAGGCGGTGAGCGCATGACGAAGGCAGCCGTGTTCGGCACGGGTTCGTGGGGCACCACGTTCGCGATGATCCTGGCGGAGGCGGGCAACGAGGTCACGCTGTGGGGCCGCAGGAAGGAGCTGGTCGAGGCCATCGACCGCGACCACGCCAACCCCGACTACCTGCCCGGCGTGCCGCTGCCGCCCTCCCTGCGGGCCACCACCGACCCCGAGCGTGCGCTGGCGGGCGCCGACTTCGTGGTGCTCGCGGTGCCGTCACAGCAGCTTCGGCCCAACCTCACGGCGTGGAAACCGTACATCCCGCCGCGCGCGGTGCTGGTCAGCCTGATGAAGGGCATCGAGCTGGGCACCACCAAGCGGATGAGCGAGGTGATCCGCGAGGTCGCCGAGGTGCCCGGCGAGCGGGTCGCCGTCGTCTCCGGGCCCAATCTCGCCCAGGAGATCGCCCACCGCCAGCCCGCCGCGACCGTGGTGGCCTGCACCGACGAGAGCGTGGCCGAGCGGCTGCAGGCGATCTGCCACCTGCCGCCGTGGTTCCGGCCGTACACCAACCCCGACGTCGTCGGCGTCGAGCTGGGCGGCGCGGTGAAGAACGTCATCGCGCTCGCCGTCGGCGTCTCCGCGGGCATGGGCATGGGCGACAACGTCAGCGCCATGCTCATCACGCGCGGCCTGGCCGAGATCTCCCGGCTCGGCGCGGCGCTCGGAGCCGACCCCCACACCTTCGCCGGCCTGGCCGGCATGGGCGACCTGGTCGCCACCTGCACCTCCCCGCTGTCGCGCAACCGCACGTTCGGCGAGAACCTCGGGCGCGGCATGACGCTGGAGGAGGTCGTCGCCGCCACCAAGCAGACCGCCGAGGGCGTCAAGTCGTGCGAGTCGGTGCTGGAGCTGGCGAGGAAGCACGACGTGGAGATGCCGATCACGGAGGTCGTCGTCGGAGTCGTGCACGACGGCATGTCTCCGGCCGAGGCGGGCATGCTGCTGATGTCGCGCTCACCGAAGCCGGAACGATACGGGTTGTGAAATGACCTGAATACGGCGTGCTCGGCTCGCTGTGACCGGTACACCCCGGTAGATTCGGACACCATGAGCAAGCCACGCGTCGCCGTCGTTTTCGGAGGTCGCAATTCCGAGCACGCCGTGTCCCTGATGGGCGCGGGCAGCGTGCTGGAGGCGATCGACAGGACCAAGTACGAGGTGATCCCGATCGGGATCGCCCAGGACGGCAGGTGGGTGCTGGCCGCTTCCCACCAGCGGTTCGCCATCGAGTCCGGCGAGCTGCCGGTCGTCGACACCTCAGGTGCGGCGCTCGCGCTGCCCTCGGGCGGCGGCGGCAGTCTCGTGGCGTACGACCAGGGCAGCATCCCGGTCGAGCTCGGCACGGTCGACGTGGTGTTCCCCGTGATGCACGGCCCGTTCGCCGAGGACGGCACCATCCAGGGCTTGCTCGAGATGGCGGGCGTCCGCTACGTCGGCTCCGGCGTGCTGGCCAGCGCCGTCGGCATGGACAAGGCGTACATGAAGACCGTGATGGCCGCGGCGGGCCTGCCGATCGGCCGCTACGTCGTCGTACGCGACCGCGACTGGCGGCTCAACCGCGAGGCCGTGCTCAAGGAGGCCGAGGAGCTCGGCTACCCGGTCTTCGTCAAGCCCGCCAGGGCCGGCTCGTCCCAAGGCATCTCCAAGGCGCACGACCGCGCCGAGCTGGAGGAGGCCGTCGAGTTCGCCAGGGAGCACGACCCCAAGGTGCTCATCGAGGCGGCGATCGCCGGCCGCGAGATCGAGTGCGCGGTGCTGCAGTCGCTGGGCGACGAGCGAGCGGCCGCGTCGCTGCCCGGCGAGGTGAAGGTCGAGGGCGGGCAGGAGTTCTTCGACTTCGAGGCGAAGTACTACCCCGACCAGATGTCGCTCACGGTGCCCGCCGACATCCCGCCGGAGACCACCGAGGAGCTGCGGGCGATGGCGGTGCGGGCGTTCGAGGCGCTCGACTGCGAGGGGCTCGCCCGGGTCGACTTCTTCTACACCCCCGACGGCAAGCTCATCTTCAACGAGATCAACACCATGCCGGGGTTCACGTCGCTGTCGGTGGCGCCGCAGCTCTGGGCCGCCTCAGGGCTGTCGTACCCGGAGCTGGTCGACCGGCTCATCCAGCTCGCGCTGCAGCGACGGGCCGGGCTGCGCTGAAGATCTCGGGTCAGGCCGCCGGCGCGGTGGCCTGCGCGATCGGCTTCGACAGGTCGGTGAGCACCTCGGCCGGTACGTGCTCGCCGCCGATCGTGACCTCGACGTACGCGGTGTCGGTCACGGCCGTGAACAGCGCGGGCTTGTCCGGGTCGGAGAACCAGCCCACGCCGCCGATCTCCTGCAACTGGTCGGTGGGCGCCATGCGCGCCGGCCGCGGCACGCCGCAGCGCAGCGCGATGACGCCCGAGCCCCAGACGGCGACGTACGGGGAGGCCGGCTCCGAGGTGCCGCGCTCCTCGCCGTCGAGCGTCTCGGGCAGCAGCGGCGCCAGCCGGTCGCAGGCCGCCGCCGCCTCGCCCTCGGGCCTGGGCGGCTCGACCTGCACCGTGCCGCCGCAACCGGCGAGTGCGAGGAGAACGAGCAGGACGGCGGCGACACGCATGCGACGACCACTACCTCCGCGACAGGGGCGCGTGCGCGCCCGTCAGATGTTTTCGTCAGATGTTTCCGTCAGATATGCCGTCAGATATGGACGATCGGACACGTAAGCGTACGCGTGATGCCCTGCACCGCCTGAATCTGGGCCACGACGAGCTTGCCCAGCTCATCGACGTTGTTGGCCTCCGCGCGCACGATCACGTCGTAGGGCCCCGTCACGTCCTCGGCCCGCGTGACCCCGGGGATGCCGGAGATTTCGCGCGCCACGGCGGCGGCCTTGCCGACTTCGGTCTGAATAAGGATGTAGGCCTGCACCATCACGTCCTCCCGGGCGATTGGATCACGCCGAAGGGCCACCGTACCCTGTGTGCGTCAGGAGGTGCGTCATCACAGTCGGAGATCTCGGCGAATTCGGTGTGGTAAAACGCATCACCGGACGTCTGCCCCAAGGCGACGCGGTGATGCTCGGCCCGGGTGATGACGCCGCCGTCATCGGCGCCCCGGACGGGCGCGTCGCGGTCTCGACGGACCTGCTGATCGAGGGCCGCCACTTCCGCCGCGACTGGTCGGGCGGCTATGACGTGGGCCGTAAGGCCGCCGCTCAGAACCTCGCCGACGTCGCGGCCATGGGTGCCCGTCCCACCTGCCTCGTGGTCGGCCTCGGCCTGCCCGCCGACCTGCCGGTGGACTGGCTGGACGAGCTGACCGCCGGGTTCGCCGACGAGTGCGCCACCGTGGGCGCGAGCGTGGCCGGCGGCGACGTGACCCGCTGCGACCTGGTCGTTCTCGGCGTGACCGCGCTCGGCGACCTCGGCGGGCGCGCTCCCGTCACCCGGTCGGGGGCCCGGCCTGGGCACGTGGTGGCGGTGGCCGGCCGGCTCGGCCGCTCGGCCGCCGGGCTGGCGCTGCTGTCGGCCGGGGTTCCGGTGGCCGCTCCCGCGCTGGCCGAGGCCGTGGCGGGGCATCGGCGCCCGTGCCCGCCGTACGAGAGCGGGATCGAGGCGGCCGAGCTGGGCGCGAGCGCCATGCTGGACGTCAGCGACGGGCTGCTGCAGGACCTGGGGCACATCGCGCAGGCGAGCGGCGTGCACGTGGAGCTGGATCCCGCCGCCTTCGCCCCCTTCACCTTGGACGAGCCGGTGGCGGCGGCGGCCAAGGAGCTGGGGGCCGATGCGCTGGAGTGGGTGCTGTCGGGTGGCGAGGATCACGCGCTGGCGGCGGCCTTCCCCGCCGAGGTACGGCTGCCGGAGCCGTGGCATATCGTGGGCCGGGTGACCGAGGGCTCCGGGGTGAGCGTGCTCGGGAGAGAAATCGGACAGCGCGGGTGGGATCACTTTCGGTGACGACTTGTCCTGATTTACGTGAAATTTTCCCGGTTTGGGGTATGACTAGTGGGATTGCTGTGACAACGGCGTAGCAAAGGTGTTATGAAGAGTGGCGGCCACTGTAACCGGGAAGAAAGGGCAGCCATGGGCCGCCACGGCACAGGTGGATCCGAAGACGGGGACGAACGGGGGCACAGCGCTTTTTGGGGTCCTGACGAGCAGGCCGAGCCGCCGGGCTGGCCCTCGCTGCCGGACCAGCCCGAGGTGACGGGGCAGTGGGCCCCGATGCCGCGGCGTACCGACGCACCGCCACCGCGCGCGACGCAGTCGGAGCCGTTCGAGACCACCGGGGCCTTCGCGCTGCCGACCAACGTCCCCGGCGGGTTCCCGCCGGGCAACGACCCCGCGGGCGCCTACCCGCAGCAGCCTGGGCGCGACTCCAGGCCGGATGAGGCCGGGCCGTTCGAGACGACGGGCGCATTCGCCCGCCCGCCGGAGTGGAACCAGCCCGCTCCCGGCCCCGCCGACCAGACGGCCGTCTTCGGCGGCGGCCCCGGCCAGACGAGCACGCAGCCCGGCCTCTCGTACGCGCAGAGCGGTGACACACTGTCCGACCTGTCCGCCGAGCAGCGCGGGCTGTTCGACCCGCCGAGGGACCAGCGCGGCGCCTTCGACGACGACCAGCGGGGCTCGTACGAGGAGCGGACCAGGACGTTCGACGGGCCGATCGACCAGCAAGGGCCGTTCGACGCGGACCGGCGTGAGCCCTTCGGCTCCTCCTTCGATGGAGCGCCGGACGACCGTACGGCGAGATTCGACTCGCCCTCGGGGCCCAGCCCCGTCTACGGCGGCCCGCCCGAGCCCGGCGACGTCAAGGTCGCCGGCGAGCCGACCGCTGCACCGACCCCAGCCTGGGCGAACGCCGAGACCTCCTTCCTCGGCGCCGACCCGGGCTGGCCCGACGAAGACGACGAGCCGCGCGGCCGCCGTGGCCGCCGCAGGCAGGGCCGTGGCGGCGGCGGAGACGACGACGCGCTCGCGGCCGCGCCCTCCGGGGCCGGCAAGGGCCGCGTGGCGCTGCTGTCCGTGGCCGCCGTGGCCGTCGTGCTCGGCGGCACGGTGGCGGGCGTCAAGTTCATGAGCTCCAGCGACCCGGCCAAGTGCGAGGGCACGACGTGCGCCGCCGTACAGGCTCCCAACCAGCGCCCCGCGCCCGCCGAGTCCGGGCCCGCCGAGGAGGAGACCGAGGCCGCGCCCGAGGAAGAGCCGGTGGAGGAGGAGCCGACGGAGAGCGAGGAGCCCTCCAAGTCCGCGGCCCCGACCCCCACGATGAACGCCGGGGTGCCGCGCCGCACCGCCGACCCGTCGCCGACGCCCACCAGGACCAGGGCGAAGAAGCAGGAGGAGAAGCCGGTCTCCGAGCCGTCGCCGGACATCCAGGAGACCGCCTCCGAAGAGCCCAGCGAGGAGGTCTCCCAGCTCGACGACGCCGGCACCAACAACAACACCGGCACCACCCCGCAGGACCAGCCCTCCCCGACGCCCAGCGACGACAGCGTCGGCGTGGGCGACGACTTCGGGTTCGAGCAGCCGTTCGGCAACACCGGTGCGCTCAACGTCAAGCAGACCATCCAGCAGCGGCTGACGACGTACCAGGCGAACCTGACGCTGTCGAACGAGTCCGCGCAGCCGCTGCAGAGCCCGACCGTGTCCGTGCCGGTCGAGGGCAAGGTCGTGAAGGTGGACGGCGCGCAGTGGACCCAGGACGGCGACCTGCTGATCCTCGACCTGTCCACCACGCTTGCCGCCGGCGACTCGGTCAAGGTGTCCTTCACCGCCACCGGCAGGGGCGCCAAGGCCCGCAACTGCGGCATGGTCTCCGGCCAGTGCGCCATCAGCTGACCCTCCACGCCCCGGGCGGAGCCTCTCTCCGCCCGGGCTTGCCGGGGTCGGCGCGTCTTGGACGGGTGGACGTTTCGCGCGGTTCGTGACGCCCGCTTGATGGCGGTTCGTGACGCCCGCTTGATGTTCGTGACGCCCGCTTGATGGACCGCCGCGCAGCCGTCTGCGGCGATCGTCCCTGCGCGCCTTCAGGTGAGTGGTGGACAGGTGCTACCGCGCACTGCGCGCGTCGCGGCTCTCCTCCGCGCATCGCCGACGTCGCCTCAGCCTCGCGGTCGTCGCCGAGAGGCTGTGCTGTGCGCCCCTGTACCGGGTGATGGCCGTCATGGGCGCGTCTCAGCGCCACACAGAGCGCGTGGGGACGGCCGTGGGTACCCGATTGCCCGGAATGGCGGAAAACGCCGCTGTCAGGACGTGTCCACGGCCTGAGGCGACGCCGTGGACGGTGCCGCCTCAGGTCGAGGCGACGCCCATGGATGGTGCCGCCTCAGGTCGCGCCGCGCGTGGACGGTGCCGCCTCAGGTCGAGGCGACGCCCGTGGACGGTACCGCTGTGGGGGACGCGTCGCTCGTGAGCCTGAGGAAGGGCGTGTGGCACGCGGCACCCTCGGCCGCGTGAGCCCTGCCGCGATCCGGCCGGGCCGGGCGGAGCGCCGACCCTGCGCCGACTGGTGAGGCCGGCGGCGCCGCCGGCGTGCGTGATGCGTTTCTCTGACGTTGGCCGGGCATGACGAAGGCCCGCTGCTCCCGAAGCGGGAGGCGGGCCTTTCGTCGGAAGTGTGAACTAGCGGGTGACCTTGCCCGCCTTGATGCACGAGGTGCACACGTTCAGCTTCTTCGGCGTGCCGCCGACGACCGCGCGAACCGTCTGGATGTTGGGGTTCCAGCGCCGACGGGTGCGGCGGTGAGAGTGAGACACGTTGTTGCCGAAGGTCGGGCCCTTGCGGCAGACATCGCAGACGGAAGCCACGGTATCGCTCCTTTAAAACAGTCGATGTAGCCCTGTCCGCTGATGCTTTCCGGGCGGAGGGCATGCCGGGACGACCGGCCAGCCAGATGAGAATATCCGATCCACGCCGATGGGCGCGAACCAGAGCACCTGGACCGGATCCCGGGCGGCGATATTCTCCTCGCACAACCGTAGCGCATCCCGGCGGTGAGCTCGGACGTCCCGGCCCATCCCGGCCGGTCGCTCGCCGCCGACCTGTCAGGGCAGTCGGTCGGGGGACGTACGTCGGAGGCACCACATGAAGATCCTCGACCCGCCCACCGTACGACGCTGGGCCCGCCTGGCCGCCGACGCGCTGGGCCAGGCCAGGTCGGAGATCGACGCGCTCAACGTCTTCCCGGTCGCCGACGGCGACACCGGCACCAACCTGCACCTGACCATGCTGTCCGCGGCCGAGGCCGTCGAGTCGCTGCCGGAGGACGTGGACGCCGCCGTGGTGTGGCAGACGCTCTCGTACGGGGCATTGGTGGGCGCGCGCGGCAACTCGGGAGTGATCGTCAGCCAGGCGCTGCGCGGCATGGCCGAGGTGCTGAAGGACGGCTCCGACCTGCGCGCCGGGCTGATGAGGGCGGCGGTGCTCGCCAGGGAGGCGGTGGCCAGGCCGGTCGAGGGCACGGTGCTGAGCGTGCTGGAGTCGGCGGCGCGGGCCGTACAGGAAGTGGAGGGCGACCTGCCCGAGGTGGCGCGGCAGGCGGCGGGGGAGGCGCGGGCGGCGCTCAGCCGTACGCCCGGCCAGCTCGACGTGCTGGCCCGCAGCGGTGTGGTGGACGCGGGCGGCGCGGGAGCGGCGATCGTGCTGGAGACGCTGGCCACGGCGATCGCGGGCGAGTCCGGCGGACACTACGAGGTGCCCGCGCCGTCCTCGCGGGTGTCGCCGATGACCGAGGCGGGGGCGGGCTACGAGGTGATGTTCCTGCTGGACGCCGGCGACCGGGCCGTCGCGGAGCTGCGCGAAGAGCTCGACGCGATGGGCGACTCGCTGGTCGTGGTGGGCGGCGACGGGCTGTGGAACGTGCACGTCCACGTCCCCGAGGCGGGCCCGGCGGTGGAGGCGGGGATCAAGGCGGGGCGGCCGCACCGGATCCGCATCACGTACCTGGCCGAACGCACCCACGCCGGCGGCACCGGGCGCGGCGTCGTGGCGGTCGCGGCGGGCGACGGGATCGCGGCGCTGTTCGAGGAGTGCGGCGCGGTCGTGGTGCGGCGCGCGCCCGGCACCCGGCCCACGCTCCCCGCGATGCTGGCCGCGATCAGGCAGGCGGGCGGCGAGGTCGCGGTGCTGCCCAACGACGACGGCGTACGCGCGGTCGCCGCCGCTGCCGCCGAGATCGCCCGCGAGGAGGGCGTGACGGTCAGCGTGCTGCCCACCGAGTCCACCGTGCAAGGGCTGGCCGCGCTGGCCGTACACGATCCGCTGCGGCGCTTCGACGACGACGTGGTGGCGATGACCGACGCCGCGGGTCACACCCGCTGCGGGCACGTCACGGTGGCGGACCGGGAGGCGTTCACCAGCGCGGGTGTGTGCCGGCCCGGCGACGTGCTCGGCCTGATCGGCGGGGACGTGGCGGTGATCGGCGACTCGGTGGCCGGGGTGGCGGTCACGGTGGTCGATCGCATGCTGGCGGGTGGCGGCGAGCTGGTCACGCTGGTCACGGGGGCCGGCGCGGAGAAGGGGCTCGCGGAGGAGGTGGAGCGGCATCTCGGACGTACGCGGCCGGACGTGGACCTGGTCGTGTACGACGGCGAGCAGGGCGGCTACCCGCTCCTCATCGGCGTCGAGTGATCCACCGGCGTGCCCGCCGGTGTCCGAGGGGCTTGCCCGCCCGCTCCTTACGACTTCACGGGCGCTGCGTCCCCGCGTCGCTGGGGATTCCTGTCGGTCGCAGGCGGTAGAACTGAATGCCGTGAGTCGTTTCGACGAGCCTTTGACGAAGGCGCTCGACCCGAAGACCGCCAAGCTGCTGAAGAGCGTGCTCGGCTTGGAGACGGTCGGCGACCTGCTGCGCCATTATCCGCGCCGCTACGCCGAGCGCGGCGAGCTGACGTCGCTCGACGCGCTGGAGGTCGATGAGCACGTCACCGTGGTGGGCGAGGTGACCAGGCTCATGCGCAAGCCGATGCGCAACCGCGGCGGCACCTGGCTGGAGGTCGAGGTCGTCGACGGAAACGGCAACAAGATCTATCTGTCGTTCTTCGGCAAGGGCTCCCACGTGGCCGAGTCGCGGCTCAAGCCGGGCAGGCGCGGTATGTTCGCGGGCAAGGTGGGCCTGTTCGGGGCGCGGTCGAGGCCGCGCTGGCAGCTCGCGCACCCGGAGTTCGAGCTGTTCGAGGAGAGCGAGGCGAGCGCCGAGGAGTTCGCGGCCGCGCCGGTGCCGATCTACCCGGCGGGCAAAGACCTCACGCCGTGGGCGATCAGGCGGGCCGTCGGCGTCGTGCTCGACACGCTGGGGCCGCTCGACGACCCGCTGCCCGCCGAGCTGCGAGCCCGCCACGGCCTGCAGGACCTCGGCGACGCGCTGGTGGCGATCCACCGGCCCAAGGATTTCTCCGACGTCGGGCGGGCGCGCAAGAGGCTGAAGTTCGACGAGGCGTTCGTGCTGCAGGCCGTGCTGCTCCAGCGGCGCCAGGCGGCCACCGCGCTGCCGGCCAAGCCCAGGCCCCGGCGTCCCGACGGCATACTCGCCGCGTTCGACGAGCGGCTGCCGTTCTCGCTGACCGAGGGGCAGACGAAGGTCGGCGAGGAGATCGCCGCCGACCTGGCGAGCGAACATCCGATGCACCGGCTGCTCCAGGGCGAGGTCGGCGCGGGCAAGACGGTGGTGGCGCTGCGGGCGATGCTGCAGGTGGTCGACGCCGGCGGGCAGGCCGCGCTGCTCGCGCCCACCGAGGTGCTGGCCCAGCAGCACCACCGCTCGATCACCACGATGCTGGGCGATCTCGCGCAGGGCGGCATGTTCGGCGGCACGGCGGTCACGCTGCTGACCGGCTCGATGGGGGCCGCCGCCCGGCGTTCCGCGCTGCTCGACGCCGCCTCCGGCACGGCCGGCATCGTCGTCGGCACCCACGCGCTGCTGCAGGAGCACGTGCAGTTCGCCGACCTGGGGCTGGTCGTGGTGGACGAGCAGCATCGGTTCGGGGTCGAGCAGCGTGACGCGCTGCGCGAAAAGGCCGACGGCGGGCGCCCTCACGTGCTGGTCATGACCGCCACGCCGATCCCGCGTACGGTCGCCATGACCGTCTTCGGCGACCTTGAGGTCTCGACGCTGTCCCAGCTTCCGTCCGGCCGCGCCCCGATCACCACCCACGTCGTGCCGGCCGCCGAGAAGCCCCACTATCTCGAGCGCACCTGGCAGCGGGTCAGGGAGGAGGTGGCGCTGGGGCGGCAGGCGTACATCGTGTGCCCGCGCATCGGCGACCTGGAGGGCGACGAGGGCGACATGGGGGCGGCGGCCGACGACGAGCGCCGGCCGCCGCTCGCGGTCCTCGACGTCGCCGAGATGCTCACCCAGGGGCCGTTCAGCGACCTGCGGGTGGGCACCCTGCACGGCAAGCTGCCTCCTGAGGAGAAGGAGGCGATCATGCGGGCCTTCACGCGCGGCGAGCTCGACGTGCTGGTCGCCACCACGGTGATCGAGGTCGGCGTCGACGTGCCCAACTCCTCCGTTATGATCATCATGGACGCCGACCGCTTCGGCGTCTCCCAGCTCCACCAGCTCCGCGGCCGGGTCGGCCGGGGCGGGCTGCCCGGTCTTTGCCTGCTGGTCACCGACTTCCCCGAGGGCACCCCTGCCCGCGCCCGCCTCGACGCGGTGGCGGCCACGCTCGACGGCTTCGAGCTGTCGCGGGTCGACCTTGAGCAGCGGCGCGAGGGCGACGTCCTGGGGGCGGCGCAGTCCGGCAAGCGGTCGTCGCTGAAGCTGCTGCAGCTGCTGCGCGACGAGGAGGTCATCGCCACCGCCCGTGAGGAGGCGGCGGCGCTGCTGGCCGGCGACCCGGAGCTGAAGCGGCACGAGGGGCTGCGCGCGGAGATCGGACGCCTGCTGGCCGACGAACGCGCCGAGTACCTCGAGAAGACATGACACCGGTCCCGCTGCTCGGCGGAGGTCGCGTCTGGAGGGACCGACCCTGCCGATCTCCGCAGGGCCGGCCCTGCGGCCTGCCGTCGATCCGCTTGGGCGTCTTGGGTCCGGATGGCCCTGGTGGCGTGGGCGTTGCGGATTTGATCGGCCCTGCGGCCTGAGCGTCGCGACAACGGCCAACCGGGGGTGCTGCTGCGGCGCTCGTGGTGGGTTGCCGGTGCGTGGGGCGGGGTGTCCGGTGAGCAGCTCGATGGCCTCGCCGGTCGGCGACCTCGTCGCAGGAGGGCCGCCGCGCTCGGGCGGGAGGGCCGGCGGGTGGCTGGTGGTCGGGGTGCGTGAGGTGGGGAGGTCGATCAACCGCGCGGTCGGGCTGCTGCGGTCGGGTGTGTGGGGTGGGAGGTCGATCAACCGCGCGGTCGGGCTGCTGCGGTCAGGCCGGTTGTCGCCGATGTGAGCAGGTCGCATTGCCGGAGGCTGGGTGCCGTCGCGCAAGGCGCTCGGAGGTCCGGTGGGTGAGGCGCTTGATGGAAGCGAAGCCGGGAGCCGAGGTGAGCGGGCGTGTCGGGTGCCTGGTGAGGCGAGAAACCGAAGCCGGCGGGGTGCCGGTGCCGGGGTGAGGTGGCGGTGAAGTGAGGCCCAGCCGCCGGGGACGGCCTCCCCCCGAATGCCGTCCCCGGCTGGGCCCACCCTCGGGTCAGGTGCCGAGGGAACCGGCGTGCGGAAGGGCTCACGATCACGCCGGTCGGCCTTCATGTGGGTCACCTTGAAGGCCGCAGTCATCATCATGCGGGCCGGTCCGCCCGATGTGAATCACCCTTGCGTAGTCGAGGCCGACACTTGTCCACTCTTGACCTGCATGAACATGCGGGACAATGGGGGACATGACGCGGATCATCGCAGGCACGGCGGGTGGGCGGCGGCTGGCGGTGCCGCCGGGGCGCGGCACGCGGCCGACCAGCGACAGGGCCAGAGAAGGCATCTTCTTGACGCTGGACTCCCTCTACGGCCTGCACGAGGCCCGCGTTCTCGATCTTTATGCGGGTTCGGGCGCGATCGGCTTGGAGGCGCTGTCGCGGGGTGCGGCCGAGGCGGTGCTGGTGGAGTCCGATCCCAAGGCGGTGCGCACGATCAAGGCCAACGTCGCCTCGCTCGGTCTCGACGGGGCCCGGGTGGTGGCCGACAAGGTGGAGCGGGTCCTCGGCAGGCGGGCCGACACGCCGTACGACATCGTCTTCGCCGACCCTCCGTACGCGCTGCCCGATGACGACGTGCGCACGGTGCTCGAGCTGCTGCGAGACAACGGGTGGCTGGTCGAAGAGGGATTGGTGGCGTTCGAGAGGGAAAGTCGGGGAGGGCCACTGATGTGGCCTAAAGGGTACGTTGAGGAGAGGGTCCGTCGTTATGGCGAAGCGTCCGTTTGGTACGGTCGCGCCGCCGGGAACCCGTAGACCTGGGAGGCGTCTTGCGCCGCGTAGTCTGCCCGGGGTCGTTCGACCCCGTCACCAATGGTCACCTCGACATCATCGGCCGCTCCGCCCGGCTGTACGACGAGGTGACGGTGGCAGTCCTCATCAACGTCGAGAAATCCAGCCTGTTCACGGTGGATGAACGCATCGACATCCTGCAGGCCGTGACCAAGGACATTCCGAACGTCAAGGTGCGGAAGTTCCACGGACTGCTCGTCGACTTCTGCCGGCAGAACGAGATCCCCGCCATCGTCAAGGGCATCAGAGTCGTCAGCGACTTCGACTACGAGCTCCAGATGGCGCAGCTCAACTACCGGATGTCCGGAGTCGAGACGCTGTTCATGCCCACGAATCCCGAGTATTCGTTCCTGTCGTCGTCCCGGGTGAAGGAGATCGCCCGGTATGGTGGTGACGTCTCGGGTCTCGTGCCCGACCTCGTCCACAAGCTGCTCATCGAGCGGCTTAGAGGCTAGTCGCAAGCTGCTATCCTTACTTTTCGGCCTTGTACGACGGCGATGCTTTTCGCCATGCCTAGCGAGAGCAGGATGACTCAGCACCTGGACCCCCGCTCCCCGTGGGTGATCTCCACACACGACCTGGGGAAGCGGCCGGGCACGATGCGGCAGTTGACCCTCGCTCTCCCGGCACCGGCGGATCTCGGCGTCGACATGATCGGTGTCCCCAAAGACGCCGAAGTCGAGCTGGATCTCCGGCTCGAGGCAGTGATGGAAGGCGTGCTCGTGTCAGGCACGGCGCAGGCCCCGCTCGCCGGGGAGTGCGCGCGGTGTCTCGATCCGGTCTCCTCGGAGATCCGGGTCGATCTGCAGGAGTTGTTCTTCTATTCCGACGAGGACGCCTCGGAGGAGGATTCGCTGCTCGACGGCGAGCTGCTCGACCTCGAGCCGACGTTTCGCGACGCGGTGGTGCTCGCACTGCCGTTGAGCCCTGTGTGCAGGGAAGACTGCGCCGGGCTCTGCGCGGAGTGCGGAATCAAGCTGGCCGAGGCCGGCGAGGATCACCGGCACGAGAAGATCGACGCTCGCTGGGCGTCGTTGCAAGGTTTGTTCACCGACAAAGATAACGATCAGGAGAAGTGACGTGGCCGTCCCGAAGCGAAAGATGTCGCGGAGCAACACCCGCGCCCGTCGCTCCCAGTGGAAGACGACTGCTGTCGCCCTGGTGAGCTGCCCGCAGTGCCGGTCGCCCAAGCAGCCGCACATTGCGTGTCCCACCTGCGGCACCTACAACCGTCGTCAGGTCGTCGAGCCGTCCGCCTGATCGCCGGCAGTTGACGTGATGCCGACCGGGTGCCATTGTGCCTCGGTCGGCGTTAACGTCTCAGATGCGTGCGGCGGCGGTTCGCCCGCGGCCGTGGTGGACGCCGGGGCTAACGCGTTTACCCCGACGCCCACCACGTTTTCGGGCATCTTCCGCAGTCGGCGCGCCATGTGAAGATGTCCGAGGAGGAAGCACGTGGGCGCAGGTCCTAAGCCGGTGGCCGTCGAGGTCGCCCGAGACGAGCTGGAGCGAGTTCTTTCCGTCTCCCTTGAGACGACGATTCTCGAGCGGGCGCTGACGCACCGCTCCTACGCGTACGAGAACGGTGGCCTGCCTACCAACGAGCGCCTGGAGTTCCTGGGCGACTCGGTGCTGGGCCTGGTCGTCACCGACACGCTTTACCGCAACCACCCCGATCTGCCCGAGGGCCAGCTGGCCAAGCTGCGGGCCGCGGTGGTCAACATGCGAGCGCTGGCCGACGTCGCCAGGGGCCTCGGCCTCGGCCGCTTCCTGCGGCTCGGCAGGGGCGAAGAGGGCACCGGCGGGCGCGACAAGTCGTCCATCCTGGCCGACACCCTTGAGGCGCTGATCGGCGCCATCTACGTCGACAAGGGCCTCGACGAGGCCTTCCGCGTCGTCCACCTGCTGTTCGACCCGCTGATCGTGCGCTCTGCCTCGCTCGGCGCGGGGCTCGACTGGAAGACCTCCCTGCAGGAGCTGACCGCCTCCGAGGCGCTCGGGGTTCCCGAGTACCACGTCGAGGAGAGCGGGCCCGACCACGCCAAGTCCTTCACCGCGATGGTGCGGGTCGGCGGCGAGTCCTACGGCTCGGGCACCGGCCGCAGCAAGAAGGAGGCCGAGCAGCAGGCGGCCGAGGCGGCCTGGACCCGCATCCGCGCCCGCCGCGAACAGCGCGAAAGCCAGCCGACCGCCTGACGGCGACCCGCCGGCGGCCCCGGCTTGCGTGACCTTCTGCCGGCTGGTGACGCTTGGCGGGCGGCGCGCGGTGCGTCGATGCCGGGCAGGCCACGTGAGGTCCTTGTGGCGGCGGGCAGCGTGCGGGCCGCCGGAAGGCGAGTGGCGGAAGCGCCCGTCGGGCCTCGCCGATCGGTAGGCGGTCGGGCGCCGAAGATCCAGCCTGCGGGTGCGTGGCGGCTGCGGCGCTAGCACAGGGATCGCCCGCCCCTGGTGAATGTGCGGTACTTCGCGCCTCGTGAGTCTGGTGCGGAGGGTGGTGCGGTACCGCTGGCACAACCCCGGCCGTGCGCTGGGCACTCGAGTGCCGCTCGTTCGGCAGGAGCGGCGGTGCAGAAACGGGCTGTGAGGGCGTTTCGGGCGTGACGCCTGTGGCGTGGGCGGGGTTTCGGTCAGGGGAGGGGCTACCGGCGGAGGAGGGGTCTGCTCGAAGATGGTGGGCCTGATGCGCGTGATCGTGAGCAGGGCGCCGGGAAGGGCCGGGGCGGCGTCCGATGTTGTCCGGAGGGTGAGACTTACGTTCCCTCCGCTGTCGAAGGGCGGGGTCCGAGGTGCCTGAGCTGCCGGAGGTCGAGGTCGTCAGGCGGGGCCTCGCGCAATGGGTGATCGGGCGCGAGATCGCCGCCGCCGAGGTGCTGCACCCGCGTGCGATCAGGCGCCACGTGCCGGGCGCCGACGAGTTCGCCGCCCGCCTCAAGGGCCGCACGCTGCTGTCGGCCGAGCGGCGCGGCAAGTACCTGTGGCTGCCGCTGTCGGGTGCGGAGGAGGCGCTGCTCGCCCACCTGGGGATGAGCGGCCAGCTCCTCGTCGCCGATCCCGGCAAGCCGCCGGAGAAGCACCTGCGGGTGCGCCTGCGCTTCGAGGACGGCGGCCCCGACCTGCGCTTCGTCGACCAGAGAACGTTCGGCCACGTCATGCTGACGCCGCTGGTGTCGGGCGTGCCCGCGCCGATCGCGCACATCGCGCCCGACCCGTTCGAGCCGGCGTTCGACGAGGCGGAGTTCGCGCGCAGGCTGCGGGCAAGGCGTACGGAGATCAAGCGGGCCCTGCTCGACCAGTCGCTGATCAGCGGCGTCGGCAACATCTACGCCGACGAGGCCCTGTGGATGGCGAAGCTGCACTGGGCGCGTCCGACGCAGACGCTCACCCGGCCCAAGATCGCCGAGCTGGTGTCGGCGGTGCGCACCGTGATGAGCGCGGCGCTGGAGCAGGGCGGCACCTCGTTCGACAGCCTGTACGTCAACGTCAACGGCGAGAGCGGCTACTTCGAGCGCTCGCTTGAGGTGTACGGCCGCCGCGACCAGCCCTGCTCCCGCTGCGGCACGCCCATCAGGCGCGACCCCTTCATGAACCGGTCGTCCTACTCCTGCCCCAGATGCCAGCGACGACCGCGCTGACCGCGGTGAGCGCGGCGCCCGTCCACATCACGGCGGGCACGGACACCGCGTCCGTGATCCGGCCGCCGGCGAGGGCGCCGAGCGCGATCGAGAGGTTGAACGCGCTGACGTAGAGCGCCGTGCCGCGCTCGCCGCCGCCTTCGCGCATGAGCCAGAGCTGCAGCGCGACGCCGACGCCGCCGTAGCCGACGCCCCAGACGAGCAGCGCGGCCAGGGGCGGCATGCCGGTCAGCGCGAGCGCCAGCATGGCGGCGGTCATCAGGACGACCAGCACGATGAACGTGGACCTGGGGTTCCTGCCCGCGCGGGCTCCGGAGGCGAAGTTGCCGATCACGCCGGCGACGCCGTACAGCAGGAGCGCGGTGCCGATGAAAGCGGGACCGGCCTGGGAGACCTGCTCCAGGAACGGGCGTACGTAGGTGTAGGCCGCGAAGTGCCCCGAGACGGTCAGGGCCGTGAGCACCAGAACGAGCACCAGCGGCCCTGTAAGCCACGCCAAGCGCTTCTCCCGAGCGGCAGACCCAGAATCATCGGCCTCGGGACGCAACGGCGGCAGCGTCGCCGCCAGCAGCGCGAGCAACGCGATCGACAGCGCACCGGCGGCGGCGAACGCGCTGCGCCAGCCCGCGAACGACGACACGAACGTCGCCGCGGGCACGCCCAGCACGGACGCCACGGACACCCCGCCCAAGATGATCGAGGTGGCCCTCCCCACGGAGCGCTCCGGCACCAGGCGGGCGCCCAGGGCGGCGGCGAACGCCCAGAAACCGCCGATGCTCACGCCCGTCAGCACCCTCGCGGCCAGCATCACCGTGTTGTCGGGCGCGGCGGCGGCCACCACGTTCGCCACGCCGAGCAGCGCCATCAACCCCATCAAGATCAGCCGCCGGTCCAGGCCGCGCGCGGTGAACGCGAGCACCGGCGCGGCGACGGCAGCCACCAGCCCGGGAGCCGTCATCGACAGGCCGGCCGTGCCCGGCGACACGCCGAGGTCGTCGGCGATCGAGGTCAGCAGCCCGACGGGCAGCATCTCACTGGTGACCACGGTGAACGTGCCCACCGCGACCGTGGTCACGGCGAGCCAGCGCGCCCGTACGGCGCTTGAGACTTCGGTCATCGTCATGCCGCTCAGCCTCGTGCGGCGGGCGGGCGGGAACAATGACGAGACCCGAAGGCTTGGTTTAGTCAGGCTAAGCGTTCGCCCAGGGAGGGGCGCATGGAGTTCAGGGAGCTGGAGTGCTTCGTCGTCCTCAGCGAGGAGCTGCACTTCGCGCGTACGGCCGAGCGTCTGTACCTGTCGCCAGGCCGGGTGAGCCAGCTCGTACGTTCGTTGGAGTCGAGGATCGGCGGGCGGCTGTTCGAGCGCACCAGCAGGCGGGTACGCCTGACGCCGCTCGGCGAGCGGTTCCTGGCCGACCTGCGGCCCTCCTTCGACGGCCTGGCGCAGGCGGTGAGCAGGGCCAGGGCGGCGGCCAGAGGGGTGACGGGGGAGCTGAGGGTGGGCTTCCTGGCCACGCCGACCGAGCTGGTGGCGGGCAGCGTACGCGCCTACGAGCGGCGCAACCCCGGCAGCGTGGTCAAGCTGGTCGAGATCCCGCTGTCCGACCCCTTCGGCAAGCTGCGGGCCGGCGAGGTGGACATCACGTTCACGCTGCTGCCCGTGGACGAGCCCGACCTGGCCGCGGGAGAGGCGCTCAACCGCGTCTCCTACCGGCTCGGCCTGTCCGTACGCCACCCGATGGCCAAGCGGGCGGTCATCGAGGCGGAGGAACTGGCCTCGATCCCGCTCATCGGGCTGGACGGCCCGGCGCCGCGCGGCTGGCAGGAGCGCATCGCGCCGTCGGCGACCCCTTCCGGGAGGAAGATCCCGCTGGCGGGTAAGGTGGCGACCACGCAGGAGGGCCTGACCCAGGTGGCGCTCAACCGCGGCGGCATGCTCTTCTGCACGCCCACGGCGGCTCAGTATCCCCGGGCCGACGTCGTGTTCGTACCGGTCACCGGGTTGCGCGCCTCGATACTCGGCCTGGCCTGGACGAAGGCGGGCGAGACGGCCGCCGTCAGGGCGTTCAACGAGGCGGCGGTCGCCCATGCGAACGCGGCGCCCGTCCTGGTGGCCTGATCACTCAGCGTGACTGCGGCATGGAGGAGTGCGGATGTCTGACGGCGGTTCGGACGCCCGGTTGACCGCCTGGGTGCGGGGCCGGGTGCAAGGCGTGGGCTTTCGCTGGTGGACCCGGTCGCGAGCGCTGGAGCTCGGACTCACCGGGTGGGCACGCAACATGGAGGACGGCCGCGTCGAGGTGGTCGCCGAGGGTCCGCGCGAGGCGTGCGTCAAGCTGCTGGAGCAGCTCAGAGGTTGCGACACGCCGGGCAGAGTGGATGGAGTAGTAGAACGCTGGAGCGAACCCCGAGGTAGTTTGGGGGGGTTTGTGGAAAGGTAGCTCGTTTCGCTAAACCGCCCAAATAGGGTATAGTTGTATGTCGGGAGTGCCCATCAGTAGGGCTCAGCGGTTCGATCGACTTGACCGCCCACACTGCCGGTGCGACTCTTGTTAGGTACCACGCGCACCCCTCCCGCGGAATAGAAGTGCGCGAACCAGTCTGGTCACTCAGCGTGGAGGACCCTTTACCATGGCGAAGGCTCTACTCGGCCACGTCGGCGGTCCTGACCCTCGAATGGTCTCGGAAATGCGCCGCCTGCAGCAGCGCATACGAGACCTGGAGGCAGAACTCATCCGACTCCAGGCCACCAATGACGCTCTTGCGGCGCAGACCCGCGACGAGGCACTAAGCCGCATGCAGGAGCGCGAGCCGGCACTCACCTGAGAGTGATCGGAGCGCAAGACCCAGGGACGTCTCGATGAGGCGTCCCTTGTTACGTGCCTCATACCTCACCCCACACCTCACCCCGGAGACCAGGTCCCGGCCATGATGCCCACTCGCGGCCCTTCGGACCAGTAGGCTTTTCCGAGTCCGTTCCGGGGAGAGGGGGGTCGCGCTCGTGTATCTGAAGACCCTCACCCTGCGCGGCTTCAAGTCCTTCGCCTCGGCGACCGTCCTCCGCTTCGAGCCGGGCATCACCTGCGTGGTCGGCCCCAACGGCTCCGGAAAGTCCAATGTCGTCGACGCCCTGGCCTGGGTCATGGGCGAGCACAGCGCCAAGTCGTTGCGCGGCGGCAAGATGGAGGACGTCATCTTCGCCGGCACGGCCAACCGGCCGCCGCTCGGCCGCGCAGAGGTCACGCTGACCATCGACAACAGCGATGGCGCGCTGCCCATCGACTACACCGAGGTCACGATCAGCCGGCTGATGTTCCGGTCGGGGCAGAGCGAATACGCGATCAACGGCGACACCTGCCGCCTGCTCGACATCCAGGAGCTGCTGTCCGACTCCGGCATCGGCCGTGAGATGCACGTCATCGTCGGCCAGGGCCAGCTCGACACCGTGCTGCACGCGGGCCCCGAGGAGCGCCGCGCCTTCATCGAAGAGGCCGCGGGCGTGCTCAAGCATCGCAAGCGCAAGGAGAAGGCGCTGCGCAAGCTCGACGCGATGCAGGCCAACCTGACCCGCGTCCAAGACCTCACCACCGAGCTGCGCCGCCAGCTCAAGCCGCTGGGCCGGCAGGCCGAGATCGCCCGTAAGGCCGCCGTCATCCAGGCCGACCTGCGCGACGCCAGGCTCAGGCTGCTCGCCGACGACGTGTGCACGCTGCGGGCCAAGCTGGAGCGCGAGGCCGCCGACGAGGCCGCGATCATGGCCAGGCGGCAGCAGGTCGAGGCCGAGCTGGCCGAGGCACAGCAGCGCGAGGCGGCACTCGAGGCGGCCGAGGCCGAGACGCAGCCGCGCCTGGCCGCCGCGCAGGAGGCGTACTTCAGGCTGTCCTCGCTGCGCGAGCGCATCACCGGCCTCGAACAGCTCGCCATGGAGCGCCACCGCCACGCGCTCGACGCCGCCTCCATCGAGCGGCGCGGCCGCGACCCGGAAGACCTTGAGCGCGAGGCCGCCGAGGTGCGCGAGCGCGAGCAGCTGCTCAGGGCCGAGCTGGAGCAGGCGCAGGAGCTGCTGGAAGAGGCCGTGCAGGCGCGGACGGCGGCAGAGGCCGAGCTGGCCGCCGAAGAGCAGCGGCTCGCGCTGGCCGCCAGGGCCGCCGCCGACCGCCGCGAGGGGCTGGCCAAGCTGCGCGGCCAGGTCGACTCCGTACGCAGCCGCGCCAGGGCCGCTGAAGAAGAGATCGGCCGGCTCACCCAGGCGGTCGCCGACGCCACCGAGCGCGAGCGCCGGGCAAGGGAGGAGCTGGAGGCGCAGCGGCAGGAGGTGCCGGCCGCCGACCCCGCGCTGGCCGAGGAGCTGGCCGCGGCGCAGGCCGCCGTCGAGGAGGCCAGGGCGGTGGCCGACGAGGCGCGCGCGGCGGTCGAGGAGGCCAAGGCCGGTCTCGAAGCGCCCCGCGCCGCGCTCAAGGCGGCCAAGGCGGGCGTGAGCAGCGCCCGCGCCGCCGACCAGGAGGCGCAGCGCAAGGTGGCCGCGCTGGCCGCCCGCCGCGACGCACTGGAGCTGAGCCTGGCCAAGGGCGACGGCGGCGCCGCGCTGCTGGACGCCGATCTGGGCGGGGTGCTGGGGCCGCTGGCCGCCTCCATGCAGGTGACGCCGGGGGCCGAGCAGGCCGTGGCCGCCGTGCTCGGCCCGGTCGCCGAGGCCATCACGGTCAAGACGCTCGACACCGCCGTTGAGGCCCTTGAGCTGCTGCGTACGCAGGGCACCGGCCAGGCGACGCTGCTCGTGGCGCTCGCCAACGGCGCGAACGGCGGTGCGCGCGGCGAGGCGCCGGGCGGCGGCCGGTGGGTGGCCGACCTGGTGACGGTGCCGGAGCACCTGCGGCCCGCGCTCGACCACGTGCTTTCCGGCGTGGTGCTCACCGAAGACCTCGACGCCGCCCGCGCCCTGGTCGAACGCCACCCCGAGCTGCGCGCGGTCACCAGGGCGGGCGACGTCGTCGGCGCCCACGTGGCCACCGGCGGATCCACCGGCGGCACCTCCGTGCTTCAGGTGCGGGCCGCGCTCGACGAGGCGCTCGCCGACCTCGAAGCGGCCGAGACCAGGGCCGAGGAGAGCGCCGTGGCGCTGGACGAGGCGGTCGCCGCCGAGCAGGCCGCCCAGGCCGCGCTTGAGGCCGCCGAGGCCCGCGTCAGCGAGGCGCAGACCGCGCTCACCACCGCCCAGGCAGGGGTGAGCGCCGCACAGGGCACGCTCGACCAGATCAGGGGCCGCCAGCGCGAGGCCGACCAGGCGAGCGCCGCGGCGGCCAGGCGGCTCGCGCAGATCGAGGCCGCCGCCGACGCCGCGCGCCAGGAGGCCGAACGCCTGACCGCGAGCGTGGCCAGGGCGGAGGAGGCCCGCGCCGAGCGCCTGGAGGAGCTTGCCGAGCTGGAGGTCCGGCTCGCCGAGGCCGAATACGCCCAGGAGCTGGAGTCCGAGCCCACCACCGACCTGCGCGACGAGCTGGCGAGCGCCTGCGAGGCGGCCAGGCAGCGCGAGATGGACACCCGCCTTCAGGTGCGCACCGCGGAGGAGCGCGTCAAGGGCATCGAGGGCCGCGCCGACGGCCTGCTCAGGGCCGCGAGAAGGGAGCGCGAGGAACGCGCCCAGGCGGCCGCTCAGCGGGCCAGGCGCAGGCGTCAGGCGGCGCTCGCCGACGCCGTCGCCAAGGGCGCGAGGAGGGTGCTGACGGCGCTGAACGACTCGGTCGCGCTGGCGGAGCGCGAGCGCGACGAGGCCGAGCTGGCCAGGGTGGCGGTCGACGCCGAGCTGAAGCAGGTCCGCGTACGCGTGCGCGAGCTGGGCCAGGAGCTCGACAAGCTGACCAACCGCGTCCACGGCAACGAGATGGCGCGCACCGAGCAGCGGCTGCGGCTCGAACAGATGGAGCAGCGGGCGCTCGACGAGTTCGGCGTCGAGGCCGAGGCGCTCATCGCCGAGTACGGCCCCGACGTGCCGGTGCCCGGCGAACCGCCGGTCCCCTACGTACGCGAGGAGCAGGAGAAGCGGGCCAAGGCCGCCGAGCGGCAGATGAACCAGCTCGGCAAGGTCAACCCGCTCGCGCTGGAGGAGTTCGCGGCCCTGGAGGAGCGCCACGCGTTCCTCAACTCCCAGCTCGAAGACCTCAAGAAGACCCGGCGCGACCTGCTGACCGTGGTCAAGGAGGTCGACGACCGGGTGGAGCAGATGTTCGCCTCCGCCTACGAGGACGTCGCCCGCGAGTTCGAGCAGATCTTCACCCGGGTCTTCCCCGGCGGCGAGGGCCGGCTGGTGCTGACCGACCCCAGCGACATGCTGACCACCGGCGTCGAGGTCGAGGCCAGGCCGCCGGGCAAAAAGGTCAAGCGGCTGTCGCTGCTGTCGGGCGGCGAGCGCTCGCTGACGGCGGTGGCGTTCCTGATCTCCATCTTCAAGGCGCGGCCGTCGCCGTTCTACGTGATGGACGAGGTCGAGGCGGCGCTCGACGACACCAACACGCAGCGCCTGCTCACGCTGTTCGAGGAGCTGCGACAAAGCTCACAGCTCATCGTCATCACCCACAACAAGCGCACGATGGAGATCGCCGACGCGCTCTACGGCGTGTCCATGCGGGGCGACGGCGTGACGCAGGTGGTCAGCCAGCGGCTCAGGGAGCGCGAGTCGGCCTGAGGTTCAGCGCGTGAGTCGGTCTGAGGCTCAGGGGGTGTGAGTCGGCTTGAGCCGGTGGCCGGGCGGCGGTTCCGGAGGGCGTGAGTCGGCTTGAGCCGGTGGCCGGGCGGCGATTCCGGAGGGCGTGAGCCGGTCTGAGCCGGTGGCCGGGCGGCGATTCGACGGGCGCCGGTCCGCCTGATCGGTGTGGCCTTGTGCGTGACCATGCCGTTCGATCTGGAAAACTGACATCTTGTGGATTACCTCGGCGTCATCGTGATCGTGGCCGTCGTCGCCATCTTGGCGGTCGGCGGTCTTTTCCTGCTGTTCAGGCCGGGCCGCAAGGCTGCGCCGCCGGTCAAGCCGCCGGAGGCCCCCGTGCTGCCGGAGGAGGGCGAGAAGAAGCCCGCCGGCGCGGGTGAGGAGGCCGAGGGCGCGACCACCACGCTGCCGCCTCCGGCCAAGCCCGCCGAGCCGGTCGTCAAGGCGCCCGAGGTCGAGGTGCCGCCGCCGTCTGCGGGCCGCATGGTGCGGCTGCGCTCGCGGCTCGCCCGTTCGCAGAACGCGCTGGGCCGCGGGCTGCTCGAGCTGCTGTCGCGCGACCACCTCGACGACGAGGTCTGGGACGAGATCGAGGAGCGCCTGATCACCGCCGATGTGGGGGTGGCTCCGACCCGCGCCATAGTGGAGGAGCTGCGCACCCGGGTGAAGGTGCTGGGCAGCCGCAGCCATGAGGAGGTGCGCGGCCTGCTGCGCGAGCAGCTGCTCGCCCAGGTCGGCCCCGACCTCGACCGCACGCTCCACGTGCAGAAGCACGGCGAGCGGCCGGCCGTCGTGCTGGTCGTGGGCGTCAACGGCACCGGCAAGACCACCACCACGGGCAAGCTCGCCCGTTCGCTCATCGGTGACGGGAAGAAGGTCGTGCTGGGCGCGGCCGACACGTTCCGCGCCGCCGCCGCCGACCAGCTCCAGACGTGGGGCGAGCGGGTCGGCGCCGACACCGTGCGCGGCCCCGAGGGCGGCGACCCGGCGTCCGTGGCGTTCGACGCGGTGGCCAGGGGCATCGAGGACAAGGCCGACGTGGTCATCGTCGACACCGCGGGCCGGCTGCACACCAAGACCGGCCTCATGGACGAGCTGGGCAAGGTCAAGCGGGTCATCGAGAAGAAGGCCACGGTCGACGAGGTGCTGCTCGTCCTCGACGCCACCACCGGCCAGAACGGCATGCGCCAGGCCCAGGTCTTCGCCGAAGTGGTCAACATCACCGGCATCGCGCTGACCAAGCTCGACGGCACCGCCAAGGGCGGCATCGTCATCTCGGTGCAGCGGGAGCTGGGCGTTCCGGTGAAGCTGGTGGGGCTGGGCGAGGGGCCCGACGACCTCGCGCCGTTCGACCCCGAGGTCTTCGTGGACGCCATTCTGGGCGAATGATTTACGGTTACGCCGTAAATATTCGTGAAGGAGCCCTTACCAGATAAGCCTTGATCGACCTCTTTTTCATGTGTTGACATATATCGTCATCAAAGATCGTTCGATCGCTTTGGTACGTGAAAGGCCGCTCATGAAGAAGATCGTCGTCCACCGGCCAGGAACTGTGAAGCCGACCGCTGCGGCGGCTCCGAGGCACAGCGCCTGAGCTGCGGGGGCCGGCGTCTCGGTGGGGGCGCCGGCCAGGGCAGAACGATCCACGTGGAGACGATCCTCATTGACGCGGACCGCCGGATCGGCGGGCCGTATACGCTGGCCGCGGCATTGCTGGCGCGGCTCGTTCCCGGTGCGCTGAAAACCGCGCCGGACCTGGTCGCCGCACACGACATCGAGATCAGGGCGGCGGCGCCCGCGCTGCGCGCCGCGGTGCCCGCGCGCAGGCGCTCGCTGGCCGACGACCTGCCCAGAGCGCAGCGGGTGCTCGTGCCGGGTGCACGGCGCAGCCTGCGCATCGCCAACGGGCTGGCCGAGTTCGTGCGCGACTACCTGACCGCCGCCGGGCCGCTCACCCTGCGGGTGACGAACCTCGGCGAGGCCGACTACACCGACAGCGAGCTGGTGAAGGTGCTGCGCCGCCGGCTCGACCCCGAGCTGCTGCGCATCGAGGAGGGCCCGTCGGCGCCGGGCAGCGGGCCGCTGCGGGCCGACTTCGGCCGTTACCGCGACGAGGGCTTCCACCACGCCATGGCGGAGTCGGGGCTGGAGGTGCTGCGCGGGCTGGCGTACGACGACGACCCCGAACGCTGGCAGCTCCTCGTGCAGCGGGTCGCCGCCGCGCTGGAGGCGATCGAGCGCGAGGACGAGGCCCGCGACCTGTACGACAGGGCCAGGCGGCTGAGCACCGACCCCAAGCACCGCGCCACGATCGCGTACGCCACCGCCATGATCCTCGTACGCCACCACGACCCGGCGCAGCGCGACCCGGAGCAGGCGCTGTCGTGGATCAACGAGGCCGTCACCATCACCTCGCTGCTGCCCGACCCCCGTGAGCGCGCCTTCCACCTGGGCTTCGACCTCAACGGCAAGGCCCTGGTCGAGCTGCGCAGAGGCCGCAGGGAAGCGGCCATGGAGCTGGTCGAGCAGGCGATCGAGCTGGCCGAGACGCACCTCCAGGACGAGCACCCGATCCACCGGCTCATCCTGTACGCCAACAGGGGACAGCTGCTGGCGCTCGGCGGGCGGCGCGAAGAGGCGCTGGCCGACTACGACAGGGCCATCGCGGCCGACCCCGGCTACCCCGACTACTACCTCGACCGGGGCAACCTGCTGCACGCCATGGGCCGCTCGGACGAGGCCCTGGCCGACTACGAGGCGGTGATGCGGCTCAGCCCGCCGTTCCCCGAGGCGTACTACAACCGCTCGGAGGTCCGCTACGCGGCCGGCGACCTGGCGGGAGCGCGCGCCGACCTGGACCACACGCTGGAGCTGGACCCGGACTTCGCCCCCGCCTATGTCAACCGCTGCGGCCTGCACGTCGCCGCGGGCGACTACGTGCGGGCGCGGCAGGACGTGGAGCGCGGGCTCGCGCTGGCCCCTGAGGATCCTTACCTGCTGTGCGTGCTCGGGCAGGTCGAGCTGGCCGAGCAGCGCTACCCGGAGTCGCGGCTGGCCTTCGACCGGGCGCTGGAGATCGACCCCGAGCTGGTCGCGGCCTGGGCGGGACGGGCGGAGCTCGCGTTCGAACGCGGCGACAACGAGCTGGCGGTGTCGGATCTCACCCGGGCGCTGAAGCTGGGAGAGACGGCCGAACTGCTCTACAACAGGTCGCTGGCGTACCGGGCGGCGGGGCTGGCCGAGCAGGCGCGCCAGGACCTGCTGCGGGCCGCGGAGCTGGACCCGGACGACGCGGACGTGCGCGCGGCGCTGTCGGAGCTCGGCGACGCCTGACGCGCCGCCGGGGGCCGCCCAAGGGTTCCTGTGACGGCGGGCCGAGGCGGTCCGGCGGTGTCAGGACGCGTGGGAGAGCGGGCGGATCGGGACGACCAGCGGGGTGCCGGCCACCGGGTCGGGGATGACCTTGGCGTCCAGCTCGAACACCTCGCGCAGCAGCTCCTCGGTCAGCACCTCGTGCGGGGTGCCGGAGGCGATCACCCGGCCGGCGCGCATGGCGACCAGGCGGTCGGCGTAGCGGGCGGCCAGGTTGAGGTCGTGCAGGACCATGACGACCGTACGGCCGCCCTCCTCGTGCAGGTGCCTGACCAGTTCGAGCACCTCCACCTGATGGGCCAGGTCGAGGAACGTGGTCGGCTCGTCGAGCAGCAGCAGGTCGGTGCCCTGGGCGAGCGCCATGGAGATCCACGCCCGCTGCCGCTGCCCGCCGGACAGCTCGTCCAGCGGCCGCTCGGCCAGGTCGGCGAGGCCCGTCATGTCCAGGGCCGCCGCGACCGCGCCCTCGTCGTCGGACGACCACTGCCGGTACCACGTCTGGTGCGGGTGGCGTCCCCTGGCCACCAGGTCGGCGACCGTCAGCCCCTCGGGGGCGGTGGGCGACTGGGGGAGCACGCCGAGGACCTTGGCCACCTCGCGGGTGGGGATCTTGTCGATGCGCTTGCCGTCGAGCAGCACCTCGCCGCCCTGCGGCTTGAGCAGCCGGCCGAGCGCGCGCAGCAGCGTGGACTTGCCGCAGCCGTTGGGGCCGATGATGGTGGTCACCGTGCCCGCCTCGATGCCGAGGTCGAGCCCGTCCACGATGAGGCGGTCGCCATACCCGAGCTTGACGTCGGCGGCCTGCAGTCTCACTTTCGCGACCTCCAGATCAGGTGGATCAGGTACGGTGCGCCCAGCACGGCGGTGACGATGCCGACGGGCAACTCGATGGGGGAGAACAGCGACCTCGCGATCAGGTCGGCGGCCGTGGTGAGCACGGCGCCGACGACCGCCGAGCACAGCAGCGGCGGCTGCCCCGAGCGGACCAGCCGCAGCGCGATCTGCGGCGAGGCCAGCGCCACGAACGCGATCGGCCCGGCCGAGGCGGTGGCCACGGCGGCGAGCAGCACGGCGGCCAGGATCATCAGCGCCCTGGCCAGGTTCGTACGCACCCCGAGCGCGGTGATGGTGTCGTCGCCGAAGCGCAGCGCGTCGAGCGAACGGGTGCCGAGCAGGGTGAGCGGCACCAGCACGGCCAGCGCCACCCCGGTCGGCACGACGTGCTCCCAGCCGCGGCCGTTGAGCGAGCCGCTGATCCACACCATGGCGCGGCCGGTGTCGTTGACGTCGCCGACGGTCAGCAGCCAGAACTTGACGTTGGTGAACACCGCGGCCACGCCGATGCCGACCAGCACCAGGCGGTAGCCGTCGAGGCCGCGCCGCCAGGCCAGGCCGTACACGATGGCCGCGCCGATCAGGCCGCCGAGCAGGGCCAGCGCGGGGATGCCGAGGGTGGCGAGCAGGCCGCTGACGCCGCCGTACACGCTGCCGCTCGCCACCACGCCGGCCACGACCGTGACCGACGCGCCGGTGGTGACGCCGAGGATCTCGGGGCTGGCGAGCGGGTTGCGGGCGATGGACTGGATGATGGCGCCGGACAGCGCGAGCGCGGCGCCGACCAGGGCGCCGGTGAGCGCGCGCGGCAGGCGCAGCTCCATGATGACGAAGTGGGCGGGGCTGCCCGCGTCGAACGTGCCGGAGATCACCTCGGGCAGCGTCATCTCGATGTCGCCGATGCGCATGTTCAGCGCCATGAGCAGGGCGAGCAGCACGGCGCCCGTGACGGTGACGGCGACGCCGCGCATCCGCAGCCGCCAGGACAGGCCGCCGAGTCGCAGGGGGAGTGTGGTCATCACAGGCGTACGGGCTTTCTGCGGCGTACCAGGGCGACGAAGAAGGGCGCGCCGAGCAGCGCGAGCACCACGCCCACCTCCAGCTCGCCGGGCGGGGCGACGACCCGGCCGACCACGTCGGCGACCAGCAGCAGGGCCGCGCCGATGAGCCCCGAGTACGGCAGCAGCCAGCGGTGGTCGGTGCCGGACAGCGGCCTGGCCAGGTGGGGCACGATGAGGCCGACGAACGCGAGCGAGCCGCAGGCGGCCACGGCGGCGCCGGACAGCAGGGTGACGGCGGCGACGCCGATGGCGCGGGTCCTCGCGACGTTCTGGCCGAGGCTCCTCGCCACGTCCTCGCCGAGTGAGAGCGCGTTGAGCCCGGGGGCGTTGACCATCGCGAGCACCAGGCCGGCCGCGATGAACGGCAGCACCTGCCAGGCCACGTCGGCGCCCCTGGCGGCGATGGAGCCGGCCTGCCAGAAGCGGAAGACGTCCATCGCCTGCTCGTCGAGCAGCACGATGGCGGAGGTCAGCGCGTACAGCAGGGCGCTCACGGCGGTGCCCGCCAGGGCCAGCGTGACGGGGGTCGGGCCGCCCCTGCCGCCCACCATGCCGAGCGCGAAGACCGCGACGCTGGCCACGAGCGCGCCCGCCAGGCCGAACCAGATGTAGGCGAGCAGGCTGGACGTGCCGAGCAGGATGATCGACGACACCATGGCGAACGCGGCGCCCTGCGTGACGCCGAGCAGCCCGGGGTCGGCGAGCGGGTTGCGGGTGTGGCCCTGCATGAGGGCGCCCGCCACGCCGAGCGCGATGCCGGCCATGACGCCGAGCGCGGTCCTGGGCAGCCGCAGCGAGCGGATGACGATGTCGTTCTCGGTGCCGGTCGGCGCGTTGATCGCGTGCCAGGTGTCGGCGAGCGGCACCGACTTGGAGCCGATCGTGATGCTCAGCAGGACGCCGATCGCCACGGCGGCGAGCAGCACGCCCAGCACGCCGAGCCGGCGCCGCTGAATGCCGTGGAGGCGCGGGGCGACGGCGGAAACGCTCACCCGAGTCCTCCTGACGTTTGCCCGATCCCGCTGAAGTATGCCAGGTTAGGCAGGGCTAACCTAATTTAGGCTTACCTTACTTCGGGGAAAGGGATCTGATGAGACCGTTGCGCGTGCTGGTCGGCGCTGTCCTGCTGGCGGCACTGGCCGCCTGCGGCTCGGCGGAGGGCGCAGGCGCCGGATCGGCGCGGGACGCCTCGAAGAGCGCGGCGCCGTTCAGGACCGTGCGGCACGCGATGGGCGAGACGGTCATCCCCTCGCGGCCGAAGCGGGTGGTGGCGCTCGACCAGAGCTTCGTGGACGCGGTGCTGACGCTGGAGACGCCGGTCGTCGGCTACACCACGTACCGGTCGATCGAGACGAAGCTGCCCGGCTACCTCGGCCCGGTCGTCGAGCGGTACGGCCAGGAGGCCACGTCGGTCGGCACTCTGGAGCAGCCCAGCCTTGAGAAGATCATGGCGCTCAAGCCCGACCTGATCGTCTCGGCCAAGGTCCGGCACGAGGCCCTGTACGACCGCCTGTCCAAGATCGCTCCCACCGTGTTCAGCGAGACCACCGGGGCCATCTGGAAGGACAACCTCCGGCTCATGGGCCAGGCGCTGGGCAAGGAGGACCTCGCCGAGGCGCGGATCAAGGCGTACGAGGAGCGCGCCGCCGCCATCGGGCGGGAGATCAAGGAGAAGGAGGGCGAGCTGCCCACCATCTCGATCGTGCGCTTCGCCGGCGAGCCGACCACCCGCCTGTACGTCGAGAACTCCTACTCCGGCGTGGTGCTGAAGGACGTCGGCTTCCCGCGCCCCGAGGGCCAGCCCACCGCGCAGGACGCGATCGCGGTGAACGTGAGCCAGGAGCGCATCGCCGACCTGGACGCCGACCACATCTTCGTCGCCACCTATCCGGACCCGGCCTCCGACGGGCCGAAGCAGAAGTTCGTCGGCAACCCGCTGTGGGCCAAGCTCAAGGGGAAGAAGCACGAGGTCAGCGACCTGACGTGGATGACCGCGGTGGGCATCCAGGGGGCGCACGCGATGCTGGACGACGTGGCCGAGATCTTCGGCGTCGATCCGGCCAAGACGTCCTAGCCGCCGCTGACGAACCGGCCGCCGCCCTCATCGAGAAGGCCCGGCCGGTTCCGAGTGCCCTAGCTGTTCATGAACCTGCGCAGCTCCTCCAGGTGCGGCTCGATGTCGAGGCCGTTGGCCGCCAGCCACGCGGGGTTGCCGTACGTCCCCCTGTACCGGTCGCCGCTGTCGCAGATCAGCGTCACGATGCTGCCCCGCTCCCCGGCCGCGCGCATCTCCTCGATGAGCTGCACGCACGCCGCCATGTTGGTGCCGGTGGAGCCGCCGACGTCGAGCCCGGTCACCTCGCGGGTCCAGTGCATGGCGGCGATCGAGCGGGCGTCCGGCACGGCGATCATGCGGTCGATGACCGAGGGCAGGAACGAGGGCTCGACGCGCGGACGTCCGATGCCCTCGATGCGGGAGCCGGGGGCGGTGACCGTGAGGTCGCCGTCCACCCAGCTCGGATAGAAGGCCGAGCCCTCGGGGTCGACGACGGCGAGGCGGGTGTCGTGGCGGCGGTAGCGGATGTAGCGGCCGATGGTCGACGATGTGCCGCCGGTGCCCGCGCCTACCACGATCCAGGCGGGCTCGGGGTAGGGCTCCATGGACATCTGTGAATAGATCGATTCAGCGATGTTGTTGTTGCCGCGCCAGTCGGTGGCCCGCTCGGCGTAAGTGAACTGATCCATGAAGTGGCCGCCGGTCTCCGCGGCCAGACGGTGAGATTCGTCATAGATCGCACGCGGGTCGTCAACCAAATGACATTTTCCGCCGTAGAACTCTATGAGATGACACTTCTCCGGCGACGTGGAGGCGGGCATGACCGCGATGAAGGGAAGACCGAGCAACCGGGCGAAGTACGCCTCGCTGACGGCGGTGGATCCGCTCGACGCCTCCACGATCGTGGTGGTGGGGCCGATCCAGCCGTTGGCCAGGCCGTACAGGAATAGGGAGCGGGCCAGCCGGTGTTTCAAAGATCCGGTTGGATGCACCGATTCGTCTTTCAGATAAAGGTTTACGCCCCAGTGCGGGGGCAGCGGAAAGACGTGCAGGTGTGTGTCGCAACTACGGTTGGCGTCGGCCTCGACCTTGCGTATGGCCTCCGCCACCCAGCGGCGTGTCCCCGAGTCATGCCGGTCCACGAATCTCATGGCCATACGCTATCCCATGTGACTCTCGTCACTATTCCTATGATTTTGGGTGGGTAGTGTTATGATAATGAGACTTGTCCCGCCGTGGACGTGACGCACGCCGCGAGCAGATGGACGATGACCCCCTTCTGATCGAAGCGGAACCTCTCTAACGCCCCCCTTACCAAGGGCTTGCGAGGATGGAACCGCCGTCAGGCGGCTTGTGCCGAAACGGGGGATAGCGCAAGGGGGAATGAATTGATCACCATGACCGATGAGCAGCGCCAGGACTGGTTCGAGCGGGACGTCGTGCCCGTGACGTCGCAGCTGTTCGCCTCCGCCATGCGCCTGACCCGTAACACCGCTGACGCGGAGGATCTGGTGCAGGAGACGGTGGCGAAGGCGTACACGTCGTACCACCAGTTCCGCGAGGGCACCAACCTCAAGGCGTGGCTGCACCGGATCCTCACCAACAACTTCATCAACGACTACCGCAAGAAGCAGCGTTCGCCCAAGCTGTCCGCCGCCGAGGACATCGAGGACTGGCAGCTGCACGCCGCCGAGTCGCACAGCTCCACCGGCCTGCGCTCGGCCGAGACCGAGGCGCTCGACCGCCTGCCGGACAACGTCGTCATGAACGCACTGCGCTCCCTTCCCGAGGACTTCCGCGTGGCCGTCTACCTCGCCGACGTCGAGGGCTTCGCGTACAAGGAGATCGCCGAGCGCATGGGCACGCCCATCGGCACCGTCATGTCGCGGCTGCACCGCGGCCGCCGCCAGCTCCGGGCCATGCTGGAGGAGTACGCCCGCGAGGAGGGCGCCGTGCGCCTGCCCGCACAGCGGGCCGCCTGACTACCGCTCCACCCTCAGGTGGAGGCGGACCCGTAACACACCGTCCTCCGCGCGCAGGTCCACCAGATCGCACAGTTGTCTGCTGATCCAGAGCCCGTATCCCCGTGGGGATTCGGGCTCTGGTGGTATGTAGCCGGGTAACGGGTCGTCGAGCGCGCCTCCCGGGTCGGAGATCTCGCAGATCAGCTCGCCGTCCCTGATCCACATCGCGACCGTGCCGTGGCCCGCGCCGTGCTCGACGCTGTTGGCGGCGATCTCCGAGACGCTGATCACCAGCGACGTGACGAGGTCGTGGTCCATGCCCGCCGCCCTGGCGTAGTCGCCGACGGTCCGGCGCAGCCGCTTCAGCTCGCGGCCGGTGAAGCCGAACCTCTCGGCGTCGGGCGCGGGCGGGGGCAGGGGTGCGTGGTCGCCGTCGAGCACCAGGTCGTGCGGGGGGACGAAGCGGGTGCTCGTCACCTCGCCGTCGGCCCCGAGCAGGGCCGGGTGGATGACCGGCCCGTACGCCACCACGGGCTCGGGGGCCCGGCGCACGTCGTACGGGCACATCACGATCGCGGCGGCGCGGTGCAGCGCCGCGTTGATCACCGAGTCGCAGCGGATCAGCTCCCTGATGTCGCGCTCGCTCATGCCCGTCCAGGACGGCTCGGCGATCACCAGCGTGCTGCGGCCGCGGGTGTAGTCGTGGCAGGCGGCGAGCATCCGGTACGGATGCGCGTACCAGGCGGCGGGCGAGCGGCTGTCGATGCGGGCGGCGTCGGGCCCGAGCGCCGCGGCCAGCAGGCCGAGCTTGGCCGCGCCGGTGACGACCAGCACCTGCCTGCCTTCGTCCAGCGCGGAACGCACGCGCGGCACGGTGAGGGTCACGAAGGACTCCTCGGAGTCGTACGGCACCGCGACGTGCCTCAACGATCCGTCAACGGAACGTGCCCGGGCAGGGCGCACAGGCGGAACGTAGCAAGGCTAGGAGTGCTGTGCAACGGCTATGAGCGCCACCGCGGCCAGCGCGCACACCACGCCGGCGATCTGGACGGCCCGCAGACGCTCGCCGAGCACCCGGTTGGCGAGCACCAGCGTGCTGGCGGGATAGAGCGAGACGAGCACGGCGACCAGGCTGAGCAGGCCGTCACGCTGGGCGAGCAGGTAGAGCACGTTGGCCGTCATGTCGAGCACGCCCGCCGCCACGATGACGGGCAGCGACCCCGCGCCCGGCCGCAGACCGCGCCCGGTCAGCAGGGCCAGCAGGGCGACGACGGACACCGACGACAGCCGGGCGCCGACCAGCGGCCACAGCCCGGAGTCGTCGGGCGCCATGGACAGCAGGATGAAGAACCCGCCGAACCCGGCCCCCGCCGCCAGCGAGACCAGCACCGAGCGCGGCGTGACCTGCCCGCCGCCCTTGCCCTCCTGGCTGACCAGCAGCACCGCGCCGAGCGCCAGCGCCACGCCCACCAGCGCCTGCACGCCGGGACGGTCGCCGGTGGCCAGGCCGAACACCACCGGCAGCGCGGCCGAGGTGACCGCCGTGGTGGGGGCCACCACCGACATCACGCCCGTGGCCAGCGCCCGGTAGAACAGCACCAGCCCGGCCGCGCCCGCGAGCCCGGCGGCCAGGCCCCAGGAGAGCGCGAGGGTGCCGTACGCGCCGGGCAGCAGCGGCAGCAGCACGAGGATCAGCGCCAGGCCCGCCGTCTGCGAGAGCACGACGACGGAGAGCACCCGCGAGCGCCGGGTGGCCAGGCCGCCGAAGAAGTCGGCGGTGCCGTAAACGATGGCGCAGGCGGTCGCCAGGATGACCGTCACCAGGGGGAGTCCTTCCTCGGATCAATGTATTGCACTATTAGTGCAATGCACAGAGTACATCCTGCTGCACTACCCATTCACTACACTGCACTGCATGGAGGACCCCGAGCTCATCACCCAGGCCATCGCCAACAACGTGCGCGCCCAGCGCGCGCACCGCGGGCTCACCCTCGACGCGCTGGCCGCCAGGTCGGGCGTGAGCCGGGGCATGCTCGTCCAGGTCGAGCAGGGGCGCACCAACCCCAGCGTGTCCACGCTCACCCGGATCGCCTCCGCGCTCGGCGTCACCGTCGCCCGCCTGGTCGAGGTCGGCGACGTGCCCATGGTGCGGGTCGTGCAAAAGGACGACGTCGTCACCTTCGACCAGGGCGAGGGCCGGGCGCGGCTGCTGGTCGGCGCCGACATGCCGATGATCCTGGAGCTGTGGGACTGGCGGCTGAGCCCCGGGCAGCACCACGACGGCGACGCGCACCCGCCGGGCACCCGCGAGATGCTCACCGTGCTGGAGGGCGAGCTGACGCTGATCGTGGCGGGCAAGAGCCACGTGGTCGGCACCGACGCCGCCGTGCTCTTCACCGCCGACCGGCCGCACCGCTACGCCAACCAGGGCGACGCCGAGCTCAGGTTCATCATGGCCGTGGCCGAGCCGCGCACCGCCGGCGACACCTGAACGAGACGCCTGCGCCGGACGCGTGATCTATAAGCGCGAAACCCCTCCGCGTGACCCGGCGGAGTTTCATGATTACTCCATGGCTTGGACGGCTCATGCCCGTGGCTGGGTACACCCCTGGTGTGCGGCGACCGCGTCCCGCGGCCGGCGCGCTCGACGTCGGCAGGGGGTGACGTGTGAGTGAGGCCCGCGCGGCGACCGAGAAGCTCCAGGCGGAGCTTCACGGTCTGGGCGTCACCAGCGCTTACGAGATAGGCGACGGTGCGACCATCTCGGTGTGGATCGGGCTGGTCGTACGTTATAGAGATGGTTTTTACCGGTGGCAGGAAGGACCGGTGAAACGTCGGCATCTGGGTACGGATCCGCTTGGATGTGCCATGCGCGTGGCGCGCCGCTTCCAGGAATTGCAGGCCGATATCCCACTCTGGTGGGACGACCTGGCCAGGGAACTGCGGGGGGTGCCGGTCCAGGACTATCCATAGGCCCCCGCATGCGGCGTTTCGGGGGGAAGCATGCGCGTATGGGCCTTGCCGCTGGCCCTGCTCGCGCTGGCGAGCTGCGTCACTTACTCGGTGGCGCGGCGTCAGCACCAGCACGTGGACGTCACACCCATGAGGCTCGGCGCCTTCGACCCGGTGGCGCTGGCCAAGCGGCTGAGGTCGATGCAGGCGGGCTGGCCGCGCAGCAGGAACTTCGACTGCGCCAAGCTCAAGTGCGTGGCCCTGACCTTCGACGACGGACCGGGCGAGCACACCCCCCGGCTGCTCGACCTGCTGCGCGACCGCGACGTCAGGGCCACGTTCTTCGTCGTCGGGCAGATGGTGGCGGCCGACAAGGGCGGCAGGACCGTCCGCCGCATCGTCGACGAGGGCCACGAGATCGGCAACCACTCCTGGAGCCACCCGCCGCTCACCGCGCTGCCGCTGCACCGGATGAAGCAGGAGCTGCGGCACACTGAGGAGATCGTGCGGCGGCTCACCGGGGTGCGGATGCAGGTGATGCGGCCGCCGTACGGGGCGACCGACGCCAGGGTCGCCGCCGAGACCAGGCGCGAGGGCCTCGCCCAGATCCTGTGGAACCTCGACACCCTCGACTGGCGCGACCGCGTCACCGAGATCGTCGCCAAACGGGCGGGACACGCCAAGCCCGGCTCGATCGTGCTGATGCACGACATCCACCGCACCACCGTGGACGCCGTGCCCAAGGTGCTCGACACCCTCACCAAGCGGGGCTTCACGTTCGTCACGGTCTCGGAGCTGTACGGCAGGGCCCCGTCACCGGGGAAGATGTACACCGAGCGCTGAGCCGCCCCCGGCCCGTGGCAGGCTTGACGTCATGGGTTTCACCGGCTTCCCCGACGAGGCGTTCATCTTCTACGAGGGGCTGGAGGCGGACAACTCCAAGACGTACTTCGCCCGGCACAAAGACCTCTATGAGGAGGCCGTGCGGGCGCCCATGCAGGCGCTGGCCGACGAGCTGGAGCCGGAGTTCGGCGCGGTCCGGCTCTTCCGTCCCTACCGCGACGTGCGCTTCTCCAAGGACAAGTCGCCGTACAAGACGCATCAGGGGGCCTTCGCCGGCCTGATGCCCGGCATCGGCTACTACGTCGAGGTGAGCGCGGACGGGCTCTTCGTCGCGGGCGGCGTCTACAGCAGCGCCTCCGACCAGGTGGCCCGCTACCGCGCGGCGGTGGACGAGGACGTCTCGGGCAAGCCGCTCGCGGCGCTGGCCGAGCGCCTGGAGACCGCCGGTTATGAGCTGATGGGCGACCGGCTGAAGACCCGGCCCAGGGGCTTCGACGACGACCACCCGCGCATCGAGCTGCTGCGCCATCGGTCGCTGTATGCGGGCGTGCGCTGGGAGCCCGAGCCGTGGGTGCACACGGCCGAGGTGCGCGGGCGCGTCGAGCGCGCATGGCGCGCCTTCGGCCCGCTGGTGGAATGGCTGTGCACGCACGTGCGCGGCAGCGAGCTGCCCCGCCGCTGAGCCCGCTCAGCGGGGCGCGGTGACCGTGATCTGGTCGCCCTTCAGGATCCGGTCCACCGTCTGACCCGCGGCCGACGAGGCGGCGGTGGTGCCGGCGGCGAGCACCACGGCCAGCGCAGGGGCGGCCAGGCTGCGCACGCTGCGCAGCGTGCGCACCCGCGCCCACGGCTCGCCTGCCAGGTGCATGATGCGCCACTCCCAGAACAGCCCGAGGCCGACGCAGACCAGCAGCACCTGCCCCACCACGATCGCCACCACCTGCACCTTGTCGAAGGCCCCGATGTCGGGCTCGGCCAGCGTCGACAGGTAGCCGGACAGCTCGGTGAGCAGCGCGGCGGCGGCCAGGTGCAGCGCCTTGGTCATGGGCTGGGTGCCGCGTACGCGCGGGTAGAAGTAGCCGTACAGGAAGCCGAACGCGGGCAGCGTCAGCAGGTAGCGGGCGTCGAAGACGAAGCTGGTCAGGTCCGCGCCCTCCGGCCAGCCGTACACGATGGCGAAGGGCAGGCTGAGCAGCAGGCAGACGGTGAACGCCGGCACCGCGTTCTGCCAGGGCGTGCAGCCCGCCGAGGTGGCGAACGCGGTCTCCGGATGGCTGCCGTGCCGGTTCATCGCCCCTTCGAGCGCGTCGCGCTGCTGCTCGAACTCGGGGATCGACAGCTCGCCCGCGCCGATGCGGTTGCGTCCCGCCCGGTAGAGCTCCTGCTCGGCGACCAGCAGCAGCCGCCGGTGCAGCGCGGCCCTGACGAGCCTGCGGTGCTCGTGCTGGTCGGCGGGTTCGGGCACGGCCAGGCGCGGTCCGTTGAGCAGCCAGCGGGAGGTGCCCCAGGCCACCAGCGAGGTGATCGCCAGCAGCGGCAGCGGGACGTCGATGTCGGCCAGCGAGATGCTGCCTCCCGGCGTGATGTACAGCACCATCAGCACGGCGATCATGGTGGACTCGGCGACCGGGTCGTCCACGGCCGCCGGCCGCCCGCCGAGCCGCCACAGGCGCAGCACCAGCATGACGAAACCGAGCAGCAGCAGGCCGAGCACGCCGCGGACGAGCGGGGTGAGCGTGAGGCTGCCGATGGCGGGCTCCGGCTGCGAGACAGCGAGGCTCCACGACCCGGCGTCCAGCCACTCCGTCGGCCAGCCCTGCACGAGCAGGCCGATCAGCACGGCACCCACGACGACCTGGCGGCTCCACCGCTTGGTCGCCACGGCCATGGCCGCCACCGGGATCATCGCCCAGCCCAGCGCCAGCACCAGCCGGACGCTGTCAGGGGGATACACCCCGTTCAGCAGCGCGCGCAGCCACAGCGCCAGCGCCAGCAGCCCGATCGCGGCCTCGGCCGACAGCACCGCCAGCCGCACGATCACCGGCCGCACCCCGAGGTCCGCGCTGAACGCGACCGCCGCGCCCGCCGCCGCCAGCGCCGCCACCGCACCTCCCGCCAGCAGGTGCTGCCCGGAGAGCTGCCCGTGCAGCCACGACCAGCTCAGCATGCCGAGACCGAGCAGCACGCCCACGCCGGTGACCATGAACAGGTCGCGGGTGGTCCACGGCGGGTTCGCCGGGATCACCCGTCCGGCATGCCGCAGCGCGAGCAGGGGCACGGCGAGGAAGAGGATCACGTACGCGAGCGCCGACCAGTCCTCGTCGAACATCGGGATCAGCAGCGCCGGGGCGGCCACCGCCAGCCCTGCGCCGAGCTCCCTGTTGGGCAGCCGCGACCACCAGCCCTCGCCTAGCGAGCGCAGCAGCACGGCGGTCAGCGCGATCGCGGTCAGCACGCCGAGCGCGGTGGCCCACGAGAAGTCGTCGGCCTCGGCCACGTCGGCGAACCCATGCGACGAGGGCGCCAGCGTCATGCTCACCGGATAGGCCCCGACGGTGAACGCGAGCCGCTCCCGCCGCTCATGCTCAGGCGTGATGCCTTCGAGCCGCAGCACCGCCCATTCGCCGGGCAGCACCGCGATGGAGCGGCCGGTGACGATGAGCGGGACCGCGTTCGGCGCCTCGAAGTGCAGCTTCAGCAGCGCGTCCGTGCGGACTTGGCGCAGCAGCGTGACCGTGAACTCGGCGGTGGTGCGCCCGTCGGCCGTGGTGAGCCTCGGCGTCAGGCGGGTGGTGGGCGCGAGGCCGGCGCCGTCCACCTTGATCGCGCCGAACGCGGCGTCGGTGACCTGCTGCAGCGTGGCGGGGAAGCCGGCACCCTGGCGCAGCGCCTCGATGAGCGGGTCGTCGCGGACCATCGTGAGCCGGTGCACGACCGAAACCTTGATCTGCCGCTGCCGGGGGTCGATGCGGCCCTCGGGCACCTGCTCCAGGTCGCGCTCCGCCGCCCTGGCGATCGTGACCTCCGTCGCCGCCGTACGAGCCCAGCCCACCTCCGGGTCGGCGCGGGCGGCGGCGGCCACCCACGGGTTGGGCGCCGCGGTGTCCTCGGGCGGCGCGGGTCCCGCTACCGGTCTGGCTGCGACGGTGCACCAAACGATCGCCCCCAACGACACCAGAGCCAGCCCGAACGCGATTGCAGTCCGGAGCTTTCCCACAAAGGGATGATTCTCCGGCAAAGGCGTTTGTTCTATGTCATGGGGTCACGGTGTGATTACAGCTGCTCCCATGACAACGGCACTTGACGGCTTCTCGGGAAAAGCATGACGTCATCGCAGGTGGCAAGGGGTATCGCACTGACCGCCGCCACTTACTCGAGAGCCGCACTTTGCCCGCCTAAGTAGGACAAAACGCGGATTTTTCGTGAAGGCGCTTCGAGGGCGCTCGGCGCCGGCCTGAGGCGGCTCCGCCAGAAGCGCTCGGCGCGGACCTGAGGCGGCTCCGCCAAAAGCACTCGGGCACGGGTCCGCGCTGCGTCGGGAGGCGCTTGGAGCGGGCCCGCGTGGCTGCTTCGGAGCGCTCGCACGTTGCGCGGGCGTGGGGCCCGCGTGGCGGTGTCGGGAGTGCTCGGCGTGGCCCGCGCTGCGTCAGAAAGACGCGGCGCGGGCTCGCCTGGCCACTGGTTGCGTCAGGAGCGCTTGGCGCGGGCCGCGGCGCGGGCGCGCGTGGCGGCGTCGAGGATGACCTTGCGGATGCGCACGGCCTCGGGCGTGATCTCCACGCACTCGTCCTCGCGGATGAACTCCAGCGCCTGCTCCAGCGACATCACCCGCGGCGGGATCAGCTTCTCCGTCTCCTCGGCAGTGGAGGAGCGCATGTTGGTGAGCTTCTTCTCCTTGGTGATGTTCACGTCCATGTCGTCGGACCGGGAGTTCTCGCCGACGATCATGCCCTCGTAGACCTCGGTGCCGGGCGAGACGAACAGCGTGCCGCGCTCCTGGAGGTTGAGCATGGCGAACGCGGTGACCGGGCCGGACCTGTCGGCCACCAGCGAGCCGTTGTTGCGGGTGCGCAGCTCGCCGAACCACGGCTCGTACGAGTCGAACACGTGGTGCACCAGGCCCGTGCCCCGGGTCTCGGTGAGGAACTCCGTACGGAAGCCGATCAGGCCGCGCGCCGGCACCACGAACTCCATGCGGATCCAGCCGGTGCCGTGGTTGGTCATGTGCTCCATGCGGCCTTTGCGCACGGCCAGGAGCTGGGTGACCGCACCGAGGTACTCCTCGGGGCAGTCGACCGTCAGCCGCTCGACCGGCTCGTGCACCTTGCCGTCGATGACCTTGGTGACCACCTGCGGCTTGCCGACCGTCAGCTCGTAGCCCTCGCGGCGCATCTGCTCGACCAGGATGGCCAGCGCGAGCTCGCCGCGGCCCTGCACCTCCCAGGCGTCGGGCCTGTCGGTGGGCAGCACGCGCAGCGAGACGTTGCCGACCAGCTCCTTGTCAAGGCGGTCTTTCACCATGCGGGCGGTCACCTTCGAGCCCTTGACCTTGCCGACCAGGGGCGAGGTGTTGGTGCCGATGACCATCGAGATGGCGGGCTCATCGACCGTGATCAGCGGCAGCGGGCGCGGGTCGTCGGGGTCGGCCAGCGTCTCGCCGATCATGATCTCGGGGATGCCGGCGATCGCGATGATGTCGCCGGGCCCGGCCTCCTCGGCGGGCTTGCGCTCCAGCGCCTCCGTCATCAGCAGCTCGGTGATCTTCACCTTTTGGATCGAGCCGTCAGTGCGGCACCAGGCCACCTGCTGGCCCTTGCGCATGACGCCCTGGTGGATGCGGCACAGCGCGATACGGCCGAGGTAGGAGGACGCGTCGAGGTTGGTGACGTGAGCCTGCAGCGGCGCGTTGGGGTCGTAGGTGGGCGCCGGGATCGTCGACTTGATGATGTCGAACAGCGGCTCAAGGTCTTCCGAGTCGGGCATGCCGCCGTCGGCGGGACGCTGCAGCGAGGCCCGGCCGGCCTTGGCCGATGCGTAGACGATCGGAAAGTCGATCTGCTCGTCGGTGGCGTCGAGGTCCATGAACAGCTCGTAGACCTCGTCGACGACCTCTTTGATGCGGGCGTCGGGCCGGTCGACCTTGTTGATGCACAGGATGACCGGCATCTTCGCGGCCAGCGCCTTGCGCAGCACGAACCGCGTCTGCGGCAGAGGCCCCTCGGAGGCGTCGACCAGCAGCACCACACCGTCGACCATCGACAGCCCGCGTTCGACCTCGCCGCCGAAGTCGGCGTGGCCGGGGGTGTCGATGATGTTGATGGTCATGCCGCCGTGCTTGACCGCGGTGTTCTTCGCAAGAATGGTGATGCCCTTCTCGCGCTCCAGGTCGTTGGAGTCCATCACGCGGTCGTCGACGTCCTGGTTGGCGCGGAAGGCCCCGGACTGCCAGAGCATTGCGTCGACCAGGGTGGTCTTACCGTGGTCGACGTGCGCGATGATCGCGATGTTCCGCAGGTCGTCGCGGCTGTTCAAAGGCATGATGACGTCTCGCTCTGTGTCGTGGGGGCGGCCGCGCGAAGTCGCGACCTCCTAAGTCTAGTTGATCCCCTCCGCTGACCGGCGCGAGCCGCTGACGGCCTCCGATCCCCGCGACTACATAGCGGCCTGCACATTCCTGCGCATGGCAAGTGCGGCCCGGATCCCTAGATTGGCGGCATGACCTGGACAGAGCTGGTGATGGCGGCGGCACCGATGCAGGGCGATCAGCCGGCGGTGAGCGACGTCAGGACCGGCGAGGTGCTGTCCTACGCGGCCTTCGCCAGGCGGGTCACCAGAGCGGCGGCCGGTCTGCAGGCGCAGGGGCTGCGTTACGGCGAGCGGGTGCTCGTCGACGTCCCGCTCGGCGCGGCGCTGCCGGTGGCGGTGCACGCGGTGGCCTGGGCGGGCGGCGTCGCCGTGCTCGGCGGCCGCGGCGAGTCGCGCATTCTCATCACCTACGACCGCTACGACCCCACCGCGGTCAAGGCCGACCTGGTCTTCTCCTTCCGCCCCGTCGCGGGCGCCCGGCCGTTCGGCGACCTGGTGGGGCCGGCGGCCGTCGAGTTCGGCCCGCTGGCCGGGCCCGCGATCACGCTCGACGGCGTGCGGCTGCTCGACAACGCCGAGCTGGCCACCGACCTGCGCAGGCTCTCCACCCGTCTCGTCGTCGCCAAGGACGACGTGGTGATCAGCGCCGTGAGCGAGCCGTTCCGCGGCCTGCGCACGATCGACCTGGCGATGACGGCGGGGGCCCACGTCGTCGTCGCGCACGAGCCGAGCCTGGTCGGCTGCCGGGTGCTGGCCCAGGAGCGGCGGGCGACCGTGGTCGTGGCGCCGTACGACCTGGCGCGGCGGCTGCTCGGCGACCCCACCCTGCGCGTCGTGGACGAAAGGGCGGTCGTCAGCTCGCTCGGCCTGTAACAACGTGCGAGACTGTGCGAGAGTGTGATCCTTCGGCGACGCAGGGTGAGCACATGCCAGATTCCCCCCGGCACAACCTTCCGGTCGAGCCCAACCGGTTCATCGGCCGCGAACGCGATCTCGACGATCTGCGCGACCTGATCGGCGAGACCCGCGTGGTGACGCTGTGCGGGGTGGGCGGCATCGGCAAGACCCGGCTGGCCCTGCGGGTGGCGGCCGGGCTGGTGCCGTCGTTCCCCGGGGGCGTGTGGCTGGTCGAGCTGGCCAGGATCGGCCGCCCCGAGCTGGTCGACCACGAGATCGCCCAGGTGCTCGGCGTCAGCGAGGAGCCCGGCACCCCGCTGCTCGACACCGTCACGGCCCGGCTGCGCGGCCAGCGCTGCCTGCTGCTGCTCGACAACTGCGAGCACCTCATCGACAGGTCGGCCCACGTGGTGTCGGCGCTGGTGTCGGCATGCCCGTCGCTGCGCGTGCTCGCCACCAGCAGAGAGCCGCTGCGCATCGCCGGCGAGCTGGTCTGGCGGGTGCCGCCGCTCGACCTGCCCGACGACGCGTCCGCCGACGCCGAGTCCGTGCGGCTCTTCCTCGACCGCGCTGCCGCCGTCGGCACGAGGCTGGGCCCGGAGAGCCTGCCCGACGTGGTGCGCCTGTGCCGGGCGCTCGACGGGCTGCCGCTGGCGCTTGAGCTGGCCGCCGCGCGTACGAGCCTGCTCAGCCCCGGCCGCATCGCCGGGCGGCTCGACGACCGCTTCCTGCTGCTGACCACCGGCGGGCGCACGGCCCCCGCGCGGCAGCGCACGCTGCTCGCCGCCGTCGAGTGGAGCTACGACCTGCTCTCGCCCGGCGAGCAGGTGCTGCTGCGCCGGCTGTCGGTGTTCGCCGGCGACTTCGACCTCGAGCTCGCCGAACGGGTGTGCGCCGCCCCGCCCATCGCGGCGGGCGAGATCCTCGACCTGCTGGGCGGCCTGGTGGACAAGTCGCTGGTGCTCTGCGACGAGACGCGCGCCCGCTACTGGCTGCTGGAGACCATCAAGCGGTACGCGCTCGAACGCCTCGACCGGGCGGGCGAGCGTGGCGCGCTGCGCGAGCGGCACCTACGCGTGCTCTGCGACCTGCTCGGACACCACTTCGCGGTGGAGTTGACGGCGCCAAGAGAGCCGTGGGAGCGGCGGCTGGCGGCGGCGCGGGCGAGCCGTCGCCTGATGGACGACCAGCGCGCGGCGCTCGACTGGGCGGCCGAGTCCGGCAACGTCGCACTCGGGCTGCGGCTCTGCCGCACCAGCACCGGTCTGCTGCCGCTGGGCGGCAACGTCACGGAGATCGTCGGCTGGGTGGAGCGGCTGCTCGCGCTGGACACCGGCGACGTGCCGGCCGAGGAGATCGCACACTCCCTGGCGTACCTCGCGTACGGGCTGGAGGCGCGCGACGAGCTGAGCCGGTCGCTGGAGCTGGCCCGCCGCAGCCTGGCGGGCCTCGCGCCGGACGAGGTGTTCCCGCGCTGCGTCATGCACAGCCTCATCGTCGTCGTGCTGCTGCGCATGGGCCGGGCCGATGAGGCGCTGCACCACGCCGAGGAGGGCCTCGCGCTGGCCACCGCGTCCGGCGACACCTGGAACCAGGCGGCGGGCCTGGCCGGGCTGTCGGCGGTGGCGCTGACCAGGGGGCGGCTGCGCGAGGCGCAGCGGCTCGGCGAGGAGGCGCTGGCGCGGGCGCGTGAGCACGGCCACCGCTGGATCATGGCGAGGACCGCCGTGCAGCTCGGCTGCGTGGCCGAGGCCAGGGGCGATCTGGTGACCGCCAAGGAACAGTACGAGCAGGCCGTGCCCTGGCTGCGCGAGCTGGGCGGCGACCTCGAGCTGGCGCGCTGCCTGGCCAGGATCGGCCGGGTGGCGGCGCTGCTGCACGAGTTCGGCGTGGCCCGCGAGCGGCTGGCCGCCAGCCTCGACCTGAGCCGGGCCACGGGGCAGCGCCAGGGCGTGGCGCGCTGCCTGGTGGGGCTGTCGGTGCTGGCCGAGTGCGAGGGCGACATCGAAGGCGCGGTGCTCGCGGCAGCGGCGGCGGCGGCGCTGCGCGAGGCGATCGGCCAGCACTTCGCCACGCTCAGGATCGAAGAGCTGCTGGGCCGGGCCAGGACGAAGCTGGGCGAGGGCCGCACGGCCGCGTTGTGGTCGCGCGGCAGGACGATGAGCCCCGACGACGCGGCCCGCCACGTGCTCGACGGCGAACGGCCCGCGCCGCGCGCCCCGGCGGCGGCCGAGCCGGTCAGGCGCTCGCTGCTGACCGCACGCGAGCTAGAGATCGCCGGCCTGCTCACCCGCGGGCTGTCCAACCGGGCCATCGCCGAAGAGCTGGTCATCAGCCCGGCGACGGTGGCCCGCCACATCGCCAACATCATGGAGAAGCTGGGCTATACCTCGCGTGCGCAGATCGCGGTGTGGGCGGCCGAGCAGCCCCGGTCCGTCACGTAAGGGTGCCCGGTGGGCGAGCGCGCGCATCTGCATAGAGATCTGCATATTCCGCCCCATGTGTGCACAGGTCGCCCTCCTTACGGTGTTCCCCATGGATGAGCGCATCGTGATGGTGGACTCGGGCACCGGCCTGAAGCTCACCGAGGAGCAGCTGGACGAGCGGTCCGCGGTCGCGGCCATCCACTTGCGGCACGCGGGGGTGCGGCCGGGCGACACCGTGCTCATCTGCCTGCCCGTCGGGCCCGACCTGCTGGTGGCGACCGACGCGGTGATCGCCGCGGGCGGCGTCGTGTGGCCGCTGCCCGCCCATCTCGACGCGCCCGTGCTGCGCGACCGCATCCAGGAGAGCGGCGCCCGGGTGATGATCTCCAACGTGCGCGAGGCGCTGGACGCGGCCGAGGAGTCGCGGGTGCGGATCGTGCTCAGCATGGCCGACCTGAGCGGCGAGCCCGCCGCGCCCCGGCGCCCCTGAGCGGCGACCGCACCGCACCCCGGCACCCCTGAGCGGTGCCCCCAGTCGAGCCCCGGCGTCTCTGGGCGGTGCCCCGGCGCCCCCTGAGCGGCACGCGGCGGCAGGTGTGGGCGAGGACCCTGGGGGCGGCGACCTTAAGCTCGTGAGCATGCCGTTCGCGCCCAACTTCCCCGTCATGCTCAGAACCGAGGACGGCGTCCGCATCGACGCCGCGCACACCCCGCCCACCGGCCAGGGCGCGAGCACCGACGTGGGGATCGTCGTGGCGCACGGCTTCACCGGCTCGTGGCGGGAGCGCAGTGCGCGCCGCATCGTCCACGTGCTCAGCCGGTACGGCGGCGTGATGGCGTTCGACTTCCGCGGCCACGGACGCTCGGGCGGCGAGACCACGGTCGGCGACCTGGAGATCCTCGACGTGGAGGCCGCGGTCAGGCACGCCCGCGTGATCGGCTACCGGCGGATCGGCGTGGTGGGCTTCTCCATGGGCGCGGCGGTGGTCGTGCGCCATGCGGGGCTGCGCGGCGGCGTGGACGCGGTGGTGGCGGTGAGCGGCCCGGCCCGCTGGTACTACCGGGGCACCCGGCCGATGCGGCAGGTGCACTGGGCGATCGAGCGGCCGTTCGGCCGGTTGGCGGCGCGGGTGGCCAAGCGCACCAGGATCGCGCGCGGGCAGTGGGACCCGATCCCGATGCCGCCGCACGAGGCCGCCGGGCTCATCTCGCCGGCGCCGCTGCTGATCGTGCACGGCGACGCCGACGCGTTCTTCCCGCTGGAGCACGCCGAGCAGCTCTACGCGGGCGCCAAGGAGCCGAAGGAGCTGTGGGTGGAGCCCGGTTACGGGCACGCGGAGTCCGCGGCGACCCCCGAACTCATCCGCCGCATCGGCAAATGGCTGACAACCCGCCTTTCGGAGTAATACCCGTCATCCTGCGGCGTACGGATGGAAACCACCGGGAGAAAGTCTCCGAGGCAGCAAAGCGTCGTAGCGCCTGTCGTGGGACATACTGCTGTGGTCAGTCCGTAGCGGCCGCGTCACGCGCTGTCTCGCGCCGCCTGGACCTAGCGTCGCGGGGGCGCGCTAGGTCCGTACGGGCTGGAGGGAAGGGGGCCTTCGAGGGGGGTCTCGTGCAGGGAGGCCCCCTTCCGCTCGCCGGCTCAGCCGAGGCGGGCGATGGTCTTGTACTCCAGGTAGCCGCTCAGCCCTTCGGGGCCCAGCTCGCGGCCGATGCCGCTGGCCTTATAGCCGCCGAACGGGGCGTTGGGCTCCAGCATGAAGCAGTTCACCCCGTACGTCCCGGTGCGCACCTGGCGGGCGACCTCCATGCCGTGCTCGGGGTCGGCCGTCCAGACGGTGCCGGCCAGGCCGTACTCGCTGTCGTTGGCGATGCGTACGGCGTCGGCCTCGTCCTCGTACGGGATGACGGCGAGCACCGGCCCGAAGATCTCCTCCCTGGCGATGCGCATGTCGTTGGAGACGCCCGCGAAGACGGTGGGGGAGACGTACCAGCCCTTGTCGCGCGGCCGGTCCAGGCCGCCGACGACGACCTTGGCGCCCTCCTCCATGCCGATCCTGATGTAGCCCTCGACGCGTTCCTGCTGCCGCTTGGCGACGAGCGGGCCGATGCCGGTGGCGGGGTCGGCGGGGTCGCCGACGACCTGGGAGGAGACCATGCCGGCGACGGCGTCCACGACCTCGTCGTAGCGCCGCCGGGAGGCGAGGATGCGGGTCTGGGCCACGCACGCCTGCCCGTTGTTCATCAGCGAGGCCATCTGCAGGAAGCCCATGCCGGCCTGCAGGTCGGCGTCGTCGAGGATGATCGCGGCGGACTTGCCGCCGAGCTCCAGGCTGACCCGCTTGAGCTGCTCGCCGCAGATGGCGGCGATGCGCCGCCCGGCGGCGGTGGAGCCGGTGAAGGCGACCTTGTCCACGCCGGTGTGCGAGACCAGGTGCTCGCCGACTTCGCGGCCGGCCGCGACGACGTTGAGCACGCCGGCCGGTACGCCCGCCTCGGCCGCCCACTCGGCCAGCAGGTACGCGTCCAGCGGCGTCTCCGGCGCGGGCTTGAGCACGATCGTGCACCCGGCGAGCAGCGCGGGCGCGACCTTGGTCATGGTGACGAACTGCGGCACGTTCCACGGCACCACGGCCGCCACGACGCCGACGGGTTCCCTGCGCACGGTGAGCGGGCCGAACAGGCCGGGCCGCTGCTCCTCCTGCTCGAACGTCCTGCCCAGCTCGGCGTAGAAGCGCAGCATGGACAGCGGCTGCGGGGCCTGCGCCAGGTTGGAGAAGGTGATCGGCGAGCCCATCTCCTCGGTGATGAGCCGCGCCATCTCGCTCTGCCGCGCGTCGTAGATGTCGGCGAGCCTGCCGATCACCTCGGCCCGCTCGGCGAACGTCATGCGAGGCCAGGGCCCGTGGTCGAACGCCTCACGGGCGGCGGCGACGGCGCGGTCCATGTCCTGGGCGGTGCCGTCGGGCACGCGGCCGACGACCTCCTCGGTGTGGGGGGAGATGACGTCTATCGTCCCGGTGCCCGCCGGGGCCACCCATTCGCCCCCGATGAACAGCCTGTCGTGCTGGCGCATGACGTGGACCTCCTGCTTGACCGGATGCTTGCTTGCTGGGGAGTGCCTCAAGGCGACCGAACCATGTTCTGTCCATGCGTGCAAGAGGCGCATCGCACCTCCTGCGGGCGCGGCGCGCGGGCCGGCGGATGTCGCTCCCCGGCACGTCGAGCGCCATTTCGCGGTGGCGGATTCGACCGCCGTCTCGGGCTGCCGGCGGTCCCCGAAAGCGCTCGAATTTTTATGTCGCGCTTATGTCGGTCAAAAGCCCGAGAACCCCATCAAAGGTGCAGCAGTTACGTCGTTCGGATGACAGGAATCAAGATCATCTTCTATAGTTTCGGTCCGTCTACGAGGGGAGGGGACGGGTGTGAGAATCTGGCGGCTCGCCGTTCTCCTCACCGTGCTCGCCGGGCTGCTCGCACTCCCCGCCCCCACCCCGGCCGCAGCCGCTCCCTCCCCTGCTGAGCTGCGGAAACTCACCAAGCAGGCGGCCCAGCTCGAAAAGGACTACCGCGGCCAGATCCAGAGCCTGGAGGACATCAAGCTCCAGGTGAAGCGGGCGAACGCCACATCCGGTGCGCTGCAGGCCCAGCTCAAGGCCGCTCAGGAGGAGGTCAGGCGCATCGCGCAGACCTCCTACATGGTCGGGCCGCTCGAAGGCGTCCACCTCCTCACGCCCTCCGGCGACCCGTACCAGGTGCTCGGGCAGGCCGCGAACCTCGCGTACATGGCCAACGAGCGCGCCCAGCGCGTCGCGAGCATCAAAAGGCTCATCGCGAAATCGAACCAGGCCAAGATCAACGCGAATAAGAAGGTCGAGAACCTCCGCAAGGAGATCAAGCGGCTCCAGTCGCGGCGTTCCGAGGTTCAGAAACTGCTCGCCAAATACGGCTTCCAGCAGCCCGGCTCCTCCAGCGGCCTGACCCCGCGCATGGTCGCGGTCCGCGCCGAGATCATGGCGAACTTCCCCATGAAGTACGGCGTCGGCTGCCTGCGCCCCGGCGACCCCGGCGAGCACGGCAAGGGCCGTGCCTGCGACTTCATGATGTCCAGGGGCGGCACCATGGCCACCGGCGCCGACGAGGCGATCGGCGACGCGCTCGCCAACTGGCTGATCAAGAACGGCGCCCGCATCGGCGTCATGTACATCATCTGGAAACAGCGCTACTACGACATACGCTCAGGCGGCGGCTGGGATCCGATGTCCGACCGCGGCGGCGTGACGGCCAACCACTACGACCACGTCCACGTCTCGGTGTTCTGAGCGCTCTGGGCTCTCAGGAAGTCGCGGAACCAGTGGTAGGAGCGCTTCGGCGTGCGCCGCTGGGTGGCGAAGTCCACGTGGACGAGGCCGAAGCGCTGGTGGTAGCCCTCGGCCCACTCGAAGTTGTCCAGCAGCGACCAGACGAAGTAGCCCCGCACGTCCACGCCGTCGTCCATGGCGCGGCGCAGCGCCGCGATGTGCTCCTTGAGGAAGGCCACGCGGTCGGCGTCGTCGATCGTGCCGTCATCGCCGGGGACATCGGGCTGCGAGCAGCCGTTCTCGGTGATGAGGATCGGCGGGAGCGCGGCGCCGTAGCGCGAGCGCAGGCCGGTGAGCAGCTCGTGCAGGCCCTCGGGCACCACCGGCCAGCCGAAGGCCGTCGTGGGGTGGCCGGTGATGCCGGCGTCGGTGAACGGCAGGGCGTCGTCCGTCGGCGCGGCGATGCGGGTGGGGTTGTAGTAGTTGACGCCCAGGGCGTCGATGGGGGCCGAGATGGCCTCCAGGTCGCCGTCCCTGACGAAGCCGAGATCGGTGGTGTAGGCCGACAAGTCGGGATACGCGCCCGTCAGCACGGGATCGGTGAACAGGCGGTTGTGCAGGATGTCGTACGCCTCGGCGGCCCGCACGTCGGCCTCGTCGCCGGAGGCGGGCCGGACCGGGGTGTGGTTGTTGGTGAGCGCCACCTGGCGCGCCCCGGCCGCCCGCAGCGCCGCCACCGCGCGGCCGTGGGCCAGGAGCTGGTGGTGCGCGGCGGGCAGCGCGCCGGTCAGCAGCGCGTGGCCGGGGGCGTGCAGGCCCATCGCGTAGCCGTAGGCCATGTGCACGAACGGCTCGTTGAGCGTGATCCACAGCGGCACCCGGTCGGCCAGACGGCCCGCGACCACGGCGGCGTAGTCGGCGAACACCTCGGCGGTGTCGCGGTTCAGCCAGCCGCCCCTGTCCTCCAGCGCCTGCGGCAGGTCCCAGTGGAAGAGCGTCGGCACCGGCCGTACGCCCGCCGCGAGCAGCCCGTCCACCAGCCGGTCGTAGAAGCCGAGGCCGCGCTCGTTCACCCGGCCCGCACCCTGCGGCAGCACGCGCGGCCAGGCGATGGAGAAGCGGTAGGCGTTGACGCCGAGATCCGCCATGAGCGCGACGTCCTCGCGCCAGCGGTGGTAGTGGTCGCAGGCCACGTCGCCGGTGTGGCCGTCGCGGGTGCGGCCGGGCTCGTGGGAGAAGACGTCCCAGATGGAGGTGCCCCTGCCGTCCTCGCCGGTCGCGCCTTCGATCTGGTAGGCCGCCGTGGCCGTACCCCACAAGAACATGCCCGGCCCTCCAATGCTCCGCGAGTCCGGCTCATGTTAGCTGAGGGCGTGACTGGGCCTCACCGACATGCGTCAGGATGGGGACATGACCAGTACCTTGCGCCGCCGCCCCGCCCAGCGCCGGAGCGTCGAGCGGGTGGAGCGCATGCTCGACGAGTGTGCGCTGCTGCTCGACGAGGTCGGTTACGACGCGCTGACGACGAAGGAGGTCGCCCGCCGGGCCGAGGTGCCGATCGGCACCTTCTATCAGTTCTTCCACGACAAGCAGGGCCTGGTGCGTGCGCTGGCGCGGCGCAACCTGGAGGCGTTCCTGCAGCGCGTCGTCCAGCGCATCCAGCAGGCCCGCCCGGCTCACTGGGGCGAGCTGGTCGATGCGACCATCGACGAGTTCGTGGAGATGAAGCGCACCACGCCCGGCTTCGGGGTGGTCGACTTCGGCGAGGTGCTCGCCACCCCCGGCGGGCCCGCCGTCGGGGGCAGCAAGCGGGCGCTCGACGAGACCCAGGAGAACGGCGTCGTGGTGGCCGAGCGCATGCGCGCGCTGACGCTCCACCTCGTCGATGCCCCCGCGAGCCCCGAGCTCGACCGCGCCCTGCTCGTCGCCGTCGAGGCCAGCGACTCGGTGCTCAAGCTGGCCTTCAGAGCCGACCCGGCCGGCGATCCCGGCCTGATCGCCGAGTGCAAGAAACTCGTCCGCCGCTACCTCGCCGACCACCTCCCGCCGCTGCCCGAGCAGGGCTAGCAGGCCGCGTCGAGCCGGGCACGCCGGCCCGCGTCCAGCGTGAGCCGCGCCCCGCCGATGGCCTCATCGAGCTGCTCCATCGTGGAGACCCCGACGATGGGCACCACGCCGCCGCCGATCAGCCAGGCCAGCACCACCTGGTTGGGGGTGGCGCCCAGCTCGCCGGCCACCTCTCGCAGCGCCGCCAGCCGCCGCTCCGTGCCCGGGTGGTCGTAGATCTCCGGGATCTTCCGGTCCTGCCGCGTGTACGCACCGAACATCAGCGTGTTGTACGCCCACAGCGTGATCTCGGGCTCGGCGGCCAGGTAGTCGAAGGTGTCGTCGGTGGCCAGCGTGTGCCCGGTCTCGGCCGGCCTGGTGCCCGGTCGCGGCCGCAGGTAGGTGTGGCGGAGCTGGAGATGGGTGTAGCGGGCCCAGCCGTGCGCGGCCGAGACGTTCCGCGCCCGCTCCAGCCGCCATGCGGCCATGTTGCTCGCCCCGATCGAGCGGACCTTGCCGGCGCGTACGAGCTCGTCGAACGCCCCCAGCGTCTCCTCAAGAGGCGTGGAGCGGTCGTCGATGTGCGCCCAGTAGACGTCGATCCTGTCGGTGCCCAGCCGCTGCAGGCTGCCCTCCACGGCCTTGGCGATGACGCCCGCCGACAGGCCCTCGGCCGAGTCGAGCGTCCGGTCGCCGGGGACGGTCGGCCGCGCGCCCACCTTCGTGCTGATCACCATCTCGTCGCGGACGCCGCGCGCGGCCAGCCACGCGCCGATGGTCAGCTCGCTCTCGTCGCCCGTACGGCCCTCTACCCAGAACGGGTAGTTGTTGGCCGTGTCGAGCCTGGTGCCGCCGGCCTCGCGGAACCGGTCGAGGATGGCGAAGGTGTCCTCCTTGCTCACGGACGTACCGAAGTGGATCGTGCCCAATGCGATGTCGATGGCGTTCATGGCGACGACTGTGCAGGCTGGAGTGCACTCCACGTCAACAGCGTTCATTTCGGGTTGACCTGGAGTGCACTCCAGGTGCGATGCTGGGGCCCGTGAGCGTGTACACACCCGCGGAGGTCTCCGAGGAGACCGGTTTCAGCATCGACACCCTCCGTTACTACGAGAAGATCGGCCTGCTGGAGCGCGTCAACCGGAACGCGGCGGGCCAGCGCAGGTTCACGGAGCAGGACGTCGGCTGGCTCGGCATGCTGCGCTGCCTGCGCGACACCGGCATGCCCATCGCCACCATGCTGCGCTTCGCCGAGCTCGTACGCGCCGGCGACCACACCATCCCCGACCGCATCGAGCTGCTGGAAGAGCACGACCGCCAGGTGCAGGCCCAGATCGACAACCTCATCGAGCGGCAGCGCTACATCCACAACAAGATCTCCTACTACCGCAGCGTCCTCTAGCTCCCGCTTTGCGGCGCGGTTGGTACACCTCGAACCATGGCCGGTTCGAGGGCGAGGTGGATCAACGTACCCCTGGCCCGCGTGGCCAGGCTGTGCTCGGCGCTGCTGTTCGTGCTGCTCGCGCACATCACACTGATCCAGGCGTTCGGCGCGGGCGCGCTGAACGCCGACCTCAGGAACGAGCGCACGCTCATCGACCGGTACGCCCGCCCGCGCGGCGACATCCGCACCTACGACGGCACCGTCATCGCCACCAGCCGCCCCGCCGAGGGCCGCTACCGCTACCAGCGCGTCTATCCGCAGGGCGCCAGGTACGCGGCCGTCACCGGCCACGTGTCGCTGCGCCGGGCCACCGGCATCGAGCAGGCGCAGGAGCCCCTGCTGACCGGCGACGACCCCAAGGTCAAGGTGCGCTCGCTGGTCAGCGGCGGCAGCGGCGCGGGCGCGCAGGTACGGCTGACCATTAGAGACCGCGTGCAGCTCGCCGCCTACGACGGGCTCGCCGCCACCGGCCTGGCGGGCGCGGCGGTCGCCATCGACCCGGCGACCGGGGCGGTGCTGGCGCTGGTCACCGCCCCGACGTACGACCCCAACACGCTGGCCACGTTCGACCGGTTCAAGCTGGCCGCGACATCCAAGCGGCTGCGCGGGTCGCCCGACCGGCCGCTGCTCAACCGGGCGCTCAACCGGCTCTATCCGCCCGGGGCCACGTTCAAGCTGGTCACCGCGGCGGCGGCGCTTGCCTCGGGCGAGTACACGCCGACGGTCCTGCTGGACGCGCCCGCCCGGCTGCGGCTGCCCGGTTCGCCCGTGTACGTGCGCGACACCGGCTGCGGCGCCGAGCACCCCACGCTCCTGTACGCCTTCCAGGCCCCCTGCGACACGGCATTCGCCGGCATCGGGCTGCAGCTCGGGCAGGACCTGCTCAGGGACCAGGCGGAGGCGTTCGGGTTCAACGCCGGCGAACTGCGCATCCCGCTGGCCGCCAGCGGCAGCCGCTACCCGGTGTCCACCGACCGCTCGCAGACCGCGCTCGCGGCCATCGGGCAGCACGACAACCGGGCCACGCCGCTCATGGTGGCCATGCTGTCGGCGGCGGTGGCCAACGACGGGGTGCTGATGCGGCCGTACCTGGTGGAGGACGTCCGGCTCGCGGACGGGGCGGTGATCAGCAGGGCGGCGCCCGTGGCGTACCGGACGGTGATGCCGCCGATGCTGGCGCGGTACCTGGCGGCCATGATGGCGACCGCTCCGGGCGCCGGTGGTACCAGCAGGTCGATCGCGGGGGTGCGGGTGGCGATGAAGGCGGCCACCTCGCCGCCCGGCGTGCCGGGGGCGCAGGACGTCGCACTGGTCACGGCGTTCGCTCCGGCCGAGGCGCCGGAGGTGGCGGTGGGCGTGGTCCTCGAACGGCCGGGCGTGCGGGGCCGGGCGGTGACCGCGATCGCCCGCGCCATGATCCGGGCGGCGCTCAGCTAGCTCTCATCCGCCTGCTTCACCGCTGGATCGCTCGGAGGCGCGAAACGTGATCCGCTCGGATTCTCCACGCGTACACAGATCGCCGCATGGGTGATCGGCGGCAAGTGACGTCTCTACACATCCCGGCGGGTCCCCGCTTACATCGTCGAATGGCCATGTCAGCGCATGTGCGGCGGCATGTGCACGCCTACCGTTCTTCGTGTGATCGGCCACGCCGCCCGGCACTTGCGCCAGGCGAGCGCAGGCGCCGCGGCCGGTCGGTCGGAGACGTCACGCGTCCGTACGGAGGCCGGCCTTCTCGGAGGGGTGGGGGCCGGGTTCCCGGGGCTCGTGACAGCGGGCCCGAGTCGCGCAGGGCTCGGGCCCGCACACCCGGCCGAATGCACAACCGCCTACATAGATCGGTGGATGCCGGGCCGCCCTGCCGGCCGTACGTTGGCGGGCATGAGATCCACCGCCCCGGCCCCTGATCCGGCCACCGGCACCGTGATCCACGAAGTCTTCCACCGGGCCTACGAGCGCGGCGACCGTCCCGCCCTCGTCGATCTGCGCGGCGGCCACGTCTACGGCTACCGCCGCCTGGTGACCGAGGTGACCAGGGCGGCATCCGGCCTCGTCCGCAGAGGCGCAAGGCGCGACCAGGTGGTGGGCGTGCACGTATCGACGGCGGGGGCGCAGACGCTCGCGGTGCACACGGTGATGGCGGCGGGCGGGGTGGCGGCGCCGGTCGCGGCGGGGATGGGGGCATACGAGCTGGGTGCGTGGCTGCGCGAGTGCGACGCCCGCGCCCTGATCACCACGCCCGACCTGGCCGAGCCGGCGATCGCGGCGGCCGAGCAGTCGCGGGTGCGGCAGGTCTACTCGCTGGGCCGCGCGCTCGGCACGATCGACTTCCGCTGCCTGCTCTCGCTGGAGCCGGCCGCGCTGCCCGCGCTCGACGCGGCCCGCCAGCCCGCGCTGCTGCTGCCCGGCGGCCGCCGGCTGTCCCACGCCGAGCTGCTGGCCGAAATGGCGGAGCTCGACCTGCGGATCCGCCTGACCGAGTCCGACGTCGTGCTGACCACGTGGCCGCCCGACGGCGGCTGCGACCTGCTCGTCCTGGTGGCGCTCGGGGTGTCGAAGGGGGCGCTGGTCATCGCGGCGGGCGGCGGCGATCTCGCGGGCACCCGCCACGACTTCGGCGTGACCGTCGTGGCGGGCCCCGACGGCAAGCTGGAACGTCTCGCCTGACAAGCGCAGTCAACATGCCGAGGCGCGCCGGTCGGCGCGGGGCACCGGCGTGCGTGCGGCGTCTCGGCTGGTGGCGAGCCCGGCGCGGTGGGGCGTATCGCTTCACAGCTCGAGTATGCGGAGCTGTTACCGCCCATCCCTTGACGGGGCGCGGCCGGAAGTGGGTTGATAGCCACACGTTGACAACGTTGTCAAGAAGCAAACCTTCGGGGGATCGAAGGGATGGTGTGGGGATGCGACGGTGGTTAGCGGCCGTATCGATCACGATGGTCAGCGTGCTGGGTCTGACTGCCTGCGGAGGCGACGGCGGCGGACAGGCATCGCAATCACCCGCGGCGGACAGCGGCGGGAAGCAGCAGGTTGAGGTCTTCTCCTGGTGGACGGGACCGGGTGAGGCCGACGGCCTGCAGGCGATGAAGAAGATCTTCGAGGAGAAGAACCCGGACTACTCCTTCTTCGACGCCGCGGTGGCGGGCGGCTCCGGTGACAAGGCCAAGGCGCTGCTGCAGTCGAAGCTCCAGGCGAACACCCCGCCCGACACGTTCCAGGGCCACGCGGGCGCCGAGCTGCAGGGCTACATCAAGGCGGGCAACCTGGAGGACCTGACCCCGCTCTACGACGAGCTGAAGCTGAAGGACGTCTTCCCCGAGCAGCTCATCGAGCAGATCAGCGTCGACGGCAAGATCTACTCCGTGCCGGTGAACATCCACCGCTCCAACGTCCTGTGGTACAACCCGGGCGTGCTCAAGGAGGCCGGGGTCTCGGGTGCGCCCAAGACGATCGAGGAGTTCATCGCGGCGCTGGAGAAGGTCAAGGGCACCGGCAAGATCCCGCTGTCCATCGGCTCCGAGTGGACGGTCACCCACCTGCTGGAGAGCGTGCTGCTCGGCACGCTGGGCGCCGACAACTACAACGCGCTGTTCAAGCCGGGCGCCGACTGGAACAGCGCGCAGGTGACGACCGCCCTGGAGAACTTCGCCAAGATCATGGAGTACGCGGGCGACCCGCAGGACGACTGGCAGCCGGCGGCCAAGCAGGTGGCCGACGGCGAAGCGGCGTTCAACATCATGGGCGACTGGGCGTACGGCTACTTCCACAACCCGCCGGAGGGCGGCCTCGGCAAGACGTCGAAGACGGACTTCGACTGGGCGCCGTCGCCCGGCACCGAGGGCACCTACCTGTGGCTGTCCGACAGCTTCACGCTGCCCAAGGGCGCGAAGAACCGCGACGGGGCGCTTGCCTGGCTGAAGGTGGCCGCCAGCAAGGAGGGCCAGGACGCCTTCAACCCGAAGAAGGGCTCCATCCCCGCCCGTAAGGACGCCGACCAGTCGCTCTACACCGACTACCTGGCGGACGCGCTGAAGGACTGGCAGAGCAACAAGCTCGCCGGCTCCATCCAGCACGGTGTGGCGGTGAACCAGCCCTGGCTGGCCGCGATCAACGAGGCGGTCGGCCTGTTCATCGGCACCAAGGACGTCAAGGCGCTGCAGCAGGCCCTGGCCGACGCGGCCGCGGCCAACGCGCAGTGACGCTCCTGGTGCATCGCTCGACAACAGCCGCTCGATAAACGGCACAGGCGCGGCGGGCCCGGCTTGCGGGCCCGCCGCCCCCGTGGGAGGTCATGCTTGTGAGGCGGGCACGCTCGTGGCTGCCCGGGCTGCTCCTCGTGACACCGTCGATCATCCTGATCGCTGTCTTCGTGTACGGCATGCTGGGCTGGAACTTCCGCCTGGCGATGACCGACCAGCACGACGAGGTGTCCGAGGGCGAGTTCGTGGGGCTGCAGAACTTCGTGGACATCTGGGACCAGTCCCGGTGGCACCTGTCCGTGAACCACGCGATCATGTTCACGGTCGTCTTCGTGCTGGGAGCGCTGCTGCTCGGGTGGCTCCTGGCGTTCCTGATGGAGAAGGGGATCAGGGGCGAGGGCACGTTCCGCGCGATCTACCTGTTCCCGATGGCCATCTCGTTCGTCGCGACCGGCATCGTGTGGCGGTGGCTGATGAACTCCGGCACGGGGGAGCGGGCGGTCGGTCTGAACCGGCTGTTCGACTGGCTGGGGCTGCCGCAGTGGCAGTGGTTCCGTGACCCCGACTGGGGGATGGCCGCGATGGCACTGCCAGCGATATGGCAGATGTCCGGATATGTCATGGCACTTTTCCTGGCGGGGTTCCGCGGCGTCCCCGAGGAGCTGCGCGAGGCCGCCCGGGTGGACGGCTGCAACGAGTGGGGCGTCTACCGGCACGTGGTGCTGCCCATGCTCCGGCCGGTCACGCTGTCGGCGCTGATCATCCTCGGCCACATCTCGCTCAAGGTCTTCGACCTGATCGTCGCGGTGTCCGGCAAGCAGATCATCACCGACGTGCCCGCGGTCTTCATGTGGGTGGCGGTGTTCGACTCGCACGACCCGGCCAAGGGCGCCACGATCGCGTCCTACATCGTGCTCAGCGTGGCGATCTTCGTGATCCCGTACCTGATCTGGTCGGTGCGTAAGGAGAGGCAGGAGAGGCGGTCATGACGGCGGTGGCCGGGCGCAGGGCGGCGGGCTTTCAGTACGTGCGGCTCGCCGTGCTCATCCTGTTCGTCCTGATCTTCCTCATCCCGATCTACGTGCTGCTGGTCACCAGCTTCAAGCCGCTCACCGAGGCCGACCCGGGGCAGGCGTGGAACCTGCCCCAGACGTGGACGACCGAGGCATGGAGGGTGGCCTGGGAGAAGCTCGCGCCGGGCCTGTGGAACAGCGTGCTGCTCGCGGTGCCGGGCTCGCTGCTGTCGTGCGCGCTCGGCTCCATGAACGGCTACGTGCTGTCCAAGTGGCGCTTCCCCGGGGCCGACGTGCTGTTCACGCTCTTTCTGTTCGGGATGTTCATCCCGTACCAGGGCGTGATGATCCCGCTCGTGCAGCTCCTCGTCGGGCTGAACGACCTCACCGGGCTGGACGGCGTCTTCTACGGCGGCATCCCCGGCCTGGTGCTCGCGCACGTCGTGTACGGCATCCCGATCTGCACGCTGATCTTCCGCAACTACTATGTGACGATCCCCGACGAGCTGATCGAGGCGTCGCGGGTGGACGGGGCGGGCATGCTCCGCGCGTACTGGTCGGTCGTCCTGCCGGTGTCGGGGCCGGCCATCGCCGTGGTGATCATCTGGCAGTTCACCTCGATGTGGAACGACTTCCTGTTCGCGGTGTTCCTCACCGGGCCGACGAGCTGGCCCACGACCGTGATGCTGAACAACATCGCGGGTGCGCAGGCCACCCCGTACAGCCAGCAGATGGCCGCCGCCATCCTGGCGTCGATCCCGACGATGCTGATCTACGTGCTGCTCGGCCGGTTCTTCATGCGCGGGCTCATGGCGGGCGCGCTCAAGGGCTGACACGGGCCGGCCCGGGCCGGATCCGGGTGACTCAGGTCGGCCCGGCTCAGCCCGGGGCGGCTCGGGTCAGCTCGGGTCAGCTCGGGTTGGCGAGGTGGGCGATGGGCTCGCCGCGTACGTAGCGGGCCACGTCGGCGGCCACGATCGCCGCCGCCTTCTTCGCCGTCTCCTTGCTGGCCCCGGCCAGGTGCGGGGTCATCACCAGGTTCGGCGTCGTGAGCAGGCGCGACCCCGGCGGGATCGGCTCGTCGGGGAAGACGTCGCACGCGGCGCCGAACAGGTGGCCGGACTCGAGCGCGTCGCACAGCGCGTCGTAGTCGAGCAGCGCGCCCCGCGCGCAGTTGACCAGCACCGAGCCCTTCGGCATGGCGGCGATCTCGGCCGCGCCGATCATCCCGGCGGTCTCGGGGGTGGCGCGGGCGTGCAGGGAGACGAACAGCGAGCGTTCCAGCAGCTCGCGCAGGCCGACGTTGCCGGGCGCGGCCACGTACGGGTCGTGCACCAGCACGTTCGCGCCGAACCCTTCGAGCATGCGGGCCACCCGGCTGCCGATCGCGCCGTAGCCGATCAGGCCGACCGTGTTGCCGTCGAGCTCGGGCCCGACCTGGTCGTAGGAGTAGTAGTCGCTGCGCCACGCGCCGCCCTTCAGCTCCGTGTGGGTCTGCGGGATGCGGCGGGTGGCGGCGAGCAGCATCGCCAGGGTGTGCTCGGCGGTGGCCACCGCGTTGCGGCCGGGTGCGAACGTCACCTTCACCCCGGCCTCGGTGGCCGCCTTGAGGTTGGCGTTCACCGGACCGCCCCGGCTCACGCAGAACAGCCGCAGGCCGGGCGAGGCGTCCAGCACGCGCTTGGTGAGCGGCGCCATCTGGGTGACGCACACCTCGACGCCGCGCAGCGCCTCGATCAGCTCGTCCTCCACGTCGGACGCCTCGTCCACCTCGCCCACCGGGCCGAACGGCACGACCGGCCAGGGCAGCGTCAGCTCGCGGACGTCCAGCTCACCGGGCACGGCGCTCTTCAGCGCGTCGATGAGCAGGTCGTTCCTGACGAAATGGTCGCCTGCGGCGAGGACTTTGAGTGTCAACGAACGGCTCCAATCGGGGAGTTGTACTGCAGCAGCGCCACCCGTCCCGTGCCGGCCTCGTCCAGGCGCAGCTCGGTCAGGGCGCAGTTGTCCAGCCGGGGGAACAGCCGGCGGTACTCGCCGAGCGGCAGCCCGAGCAGCCGGCACAGGGAGAGCCTGATGGCGGTGGTGTGCGCGACGACCAGCACGCGGCCGCCCGCGTGGGCGGCGGCGATGTCGCCGAGCGCGGCGACGAACCGCTCGGCGGCGGCGTACGGGTCCTCGCCGCCCGGCAGCGGATGCGCGGCGGGGTCGGCCTCGAACGCGGCCCTGGCCTCGGGGAAGCGGGCCTTCATCTCGGCCGACGTGAGGCCCTCGCCCTGGCCGAAGTCCAGCTCGCGCAGCCGGGCGTCGGTGCGCACGGAGAGCCCGGCCCTGGCCGCGGCGGTCTCTGCGGTGATCACCGCCCGGCTCAGCGTGGACGCCCACACGGCCGCGAGCCCCGCTCCCGCCGCCCAGGAGGCCAGCTCGGCGGCCTGCTCGTGGCCGCGCGGCGTCAGCTCGATGTCGCTGATCCCGGCGTAGCGGTTCTCGGCGTGCCAGACGGTCTCGCCGTGGCGGACGAGCACGAGGTCGGTCATCGGGCGGTCCTCTCGCGGGCGTGTGCGGCGGCCCGGCCGTCGAGCCAGCCGCGTTCTTCCAGCTCGGCCACGAACCGCAGGTACGGCTCGCGCACGCCGGTGTCCACGGGCTCGACGACGGCGCTGGTCCTGATCATCGCGTCGGGGTCGCCGCCGGCCAGGACGGCCATGCCCAGCGCGGGCTCGGCGTTCTCACGCAGCGTCACCGGGCGTTCGAGCACGTCGGCGCGGAGCCGCGTCCAGTACGCGCTCCTGGTGGCCCCGCCGGTGAGGATGATCTCGCCGTCCACGGGCGCGCCGAGCAGGTCGAGATAGTCGAAGCAGAGCCGTTCGACGAAGGCCGCGCCGAGCAGGATGGCGGCGTAGCGCTCCACGTCGTCGGCCGGCTCGCCGAGCGTGAAGCCCTCGGCGCCGGGCGCGGCGAACGGGAACCGCTCGCCCCGCGAGACCAGCGGGTACGTGACGGCGGGCGGCAGGCGGCGGCCGTAGCGCTCGGCGGCCTGCCGGCTGAGCGCGTCGAGGTCGGCGCCGGGCAGGTCGCGGGAGAGCACGCCCGCGCCCGTGCTGGACGCGCCGCCGGGCAGCCAGGAGCCGTCGGGGGCGCGGTGGGAGTAGACCACGCCGAGCGGGTCGTGGATCAGCTCCTTGGTGACGCCCTTGAGCACCAGCGTCGTGCCGAGCACCGAGTTCCAGCTTCCCGGACGCCGGGCGCCCGCGCCGAGCTGGGCGGCGCAGCCGTCGGTGGTGCCGGCGATCACCGGGGTGCCCTCGGGCAGGCCGGTCTCCTCGGCCGCCGCCGCGCACACCGTGCCGAGGCGGGCGCCTGGGCGTACGACGCGGGGCAGCGTGCCCTCGGGCACCCCCAGCGCGTCGAACACCTCCTCCGGCCAGCGCTCCTCGATCAGGTCCACGCCGGTCTTGAGCGCGTTGCTCAGGTCGGTGGCCACGTCGTGCCCCACCAGGCGGCGGTTGACGAAGTCGCTCTGGTGCGCGGCGCGGGCTCCTCGCGGGGCGTCCCGCAGCAGCCACAGCAGCTTCGGCAGCGCCCAGTTGGGCTGCATGCGGCGGTAGCCGAGGCGCTCCCACACCGCCGCGCCCGCCTCGTTGGCGCGGGTGGCGTCGGCGCGGCGGTCGTCGTACATGAGGGCGGGCGTCAGCGCCCGGCCGCCCGCGTCGGTGAGCAGGATCGTGCCCGAGGTGGCGTCCACGGCCACGCCCTCGACCCGCTCACCGCCGGGCACGCCGCGCAGCGCCTCGCGGGTGGCTGTGGCCAGCTCCCGCCACCACTGCTCGGGGTCCTGCTCGTGCCGGGGGCCGTCGCGGTGGCTGGTCAGCGGGCGGCTGCCGGTGCCCAGCACCCGTCCGTCCGCGGCCACGGCGAGCGCGCGTACGCTCTGCGTCCCGAGGTCGATGCCCACCCACACGCTCATGAACGGCTCCTCAGCTCGGCGAGCAGCGGCCAGGTGCCGGCGGCGCCGCCGCGCAGGGTCAGAAAGTCAGCGAAGAGGTCGTCGTAGAAGGCCCGGCGGGCGGGGTCGGGCTCGACGGGCTCGCGCAGCCGTACGTGCCGGGCCGCCGCCTCGGCGACGGACGGCGCCGCGCCGGTGGCGGCCAGCCCCACCAGGGCCGCGCCCCGCGCGCCCACCTCGCTGTCGGCGGAGCGGTGCACGGGCAGCCCGGTGACGTCGGCGATGAGCCGCAGCCAGACCGCGCTGTTGGCGCCGCCGCCGCACACCCGCAGCTCGGTCGGGGCCGCTCCGGTCGCCTCCAGGCAGTCGCGGATCACCATCGTCAGCCCTTCGAGCACGGCTCTGGCGACGTGCTCGTGGCCGTGCTCGAACGACATGCCGTGCAGCGACCCCCTGGCCTGCGGGTCGGAGAACGGCGCGCGCTCACCGGCCGGCGACAGGTACGGCAGGAACGCGAGCCCCCGGGCGCCCGGTTCGCTGGTCGCGGCCAGCTCGCCCAGCTCGGCGGGGGCCGACAGCCCCAGCAGGCGGCACGTCCACTGCACGACCTCGGTGCCGGCGAAGGTGGGGAAGGCCCGCAGGTAGCCGCCGGGCAGCGCGATGGTGATGCCGGTCGGCGGGCCGTCGAGGTCGGGGGATGCGGCGATGACCTCGGTGCACAGCGTGGTGCCGAGGATGCCGCACGCCTGTCCCGGGCTGACCGCGCCGGAGCCCAGCGCGGTGGCGGCGATGTCGTACGGGGCCATCACCACCGGCGTTCCCGCCGCAAGGCCCAGCGTCTCGGCGGCCCGCGCGGTGAGCCCGGCGACCGGGCACGGCCGGATCGGCGGCAGCAGCCGCTCGGCCCACTCCAGGCCGAACAGGGCGAGCAGTTCGGGGGAGTACGCCCGCTCGGTCAGGTCCATGAACGGCGCCGAGGCGTCGGACTCGTCGGCCGCGATCTCCCCGGTCATCCGGGAGTAGATCCAGCCGCCGCAGGTGAGCATGGCGCTGGACCGGTCGAGCCGGTCGGGGTCGTGGGCGCGCAGCCAGGTGAGGATGGCGTGCGGCAGCCCGGACGCGGCCGAGGAGCCGTTGCGCCGGAACGCCGTCTCGGCCAGTCCGTCGCGCGTCCACGCGGCGACGATGGCGGCGGCCCTGGCGTCGTTCCACAGGATGGCCGGGCCGGTGGGCTCGCCGGCCGCGTCCACCAGCCAGCAGCCGTCGCCCTGGGCGGTGACCGCCACCAGCTCGGCGCCGCCGGTCCTGGCCGCGACCTCGCGCACGGTCTCGGCCACCGCGTCCCACACGGCGTGCATGTCCTGCTCGGTGTGGCCGGGTGCGGGCCTGGTGACGACGGTCTCGCGCCGGGCGACGGCCGTCTCCAGGCCGGACTCGTCGTAGCCGACGGCCTTGATGACGGTGGTGCCGGCGTCCACGCAGATGATCGCCATCATGCCCTTCCATGTGAGGTCCTGGACCGGCGCGAGATCGAGTCGACGATCTCAAGACAGGGGCTGCCCGCGCACGGGCGGACACCCCTGGGTGTCCATCACGGTAGCGCGCAGTCAGAAACTTTGTCCAGCACAGATGTTCAGCGCTGGCGGTGTGAGGATCAGAGCGGTGTGAGGATCAGAGCTGGTGAGCCGCCGCCACCAGGCCCTCGGCCGTGGGCGTGTCCGTGACGAGCTGGTTGAAGTAGCCGCCCCGCGCGCCGGCCACGATCGAGAGCACCTTCTCGGCGCCCACCGCGACCGCGATCGAGCACGGGATGCGCCGCAACTGCTCCTGCTTGGCGGCGACCAGCCGCTCGCCGCCCGGGTACGTCACCGGCTCGCCGTCGCGGTCGTAGATCCGCATGCACACGTCGCCCACCGCCTGGCGCAGGCTCTCGGCGTCGCGCGGCATGAGCGAGGGCACCGTCTGCCGCATCAGCGGCGGGGAACCGACGCCCACCAGCGCGCACTTGGCCCGCTCCCACAGGTCCATCACCCGGCGCACCGACGGCTCGTGCTGCAGCGAGTAGAACAGCTCGGGTCCGGGCAGCGCCGGCGCATAGAGGTAGGCGGGCACGCCGCCGACGCGTTCTGCCAGGATGCGGGTGGTCTCGTTGGTCTGGAACCAGGGCTGCGGCTCCTCCTGGCCGCCCACCGCCGGGGCGATGGTGACGCCGGGGTAGCGGCCGAGGTCCTCGCGGGCGCACTCGTAGACCGTGGTGCCGGAGGAGACCAGCACGACGTCGCCCGACTCCAGCCCGGCCCCGGCCAGCGCGCGGGCCACGCCGGGGGCCAGCCAGGGGCCGAGCGCCGGGCCGCTGACCTTCGGCACCAGGTGGACGCGGTCGAGGCCGAGCAGCTCGGCCACCTCGGCGGCCAGCGGGCCGTCGCCGAGCGAGGCCGGGCGGTGCACCCTGATCTCGACGATGCCCTGCCTGCGCGCCTCGGTGAGCAGCCGGCTCACGGTGGCCCTGCTGACGCCGAGCCGCTTGGCGATGTCGCCCTGGGTGGCGTCCTCCAGGTAATACTGCTGGGCCGCGGTGTACATCAGCTCCTGGGGAAACCTGGCCTGCGCCTCGGGTGCGACGTCGGCGGCATTCATGCGCGCGCTCCTGAATGGACTGTGAACAGATTTTCAGAACTGATGCGCAACCCACTATAGCCACGTGCCCTTCGCACGTGCCGGAGGAAAGGTCAGCCCCCGATCAGGGCGTCGCCGAGCGGGGTGCGCGCGTACACGACGCTGCGGCCGGTGCGGGTGCCGGCGATCAGGCCCGCGCCGCGCAGCGCCGCCACGTGCTCGCCGGCCGTGCCCACGCTCTGCCCGAGCAGCGCGGCGAGCTGCGTGGTCGTCGCCGGCTCCGCCAGCTCGGCGAGGATGCGGGCCCGGCTGCGGCCGATCAGCGCCGCCAGCCTCGCGGGTGCGGGCCGCGCCTGCCCGTACGCGGCGATGCCCCTGGCCGGGTAGACCAGCGCGTACGGCCAATCCTCCTCCAGGTACGCGCCCACGCTGTCCATGAACGCCGACGGCAGGAACAGCAGCCCCCTGCCGCCCAGCCGCCGCTCCTGCCCGTGCATGCTGCGCAGCTTCACCTCGATCCGCCCGCCGCGCCAGCGCACCTGCGGGCTCAGGTCGTCGAGCGCCGCCTGCCAGCCGTACGCCGCCAGCCGCCCCGCCCGGTAGGCCACGTCCCGCTGCAGCACCGCGCGCAGCCGCGGCCAGTCGTGGACCAGGATCTCCGTCCACAGCGCCTCGTACGCCCGCGCGACCAGCGTCACCACGTCGGGGCCCAGCAGCAGCTCCCGCACCCAGCCCGGCACCGGGGGCCGCTCGGCCAGCACCTGCTCGATCTCCGCGTGCGCCCGTGACACCGGCGTGGCCCGCACGGCGGCGATCTCCGCCTCGAACGGCACGTCCACGGCCGTCGGCGGCGGCGCGACGAAGTCGACGTTCGAGCCCGGGTTGCCGGTGATCGCCATGGCGGCCCGCAGCGCCGGCAGCTCTTCCTCAAGCCGCCGGTACGTCTCGCGCCACCGCGCCGCCCACGGCTCGTGCGCGCCCGCCCGGTAGCGGCCCGCCAGCACCCATTGGGCGTGCATGGTCTCGATCAGCGGCGAGATGGCGAACCTGCTGGCCATCACGTCCTGCGGCACCACCTCGATCGTCACCACCTTTCGGTTATATCCGAAAAAGTCGCCCCACCTCCGGGGCGGGCCCGAGCATCGGGAACCGTGAAAAGCGCGACGTTCGGCGAGGTCTTCGCCGTCAAGGAGTTCCGCGTCCTGTTCGGCAGCTTCGCCCTGATGATCGGCGGCGATGTGATCAGGATGCTGGCGCTGTCCGTGCTCGTCTACGCGCGGACCGGCTCCGCAGGGCTGTCGGCGGCGGCGTACATGGCCGGGTGGCTGCCGTACATCGCAGGCGGGCTGCTTCTGATCTCGCTGGCCGACCGGCTGCCGCCGCGGGCGCTGATGATCGCGGGGGAGCTGGTCAGGGCCGTCACCTGCCTGCTGCTCGCCTACGCCGGGCTGCCGGTGTGGGCGATGCTGGCGCTGGTGCTGGCCACGGGGCTGTTCTCGCCCGTCTTCTTCGCGGCGCGGGCGGCGATGCTGCCCGAGGTGCTGCCCGGCGACGCGTTCGTGCTCGGGCGCTCGCTGCTCAACATGGCGTCGGCGAGCGCACAGGTCGCCGGGCTGGCGGCGGGCGGAGCGGTCCTCGCCGTCGTCGGTCCCTCAGGGGCGCTCGCGATCACCGCCGTGCTGTCGGCGGTGGCGGCCGTGGTGCTGCGGCTCGGGCTGCCGTACACCGCGGCGCGGGGGAACGGCGGGCCCGGCGCGATACGCCAGACGCTGCGGGTCAACCGGCGGCTCATCGCCGACGGGCGCGTACGCGGGCTGCTGCTCGCCATGTGGCTGCCATGCGTGTGCCTGGCGGGGGCCGAGGCCATGGTGGTGCCGTACCTCGGCGGGCAGGGGCAGGCCGGGATGGTGCTCGCGGCGGCGGCCGTCGGCATGGCGGCGGGGGAGTTCGCCGTGGGGCGCTTCGCGGCGCCCGCGCTGCGCGAGCGGTTGTCGTTCCCGCTGGCGCTGCTGCTCGGCGTGCCGTGGACGGCCTTCGCGCTCGGGCCCGGCATCGGGTGGGCGGCGGTGCTCGCGGCGCTCGGCGCCGCGGGGCTGTCGTACCAGCTCGGGCTGCAGCGGCGGTTCGTGGACGCGGTGCCCGAGGAGGTGCGCGGGCAGGCGTTCGGGCTGCAGTCGGCCGGGCTGATGACGGGGCAGGCGGCCGGCGCGGCGCTGATCGGCGCGCTCGGCGAGGTGATCGCGCCGGGGTACGCCATGGCCGCGTCCGGGCTGGCCGGGGTGGTGGTCGCGGTGGCGCTGGCGGGCGTGCTGCGCTCACCGGCCGTCCGCGTCCCCGCCTGAGCCCGCGGTCCCCGCCCGCACACGCGTCCTTGTGTGAACGCGCCCGGTCCGTCGCGTCGGGGGACGCGCGTCGGGAGCCGGCCAGGGGCGGCTCGCCCTCAGAAGCCGGTCGGGGGCAGCTCGCCCGAGCCGCGCACGATGAGGCGTACCGGCAGCTCCACGTGCTCCGAACGGCCGGTGTCGCCGCCCAGGCGGCGGAAGAGCAGCTCGGCCGAGACCCGCCCCATCCACGCCGGATCCTGCGCCACCACCGTCACCCCCGGGTCGAGCAGGTCGGCCAGCTCGAAGTCGTCGAACCCGACCAGCGCGATCCGCCGCCTCTCCAGCGCCCGCAGCGTCGTCACGGTGTAGCGGCCGTTGCCGGTGAACAGCGCCGTCGGCGGGTCGTCGAGGGCGAGCATCCGCTCCAGGTCCGTACGGATCGCCTCCAGCGACGGCGGCCGCATGGCCACCAGCCGCTCGTCGTACAGGCCGCCCAGCTCGTCCCGGTAGCCGCGCCGCCGCTCGGCTGCGGTGAAGATGGCCGGGTCGTCGCCGAGGAAGGCGATCCTGCGGTGCCCGTGCGCCATCAGATGGCGTACCGCCAGCCGCGCACCGCCCGCGTTGTCGGCCAGCACGGTGTCCACGTCGAGCCCCGCGCCCGGCGGCCGGTCGGCGAAGACCACCGGCGTCCCCGCCTCCAGCTCGGGCCGCAGATAGGTGTGGTCGTCACCGGCCGGCACCACGATCAGCCCGTCCACGCGCCGCGCGCAGAACGTCTCGACCAGCTCCCGCTCCCTGCCGGGCTCCTCGCCGGACGAGCCGCTCAGCAGCAGGCAGCCGTGCTCGATCACGACGTCCTCGACCGCCCGGCTCAGCCCCGAGTAGAACGGGTCGGCCACGTCCTCGATGACCAGCCCGATCGTGGCGGTCCTGCCTCTGCGCAGCACGCGCGCGCTCTCGTTGCGGCTGTAGCCGAGCCGCTCGATGGCCGCGCGCACGCGCTCGGCGGTGGCCGGGTGGACGCCGGGCTCGCCGTTCACGACGCGCGAGACGGTCTTGAGCGCGACGCCGGCCGCCGAGGCGACGTCCTTCATCGTCGGTCTCACGCCTGGATCATTTCCTACTCGGGAGGGGCGGACAACGTTGTCAAGCGGTTGTGCCAGAGTGGTCGTCTATGTCGTTGAGATCCGCCGTGCTCGTGGCCGGGTTCGCCCTGGCCGCGCTCAACCTCCGCCCGGCCATCGCGGGCGTCTCCCCGCTGCTCGACGAGATCATGGGCGACGTGGGCCTGAGCCCCGCGGGCGGCGGCGCGATCACCACCGTCATGGTCGTCTGCCTGGGCGTGTTCGGGCCGGTCACGCCGCTGCTCGCGCGCCGCATCGGGCTCGACCGCACGCTGCTCGCCGGCCTGCTCGTCATCGCCGCGGGCGTCGCCGTACGCGGGCTCGACGGCGCGCCGCTGCTCTACATCGGCTCCGCCCTGGCCGCCACCGCCATCGCGGTCATGAACGTCTCCATGCCCGGCGTCGTCAAGCAGCACTTCCCCACCCGCGTCAACCTCATGACCGGCGTCTACGTCTCGGCCGTGGTCGCCGGTGCCGCGCTCGCCTCCGCGCTGGTGGTCCCCGTCGAGCACGCCACCGGCGCCGGCTGGCGCGGCGTCACGGCGCTGCTCGCCGTGCCCGCGCTGCTCGCGGCACTGCTCTGGCTGCCGCAGGCGTTGCGCGGCAGGCCGCAGGTGGGCTCCGACGGCCCGCGCCCGTTCGGCGCCGTGCTGCGCAGCCGCGTCACCTGGTACGTCACCGCGCTGATGGGGCTGCAATCGCTCACCTTCTACGTCATGCTGGCCTGGCTCCCCACCATCTTCCTGGAAGCGGGGCTGCCCGCCGACCAGGCCGGCTACCTGCTCAGCCTGACCAACGCGGTGCAGGTCGGCACCTCGCTCGCGGTGCCCGTGCTGGCCGGGCGGCGCGCCTCGCAGGTGCCGTACGTGGTGGGCGCGTGCGTGCTGACCGTGCTCGGCTACCTCGGCATGCTGCTCGCCCCCACGACGCTGCCGTGGGTGTGGATGATCGTGCTGGGCATCGGCCAGGGCGCCTCGTTCGCGCTGGCGCTGCTGATCATCGCGCTGCGTCCCGCCGACCCTGCGGCCGTGACCGCGCTGTCCGCGGTCGCCCAGTCCGTCGGCTACGTCGTCGCGGCGCTCGGCCCGATGCTGTTCGGCTACCTCAGGGAGATCTCCGGCGGCTGGACGGTGCCGCTTTCGGCCGGACTCGGCGTACTGGTGGTGCAGCTCGTGGCCGGATGGCTGGCCGGTCGCCCTGCTACGTTGGAGGGAGCCCGACGATGATCGAAGGGGAGTCCCGCGTGCTGACCGACACGCTCCGGCGGCTGGCGGACGAGCGCGGCGGGGTGCTCGGAGTGGTGCCCGGCCTCGTCATCGACCCTGACGGCTCCTGGACCCCGGTCACCGAGCTGGTGCGGGAGCCGTACACGCTGCTGACCGAGCTGGTGGACGAGACGGCCGCGCGCTGGAACGCCCCGAGGCACGTCGGCGCGGCGCTGTTCTGGAAGACCTACGGCTATTGGCACGCGCTGCCGCTGGCGCTCGGGTGGGCGCTCGGCGGGCGGGTGCCGATCATGCCGTTCGACGCCACGTACTTCCAGGTCTCGCCCGCCGGGGTGACGCTGGCCGCCTCCCGCGTGCGCTGGGACACCGGCGTCGGCGCCATCCGCGAAGCGCTGGAGGAGTCGCAGCGCCCGCTGGTCGAGGCGATCAACGCGCTGACCAAGGTGGGCGAGCGCACGCTGTGGGGCTCCACGGCGGAGGCGTTCGCCCACCCGCTGACCACGATCGTGCCCGGCGACTACATGGAGCTGCTGCGCTTGATCGGGCCGCCGCTCGACGGGCTGATCGAGCCCGCCGGCGACGGCTACTTCCGCAGGACCTGCTGCCTGTGGATCACCCTGCCGGACGTGGAGCCCTGCGGAAGCTGCTGCGTGCTCAGGCCCGCCGCGCGGGCGCGTGCGGCCTCAGGCGACTGACCCGACCGGCTGCGCCTCGGGCACGGCCTCCTGCCCGGTGATCGGCTCCGGGACCGGCTCGTCGATGGGACGCAGCTCGTCGGCGTAGCTCACCGAGACGCGGCGCATGACGCCCGTGCCGTCGATGGAGTACTGGCCGAGCCGCCACAGCGGCGGCGAGTACGCGTGGATGGACACGCTCTGGTCCACTGCGCCCGTCAGCCGGTGGATGTGGTCGGGACCGAACGAGAACGACTGACCCTCCGTCACCACCGTCTCCAGGTGCTCGCCGCCGATGCGCGGGTTGCACTCGCGCAGCGCGCCCTGCACCACGCGCACCGCCCCCGAGGAGATGTCGTGGTCGTGCCAGCCCGTGTCGTCCTCCGGACGCCAGCACAGCAGCCAGACGTCCACGTACGCGTCGCGGTAGAGGGAGGCGTAGTGCCGCCCGCCCTCGGCGGGGAAGTCCACCTGGTCGCGCCACTCCTCCGGATGGGCGGCCAGCTCGTCCACCAGGTCGCGCAGCTCGCGCCGGTCGAGAGTGCGCTCGGGGAGCCTGGAGCAGGTGCCCCCGTCCTGGATCTGGTCAGTGCTCACGTACGAGTCTCCTTTCTGTTCAGCAGACGACGGGGGTTGACCACCCGGATGGCGTGGCCTGCGGCCGCGCCGAGCCCGGGATCGGGTGCGGTGGCGTAGGGGGCGTCGGATCCGTTGACCACGACGTCGATGCCGAGCTCGCGGACGATCGCGTCGATCGCGCGCGGGCCGTAGGAGGAGGTCTCCACGAAGAAGTCGCGGTCCACCAGGCCGCGCCCGCCGCCGCCCCTGGTGATGAGGCGTTCGGAGTGCAGCGGCGCGAGGCCGGCGAGCAGCGCGAAGCAGACCCGCAGCCGGGGATGCCTGGGCCGGACGACGGCGTGGAAGTAGTGCCATGCCTGGTGCATCTGCTGGACGTACGGCACCAGCGCGGGCCACCAGGGCGGCGTGCCCGGGGTCAGCGCGGCCGGCCCCGGATGCACGAACAGCGGCAGGTTCCTGCCGGTCAGGACTTCGAGGATCCGGTCGTCGGGGACGGCCGTGGCGGGGATCTGCAGGCCCGCGAAGCCGCGGTCGAGATCCTTGGCCAGGCGCTCGGGGTCGATGTCGCTGTGGCAGGTGGCCGCCCACGCGCCGTACGGCTCGCCCAGCGCGAGCGCGCCGTCGTGGTAGGCGTCGATCAGCGGCCAGGCGTCCTCGGGCGGCAGGAACTCGATGCCGAGCGGGCTCGACAGCGACACCAGCGCGAGCTCCAGGCCGGTCGTGTCGCGCCCTTCGTGATCGGCGGGGTTCACCTCGTACGGCGGCTCGCCGTCGAGGATCAGCGTCCAGCCGTCGAGGTACGGCGGGCGGGTTCTGGTGCGCAGCGCATCGACGAATCCGGGCGTCCACAAGTGCTGGTGCACGTCGATCGTCATGCCGTCACTCCCTCCTTCCCCGCCATTTCCTACTCACAATACATGTAAACCGGTCTGCCTGCGCAAGGGTCAGAGTGAACCGTTTCAGTGATACGGTTCAGTGAAACGCTTCACGAAGGTCATGTCAACGGGCGTTTCTTACGTAAAAGCGACAAGCTCTCACGGGAAAGCGGCTCTCGCCGGTCCCACGCAATAGGCTGGCTGAATGCCTCGGAAGAGAGCCACGATCCGTGAGGTGGCGCGGGCCACGGGCCTGTCGCCGGCGGCCGTCTCCTACGCACTGCGCGGCCTTCAGGTGTCGGAGGAGACCATGGAGCGGGTCCGCGCCGCCGCCGCCGAGCTCGGCTACGAGGCCGACCCCATCGCCAGGGCACTCGCCAGCGGCCGCACCGGCATGATCGGCCTGCTGTGCGGCTCGCTCGAAGACCTGTGGCAGCAGTCGCTCGCCGTCGGCATCAGCAGGGGCCTGCGGGAGAAGGACCGCTACGCCCTCATCCTCGACGCGGTCGGCGACCCGGCCCGCGAGCGCGCCCTGGCCCAGCAGCTCCGCGACCAGCGCGTCGACGGCATGATCGTGCAGCCCATCGATCCCGCCGCCGCGTTCTGGCCCGAGCTGTGCGAGTCGGTGCCGGTGGTCGCGATCGGCGACTCCATCACCGGTACGGCCGGTGAGGTCGTCTTCGACAACCGGCGCGGCGTCACGCTCGCCCTGGAGCACCTCCACGCGCTCGGCCACCGCCGCATCGCCGTGCTCACGCCCACCCGGCCGAGCACCCCCGACCGGCCCGCCGACGTCCACGTCTCGGCCGAGGCCGAGCGCCTGCGGCTCGACATCGAGCTGACCACCGCGCCCCACGACCTGGCCGGCGCCACCGCGACCGCCCTGCGGGTGCTGTCGGGCGAGCAGCCGAGCGCGGTGTTCTGCTTCAGCGACTCGATCGCGTACGGCGTCTACGCGGCGGCGGCCGAGCTGGGCCTGTCGATCCCCGGCGACGTGTCCGTCATGGGCTACGACGACCATCCGATGTCGGGGCTGCTCAGCCCGGGGCTCACCACGGTCGACTGGGACATCGACGGCATCGTCAGGGCCGCCGTGCGGCTCATCGCGGCGGCGGCGGACGGCGGGGCGCGCAGGCGGCGGGTCGTGCAGAAGCCGACGCTGCGCGAACGCGGCTCGGTGGCCCGCCGCTCCGGGGCCTGACGGAGCTACGCGCGGGGCGGTCATGTCGCCGGGGCGGCCCGGCGCGGCTTGGCGGGGTTCGCGCGGTGGTCAGCCCGGCGTGGTTGCGGTGGGGCTGGTGCGGTGGTCAGGCTGGCGTGGTTGCGGTGGGGCTGGTGCGGGGTGGTCGCCGGGAGCGGCTTCAGTTCGGGAGGGCGCGGGTGAGGGCCTGGCGCGACTCCTCAAGGTCGGCCGTGAGCGGGCGGTCGGGCGCGGGGGCGTCGAGCGCGCGGGCCGCCGCCGTACGCTCGCAGGCCAGCACGATCTCCAGCGGCTCCAGGCAGCGCAGCGTGTGGCGGGCCGCCTGGGTGGCGAAGCCGGCGTGGTCCTCCGCGCCCCGCGAGACCACCGCCGTGCCCGTGGTCACCGGCGCGGCGAGGTGGCGCAGCTCGGCGACCGCGTCCTGGGCGACGTATTCCAGGATCAGCATGCCGGACGCGCCGGGACGGTCGGCGAGGAAGGGCAGGCGGCCGGTGTAGGCCGGGTCCATGAGCGTGGCCAGGCGGGCGGCGCTGAGCTGCGCGGTCTGCACGAGCGCGGGCCGCAGCGCGTCCAGCGCCAGCGCCACGGGCGCCGAGTGGAAGTTGCCGTTGTGCCAGGCCAGGTCTTCGGCGAAGAGCGGGTTCTCGGCCGAGGCGTTGAGGTCGGTCTCGATCGCGGTGACCGCGCGGTCGAGCGCGTCCACGGCCGCGCCGTGCACCTGGGCGAAGGCGCGGAAGCCGTACGGGTCCTGAACGCGGGTGCTGGGCTCGTGCGCCACCAGGCCGCGCAGCGCCGCCGCCACCGCCGCCTGGCCGGGGTGCGGGCGCGCCTCGTGCACGACGGCGGCCAGCGGCTCGGCGGAGGCGTCCACGGCGGCGAACGACATGGCGGCCACCTCGATCGCGGCCTCCATGAGCCGGCGCAGCCGGTGCACCGCGATGGCGGCGTCGGCCAGCGTGGCCGCGCCCGAACTGATGAACGGCAGCGCGTCGCTGGAGGCGAGCGGGAAGCGCGGCTCGGGCGCCGCCACTCCTGGCTCGCGGTTCCAGGGCAGCTCGCCGAGCAGGCAGAGCGCCGTCGTGGACAGCGCGGTCAGATCGCCGGTGCCGATCGCCCCGTACGTGCGCAGCGGCGGCGTGAAACCGTGGTTGATCGCGTACGCGAGCGCCTCGCACACGCCCGGCTCGATGCCCGAGCCGCCCGCGAGGAGCTGGTTGAGCCGGACCACGAGCATCGCCCTGGCCCTGGCGGGTTCGACGGGCGGGCCCGCACCGCACGCGTGGCTGCGCAGCAGGTCGAGGCCGCCGCCCTCCAGGAGCACGTCCCGGTTCGCGCCGACTCCCGTGCTCCTGCCGTACACCGGGCGGCCGGTCAGCTCCTGGGCGGTGGCCCACGCGGCCCGGGCCCGATCGAGGGAGGCGATCGAGACCCGGGCCCCTTCACAGGCGGCCTCGTGCACTCGCGCGCACGTCAGGCCGGAACCGTCGAGCTCCATGGATGGTGCGTGTCTAGTCGCCGTCGGGGACGAACGCGCTGAGCAGCCAGCTCACCACGCTGATGATGATCGCGCCCCAGAAGGCGGCCGGGTAGAAGTTGTCCACATGGAAGGGGATGCCGAGCTCGCCCGCTATCCAACTCGTCAGCAGCAGCATCGCCGCGTTGATGACGAGCAGGAACAGGCCCAGCGTGAGCACGATGATGGCGCAGCCGAGCGCTTTCACGATCGGCTTGACGATGGCGTTGACGACACCGAAGATCAACGCCACGAGCACCAGGACACCCCAGTACTTGGCCGAGTTCGCGGGGGCGTCGACCTCAATGCCGTCGAGCAACTGGATGGCCACCCACAGCGCGACTGCCGCTGCGAGCGTTCTGATGATGAATCTCACGCTGGTTGATCCTCCCACTTGAGCTCAGTGGTCGATAGGGGCGCCGTCAGAACGATGCCCGCCGATCACTCTGCGTAGTCTCCGGTTATCGACGGACATCGGGGGGAAGAGGCGTGCAGGGGAGGAACCGACATGGACGCGAACGGGCTCGAGTCGTTGCCGGCCGCCGAGTTGCACGACCGGGCGGTGCGCTACGCCGTACGCCACGGGGACCTGGGGTTCCTATGGGAGTTGCTGAAAGTGATCCCGGCGGCCGAGGCCGCCAGCGGTCACCACGATGAGAGCGCCAACGACCTCAGCAGGGTCTCGGCGCTGCTGAGCGACGCTCTCGTGGCGGGCGAGGGCAAGCTGGGCGAGGCGCTGCGCCCGATCTATCTCGACTACCTGCGTAAACATCCGGATGCCTGAGCGCCGGGGGCGCGCACGGGTCTCCCGTGCGCGCGCCCGGTCAGAGTCGTGAGCGGAGCGTGACGTGCGGTCCGCGTCACGCGGTGCGGACCGGAGGGGGTGAGGCGCGGCTCGGTCAGCCGGCCAGGCGGGCGCGCCGGTCGTTGTAGGTCGCGAAGCCTGGCGTGGTCAGCTCCTGCCCGTCGTGCAGCACGATCAGCGTCTCGTAGCAGCCCTTCGCGGCCAGCTCGTTCGCGAAGCGGCGGGCCTGGATGGGGCCCATGGCGTACATGGCCGTCGCGTACGCGTCGGCGAGCCCCAGGTCGGGGCCGATGACGGTGACCGAGCCCAGCGTGTCGCGGACCTCGCCGGTGTGCGGGTCGAGCACGCGGGACCCGCCGGAGGTGGCGATGCCGAGGTCGTGTGCGAGCACGGTGCGGCGGATCTTCCCGGTACGCGGGTCGCGCACGGGCACCCGCCAGCGCCTGCCGGGGGCGTGGGAGCCGCGCACGCGTACGTCGTTTCCCGCCGTGATGCGGTGGTCGCCCGCGCCCGCCTGGAGCAGCGCGCGGGACAGTCGCTCCAGTGCCCAGCCCTTGACGTAGCCGGAGGGGTCGGTCACGCCCTTGATGCGGGCGTCGAACCAGCCGCCGGTGGACTCGCTCAGCTCGTCGCAGCGGTGCAGCACCTCGATCAGCTCGGGGATCTGCTTGAGGGTCAGGCCGCGGTTGAGCCGGCTGATCTGGCTGTCCTCCTTGGCCGGGCTGAAGGTGTCCTCGGCCCAGCGCAGCCAGGCGAAGGCGTCGTCCATCAGCGGGGTCAGCTCGCGCGCCGGAAGCGGGGTGCGGATCTCGATGGTGACCGGCCGGCCCATGAAGGTCTCGGTGCGGCTGCTGCCCGGGAAGGACGCCGCCGTGGCCGGTGTCAGGGGAGCCGTGGCGGGCTCGGCGATATGAGAGGTCATCGCGGACTCGGCGATGGAAGTCGTCACGGACTGGAAACGATCAGAAGTCGTCATCTTGCCTCCTTGTCCGCCGTCCACGCTGTCAGATCGCTCGTATGGTAAGCCTAAACCTTGAGGTCAGAACTGAAATGGATCTGTGACCTCGGCACGGCCAGGCGCGACAGCGCCCCACCTACATAACGCTGAAAGCGGCGCGGACCTGCCACCACCACCTCGCGCTCGGCGATGTCGGGAATCTCACGTCCGAGCCCGGACGCGCTCACCCGCTCCTTGGCGCGCGGATCGTGCTCGGCGCCCTCCACGAGGATGACGCGGTAGCGGGCCTGCAGCTCGCGCAGCTCGTCGGTGACCCGCTCGGTGCGGTAGACGGCGACGGTGCCCGGCTCGTCCGCCAGCCGCTCGTGCAGCGTCCTGGGGTCGAGCCCGGTCGCGATCAGCAGAGACGGTCTGGAGGTCCGGGGCGCGCGGTGGCTCAGTACGGCCATCACGGCCGCGGCCGCGTACAGCAGGAGCGAGCACACCCGGCCGAAGCCACTGACGGCGGTCGTCCCGCCGAACTCGTGCGCCACCAGCAGCGCTCCGGTGAGATAGCCGCCTAGCCGCAGGCGCTGCCTGGCCTCCTCGGTGCGGAGATACGCGGCGGCCTTGACGGTGACGAAGCCGAGGGCGACGAGCAGCGCCGCCGCGGCGTAGGCGGAAGGAGTCCACGGAGCGCCGAAACCCGGCTGGATCGCCCCCAACTCGGCGATCGCGACGCCGCTCCAGAAGAGGATCGGCCCCTGTTGAGGATTCGCCTCGCTAGCCATACCTCAACCTTGCGGACCGAACATGAAAGCCGTCTGAGTAGGGTCTAGAAACATGGCTAACGTGCGTGTGGAGCGGACTGAAGACGGCGGATTCCGGGCGACGAACGCCCGCGGCGCCGAGGTTGCGATCGGCGGCGGCGATCAGGAGGGGGTGTTCACCCCGGTCGAGCTGCTGCTGGCGGCGGTCGGCGGGTGCAACATCGTCACCGTCGAGCCGCTCACCGCCAAGCGGGGTCACCGGCTGGTGCGCCTGGCGATGACCGTCGAGTCGGAGAAGATCGAGCCCAACAAGCTGGGGACGGTCACGGTGACGTACGACGTCGAGCTGCCGTCGGAGGAGGCCGGCGAGGTGTTCGAGGCGGTCGCCCACCGGGTGCACGAGAAGTACTGCACGGTGAGCCGGTCGTTGCAGGACGGCACTGAAGTCCGGTTGGAGCTTCCGTAGTTGGGATTAAACAGATATTCGACCCCGTTATGACGCGACCGTTGCATTCGTCTCGGTAGCGTAGTAGCAGGTCAGGAGCACTGGCGACTGACCGCGAGGACCTTCACCGATGCGGACGCGGAGGGGGACCGCGGGCCGCAAAGTGCGGGACCGCCGGCGTTTTTGGGGGAAGACGCCGGCCTGGACCGCCGCCGATCGGGCCGGGCAGATTTGGGGGAACTGCCCGGCCCGATCCATGCGTACGCGACCCCCGGCCGGATCCAGGCGTAATCCCTCGGCCGACTCGGGACCCCTCGGCCCGAATTCGGGACCCTCGGCTTGATTCGGGACCCATTCCTGATTCGGGACCCCTCGGCTCGATTTGGGGCCCTCGGCCCGGCCCGGGACCCTCGGCCCGACTCGGGCGTAATCCCGGTCCGATCCCTGCGTTACGCCGGCCTGATCCGTGCGTATCCTCCGGTGAGTGAAGAAAGTTCTCATCGACTGCGATCCGGGGATAGACGACGCACTCGCCCTGGCGCTGGCCGCCGGCTCGTCGGACGAGATCGACCTCGTGGGCATCACCACCGTCGGCGGCAACGTGGACCTGGAATTCACCACCGCCAACGCGCTGGCGCTGCGCGAGTTCCTGCGGATGGGCGACGTGCCGGTCACCCCGGGCAGCGCGGGCGCGCTGCTGCGCCGCACGGTCCGGGCCGCCGACGTGCACGGGCCCACCGGGCTCGGGGACGTCGTCCTGCCCGCCCCCACGCGGGGACCCTCCGAGGGGCACGCGGTCGACTTCATCGTGGAGACGCTGCGGGCCGCGCCCGGCGAGATCACGCTGGTCGCGGTGGGGCCGCTGACGAACATCGCGCTCGCCGTACGCCGTGAGCCGCGCATCGTCGAATGGGCCCGCGACTTCGTCATCATGGGCGGCTCCTTCACGCGCGGCAACCACAACCCGGCCGCCGAGTTCAACATGCTGGCCGACCCCGAGGCCGCCGCGATCGCCTTCGAGGCCGGGTGGACGGTCAAGATGCTGGGTCTCGACGTGACGCTGACCGCCGCCGTGACCTCGCCGGTGCTGGAGCGCATGCGGCCGCTCGGGCGGTTGTCGGAGCTGCTGGTGCCGGCCGCGCAGTACTACGGGATGGTGACGGCCGAGGGCGGGCCCGCGATCCACGACGCATGCGCGGTCGCGTACGTGCTGCGGCCGTCGCTGTTCACCTGCGTGCCCGCCGTGGTGAACGTGGAGACCGCCGGGCAGTACACCAGGGGCATGACCGTGACGGACTTCCGCGTCGAAGGCCGCCAGGCCAACGCCCTCGTCGCGACGTCCATGGATGTGCCGGCGTTCTGGGACCTGGTGCTGGGGGCGTACGAGAAGCTGGCGGCCCGCCTGGCGTGATCGTGTCGTCAGGGACCGGATGAGCACGGATGTGCCTGGGCGGCGCGGGCACTGTCCGAGGGCTGATAGAGTTAACCCCGTTGCGCCGCTAGCTCAGTTGGTCAGAGCAGCTGACTCTTAATCAGCGGGTCCGGGGTTCGAGTCCCTGGCGGCGCACCACAGCAAAACCCCAGCTCGGGATGACCGGGCTGGGGTTTCTTGCGTCTGCGGCGCTTTCACCCCAGGCGGTGGGGCGTCTTCGCCCCAGGCGGTGGGGCGTCTTTGCCCCGGGCGGTGGGCGTCGCCGTCTTCGCGTGGGAGGCGGGCAAGACCGGCACGAGGTGCCGTGGACGCGCGGCCTACGTGATCGCAGCCGGCCTCGTCCTCATCGGCTCCCTACGTCCAGCAGACGAAGACTGCACTCCTGAGAAGGCGGTGAAGGGGTGGACGGCGTCGCGAAGGCGTAGGCACGGCAGGAGCTTGCCGCGTCGCCTCGGGATGGCGTCGTCACGGTGGGCGCTCCACGGCGGGAACGGCTGTGGCGGGCCGCGCATTCGGCGGGACGGCGGGCGCCGCGTTCAGGTGCCCGCCGTGGGGTCGCCAGGACGGCCGGTCAGGCGGGGCGTTCGTCGACGCCGACCGCGCCCACGCCGGTGGTGAGGATGCCGCCGCAGTAGCCCTGCGACTCGCCGGAGCCGCCGGGCTCGAGGCGGACCCACTCGCCGACCACGTCAGGGGCCATGCCGCAGACCACCACGGCGCGGAAGATCCACGCGCGGCCCGTGCGGTTGGTGCAAGACGCGATGCCGAGGTCGCGGTCGATCGCGTGGACGAACGTGTGGCAGTCGAGGTGGGTGGCGGCCGCCGCCGGCGACGCGGTGAGCCCCATCGTCAGCAGCGCGAACGCGCCGGCGGCCGCGGCCATCCGGATGGTCATGGACATTGCCCCTCCTGGACGAACGATCGAACATCACTTTGCGTGGTCGATCGTAAGCGAAGGGTGATGGCGTTGCCTAGCGGTAGTAGCCCTCGACGGGAACCCGGGCCTCGTCGTACAGGGCCGGGCCGGTGCTGGGCGGGTCGGTGAAGGCGCTGCCGGGCGGCTTGAGCCCGTCGAGCTGCTCGCCGGACAGCGCGTACACGACCCGGCCGAGCCCCGAGCGGGCGATGGCCCCTGCGCACATGCCGCACGGCTGGCAGCTGGTGAACATGGTGGTGGCCGCCGCCGTGTCCGGGTCGAGCTCGCGGGCCGCCCAGCGGGCCAGCTTCAGCTCGGGGTGCGCGGTGATGTCGCGGTCGGTGAGCGTGCTGTTGCGCTCTTCGGCCAGGATCGTGCCGTCGGGGCCGGCGAGCAGCGAGCCGAACGGCGGGTTGCCGCCCGCCCGCGCCTCGGCGGCCAGCTCGATCGCGCGGCGCAGCAGCCGCTCCTCGTCAGGTGTCACGGTCACCGGCTCCTCCTCGTCGTCGGGGTCTCCGCAGCCTCTCACAGGGGACGCGGCACTCCGCCACCCAATAAAGGGCATCCCCGGTCATTGCGGGCGCGTCGCCACTCGATAAAGGTGCGTCAGGAAGGGCGCGGCGGCCCGTCACGTCTCCTGGAGGCGGCGGATCATGGCCTGCTTGGCCGCGGCGAACTCCTCATCCGTCAGCACCCCCGACTGGTGCAGCCGGCCCAGCTCGGCCAGGCGGCGCAGCACCGCGTCGTGCACGTCGTCGGCGGGCGGCGCGGGCAGCGGCTGGGGCGGCTCGGGCACATCGCGCGGCAGGCGCGCGAGCACGGCCGCGGCCACCAGGGCGGTGGTGCCGCCGTAGCGCTGCACGCCCCACGAGACGCAGCGCGGGTCCTTGTCCGGTGCCAGGCCGGGCCCGCCGCCCTTGAGGCGGAAGCGCAGGCTGCCGTAGCCCATGCCGGACTGCGGCTTCCACTCCACGCTCGCCACGTCGGTCAGCGGGAACTCCTGCGGGCCCAGCTTCTCCTTGTCGCTGCTGGCCCAGCCGGTCCACTCCAGGCGGATGCGCTCGCCGTCGAAGGAGACCGTGCCGTCGCCGGCGGTGGCGGTGATGGGCACGTCGGGGACGCGGACGAGGTAGTGCTCGCAGGGGCCGCTGGGCGTCTGGAAGACCCGCAGGGTGTCGCGCACCTCGTCGGCGAAGTATTCGGCCGCGCCCGTGCGGCCTTTGGGCACGGCCAGCCGGTACGGGTCGGCGGGCGGCGTCAGCGCCCCCGCGACCACGTCGTAGAGCGCGTCGGCGCCCTTGCGCAGCCTTAATCTCAGGTGGCCGCCCTTGCGCCCGGGCTCGAACGACACCCCCGCGATGGCCTCGAGCGGAACGTCGATGTCGCCGAGAGCTCTGCGCAGCTCATCGATGCCTTTATCGCTCCCGGGGACGATACGCAGCGTTTCCCCATCAAACGTCCACGACCCGTCGGGCACCGCGATCTCGGCCATATTCTCAGCCTAGGACACGCGCGCGGCACGATCACAGACGAAGGAGCGCGATGGAGATCTTCACGAGCTGGCCGTCCTGGGCGCACGCGGAGGGCCCGCTGGCCGCGGCGCTCCCCGCGCCCACCGTGGACGCCCTGCGTGACGCGGTCGCCTTCGCCCGGCGCAGGCACGGCGTGCAGCAGCGGCCGACGGGGCGGCCGTACCTGGAGCATCTTCTCGAGGCGCTGGAGGTGGCGGTGCGCGGCGCCGGGCTGAGCGACAGGGACGTGCTGGTCTCGATCGTGCTGCACGACGTCCTGGAGGACACGCCCTGCACCGAGGCGGAGGTCGCGCGCCGGTTCGGGCCCGAGGTGGGCGCGCTGGTGCGGTGGGTGACCAGGCCGCCGGGCGGTGCGAAGGCCGACCACCTGGCCTCGCTGGTGAAGGCGCTGCCCAAGGCGGTGCTGGTGAAGCTGGCCGACCGGGTGAGCAACGTACAGGAGCTGCAGCGCATGCCGTGGCGGTTTCAGCGGCGCTACTACCTGGAGACGGTCGCGTACATCATGCCGCTGGCCGGGGCCCATCCGTGGTTCGCGACGTGGTTCGCCGAGTGGCGTGGACACTGGCGGCGCGTCGAACGCTGGCCGGCCTGACGACCCCAGCGGATGCGATGAGCGGGCCCCTCGCAGGAGGCCCGCCCCGCGTGCGCGTCACGCCTCGGCGTGCACCGCCCGCTCGTTCGGGACGCAGTGGGTCATCTTCAGGTTCTCGACGTCGCGCGGCCCGTTCCTGCCCAGCTTGGCCAGCCGGTCGCGGTCCTCGTCGGTGAGGTCCTGGCTCTGCAGCGGCTCCAGGTGCGAGACGTCGTCGGGTGTGATGCCGAGGCCCTCGCCCACGCGCAGGCCGAGGTCGTCCTCGGCGAGCAGGAAGTGCCAGACCATGCGCTCCTGGATGGGCCGGTCGCACTGCTGGAGGTTGGTGACGAGGTTGCCGACGAGGTCGTCGCGCTCCCACTCCTCCATCAGCAGGTACCGCTGGCCTGCCTGCTTGTAGTCGTTGGTACGCGGGATGCGCTTGCGGGTGAGCCGGCCGGAGACGACCGGGCCGACCTCGTCGGGGTGCGGATAGTGCGCCTCGCGCAGCCCGCCGCGCAGCGACGGCTCGTAGTTGATGTGCGGGTCCTCGCCGCCGGTGTCGACGAAGTACGTCATCTGGCCGTCGCGCTGGTTGGTCCTGCATTCGGCCTTGGTCTGGTTGACCGGGAGCTGCAGATAGTTGGGCCCGACGCGGTAGCGCTGGGTGTCGCTGTAGGAGAACGTGCGGCCGATGAGCATCTTGTCGTCGGAGAAGTCGAGCCCGTCGACCAGCACGCCGGTGCCGAACGCGGCCTGCTCGTTCTCGGCGAACTGGTTCTGCACGTTGCGGTCGAGCACCATGCGGCCGACCGGCAGCGCGGGGAACTCGTTCTCCGGCCAGACCTTGGTGTCGTCGAGCGGGTCGAAGTCCAGCTCGGGATGCTCGTCGTCGGTCATGATCTGCACGCGCAGCTCCCACTCGGGAAAGTCGCCGCGCTCGATGGCGTCGTGCAGGTCCTTGGTGGCGTGGCCGAGGTCGTGCGCCTGGACGGCGGCGGCGTCGGCCTGGGTCATGCTGCGCACGCCCTGCTTGGGGATCCAGTGGTACTTCACCAGCCGGGTCTCGCCCTCCGCGTTGACCCACTTGTACGTGTTCACGCCGAAGCCCTGCATGTGCCGGTAGTCGGCGGGGATGCCGCGCGGGCTGAAGAGGTTGACGAGCATGTGCATGCTCTCCGGCGTCTGCGACATGAAGTCGAAGATCCGGTTGGGGTCCTGGCGGAACGTGACGGGGTCCGGTTTGAGCGAGTGGATCACGTCGGGGAACTTGATGGCGTCCCTGATGAAGAAGACGGCGAGGTTGTTGCCGACGAGGTCCCAGTTGCCGTCCTCGGTGTAGAACTTGACGGCGAAGCCGCGCGGGTCGCGGGCCGTCTCGGCCGAGTCGCGCCCGCCGATCACGGTGGAGAAGCGTACGGCCACGTCGGTGCGCTTGCCCTCTTCCTGGAAGAGCTTGGCCCTGGTGTAGCGGGCGATCGGCTCGTCGCCGAGCTTGCCGTACGACTCGAAGTAGCCGTAGCTGAGCGTGCCCCTGGCGTGCACGACGCGCTCGGGGATGCGTTCGCGGTCGAAGTGGCTGATCTTCTCCAGGAACTGGTAGTTCTCCAGCGTCGCCGGGCCGCGCGGGCCGATCGTCCGCTGGTTCTGGTTGTCGTAGACCGGATGCCCCTGCCGGTTGGTGAGGATGGGGCGCTGATCGTCCGGCCGCGAGCCCTGACCCGAAACGTCGGTCATCGTACCGATTCCTTCCCCCTTGCGTAGTCCTCCCCGCCTGCCCGCGAGGCTGGGACGGAAACAGGGGGAGCCCGGCTACGGGCGGCGGCTGCCGGGCGGCACCACCTGGAGCGCCGTCTCCAGCGCGGTGGCCTCCTCCGGCGTGAGACGCTCGAGGAAGTGGACCAGCGTGGCGGCCTGGTTGCCGCTGGCGGCCAGCGCGTGGCGCATCAGCTCGGCGGTGTAGGCCTCTTTGGTGGAGACGGGCTCGTACATGTAGGCCCGCCCGACCGGCTCGCGCCTGAGCAGGCCCTTGGTGTGCAGCTTGTCCATGACGGTCATGACCGTCGTGTACGCGATCTCCCGCTCCTTGCGGAGGTCTTCGAGCACGTCGCGGACGGATGCGGGCCTGCGGTAGGACCACATCCTGTCCATGATCGTGGCTTCGAGCTCTCCCAGGGGGCGTTTCATGCCCCACATGTTGAAGCGTGGTCACGTACGGACCTCGCCGCTCCAAGACTCGGTCAGCGGCTCACGCCGTCGGACGGCCGCCGCAGCAGGTCGAGGTCGGACCGCCGGGGCAGGCTCTCCCAGTCGCCCTGCGAGGTGACCGCGAACGCCCCCGCCGCGCACGCCGTGGCCAGCCGGTCGGCGGGCTCGGCGCCGGCCAGCCAGTCGGCCAGCCACCCGGCCGCGAACGCGTCGCCCGCGCCCACCGAGTCGACCTCGGTCACCTGGTACGGCTCCGCCCGCAGCACCGCGCCGTCGGACAGCTCCATCGCGCCCTCGGCGCCGAACTTGATCAGCACGTGCCGCGGCCCCCGCTTGGCCAGCTCTGCGGCCAGCTCCTCGGCGTCATCGACGTCGGCGATCAGCCGGCCTTCCGCCTCGGTGGCGAACAGCACGTCCACCTCGCCGATGACCTCGCGCAGCCAGGCACCGGCCTCCTCGGGGCTCCACAGCGCCTTGCGGTAGTTGACGTCCAGCGAGATCGGCACGCCCGCGTCCTTGGCCACGGTCATCGCGTGGCGCACGGCCTCGCGCGCCGACGCCGACAGCGCGGGCGTGATCGCGGAGACGTGCAGGATCCTGGCCGACCTGATGAGCGCGGGGTCGAGGTCGTCGGCGCACAGCCGCGAGCCCGCGCTGCCCTTGCGGTAGTAGCGCACGTCGATGAGGTCGGCCGTGCGCCTGCCCTTGATCATCAGGCCGGTGGGCGCGCCGGGGTCGGCGATGGCCCGCACGTCGACGCCTTCGCCGGCGAGCGTGAACCTGATCAGGTCGCCGAACTCGTCGGCTCCCACCCGGCCCACCCAGGTGGCCGCGTGGCCGAGCCGGGACACGCCGATCGCGACGTTGGACTCCGCGCCGCCCAGGCCGAGGTCGAAGTCGCGGGCGAAGCGCAGTGGCCCCGTGCGCCGCGCCGCGAACAACGCCATGGTCTCACCGAAGGTCACCAGCTCAGTCATCGGATCGTGCTACCCAGCCCTTCCTCGAACCAGCGCCGAATCCCGGCGACCCGGCCGGTCCCGTGGCGGCGCGTCCCCCACACCCTAGCGGGGCGCTTTCGCGCCGCCGCCGGGGCATGGAAGGGACCGCTGAAGGCCGCCGCCGGGGCATGGAAGGGACCGCTGAAGGCCGCCGGAGCCGGACGCGACCCCGGACCGGCCGGAGCGCGCCCGGGGCGGCGCGCTCCGGCTCAGGTGCACGGCTCCGGCAGGTGCGGAGTCTCAGCTCTGCGGGCGGCGGCCCAGCTTGTCGGTCCAGCCGAGCTCTTCGAACGTCACCCGCGTGGTGTCCTCGCCCTTCTCCGCCACCGCGTACTCCAGCAGCTCGGCGGTGTCCTCATCGACGACCAGCCGGAACTCGTACCCGTCGTCGCTGTCCACCGCCACGCTGACGCCCTCGCGCCCCGCGGCGTCCTTCACCTCGCCGCCGGAGCGGATGCCCGGCTGGTCGGCGAGGATCCGGAAGACGGCGGCCCGCGTGCCGGGGCTGGTCGGCGCGGTCATCAGATCGACGGCGGTCTGCCACAGGTAGAGGTCGAACTCCTTGTCGTCGTCCGGCAGCCGGTCGAACTGGGCGCGCAGCCGGGCGGCCAGCGCCTTCTTCGACGTGGGCAGGTCGCCGACGTTCTGCAGGGTGATGTCCATGTTGGAGATCGACAGCGGCCTGGGCAGGGTGTCGTCCACGCTCTGAGACCGGTCATCGAGCAGCTTCGGCGAGCCGAGCCTGCGCCACTCGGCCTCGTCCTGCGGCGTGGGGAAGACCACCTCGCGGTCGGAGCGCTTGGTGCGGTTGGTGCCGCCCGCCTGCTTCGGCCGCCACTGCTCCTCGGTCTCGACGACGTACGCCTTGAACGGCGGGCCGTCGGGGTAGACGCTCTCGCGCAGCTCCGCCAGCTTCTTGTTGTACTTCTCATTGATGGCGACCAGCTCGTCGTCCTTCGCGCCGGTCCTGTCGATCTCGGCCTGCTCCTGGCGCTGCAGCTTGGCCACGCCGTCCCAGAACTTCTTCGGCCAGTAGCCGGTGGGTGAGGCCGTGCGCTGCCGCACGTACCAATAGGAGCCGGAGCCGGGCTTCTCGCGCAGGGCGGTGTCGGCGGCGGCGAGCAGGAAGGTACGCGCGTCGATCTTCGCGGTCGGCGACGCCCCCGCCTCGCCGGTCGCGACCTGCGAAGTGCCCGGAGGCGGGACCTGCGCGGGCGGCGTGCCGGTGAGCACACCGGTCGAGACGACGACGGCGCCCGCCGTGACGGCGGCGATCGCACCCGCCGCCAGCAGGAACACGGGACGCCGGGCGGGCAGGCGGCGGGGCTCCGGCCGGGTCTCCTCCCGGGCCTCGGCGAACGCCCTGGCGAGATCGCCGTCGCGGCGCCGCCGGTAGCCCGCCTCGGCGAGCTCGTCCAGCTTCTCCGGCTTGAGCCGGGCGAACGTACGGTCGGTCATGTCCTCCCCCTGAGGGTTGTCGTGCGCACGTCAGCTCTCCTCGGCGAATCTGTTGCGGGGTGATCGGGCCGGTGACCTGGCGGCCCGCGCCTCCTGGCGGAGCGCGCGGCCGAGCCGCTTGCGCGCCCGGTGCAGCCGCACGTTGAAGGTCCGCGCCGAGCAGCCCATGACGGTCGCGGCCTGCTCGGGTGTCAGGCCGTACCAGGTGGCCAGGATCAACGCCTCCACGTCCTTGTCGGGAAGGGCGCGCAGGGCGGAGATGGCCTGCTCCCGGTCCACCACGTGCTCGGCGACGTCCCAGGCCAGGTGCTCGTGCTCGGTGGTCAGCGCGGAGATGCGCTCGACCAGGTCCTGACGCCGGTGCCACAGCTGACGTTGCTTGGCGAGTTTGTTACGGGCGACGCCCAGCAGCCACGGCAGCACCTGCTCGGGTAACTCGTCGAGCCGCCGCCAGGCCACCAGGAACGTCTCGCTGCACACATCCTCGGCCGCGCCCTCCTCGACGCGGAGCAGCACGTAGCCGAGCACGTTCCGGTAGTACCGGTCGTACAGCGCGGTGAATCGCTCTTGGGGATCGTCCACACCCAGTAGTCCCTGCGGCCGTCTCTCGATTACCACGGGACCCGGAATTTCTCAGTGACCGGTGAGGAGCGCCGCCGTCTCCTGCTGTTCCGGCACGCCGATACCGGTGAACAGGGCGTGGGCCCGCGCCCAGAGGCGGGCCGCCCGGCCGTCGTCACCCGCCCTGCTGCGGGCGTGCCCGAGCGTCGTCAGGGCGCGGGCGTGCTGCAGCGGCTGCCCCGACCTGCGGGCGTGCCGCAGCGCCCGCTCGCACTCACGTACGCACGACTCGGTGTCGCCGGACGCCAGGTGGGCGGCGGCGCGAAGGCGGTGCGCGCGGGGCAGGTCGAGCGGGTTGGCGGTGCGCACCAGCTCCAGCGCGTGGCCCGCGTCCAGCAGGGCGTCGGCGTGCCTGCCCTGGCGCAGCCTGACCTCCGCGCGTTCCAGCAGCACCTGGTCGAGGCCCATGCCGGTGTCCTCGGCGAGCTTGGCCGCCGTGCCGAGATGCGCCAGCGCGGCCTCCACCCGGCCGAGCCCGGTCTCGGCGGCGGCGGTGCCGGCGAGCGAGGCGATCTGGCAGCGCCGGTTCTCGACCTCCTGCGCGAGGCCGAGCGCGCGGGTGAAGGCGTCGATCGCGCGTACGTGGTCGCCGGCGTCGCGGTGCACCCAGCCGTACGTCTCGTACGTGACCGCCTCGGCGTAGAGCAGGCCCGCCCCCTGGGCCACGGCCAGCGCCTCGTCCAGGTGACCGAGCGCGTCGGCGAAGCTGGCCTGCCGCTGCCGGACGAGCGCCAGGTTGACCAGCGTCAGCGTACGCAGGTGCGCGTCCTCGGGCCGGCCCGTGAGCCCGAGGCAGGCCAGCAGCGACTCCTCCGCCTGGTCGAGGCGGGCGAGCATGAGGTGGGCGGAGGCCAGGTTGTTGAGCACCCTGGCCTCGCCGCGTACCAGGCCGAGCGAGCGGTTGATCTCCGCGGCCCGCCGGTAGAGCGGGATGGCCCGGCGCGGCTCGCCGAGCTGCTTGCGCGCCACGCCGAGTGTCTGCAGCACCGCCGCCTCCTGCTGCGGCCAGTCCGCGCGGCGGCACAGCTCCTGCGCCCGCCCGAGGTAGCCGAGCGCGCCCTTGAGGTCGGCGACGAGCAGGCGGGCCCGGCCGATCGAGTGGCACATCGCCGCCTGACCGCGCAGGTCGCCCGCGCGTTCCGCGGCGGCGAGCGCGGTCTCGGCCAGGCGCAGCCACTCCACGCGGCTGCGCCGGTACTGCAGCAGCACGTCGGTCAGCGCCTCGACCAGCAGCCAGGCGTGCGGCGCGCCGGAGGCGATCACCCCGGCCAGGTTGTCCCATTCGACGTCCAGCCAGGCGAGCGCCTCCTCCCGTCCGGCGAAGGCCACGGGTTCGCCGCCGGGCGTCTCGGGCACCTCGAAACCGGCCGCCGTGAGCGCGCCCGCCGCCGTGCGCAGGTAGTGGTCGTACAGGCGTCGGAGAGCGGCCTCCCGGTCGGCGGCGGAGTCCTCGGCGAGACCGCGCTGGGCCGCGTACTCCCACACCAGGTCGTGCGCGGCGAAACGGTCGGGGCCGATCTCCTCGATCAGGTGGATCCGCGCCGCCGAGCCGAGCAGGACCGCCGCCTGCTCCGCGGTGGTGCCGGCCAGTGCGGCGACGGCCGCGGCGGAGATGCCGGCGCCCTGCGCCAGCCCGAGCAGGCGGAACGCGCGCCGCGCCGGCTCGGGCAGCGCCCGGTACGACAGGTCGAGCGCCGCCCGCACCGCCACGCTCTCGTCACCGTCCACCCGCAGCCGCACCAGCCGCCCGCGCTCGGCCAGCTCGCGCACGTAGTCGCCGATCCTGCGGTGCTCGTGGTCGCCGATCCAGGACACCGCGATGGACAGCGCGAGCGGCAGGCTGCCGCAGAGCGCCACCAGCTCGCGCGACGCCTCCGACTCGCGCGACAGCCGCTCTTCGCCGACGCCCGCCGAGATCAGCCGCAGCGCCTCGTCCTGCTCCAGCACGCCGAGCGTGATGCGCTCGACGCCGTCCAGCGCGACCAGGCCGCCCAGCCGGTGCCGGCTGGTGATGAGCACGCGGCAGCCGGGGTCGCCGGGCAGCAGCGGGCGTACCTGGTCGGGCTCGCCGACGTCGTCGAGCACCAGCAGCACGCGGCGGCCCGCGAGCAGCGACCGGTAGAGCGCGACCTGCGCGTCCAGCTCGACCGGGATGTCCCTGGCCGGATGCCCGAGCCCCTGCAGCAGCAGCGGCAGCGCCTCGGCCGGTGTCATGGGCGCCCGCTGGTCGAAGCCCCGCAGGTCGAGGAAGAGCTGCCCGTCGGGGAACCAGCCGGCCCGCCGGTGCGCCCACTGCAGCGCCAGCGCCGTCTTGCCGACCCCGGCGGGACCGGCCACGAGCGTCACCCGGCCGTCGTCCATGCGGCGCAGCTCCTCCTCGCGGCCCACGAAGTGGCCGGTGACCGGGGGAAGCTGGCGGGGGATCGGCGCCGCGGGCTCCTCCTGAGGCTCCGCCGTACGCGCCGGCTCGCCGGGCCCCGTCGGCTCCGCGGTCTCCGCCAGGATGCGCTGGTGCAGGGCCTGCAGCTCCCTGCCAGGCTCGACGCCGAGCTCGCGTACGAGCCGGTCACGGAACCCCCGGTAGACCCGCAACGCCTCCGGCAGGCGCCCGCCCCGGTGCAGCGCCAGCATGATCAGGCCGTGCGGACGTTCCCGCAGCGGCTGCTCGGCCACCAGCCTGGCCAGCCCGGCGATGACCTCCTGATGCCGCCCCAGCTCCAGCTGCGCCTGCGCGCGGCCCTCGATCGCCTCGACCCTGAGCTCGTCCAGCCGGTGCCGCTCCGCCTCGGCGACGGGGCAGCTCAGATCCGGGTACGGGTCGCCGCGCCACAGGTCGAGCGCCCGGTCGTAGGCGGCGACGGCCTCGGCGGGCCCCGTGCCGCCCGCCTGCCTGACGAGGGCGGCGAACTCGTCGGCGTCCACCTCGACCGTGCCCTCGGGGATGAGATAACCGGGGCTGCGGGTCTCGATCGTCTCGCCGATCGCCCGGCGCAGCTCGGCGACCAGCGCGCGCACCCGGGCGGCCGCCGACGGCGGCGGATCCCCGCCCCACAGCCGCTCGGCCAGCCGCTCGACCGAGACCACGCGGCCCGCGTCGAGCAGCAGCGCGGCGAGTAACGCGCGCTGCCTGCCGGTCAGGCGCACCCCCCGGCCGTCCACGACGGCCTCCAGAGGACCTAGGAGGGAGACGCGGACAGCCTGACAACGCACAGTCAGAGACGCTAGTGCAGCGTCAGACAAGGGATCAATCGGACCCCTCGCCGTTCCATGCGGGATCCATGCGGCGTCCATGCACCCGGCTGTCAGAGTCTGACCAGCACTTCCGTGACTGATTGGGCGCTGAAGAACCGATGAGGCCGAGACTGAAGACCCTCGCCCGCGAGCGTGTCGGGGACGAGCTGCGGCTCGTGTACGACCCCCGCGACCGGCTGGTCCTCACCGACCCCGAGGGGACGGTGGAGAAGCTGCTCGACCTTCTCGAGCAGGGCGGCAGGACGGTCGAGGAGCTCGCCGACGAGCTGTCGCTGCCGGTCTCCGACGTCTCCGCCGCCGTCGCGGCGCTCGACGCGGAACGCCTGCTGGAGGACGGGGACAGCCTCGGCCTGCTCGACCCCGGCGATGCCGAACGCCACTTCAGCAACCTCGCCTTCTTCGAGTCGTTCGGCACCCTCCGGCGCAGCCGCGAGGACCTGCTGCGCCGGCTGCGCGAGTCGCACGTGCTGGTGCTCGGCACCGGCGGGCTCAACTCCAACACCATCCCCCACCTCGCCGGGCTCGGCGTCGGCAAGATGACCCTGCTCGACAGGGACACCGTGGACCCGCGCAACTTCGCCCGCCAGTACCTCTACCGATGGGACGACGTCGGCTCGCGCAAGGTGGAGCGCGCCGCCGACTGGGTCCGCGCCTTCGACCCGTCCATCGAGGTCGAGACCGTGGACATGGGCGTGGAGAGCCCCGAGCAGCTCGACGAGCTGGTCGCCCGCACCCGCCCCGACGTCGTGGCCTCGGGCATCGACCGGCCGGCCCAGATCGACCTGTGGGTGAACGCCGCCTGCGTGCGGCACGGGGTGCCGTTCGTACGGGGCGGCATGTGGGTCACCTCCGGCACCGTGTGGTCCGTCGCGCCGGGCGTCAGCGCCTGCCGCGCGTGCGTGCCGCCGAGCGCCGGCTCGGACAGCCCCGACCTCGCCGCGATCCGCCTCTACCGCGACGGGCCCAGGCCCAACCGCGGCATCGGGCCGGTCGCCGGACTGCTCGGCGCGTACGGGGCCTTCGAGGTCCTGCGCTACCTCACCGGCTTCGAGCCGCCGGTCTACGCGGGCCGGCCGCTCATCATCGACTTCGCGGGCGGATGCGCCACCAGCCGCACCGAATGGACCCGCGATCCCGACTGTGAAGTCTGCGGAGGGAGGTGACCCATGAAGATCGAGATCGTGCGCATCGAGAACACCCGGCTGACCGTCGACGCCGACCCGGGTTCGGACTCCTGATGATGCGGGGCCGCGCTTCTCTCCGGTGTGGAGCGCGGCCCCACACACAAGAGGCGATCACGGCACGTGCCCGCGTGCCACGCGGTTTACCCGCGCTCCCGGAGCCACCCCCCGCCCTTCACGACGGCCCTCGCGCTCCGGGAGCGACCCCCGCCTTCCGCCTCGCTTCCGCACTTCGACAGCGATCACACTTCTTGGTGGTGGGAACCGATGACCGCGTCCACGGACGCCGGCCTGCGGGAGCGGGCCGCGCGGCTGACCGTCGCCTTCGACGGCGAGGCCTGGGTGCTGGGCCGGCCGGACCTGGGCGTGTTCGTCGCGGTGCCGGAGCCGGGCGCGGTCTTCGTCACCACCCTGCAGGAGACCGGGTCGGTGGCCGAGGCCACGGCGCGCGCCAGTGAGAAGGCCGGAGAGCCGGTCGACGGCGACGACTTCATCGAAGGGCTCACCGCGGCGGGCCTGCTCGATGCCGCCACCGCCGCGCCCGACGACGACACCTCCGGGCGCGGCCGCCGTATCAGGTGGATCGAGGGCATCAGCCCTCAGGCCGCGGCCCGCCTGTTCGGGCGTACCGGATGGACGGTGTACGCGGCGGCGCTGGTGTTCGTCATCGCCGTCCTCGTGGCCCGCCCTGACCTGCGGCCCTCCTGGCAGGACGCGTGGTTCCTGCCCAGCATGGGCCTGTCCGTCTTCGGCTGGCTGGTGCTCGGGATCGCGTTCGGCGCGCTGCATGAGGCGTGGCACTGGCTCGCCGGGCGCGCGGTCGGCGTGCCCGCCACGTTCCGCGTCAGCTACCGCGGCATGTACATCGTCTATGAGACCGACCTGACCCAGATCGTCGCGGTGCCGCGCAACCGCCGTCACGGCGTCTACCTGGCCGGGATGGCCGTCGAGATCGTGGTCGTGGCCGTCGCGCTCGCCCTGCGGATGATCATCCCGCCCGGCCTGGTGAGCGACCTGCTCGCCGCCGTCATCCTGTTCAGGGTCGTCGCCATCGTGTGGCAGTGGGCCGCGCTGCCGCTGCGCAGCGACTCGTACGCGCTGCTCGCCAACGCCCTGCGCTGCCACAACCTCTACCGGACGACCTGGCTGACCGTGAAGAACCGGCTCTTCCGCCTCACCGAGGCGGAGGCCGCCGAGCTCGCCGCGTCAGGGGCGCGCGACCGCGACATGGCCCGCTGGTTCGCGCTCCTGTACGTGGCGGGCATGGCGGTCATGGTCTGGCTCTTCCTCACCGTCATGCTGCCGCTCATGCTGTCGCTCGCCCAGTGGGGCCTCGACCGGCTCGCCTCCGGGCAGATCGGGTCCGCCGAGTTCTGGGAGGCGCTGCTCGTCACCGCGTACGTGGCGCTGCGAATCGGCCTGCCCCCGCTGCTCGCCTTCCGGGAACGCCGGCTCCGCCGCGCCGGCGCCCTGCTCTGACCGCCTCAGGCTGACCGCCACGACCCTGACCGCCTTGAGCTGACCGTCGCGACCTGACCGCCTTGAGCTGACCGCCTGGACCTGATCGGCCGCCTGAGCTGATCCGCGGCCTGATCGGCCTTCCCCGACAACCCGGGCGTATCCCGCAATATCCCCCTCGTTATGATCAAGGCGACCGCAGCACATCGGGGGAGCGAATGACGGATTCCCGGCCGAAGACCCTGCTCGCGATGGGCGCCGACACCGCCGCCCGCCTCATCACCGCTCCCGTGCGCGACCGGCTGCTCGCCGTCGCCGACATCGACCCTGATCTGGTGGCCACCGACTTCGCCGACCCCGCTGTGGCAGAGGCGCTGGCCGAGGCCGAGGTGCTGCTGACGAGCTGGTGGTGCCCGCCCATCACCGCCGAGGTGCTGGCGGCGGCGCCCAGGCTGCGCGCGATCGTGCACGCGGCGGGGTCCGTCAAGCACCACGTCACCGAGGCGTGCTGGGAGCGCGGGCTGCTGGTGTCGTCGGCGGCCGCCGCCAACGCCGAGCCGGTCGCCGAGTACACGCTGGCCGCGATCCTGTTCGCCAATAAGCGGGTGCTCGACAGCGCCAGGCTCTACCGGGAGTGGCCGGGCACGCGGCCCGACCTCGACACGCTGTTCCCCGGGTTCGGCAACTACCGGCGGACGGTGGGCGTGATCGGCGCGTCCAGGATCGGGCGGCGGGTGATCGAGCTGCTGCGGCCGTTCGAGCTGGAGGTGCTGGTCGCGGACCCGTACCTGAAGGAGGACCTCGGCGTCGCGCACGTCGAGCTGGACGAGCTGTTCGATCGAGCGCAGCGACGTGGTCACCGTGCACGCGCCCGACCTGCCGGAGACCCGCCACCTCGTCAGCGCGGCCCGCCTGGCGCGCATGCGCGACGGCGCCACCCTCATCAACACCGCCAGGGGCGGCCCTCGTCGACCAGGACGCGCTCATCGCCGAGCTGACCTCAGGCCGCCTGTACGCGGTGATCGACGTCACCGACCCCGACCCGCTGCCGGCCGGCTCACCCCTGTACGACCTGCCGAACGTCCTGCTCACCCCCCACGTCGCGGGCTCGCTCGGCGGCGAGCTGGCCCGCATCGCCGACCTGGCCGTGGACGAGCTGGCCAGGTACGCGCGCGGGCTGCCGTTCGCCCACGGGGTGACGGCCGGGGACCTCGCGATCAGCGCCTGACGCCGCCCGGAGCGGCGGCGCGCCTTCCGGGCGGGGCGCCTTCCGAGCGGGGGCGCGGCGGTGCGCCTAACGGGCGAGAGCGCGGCGGCGGTTCTCCCTGGCCGGGGCGCGCTGGCGGCGGCGGGTTCCCCTGGCGGGCCTCCCCGCGGGGGCGCGCTGGCGGCGGCGGGTTCCCCTGGCGGGGCTTCCCCGTAGAGGCACGATGGCGGCGGCGGACGCCTCGGCCTTACGCTGCTGCGCATGCAGAGACGGGTGATCGACGGCCGCTTCGAGCTGGTGGAGCGCCTCGGCGGAGGCGGCATGGGCCTGGTGTGGCGGGCCTGGGACGTCGCACTGCACCGCGAGGTCGCGCTCAAGGAAGTGCGCCCGCCCGACCCGTCGATCGACGAGCACGATCCCACGCACGCCCGCGAGCTGCGCGCCCGGGTGCTGCGCGAGGCGCGTGCCCTGGCCCGGCTCAACCATCCGCACGTCGTGACCATCCACCACATCGTGGATCCGGGCGAGCAGGGCTACCCGTGGATCGTCATGGAGCTGGTCACCGGCGGCTCGCTCCAGGAGCGCGTCCAGCGCGGTCCCATGCCCCCGGCGGAGGCGGCGCGGATCGGCCGGGAGGTGCTGTCGGCGTTACGCGCGGCCCACGCCGTCGGCATCCACCACCGTGACGTCAAACCCGCCAACGTGCTGCTGCACGCCGACGGCAGGTCCGTGCTCACCGACTTCGGCATCGCGGCCATGCGGGAGTCCACCAGCCTGACGTCCACGGGGGCGTTCATCGGCTCGCCCGAGTACATGGCGCCGGAGCGCATCAACGGCGTCGAGGGCGAGCCGGCCTCCGACCTGTGGTCGCTCGGCATGATGCTGTACGTCGCCGTCGAGGGCCGCCACCCGCTGCGCAGGAACACGGTGCTGGCCACGCTGGCCGCGGTGCTCAACCATGAGGTGCCGCCGCCGGAGCGGGCCGGGGCGCTGACGCCCGTGCTGACCGCGCTGCTCGTTCGCGACCCGGCCGCCCGTCCCGACGCCGAGACGCTCGACCGCATGCTCGCCGCGGCCCTGGACCCCGACGCCGCATCCCCGCTTCAGCCCGCGTCACCGCCCGAGCCGGGCCTGCGGCAGCCCCTCCCGCCGCCCGACAGCGATCATCCGCAGCCCTTCCCGCCGACCGGCCACGGCCATCCGCAGCCCCTGCCTCCTCCCGAGCCCAGCCAGGCGGCCTGGCCTCACGCCACGGGGCCGGGGCATGCCTTGGGGCCGGGGCACGTTGCAGGGCCGGGGCACGCCACGGGGCCTGGGCAGGTCACAGGGCCAGGGCACGCCACGGGGTCAGGGCACGCCTCGGGGTCAGGGCACGCCTCGGGGTCAGGGCACGCCTCGGGGCCGGGACACGCCTCGGGGCCGGGGCAGGCGCACACCGTGCCGCCTGGCCACGCGCGCCCCCAGCAGCGGCCGTCGCCGGGCGGCGGGCCGGTGCCGCAGGCGGACACGCTGGCCCCGCGAGGCGCCGGGCAGCGCGGCAGGGGAGCGGCCGTGGCGGTCTCGCTCTCGGCCGTCGTGGTGGCCGGTGTGCTGGTGTGGCGGCTGCTGCCCGGCACGAACGAGGAGCCCGTACAGGACCCCACCCCGAGCCACCTGGCCCTCACCGCGCCGCCGTCCTGGACGCCGGCCCCGAGCACGGCCGTCCCCAGCCGTACGGCCACCCCCACTCAGACGCCCACGCCGACGGCTCCGCGGAACATGCTGACCCCCGCCGCCATCCGCGAGATGCTCGCCAAGGCCAAGCCGGTCATCGGCGGCAGCAAGGTCGTCAAGATGTACGTGTACGAGCAGCACGCCTCCATCGAGGTGCCGACCAAGCACGACAAGGGCGTCTACGACACCTACGACTACCGCGACGGCCGGCTCGAAGAGCCCCGCATCGGCGGCGAGGTGAAGACGCCGCTGGTCGACCTCGACACGTTCGACTGGGACCGCCTGCCCGCCCTGCTCAAGCGGGCCGACAAGGACCTCGGCGTGCCCAACCCGACATCGCACCACATCATCGTGGACCCCGACTACGGCTTCACCTCGGTCAAGCAGGTGCTGCTCGTCTACGCCAGCGACGAGTACCACCGCACGGGCTACCTCGTGGCGACTCCGCAGGGCAAGGTCATCAAGCTGGTCCGCAACGAGTAGCAGGCCACGGGGACTGAGGCGGCCGGGCCGCGCGGCCGGGGGAGCGGGCCGTCGGGTCAGCAGATGTCGCGGTAGCCGGCCTCCGGGATCAGGCGGGCCCACTCCTCGCGCGTCAGCGAGCCGCCCGCGCGTTCGCACACCGCCCGCGCCGTCAGCGCCGGATCGACGGGGAACTCGCGTACGGAGCCGTCCAGCGCCACGCCGCGCAGGTGGGTGCCGTCCTGGTTGAACGCGGGACCCGCCGCCCACGACCCGGCCTGGCCGACCTCGCGCAGCGTCGCGGTGTCCCACAGCGACGTACGGCCCGCGCTGACCGCCACCAGCTCGCCGTCCGGCGAGAAGCGCAGCTCGTCCACGGGGCCGCCGCCGGTCGTGATGGTGCCGATGGAGGTCCGCTCGCGGACGTTCCACAGCAGCACCCTGCCGCCTTCCAGCCCGAACGCCAGCCGGTCGCCGTCGGGCGAGAACGCCAGCGCGGTCGTCGCCGCGCCGTCGCCGGCCTCGGCGGCCTGATCGAGCGGGGTCACCTGCCCGGTGCGCAGGTCGAGCAGGCGGGTGCCGGTGGCGAGCGTCCTGCCGTCGGGGCTGAAGGCCAGCGCCAGGTCGCCCACGCCCTCGTACGCCCTGATCCGCCGCCCCGAGTGCACGTCCCACGTCTCCAGGAGACGGCCGCGCGCCGTGGCCAGCGTGCGGCCGTCGGGGGAGAGCGCCACGGCCGGAACGTCGCCGCCCGCCGCGATCGACGTCACCCGGCGGGCGCTCGGCACCTCCCATACCGTCACCGGGTCGCCCGCCACCGCGAGCAGCCGTCCGGTCGCGTCGAACGCCAGGTCGCCCGCGGCGGCGATGCGGCCGAGCGTCCTGTGGTTCTCGGCGTCGGTCAGCTCGATCCCGTTGCCCACCTCCTTGGCCGCGACCCTCCCGTTGCCGGAGAACGCGGCCACCTGCTCCTCGCCGGCCGGCGCCGGCAGGCCGGAGACGTCGAGCGAGACGACCGTGCCGACGCCGCTCAGGTAGTGCAGGGCGCGGCCGTCGGCGGAGAAGGCGAGGCCCCTGCCGGGGTCCTTGAGCGGGTAGGAGCCGGCGAGGCGGCGCTCGGCGACGTTCCACACGCGTACCTCGCCGTCGCCGGGCAGCGCGAGCAGGCGGCCGTCCGGGCTGAACACCAGCGGGCCCGCCGCCGTCGCGGGCGTCACCTCCAGGCCGTCCACGATCTCGACGCCCCAGGTGCCGTCCGCGCCCGTGCCGGGATCGCTGCTCTTGACCCGCTCCTTCTTCGCCTGCATGGCCCGCGCCACGACCCGCGCGGTCTCCGCCCGTACCTGCGCCTGCGCCTTCGCGCTCTCCGCCTGCGTCTTCGCGCCTTGCCGCACGGACGCGGCGTCCCGCGTCACCATGGTGTCCCGCGCGTTCGCGTCCGCGGGCTCAGGCCCCGACGCGGCGCCACGCGCTTCTCCGGCGGTACGTGCGTCCCCGGCGGTGCGAGCTTCCCCGGCGGCAGGCGCTGGTTCGGCAGCGCGCGCCGATGCCACGGCGTCCCGCGTCTCGCCGGGCTCCGCCACCGGCGGGGCGTTCACGGCCTTGGCGAGCGTCACGGTCCGCGCCCGCGCTGCGTCACCCGCGGGCGCGGCGTTGCGCCCACCGGTGTTCTGCCCGGCTCCCGCGTCGGGGCCGGACGGCCTCGCACGGTCGCCCCGCGCCCTCTTGTCCTCGGGTTTCGTGGCAGCGGTCTCGTCGGCAGTGCCCCCAGCGGTGCCCTCAGCGGTGCCCTCAGCGGGGCCCTCAGCAGGGCCCTCAGCGGGGTCCGTGCGCGTCACGTCCGGCGTGGGCGTCGCGGTGGGCCGGGAGGTCCCGGACGCCGGGACCTTGGTCGGCTCGGGCGAGGCGGTGGCCGATGGGGAGCCGCTCGGCGAGGGGGTGGGGAAGGGCCGCCGGGTGGAGGTGGTGGCGTGGCTGCGCGACGGGACGGGCTTCGGTGCGGCGATCCTGTCGCGCGACGCGACCGCCGGCCCGCGCGTCTCGGGCGCAGGGCGGAACGTCTCGCCCTTCCCCGAGGGTGTCTCGCCCTTCCCCGAGGGCACAGGGCGGGCCGTGGCGGGCGTGTCGGGCGCGGCGGGAGGAGCGGCCGTGGCGACCGGGCGCGGCGATGCGGCGTCCGTACGGGCGTCGGGGGCGGCCGGAGACGACGGCTGCGGAAGGGCGAGGAGCCCGGGACCGGGGGAGAACGGCGTGGTCGGCGACGGCAGGACCGGCAGGTCGGGCTCCTGCGTCGCGGTGCGGGCGGTGAGGGCGTCGGAGGCGTCCGTACGCCTGCCGCCCGTGCCCACCAGCGTGACCCCGTCGCGCCCGGCGACCGCGAGCGTGACGCCGTCGGGGCTGAAGGCGAGGGCCGGCGCGGCGGCCCCGGCGAGCGGAGCGACCTTCACCACCCCGGTGCGCACCCGCCTGGGCACCAGCTCCCACAGCTCCACCCGCCCGTCGAGGCCGGACAGCGCCGCGCGGGTGCCGTCGGGCGAGAGCGCCACCTTGCGATCGACCACGTCGAACAGCACGCGCGGCCCCCGGTAGACCCGGGTCCTGTTGCCGCGGCTGATCGTGAAGACCCCGTCGGCCGGCGGGTGGCCGGTCGCCACCTCGATGGGCCCGTCAGGTCCCTCGGCGAACCGCCCGTCGTCGCTCAGCCCGGCGCTCCCTGAAGGCATCGGGTAGGAGGCGACCCGCCGCCCGCCCGGCACGTCGTAGACGGTCACGGACGCGGTGTCCCACCGGACGAGCTCGTCGCCGCGCAGCAGGTAGTTGGCCCGCCCGTCCGCGCGCGGATCGGTGAACACGCCCAGCTCGGGCTGGACCAGCGACGCCTGCAGCGCGGCCCGCGCCTCAAAGACCGGCGACATCCGCCAGGCGGCCACGCTGAGCCGCATCGCGGTGCGGGGATCGGTGGTCCGCATCGCGTCGGCCCGCGCGGCGACGGCCCGCGCGCCGGCCTCGATGAGGCGGTCGCGCAGGTCGTTCTGCCCGTGGACGGTCACCACCGTCATGGTCACCGCGACCGCGACCACGGCGGCGACGGCCGACAGCGCGGGCACGAGCATCTTCCTGCGCTGCCTGGACAGCGCCACGCTGTCGCTGATGAAGTCGCGTTCGAGCTGGCTGAGCCGCACGTGGCGGCGCTTGGCCGCGGCCCAGCCGAGCGCGTCGGCGAGCTCGTCGCCGCGCAGCAGGTGGCTGCGGTCGCGCCGGTGCTCGGACCAGTGTCTGGCGGCCTCGCGGAGGTGGCGGTGCACGGCCATGCCGTCGCGTTCGTCGGCGACCCAGCCGCGCAGCCGGGGCCAGGCGCGGTAGAGGGCGGCGCTCGCGGGGGTGACGCGGTCGTCGCTGATCGCGACGAGCTTGCCGATGGCGGTCTGTGAGGGGGGAACGCGGATGCTGCGGCGTACGAGGAGGCCCGCCGCCATGAGCGGAGCCAGCGCCTCGCCCTCGTCCTGCGGCCGGTCGCCGTCGAGCAGCCGCAGCAGCAGCCCCGGCACCTCTTCCTGCTGGCGCGGCGTGAGCGACAGGTACGCCTGTTCGGCCACCTCGCCCAGCGACGGCGTACGCACGAACGCCTCAGGCGGGCGCAGCTCGGTCTCGCTCTCGATGAGCAGCTCGGACGCGGCGGGCCGGTCGGCCGGATCCTTGGCCAGCGCCCGCTCCACGAGCCCGGCCAGCGGCTCGGGCAGGCAGCTCAGGTCGGGATCGACGGTCAGCAGCCGGTGCATGACGGCCCCCGGGCTGTCGCCGCCGAACGGGTCGCTGCCGGTGGCCGCGAACAGCACCACCGCGCCCCACGCGAACACGTCCGCGGGAGCCCCGGCCTCCTGCCCGGTCAGCACCTCGGGCGCCTGGTACGGGCACGTGCCGCCCGCCTGCGCCCCGGCCGCCAGCCCCAGCTCGATCACCCTGGGCCCGTCGTCGGCCAGCAGCACGCACTCGGGATTGAGCCCGGAATGAGTCAGCCCGGCCGCGTGCAGCGACCGCAGCGCCGTCGCCAGCGCGGCGGCCAGCGCGATCAGCTCGTCGCCGGAGTAGGGGCCGCCGTGCAGCCCGACGGCCTGGCGCAGGTCGGGGCCGTTGACGTATTCGCTGACCACGTACGGGATGCCGCCGTCGGACCCGACGGCCACCACTTGGGCGAGATGGCGGCAGGTCACCTGCTCGTAGCGGTGGCCGACCTCGCACCTGGGCACGGTGACGGCGAAGCGCCGCCCCTCGTCGTCATAGGCGTCGTAGACGACCCCGCGCCCACCCGCGCCAAGCCTGGCAGCCAGCCAATAGCCGCCAAGCTTCTCGGGGTCACCGGGCACCAAGCGCATCGTCACTGATGCTTAGATGCACGACACCGCCCATTGGTTGCCTCGAAGACGCCACAGGTCCCCCGCGCGCCTCGGGGGACCCATGCGTCATGATCATTATGCCAGGGTTCCGGCACGTGCCTGCCACTCCGGGCGGAGTATGGCCATCACGACCACGTCGTGCCATTCGCCCTCCCACAGCAGCGCGTCGCGTTCGACGCCCTCCATGACGAACCCCGCCTTCTCGTAGACGTGCCTGGCCCGCTCGTTGAAGTCGAACACCTCCAGCCGCACCCGGTGCAGCGGCGTCGTGCGGAACGCGTGGCCGAGCACCAGCTCGATGGCCTCGCTGCCGTAACCCTTGCCGAAGGCGCGCGCGCCGATCAGCGCGATGCGCAGGTTGCAGGACAGGTTGTCGGTGTCGAGCTCGTTGAGCACGACCTCGCCCACGAACGCGCCGTCCACCGTGATCGCCAGGTCGAGCCGGTCGGCGTGCCCCGCCCTGGTGGCGTACCAGGTGCGCAGGCTCTCCAGGTCGAAGCGGGCGCGCGAACCGGTGAGCCGGCGCACCTCCGGATCGGACACCAGCTCGAACAGGCCCTCGGCGTGCTCGGGCCCGACCGGGCACAGCGTCACCCGCTCGCCCTTCAGCGTGGGTTTCTCGGCGAACATCCTCGTTGGCTATCAGCCGCGATCATCACCGGGCAAGCCCATTTTGCTCAGCACCGCGTCGCGCACCTGCTCCGGGCTCATCACGCCGACGTCGCACATCAGGTCGGACACCTCGCGGAAATACCCCTCACGGCGGGCCCGCATGGCGGCCGGGTCATAGTCGGGGCGGTGGTCGCTGGTGTGCATGCGCTCGCGCAGCACCTCGTCGTCGGCGTCCACCCACACCACGAACGCCTTGCGCAGCGCCGCCCGCACCTCGGGGCTCTCCAGCGTGCTCGCCGCCGCCGCGATGACCTTGGGCGGTCCGGCCAGCTCGTCCAGCACGTGCTCCGCCTCGTACCGGTGCAGCGTCTCCTTGCCCTCGCGGGCCGCGATCGGCGCGGAGGTCGCCCCGTACTTGGCGAGGAGGTACTGGTCGCTGTCGGACAGGGGGAGCCCCAGCGCCTCGGCGATCAACCGACCGGAGGTCGACTTGCCCGAGCCCATCAGCCCGATCATCACGACGGGTTTGTTTTTCGACATGTGGATAGAGGTTCCTTCTTGTCAAGGAGGTAGATCAGATGACCATCGCCGGAAGCATCATCCTCATCATGCTCGGTGCGATCCTCACCTGGGCCGTCGAGTTCGACCTCGCCGGCCTCGACATCAACGTAGTCGGCGTCGTGCTCATGCTGGGCGGCCTGGTCGGGCTGGGGTTCGGCCTCTACCGCATCAGGGTCGCGCGGCGCGCGGTCGGCCCGATCGACGAGCCGGTCCACCGCCACGAGATCTACGAGGAGCCGCACGCCCGGCGTACCACCGTGTACGAGGACCGCCGCCGCTACGACGAGCCGCCCCTTTAACCGCCGCCCCTTCAGGAGGTGCAGCCCCATGCCAGGTGTTGACGAGCTGCCGTCGACCGTCAAGCGTTCTCCCAAGAAGGCGCAGGACACGTGGATCAAGGCCCACGACTCGGCCGTCAAGGAGTACGGCGAGGGACGCCGCGCGCACATGACCGCGTTCGCCGCGCTCAAGCACTCGTTCGAGAAGGTCGGCGACCACTGGGAGCCGAAGGCGAAGAAGGGCCCGTCCGACAAGGGCGCGACCGACCGCTCCGGCCGTACGGCCGAGGGCGTGGACGCCAACGCGAGCAAGACCCACCTGCAGGGCCTGGCCGCCAAGCTCGGCGTGCGCGGCCGGTCGAAGATGACCAAGCAGGAGCTCGTCACGGCCATCAAAAAGGCCAACAGGAGGGCCACGGCCAAGTCCCGCTGAGCGTCACCCGTACCGGCCTGCGCCGGCGGGCCGTTCCGGGCTTCCCGGCGACCAGCCGGGTGCGCAGGACGACAGGGCCGGCGAGGAGCGGCGGTCGGCCACCGCCGCGCATCGCCGGCCTTTTCGCATGCCCCGCGCCCTCCGTTCACCCGCCCTCCGCTTCCCGAGCCGCGCCCGGTGCTTCCGCGTGGCGGACGCGCGCCGCCCGTGGCCCCGGCAGCAGTCGCCCGCCGGTGGGGCCACGCGCTCCGAGTGACCGTCGCGTGGCGGTTCGGCGGTGATCGGCTTCTACGGTGGGCATCCGAACGGCGCTCGTCCCAACGCGCTTCCGCGTGGCGAGCAGGCGGGGTCAGAGCCGGGCGGCGGGAATCAGAGGAGGCGCTTGACGGCGTCCGCGATGGCGTGGCGGTCGATGCGGGCGTCGGCGAGCTGCTCCCGCGACGTCGCGGATCCGGGCAGATCACGTACGGCCAGCTTGATCACGCGCGGCCCCAGCTCGCTCACCGCGTCCGTCACGGCGTCGCCCAGCCCGCCCTCGATCCTGTGGTCCTCGACCGTGATGAGGTTCCCTGTGGTGGTGGCCGCCTCGGTCAGCGCGGCGGTGTCCACGGGCTTGATGGAGTACAGGTCGATGACGCCCACCGGGATGCCGTCCGCACGCAGGGAGCCGGCCGCCGCCAGCGCCTCGTGCACGGTCACCCCGGCCGCCACGATCGTGGCCCGGTCGCCGGCGGAGTGTCGCAGCACGCGTGAGCCGCCCACGGGGAAGCGCTCGCCCGGCTGGTAGATGACCGGCGTGGGCCCGCGCGTCGTACGCAGGTAGGACACGCCCTCCAGGTCGGCCATCTCCGCCAGCAGCGCCGCCGTCTGGTTGGCGTCGCAGGGATAGAGCACGGTGCTGCCGTGTACGGCGCGCAGCATGGCGAGGTCTTCCAGGCCCATCTGTGACGGCCCGTCCTGGCCGATCTCCACTCCGGCGTGCGAGCCGACGAGCCTGATCGAGGCTCCGCTCACCCCGGCCATCCTGATGAAGTCGTGCGCCCTGGTCAGGAACGCCGCGAACGTGGCCGCGTACGGCTTCCACCCCCGCACCTGAAGACCGACGGCGGCGGCGACGAGCTGCTGTTCGGCGATGTACATCTCGAAGAACCGCTCGGGGAACTCCTTGGCGAACGCCTCGGCCCTGGTGGAGTCGGCCACCTCGCCGTCCAGCGCCACCACGTCGCCCCTGGCCGCGCCGAGCGCCGCCAGCGCCGCCCCGTACGCGTCCCGGGTCGCCGCCTGCTCGCCCACCGGGTACGCGGGCAGCGCGAGCCCGTCGTCGCCGAACCTGAACGGCGCGGCATCCGTCTCCGGCGGGTGCACGGCGACGCGGACGTCCCGGATCCCGCCCAGCTCCTCCACGGCCTTGTCCGGGTCCTTCAGCGCCTTGCCGTGGGCGCCCTCGCGGTTCTCGGCCTCCAGCACGCCCTCGCCCTTGCGGGTCTTGGCCAGGATCACGGTGGGCCGCCGCCGGGTGTTCGCGGCGTCGGCGAGCGCGAAGTCGATCTGCCCGGGGTCGTGGCCGTCGATCTCGATGGTGTGCCAGCCGAACGCGCCGAACCTGCGGGCGTATGCGCCGATGTCCCAGCCGTGCCGGGTGGGCCCGCGCTGGCCGAGGCGGTTGATGTCCACGATCGCGGTCAGGTTCGCCAGGCCCTCGCTGCCCGCGTGCTCGGCCGCCTCCCAGATGGAGCCCTCCGCCAGCTCGCCGTCGCCGCACAGCACCCACACCCGGTACGGCAGGCGTTCCAGCCGCCCGGCCATCGCCACGCCGACCCCGATGGGCAGGCCCTGGCCGAGCGAGCCGGTGGCGACGTCCACCCAGGGCAGGCGCGGGGTCGGATGCCCTTCGAGCCGGCTGCCCCGCCGACGGAACGTCAGCAGCTCATCGTCATCGATCGCGCCCGCGGCCTTGTAGAGGGCGTAGAGGAGGGGAGAGGCGTGGCCCTTGGAGAAGATCAGGTGGTCGTTGGCGGGGTGGCCGGGCCGGTCGAAGTCGTAGCGCAGGTGGCAGGCGAACAGCACGGCCATGAGGTCGGCGGCCGACATCGACGAGGTGGGGTGGCCGGAGCCGGCCGCGGCGGCGGCCCGTACGGAGTCGACCCGGAGCTGCGCCGCCAGCTCGGCCAGATACTGAAGATCGCGCTCAGGCACGATGTCCTCCTCGTTGACGGGTTCCCGCCCGCCTACCCGGGCAGGAGCGGATAAGTCGGCTCCCGCCCGAGGCGGTCAGGGGCGGTCGGAGGCGGCCGGCCTGGCGTAGTCCGTCGGCGGTCGGAGGTGGCCTACCCGGTGCAGTCCGTCGGCGGTCGGAGGTGACCGGCCCGGTGCAGTCCGTCGGCGGTCAGAGGTGACCGGCCTGGCGCAGCATGGCGGCGGTCGCCGCGGCGGCGCCGCCCATCGCCAGCGTGAGGAGGACGGGCGCGCGGTGCTGGGAGAGCCAGAGCTGGGGACTGCGCCCGTGTGAGCGGCGGTCGAACGTGCCGTGCGCACCGTAGTCGGTGTCCTCGTCGGCGGGCTCCCACAGGTTGGACACTCCGCTCGGCGCCTGCTCGCTGGTCTGCTGCGACTCGATGCCGGTCCGCGCGAGGTAGCGGTCGATCAGGGCGGGGGCGAGCCGCTGCGCGATGAGGGTGGCGACCGTGCTGGTGCCGACCCAGTACTCCTTGCGCTCGGGGTGCTCGGCCGCGTACACGAGGGCGCGCGCGGCCACCTCCGGCTGGTAGATCGGGGGTACGGGCTGGGGGTGCCGGCGCAGCTTGGACAGCACCCACTCGAACTGCGGGGTGTTGAGCGCGGGAAGCTGCACCAGGGTGATCTTGACGTTGCTCTGCTCGGCGAGCAGCTCCGTGCGCACCGACTCGGTGAAGCCCTTGACCGCGTGCTTCGCGCCGCAGTACGCCGACTGCAGGGGGATCGCCCGGTACGCCAGCGCTGAGCCGGCCTGGACGATCGCGCCCGCGTTGCGCGGGCGCATGAGGTCGAGCGCCACCTTGGTGCCCCAGACGTATCCGAGGTATGTCACGGCGGTGGCGCGTTCGAACTCCTCGGGGGAGATGTCAGTGAATTTCGCGAATACGGAGGAGAAGGCGGCGTTGATCCAGACGGAGATGGGGCCCAGCTCCTTCTCGATCCGCTCGGCCGCCTGCCGCACCTGCTCGTAATCCGATACGTCGGCCTCGTAGACCTGGCCCGTGCCGCCGCCGGTGCCGACGTCCACGGCCGCCGCGCCCAGCCCGGCGGTGCCGCGGGCGATCAGGGCCACCTTGGCACCCTGCGTGCCCAGCTCGCGGGCGACCGCCCGCCCCACCCCGCCGCTCGCGCCCGTCACCACGACCACCCGCCCGCGCAGTGGTGCCATGCCGGGATCAGCCCGCCTCTCCGTCTTGTCCGGAGCGCTGTTTCTGCCGTCGTACGGCCATGAGCAGGTCGGTCACCGCGACGATCGCCGCGATGACCGCGATGACGGCCAGGACCCACGCCCGGGTCATGATTCCCAGCACCGTGAACGCGAACAGGAACACCAGCATGAAGGAGACGACTCTGATGTGCACCACGTCGCGGGGGGTGGCGGGCACCATGGCGTGACCTCTGCTGTCTCGTTCCTCGTGCCACTCACCTTTGTCAGACATAGGGCTTCCCCTGCCCGTGCCGTTTGCCGCCTAACGTCGGGGGTAGCCGCTTCGAGTGCCCGAGACGAAACCCCGTACAGAACCACCCGATGCCGAAGCCCTGGCAGCGGCCTTCGCGACCGCGCCACACAACGGGCCACACGGCAACGGGCCACACATCAACGGGCCAGACGGCAACGGGCCGGACGTCAACGGGCCGGACATCGAGCTGCATCCGAGCGACCAGAGCGAGCCGGGCATCACCCGGCGACGGCGCGGGCGCGGGTTCAGCTACCACGACTGCGACGGGCGGCCGGTGCGCGACCCGGAGGTGCTCGCCCGCATCAGGGCGCTCGCCATCCCACCGGCCTGGCGCGACGTGTGGATCTGCGCTTCACCCCATGGGCACCTGCAGGCCGTGGGCACCGACGCGGCGGGACGGCGGCAGTACCGCTACCACGACGTGTGGCGCGAGCAGCAGGACCGGGCCAAGTTCGACCGGGTGCTCGAGGTGGCCGAGCGGCTGCCGGCGTTCAGGAAGATCGTGGACGAGCAGCTCCAGGGACGCGGGCTGACCAGGGAACGGGTGCTGGCCACCGCCGCCCGGCTGCTCGACATCGGCTTCTTCCGCATCGGCGGGGAGAGCTACGACACCTACGGCCTGGCCACGCTCAGGATGGAGCACATCACCTGCTCGCGCGGCATCGTCACCTGCGCCTACCAGGCCAAGGGCGACATCCTGCGCGAGGTGGACGTCGCCGACCCCGGGGCGTGCAAGGTGCTGCGCGCGCTGAAGGCGCTGCGGGTGGACGGCGAGCTGCTGCGCTACCGGCGCGCCGACGGCTGGGGCGACATCAAGAGCGAGGACATCAACGAGTACCTGCGCGAGACCATCGGCCACGAGGTCACGGCCAAGGACTTCCGCACCTGGCACGCCACCGTGCTGGCGGCCGTGGGGCTGGCGGTGTCCGGGCCGGCCGGGCGCGAGAGCGTCACCCGCAAGAAGCAGGCCATCACCCGGGTGATGCGCGAGGTGTCGGAGTACCTGGGCAACACGCCGACCGTGGCCAGGGCGTCGTACGTGGACCCGAGAGTGATCGAGGCGTACGACCAGGAGCGGACGATCGCCGCGGTGCTCACCGAGCTGGGAGCGGACACCGACTTCGGCCAGCTCGCCACGGCGGGCCCGGTGGAACGGGCGGTTATCGACCTGATTCGTGCTGCTTGAGGCTGTTTGAGCGATTGGCGCTCGGGCATGCGGCGACAGAGAAGGGGGACGAGCGATGGAAGCTCCGCAGTACGTCGCGGCCCGTGTCCAGCAGGCGCTGGCCGAGGACGCCCGTACGACCGAGCTGGGAATCCGCGTCGACATCCGAGGTGATCAGCTCTTCCTGCGCGGCCAGGTCAGCGGGTGGGAGCAGCGCGACCGGCTCGGGCAGGTGGCCCACGAGGTCGCGCCCGACCTGCACCTGCACAACGAGATCAACGTCGTCGAGGCCGGCGAGCCGGGGGAGGATGAGCATCTTGACTGACCTGCGGATAGCCGCGGTAGGCGACATCCATCTGGGTGAAGACGTCAAGGGCCAGTACAGGAAGCGGCTGCGCGGCATCGAGGACCGCGCCGACGTCTTCATGCTCGCGGGCGACCTGACCAGGCACGGCACGCTGGAGGAAGGCCGGATCGTGGCCGACGAGCTGCGCGGCCTGCCCATCCCGGCGGTCGCCGTGCTCGGCAACCACGACTACCACTCCGACCTGGAGCGCGAGATCGCCGCCGAGCTGCGCGACGCGGGCGTCACCGTGCTCGACGACGACGGTGTGGTGCTGCAGTGCGGCGACAAGAAGCTGGGCGTCGTCGGCGGGAAGGGGTTCGGCGGCGGGTTCGCGGGCAAGTGCGCCAGCGAGTTCGGCGAGCGCGAGATCAAGGCGTTCGTCCACCACACCCGCCAGATCGCCGAGTCGTGGAAGATGGCGCTCAAGGAGATCGTCGCCGACTATCGCGTGGTGCTCTCCCACTACTCACCGATCAAGGAGACGCTGGAGGGCGAGCCGCCGGAGATCTACCCGTTTCTCGGCAGCTACCTGCTGGCCGAGGCCGTCGATACGGCGGGCGCCGACCTCATCCTGCACGGACACGCGCACAAGGGCAGCGAGAAGGGCATGACGCCGGGCGGCATCCGGGTGCGCAACGTGGCGCTGCCGGTGCTCGGCCGGGCCTACTGCGTCTACTGCATCAATTGCGCGGAAGTCCACGAGTAAGACGTGCGGCGCTGAAAAACGCTCATTTCCCCGGAGAACCGGAGAACCGCCGGGCCGCTCTCGGAGATCGGCCCGGTGGATGCGGGCAGGGAGACCGGGAGAACGGCTCCCTTAGACATGGAAGATGCTGACCCCACCGGGCCCGACCAGGAGTCCGAGGACGATGAGCACGATACCCCAGAGGATGTCGCGCCGGGCCAGGAGCACGTAGATCCCGGCGATGACGAGAATGACGGCGATGATCCAGAGCAATGTAGCCATGGGCCTGCACCTGCCCTCGGCGGGTGACTCATAACCTGTTTCTTACGCCGGCAAAGAAAACGGGAAATGCATCGCCGTTTTCGGCCCTGCTTAAACGCTCTGTCTTGAACGCCCTGTCTGAACGTCCTGTCTTGAACGCTCCGTTCGAACAGCGGTCATTCGGCGGACTTCATCAGTTTCGCGTACGCGAGCCGCAGCCAGCGTCCCGCCAGCGCCGCCACGGCGGCGGCCACGCCGACCGTCCCGCCGTACGCGCCGAGGAGTCCCGCGTAGCGCGCCAGCGGCCGATCCTGGCCGGTCGCATAGGTCTGCTCGGTCCTTGCCAGGATTTCGGTCATAGCTCATCGGGCTACCCAGATACCCCTGTCCCCAACGTCTAGCCGACGATCGTTCGGGTAGCCGATGCGCATGGGCAGCCACAGCCACGCGGTCACCGACGCGATCCTCGACACGCTCAAGCGAGCCAGCTCGGGGCTCAAGGACGCCGGTGTCAAATTCGCGCTGGCCGGAGGCTGTGCCGCCTACGCGCGCGGCGCCGCGCCCTCACTGCACGACGTGGACTTCGTGCTGACCGAGCACGACGTGCCCGCCGCCCTTGAGGCGCTGCGCGGCATCGGCTTCCAGACCGCCAAGCCGCCGGAGGACTGGCTGGTCAAGGCGTACGACGAAGGGCGGCTCGTCGACCTGATCTTCCGGATCTCCGACATGCCGATCACCGACGAGCTGCTCGACCGGGCCGAGCCGCTGAAGGCGTCGGCGGTGATCGTGCCCGTGCTCCAGGCCACCGACCTGGTGATCTCCTGGCTGCTGCCGCTGTCGGAGCATGCCTGCGACTACGGCGCGCTGCTCGCGCAGGTGCGGGCGCTGCGCGAGCAGGTGGACTGGCCGCGGGTGGCCGCCGTCACCGAGACCTCGCCGTACGCGGCGACGTTCATCACCCTGCTGGAGCGCCTGGGCGTGCTCGACGGCCCGGTGATCCCCAAGGGCGAGTCCACGTGGCCGTGAGTCAGCGGCGGCGGCTTCCGTCCGAGACCCGCTTGAGAATGCGGTCCCACTCGGTGCCGAACGGGTTGTCCTGCACGAGGTAGGTCCACGTCGCCGACGGCCGCTTCAGGTCGGGCTCCGGCGCCTCGAACGACTCCAGCGAGCGCCGCTCCACCTCCGCCAGCAGCTTCTTGTACTCGGCCACCGCCTCGCGGTGGAACTCGTCGATCGGGCTCATCCGGCCGAGCGCCCGCAGGTGGATGCCCTCGCGCAGGTCGGTCAGGAACGCGAGATGCTCGGTCCAGCAGCTGTCGATCGCGTGCAGCACGATCTGCCGCGCCGTCTCGTCGCGGGTGTCCTCCGGCATCGCCGCCCACCGCTCGGGGTCGGCCTCGGCCAGCGCCTTGGAGGCGGCGTCGCCGTGCAGCACCTTGTCGCGCCACTCCAGGATCAGCTCGCGCTGGTGCTCCAGCAGCCGCGTGTAGCGCCACGTGTTGCGGTGGATCTCAAGGTTGACGCCCTCGGCGACGCGCTGCGCGTGGCCCACGATGTACGCCCCGCGCCGGTGCCTGATGATCCCGTCGGGATCGGGGGCGGGCGGGCGCTCGTCGGGCACGAACTGCGTGATCAGCGGGTCTTCCATGCTGACGAAGAACACCGAGCCGCCGGGGTCGCCCTGCCGCCCGGCCCGTCCGCGGAGCTGGTCGTCGAGCCGGCTGCTGGCGTGGCGGCCCGAGCCGATCACGTACAGGCCGCCCAGTTCGGCCACGCCCTCGCCGAGCCTGATGTCGGTGCCGCGGCCTGCCATCTGCGTGGAGACGGTGATCGCGCCGCGCTCGCCCGCCTTGGCGATGATCGCCGCCTCTTCGGCGTCGTTCTTGGCGTTGAGCACCACCGGCTCGAGGCCGCGCCGCTGCAGCAGCTTGGCGAGGTTCTCCGACTCGGCCACGTCGAGCGTGCCGATCAGGATCGGCCGCCCGGTCTCGTGGACCGCCTGGATCTCCTCCACCAGCGCCGCGTCCTTGTCGGGCACCGTCGGATAGATGCGGTCGGGCTCGTCCACCCGGATGCACGGCCGGTTGGGCGGGATCACCGCGACCTTCAGCCCGTAGAACTCGCCGAGCTGCTCGCTGACCGCCACCGCCGTGCCCGTCATGCCGCAGATCTGCGGATAGCGGCGGATCAGCCCCTGAACGGTGATCGAGTCGAGGATCTCGCCCTTCTCGCTCGGCGGCAGCGCCTCCTTTGCCTCGACCGCCGCCTGCAACCCGTCGGGCCAGCGCTGCAGCAGCGCCACCCGGCCCCGCGACGGGTTGATGAGCTGCACCTTGCCGTCGCGCACGATGTAGTCGACGTCGCGGGTCAGCAGCGCGTGGGCGTGCAGGGCGAGGTTGAGCTCGATCAGCGTGCCTGGCTCGTTCTCGTCGTAGAGGTCGACGCCCAGGATGTTCTCGACGCTGTCGGCGCCCTTCGGGGTCAGGTAGACGTTGCGCGCCTGCTCGTCGATCTCGTAGTGATAGCCGCGGACGAGCTGCCTGACCAGCGCCGCCATCTCCGGCACCGTGTTGCCGGCGTCGGCCGCCCCCGCCATCACCAGCGGCACCCTGGCCTCATCGACCAGCACCGAGTCGGCCTCGTCGATCAGCGCCACCTCGGGCTCGGGCACGATCAGCTCGCTCGCCTTCGTGCGCAGCCGGTCGCGCAGCACGTCGAAGCCGATCTCGCTGACCGGGCCGTACGTGACGTTCTTCGCGTACGCCTCGCGCCGCTCCTCGGGCGTGGAGTTCTGGTCGATCCAGCCCACGCTCACGCCCAGCGCCTCGTAGAACGGGCCCATCCACTCGGCGTCGCGCCTGGCGAGGTAGTCGTTGACGGAGATCACGTGGACGCGCTTGCCCTGCAACGCGTAACCGGCCGCCGCCATCGCACCGGAGAGCGTCTTGCCCTCGCCTGTGGCCATCTCGGCGACCTTGCCGTCGAGCAGCGCCAGCGTGCCCAGCAACTGCACGTCATAGGGCCGAAGGCCGAGCGTGCGGTCGGCGGTCTCACGGACGATCGCGCAGAACTCCGCGAGATCCCTCATATCGGGCACCGGCAGCTCGTGCATGCCGCGCAGCTCGTCTTCCCGCGCTCCGGCCGCCTTCACGATCTTCTGGTAGGGCGCGAGAGGGACGCCTCCCGGTCGGTCCAGGAGGTTCCTCAGTATTCCCTTTAGCGAGGCCACAGTTCCTCCAACGCGCGCTACGCCGACACCGTTCCCCCTGCCGCTCTGGGGGAACGGAGCGACGATTCGGCAAGCGCCGCCGTACCGGACCTTAACTCATCCGGCCGTCTGCGCCGTCACATCATGGCGCATCGGCCCGTGCGGCCAGCACGGCAACCGCCGCGAGCAGCAGCACGCAGCCCGACCATGCCAGCGGAGTGAGCCGCTCGCCGAACAGCACCACCCCCAGCAGCGCCGCGCCCACCGCCTCGCCGAGCGAGATGATCGACACGGTGGTGGCGCGCAGGGCGGTCAGCGCGCGGAAGAACAGCCCGTACGCCAGCGCCGTCGGCACCGCGCCCAGGTAGACGAGCAGCGCCGCCGACGTCCAGGTCAGCTCGGGCAGCGCGCCCTCCGCCAGCGCGAACGGCGCCAGGAACAGCGCGCCCACCACGAACCCGCCGATCGCCGCCGCCTCCGGGCCGCCGTCGTCGCGGTGACGCCGCGAGACCAGCGTCACCCCGGCGTACCCGGCGGCGGAGGCCAGCGCCAGCAGCACCCCGGCCACCGGGGACTGTCCGGTGCCCGCCGTCGCGGACTCGAACGTGAGCAGCACGAGCCCGGTCAGCGCCGCGGCCAGCGCGACCAGCGCCGTGCGTCCCAGGCGCTCGCGGAGCAGGAAGCGGCTGCCCAGGGCGGTGAAAATGGGGGTGGCGCCCATCGTCACCACGGTCGCCACCGCGACGCCGGAGTGCGCGATCGCGGCGAAGTACGCGGTCTGGTAGAGCGCCATCCCGGCCCCCACCACCACCGTCCGCCCCGTCATGTGCGGGCGGCTCGTGCCGCGGACGAGAACGAGCAGGCAGGCGGCGCCGATGATGTAGCGCCACAGTGATACGCCGACGGGACCCAGCCCGCCGGTCTGGAAGAGCAACGACCCGGCGGCGCCGCCGGTGCCCCAGGCGGTCGCGGCCACGGACGCGTAAAGGGCGCCCCGCCGGGCGGAGACATGCGTCATCGAAGAGTTCTCCGGAGGTGAAGATCGATCAAGGCCCGGTGAGCGGGCAGCGATCACCCCCGGATCGGTGACGACCCGGCGAAGGTCAGAAGACGCCGCCCGCTAGCGGGCGGGAGGCGGAGAACAGATCAGACGCCGATGCATGCCCCCTAAGATAACCGCTCCCCCAGTGGCGCCCCGTCCGCAGGGGCGCTCACGGGGGCGGGTGCTCGCGAGGCAGGGGTGCTCACGGGGTCGGGGTGCCGGCGGGACACGAGCTCAGGCGCTGGGGGTGCCGGTGGGGGCGCGGGCTCAGGCGCTGGGGGTGCCGGCGGGGACCGCGGCGTGTGCGGGTGGCTCCTTCTTGGACAGCAGGCGCTTGAGCCGGGGTGCGAGCGGTCGTTCCACGAACCGGTGCACCGCGTACGCGGCCACCAGCATGACCACGATCATCCCGACGAGCAGCACGTACTTGTTGAACGCCCCTTCGAGCCTGGCGAACAGGATGAAGCCCACGTGCGCGTGCAGCAGATACAGCGGGTACGTGAGCGCGCCCGCCGTCACCAGCCACGGCCTGGCCAGGGCCCGGGTGACCCCGAGCGCGATGAACGTCATGACGAGGAAGATGAGCACGACGACGGCGGTGATGACGACCGGCGAGTACGTCACGTTGTAGCGCTCGCCGACGGCCTCGGCGTACCCGATGGCCCGGTAGACGGCGTTGCCCAGGCAGATGGGCACCAGCAGCGCGATCTGCCAGTCGAGCCCGAACCGGTAGAGCAGGAACAGCGCCATCCCGGCGATGAAGTAGTGGGAGAACTCGGACTGGACGACCAGGTCGGCGACGCCCGGCAGCACGCCCAGCTCGACGAGGAACGTCAGCGCCAGCCAGCCCCACAGTCCGATCATGATGCGGCCCCGCGTGATGCCGATCATGGTGGCGATCAGCATGAGGATGTAGAACCGCATCTCGGCCCAGAGGGTCCAGTAGACGACGTCCACGTTCTCGATGTTCGGCACCGCCTGGAACATCGTCAGGTTGGCCAGCACCTGCGGCAGCGTCACCTGGAACATGCCCCATCCGAGCAGCGCGGTGACGGTCGCAGTGACGGCGATGCCCACCCAGTACGCGGGATAGAGCCGCACCACGCGCGAGACGATGAACTGCCGGGGCGTCCTGCCCCACGCGCTCATCAGCACGACGAAACCGCTGATCAAAAAGAACAGGTCGACGCCGAGGTAGCCGTATTTGGCCCAGGCGCTTTCGGTGACGAACGTCACAGTGGTCTTTCCTCCGGCCCAGCCGGAGAAGACATAGTGGTACAGCACTACGCACAGTGCCGCCAGCAGCCGGAGCCCGTCGATCTCGTAGAGCCGTTCTGGCCTGGTACGCACGGCATCTCCCTTCTGATGTGGAGAGGGTGGCGGCATCAGCTTGCGGATTGGTTAAAGGACAGCAAAGGCATTCTTACGGGTTTACAGGAGTACCGACGGGTACTTGACGCGATGTCCGACAAGACACACGTGATCGCCGTGTCTCCGGCTCGCCGTCGCCGGGCTCCCAGGCCCGCCGCGCCTCACGCGCCGGCGGGTTCTCATACCTGACAGAAGATGGCAGGTACGGCTGAGACGCTTGCCGCCATGACGACGAAAGCAAGCCTCTTGGCCTTCACCATCGATTGCTCCGACCCCAAGGCGCTGGCCGGCTTCTACCACCAGGTGACCGGGATGGAGATCACCTACGCCGAGGACGAGTACGCCGCGATCGGCGACGGCACGGTCTCGATCTACTTCGGCCGCGTCCCCGACCGCAAGCCGGTCACCTGGCCGAGCCCGGACAAGCAGTTCCACTTCGACTTCCGCGTGCCGGACGTGGAGCGGGCGGTCGAGGAATACGTGGCGCTGGGCGCGACGAAGCCCGATTTCCAGCCGGGCGTCACCGAGGAGGGCACCCGCTGGGTGGTGCTCCAGGACCCGCAGGGCCACCTGTTCTGCGTGTGCCCGGAACCGGCATAGCAGGGCAAACAGGAGTCGGCGGGGGCCCAGGGGAGGCCAAGGCGAGGCTACGAGTCCGTACGCGTCGAGACCGATTTGTATGGACTTTTCCGCCTAAAGAATGATTCTGCGCCTCCTCCGGCCTCATAAGCTGGAGCAATGCTCCTGGAAGGATCCCTGCGTCTGCGCGGGCCGCGATGACCTGGGTCGGCATGCTGATCGCGCTGGCGGGGGCGCTGGGCTACGCGCTGGGCGCCGCGCTGCAGCAGTACGAGGTCGTGGCCGAGGGCGCCTCGCTCGGTCTGGTGCGCCGCCCCCGCTGGTGGGTGGGCGGCGTCATCTCCTTCACCGGCGCCTGCCTGCACGCCGTCGCGCTCAGCTTCGCGCCCCTGGTGGCCGTCCAGCCGATCAGCGTGGCCACCTTGGTGTTCGCCGTGCCGCTCGCCGCGTTCATGTACGGGCGCAAGCCGTACCGCGCGGAGATCATCGGCTCGATCGCGGTGGCCGTCGGCCTGCTCTGGCTGATGCTGCTGGTGCCCGCCCATGACGTGCCGCCCCACCTCAGCGACAAGGCCGCACTCGACTTCATCGGCGTGATCGCCGCCGTCACGCTGCTCACCCAGCTGCTCGCCGGCCGGGTGGGCGGGGCGGCCAAGGCGCTGCTGCTGGCGGTGGGCGCGGGCGTGATGACGGCGAGCGTGTCCACGTTCGTCCGCGTGGTGGCCGGCGGCATGCAGGGCGACTGGGGCCGGTTGATCCACTGGTTCAGCCTGGCCGTGCCGGTGCTGCTGGTCTGCGCGGTGGTGCTGCTGCAACGCTCGTACGCGGTCGGCTACTTCGGCATCGCCTACGCGGGGGTCCAGGTCATCGACCCGGTCACGTCCGTGCTCGCCGGGGCGATCCTGCTCGGCGAGCCGCTGCCCACCGCCCCCGGTACGGCGGTGCCCGCCCTGCTGGCCGCCGCGCTGACCATCGGCGGCACGATCACGCTGGGCAGGCTGGCCCCCGACAAGAGCAAGCCGGCCCCAGCGCCCAAACCCCTGGAGAGCCCCATGGAGAGCTCCCAGGAGAGCCCTCAGGAGAGCGCTGTCAGCGAGCAGCCTCCGCCGGTGGACGCCAGCGCAGTATCTCGTCCATCGACCGCAACATCAGATCTGGGCTGATCCGGTTCGCCGCCGTCAGCGCGGAGTCCCGCAGCCACACGGCGAGCGGGTTGCGCAGCCGGCTCATCCGGCACAGCGTCAGCGAGCGCCGTACGATCCGGGTCGTCCGCTCCTTCCTGGCCGCGGTGTAGGCGGCCAGGCTCTCACCGGGCCGCGCGGGGTCGGCCAGGTGGCCCAGCACCACCGCGTCCTCGATGGCCTGGCAGGCGCCCTGCCCGAGGTTGGGCGTCATCGCGTGGGCCGCGTCGCCGACCAGCGCCACCCTGCCCCGGTGGTAGGCGGGCAGCGGCGTGGCCTGGTAGTAGATGTCGCCGCGGATGATGCGCGCCGGGTCGGCCGCCCGCAGCAGCGCGGGGATGGGCTCGTGCCAGTCGCCGAACCTGCGCAGCAGCTCCTCGCGCTCGTCCGGGGCGGCGCCGCCGGGCGGTGCGACGTCGGTGGCGTAGATGTAGACCTGGTCGCCGGCCAGCAGGTGGACGCCCAGGACGGCGCCCCTGCCCCAGCTCTCCGACCTCGGCACGCGTGACGGGTCGCACGGGCTTCCGTCGTCAAGCCGCACGTCGCCGAGCGGGATGAGGGCCCGCCAGACCGTCACCCCCGCGTACGACGGGTCCGGGTGCCCGGGGAAGAGCGCGCGCCGGGTGAGCGACTTGATGCCGTCGGCCGCCACGACCAGGTCGGCCGCCAGGTCGCCCGCAGAAGTCCGTACGACGCCGCGCTGCGCGTCCACGCCGGTGACCGCCGTGCCCACGCGCAGGCAGTCCGGCCCGCCCGCCTCGGCGAGCCCGCCGGCCAGGATGTCGAGCAGCGCGGCCCGCAGCATCACCACCACCGAGTCGCCGTACGCGCCGTCGGCCGCCTCCTCCGTGGTGGCGGTCAGCCGCCGCCCGTCGGCCCTGCGCAGCATCAGCGGCCCCTCGGCGTGGGCGAGCGCGCGTACCCGGTCGCCGAGCCCGAGGGCGTCGAGCGCCTTGAGCGCGTTGGCGGCGATCGCCAGGCCGGAGCCCACGGGTTCGATGGCGGGCGCCCGCTCCAGCACGGTCACCTCCCATCCCTTGCGCAGCAGCGCGACACCGGCGCTCAGCCCGCCGACGCCGCCGCCGATCACCACGGCTCTGGCCATTGCGGCCTCCTTCGCTCACTACGTCTGTAGTTCGACGATACTACGTCCGTAGTGATGTCCAACTACTCCTGTAGTATCTGGTGCCGTGAAGCGCTCAGACGTCGTGGCGGACGCGGCCATCGCCCTGCTCGCCGAGCGCGGCATGCGCGGCCTGACCCACCGGGCCGTCGACGAGGCCGCGGGCCTGCCGCCGGGATCCACCTCCAACCTCGCGCGCACGCGGGCGGCGCTGCTGGAGCTGACGCTGGCCCGGCTCACCGCGCTGGAGTGGGAGGCGGTGGCGGGCGCGTACGAGGGCGCGTACGAGCGGACGCACGACCTGGCCGGGCTGTCCGCACTGCTGGCCGGAGCGCTGCACCTGCGGCTCGCCGACCGCGTCCACACCCTCGCGCGCTACGAGCTGGCGCTGGAGGCCACCAGACGGCCGGAGCTGCGCGCGATCTACGACAGGGCGGGCCGCCGCTTCCGCGACCCCGCCGTCGCGATCCTGGCCGCCCTGGGCTCGCGCGACCCGGTGCGGCACGGGCGCACGCTGGTGGCGTTCGCCGAGGGCCTGGTGTTCGACGCGGTCGTGGGCGCGGGCGCCATGCCCACGCGGGAGGAGCTGGAGCGGGCCGTCCGCGAGGTGCTCACGGGCATGCTCGGCGGGACCGCCGCCGAGACCTGATCGGCTAGGAGGCCGCCAGGCGGGCCTGGAGACGGTCGCGGTGCGGCGGCCACTCGTCGTCGAGGATGCCGAAGCAGACGGTGTCGCGCCAGGTGCCGTCCGGCCGGCGGCGGTGCCGGCGCAGCGTGCCCTCGTGCACGCCGCCGATGCGCCTGATCGCGTTCTGAGACCGTACGTTGAGCACGTCGGTCTTGAGCAGCACCCGGTTGTAGCCCAGCTCGAAGGCGTGGCCGACCATCAGCAGCTTGCACGCGGTGTTGATCGCCGTGCGCCAGGACGCGCGGCCGTACCAGGTCCAGCCGATCTCCACGCTGGCCTCGAAGCCGGGCACGTCGGCGTACGTCGTCCAGCCCACGGCCCGCCCGCTCGACCGGTCCACCACGGCGAACGGCACGTGCTTGTCGTCGTCGATCAGCATGCGCGCGACCTTGCCCAGTTCCTCCTCCGTCCGCGGGGCCGGCACCGGCATCCACCGCCAGACCTCGTCGTCGCCGCCTCCCGCGGCGAACAGGTCGGGCACGTGGTCCATGGCGAGCGGCTCAAGGCGGACGACGTCGTTCTGGAGCACGGTAGGGCCGGGCAGCTTCGCGGTCATGGCGGCCACTGTAGAAGACCAGGTGAGGGTGGGTAGATGGCCACCTGGAGGCATTTGCCGGGAACCACCTGTCGACACTCATACCGGCCGGTCGGTAGGGTCGCGTCATGGACTTCGCCTTCGACACCGTCACCGAGGACCTGCGCGAGCGATTGCTCCGCTTCATGGACGAATGCGTCTACCCCGCAGAACCGGCCTTCGAGGAACAGGCGAAAACCAGCGGCTGGAGCCCGCCGCCGCTGATCGAGGACCTGAAGGACGAGGCGAGAAAGCGCGGGCTGTGGAACCTGTTCCTGCCCGGCGAGCACGGCGCGGGGCTGACGAACCTCCAGTACGCCCCGCTGGCGGAGATCATGGGCAGGAGTCCCGCCATCGCCCCCGTCGCCACCAACTGCGCCGCCCCCGACACCGGCAACATGGAAGTCCTGGCCATGTTCGGCAGCGAGTGGCAGCGCAAGGAGTGGCTGCGGCCGCTGCTCGACGGCGAGATCCGCTCGGCCTTCGCCATGACCGAGCCCGACGTGGCCTCATCCGACGCCACCAACATCGCGACCTCGATCGTCCGCGACGGCGACGAGTACGTCATCAACGGCCGCAAGTGGTTCATCTCCGGCGCGATGAACCCCAACTGCAAGATCTTCATCGTCATGGGGCAGACGAACCCCGACGCGCCCAAGCACCGCAGGCAGAGCATGATCCTCGTGCCGCGCGACACGCCCGGGGTGCACGTCAAGCGCGGCATGCACGTCTTCGGCTACACCGACGCCGACCACGGCGGACATGCAGAGGTCGTGTTCGAGGACGTACGCGTGCCCGCGGCGAACCTCATCGGCGAGGAGGGTGGCGGCTTCGCCATCGCCCAGGCCAGGCTCGGACCCGGCCGCATCCACCACTGCATGCGCCTGATCGGCATCGCCGAGCGCGCGCTGGAGATGATGTGCCGCAGGGCGCTGTCGCGCACCACGTTCGGCAAGCCGGTCGCGCAGCAGGGCGTCGTCCAGGACTGGATCGCCGAGTCCCGCGTGAAGATCGAGCAGCTCCGCCTGCTCGTGCTCAAGACGGCCTGGCTCATGGACACGGTGGGCAACCAGGGCGCGCACACCGAGATCCAGGCCATCAAGATCTCCACCCCGATCACGGTGGAGCAGATCCTCGACAAGGCCGTCCAGGTGCACGGCGCCGGCGGCGTCTCCCAGGACTTCCCCCTGGCCGCGCTCTGGGCGCACGCGCGCACGCTGCGCCTGGCCGACGGCCCCGACGAGGTGCACAAGCGGTCCCTGGCCTATCGCGAGCTGAAGAGGTACATGTGAACGAGGCACAGATCAAGGAGCGCGTGGCCGCGTTCCTCAGCGAGCACGATCCGAGCGGTGACCGCCTGGAGTTCCTGCGCGCCCGCTTCGACGCCGGGCTCGCCTGGGTGTGGTTCCCCGAAGGGCTCGGCGGGCTCGGCGCGCCGCGCGAGCTGCAGCAGGTCGTGGAGCGGGAGCTGGCCGACACCCCGCAGCTCAACAGCGGCCTGCAGGGCATCGGTCTCGGCATGGCCGCCCCGACGATCCTGGCGTTCGGCACCGAGGAGCAAAAGCGCCGTTTCCTCAAGCCGCTGTGGACCGGCGAGGAGATCTGGTGCCAGCTCTTCAGCGAGCCGGGCGCGGGCTCGGACCTGGCCACGCTGGCCACCAGGGCGGTCAGGGACGGCGACGAGTGGGTGATCGACGGGCAGAAGGTGTGGACGTCGGGCGCGCACCACGCCCGGTGGGCGATCCTCGTCGCCCGCACCGACCCCGACGTGCCCAAGCACCGCGGGCTGACGTACTTCGTGTGCGACATGCACGCCCCCGGCGTCGAGGTGCGGCCGCTGCGGCAGATCACCGGCGAGGCCGAGTTCAACGAGGTGTTCCTGACCGGCGTCCGGCTCTCCGACGACCTGCGGCTCGGCGCGGTCGGCGACGGCTGGCGGGTCGCGCAGACGACGCTGATGAACGAGCGGGTGGCCATCGGCGGCGCGCCCTCCAGGCGCGGCGGCGGCGTCATGGCGTCCGTGCTGGCCGCCTGGCGCGAGCACCCCGAGCTGCGTACCCACGACCTGCACCAGCGGCTGCTGTCGCTGTGGGTGGAGGCCGAGGTGACCCGCCTGTCGGGGGCGCGGCTGCGCGAGCAGCTCGCCGCCGGTCAGCCGGGGCCGGAGGGCTCGGGCATGAAGCTCTCGTTCGCCAAGCTCAACCAGGCGCTGACCGGCCTGGAGATGGAGTTCCGGCGCGAGCTGACCTACGACGACTGGACGTTCAGGCGCTCGGAGAACGTCGACTTCTACGGCCGCGGCCCCGGCTACCGCTACCTGCGGGCCAAGGGCAACTCGATCGAGGGCGGCACCTCCGAGATCCTGCGCAACATCATCTCCGAACGGGTGCTCGGCCTGCCGTCGGAGCCCCGTGTCGACAAGGACGTGCCGTGGAAGGACCTGCCGCGATGAGCCTGCTCTATTCCGACGTCGAAGAGGAGCTGCGCGCCGCCGTGCGCGCCCTGCTGGCCGACCGCTGCCCTCCGTCCGCGGTGCTGAGGCGCGTCGAGTCCGAGCCGTACGACCTGGATCTGTGGAAGACGCTGGCCGGCGAGATCGGCGTGGCCGGGCTGCTGGTGCCCGAGGAGCTGGGCGGCGCGGGCGCGTCGGCGAGCGAGGCGGCCGTGGTCCTGGAGGAGCTGGGGCGGGCGGTGGCGCCGGTGCCGTTCCTCACCAGCTCGGTGCTGGCCACCAGGGCGCTGCTGCCGACCCGCGACGCGCTGCTCGGCGAGCTGGCCGAGGGGCGCAAGACGGCGGCGCTGGCGGTGTCGTTCGCGGCTTCGGCGTACCGTCCTGACCGGGGCGCGTCCGTGAGCGTGGACGGCGAGGGGCGGCTGTCCGGCACTGTCACCGGCGTGGCCGGGGCCGAGGTGGCGGACGTGCTGCTGGTGCCGGTGGACGGCGACCTGTACGCGGTCGAGAGCATCGAGCCCGAGGTGGTCCGGGTGGTGCCCTCGATCGACCTGACCAGGCCGGTGGCCGAGGTGACGTTCGCGCGGACGCCCGCCCGCCGGGTCGGCGCCTGCGACCTGGCGGCGGTGCTGCGCTTCGGCGCCGGGCTGCTGGCCTCTGAGCAGCTCGGCGTGGCCGAGTGGTGCCTGGAGACGACGCTGGCCTACGTCAAGGAGCGCCACCAGTTCGCCAGGCCGATCGGCTCGTTTCAGGCGATCAAGCACCGGCTGGCCGACCTGTGGCTCGACGTGGTCAGGGCCAGGGCGGCGGCCAGGAACGCGGTCGCGGACGCCTCGTCGATCTCGGTGGCGGTGGCGCAGGCGTGGAACGCGGGCGTGGCCGTGCACGCGGCCGAGGAGGCCCTGCAGCTCCACGGCGGGATCGGGATGACGTGGGAGCACCCCGTACACCTGTATCTCAAGCGCGCCAAGGCCGCCGAGGTCGCGCTCGGCACGCCGGGCGATCACCGGGAGGCGCTGGCCTCACTCGTCGACGTGCCCGGCCCCGAGTGAGGTGAGCAGCAGGTCGGCGAAGTGCTTGCCCACCTGGGCGCCGGTCAGCGGCCCCTGCGCGTTGAACCACGTGCCCAGGTGGTGCACCGAGCCGAAGAAGTAGTCGACGACCAGCTCGGCGGGCACCCGGTCGCTGAAGACGCCCGAGCGCTGCCCCTCGGCCACGAGGTCGCGGAAGCGCTCGTGGTAGCGGCGGCGCTCGGCGCGCACGGACTTGCGCGTCTCGGGGGCGAGCAGGTGCATCGACCTGAAGAAGATCTTGGAGTCGTCGAGGTTCGCGGTCGTCGTCTCCACGACGTCGGCCGCGGCCCGGTGCAGGCGCTCCTGGACGGTGCCGGGGCCGTCGGCGATCTCGAACAGCCGATCCATCTGCATGCGCAGCACCCGCATGTAGATCTCGTGCAGCAGGTCGTCCTTGGAGTCGAAGTAGTGGTACATGGCGCCCTTGGTGACGCCCGCCGCCGCGACGATCTCCTGCACCGAGGTGCTCTCGAAGCCGCGCTCGGCGAACAGCCGGGTCGCCTCGGCCAGCAACCGCTGCCTGACCGGTTCGTCTTTCACTCGGTCCCCCTTGGTCACCGCCTTAGCATACCGACTGGTCGGTTGATTGGTCTTGCGGGTACTAATTCCCTCACCTTAGGCTCACCTTGGTCGGGGAATGGGTATCCCTTGACCGGCGAGGGATCTTCGGCGTGGCAGATCCTGCACTACGACGACTTTCGGGGAGTTTGCCGTGCCCGGTGGCTCTATCTACGTGCAGCCCAACGAGAAGTACACTGGCTCATCCCCGCAGTGGTGGTACGAGAAATTCTGGCGCGACGACGCGCCCAACCGGCTCAAGCGCAGGTACGTCAAGGCCGCTGTGGGTTTCATCATCGGTGTGGCGCTCGGTCTCAGGTTCGGGCTCACGGGGGGTTCCGCGTTCACCGGCCTGCTGGCGGCGGCGCTCGTCTTCGGCGGCGACTGGCTGTACGACATCTACAGCTTCCGCAAGACCGCCGTCTGGCGCGGAGCCAAGCGCGGCGAGGTCATCATGGGACGCCTGCTACGCCGTTCGCTGCGCCGCCACGACTACCACGTGCTCGACGGCCGGGCGATCCGCGGGCAGGCCTCCATCGACCACCTGGTGATCGGCCCCGGCGGCGTGTGGATCATCGACAACGAGTCGTGGAGCCCCGACACCGAGATCGCCTGCTACGCGGGCCGGCTGTTCTTCGGTGAGAAGTACGGAAGCAAGACCGCCAAGCCGCTGGTCGAGCAGGCGGAGAAGTTCGCCGAGCTGCTCAGCCGCGAGACCGGCATCCAGGTGAGCATCACGCCCATGCTCGCCGTCCACTGCGGTCTGCTGCCCAGGAACGGCGTGGTCTCGGCCGAGGGCCTGACGCTGGCCAAGCCGCGCACGATGGCCAAGCTCATCAAGGCCGCTGACCGCGACGTGCTCAGCCCGGCGCAGGTCGAGGTGCTCGCCCGCACCGCGGCCCGGGAGCTGCAGCGCGTCTGACCGGGCCGGTCACGCCAGGGTCTCGATGAACGCGGTGAGCTGGGCGACGTTGCGGCACTCGTACATGGGCACGACGGTGCCGTACTCGCCCGCCACCGAGTCGCCGGTGTCCCACTGCTGCCGCGGCTCCGGGTTCAGCCAGTACGCGTGCCGGCACCGCGACACCAGCGACCTGAGCACGTCGAGCGCGGGCGGCTGGTAGTTGGAGCGGGCGTCGCCCAGGATCAGCAGCGACGTCTTCGGGCCGAGCGCGTCGCCGTACCGCTCGGCGAACCGCTCCAGCGCGTTCCCGTAGTTGGTGCGGCCGAAGCGCACCATGTCGGCCTCGTTGGCGAGCCTGGTCATCGCCTCGACCACGTCGGAGCCGGGCTGGAAGAACCGGGTGATCTCATCCACGGTGTCGACGAACCCGAACGCCCGCACCTTCGTGAACTGCTCGCGCAGCGCGTACGTGAGCAGCAGCGTGAAGTGCGCGAACGACGAGACCGAGTCGCTGGTGTCGCAGAGGACCACCAGCTCGGGCTTGTGCGGCCGGGGCGGGCGGAGGTGCGTGGTGAGCGGCACGCCGCCGCTTTGCAGCGAGGCCCGCATGGTCCTGCGGAAGTCGAGCCGGCCGCGCTTGCCCTTGCGCTGCCGCATCGCAAGGCGCGCGGCCAGCCGGCGGGCCAGCGGGTGCACCTCCCTGCGCAGCTGCGCCAGGTCGGCCCTGGTGATGCGGAGGAAGTCGATCTGGTCGAGCGGAGGGCGTACGGCGGAGCGCGCGATGCGCTCGATCCCGGCGTCCTCGGCGATGCGGCGGCGCACGTCGGTGGCCACCGCCTCCTCGAAGCGCCGGATGTTCGCGGTGACGCCCTGCCGCACGGTCTTCTCCGCCAGCCCGCCGCGCTCGCGGCCCTGCAGCACCGCGCGCAGGATGCCGGCCATCAGCGTCTCGGGCGACAGGGCGCGCAGCACGCTGTAGGAGAACCAGTTCTGCCGCCCGGGAGCGGCCTCCTGCCGGCCGAACCGCTCCACCATGGCCTCGGCGAACGCGCGCATCTCCTGGTCGGTGGAGCCGGTCAGCAGGTCCGCCAGGTGCTCGCGCAGCTCCTTGACGTCGGCCGTCGCGAAGTCGATGCGCTCGCGGCCGGGGCGCCGTGCCCGCAGCCCGGTGGTGGACGCCGGGAACCACAGGTCGAACAGCACGTCGAACCCCGGCCGGTGCACGGGCCTCTTCACCAGCGTGGCGGCGTACGCCTCCCGCAGCGACTCCCGGTCGGCCAGGTCGATGACCCGCAGCGCGTTGGCCGCGTCCAGCCCTTCCGCGATCGACACCGGCAGCCCGGCCTCGCGCAGCGCGTGCACGAAGCCGATGTGCCGGTCGACCAGCGAGCCGGTCTCAGGCATCGGGCAGCCCCAGCTCCTTGATCGCCCGCGCCTGGTCGGAGGCGTGTTTGAGCACCACGCCGAGCGTGCCGGCCACGGTCGCCTCGTCCAGCTCGTCGCGGCCGAGCGCGAGCAGCGTGTTGGCCCAGTCGACGGTCTCGGCCACCGACGGCGCCTTCTTCAGCTCCAGCGAGCGCAGCGTGGCGACCGTACGCGCGAGCTGCTCGGCCAGGTCGGCGCGGAAGCCGGGCACCTGGGCCAGCACGATGTCGCGCTCGCGCTCGGGGGTCGGGTATTCGATGTGCAGGTAGAGGCAGCGCCGCTTGAGCGCCTCCGACAGCTCGCGGGTGGCGTTGGAGGTCAGCACGACGTACGGGCGGCGGGTGGCGGCGATGGTGCCCAGCTCGGGGATCGTCACCTGGAAGTCCGACAGCAGCTCCAGCAGCAGGCCCTCGACCTCGACGTCCGCCTTGTCGGTCTCGTCGATGAGCAGCACGGTCGGCTCCTGCGCCCGCACCGCCTTGAGCAGGGGGCGCTCCAGCAGGAACTCCTCGCTGAAGATGTCGTCGTCGGCGTTGGTCGCCTGGATGCGCAGGAGCTGCTTTTTGTAGTTCCACTCGTAGAGTGCTCTGGACTCGTCGAGTCCCTCGTAGCACTGCAGCCTGATGAGGTCTGCGCCGGTCGCCTGGGCGACGGCCTTGGCGAGCTGCGTCTTGCCCACTCCGGCCGGCCCTTCGACCAGCAGCGGCTTGCCCAGCGCGGCGGCCAGGAACACCGAGGTGGAGATGGCGTCGTCGGAGAGGTAGTCCACGGCGGCGAGCCGCTCCGTCACGTCGGCGGGGGAGTCGAACATCCAAGAATCCTGTCTGCCGGAGCCGGAAGTACCGAATTTTATTCTAGCGTGGCCTGTCCTCCGGATTCCGATTCGACCAGGATGGCGATCACCGGTATATTCATTCCTGCCAGCGCGCCGCTAGCTCAGTTGGTCAGAGCAGCTGACTCTTAATCAGCGGGTCCGGGGTTCGAGTCCCTGGCGGCGTACCGGATCGGGCGCTCACCTCGCGAGGTGAGCGCCCGAAGTGTTCTCACCGGCCTTGAGCCCTCATCGCGTCGCCCTGGGGCCGACGCCGTCCAGGCTGAAGGTGCGGTTCCACTCGCGCACCCACGCGGGTCCGAAGCCCTCCGTCCTGTTCAGCGGCGTGTTACGCGCGTCGAAGCGCCACGTTGCCGGGTCGAAGCCCGCCTCCTCCGGCGTGGCCGCCTTGGCGTTGAAGGAGTCGAAGCCCGGGTTGAACGTCTTCACGCTCAGCCCGCCCGCGTCGTCGGTGTAGGCGAAGTCGCCGCTACCGATGCTGACCGACCTGGTCAGCACGTTGTTCGCGGGCACGTACACCGAGTTCGGGTCGCTCCACACCTGCTCGTCGGTGCACTCGGTCTCGCCGACCGCCGTGCACGGCACGCCCTGGGCGTCGGACGGCACGTACCAGTCGCGGATGTTCGGGTACTGCCTGGCGTAGTGGCGGTACCACTTCTCCACGTTCTCCCTGGTGTTGGTGAAGCCGGTGCCGTCGCCGGCCTTCAGCATGTCGTTGAAGCGCTCGATCACGACCTTGGCGTTGGGCACCGGCAGCCGCTTGCCGCCCTCGTGGTAGAGCTTGTCGTGGCCGATGTACGTCACGTTCACGAACACGTTGTCGCGCGCCACGTTGCTGTGCCCCGCCTGGTAGAACAGCCCGTGCTGGACGTTGTCGAAGACGTTGTGGTGCACGACCATCCCCGACATGCCGTCGTCCATGTAGACGGCCTGGTTGCCGTCCGCGCCGATGTCCTTGAACAGGTTGTACGCCACCACGTTGTTCAGATACGTGTAGTCGCGGCCCGAGTAGATCACGCCCTGGTCGGAGGCGTGCGTGACCAGCCGCTCGAACCTGTTGTGGCTGATCACCATGTCGTTGCCCATGATCTGGATCGCCATGTGCGGCGCGTCGTGCACGTGGTTGTACCGGAACGTGTTCCCGACCCCGTACATGTAGCCCGCCGGCGTGTACGTCGCGAGCTTCGAGAAGTCATAGATCTCGTTGTGCTCCACCACGTGGTCGCCGCGTTCGAGCGAGTCGCGGTCGCCGCCCGCCGTGAAGACCCCGCCGCCGCCGAGGTCGTGCAGCCGGCTGTTGATCACCCGGTTGTGGTGGCCGCCCCGGCTGGTGCGGTACTCGGCGATGGCGGTGATCGCGTCGTTCGCCTCGCCGATCTGCACCGCGTCCATGCTGACGTTGAGGATCTCGACGCCGTCGATCGTGCACGACTCGGCGTCCAGCAGGCGGATGCCGGCCCCTGTTGTGCCGTTCATGCGCAGGCCCTTGAGCGTCACGCCGGTGACGTTCTCGAGCTGGAAGAAGGGGGCGTCGAACGAGGTGAGGCTGATCTCCTTGCCCTCGACCGTGCCGCCGGGCGGGTAGTAGTAGAGCGTGTCGTGGCCCTGCCAGCGGTCGATGTAGTACTCGCCCTCGGTGTCCAGCTCGCTCAGCACGTTCTGGGCCACGAACGAGGACCACTTGTCGGTGGCGACGTACATGGTGGGGTAGTAGGTGGTGATGTCGCCGCCGCCGACGGTGTCGATGCGGATGCGGTCGTTCGCGTAGTTGTTACCGAAATATCCGGACAGCCAGCCGTCCGTCTCGACCTGCGTGCCGTCCGGGGTCTCGGCGCCCGGCGGCTTGGCCCACTTCTCGTACCTGGCCGCCAGGTTCGCGTCCTCGACCGTGTAGACGGGGCCGGGGAGCTTGAGCATCTCCTCGTACGGCAGCGTCGTGCCGTCGGGCGTCTTGTCGGAGAAGTAGTCGCGGGCGCCCTTCGGGGCCACCTTGACGGTCAGGTGGTCCCTGGTGAGCTTGGCGTCCCCGTTGGGGTACTGCGCCAGCGTCTGGGCGACGTCGTCGGTGATGAGCTCGGGCGCGTACGGCTGCGGCTTCCAGTTGAAGCCGTTCTTGTTGAGCCTGCCCGTGGGGATGCCCTCCGCGCCGAGGTCGTAGACCCAGACGTTCGGGGCGGCCGATTCGGGGACGCGGGCCTTCGACGACCACTTCGCGTCGTCGGCCGGCAGGTCGCTCAGCCTGCGGAACTTCTCCGGTGCGAGCGTGGTGACGCCGGCCAGCTCGACCTGCTCGCCCGGGTAGGCGGCGTAGGTGACGTACGAGTGCTCCGGGCCGCGCACCTCGACCGTCTTCGCGGTCTGGTAGACGCCAGCGCGGATGTAGACGACGCCGGGGCGGTTGCGGCTGGTCTTGCGGGCCAGCGCGTCGCGGGCGCGTTCAATCGTGGCGAACGGGTCGTTGATGGTGCCGGTCGCGTCGTCGCTGCCGTTCTCGGCGACGTACACGATCTGCTGGGGAGGGGCGGCCTGTACGGGAAGCGCGGTCGTCGCGGCCGTCAGTAAGCCCGCGATGAGGGGGAACGTCGCTCGTCTGAGCATGGGCAGACCTCAATCGGTAAAATACTACTCACAGCAAGAAGTCCTTGAGGGTGAACGGTAGCGTCGCGCGGGCCTCAGTTCAATGGTTTGACCACAGGGCAGCGCATCGTCGGCGGCGCAACGAGACGGTCGGTGCGGGTGATGGGCCGGGCGGGGCGGGTCCAGTACGGGCCGGGCGCGGTCAGGTGCGGCGGGCCCAGTGCGGACCGGGCGCGGTCAGATATGGCGAGTTCGGCACCGATCGGGCGCGGTCGGGTGCGGCGAGTTCGGCACGGACCGGGCGCGGTCAGGTGCGGCGGGGTCTGCGCAGGCGCAGGCCGGTGAGTGAGGCCAGGAAGATCACCAGGCCGATCCCCATCAGTGCCCGGCCGTCCGGGCCCGCCAGGCCGCCGCCGCCCGTGTCCGCGCCGCCCGACGGCACCTCGGCAGGGGTCTCCTCGGCGTCCTCGTCGGTCTCGTCAGTGTCGCCCGTCTCGTCGGTGTCGTCGGTCTCGTCCGGGGTGGGGGTCGTGCTCTCCGTGTCGTCCGCCGTGGGGCTGGACGAGGTGGTGGGAGAGCCCTGGCCCGTGCCGACCGTGATGGTGTACTCGGTCCTGGTGGCCGTGTCGGAGGGTTCGCACTCGATCAGCGGATCCGTGTTCGTCAGGCCGAAGTTGATCGAGGCGGCGTGGACCTTTCCGGTGCCGGTGTTCCTGGGAGTCGTCTTGAGCTCGACCTTGGTGGTGGGGAGCGGGATGGCCTCGCCGGGGATGACGGTGCCGATCTCGGCGACGCCGGTGGCCGAGGTGAAGTTCGGGATGCCGCTGATGCCGGCGTAGGCGTACATCTTGATGTCGCCTTCTAACCCGGTGGCGGGGGCGATCAGCTCGGAGTCGCCCGCGTACGAGCCGGTCCAACCGATCGTCAGCTCCTCGTTCACCTCGGCCTGCGCCGGCACGGTCAGCTCCACGTCGATGCCGACCTCCTGCGTGGTGCCGCCGATCTTGCAGCTGTACTGGATCGGGGCGGCCGCGTGGGCGGCCGGCACGGGGAGTAACGAGAAGACGGCGGCGGCGGATAAGACGGCCGGCAGGACGCGCACGACGGTTCTCCTTGCGACGGACGAGGTGCACGAGAAAGGACGAAGCTCGGGCACGCTCGGGTGACACGGTTATCCAACCGCAATTCAGATGCATCGTCATCCGGGCAACTGATAGGAAACCGGTCATGACTTCAGGTGTCCGACTCGTCCGCGACGACCGGCTGGCCAAGGTCGATTACGCGTATGCCGCCACTACCGACGCGCCGCTCCGCTCCATCTGGGTGGCCGGAGCCTGCCCGCTCGACGCCGACGGGGCCACGGTGGCCGTCGGCGACTACGCCGGGCAGACCCACCAGGTGATGCGCAACCTCATCAGCGCGCTCGAAAGCGCGGGCGCCGCGCTCACCGACGTTGTGAAGACCACCGTGTACGTCGCCTCCAGCGACCAGAAGGACCTCGTGACGGCGTGGAACGTCTACCGCGAGTACATGGGGGAGCACGAGCCCCCGAGCACGCTGCTCGGCGTCACTGTGCTGGGGTACTTCGACCAGCTCGTGGAGGTCGAGGCCGTGGCGGTGCTCCCGGACGCGAAGTGAGACGGCCTGACAAAGTGGGGCGTCGGCGTGCGGAGTGAGAGGGCCTTGCACGGCGGGGCGTCGGCACGCGGAGTGAGACGACCTTGCAGAGCGGGGCGTCAGCGCGCTCGGGGGAGTGACACGATCACGACCAGCCCGCCGCCCTCGCGGGGCCGCGCCCGTACGTCCCCGCCGTGCGCCACCGCCACAGACCGGACGATCGACAGACCGAGACCCGCGCTCGTCCCGGTCACGGCCCGCTCGTCCCCGAGGCGGTGGAACGGCTTGAACAGCAGCGGCACGTCGTAGGGCGGCACGTTCGGCCCGGTGTTGGACACCTCCACCTCGACCGTCTCCTCTGACGCGGTCCTGCTCTCCACCCGCACCCAGCCGGTGCCGTCGGTCACGTTGTAGCGGACGCCGTTCTCCACCAGGTTGTGCACGAGGCGTTCGAGCAGCAGCGCGTCACCGGTGGTGGGGGCGGGGCCGGTGACCTCCTTCAGGGTGACCCCGGCGGACTCGGCGGCTCCGGCGCTCTGCTCGATCACGTGCGTGACCACGTCCGCGAGGTCCACCGGCGCCCGGTCGGCCAGCTCCTGCTCCGACCTCGCCAGCAGGAGCAGTCCGCTGATGAGGCGTTCGTGCCTGGCGTTGATCTCCAGCAGGCTCTCGCCCAGCTCCTTGACGTCGGGCGACGCCGTACGGCGGTGCATGGCCAGCTCCACCAGCGCCCTGTTGAGCGTCAGCGGCGTGCGCAGCTCATGTGAGGCGTTCGCGACGAACCTGCGCTGCCCGTCGAAGGAGCGGTCGAGCCGCTCCACCATGGTGTCGAACGTGTCCGCCAGGTCCTTGACCTCGTCGTCGGGCCCGCGCAGCGCGATGCGCTCGGACAGCCCGCGCTCGGCCATGGGGGCGGCGGCGATCCTGCGCGCGGTCTCGGTCACCAGGTTCAGCGGGGCGAGCACGCGGCCCGCGACCACCCATCCGAGCCCCACGGCGAGGCCGCCGACCAGCAGCAGCGCGAGCGCGCCCTGGACGATGAGCGAGGTGACGGCGGCGTCGTGCACGCCGGCCTGCTGCTCGCGCAGCCACTCCAGGGCCGCCTCGCCGGAGAGCGTGACGCCGTTCCTCGTGATGAAAAGCTCTTTGTGCTTGCCGGGCTCGGAGGCGTACTGGCGCTCGAAGATGGCCTTGAGCTGCTGGTCGAACAGCAGGTACGTCACCGCGAGCAGAGCCAGGCCGGCCAGCAGGAACAGCACGCTGTAGACGAGCGTGAGCCGCAGCCGCAGCGTGGGCCGCGGCCTGCGCAGCAGGCGGGCCGGGGCCGCGAGGCCGACGGGACGGCTCATGGGATGCGGTAGCCGACGCCCGGCACGGTCTCCACGACCGGCGGGTCGCCCAGCTTGCGGCGCAGCTTGAGAATGGTCAGGCGGACGGCGCCGGTGAACGGGTCGGCGTTCTCGTCCCACGCCTTCTCCAGGAGCTGCTCCGACGAGACCACGCAGCCGCCGGCGCGCATCAGCTCGGCCAGCACGGCGAACTCCTTCTTCGACAGCGGCACGAAGCGCCCGTTTCTGAAGACCTCCCTGCGCGCCGGGTCGAGCGTGATCCCGGCCCGCCGCAGCACGGGCGGCACGGCGGGCCGCGAGCGCCGCCCCAGCGCCAGCACCCGCGCCGCCAGCTCGGGGAACGCGAACGGCTTCGTCAGGTAGTCGTCGGCGCCCAGCGACAGCCCGGTCACCCGGTCGTCGAGCTGCGCGGCGGCCGTGAGCATCAGCACCCGCGCGGCGCACTCGGCGGCCACCATCTCCCTGCACACCTGGTCCCCGTGTACGCGCGGCAGATCCCGGTCCAGCACGACCACGTCGTAGTCGTTGACCGCGATGCGTTCGAGCGCGGCCTCCCCGTCGTGCGCCAGATCCACCGCATGCGTCTCCTCACGCAGCCACTCGGCGATCGCGTCGGCGAGCATCGGCTCGTCCTCAACCACCAGCACCCGCATGACGTTCCTCAGGTCCCTTCCTCTCGCTGACGAAGCTCGCGACGAAGCTCGCTGACGAAGCCGAGTGTGCTGCATGCGGCGTTCGCTCCAGGTAAGCCGCCGGTGGAAACGCGGAGGAAACACCCCGATCTGTTCCATCTCCCCTCGTACAACGTTCCTCCACGAAAGGGCGCCTGATGCGAGGACGAGAACGAGCACGCGCCGCCACCCTGCTGGCGACCGGCCTCTTGGCGGGGTTGCTGGCCGGGTGCGGCACCGGCGACGGCGGCGGGGCGGACGTGGCCTCGGTGACCGGCGCGGGCACCCAGGCCGCCGCCAGCGCGCAGCCGACCGAGGATCCGAAGGAGAAGGCGCTCAAGTTCGCCCAATGCATGCGCGAGAACGGCATCGACGTGCCGGACCCCGACTCCAGCGGCCGGTTCACGATGCGCTTCGACAAGAGCACGCCGAGAGAGAAGGTGGAGGCCGCCCAGGAGGCGTGCAAGCAGTACGCGCCGAGCGGCGACGGCAAGCGCGGCGGCGACGGCAAGACGGCCGAGCGGCTGCGCAAGCTCGCCCAGTGCATGCGTGACAACGGCGTCGAGAACTACCCCGACCCCGAGGGCGGCATGATGCGCATCACCCCGGAGGTCGGCGAGGACCCCGACTTCGAGTCGGCCAAGAAGAAGTGCCAGAAGGAGGCCGGTGAGGCCGGCCTGGGAGACCTCTGATGGGAGTCGGAACCCGCAGGCGCGGGCTGGTGGTGGCGGGGCTGCTGGCCGTGGTGGCGGTGGCGGGCGGCGGGCTGGTCGCGGCCGCCGGCGCGGGCGTGCTGGACGGCGGCGCGAGCCCGGCCGCATCGGCGAGCGCCCTGCCGCCGGCCACCGCGACGATCACCAGGCAGACGCTCCACGACACCAAGGAGGCCGACGGCGAGCTCGGCTACGGCCCGGTCACCACGGCCGTCGCCAGGCGGCCCGGCACGATCACCTGGCTGCCCGAGAGCGGCGCGACGATCACCCGCGGCAAGTCGCTCTACCGCATCGACGACCAGCCGGTCACGCTCATGTACGGCGGCACCCCCGCGTACCGGGACCTCAAGCCAGGCATGACGGGCAAGGACGTCGAGAACCTCGAACGCAACCTCAGCAAGCTCGGCTACGACGGCTTCACCGTGGACGACGAGTACACCTGGGACACCGCACAGGCCGTCATGGAGTGGCAGGACGACCGCGGCCTGCCCGAGACCGGCGTGGTGGAGCTGGGCCGGGTGGTGTTCGCACCCGGCAAGGTGCGCGTGGAGAGCCTGGAGGCCGAGGAGGGCCGTCCCGCGCAGCCCGGCCAGCAGGTGCTCGCCTACACGGGCACCTCGAAGGTGATCACCGTGGAGCTTGACGCCGAGGACCAGCGGCTGGCCAAGAAGGGCGCGAAGGTCCAGGTCACGCTGCCGGACGGCGAGAGCGTGCCGGGCAAGGTGACCGAGGTCGCCACCGTCGTCGTGCCCGCCCAGGGCCAGGGTGAGGAGCCGGAGACGCGGGTGGAGGCGCTGGTGTCGATCGGCTCGGCCAAGGCGGCGCGCGGCCTGGACAAGGCGTCGGTCGACGTCACGTTCACCGCGTCCAAGCGCGAGAACGTGCTCGCCGTGCCGGTCGCGGCGCTCGTCGCGCTGCAGGAGGGCGGATACGGCTTGGAGATCGTCGAGGGCGGCAGGTCCCGGTACGTGGCGGTCGAGACCGGTCTGTTCGCCGGGGGCAAGGTGGAGGTGTCCGGCGACGGGATCGCCGAGGGCATGACCGTGGGGATGCCGAAGTGACGTACCCGATGATCGCTCTCACGGACGTGTCCAGGACCTACCCCGGCGGGGTCGCGGCGCTGCGCTCGGTTTCGCTGCGCATCGGCCACGGCGAGCTGGTCGCGATCGTCGGCCCTTCGGGGTCGGGCAAGTCGACCATGCTCAACGTCATCGGCACCCTCGACCGGCCGACGGCGGGCAGCGTGCACATCGACGGCCACGACGTCTCCACGCTGACCGACGACCAGCTCTCCGCGCTGCGCGCCACCACGATCGGCTTCGTCTTCCAGTCCTTCCACCTGGCGCCGAAGGTCCCGGCGCTGGACAACGTGGCCGACGGCCTCGTCTACACCGGTATGAGCCGGGCCGAGCGCCGCCGCCGCGCGGCCGCGGCGCTGGAACGCGTGGGGCTCGGGCACCGCATGGAGCACGAGCCGCACGAGCTGTCCGGCGGCGAGCGGCAGCGGGTGGCGATCGCCAGGGCGGTGGCGGGCGACCCGCCGCTGCTGCTGGCCGATGAGCCCACCGGGGCGCTCGACTCGGTCTCCGGCGCGGGCGTCATGGAGCTGCTGCGCGAGCTGAACGCCTCCGGCACCACCATCGTGATCATCACCCACGACCGGGAGATCGCGGCCGGGCTGCCCCGTCAGGTGCGCATGCGCGACGGCGAGATCGTCTCCGACTCGGCGCGGGACCCGGCGGAACCGGCGCTCTCCGGCGCCTGGAAAAAGGTCACGGGGGCGGCCAGGGGAGTGGCTTCGGGAGCGGTCACAGGGGAGGGCGAGGCGTGATGGCGATCGTCGAGCGGCCGATACCGCCGCAGGCGCGGCCCCGGCCGGTCCCCGCCCGGATGCGGGCCGGCGACGTGCTGCGGGTCGGCGCGGTCGGCCTGCGCACCAGGCCGCTGCGGGCGTTCCTGTCCGCGCTCGGCATCGCCATCGGCATCGCCGCCATGGTCGGCGTGGTCGGGCTGTCGTCGTCATCGGGCGCCGAGCTGGACCGGCAGCTCTCCGCGCTGGGCACGAACCTGCTCACCGTCACCTCGGGCACGACGCTGATGGGGGAGTCGGCGCAGCTCCCGCTGGACGCCGAGGCGATGATCGAGCGCATCGGCCCCGTCCAGGCGGTCTCGTCCGTCGGGAAGGTCGCCGAGGCCAAGGTCTACCGCTCCGAGCACATCCCCGAGGCCCAGACCGGCGGCATCAGCACGTACGCGGCCAGACTCGACCTGCCCGCCACCATCGGCGCGACGCTGAGCAACGGCACCTGGCTGAACGCGGCCACCGAACGCTACCCGGCCGCCGTCGTCGGCGCGACGGCCGCCCGGCGGCTCGGCATCGGCGCGGCCGGGCCGGACACCCAGATCGTGGTGGGCGGCGTCAGGTTCGCCGTGATCGGGGTCCTTGAGCCGGTGGCGCTGGCCTCCGACCTGGACAGCGGCGTGCTCGTCGGCTGGCCGGTGGCGGAGCGGCTGCTGGGCTTCGACGGGCATCCGACCACGGTCTACACCCGGTCGGACGAGTCGCGCCTTGAGGCCGTACGCCAGGTGCTCGGCGCCACCGCCAACCCGCAGGCGCCCAACGAGGTGGACGTCTCCCGCCCGTCCGACGCGCTTGCCGCCAAGCAGGCGACCAGCCAGGCGTTCGCCGGCCTGCTGCTGGGCGTCGGCGCGGTGGCGCTGCTCGTCGGCGGGGTCGGCGTGGCCAACACGATGGTCATCTCCGTGCTGGAGCGCCGGGCCGAGATCGGGCTGCGCCGCTCGCTCGGCGCGACCAGGGGGCAGATCCGCACCCAGTTCCTCGCCGAGTCGCTGCTGCTGTCGGCGCTGGGCGGGGCCGGCGGCGTGCTGCTCGGGACGGGGGTGACGATGGCGTACGCGCTCTACAGCGGCTGGCCGCCGGTCGTGCCCGCGTGGGCGACGGCGGGCGGGCTGGCCGCGACCCTGGTCATCGGCGCCGCCGCCGGCCTCTATCCGGCGGTCCGTGCTTCCCGGCTGTCGCCGACGGAGGCGCTGGCGACGCCGTAGTGGCGCGCGTGCTCGGGGACGGCCGGTGGCGCGCGTCCGAGGCCGGCGGGTCGGTCAGTCGGTGGCGTAGCAGACGGTCTTGCCGATCACCCGGATGTCGCCGCCGTCGCGGGGGTTGAGCGTCAGCTCGAACGTCACCTGGGTGCGCGGGTTGCGGAAGACCGCGACGTCGTCGGCGTCGTCGCGCAGGTCGGTGTCGTCGGCGACGCGGTCGTAGCCCAGCGCGCCCAGCCGTTCGAGCAGCCCGTCGGAGCCGCCGGCGAGGTCGCCTTCAGCGCGTACGGAGTGTCGCACCTGGCCCGGCACGCACGTCTCGTCGTCGAGCAGGCGCACCGCCGAGCGGGTCAGGCCGGAGCCGAGCAGAGTGTCGGTGTCGTGGTCGAGCTGCCGCGCGGCCTCCTCGAAGCCGGGCAGCTCGGACGCGTGCGTGCAGGCCGTCATCGCCGCGACGCAGATGAGCACCGCGGACAGGACGTGACGGCGGGCGCGCACGCTTCGACCATATCGAGGACGCCCCCGCCGGACGAGGGGGTCTCAGCCGGTTCACGGACGCCAGCGGCGCAGGTCGGTCTCCTTCTCGTACGCCTGCGCGTCCGGGTACGTGACCAGCTCGACGGTCGCGCCCCACGGCGTGCGGCAGTAGACGAACCGGTTGTGCGGACCCGCCTCGGGGCCCGGCAACGGCACCGGCTCCGTCAGCGCGGTCCCGCCGGCCTCGGTGACCCGACGCAGCGCCTCGTCCAGGTCGTCCACGTACACCGCGACGTGCTGCCACCCCAGGTCACACGGCACCACGGGGCCGCCCTGCCGTGGCCCCTCGAACTCGAACAGCTCGATTCCCGGTCCGTTCGGCAGGCGCAGCATGCGGACCGCCACCTCGACCGTGCCCTGCGGCACGCCGAGCCGCCGCTCCATCGCCCAGCCGCCCCTTGGCCCCCGCTCGCGGGGGAGGGTGTCGTAGAGCACCTCGGCGCCGAAGGCCCGGGCGAAGAACTCGGTGGCCGCTTCGAGGTCGGGCACGGTGACCCCGATGTGGTCGATGCCGCGCACGGTCATGGGCCTGCCTCCTGTCAGACGGTGCCGGACGGGGTCGCTCATGTACGGCTTTCCGGACGGGTCGCGCGGGATCGCCGCTCTGGTACGGGCCGCTCACGTGCGGCTGCGCAGCCTCCTGATCAGGCCCAGTTCGTCCACGACGCGGCCGAGCCCGAGCGCCACGGCCTCCAGCGGGCGCTCGGCGCGGCGTACCGGCATGCACAGCGCATCGCGCAGGCAGCGGCCCAGGCCGCGCAGCAGCGCGCCGCCTCCGACCACGACCGCGCCGCGCACGCCGAGGTCGGCGGCGAGCTCGGCCGGGCAGCGCTCGACGGTCTCCACCGCCGTGCGCGCGATCGACTCGAACGGCGGCGCGATGGCCTCGGAGATCTTCTGCACGGGGAGCACCAGTTCGTGCTCGCGCCCGGTCTCCGGGTCCCTGGCCCGCACGGTGACCTCAGGATTCATGCCCGTGGAGCGGCGCTTGGCCGACTCGGCCTCCTCGTCGTCGAGCAGCAGGCCGTGCTCCCGCTCGACGAACCTGGCGATCGCCCGGTTGATCGCCAGCCCTCCGTACGGGACCGAGCCCGACGCCACCACCGACTCGCCGGACAGCACGGCGATGCGCGCGCTGTCGCGGCCGATGTCGATCACCATGTGCCCGGTGCAGTCCGACAGCTCCAGGCCCGCTCCGAGCGCCGCCGCCACCGGGTGCGGCACTAGGCGGACGATCCTCGCCTCCGCCTCGTACGCGATGTCGCGCAGCGCCGCCCGGTCGATCGGCGTGCAGTCGCCGGGCAGCGCCATGACGACGCGCGGCCGGGAGTAGGGGTGCCAGTGCACCTTGCGCAGGAAGTGCCGGATCATGCGCCTGGCCAGCTCGGTGTCCGCGGGCAGGCCGCCGCGCACCGGCCAGCATGTACGGCCGCCACCCCCGAGGGCGGCGGCTTCCGCGCCGAACCCGATGACCTTGCCGGTGCGGCCGTCGCACATCACGGCCGAGGGCTCGTCCAGCACGATGCCTCTGCGCTTGGCGTAGATGCGCGTACTGGCGGCTCCAAGGTCCATCGCCAAATCACGACCGAAGAGACTCATCGCCGGACGTATTTCCTGAGCTGCTCCAACGCAACACCAGGAACAGAACCGGGCATTTTTACCGAAACGGGGTTAGTTGCGCGTATCAGCCGTGGCGCGGCTCCCAGCGGAAGTACCTGCGGGCGATGAGCGTCCCGGCCACGATCCACGCCGCGATGAGCAGCAGGCGCGGCGCGGCCACCGCCCACGACTCGGCGAAGCCGACCGCCGGATGCGGGGCGGCCGTGGTGAAGTCGAGGCCGAAGTAGCCGATGCGGATGACGTCCACGACCGGAGAGAGCGGCATGGAGGCCGCGATGCGCTGCAGGAACTCCGGCATGCCGGTCAGCGGGAAGCTCGCCTGGGAGGTGGCGGCCAGCACGAGCATCGCCGGAAGCACGGTGATCTGCGCCGACTCGCCGCTCTTGGTCACGCCGGACAGGGCCGCCGCCAGCGGGACGAACATCACCGAGCCCAGCACCACGCCCAGGAACAGCAGCGGCGGGTTGCGGGGCAGGTGCCCGCCGAGGGTGACGATGCTCAGCGTGATGAGCACCGCCGTCTGCGCGACGTAGACCAGGGTGGTGGCCAGGCCGCTGCCGGCGAAGATCGCCGCCTCCGACAGGACGCTGCCGCGCATCCGCTTGAGTACGAGCTCCTCGCGCCGGACGGTGAACACGGTCGTCAGGTGCATGAACGTGACGAAGAATCCGGCCAGGGCGAGCATCCCGGTCAGCGTGTACAGGCCGGTCGAGACGCCGGAGACGTACCCGCTGCGCAGCAGCAGCGCCACGCTGCCCAGCAGCAGCGGGAAGGCGATGGCGGTGAAGAACGCCATCCGGTTGCGAAACAGCAGCGTCAGGTCGAGCCTGGCCAGCCGCCAGGTGTGGCTGAGCAGCAGCGACGGCTGCAGGCCGCGCAGGGACGACGACAGGGACAGCGACGGGAACGTGTCAAGCGCCATGAGCCACCTCCAGGAAGACGTCCTCCAGGGAGGCGCTGCGCACCTCGAGCCGGGTCAGGACGAGATGGTGATCGCAGGCCCAGGCCAGCAGGCGGGCCAGGGCTTGCTGGGTGCCGACGGGGTCGGGGCCGAGCCGGTACTCGACCGTGCCGCCCTCCACCTGGGGCCGCACGCCGCCCAGCTCGGGCAGGTGGTGGGCGGCCACCTGGGCGGGGTGCTGGAAGCGGATGCTGTGGCCGTGGGCGGCCACCACCTCGGCGACGGTGCCCGAGAGCTCGATCCGGCCGGCGTGCATGATGGCCAGCCGGTCGGCGAGCTGCTCGGCCTCTTCCAGGTAGTGGGTGGTCAGCAGGACCGTGGTGCCGGAGCCGACCAGGTCCCGGATGACGGCCCAGGTGTTGCGGCGCGCCTCGGGGTCCATGCCGGTGGTGGGCTCGTCCAGGAACAGCACCTCGGGCCGGGCCAGCGTGGCCAGGGCCAGGTCCAGGCGGCGCTTCTGCCCGCCCGAGAGCTGCCGGACCCGCACCTCCGCCTTGTCGGCCAGCTCGACCCGTTCCATGATCTCCAGGGCCGAGTACGGCTTGCGCGGCGAGACGTCCCGCCAGAAGCGGACGGTCTCGGCCACGGTCAGGTCGCCGAAGAACCCGCCCTCCTGCAGCATCAGTCCGGTGCGGGAGCGGACCTCGGCCCGCTCGGCGTACGGGTCGTGGCCCAGCACCCTGACCGAGCCGGCGGTCGGCGGGGAGAACCCCTCCAGGACCTCGATGGTGGTGGTCTTGCCGGCACCGTTGGTGCCCAGCAGCGCGAACAGCTCTCCGGGCTGGACCTGGAAGGAGATGCCGCGTACGGCCTCGAAGTCACCGTAGCTCCGCCGCAGGCCGCTCACCTCGATGGCGGGCGCGCCCCGGACGCCGTGTGAGATCGGCGACGCTGAAACCTCGTGTGTGATCATCGGTCTCCGCCTTACCTGTGGGTGGGGGTTGCTGTCGGCCGACGGGCAGGCGATCGCACACTAGGCCGCGCACCCTCCTGCGGTGGAGGGAGAAGCTGCCGGATGGCAGCAACAGGCACCTCGATCGGCACCTGGATGTCCGTCATGGACGGTGTTACAGTGCCCGCGCTGATCACTGTCGGGCCTGGAGCTCAGCGGGGGACTCGTGACGGACGCGCCACGGACCACAGAGCACGACGACGGCGCCGCGGCCGAGATGGGGGACCTGCTCGGCGGGCTGCTCCCCGAACGGCTCGCCGCCGGCTACGCGGCCTTCCTCAGCCGGGGCGAGTGCCCGGAGGAGGAGGCGGCCGGGCGTGCCGGATCCCGCGCGGTGCTGGACGAGCTGATCGCCCGCGGCCTCGTCCACCGGGTCGTCTACGCGTCCTCGGCCGCCATCCGGCCCACCGACCCCGCCCTGGCCTTCCGCGACATCATCCACGATCTGCAGCGGCGGCTGATCGAATCGAGCGACCGCCTCGCCGCCGCCTACGGCCGGCTCAACGACGTCCAGCGGATCTTCGCCCGGCGGGCCATCGAGCAGGCCCCCGAGGAGGCCATCAGGATCGTGACCGACAAGGAGGAGATCCACTCCCTGTCGCTGTCGATCATCAACTCGGCGCAGTCCGACTTCCTCGGCCTGCACACCTGGCGCTTCGAGAGGCCGCTGCGCAAGGAGAGCTCGGCCCCGCCGCCGCGCGGCGTGATCTCCCGCGACGTCCGCTGCCGGTCGATCTACTCCACGGAGTACTTCGAGAACGAGGTCGGCCACCACGTGATCCAGAGCTCCATCGCCGAGGGCGAGGAGGTGCGGATCATCCGCAGGCTGCCGATGAAGATGAAGCTCGTCGATGAAGAGGTCGCGATGCTCCCGCTGACGCCCACGGGCGCCGACGGGATCGCCCTGGTCAAGGCCCCCGTCATCGTCAAAGCGCTGCGGCAGTACTTCGAGCTGCTGTGGGACAGGGCCACGCCCGTCGCCGCGCCAGGCGGGGCCGGGGCCGTCCCCGTGCCCTCGGCCCGCGGCGGGCCCACCGAGCTGCAGCTCCGCCTGGTCGGGATGATGGCGCTCGGGCTCAAGGACGAGTCGATCGCCAACCGCACCGGCATGAGCCTGCGCACCGTACGCCGCCACATCTCCACGATCATGGAGATGCTCTCGGCGGAGACCCGCTTCGCCGCCGGCGTCATGGCCGCCAAGCGCGGCTGGATCAAGTGAGCGGGCCGGGTCAGGTTTTCCCGAGGTCGGTGAGGGTGTCGTCGGCCCATTGGAGGCCGGCGCGGGCCAGGGCGAGGCCCAAAGCGTGGGCGTGGCGGCCGAACCGGCCGGGCCGCAGGGCCTCCAGCTTCTCCAGCTGCGCCTGGTAGCGGGCCCTGATGCGCTCGACGACGGCGATCGCCTGATCGCGCTCCATCAGGTGGAGGAGGAACGCCTGGAGCGCGATCTCGCTGCGTGCGGGCAGCACGGGGTGGTGCTCCTCCATCCACGTGCGCAGCTCGCGCTCACCTTCGGGCGTGATCGCGTAGATCTTGCGCCCTCTCGCGCCCTCCGCCTCGACGGTCACGAGCCCGTCGGCGGCCATCTTCACCAGCTCGGGATAGATCTGCGTGTGCCCCGCCTGCCAGACGTGGTTGAGCGAGCCGTCGAACGTCTTGGCCAGGTCGTAGCCGCTGGCGGGGCCGACGGTCGAGAGCAGTCCGAGCAGCGCGATCCGTAGGGACATGGCCGCCAGCATATCGAAGGCTTGACATGTAAAGACTTACATATCACTCTTCACATGTGAGCAATGACAAAAAGGGTGACGGCATCCTCCTGTTCGCCGTCCTCGGCGGCATGTTCCTGGCGATGCTGGACCAGACGATCGTGGGTACGGCGCTGCCGCGCATCGTGGCCGAGCTGGGCGGCGGCACGCTCTACACGTGGGCGGTGACCGCCTACCTGCTGACCTCCACGGTCACCGTGCCGCTGTACGGCAGGCTGTCGGACCAGCACGGCAGGAAGCCGCTGCTGCTGACCGGCATGGTGGTGTTCCTGATCGGTTCGGCGCTGTGCGGGGCCGCGCAGGACATGACGCAGCTCATCGTCTTCCGCGCGCTCCAGGGGCTCGGCGCGGGAGCGCTGATGCCGCTGTCCCTGGCGCTGGTGATGGAGATGTTCCCGCCCGCGTCCGGCGGCGCCCGCGTCCAGGGGGCCATCGGCGCCGTGATGGGGCTGACGTACCTGGCGGGGCCGTTCCTCGGCGGGATCTTCACCGACCAGGCGAGCTGGCGCTGGGCCTTCTACGTGAACGTGCCGATCGGCGTCGTGCTGGTGGCGATCATCGTGCTGCGGCTGCCGTACCGGCCGGGCACCGGCGGCGGCCGGCCCGACTACGCCGGCATCGCGGTCTTCACCCTGGCGGTCACCTCGCTGCTGCTGGGCCTGACCGAGAAGGGGCTGGACGGCCACACCTGGACCGACGCCGCGGTGGCCGGGCCGATCCTGCTGGCGCTCGCGCTGCTGGCCGTCTTCGTGGCGGTCGAGCGGCGGGCGGCGAGCCCCATCATGCCGCTGGAGCTGTTCGCCAACCGCTCGTACACGCTGGTCAACCTCACCTCGTTCGTCACGGCCTTCTCCATGTACGCGGGCGTCGTCTTCCTGCCCCGTTACTTCCAGGAGGCGCTAGGCGCCAGCGCCACCGCCTCGGGCCTGCGCATCTACCCGCTGACGCTGGGCATGGCCGCGGGCAGCGTGCTCATGGGCGCGCTGATGTCGAAGAGCGGCCGGTACAAGCCGTGGCTGCTGGTCTCGCCGTTCCTGCTGGCCGCGGGCGCGCTGCTGTGCCTCAACCTCTCCGTGGACAGCGCGGGCGTGGCGGTCGCCCTGTGGATGCTGCCTCTGGGGCTCGGCATGGGGCCGATGCTGTCCGGGCTGACGGTGGCCGCGCAGCAGTCGGTGGAGCCGCGGCACCTCGGTACCGCCTCGGCGAACCTGACCTTCTTCCGGCAGATCGGCGGCTCGGTGGCGCTGGCCATCGGCGGCACGCTGTATTCGGCGGAGTTCGCCGCGAGCGTACCCGTGGCGGGCGAGGCCGCCGCGCACGCCTCCGCCGCCGCACTGGTCGTGCCGTCACTCGGCGTGACGGGCGCGGTGATCGCACTGGTCGCGCTGGCCGCCCTGCCGGACCGGCGGCTCACCCGCCCGGGAGCGCCTGCCCGGCCGCAGGAGAGCGCGGTGGAGGCCGGTTTCGCGTCATGAACGGCACCATGCGAAGCTGTCAGTATCCCCAACACCATGGAGGTCCTCATGGCGGATACACCGGAGCCGGAAGTCAGCGAGACTCCCGAGGACGAGATGAAGCGCAAGTTCCGCGAGGCGCTCGAACGCAAGCGCAATCAGCAGGCGGGCTCAGGCGCGGGTGGCAGGGGCTTCGATCCATCGAAGATTCACGGGACGCACGGTCCGGCCGCCAGCAAGAGATCGTTCAGGCGTAAGAGCGGCGGCTGAGAAAGCGAAATCCCAAGGGGCACGGCATGCCGTGCCCCTTTCGCATTTCATTCCCGCCGAAGGTAGATCTTTTGTCCGATTCGTGGTGAAACGTTTGCGGGTGTCCGATCCCGTCGTTAGAGTGTTCGCCATTACCAGCCGGTGACCTAGTCCTTACCCAAGACGGACGACCGGCTGGCGCCGAATCCCGAACCTTTCGGGAACCGGGGAACCACCCTCCCCTTGGGGTGAATCCGGCCCCCGTGGCCGGTAGGGCAACTCCACCGCCCGAACCCGTCAGCTAACCCGGTAGGCGTGATGGAGAGGATTGCGTATCACATGTGTCACCAGCGTGTCGTACTCGCGGACCGCTTCGTGTTGACGGCCGCCTGCTGAGCGGCCCCCTTCCCCAGGCTCATCATTTGCGCCGCGCGTAGCGCGCGGGTGCTCTGCCCCGCTGCGCCCATTTCCCCCGAGAGCCCGGCGTAACTCCCCCTGTCCCCTCGTGAAGGGTTAGCTGCTTCATGTCTGCCCGTTTTGGCCTGCGTTCCCTCGCCTCGCTGACCGCCTGCTGCGCGGTCGGCATGACCATCGCCGGCACGGCGGCCCATGCCGACACCAAAGACGAAAAGATCCTGCTCAAGGGCTCGACCACGGCGTCCTACTTCTGGGACGACGGCTCCGGCCGGGCCGGTGACACGGGGCTGCCGGCCAGCGGCAAGCCCATGCAGAAGGGTCTTGCGGCCAGCCCGAGCTGGCCGCTGATGACCGAGGGATACGTGGTCTACAAGGGCAAGAAGGCGCCCTTCTTCGTCGGCGACCGTGGTCCCGGCGAGCCCTCCAATCGCGGCATCATGCTCGACCTCGACGCCAAGACGTTCGCCGAGCTGACCGGCGGCACGTTCAACCCGAACACGCTGCACGTCGACGGCATCGGCGGCCAGGGCCACATCAAGGTCGAGTACGTCATCACCAAGTGGGGCCCCGGCGTGGGCAAGAAGAACCACCCGGTGCCGTTCTCGACCGGCGCCTGGTCCAGGCGCGACAGGAACCCCGCGCCCCCGCCCGAACAGGACGAGCAGGACCAGCAGGCCGGCGGCCGCTCGGTACCCGCCGCGCGCTGACCCGGCGTCCACGCCGTCCGCTGACGCGCACGTCCCCGTCCCCGTGCGGCGTCGCGGATGTGCGCGATCGCCGCGCCGGCGTGCCTTCCCCCTCCGCGCGCCGGCGCGGCGATTCGCGGCAACGGATCTGGCGCGGGCCTGTCATGGCGGCTCGCCGGCGTGCTGCGCGCGTTTCGCGCGCTATTGGCGGACGAATGCCCGCTTTACGGACCGCAACCAGAATGACATTCTGATCGGCGTGACGACCCGTGTAGCCGCAAACGGCATTGAGATCGCCTATGACAGCTTCGGCTCACCCACAGGGCGGCCGCTCCTCCTGATCATGGGGCTCGGCGCCCAGCTCATCCAGTGGGACGAAGGGCTCTGCCGGCTCCTCGCGGAGCAGGGACACCACGTCGTACGGTTCGACAACCGCGACGTGGGCCTGTCCACGCACTTCCACGACGCGGGCGTGCCCCGGCCGGGGGAGCCCGCGCCGTACCGGCTGGAGGACATGGCCGACGACACCGCCGCGCTCATGGACGCCATCGGCTGGCCGTCCGCGCACGTCGTGGGCGCCTCGATGGGCGGCATGATCGCCCAGACGCTGGCGATCAGGCACCCCGAGCGGGTGCGGACGCTCACCTCGATCATGTCCACGCCGGGACCCGACGTCGCCCCGCCCACCCCCGAGGCGATCACGGCGCTGATCACCCCGCCGCCGAAGGACCGCGCCGGGGTGATCGACCAGTCGGTGGCGACCTGGTCGACGATCGGCTCGCCGGGCTACGAGATGGACGAAGAGGCCGTCAGGGAGCGGGCCGGGCTGACCTACGACCGCTGCTTCGACCCCGCGGGCACGGCCCGGCAGTTCGCGGCGATCAGGGCGTCGGGCGACCGTACGGAGGCGCTGGCGAACGTCCGCGTCCCCACGCTGGTGATCCACGGCGAGGCCGACCCGCTGATCCCGGTGGCCGGCGGCCGCGCCACGGCGGAGGCGGTGCCGGGGGCGCGGCTGGTGACGTACCCGGGGATGGGGCACGACCTGCCGAAGGCCCTCTGGCCCGGCATCGTCGCCGAGATCACCAAGCTGACCTCGGCCTGACCACCGGCCGGCGGCCCGCAACCCTGCGCCCCGGGCCGCCGGCCGCTCCCCGCCTGCCCGCGCCGCCCGCCGCTCCCCGCCCGGCCGTGCCGCCGTTTCAAGCTCACCCGCGTCACTCGCCGCTCCACGCCTGCCCGCGTCGCCCTGAGGCTTCACTTGCCGGTGCTCGACGCGTACTTCTCGCGGCAGCGCATGATCTCGTTGACGTTGCGCTCCGCCCAATCCGCCACCACCGAGATCGGCCCGTGCAGCGAGCGCCCGAGGTCGGTCAGCGTGTACTCCACGCGCGGCGGCACCTCCGCGAACACCTGGCGGGTCAGCAGCCCGTCCTGCTCCATCGCACGCAACGTCTGCGTCAGCACCTTGGGCGTGACACCGCCGATCCGCTCCCTGAGCTGCGTGAACCGCATCGGCCCCGAGACGAGACAGAGCAGCACCAAGGCCGACCACTTGTCGCCGATCCGGTCGAGAACCACCCTGGTCGGGCAGTTCGGGTCGAAGACGTCGCCTTTAGTATCCACGAGGTACTTATAGCACGATGAAGTAACCAGTATCTGATGCATACTCTTGGCGGCATGAAGATCCTGGTCTTTGGCTCGACCGGCATGATCGGTCAGCGCATCGCCGCCGAGCTCCGCAACCGTGGCCACGAGGTGACCGGTGTCAGCCGCCGCGGCGGCACCGCCGAGGGTGACATCAAGGGCGACATCCACGACGCCGCGAGCCTGGCTCCCGGCCACGACGCCGTGGTCACCGCCATCGCGCCGCCGCGCGACGGCACCGAGCCCGAGGGGCCGTTCCTGGAGGCCAACAAGGCGCTCATCGAGGGCCTGCGCACCGCGGGGGTGCGCAGGCTGATCGTCGTGGGCGGCGCGGGCAGCCTCCAGGTCGCTCCGGGCCAGGACCTGGTGGACACGCCCGAGTTCCCCGAGATCTACAAGAAGGAGGCGCTGGCCGGGCGCGCCCTGCTGCGCCTCTACCGTGGGATCGACGACCTTGACTGGACGTTCGTCTCCCCGGCCGCGGAGATCGCGCCGGGGGAGCGCACCGGGGTGTTCAGGGTCGGCGGCGACACGCTGCTCAGCGACGAGCAGGGCCGCAGCTTCATCAGCGCCGAGGACTACGCGGTCGCGGTGGCCGACGAGCTGGAGAAGAACGAGAACGTGCGCAAGCGCATCGGCGTCGCCTACTGACCCCGCCCCACGCGCCCACGCCCGCGCCACCGGCCGGACCGCGGCGCGCCCTGCGCCCGTGCCGCCGATCGGACCGCGGCGCGCCCTGCGCCCGTGCCGCCGGCCGGACCGCGGCGCGCCCTGCGCCCGCGCCGCCGGTCAGTGCGGACCTCGCATGCGCGCCGGTCGGCCGGTCGGCGGCGGGGCTCGTGGTTACTTGCCGGCCGATGCGTCGGGTGCTTCTGCCGTGTCGGGCGCATCGGCGGTGTGAGGCGTGTCGGCCGCGTCCGGCGCATCGGTGGCGTCGGGCGTGTCGGGCGCATCGGTGGCGTCGAGGGGGTCGAGCGCTCCGGTCGCACCGGGCGCTCCGGCGTCGTCCGGCAGCAGCGCCTGCTCGTCGGGCTTGTGCACGAGGACGTTCTCCACGTACGACTCCACCGCCTTGGCGAGCCCGACGTCGGCGCCCTCCTGCTCCGACAGGTACCACCGGTGGTCGAGGATCTCGTGGAAGATCTGCGCGGGCTCCAGCTTGCCGCGCAGCTCCACCGGGATGGCTTCGACCGTCGGCTGGAACACCTCGGCCAGCCACCGGTGCGCCACGATGGCCTCGTCCTCGTGGCGCAGCCCCTTGGCGACGCGGAAGCCGTCGAGGTCGTTGAGCAGCCGCCTGGCCTGGTTCTCCTCGACGTCGAGCCCGGTCAGCCTGAGCAGCCGCCGCTGGTGGTGTCCGGCGTCCACGACCTTGGGACGGACGATGAGCCGTCCGGTGCCGACCTTGCGCCGCACCATCATCTCGGCGACGTCGAAGCCCAGCAGGTTGAGCCGCCGGATGCGCTGCTCGACGCGGTGCCAGTCGACCTCCTCGATGATCTCGCTCTCGTTGAGCTCGTTCCAGAGGCGGTGGTAGCGGGTGACGATGTCGTCGGCGGTCTCCATGGGGTCGATCGACGGGTGCAGCAGCCCGCCGGCCTCCAGGTCGAGCATCTCGCCGAAGATGTTCGTGTGCGCGGTGTCGATGTCGCCGAGCCGCTGCCCCTCGCTGATCATCGGGTGCATCTCGCCGGTCTCGGCGTCCACCAGGTACGCCGCGAACGCGCCCGCGTCCCTCCTGAAGAGGGTGTTCGACAGCGAGCAGTCGCCCCAGTAGAAGCCGTTGAGATGCAGCCGCACCAGCAGCACGACCAGCGCGTCGAGCAGGCGGGTGAGCGTGTCGGGGCGCAGGGTGCCCGACATGACGGCGCGGTAGGGCAGCGAGAACTGCAGGTGCCGGGTGATGAGCGCGGCGTCGAGGCCGTTCTCGCGGCCGGTGACGTACGCGACGGGCTCGACGGCGGGCGCGTCCAGCCTGGCGAGGTCCCATAGGAGCTGGTATTCGCGCTTGGCGTACCGCTCGCTGATCTCCTTGATCGCGTACACCTTGCCGGAGAGCCGCGCGAAGCGGACCACGTGCCGCGAGATGCCGCGCGGCAGATCGACCAGGTGGTGCTGCGGCCAGTCCTGCAGCGGAAGTTCCCAGGGGAGGCGGATCAGGTCAGGGTCACCTAGCGCGCCAGTGATCTGGAGGGGCATTTCCTCAGGATATTGTGCGTCGGTGGACGAGTTTCTCAAGTGGTACTTTTCCGACCGTCCGGTCATCGCCGCCATGCTGGGGGCCGATGGCTACGATCACACGCTCGGCGACTTCACCGCGGAGGCCTGGCAGAACCGCGAGCGCGAGCAGGTCCGCTGGCTGGAGCGGCTGTCGAAGGCCGAAGCGCCCACGCTGGACGACGCGATCGACAGAGATCTCGTCGTATCGCAGCTAAGAGGCAACATCGCCATGGCGTCCTGGCCGGTGTGGCGCCGCGACCCGAGCGTCTACCTCGGCTCGATCTTCACGGCCATGTACAACCCCTTCCAGAACCGGCTCAAGCCCGAGCCGGAGCTGGTGAGCGCCGCGATATCCCGTCTGGCCGAGGTGCCCGGCGTGCTGGCCGCCTGCCGCGCCAACCTGGACCCGGACCTGGCCGCCCCGCTGCTGGTCAAGCGCGGGCTCGGCCAGGCGCGTACGGGACGCAACTTCCTCACCCGCACCATCCCGTCGATGGTCGAGGACCCTGAGCTGCGCGCCAAGCTGGCCGAGGCCGCCGAGCCCGCCGCGCAGGCCTTCGACGACATCGTCACCTTCCTCGAGGGCTTCGAGTGCGGCGGCACCTGGCGGATGGGGGAGCGGCTCTACTCCACGCTGCTGCGCGAGCGCGAGATGCTCGGCTACGGCGCCGCCGAGCTGCACGAGAAGGGCAAGGCCGCCTGGGCCGAGCTGGACGCCCGCATGCAGGAGGTGGCGGTCAAGGTCAACGGCTCGCGTGACTGGCGGGCCGCCATGGAAGTCGTCATGGACGACCACGCGCCTACCCTCGACGACATGCGCGCCGAGTACGAGGCCGAGACGCGCCGTGCCAGGGAGTTCGTCCGCGAGCACGACCTGGTCACCTTCGCCGAGGGCGAGGAGTGCCTGGTGCTGCCGTCGGCCGAGTACAACCGCCCGGTGCTGGCCGTGGCACACTACCTGGCCCCGCCGCCGCTCAGCGCCTCCCGCCGTGGCGTCTTCTTCGTCCCCTACACCCCGGACGACTTCACCCCCGAGCAGGTACGCCAGCGCCTGCGCACCAACGCGCGGGCCCAGATGCCGTCGATCGCGGTGCACGAGGCCTACCCGGGCCACCACTGGCACCTGTCGTACATCGCGGAGAACCCGCGTACGGTCAGGAAGGTCTTCAGGACGCCGTACTTCGTCGAGGGCTGGGCGCTCTACGTCGAGAAGCTGCTGCACGAGCACGGCTACTTCGACACCCCGGCCACCGAGCTCGCGCACCTCGACTTCCGGATCTTCCGCGCCGCCCGCATCATCGTCGACACCGCGCTGCACTGCGAGGACATGTCGATCGAGGAGGCGGAGACGTTCATGTCGACCAAGGCGTCGCTGTCGCCCGGCACCGCGCAGGGCGAGGTCAACCGCTACTGCGCCTGGCCGACGCAGGCCCCCTCCTACCTGACGGGCGCCATCGAGATCGACCGCATCCGCGAGTCGTTCACCGGCGGGCTGAAGGAGTTCCACGACCGCATCGCGGGCTCCGGCGGCCTGCCGCTCGGCCTGGCCGAGAAGGTCGCGCTGGCCTAGCGACGGCGCCCGCCCGGCCTGGCCACAGGCGGTGCTCCGGCCGGGGGAGTCCTCCTGCCGGGTCGGTCTGAGGCCGCGCGGAGCCATCCGGCCGGGTCGGTCTGACGCCGCGCGGAGTCCTCCTGCCGAGCCCGGCCTCACGCCCGGGGGAACTCCGGTGGGTTGAGCGTGCGCTCGACCACGGCGGCGAGCTGCGCGTCGGTCAGCACGGTGGGCTTGCCGATGCCGGCCGCGCGCACGTACACCTCGCACAGCCACTCCAGCACCCGGGTGGCCTCGAACGCCTCCTCCAGCGTCGCCCCGATGGTCACCCCGCCGTGGTTGGCCATCAGGGCGGCCCGCCTGCCCTCCAGGGCGGCGCGCACGTTCTCGGCCAGCTCGGGCGTGCCGTACGTGGCGTAGGGCGCCACCCTGACCACTCCGCCGAGCAGCAGCGTGTTGTAGTGCACGGGCGGCAGCTCGGTCATCGTCGTGGCCACGACCGTGCCGAAGACCGAGTGCGTGTGCACCACGGCCTGCGCGTCCGTGCTCTCGTAGACGGCCAGGTGCATGGGCGTCTCGCTGGACGGCCGCAGGTCGCCTTCGACGAGCCGGCCCGCCATGTCGACGATCGGGCACATCTCGGGGGTCAGCTTGTCGAGCGCGACGCCCGAGGGGGTCACCGCGATGCGGTCGCCGTCGCGCACGCTGAGGTTGCCCGACGTGCCGATGACCAGGCCCAGCTCGACCGCGCGGCGGCCGTACTCGCACAATTGCTCGCGAAAGGTCATAAGCCGGGAATGTAGTGCATCACAGGCGCTCGACGGCGGCGAGCATGATCCGCCTGGCCCGCTCCCGGCTCAGCCGGTCCGGGTAGAGCAGCAGGTGCAGGCTCAGCCCGTCGACCAGCGCCAGCAGCTCCTCAGCGAGATCGTCGAGATCCTCAAGATCGCCGTCGCCGCGCGGCTCGCCGACCGTGCCGGGGCCCTCTCGCGTCTCGCCGGCCTCGCGGGCGTCTCCGGGCGTCTCGCCGGTCGGGCGGCCGCGCCCGCGCAGCTCGCCGGCCTCGCGGGCGCGGCCGAGCAGTTCGCGTACGGCGGCCCGCAGCTCGCCCGCCTCCGCCCGCTGCACCTCGGCCAGCCGCTCGGCGGCCAGGCTGCGGCTCCAGAAGCTGACCTCCAGGCGGGTCTCCTGGGCGCGGTCGGCGTCCAGCGGCAGGTTGTCCAGCAGCAGCTCGCGCAGCGCGGCCAGCGCCGTCGGCGCGCTCTCGACCTTGGCCGTGAGCCGGGCGCGGATCCGTTCGTGCGACTGCCGCAGCGCGGAGAGCAGGATCTCGTCCTTATCGGCGAAGTAGTGCGCGAGCACCCCGTTCGAGTAGCCCGCCTCCTTGGCGATGGCGCGGGTGGTCGCGGCGTCGATGCCGTCCCTGACGATCACCCGGCGCGCCGCCGACATGACCTCACGCCTGCGCTCGTCGTGATCGACGATCTTCGGCATCGGCCCCTCCGTTGACTTTTTATTCGGACGTCTGTCTATTTAGACTATGACCGTCGTCACAGTCGGCGTCCATATCGTCGACATTCTCGCCAGGCCCGTCGATCACATCCCCGAGGGCCAGGACACCGTGCTGGTCGACCAGATCCGCATCACCGCCGCGGGCGCGGCGGCGGGCACCGCGGTCGATCTGGTCAAGCTGGGCAACGACGTGGTCACCATGGGCGCGGTCGGCGACGACGAATTAGCCGACTTCCTGCTCATGGTGCTGGCCAAGCGCGGGGTGGACACCTCCGCCCTGGTACGCAGGGCAGGAGAGCGCACCGCGGCCTCGATCCTGCCGATCAGGCCGGACGGCGGCCGTCCCAGCTTCCACGTGCCCGGCGCCAACCTCACCGTCACCTACGCCGACCTCGACGTGGCCGTGCTGCGCCGCGCCAGGGCCGTCCACCTGGGCGGCATGGACGTCACGTTCGGGCTCGGCGACCCCGCCTTCTTCGCCCTCCTCGACGAGCTGCGCGCGGCCGGCACCATCGTCACGATGGACCTGCTGTCCGAGATGGCCGACCTGCTGAAGACGGCCAGGGCGTTCCTGCCGCATGTGGACTACGTGCTGCCCAACGAGTCGCAGGCGCTGCTCATGACCGGCGAGGCCGACGCCGCCTCCGCCGCGCGGGCGCTGCTCGCGGACGGCCCCCGCGGCGTGCTCGTCACGCAGGGGGAGGCGGGCAGTCTCGTCGTCACCGCCGACGGCGAGGAGCGAGTGCCCGCGCTCAAGACGGAGGTGGCCGACACCACCGGATGCGGTGACGCGTACTGCGCCGGGTTCCTGACCGGCCTGCTCCATGACCGCGACGTGCCGACCGCCGCCCGCTGGGGCGCCGCGGCGGCCGCCCGCGTCGCCACCGGCCTCGGCTCCGACGCCGGGCTGACCGACCTCGACTCGACACTCGCCCTGCTGCAAGACCCGGCCCGCTCATAGATCTCCCATCCCCCTCAAGGACCTCTCCCATGACCGACGCAGAGCTTCGTCAGCGCGCACTCAAGGTCGTCCCGGGCGGCATGTACGGCCACCTCAACGCGGCCCTGTTCGCACCCGGCTTCCCGCAGTTCTTCGAGCGCGGCCAGGGCTGCCGCCAGTGGGACGTGGACGGCCGCGAGTACATCGACTTCATGTGCAGCTGGGGGCCGGTCGTGCTGGGCCACCACCACCCGCGCGTCGAGGAGGCCGCCGCCCGGCAGGCCAGGCTCGGCGACTGCCTCAACGGCCCCGGCGCGATCATGGTGGAGCTGGCCGAGCTGCTGGTGGACACCGTCCCCAGCGCCGACTGGGCGATGTTCTCCAAGAACGGCACCGACGCCACCACCCAGGCCCTCATGGTCGCCAGGGCCGCGACCGGCAGGACGAAGGTGCTGATGGCGCACGGCGCGTACCACGGCGCCGACCCCTGGTGCACGCCGTCGCCCGCCGGCACCACCCCCAACGAGCGGGCCGACCTCGTCGAGTTCACCTACAACTCGCTGGAGTCGCTGGAGGCCGCGGCGGCCACCGTGGAGGGCGACGTGGCCGCGATCATCGTCACGCCGTTCAAGCACGACTCGTTCGAGGACCAGGAGCTGGTCGAGCCCGAGTTCGCGCGCGGCGCGCGGGCCCTGGCCGACCGGCTCGGCGCGGCGCTGGTGATCGACGACGTGCGCGCCGGGTTCCGCATCGACCTGCGCGGTTCGTGGGAGCCGTACGGCGTGCGTCCCGACCTGACCGCCTGGTCGAAGGCGATGGCCAACGGCTACCCGATCGCCGCCGTCACCGGCACCGACGCGCTGCGCGGCGCCGCGCAGCAGCTCTACTCGACCGGCTCGTTCTGGTTCTCGGCGGTGGCGATGGCCGCGGCCAAGGCCACGATCGAGACCCTGCGCGACACCGACGGCATCGCCGCCATGGAGCGGGCCGGCACCCAGCTCAGGGAGGGCCTGTACGCCCAGGCCAAGTCCTACGGGTTCACCATCAACCAGACCGGCCCGGTCACGATCCCGTGGCTGAGCTTCGACGGCGACGCCGACCTGTCGGTGGCCATGTACTGGACCGACGCCTGCCTGCGGCACGGCGTCTACCTCCACCCCTGGCACAACTGGTTCATGTCGGCCGCCCACACCGAGGAGGACGTGGCGAAGGCGCTCGAAGGCATCGACCAGGCGTTCGCGGAGACCAAGGCCCACTTCGGCTGAGACCGGCGGCGCTTCCCGACCGGCCCGGGGGCGTCGCCGTACGGTGGTGCCATGGACATCGACGGCAAGCTCGCCTCCGTGCCGGCCTGGCGGCGCGAGGGCGAGGTGATCAAGCGCTCTGTCACCGCGCCCGACTTCCCGGCCGCGATCCGCATCGTGGACGAGATCGCGGTCAAGGCCGAGGAGCTCGACCACCACCCCGACATCGACATCCGCTGGCGCACGCTGCACTTCGCGCTCACCACCCACTCCGCGGGCCGCCTGACCGGCAAGGACGTCACGCTCGCTGCTGTGATTGACGAGATCGTGGCAAAACATGGCGCGGTGGACCAATAACCCAGCGTGACGGGTCCGTCACTCGTTAGAGTGGGTGCCCTCTCGGAGCCCGTATGCCGGAAGGGCTCGGATCATGGGGGGTCTCATGCGCGTGCCCGCGTTCCTGCTCATCCTGGCGGCCTCGGCGACGGCCTGCGCGGGGCCGTCCGCGCCGGTCCAGAACGCCAAGACCGCGCCCGACGACACGATCAACCTGAGCGCGGCGGGCGAGTTCACCACCGACGACACCGCGGCCATCGCCTACGACCGCAAGCTCGCACCCGAGGGGGCGCAGGCCAGCGTCACCGTCGAGTCGTCCGGCGGCGAGACCCGCACCTCGCTCACGGTCGAGGGCCTGCTGCCCGACCGCGCGTACGGCGCCCACCTGCACACCAAGCCGTGCGGCACGAAGCCCGACGACTCCGGCCCGCACTACCAGCACCAGCCCGGGAAGATCGACCCGGTGAGCGAGGTCTGGCTCGACTTCACCACCGACAGCGAGGGCAAGGGCACCTCCAGCTCGCGCAACGCGTGGAACCTCGATGCCGCCAAGCTGCCCGGCTCGCTGGTCATCCACTCCAAGGCCACCGTGAAGTCGGGCCCCAAGGTCGGCACCGCCGGTGACCGCGTGGCCTGCCTCACGCTCGAACAGGACTGACGCCGCAGCAGGTGGGGCGCGCCTGCTCCGGCGCGCCCGCGTTCCCGGTCACGAGCCGTCCGCGTTCGCGGTCACGAGCCGTCCGCGCTCGCGGTCACGAGCCGCCCGCGCAGGTGAAGGCGGTGCGGGCCGGCGCGACCTGTCACGAGCCGTCCGCGAGGGTGAAGGCGCTGCGGGCCAGCGCGACCTGCTCCAGCGTTGCCACGTTGCCGAGCGGGGTCTTGTGGTCCACGGCCATCGCGGTCACCACGTACGTCCTGCCACCTGCCGTACGCGCGAGATAGCCCACGTCCGACAGGCCGGGCTCCGAGCCGCCCTTGAACCACACCGTCGGCCATTTCGCCCTGTCCAGCCCGATACCGCCGTCGTTGATCGACAGAACCTGCCCGATGTGCCCGTCGTCCAGCTTGAGCAGCTCGGTGTAGGCGCGGCAGATGTCGCGCGGCGTGGCGAACCACTCCAGCGTGTCCAGCTCGCGGGGCTCGGTGTAGAGCTTGAAGTCCGCCGGCGTCTGCCCGGCCACCACCTTCTTCAGGTAGGCGCGCTGGGCGCGGTCGCTCAGCGAGAGGTACTTCTTCGCCAGGCGCGGATACTTCACGCCCTTGAGCACGAACAGGTCCCGCGTCGTCAGCAGCGGCACGTTGCGCTTGTCGTGCACGCCCCAGGCGCGCATCGTCCGCTCGACCGCTTCGCGGCCCGCTTTGTGGATCAGCAGGTCGGTGGCCGTGTTGTCGCTGATCGAGATCATCAGCTTGGCGGCTTCGAGCACGGTGACCTTGCTGCCGTCCGGGCGGTCGTACAGCTCGCCGCCGGGCAGGCTCTTCAGCTCGTCCTCGATCGTCAGCTCGGTGTCCCAGCCGTACGCGCCGCTCTTGATCTGCCGGTGGATCGTGCCGAGCACGTACAGCTTGATCATGGAACCGAGCGGGCGGCGCTTGCCCGCGGCGATCGCGCGCACGGGGCGGCACTCGCCTCCGGCGGTCAGCTCGGCGGCCAGGAAGCTCGTCTGCGGCGCGATCGCGCGCAGCCGTTCGTCCACCTCGCGCCAGCTCCGCGCCTCAGGCGCGCGGAACAGCAGCCCGTCGATCAAGCCGGCGCCGTCCACGGCGACGATCAGCTCGATCGGGGTACGGCCGAGCAGCACGCGGGCCACGAGCTGCCGCTCCTGGGAGACCGTCACCCGTTCGAGCGTGATGCCCTTGTACTCGGCGAAGGCCTGGTTGATGGACGCGGGCGGGAAGTCTCCGAGGAACCCGGCGGCGAAGTGCGCGCGCAGCTCCCGCTCGGGAAGCGGCGCGCGGGACACCGCCTGCAGGACCCAGCCGAGCTGCCGCCCCGCCGGCGTGTCCGGGATCTCCGGAGCGGCCACGGCGGTGACGCCGGATCGGATGGTCTCGGCGTGCACGGGCACTCCGGCCGCAACCCCGGCCGTCACCGCGATCGTCGCGGCGGCCAGGAACCGGGCGGGCTTCGATGGGGTGATCATGGTCGAGGCTCCTCACAGGATCGACTGCGTGGCCTCCAGTCGATCGCGCGCACGCTGCCTGGGGCCACCGTGTGAGCCGCCGTTCTCGCAGGTGCGGACGGCCGTACGAAATATGCGGATAACCTCATAGACGCCCGACCGCACGCTCGTCACGATGGGGGCCTATGAGTTCCAGGCCGCTGGCCGGGCCGGTGGCGTTGACCGCGGCCGCGAGCGCCACCGCGGGCGCTCTCCTGGAGAGCGGGCTGCCCGCCCCGGCGACGCAGTGGGCGTTCGTCGTGCTCTCCCTGCCCACGCCCGCGCTGGGCTGGCTGCTGACCGTACGCAGGCCCGAGCTGCGCTACGGCCCGCTGCTGCTGGCCGCCGCGCTGACGTTCGGTCTCGGCACGCTCGGCGTCGGGCTGTCCGCGCGCGGCGCCCCCGAGCCGATCGTCGTCCCGCTGTCGGTCCTCTTCGCTCCCTTCTACGGCCTGACCTGGATCTTCGTGCCGCTGCTGTTCCCCGACGGGCGGCTGCCGTCGCCCCGCTGGCGGCCGGTGGCGTGGATCGCCGCCGTCGCGCTCGCCCTGCACACCATCGGCTCCCTGCTGATGTGGGTGACCCCCTACCGGCCGTTCACCGGCCCGATGGGGGTGCGCGGGCTCATCGGCGCGCTCGCCTCGGGGATCGGGCAGCTCGTCGTGATGGTCACGGCGGTGGTCGTGTTCTGCGGGCTCGTAGTGCGCTGGCGGCGCAGCGGACGGGACGAGCGCGGCCAGTACGCGTGCATGGTCGCCGGTACCGCCGCCACCTTGACCGGCGCGGCGGTGATGACGGTGATCCTGGGCGGCTCCTACGCCGGTCGCGAGCCGGACTGGGGCATCCTCATGTTCGGGATGCTGCTGGTGCTCGGGGCGCTGCCCGCCGCGATCACCGTGGCGATCGTCCGGCACCGGCTGCTCGACGTCCGTATCGGCATCAGGGGCTCGCGCCTGCACCTCGTGTTCGACCTGCGGCCGACCGTGGACGAGGTGCTGTCCGACCTCGGCACCGCGCTCGCCGGCACCTCCGAGCCCGCCGAGCAGCTCGACCGGCTCGCCGCCGCCATCCGCGCCGGGCTCGACCTGCGCTGGGCCGCCGTCACGCTCTCCGACGGCACCCGCGTGGTCGCCGGCGACGAGGACCGACCGCCCGCGCTGGAGCTGCCCGTGCCCGGCGACCTCGGCCGCATCAGCGCCGGCCCCAGGGACGGCGGCCCGCTCACCCGCACCGACCGCCGCCTGCTCGAAGCGCTGGCCGTGCCCGCCGGCCTCGCCATCCAGAACGCCCGCCTGGTCGCCCGCCTGGTCAACGCCCAGGAGGCCGAGCGCCGCCGCATCGAGCGCAACATCCACGACGGCGTGCAGCAGCAGCTCGTCGCCCTCATCGCCGGGCTCGAACTCGCCAGGGCCACGGGCGCGGGTCCCGACATGCTGGCCCACCTGCGCGAGCAGGCCCGCCAGACCCTCGACGACCTGCGCGAGCTGGCCGCCGGCATCCACCCGTCCACGCTCAGCCAGGGCGGCCTGGTGGAGGCCGTGGAGGAGCGCTGCTCGCGTCTGCCCGTCAAGACGACGGTGAGCGCGCCCGCGCCGCTGCGCACCCGGCGCTTCGCCGACGAGATCGAGGGCGCCATGTACTTCACGGTCAGCGAGGCCGTGACGAACGCGCTCAAACACGCCGCGCCCGGCCACATCGACGTGCGGCTGTCGCAGGACGGCGGCCGTCTGCGCGCCACCGTGACCGACGACGGCACGGGCTTCGACCCGCGTACGGCGGCCCGCAGAGGGCTCGCCACGCTCGCCGACCGCCTCGGCGCGCTCGGCGGCGGCCTGACCGTGGACAGCGAACCGGGAAAGGGGACTCGGATGGACGCATGGGTGCCGGTCGATGACTGAGCATGGGCGGATCCGTACGGTGGTGGCCGACGACCACTACCTCGTACGCGAGGGCACCAGGCGGCTGCTCGAACTGTCGGGTGAGGTGAGCGTCGTCGGCGCGGTCGGCAACGCCGACGAGCTGCTCGACGCCGTACGCAGGCTCGCCCCCGACGTCGTCGTCACCGACATCAGGATGCCGGGAGGGGAGTGGCGGCAGGGCTTCGAGGGCATCGACGCCGCCCACCGCATCCGCGCCGCGCACCCCCACGTGGGCGTGGTGGTGCTGTCGCAGTTCTCGGACGCGCTGTTCGCCTTCGAGCTGTTCAAGCACGGCACCGAGGGGTACGCGTACCTGCTCAAGGATCGCGTCGGCGACCTGGACGAGCTGCTCGGCGCGATCAGGGCGGTGGCCGCCGGCGGCTCGGTCATCGACCCCAAGGTGGTGGAGGGCCTGCTGGCCAGGCGCGACGTGCGCGGCCAGCAGGAGGCGCTGACCGCGCGGGAACGCGACGTGCTGCGCGAGATGGCGCACGGCCGGACGAACGCCGCCATCGCCCGCGCCCTGCACCTGTCGATCTCGTCGGTGGAGAAGAACGTCAACTCGATCTTCACCAAGCTCGGCCTGGAGAACAGCGGCGACGTCCACAGGAGGGTGGCCGCGGTCCTGGCCTACCTCGGACCGCAGCCGTGACGGGCGCCGCTCAGCGGTAGGCCAGGCGGCGCAGCAGGTTCTCGAACGGGCCACGGTACCGGGCCCGCCGCATGAGGTCGGCGAGCACCAGCGACAGCACCCAGGTGAGCGCCGCGATCACCGTGGCGCCCGCCAGGCCGAAGTCGTCCTGCAGGCCCAGCCCGAACGGGGCGAAGATCAGGATGAACGCGACCGACTGGAAGAGGTAGAAGGTCATCGACCGCTGGCCGAGCGCCTCGACCATCGTGGTGAGCCGGCCGCGCCGCTGGGCCGCCGCCGTGGTGGCCACCAGGGCGACGATCGCCGCCATGCCGATGCCGCCGGCGTAGCCGGTGAGCGGCTGGAGCAGCACCGCGATCCACAGAACCCCCGCGGGCGCGCCGGTCCACACGCCGGCGTGCATGAGCGCGGCGGGCAGCGAGCCGACGATCGACACGATCGTGGTGAGCACGGCCACGCGCACCAGGAACGGGCGGTGCGCCTCCGGCTGGTCGAGGAAGCGGCGGCGGGCCGCCCACATGCCGAACAGCACGCCGGGGATCACGATCAGCAGCTCGACGACCAGGGCGAACGGCCAGGAGCCGGCCCGTTCGGCGAGCCCGGTCAGGTAGGAGGCGCCCTGCCCGGTGACCACGCTGCCCGCCTCGTACGTGCGCCGCCCCTGCGACATCGGCAGCCACAGGCCGATCGTGGACATCACCGTGGCGGGCACCATCGCCAGGCCCGCCGCCCACAGCACGGCCTTGTCGGAGCGGCGCAGCAAGGGGACGAAGATGAGGGCGGTCACGCCGTAACCGGCCAGGATGTCGATGGGGACGAGCAGCACCGTGTGCGCCAGCCCGAACACCACCAGCCACCAGCCGCGGCGGCGCAGCAGCTTGCGGACGCTCACCCAGTCGGAGCCCCGCGCGAGCCGCCGATCGAGGAGCTGGACCAGCGAGTAGCCGAACAGGAACGCGAACAGCGGCCTGGCGTGGTTGTTGACGAAGAGGAACAGGAAGACGTCGGTGAGCGCACCTGCCCAGGCCGGGCTCTTGGCGACGTCGGCGACGAACAGCGGCGCGTGCGCGAAGGCGATGGCCAGCAGCATCGCGCCCCTGGCCAGGTCGGGGGCCAGAGCCCGCGGGGCGGTGCCCGCAGGCGTGGCCGCTGCCTGCTGAGACGTGGTCATGGGTCCCCCTGGGTTGGTCGTCGTGTCGGTGGTCGCTAGCCCTCGCCCGACGGGCCCGATTTCTTGACCGCGTCGATGGCCTTGCGCAGGGCGGTGACGATCGGTTCGACGGGCTGCCCGAGCTGATCGAGGCGGTCGCGTGCGGCCCGATCCCTGCGACCGGCGACCGCCTTCAATCTGGCCGCCACCGCCAGCGCGGCCAGCACCCGGATGTCCGGCTCCACGCGCCCGACCGGCCGGCCGCCCTGCACGGCCCTGCCGGCCCGCTCGGCGAGCCGCCGGGAGAGATACGGCTTGCGCGGCACGATCCGCTCCACCGGGAACAGCAGCACCCGGCGCCGCTCGACGCGGATCAGGCGCTCGGCGGCCAGCTCGTCGCGGACCACCTCGACGGCCTTGGCGTGATCCTTGCGGATCCAGCGCCGCCAGGAGCGCGGCGGCGACGCCGAGATCTGTTCCCAGACGATCGCCGGCAGCGAGCCGGAGCCGGCGCCCTCGGGCGGGTGCACGGCCTTGGCCTTGCCGTCCTCGTCGGTCAGGCAGCCCTGGAGCAGCAGCTCCGCCAGCGCCGCCGCCCGCAGCAGGTGACCCAGCTCCATGCGCTGCACCAGGCGGTCCTTGCGCAGGTCGAAGGCCAGCAGGAAGGCCGAGCGGGTGAGCGGTTCACGGTGCCGCACCGTCTGCATCGGGTGGTTCCTCCTCGTCGCGGCTGTCGCCTTCCGGTGTCTTGCGCGGCCGGCCGCGCGGGCGCATCCGCCCCACCCCCTCCGGCAGGCGCCCGGCCTCGGCCAGCGCCCTGCGCAACAGGAACTCGATCTGGGAGTTCGTGCTGCGCAGCTCGTCGGCGGCCCACTTGGCGAGCGCGTCGTGCACCACCGGGTCGAGCCGGAGCAGGATCTTCTTGCGTTCCACGGGTTACTGGTAGAGCGTGCCGGTGTTGACGACGGGCTGGGTGTCGCGGTCGCCGACCAGCACCACGAGCAGGTTGCTCACCATCGCCGCCTTGCGCTCCTCGTCGAGCTCCACCACCTCGTGCTCGGCCAGCTTGGCCAGCGCCATCTCGACCATGCCGACCGCGCCGTCCACGATGCGCTGCCGGGCCGCCACGATCGCGCCCGCCTGCTGGCGGCGGAGCATCGCGCTGGCGATCTCGGGCGCGTAGGCCAGGTGGATGATGCGCGACTCGATGATCTTCACGCCGGCCGGGGCCACCCGCACCGCGATCTCCGCCGAGAGCCGCTCGTTGATCTCGTCGGCGTTGTCGCGCAGCGACAGTCGCGGCTCGCCGTGCGAGTCGTACGGGTAGGTGCTCGCGATGTGGCGCACCGCCGTCTCGGCCTGGATGGCCACGAACTCCACGAAGTCGTCCACCTCGAACACCGCCTGCGCGGTGTCCTCCACCTGCCACACCACCACGGTCGCGATCTGGATCGGGTTGCCGTCGGCGTCGTTGACCTTCGTCACGTCCGTCTCGTGGTTGCGGATCCTCGTGGACACCCGGCGGCGGGCGGTGATCGGGTTGACCCACTGGAAGCCGGGGGTGCGCAGCGTGCCGACGTACCGGCCGAGGAGCTGCACCACCCGGGCCTCGCCCGGCGCCACGGGGGTGAGCCCGAAGTACATCACGAACCCGATCAGCGCCGCCAGGCCGCCGCCGATCAGCAGCAACAGCCCGCCCTGCCCGGCCCCGGAGGCGAGCAGGCCGATCCCCACCACGAGCAGCGCCAGCCCGGCCAGGAGCAGCAGCGTCGCCACCGCCAGCATCACGAACCCGTTGGCCGCCTTGACCGGGCGCTCCTTCGTGCGCGGGGCCGGCATCTCCACGACGGTGCCCTCAAGCGCGGCCCCGCCCGACGTCTCCGCCATCCTCTCCTCCTTCCAAGTGACTTCATCTTGCTAGCAATGTGATATCACTTTTTTGGCGAACGGGAAACCCCCTGGTTCGGCAGGGAATCGCGGCGGCCGGGTGGTGAGGCCGCTCAGGGGCAGGTCGGCCAGGGGCGAAGCGGCCGGATGCGAGCCCATCCGAGGCCGGGTTGCCCAGGGTCGGGTCGGCCGGGGTCGGGTTGCCCGGCATCGGGTCGTCCGGGGCCGGGTTGCCCGGCATCGGCGGGATCGGGTTGCCCGGCATCGGGTCGGCAGAGGCCGGGGCGTCAGGGAGGGATCAGGTCGTTGAGGCGGCGGTGTCCTGGAGCCAGCCGGTCGCCGCCACCACCTCGGTGGCGACCTCGGTCACGGTGCGGCCGTCCGTCGGCACGCGCACCACCCAGTCGCCCGACTCCCGCTCAAGCACCCGGGCGCCGCGGGCGCTGCGCCGCAGCTCCTCCTCGAAACCGGAGCCGCGCTCGCGCCCCGCCAGCCGCCGCCGTACGGTGTCGTCGCCCGCCGTCAGCAGCACGCCGATGACAGGGATCGGCCCGCCGCCCATCGCCCGCATCACGAGGTCGCGCTCCAGCACGCTCACGGTGTTGGTGTACATGAGCCGCCGGTAGCCGAGCCCACGGTAGTTGGCCCGCAGCGCGGCCAGGTTGGCCTCGGTCATCGCGGTCCCGTGCGGGTCGTCCGCGGGCATGGGATGGGCCTCGCAGAGGTTGTCGCCCTCGATGAGGCAGTGGGCCACGCCCGCCGCGCGCAGCAGCCGGGACACCTCGTAGCCGGCGGTGCTCTTGCCGGAAGCGGCCCGGCCGCCGATGAGCAGCACTTCCTGAGTCGTCATGGCGGCCAGTCCGGGTCCGGCCGCCGTACGTGCGATAGCGGTTTTCCCGGGGCGGCCGGTCCAGGCCCGCCCGCGGTGCGCCGGTGGCGTCAGCCGAAGACGGCGGGCGGGGGCACCGGGGCGAGCACGGGGTCGCCGTCCTTGATGACGGCGGCGCCGGCGATGAAGTTCGTCAGCGCCTCGCCGTACACGCAGCGCGCCTGCGTCAGGCCGCCCGCCGCGCGCCGGGTGAGCAGGTCGGTCGGCAGCTCGGTACGCGAGGCGGCCACGATGAGGTTCCCGAACCGCCGCCCGCGCATCACGCCGGGCTCGGCCAGCAGCGCCACATGCGGGAACGTGCCGGACACGGTGGCGAGCAGCCGCTTGGCGAAGGCGAGCCCCTTGCCGTCGGCCATGTTGATCAGCAGCGTGCCGCCGGGCCGCATGATGCGCGCGATGTCGCCCATGTACTCCACGGTGGCCAGCTCGACGGGCATCGTCGCCCCGCTGAACGCGTCGAGCACCACCAGGTCGGCCGTGGTGTCCCACACCTTGCCCGTGCCCTCACGCCCACCCGCCACGATCACCTTCAGCTTCGGCACGGATCGCAGGTTGAGCTGCTCGCGTACGAGGTTGACCAGCAGGCCGTCGGGCTCGATCACGATGTGGCGAGAGCCCGGCCGGGTGGCGGAGACGTAGCGGGGGATCGTGCAGGCGCCGCCGCCGACGTGGACGCAGCTCAGCGGCCCGTCCGCCAGAAGGTCGATCACATCCGCCATCAGCCGTACATACTCGAATTCGAGGAATGTCGGGTCTTGTAGATCCACATACGACTGCGGTACGCCATCCTTGGACAGCACCCAGCCGTCCTGCCGGTCCAGATCTCGGAGAAGCTCGATCTCCCCGAACGTCACCGGGTACCGGCCGGGCGTCGGTTCCCGCTGTCCACGTGCCACGTCTCATCGCCTCCTGGGAGCACCGTATGCGACGACGAAGGCTGATTGTGCTCGTTATCGCCGTTGTCGCGGTAGTTGGGGCCGGCGCCTTCGCCGTCATCGCGTCGAACCGGATCAAGGGAAGCGCTGATGAGACGGCCGCCGCGTACTTCGCGGCGTGGCGCGAAGGCGACCTCGCGGCCATGGCGCGGCTGGTCTACAAGCCTCCCGAGGACTTCGCCGTACGGCATCGGCAGCTCAGCGAGGAGTTACATGTCGAGTCGCTCCAGCTCACCCCGGGCACGCTGCGCGGCACGGGGGAAGAGAGCGCCGAGGTGCCGTTCACGGGGGTGCGGCAGCTTGCGGAGCTGGGCGCGTGGCCGTTCGACGGGGTCTTACACCTGGCCGTACGCGACCGCGCGTGGAAGGTCTTATGGACCCCCGAGACCCTGCACCCCATGCTCAAGGACGGCGTCACGCTGGAGCTGACCGAGATCGACCCCACCCCGGCCGAGCTGGTCACCAGCGAGGGCGACAAGATCCCCGTCGACAGCTACGCCGAGGCGTACCTCGAACCGCTCAGACCCGAGTTCGAGCAGGTCAACCACGGGTGGGCGCTGGTCGCCAAGACTCCAGGACGCCCCGACGTGCGGCTGCTGACCCGCGCGCCCAAGGCCGAGGTCGAACGCACCACGCTCTCCCGTCCCGTGCAGGCGGCGGCCGCGCGGGCGCTGGACGGCGTGGACGACTCCACCATGATCGTGATCCGGCCCAGCACCGGTGAGATCCTGGCGCTGGCCGACCGGCTGGAGGACGACTACAGCGCCGTGCGCGACGTCTTCCCGCCCGGCTCGGTGTTCAAGACCATCACCGCGGCGGCCCTGCTCAAGAGCGGGCTCGACCCGGCCGCCCAGGTGCCCTGCCCCGGCACGTACCAGATCCCCTTCCACAGCTCCTTCCGCAACGACGGCGCGGTGGACCGCGGCGTCGTCACCTTCACCGACGCGTTCGCGTACTCCTGCAACACCACGTTCGTCGAGCAGACCACGACCCGGCTGAAGAGCGCCGACCTGCGCGCGACGGCCGAGGAGTGGGGCTTCGGCCGCTCCATCGCCACCGGCATCGGCGGAAGCTGCGGCGCGGTGCCCGAGACCGGCGACCTCGACATGCTGGCCGCCGACGCCATCGGCCAGGGCGAGGTCGTCACCACCCCGCTCTGCATGGCCGCGCTCGCCGCCGCCGTCGAGAGCGGCACCTGGCGCTCGCCGCGCCTGCTGTCGAAGGAGCAGGTACGCCGCATCGACGGCATCCCGCACGGCGACGTCGTGATGGACCCCCGCGTGGTGGCGGCGCTGCGCGACATGATGGCCGCCGTCGTGGACCACGGGACGGCCAGCGGCATGGGACTCCCCGCGGACGTCTCGGGCAAGACCGGCACCGCCGAGGTGCCCGACGGGCCCTCGCACGCCTGGTTCATCGGGTTCCGCGATGACCTGGCCTTCTGCGTCTTCGTACGGCACGGCGGCTCGGGCAGGAACGCCGCCGTCCCCATCGCGGCCCGCTTCTTCAAGGGCCTCTAGCGTTCGCCGGGGCAGGAGCGTTCACCGGCCCGTGGCGCGAGATCGACATCACGCCCGATTCACCGGGTTCGGGGATGTTTCTGACCAGTAACCTACGCTACCGTAGGTTTCATGACGACCATCACCGCCAAGCCCAGGCTGCGAGGCTGGTTGCACACCGGAGCGCTGCCCGTGACGCTGGTCGCCGGGTTCGTGCTCGTGGCGCTCGGCCCGACACTCCAGGCCAGGCTGGCCTCCGCCATCTACGCGATCACCTCGGCGTTGCTGTTCGGCATCTCCGCCACCTACCACCGCGGCACGCTCGGCCCCCGCCTGGCCGAGTTCCTGCGCCGCGTGGACCACGCGAACATCTACCTGATCATCGCCGGTACCTACACCCCGTTCGCGCTGCTCGCACTCGAAGGCACGCCCCAGGTGGCCGTGCTGTCGGTGATCTGGGGCGGCGCGCTGGCCGGCGTGCTGTTCCGGATCCTGTGGATGAACGCGCCCCGCTGGCTCTACACGCTCCTCTACCTGGCGCTCGGCTGGACGGCCGTGTTCGTCATGCCCCAGCTTCTCGACGGCGCGGGCGTGGCCGCCGTCGTGCTGGTCGCCATCGGCGGCGTCTTCTACTCCGCCGGCGCCATCGTGTACGGCCTGCGCCGCCCCGACCCCTCGCCCCGCTGGTTCGGCTTCCACGAGGTCTTCCACGCGTTCACGATCGCGGCGTACCTCGTGCAGTACATCGCGGTGTCGATCGTGGTCTACTCGCACGCCTAGCCTTCCGGTTTCCCCGCCCTGATCTGTGCTTTGTCCGTCCTGCCGCGTTCGCGCGGTTTAAGAGAAGCTGGCGCGCCCATAGGCATCCATGACACTTCTCAGGGGGAAGGACCTGTCATGGGCAAGAGAGCACGGGTCGTCGTCGTGGGCGCGGGCTTCGCCGGGCTGGCCGCGACACGCGAGCTGGCCAAGAGCGGCGCGCTGGTGACGCTCGTCGACCGCAACCCGTACGCGACCTTCCAGCCGCTGCTCTACCAGGTGGCCACCGCCGGGATGAGCACGTCGGATGTGTCCTACCCGACCCGCACGTACGCCGCCCGCTGGCCGAACGTGCGGGCCAGGCGCGCCTCGCTCAGCAAGATCCTGGCCGACGAGCGGCGGGTCGAGTTCGAGGACGGCACCTCGCTCGACTACGACTTCCTGGTGCTGGCCACCGGCGTGACCACCAACTGGCTCGGCGTGCCCGGCGCCAAGGAGAACGCGCTGCCGATCTACTCGCTCGGCGACGCGGCCGTGCTGCGCCGCAGGCTCCAGCACCAGCTTGAGGACACCGCCACGGGCCGCCGCGAGAGCATGCACGTCGTGGTGGTGGGCGCGGGCGCGACCGGCGTCGAGATGGCCGGCACGCTCGCCGAGCTGCGCCGCCACACGATCCCGCTGACCCATCCCGAGGTGCGGGCCGACCAGACCAGCGTGACGCTGGTCGAGCGGTTCGAGTACGTGCTCGCGCCGTACAAGCCGCGCCTGCGCGACGCGGCGGCCGAGGCGCTGCGCAGGCGCGGCGTGCGTCTGCGGCTCGGTGCCACCGTGGCCTCCGTCGAGCCCGACGCGGTGGTGCTGGCCGACGGCACCCGCCTGCCCAGCGACGTCACCGTCTGGGCGCTCGGCGTCACCGCGCCGCCCGAGGTCGGCTCGTGGGGGCTGCCGCAGGGCAAGGGCGGGCGGGTCACGCTCACCGAGGCGCTCAACCTGCCCGACCACCCGGAGATCTTCGTGGCCGGCGACCTGGCCGCGCCGCCCGACGCGCTTCCCCAGCTCGCCCAGCCCGCCATTCAGATGGGCAAGCACGTCGGCAAGCAGATCGCGGCGGCCTGGCGGGGACGGCCCCTGCGGCCGTTCTCCTACCGCGACCCGGGCATCATGGCGACCGTCGGCAAGGCGGAGGCCGTGCTCCAGCTCACCAACGGGTTCACCATGCGCGGCCTGCCCGCCTGGCTGGTGTGGATCTTCGTGCACGTGGCGTACCTGCTGGGCGACCGCAACCGCGCCGCCGTGCTGCTCAACTTCTTCTGGCGGTACGCCGGGCCGCACCGCAGCAGGGCCAGCGTCACCCAATAGCACCAGCGTCACCCAATAGCAGCGGCCTCCGCTCGCGCTCGGGAGACGCGCGTGGAGGCCGCTCGCAGGACCTGTGGGCCCTTGGGTGCCGCTAGAGGAGTGACGAGGGCACAGGGCGTGAAGAGGGCTTACAGGGCCTCGGAGAGCGCGGCGAGACCGAAGTCCACATCGGACTCGGGGATGTTGAGCGCCGGACGCAGGCGTACGGACCTGGGCCCGCACGGCAGCACCAGCACGCCGTGCTCCTCCCTGAGCCGCGTCACCAGATCGTCGCGGGCCGCCGCGTCGGGCAGGTCGAAGGCGAGCATGAGACCGCGGCCCCGGACGTTCGAGACGGTCTCAGGGTGCTCGGCCTCCAGCTTCGTGAGGCGTTCGAGGATGGTGGCGCCCAAAGTCCCGGCGCGCTCGATCAGGTTGTCCCGCTCGATGATCTCCAGCAGGCCGCGGCTGCGCACCATGTCCACGAGCCCGCCGCCCCAGGTGGAGTTGATGCGGCCGCTCACCTGGAACACGTTGTCGGGCACCTCGTCCACCCTGCGGCCCGCCATGATGCCGCCGACCTGCACCTTCTTGGCGAAGGCCACGATGTCGGGCTCAAGGCCGAGCTGCTGGTAGGCCCACGGCGTACCGGTGGTGCCGCCGCCGGTCTGCACCTCGTCCAGGATGAACAGCGCGTCGTACTGGTGGCACAGGTCCTGCATCGCGCGCAGGAACTCCGGCCGCATGTGGTTGTCTCCGCCTTCGCCCTGAATGGGCTCGGCTATGAAACACGCGATGTCGTGGGGGTGGCGCTCGAACGCCTCCCGCGCCTGCGCCAGCGCCCGCTCCTCGGCGGCCTCGACGTCGCCGAAGTGGATGGCGGGCACGTCGATGCGCGGCCAGTCGAACGTGGGGAAGCGGTCGGTCTTGCCGGGCTCGGTGTTGGTCAGGCTCAGCGTGTAGCCGCTGCGGCCGTGGAACGCCTTGGTCAGGTGCATGACCTTGGTGCCGAGGTCGCGAGAGCGCCCTGCGGCCTCGTTGCGGCGGCTCTTCCAGTCGAAGGCCGTCTTGAGCGCGTTCTCCACGGCGAGTGCGCCGCCCTCGACGAAGAACAGGTGCGGCAGCGCGGGGTCGCCCAGCACGCGGGTGAAGGTGTCGACGAAGTCGGCCAGGTGCTCGGTGTAGATGTCGGGGTTCGCCGGCTTGTTCCGCGCGACCTGGCCGAGGAGCTGCGCGAAGTCGGGGTCGAACGGGGGGTTCACGCCCAGCGGGGCCGAGGCGAAGAACGTGTAGAAGTCCAGATATCGGCGTCCGTCGCGGGCGTCTACCAGCCAGGAACCGCGGCTGAGCTCCAGGTCGAGCACGAGACGGTAGCCGTCGACGAGCAGGTGGCGGGCAAGGCGGGTGTGTACGTCCATGGCGCCTCCACAGCGGGTCTGACATTCCTCTTGAGGAACGCCGCTACGTAAACAAAATTTACGGCACTCGGGCGCCAGAAGTGAAGTTCTTCACGCGGAATGAGAGGGCGATCATGGCGATGCCGTACAGGATGGCGAAGGCGCCGATCAGCCACGCCAGGCTCAGCAGACCCGGACCCGGGCGGGCGAGCAGCAGCACGCCGAAGATCACGGACAGGGCGCCGCCGATGATGAGCAGCCACTCGTTGTCGATCTGCTTGCGCAGGTGGATGCCGGCCACGATCTCGGAGATGCCGGACACGATCGCCCAGACGCCGATGATGAGCAGCAGGGCGAGCGAGGTGATGCCGGGCCAGACCAGCGCGATGATGCCCGCCAGGATGCTGAGGATCCCGGAGATGATCAGCCACGCCCGTGACTGCGCGCCGTGGCGGAACCCGGCGAACAGCTCGGAGATGCCGCCGACGAGGGCGTACGCGCCGAAGAAGATGACCAGGACGAGCAGCGTGAGGCCGGGCCAGGCGAGCGCCAGGATGCCGAACACGACGGCCGCGAGCCCCCGCACCAGAATCAGCCACCACGACCGCGCGATATCCACCATGCTGGTCTGCTATCCGCCATACGCCCGCAAACAGACCAGTGACCGGTCAAAACTCACTGACCCACCCAGTTCGCCCGCCGAGGGCGCCTTTCCCCGCACGCGCGGCCGTGCGCCCGTCCTCCTTCTGCGGCCCCCGATGAGCGCCCGGCGGGAGGCGCGGCACGCGGCTCGCCCCGTTCCGGCAGGGGACGGCGCGTGTCCCGGCGCCTCTGGCCGCAGGTGACCCACGCCCCGCTGCGGGAGGGGCGCGCCGCACCTGAGCGGGCGCCTGGTCGCTCACCCCGGAAACGGACGGGCGCGCCTGTGCGTTCGCCACTCCGCAAGCAGAGAGGCGCGTGTGCGCTCACCCTGGCCGGGGCGAGGTGCGTGCGCCCCTCCCACAGCGGGGCGTGGTCGTCTGTTTCGGGGCGTAGAGGGCACGGGGGCCGGTTCCGGGCGGTCGTATCCCGCCTGTCCCTGCTTCAGGGCGTGCGGGAGCGGCCGTCCTGGGTTCCGGGCGCGACCCCTTGGAGTCGCGCCCGCCTGCCCGGGGCAGGGCGGGGGAGGGGTGAGGTCCGGCGTTACTTCTTGCGGGACAGCCACAACCCGATGGCCGACACCCTTGAGTCGACGCCGAGTTTGGCGTAGATGCGGTTGACGTGGTTCTTGACCGTTTTCTCGCTGAGGAACAGCCTCTGGGCGATCTCCCCGTTGGACTGCCCCGTCGCGATCAGGTCCATGACCTCGGCCTCGCGTTTGCTCAGGGACGTGAACACGCTTTCAAACGCTGCGTCGTCGACTCTCATCCGGCCTCCGAGGGCGCGCGCGGACGGTAGATCGCCGATAACCCCCGTGCTCACGGCGTTGGCAGTAGACAGCGAGCATAACCCGCATTGTCACGATTTGGGGGTGTTGCCGGAAAAATCGGCCGGGCTCTTCACGTCCTGGCGCGAAGCGGCGAAGGTGAGACGCGGATCACAGCGACCGAACCGCCGGATGCGGACCTCATCGAGGGGCCGGGGAAGCCGGAAGCCTGGAAAAGAAGAAGGGCGAGGCCCGTACGCCAACCCGAGGCGCTGCCTCAGGCCGCGTGGTCGGAACCTCGCCCGCCTGGGGTGAGTGAAGGGACTTGAACCCTCGACATCCAGGACCACAACCTGGCGCTCTGCCAACTGAGCTACACCCACCACGGCCGCTCCCGGTGAAGCGGCACAGGAAAAGTGTAGCGGTGTTCGGGAGTCTTTACGCCACTCCTTTAGCCCGTGACACGCTCGGCGAGTGCTCTGGCGGTCGCCGAGTCGGGTCCCGGCTGGCCGACGAACACCGCCGCGCGGTAGTAGCGCAGCTCCCTGATGCTCTCCGTGATGTCCGCCAGAGCACGGTGTCCGCCCTGCTTTTCGGGCGCGGCGAAGTAGACCCGGGGGTACCACCGGCGCACCAGTTCCTTGATGGAGGAGACGTCCACCATCCGGTAGTGCAAATACGCATCGACCCCGGGCATGTCGCGGGCGATGAACGTACGGTCGGTGCCGATCGAGTTGCCGCACAGCGGAGCCTTCTTCGGCTCGGGCACGTGGCGGCGGATGTAGTCGAGCACCAGCGACTCCGCCTCGGACAACGTCACGCCGCCCGCCAGCTCGGGCAGCAGGCCCGAGGCCGTGTGCATCTCGCGTACGACGTCCGACATCTGCTCCAGTGACTCCGGCGGCGGCTTGATGACCACGTCGACGCCCTCGTCCAGTTGGTTCAGCTCGCTGTCGGTGATGACGCACGCCACCTCGACGAGCGCGTCGCGGCTCAGGTCGAGCCCGGTCATCTCGCAGTCGATCCAGACCAGCAAGTCACTCATTCGTTCTCCTCGCCCAGCGGCTCGGAGCAATCCGCCCGCTTGTTACAAGCACCAGCCTAGTGCCACCGGTCATGCGGGCCTGAGCGAGTCGAGAACCTCGTCGACCACGTCGGTGCCGAGATTGTCGGGGACGGAGACGTAGATGAGGGCCGGGCTCTGGCCCGTACCCCGGTCCATCAGCACGATCGCGCCGTTCTCCTTCTTCCACTTGTAGCCGTTGTCCTCGGCGACCTTCGTGAAGTCGAGCTGGAACTTCAGCACCCACGCCTGCTTGTCGCCGATCTTCATGGCCTTGTCGGAGACGACCTTGCTCTCGTGGGCGGGCGAGTAGTACTGGGTCGTGAAGTGGACGAAGACGGCCTTGGCGGTGTCGCTCATGCCGGAGACGCCGCTGTAGGGGTAGAGCTGGTTGAGCACGCCCGTGTAGACGTTGCCCACCCAGTCGGACCCGCCCTGGTAGTTCTCCTGTGAGGTCTTCTGTACCGCCGCGGAGAACTGCTGCTCCGTCGGGTTGCCGCTGTTGACGTGATTCCACTGCGGCACCGTCCAGCCGTCGGGCACCTCGAACGAGACGCCGGCGCGCGCGTCGATGATGCGCCCGTCGGACGGCTGCGGGAACTCGGCCTGCCCTGGCGGCTCCTGCGTGGGCGGTTCCTGGGTCGGAGGCTCCTCGGTCGGCCGCGAGTCGGTCGTCGGCCTCGGTGTCGGCGCGGCGGTCTGTGTGGAGGGGTCGCGGTTGATGAGGAAGACGGCGGCGACCACGATCAGCGCGAGCACCACCACGGCGGCGAGCCCGCCGAAGATCCACGGCATCGGATTGCGCTGCTTGGGCGGCGGCCCGTAGCCGGGGCCCGGCAGCGGCGCGCCGCCCCACGGCGCGGTGCCCGGCGGCTGCTGCTGCCCCGGCGCGCCGTAGGCGGACTGCCCGTACGTGGGCTGGCCGAACCGCATCGTCGGATTGGCCGGCGTCACCGTCCACCCGGGGCCGGTCTGGGACTGTCCCTGCGTCGGAGGCTGCGCGGGCGACTGGGGGCCGGAGGGCTGCTGGGCCGGACCGGGCTCGTGGGCGTGCGTGGCGTCCGTCCATTGGGTGCCGTCCCACCAGCGAAGCTGCGGCTCTCCGTAGGGGTCCGGGTACCAGCCCGCGGGGGTCTGCGTGGTCATGGTCGTCAGATTAGTGAGATCAGCACTTGTACGTGAAGCTGGCCTTGTCGCTGCGAACCGGGCCGGGGCTGAGGATGCGCAGCGTGGCCGTGGCCTTGACGTTGCTCTTACCCTGCAGCGTCCACCGCAGCGGCAGCTCGTACGAGGTCCTGTCCGACTCGGTGCGCAGCGTGCCCGTGACGACCTCTTCGTCCAGGTTCTTGAGCCACTCGTACGTGATCTCGCCCGGCGCCCCGTTGGTGACGACCGTGCCCGTGATGAGCACGGAGCTGTCGCAGCCCTGCGTCTTCTTCGGCGCCGTCACGTCCACGGACTTGACGGCCAGGTCGGGTACGTTGCCCAGCCGGAGCCAGGCCAGCACCGCCCCCGACATGATGATCGCGAAGACCGCGCCGGCCGCCATCGTGCGCCACCGCCTGGCCCGCGCGGCCCGCCCCCGGCGCTGGGTGCGCACGGTGGACGCCTCGTCGCGGCCCGACCGCCAGATGCGCTCCACCGGCGTCTCAGGCCGCTGCGCCCGCGTGCCCACACCAGAGCCCGCACCGGAACCCGCGCCAGAGCCCGCACCGGAACCCGTACCGGAGGCCAGGCCGGAACCCATACCGGGACCGGCGCCGGCACCGGCAGCCACAGCCTGGCCGCCGCTCCCCGGAGCCTGCGCGGCCCCGATCCCGGGGCCGAAGTGGACGGGCGGCTGCGGAGACCGTCCCGGCACGTGCAGCAGCGTGACGATGTCGCCCTCGTCACGAGGCGCCGGTACGGGCGCGCCCGCCTGCGGCGACGCCTGCGCGAACGCCGACCGCCCGCGCGCCGCCCGCGCCAGCCCGTCCCTGCTGATCCGCCCGCCGGGCAGCGTGCGCCGCTCGTTGACCAGCAGGTCCCTGGCGGGTCCGATGCCCAGTGTGGTCGCGGTGGCAGCGGCCCGTTCGAACAGCTCGGCAGGTCCCGGCGCGCCGGGACCGAGGGAGGCCGCGAGTCCGCGGGCGAGCGACGCCCACCCGGCCGCGTCCCGCTCGGGCGGGGAGATCCGGGCGCGGATCGCGTCGGACAGCCCGCGCTCCGACAACAGCGACACGCCCTCGGCGGTGATCACCACCGTGCCGGGGTGCACGGAGCCGTGCGTGACCCCGGCCGCGTGCAGCGCCTGCAGTGTCTGCGCGGTCTCGATCAGCAGGGACGCGGCCCCGTTCGGGTCGATGGGCCCGGCGGCGAGCAGGTCGGCCAGCGTGGGGCTGACCGCCTGCGCGGTGAGCAGCCACACCTGTTCGCCCGCGGCCACCACGTCGGCCACGGGGATGAGCCCGTTCACCCCGGCCATCACGAGCCGCTGGTCGGTCATGACGGCCTGCACCACGCGGTCGCGCACCCCGGGCAGGCCGATGATCTTCGGGTCGAACAGCAGCGCCCCCGCCCTGCGGCCGTCGGGTGAGATGGCGTCGATCCAGTTGCCGAGCTCGGTCACCCACGTGTGCTCGGTGAATCGGAACCCGGCGATACCGTTCCCAGGGTTGTTCATCGCCGTTCGTGCCCCCCGGTGCCGTTCCACGCATCCGTCCCGCCCTGCGGCCCTTCACCGCAAGTGTGACGGTTGACGCGCGCGCCGTCACGGGGGAAGCCCGATCTGCGTCAGCGCGGGGTGCCGCTCCTGGCCGGCGTTTCGGCGGGAGGCGGCGATTCAGGGGACGTCCCGGCGGTCGGCGGCGATTCGGGGGACGTCCCGCCGGTCGGCGGCGACTCGGGAGACGTCCCGCCGGTCGGCGTCGGCCGCTCGGTGGGCGGGTCGGGCTCGCGCGGCGGGGTGAACGTCGGCGCGGGCTGGGTCGGCCGCGTGGGCGTCGGGTCGGGCTTGTCGGCCCTGGGCGGGTCGACGTCGCCGGTGATCTCCGGATCCGGCTCCTCGTCCTGCGTGCGGGTCGCGGTGGGGCTGTGGACCGGCGTCCTGGTCCTGATCGGCCGCCGCTGCCGCGTCCTTGTCGGGGTCGCCGTCGGCGTCCTGGCCGGCCGTACGGTGGGCCGCACCGGCCGCCTCGTCACCGCCGGGGTGGGCGTCGGCGTCGGCGTCTCCGAGACCGTGGGGGACTCCTCCTCGACCGGCTCGTCCGTCTCCTCCGGCAGGTCCGTCTCCTCCGGTACGGACTCCACCGGGTCGGGCGTGCCGGGCTCCGCCGAGGTCGGCGTGACCTCGGTGGTCTGGGCCTGGAGCACGGCCTCGGGCTGGCTGCTGATCATGAACACCACGGCGCTCACCAGCACGGCCACCAGCGCGGCACCCGCGATCGCGAACTTGACGGGCAGCTTGCCGAGCAGGCGCTTCTGCGGCTTCTGCTGCTGGGGCCGCTGCTCGGGGTAGTGCGTCTGCGCGAACGAGACGGTCGACTCGACGTCCGGATCCTCCTGGGGCGCGGCGGCGTAGACCGGCGCATGGGCGTCGGCCAGCGCGGCCAGGCGGTGCCGCCCGCGCTCCTCCCAGTCGGGCCCGTACGAGACCGCCGCGATCTCCTCCAGCGCCGCGAGGTACGCCTGCGCCGACGGCGGCCGGTCGGCCGCGTGCTTGGCCAGGCCGCGCTCGACGAGGCCGCGCAGCGGCTGGGGCACCTGCTCGAGCGGCGGTGCAGTGCTCTGGTGCTGGCGGACCAGGGGGGCGATGTCCTGGGCCATGAAGGGCCGGTGCCCGGTCAGGCACTCGTAGAAGGCGACGGTCGCGGCGTACATGTCGGTCGCGGGCCCGGCCGGCGCGCCCGACCACAGCTCGGGCGCCATGTACGGCGGTGTCCCCGCGGCGTTCGCCTCCTCGCCGACCCTGACCGCGATGCCGAAGTCGACGAGCTTGCTGGTGCCGTCGCGCAGCACCATGACGTTCTCGGGCTTGAGGTCGCGGTGCACGACGCCGATCGAGTGCGCGGCCGCCAGGCCGCGCAGCGAGCTCTTGAGCACGGCCAGCGCCGCCTCGGGCCCGGTCGGGCCCTCGGCCCTGATCAGCTCGCGCAGCGAGACGCCGTCGATCAGCTCCATGACGATCGCCGCGCCCTGGCCGGTCTCGACGTAGTCGTACAGCCTGGCGTGGTACGCGCTCTGCACCGTCGCGAGCAGCCGCGCCTCATGCCGGAACCTGGCGACGAACGAGACATCCGACCTCAGCTCGTCGCTGAGGTACTTGATCGCCACGTCGACGCCGTCGTAATCGCGCCTGGCGAGGACCACCCGGCCGCCGGCGCCCGAGCCGAGCTCGCGCACCTCGGTGTATCCAGGGACCCCCCAAGGCCCATCGCCGTACATTCGCGGTCTCCTCTGGAGTCTCTGGGCCCCCACCTGCATCAACAGGTCCGTAGCTTAACCAGATGCGAGCACTGTTCCGCTACCGAAATCACGACATGTGACGAAAATTCATAGGGATTGTGCTGCGGTTATCGCCGTGCGTGCCGTCGCGCACGCAGCGGGCGACGGCGCCGCGCGCCGCCGCCCATATGCCCGTTCACCTGGGACGAGGCGCCTCGGAAGCGGTCTGCTCCGCGGGGGTCTTCGCCACCGGAGGCGGCTCCTCGGACGGGGTCTTCACGATCGGAGGATTTTTCGCCGGCGTGCCGGGGGAGGGGGAGCCCTGAGGATCGGGCTCGTCGTCCCGCGGGCAGGCCGGGGTGGTGCCCGTACGGGTGTCGGCGCCGCCCGCCGCGGCCGGGTCGGTGAGAGCGGTGATCGACCACCTGGTGCCGCAGGGCATCCTGGCCGGGAAGCGGAAGGCCCGGCTGTAGGAGGTGCCGCCCGATAGGGTGACCGTCCGCGAGTCGCGGCTTGCCCCGGCGGCGAACCTGACCGTCAGCCGCACCGGCTGCGTGCTCGCCGTGGTCACGCGGACCTGCGCCTGCACGCCGCCGTACACGCCCGCCTCCACGATGGCGACCCGCCGCACCTGCGCGGGGCAGGGCACCGAGGCGCGTGCGGTGGCCGTCCTGCCGCCCGCGGTCACCTGCACCGACAGCGTGGAGCCGCACGGGCGCGAGCGCAGCGCGAGGGTGAAGGCCCGGCTGTAGGAGGTACGCCCGGACAACTGGGCGGTACGCGTGCCGGCCGGCTCGCCGTCCACCGCGAACCCGGCCCGCACCGGGATCGCCCCCCTGCCGCTCGCCGTGACCTTGATCCGGGCCGTGGCGGTGCGGGCGGGCGCGGCGGGCAGGCCGAGCGAGACGTTCAGCGCGGTCACCCGGGCAGGGCAGGGCGGCACGGAAACCCTGGCCGTCCTCGGGCCGCCGAAGGCGGCGGGCGAGGTGGTGACGGCCAGCGAGACGGTCGTGCCGCACGGCTGCTCGCCCATCCGCCAGGCCAGCGTGCGGGCGTAGAACCTGGCGCCGCTGAGGCGCACGCGCTCGGTCCGGCCGTCCGCGCCCGAGGCCGACCAGACGGCGGTGGCGGTGACGGGGCCCGTGCCGCTCGTCCGGAGGGTGAGCGTGCTGCGGGCCACCCCGTCGGAGCCCACCGTGATGCGGCCGAGCGTCAGGCCGAGCACGGAGGTGGCGGGCGGCGCGGGATCACCGGTGGCCGTGGGCCGGTCGGTGGGAGCGTCCGGTGTCCTGTCGCCGCCGGGTGCCGGGGTGGTGGTGCGCGGCTCGGCGGGGCGCAAGGTGGCCGGGCCTGGGCCGGTGGCGCTCTCCTCGGGGCGCGGCCGCTGCGACGGGCGCGTGCCCGGCGGGGTCTGCGGCTCGGCCTGCGGCGTGCCCTCCGGCTCCCCGCCGGACGGCTCGGGGCGTGCGGGCTCCGGCACGGCGGATTCGGTGGCGGACTCGGGCACGGTGGATGGGGTGCCGGACTCGGGCACGGTGGATGGGGTGCCGGACTCGGGCACGGTGGATGGGGTGCCGGACTCGGGCTCGGGCGCGGTGGAGCGCGTGCCGGGCTCGGGCACGGTGATGTCGGAGCCGGACGGCTCGGGCTCGTCGGGCTCGGGGCTCGACGCGGCCTCAGGCGTCTCCCCGGCCCCGGAGGGTACGGCGGGCGGCGCCGCGATCTCGCTCGGCGGTGCGGCCACCGCCGCCGCCTCCTCGACCGGCGTCGGCCGGTTGATCAGCACGACCACCGCCACGGCCGCCGCGGCGGCGACCGCCCCGCCCATCGCCAGCTTGCGCGCGTTCGCCCGCATGCCGCGGAAGACGGTCCTGGCCAGCGACGTGGTCACCTCGGCGCCGGGCGTCTGCGGCTTGGGCAGCAGCAGCGCGAGCAGGGCGACGAGCGCGGCCAGCCGCCGCCTGCCGCGTTCCTCCCAGTCCTCCCCGTACGCCGCCCGCGCCGTGGCCTCGAGCTCGGCCACGAACTCCAGCGCGCTCGCCGGCCGCAGCGCCGGGTCCTTGGCCAGGCCGGCTCTGATCAGCCCGCGCACCGGCTCGGGGGCGTCCTGGACCGGCACGGGGGCGTGGAGGTGCTGGTAGCCCAGGACGACCGGCTCGGTCGAGCGGTAGGGCCGGTGCCCGGTCAGGCATTCGAAGAAGACGGCGGTGGCGGCGTACACGTCGGTGGCGGGCGAGGAGGGCCGCCCCTCCCACAGCTCCGGCGCCATGTACGGCGGCGTCCCCTCAGGACGGGAGGCGCTGCCCTGCCGGACCGCGATGCCGAAGTCGACGAGCTTGCTGAGCCCGTCGTCGCGGACGATCACGTTCTCCGGCTTGTAGTCGCGGTGCACGAGCCCCATCGCGTGCGCCCTGGCCAGCCCGAGCAGCGAGCCCTTCAGCACGACGAGCGCGGCCTCAGGCCCGGTGGTGCCGTTCTCGCGCAGCAGGGCGCGCAGGGAGACGCCGTTGACCAGCTCCATCACGATGGCGGCGCCGCGGGCGTCCTGGATGTACTCCAGCATCGTGGCGATGTGCGGGTCGCGCAGCGTGGTGAGCAGCCGCGCCTCCGACTGGAACCTGGCCAGCGCGGCCGGTTCGCGCAGCAGCTTGCCGGACAGGTATTTGATCGCGACCTCGACCCCGGTGGCGTCGTGCACCGCCAGCGCGACGCGCCCGCTCGCACCCGCCCCGAGCTGCCTGATCTCCGTGTAACCCGGAGCGCTCCACTCCATATGCCTCTCCCATCAGGAGCCGGCCCACCTGATGAGACGCGTGATCAAGGAGTCGGGTTTTCCAGGTGGTTCCGGAATTTATGGAACTACTCCCGGTGGAGGATGTGAACAGGCGTGGCGATACCTTCTGGGAGCAGCGGATCCGGCTCGGGCTCGCCCCACGACGTGACCAGCGGCAGCACCCCGGCCCAGACCGGCAGCTCGTAGTCCTCCTCCTCGTCCTTCGGCCCGCCGCTGCGCATCTTCACCGACGCCTCCTCCAGCGACAGCGCCAGCACGGCCGTGGCGGCCAGCTCCTTGCGCGAGGGGCGGCGGGCGTAGTCCCACTGGCCGGGGGCCAGCCGCTCCGACAGCACGCGCAGGCCCTCCATGCGCTCGTCGTGATCCGCCACCAGCCGCGCCCGCCCGTAGATGATCGCTGAGCGGTAGTTGACGGAGTGGTTGAAGATCGAGCGCGCCAGCACGATGCCGTCGAGGTGGGTGACGGTGACGCACACCTCGTTGCCGTCGGCCGCGCGCAGCGAGGTCGCCCCGGTGGAGCCGTGCAGGTAGAGGGTCTCACCGGCGCGCCCGTAGCCGGTGGGGATCACCATCGGATGTCCGTTCACGATCACGCCGAGATGGCAGATCATGCCGGTGTCGAGTACCTCGTACAGGTCGTTCCTGTCGGTGCTGCCGCGCTCCTTCGAGCGTCCGAGCGTGGTACGCGCTGTGGTGGAGAGCATGATTCGACCGTAACGACGAAGTGGACCTACGCTGTAGGGCCACTATCGACCCCTTCGCAGAGACCACTTTCATGCGCACGCCCGTTGACCTGCCACTCTCCCTCTCCCGCGAGTCGGCCGAGCCGCTCACCGCCCAGCTCGCCGGGCGGCTGCGCCGCGCCATGCTCGACGGCGCGCTGGCCCCGGGGGAGCGGCTGCCGTCCACCCGGGCGCTGGCCGCGCAGCTCGGGGTGAGCAGGACGGTGGTGACGGAGGCGTACCAGCAGCTCTACGCCGAAGGCTGGCTGGAGGGCAGGCACGGCTCCGGCACCTTCGTGGCCGACCTCACCCCCGGCGGCGCGAGCGCGCGGCAGGAACCGAAGCGGGAGCGCCCCCGCGCGCCCGCCCCGCCGCAGCCGCCACCCGGCGCGATCGACCTCAGGGCGGGCGAGCCCTGGGTGCGCGACTACGACCACGCGGCATGGAAGCGCGCCTGGCGCAGGGCCGCCGACCTGCCGCCCGGCGCGTCGCCGGACCCGTACGGCCTGCCGCGCCTGCGCGAGCTGCTCGCCGAGCACCTCAGGCGGGCCAGGGGCGTGGTCGCCGGTCCGGAGAACGTCCTGGTCACCAGGGGCACCGGCAACGGGCTCGACCTGGTCGCCCGCGCCCTGCTCGGCCCCGGCACGAAGGCGGGAGTCGAGGACCCCGGCTACCCGACCGCGCGGACGATCTTCGCCTCCCGGGGCGCGGAGGTGGTGCCGTGCCGGGTGGACGAGGACGGCGTGATCGTCGACGGCCTGCCCGGCGACCTGCGCCTGCTCTACACCACACCGGCGCACCAGTACCCGCTCGGCGGCCGGCTGCCGATCCCGCGCAGGGAACGGCTGCTCGCCTGGGCACGGAGCACGGGCGCGACGATCGTGGAGGACGACTACGACGCCGAGTTCCGCTACGACGTGGCCCCGCTGCCCGCGCTCTACGGCCTCGACCCGGCCCGCGTGGTGCTGCTCGGCACGCTGTCGAAGACGCTCGCGCCCGACGTCGGCGTCGGCTGGCTGGTCGGCACGCCGGAGCTGCTCGCCGAGGTCGCCGCACTGCGCGAGGCGGTGGCCGACCGCACCAGCGGCCCCGTGCAGCAGGCCGTGGCGACCCTGATCGAGCGCGGTGACCTCGACCGCCACCTGCGCAGGATGCGCCTGGAGTACGCGCGCCGCCGCGCCGCCGTGGTCGAGCTGCTCGGCCCGGTCTGCCGGCTGCGCGGCGACACGGCCGGCCTGCACGTGGTCGCCGAGCTGCCGCCCGGCCTGGTGCCCGAGGTGATCGAGCGGGCGGCGCGGCGCGGGGTGCTGCTCGACTCCACCGCCCGGCACCACCACGGCGAGCCGCGCGTGCACGGCCTGGTCATCGGGTACGGCTCGGCGTCGCTGGCCGACGTGCGGCGCGGCTGCCGCATCCTGGCCGGCCTGATCCGCGAGGGTCTCGGCGGCTGAGCGGGTCAGTCGTGCGGGCCGCGCGCGGCCGGCCTGATCTGCGAGTGTCCGGGTGGCTGAGCGGGTCAGTCGTGCGGGCCGCGCGCGGGCGGCCGCAACCGGCGCAGGACGGGCAGGGAGCGGTGCGCGTACAGCGGGTCCACGGGCAGTACGTGGCGGGCCCACCAGCGCGCCGGGCCCGGGTCGGGCGAGGGATCGACGAAGCCGGGGGCGTAGTCGTCGTACGGCGGGTCGTACAGGTAGCCGGTCGGCACGCCGTGCCGCTCCAGCTCGGCGATCGCCGCGTCACGATCCTCCACCAGCAGCGGCACCCGGAACAGCGGCCTGGACAGGTCGTCGAGCACGGCGGGCGCGACCGTGGGCAGCTCGGCCAGGCGTGCGACGCCCGCCACCCGGCGCGCACGCTCACGGCGTACCTTCTCCAGCCGCCTGGCCTGGTACCAGCGCACCACGGGGCCGCGGCGCATCCGGTAGGCGTGCTGGTCGGCGCGGACCCACGGGTCGAAGGGCGGCAGCAGCGGCACCTGCTCGAGCGCCTGTTTCAGCTCGGCGGCGGCCAGCGGGATGCGGTATCCCTCGCGTGGCTCCTCCATGCCGAGGCGGCGGGCGAGCATGAGCGCGGGGCGTACGAGATCGAGCCTGAGCGCCGCCTGGCGGGCCATGGAGGTGGCCACGCTCATCAGGTCGGCGCGCAGGGAGCCGCGGGTGAGCAGCGCGTCGCGGGCGCGGGTGAGCGCCTTGAGATCGGACTCGTGCTCGACGGCCAGCACGCCGCCCGAGCCCGCGCCCGGGTGCTTCGACAGGCTGAAGACCGCGGCCTGCCCGAACGTGCCGACCGGGCGGCCCCCGACGTCGGTCTCCATGGCGTGAGCGACGTCCTCGATGAGGATCTTCCCGGCGAGGGCGGGCGCGTCGTCGGGCAGGCCGTACAGGTTGGTCGTCAGTACGGCGTCCACCGAGGCGAGGTCGGCCCGCGAGGCGTCGATGTTGCCGTCACGGGGCGACAGCGGCGCGATCACCGGGCGCAGGCCGGCCGCGAGCACGAGGAACAGGATCTCGTCCGCCGAGATGGGTGACATCAGCAGCCGCTGGCCGGGCGCGCACCAATGGCGGAGTGCGAGATAAAGCCCCAGCCGGTTGGACGGAAGCGACAGACAGTAACGGTCTGTACGCTCTGCGATGCGTTTCACCCTTGTAGGACAGTACGCAGTCTCCCGTACGTTTTCAACGCTTTGTCGGCGGTTTTGAGCAGTATCGGGTTGGCCAGCACGGTCGCCCGGGTCTTGCGCACCGGCACCCGCATCAGCCAGTGGACGCCCGCCGCCACACCGGCCTTGGCCACCCGGCCCTCGGCGACCTCCAGCTCGCCGTTCTTGAGCTTGTCCTTGTACTCCTTCTGGCCCCTGCCCATGTCGATGATCTGGATGCCGTCGGCGGCGGCCCGCTCGGCCATCGCCAGGTGGTGGATGAGGCCGGGCGAGAACTTCGCGAACGCCGGGTCGTAGGCGGGGAACCAGCCGGCCAGCGTCGTACGCGTGCGCACCCCGAAATGCCCGGCCATCGGCCGGTCGTCGACGTAGACCATGTCGAGCACCCCGGCGAAGCTCTCGGTCTGCGTGGCCAGCAGCCGCTCGACCAGCTCCACGATCCACTTGTGCGCGAACCTGTCGGTGCGCCCGGTGCGGCGGTACTGGTCGGTCTTCCAGCCGAGCAGCGTGCGCAGCGGCGCCAGGTCGGTGGTGGCGTACTCATGGCGCAGCGGCCCCACCTCGCGCTGCAGCTTGCGCGACTTGGCCAAAGTCGACTTGTACGTCTTGCCGGAGTTCTTGCGCAGCGTCTCCGTGTACGGCTCCCAGCCGTCGCGCAGATCGATGATCGGCGAGGGATGCCGCTCGGCCCGCGCGTTGACCAGCGGCTGGCTGGAGACCAGGTGGTCGAACTCGTAGACGGAAAGGCCGCACTCCCTGATCAGGCGCAGCGGGTCGATCTCGACGTCCTTGGCGTACACGAGGCCCTGGGCGTCGGTCAGGCCCGCCGCCACCGGTTTGCCGATGCCGAGCGGATGTCGTTCGAACGGGAAGAACCCCACGATCTCCTGGCCGTCGTAGATGACGGCGACACGGACCACATCCCGAAGCTCACCCACAGTGAGCGTGAATTCGGGGGAGAGGAACGGGTTGTCGAAGGCGGCGTCCGCTTCCTGCAGAGCACGCCATCGGCTCACTTCCGGCTGACCCAGTTCACGAGGCAGAGCAAGGGTGACGCGCATGGGCTCCTACTGTCGGACATGCACTCGCTATCCAGCTTGTGGCCAGGGGTGTATACCCAGAGTAAAGGATCTCGCCACCCCGACATCGCCGCAGGTCCGGAACGTTACAAGATTCCCAGCTAGCGCTCAGGACCGAATGACGTTCTAATGTGGGGTCATGACCGAATCTGGGAGCGTGCCCGGCATCGACCACCCCCGTCTGGTCGCCTGGATGGGCCGACACGTGCCCGACGCCGGTGAGCCCGGCGCCGTCTCGCTGATCTCGGGTGGGAAGTCCAACCTCACCTACCTGGTCGAGGCCGAGGGCCGCCGGCTGGTGCTGCGCAGGCCACCGCTCGGTCACGTGCTTCCGACCGCTCACGACATGCGCCGCGAGTGGCGGGTCATCTCGGCGCTCGCGCCGACGCCCGTCCCGGTGCCGGAGCCGGTCGCGTTCTGCGCCGACGAGGACGTCATCGGCGCGCCGTTCTACCTCATGGGGTACGTCGAGGGCGCCGCCGTACGCACCCGCGAGGAGCTCGGCGACCCGTCGCCCGAGCGCGCGCGGCGGCTGTCGGAGCGGCTGGCCGAGGTGCTCGCCGCCATCCACGCCGTGGACTACCGCGAGGTGGGGCTCGGCGACTTCGGCCGGCCGGAGGGCTACCTCGCCAGGCAGCTCGACCGCTGGTGCCAGCAGTGGGAGCGCTCGAAGACCGCCGACCTGCCCGACTACTACCGCCTGGTCGAGCGGCTGCGCGAACGGCTGCCCGCCGAGGCGCCCGGCACGCTCGTGCACGGCGACTACCGGCTGGACAACACCCTGCTGCGGCTCGACGACCTGCGGATCGCGGCGGTGGTCGACTGGGAGATGTCCACGCTCGGCGACCCGCTGGCCGACCTGGGGCTCACGCTGACGTACTGGTACGACAGGGACGACGAGGAGCGGGCGCGCATCCCGGTGGCCGGAGACGTGACGGCCGCGCCGGGTTTCCTGAGCGCGGCCGAGTTCGCCGCGCACTACGCCAAGGTGTCCGGACGCGAGATCTCCGACCTCGGCTTCTACGTGGCGTTCGGCAACTTCAAGCTCGCCGTGATCGTGGAGGGTATCCACGCCCGCTTCCGCCAGGGTAAGACCGTGGGTGAGGGATTCGACCGCATCGGTGCGGCCGTGCCCACGCTGATCGCCCGCGCGCACCGCATGCTCGACCAGCACTGACCGCCTCGAAGTCCGGCAAGGAGCGTCATGAGCACTGTTGCACTGATCACCGGAGCGGCGAGCGGCATCGGAGCCGCGGTCGCGCGGCGCCTGGCGTCGGGCGGCGTCCGATGCGTCCTCGTCGACGTCGACGCCCAGGGCGTGGAGCGCGTGGCCAAGGAGGTGGACGGCGCCTGGCTGGCCGCCGACGTCAGCCGGGAGGAGGCGTCGCGTGAGGCCGTCGCGCTGGCCGAGCGCCGCTTCGGCCGGCTCGACCTCGTGCACCTCAACGCCGGCATCACCGGCCGGGTGGACTTCGCGGACTTCGACGCCGCGCGCTACCGCAAGGTGGTCGGGGTCAACGTGGACGGCGTGGCGTTCGGCGTGGCGGCCAGCGTGCCGCTGCTGCGCCGCTCCGGCGGCGGCGCCATCGTGGCCACCGCGTCGCTCGCCGGGCTCGTCGGCTACTCCGCCGACCCCGTCTACACGATGACCAAGCACGCCGTGGTGGGCCTGGTGCGGGCGCTGGCCGAGCCGCTCGCGGCACAGAACATCCGCATCGCCGCCGTCTGCCCCGGCTTCACCGACACGCCGCTCGTGGCCGAGGCGCGCAAGGTGTTCGCCGACGCCGGCTTCCCGCTGCTCACCGCCGACGACGTGGCCGCCGCCGTCGAGAGCGCCTTCTACACCGACACCCCGGGCACGCTCCTCGTCGTGCAGCCGGGCCGGCAGCCCGTGCCGTACCGGTACGCGGGCGTGCCGGGCCCCGCGAGCGGCCAGCGGCCGCCGAATGTCGGGTGATGACCTGATCCGCACGGGTCGGCGCACTACTTTGAGAGGGCCGGGTATCGCTACCCGGCCCTCGTCGGTCTTCAGACCTTGTAGGTTCAGGATTCTCCCGCTTTACAACCTTGCGAGGATGAGGAGCGTTCAGTGATTCCGACCGACGGCCGGCACGCGCGCAGACGATCGCCGTGGCCGCTCGCGCTCGGGGCGGGCGTGCTCGCGGTGGTGCTGGTGGCAGGCATCATGATCTACGCCTCCATCCGCACCAAGGCCCGCGGCGAGTTCAGTGGCGGCGAGGTCGCCACCGCCATGCCCACCCAGCCGGCTCCCACGCTCGAGCCGCCGCCCGCGCTCGACAACTGGCCGCGCTGGGGCGTCACCCACACCCAGTTCAGCGCGGACAACGAGCCCGAACACGTCGCCGACCAGGCCAGGGGCATGCTCGGCCGGGTGCCGATGCTGCAGAACCAGCACATCATGGGCTGGGGCGTGGGCAACCCCGAGCCCAGCCCCGGGCAGTTCAACTTCCGCGACCTCGACCGGCGGCTGACGTTCATGGCGTCCTCGCGAGCGATCCCGGTCATCACGCTCTGCTGCGCCCCCGACTGGATGAAGGGCGGGCAGGCCGGGCGTACCGACTGGAGCAAGAACCACACGGTCGCACCCGAGAAGGAGCACTTCGACGACTTCGCCAAGCTGGCCGCGCGGGTGGCCGAGCAGTACCCGACGGTCAAGCACTACATGGTGTGGAACGAGTTCAAAGGCTTCTGGAACGCCGACACCAACCGGTGGGACGCCGAGGGCTACACCGAGATGTACAACAAGGTCTACGACGCCCTGAAGCGGGTGGATCCGGAGATCAAGGTCGGCGGCCCCTACATGTCGATCGGGACCACCGCGGCGGGCGGCGCGTCGGAGCTGAGCGGGCCCTGGGGCACCGTCGACCAGCGGGCGCTGGACGCCATCGAATACTGGATCGAGCACAAGAAGGGCGCCGACTTCATCGTGGTGGACGGCGCCACCATGACCACCGACCAGGGCAACGTGCCCGACGACTTCGGCGCGCTCGGCAAGTTCAGCGCGATCACCAACTGGCTGCGGCAGAAGAGCGGCGACATGCCCGTGTGGTGGGCCGAGTGGTACGTCGAGCCGGAGAACTCCGGCTGGAGCGAGGAGAAGCGCACGGCCGTGCAGGCGGCCGCCCTGATGGAGTTCGTCAAGAGCGGCGTCACCACCGCCCTCTACTGGAACCCGCAGCAGGACGGCGAAGGCGAGTGCCCCGGCTGTCTGTGGCGGCCCAAGGTCGGCGGCGAGATGCCGATGGCGGGGCTGCTGAGCGGCTTCACCCGATGGTTCCCCGCCGGGGTGCGCGTCGAGGAGGTCGGCAGCTCCGACCCGAGGATCAGGGCGATCGGGCAGGAGCAGCAGCTCGTCATGGTCAACACCAGCGACCAGGACGTCACGGCCACCGTGGACGGGCGGCAGGTCACGCTCCGGCCGTACGAGATCAAGTGGTCGGGACGCGGCGGCGCCTGATCCTTCAGCCCCCGGCTCTCCCGGGTCTCGTGACACCGGCGAGTGCGCAGCACGCCACCAGTGCCGCCCCGAACACCGGCAGCCAGGCCAGCCGGGCCGCCACCCACGCCGCCGAGTCAGGGGCGGTGTGCAGGCCCGGCAGGATGCCGCCGGTCAGCAGGCCGAGGGCGGTCACGGCGATCATCGCGGTCTGGTGCCAGAGGAAGATCGTGATCGCGTGGACGTTCACCACGGCCACGGCGGCCCAGGCCAGAGGGCGGCGCAGGGCCCGGCGCAAGGGGCCGGCCAGCAGCCGCGCCGCCCCGCACTGCGCCAGGCCGAAAGTGACGGCGGCCAGCGTGGGAGGGTCGAGGTTCGAGACCGCCGCGCCCGGCACGCCCACCATCGAGGCCGGGTAACCGGCCCACAGCACCAGCACGGCCGTGGCGGCGGCGCCGCCCAGCAGCAGCGCCCACCCCGTACGCCGGCTCGGCAGGCCGCCCGCCCACGAGGCTCCGAGGCAGTACGGCACCAGCCACCCCGCGATCACGTTCACCCAGCCGAGCCAGCCGGGACCGCCGAGCCAGAAGCGCACCAGATCGACCAGCGCCACCACCGCCACCGGCCACGCGGGGCCGATCCTCGCCGCCACCGGGGTCAGCGCCGTCAGCGCCCCGAACACCAGCAGGAACCACAGCGGCGACCACACCAGCGCGGCCAGCGCGAGCACGGTGTCCACCGCCACCCCGCGCGCCAGCATGGTCACCGCGATCACCGACCACACCGCGGCCACGGCCATGACCGGCGCGAACAGCCGGGCCAGCCGCCTGCGCAGCCACGCCCGGAACCCCTGCTCGGCGCGGGCCCGCCCGCGTGCCGCGACCAGCCCGCCCACCAGGAAGAACACCGCCAGCGTCTGGAACAGCCAGGACGCCGGGGTGAACGCCGGGAGCTCGCGCAACGGGCTGGCCCCGCGCAGGGTGCCGCTGTCGGCGACCAGCGCCGTCACCAGCCAGTGACCGAGCACCACGCCGGCGATGGCCAGGGCGCGCAGCCCGTCGATGGCGCGGTCACGGCCTGCGGGGGTGGCCCGCTCGACCCGTTCGAGCAGCTCGCGCAGCGCCGAAGGTCCGCCCGCCGCCGGCCTGGCCCTCGCCGTCTGAACGCGGTCACGCATCGCCGGAGACGATCCGCGCGATGGTGTGCAGCGCCGGGGCGCCGGGCCGCAGATAGTCGCTGTGGCCGCCGTCCCCGGCCGGGAAGACGCGCGCGCCCGCCTCGGGGGCGACCGGGTCCAGGCCGAGGCCCAGCGTGACGAACGGCAGGCCGAACTGGGCGTGCGGCACCAGGGAGATCCAGTCGCCCGCGGTCCTCGCCGCCCACACCCGGGCCTGGGTGCGCAGCGGGGCGGCGGTGCCGGTGCCGGGGGCGCCGAACAGGACGATGTTCGCCACCTCCGGCAGCACGGGCGCGGCCCGGCCGCAGACGACGGCGCCGTACGAGTGGCACAGCAGCGTCACCCTGGCCTGCCCCAGCTCGTCCACGAAGGCCCGCAGTGCCGGGACCGCCGCGTCGGCCCGGTCAGGGGTCAGCAGCGCGGCGTCGTACGTGGTGGGCGTCCGGTAGCCGAGCCAGGCCACCACCGCCGCCCGCTCGCCAAGTTCCGCCTGTAAGGCCAGCGCGCCGGACAGCAGCTTGTCGTAGCGTTCGAGGCTCGTGTCCGAGCCGGGCACCAGCACCGCGACCCGCTCGGCCGTGGCGAGGTCGCCGAAGACCTCCGCCGACCGGCCGCCGTCGCGGCCGTCGAAGAACAGGAAGCGGCGCGCCGGGTCCGCCATCGCCCGCAGCGCCTCGGCGCGGCGCCGGTGGCCGTGCTCGGCCGCCATCCGCTCCGCCGCCACGATGCCCTGCCGTACGGCGGCGTAGCGGGCCTCTGACAGCCCCGGAGGCGGCTTGACGGGCGCGGGGGCCGGGATCTCCGTGCCCGACAGCGGAGCCGCCACGAGAGCCGCCGTGGAGGCCGCCACGATCAGGTTCAGCAGGCTGCGAGGTAAGGGGAGACGCATGCCTGCGACGCTACGGAGCGGCCTGCGTCATCGTCGTCACGCCGGGGAGGGGATCGGCCGCGTACCCCTGAAGTACTACGCCGATCACCCTCCCCGGTGACGCGCGTCAGTTGTTCGCCGCGATGTAGATGAACCGCTCGATGATCACGCCGAACGCGATCACGAACGACGGTATCGCCAGGAAGAGCAGCCGCTTGCGGGCGCGCGGCGCCCGGTTCGGGCCGTTCAGCCGGATGATCTCGTAGCTGAACAGCGCCACCCACGTCACGGCCAGCGCGGCGATGCCCACCGGCGTCCACGGGGAGGTCGGGTCGCCCCGGCCCTCGTACGGCAGCGGTTCGGGGATCTCCGTGCCGCGCACGAACTTCTTCCAGGTGTACAGCGCCGCGTCCTCGTTGGCGAACACCCGCTTGATGTCCGGCGACTTGTCCAGCGCGGCGCGGAACCGCTCGCCCCAGTCGTCCGGGAAGCCCTCGTTGAGCTGCAGGTAGCTGACCTGGGCGCGGCTCACCATCAAGTACGAGTTGCGCGGCTGGCTCTTCAGCTTCGCGACCGCCTTGTCGATCCGCGTCGGGTCCTTGAACACCAGCGCCTGCTCGGCGAAGCTCACCCGCTCGATGTCCCGCTCACCCCACGGCATCGACGGCGTGACCTCGGGGCCCTCCTTCGGCACCAGGTAGATCACGCGGGCGCTCGGCTTGTCGTGCTCGTAGACGTAGTGCAGGGCCGCCACCTCGCCGGTGGTGACCCGTTCGAACTTCTCGTTGCCGTACCTCGCCACCAGGAACGCCATCGCGAACATCACCGCGAAGCAGGCCGCGAGCACCAGCGAGATCTTCCTGGTGAGCTGCGGGTTGAAGCGCACGTTGCGCTTGCGCAGCGGCACCGTCTCGTCGCGCACGTCGGCGCTGTCGGCCGGCAGGTTCGGGAAGAACGCGTACGCGGCCAGCAGGCACGCGCCCGGCAGCGCGAACATGTAGATGCGCAGCCCGATCTCGCCGCCGTAGCTCTGCAGCGCCAGCGCCAGCACCGGTACGCACAGCAGGATCAGCGCCGAGCGGTCGAACACCCCGCGCCGCAGCCGGCGGAACAACCCCGCCGCCGCGCAGCCCAGGATGACCGCGAGGATGCCCAGCCGGGCCTGCAGCACGATCGCGTGCGCCGGGTCCGTGCCCTCGATCCTGTCGCCGGTGTTGCTGCGCAGGTTCTGCACGATGTTGCCCAGGCCGCCGAAGATCGTGTCGATCTGGCTGGCCCAGAAGCCCACCGTCATGTAGCTGATCCAGGCCAGCACCATCAGGCCGAGGAAGAACGGCAGCGCCCACGTCAGCGTCGTCCGCTTGAACAGCAGGAACGCCGTCAGCACGCCCAGCATCATGAACGGCGTGATCTGATGCGAGGCCACCGACGCCAGGAACAGCGCGATGAGCATCAGCAGCATCAGCAGCTTGTCGGCGCGGAACGTGCCGGTGTTGGCCAGCTCGCCCGGCGTCATCGCGTCCAGCTTGCCGATCCACTTGCGCAGGCCCTTCGGCGGGATCGGCTTCGTGCGCGGCTCCACCCGGCCGAACCAGCGCAGCAGGATCGCCACGAACGCCAGATACAGCGCGAACGTGAAGCCCTGCGGCGAGAAGTAGTCCTGGCCGATCCACTGCACCAGGATGAACAGCAGCGCCGCGAACCACCGGGCCCGCGTCGTCGCCACCACCTGGCGCAGGATGAGCACGAACGGCAGCAAGTAGAGCAGGTTCGACAGCAGCGGCGTCCACTGCAGGATCGGCGTCATGTCGCTGATGCCCGCCGCCTTCGTGACGAACGCGAACAACGCGAAGAAGCCCGGCCAGCCCATGCGGGCGTCGATGTTGATCGCCGTATCGCCGGTCCTGCCGATGAACTCCACGAAACCGGCATGGATGTAAGCCGTCGGGAAGCGCGGCTGCTCCGCCACCAGCGCGCCCGCCCCGTGCAGGGCGAACGTGATCGCGGCGATCTGGAACAGCAGCAGGAACTTGCGGTCCGTGCTCTGGGAGACCGTGACGAAGAACGACACGATCATGATCAGGATGGCGATGAACGCCGTCGCCGGAAGGGCCGAGATCAGGCCGAGGCCGTCGATGTCGGCCGGGTCCACGCCGCGCATCGGGCCCGGGGGGACCTTGAGCGCCAGGATGTACATGACCAGGCCCTCAAGGACCAGCACCACGGGGAGCCACTTGGGCGCACTGGCGATCAGCGCACCGATCCTGGCCTTGAGCCCGCTCGGCTTTCGCTGCCCTTGCTGTGCGGGGGCGGCCTGCTGCTGGAAGGGCCGGCCCGGCTGACCCATGGGCGGGCTCATCGGCGGACTCTGCACCGCCACCCCACCCGGCGCCTGCCCGGGAGCGGTCATCGGCTGCACGAGCTCCGCCAGACTCCGCGCCCCACCGGCTCCGGCCGCACTCCCGGGGCCACCTCCGGCTCCGGTCGGCCCGGCTTGGGCGGGGCTCGCACCACCGGCGCTGGTGGCGTGGCCCGCGCCGCCCGAGGCAGCCGGACTCGCGGCGGCTGCGTCAGGGGCGGCGGTGCCCGGAGCGGTCGTGCTCGCGGTGGCTGCGCTGGGGGCGGCGGTGCCCGGAGCGGTCGTGCTCGCGGTGGCTGCGCCGGGGGCGGCGCTGCCCGGAGCGGTCGCGCTTGCGGCGGCCCCGCCGCCGGCCGGTGCCTGGCCGGTGGGTGCCTTCTGCGTCTTGGCGTCTGCCGTCTCGGGCGCGTCGGCGATCTTCGGCGCCGCGGCGATCTTCATGGGTTGCGTGCCCGCAACCTCCTCGTCCGCGCTGGAGGCACCGGAGGCGGCGGCCTTCCCGTCCTCGGCACCTGGCTCGGCATCGGACGTGAGGGGAATCGGCAGGCGGATGGCCGTGGTCTCTTCCGCGTCGGCCGCGCCCTCGTCGCCGCTCTTCGGGGGTTCCCCGGCCGCCTTCGAGCCCTCCTCGGCAGAAGGCTCGAACGTCAGCTTCGGGATGACCCCGGTAGCGTCCGGATCGAAGGGCACGTCCGACTCCTCCTTGTCACCACGAACGTCCGGGGAGTCGTTGGTCCCCGTGGTCTTGCCATCGCCGTCCCGTTGCCTCACGTTGACCATCATGCGGCCCCGGACGACCCCTGGGTGACAGGCGACCGACCAGTTTCGTCCACTCTGAGGATTTTGCGAAGATTTCCGAAGATCACAACTGCGACGAGCAGCTCACTGAAGAGCAGACCATACCCGACCGCATTGACCCCGAAGTACGGGAAGAGCGCCATCGTGGAGACGAGCACCAGCACGGCGAGCCCGATCTGCACGGCCGCCAGCGCCCGCGCCTTGCTCTGCGCTCGCAAAGCGCTCAAATAGACCTCGATCAGCACCCTGGGCAGCACCGCCACCGCCATCAGCCGCAGCAGCAGCGTGCCCTCCTCGGCGAACTCCGACCCGAAGATGCGCAGGATCAGCGGCGCTCCGAGCACCGCCACCGCGATGATCGGAACCACGATCATGAACGCCCGCCGCAGCGCCCGGCGGCAGTTCTCGGCCAGCGCGGCCCGGTCGAAGGAGCCCTCGACGGTCAGCGACACCGCCATGTTCATGGCCAGCAATTCGATCATGCTGGCCAGGGTGTGCGCCATCGAGAAGCGGCCGAACGTGGCCTCGCCGACCTGAGTGGCGATCACCACCGGCACCAGGTAGACGATGGCCAGGATCGACAGCGTGCCGGGGAAGTCGCCGGCCAGGAAGCGGCCGACGTCACGCAGCCTGGGCGGCTCCCGCACCGGGTCGGACTCGCGCACGTGCCGGCGTACGACGACGCCGAAGATCAGCCACTGCACCGGGATGAGCGCGAGCGCGGTCGGGATGACCCACGAGACGAAGATGCCGCCGCTGGGCAGCGCCCCGGCCAGCGCCACCAGCAGGCCCATCTTGACCAGGCCGAAGATCAGGTTGTTCAGCGGCACGAACGGCGCGCGGCGCAGCCCGGTCAGCACGACGTCCTGGAGCGTGAAGACCGCCCACACCACCACGGACGCCAGGAAGAACAGGCCGGGCCCGAACCCGGCGAGCACGGAGTACGTCTTGCCCCACAGCGGCAGCGTCAGCAGGAAGCCGAGCGCGGCCACCCCGCCGGTGGCGGCGGCCAGGCCGTACCCGCGCAGGATCAGCTCGGCGGTGCGGCGGCCGGCGATCGGCAGGAAGCGCGCGAGCGCCCCCACGAAACCCAGCGCCGTCAGCGAGGCGAACAGCCGCATCGCCGTGATGACGGCCTGCCCGCGGCCGAACTCCTCCGGCGTGTAGTAATGGGCCGCGAGCAGCCAGTAGCCCATGCCGAGCACGCCCGTGATGACCGTGTTGGCCATCAGCGCGTAGCCCTGGCGGAACAGCGGGTTGCGCAGGTCGGTGACGACTCTCGCCCAGACCCTAGACATTTCCGCGCACCCGCTGCAGCCCGTACCGCGTCCTGCGGACGACCGCGTACCCCTTGGTGAGGATGCGTTCGCGCAGGTAGATGAGAGGTACGGCGGTGCCTTCGACGGCGCGCTTGAACATGTTGATGGTCGTGTGCTTGCCGACCGTCAACCGGGGGATGGCGAGCATGTCGTGACGATCTGCGGCGATCGTGTTGCTCACGGCGCAAGCGGCGAAGTATCCGGCTTTACGCACTTCACGGCGCACGCGGGCGCTGGAGTACCCGTACGGGTAGGCCATGGTGGCGACAGGGGTGCCGATCTTCTCCTCCAGCAGGCCCTTGTTCTTGCGCAGCTCCTGACGCAGGTCCTCCATGCGGAGCTGGTCGAGCTGCGGATGGCTGTGGCTGTGACCGCCGATCTCGATGCCGGTCTGCGCGGCCTCGCGGGCCTGGCCCCAGGACAGCATCCTGTCCAGGGGCCGGCCAGCGGCGTCCTTGCCGGCGTCGGCGACCCAGCCGCTGGTCAGGAAGACCGTGGCCGGGAAGTTGTAGCGTTCGAGCAGCGGCAGCGCGTGGCTGTGGAAGTCGGCGTACCCGTCGTCGAACGTCACCACGATCGGCTTGTCGGGCAACGAGCGGCCGTTGTTCTTGTTCAGCGCGGCCACCAGGTCGCCCAGGGTGAGCGGGGTGAAGCCGCTCTCCTTCAGGTACGCCAGCTGCTCTTCCAGGTCCGACGGCCGCACCGCGTGCGGTCTGGTGTCGGCGTTGGGCGTGTCGGTGACCGAGTGGTACATCAGGATCGGTACGCGGGTCATGACCGTGCCCCCTCCTGCGCCCCCTCCTGTGCCCCCTTCTGCGTCCCTTTCTGCGCCCCCTTCTGGGCCACCTTCAACCGTACGGAGCCGACGACGTAACCCCAGGTCGTCCAGGCCAGCCCGATGACGATGGCGGCGGCCCGGCCGAGCCCGCTCAGGTCGCCCCGCAGGGCGTCACCGACCCCGCGGAGCGCGCCGAGCGGCAGGGTCTTCATGGCGTGGGCCCGCTCGCTCGACAGCCCGTCCTGGGTGCCGACCTCGCGCGTCACCAGCGCCTTGGACAGCCCTTCCGCGTAACACCTGGACCTGAAGTACGAGAACCGCTCGCGCTGCTCGGACACCTTGTGCCCGATCACCGCGCGCGGCTCGTACAGCATGATCGAGCCCGGCTTGCGCTGCGAGAGCCTGATGCAGAACTCGGTCTCCTCGCAGCCCAGCGGGCGGGACTTGCGTCCCTGCACGCTGCGGCCGATGCCGCTGTGGAAGCCGCCCACCTCGGTGACCGCGTCGCGCAGGAAGGCGGCGTTGCCGCCCATGACGTTGCGGATCGGCGCCCTGACCGTGGGCATGCCGCGGTAGGTGCAGCCGACCGTCCAGTCGAACTCGTGCGGGAACCACGAGGGCCGCCGCCCCGACGCCCACAGGGGGTCGGTGCGGCCGCCCACGCCCACGACACCAGGTTCCTGGAAGCCCTCCTCCAAAGCCTCCAGCCACCCGGGGTCGGCTACGGCGTCATCGTCGAGGAACGCGACGATCTCTCCGTTGGCCGTGGCCACTCCGGTGTTCTTGCCGCCGGACAACCCCTTCTCGTGCGTGTTCTCGACCACGATCGCCTGCGGGTACTCGCGCTTGAGCTTGAGATGCAGGTCGGGGTTGTGATCGACCACCAGGATCAGCTCGTGTGCCGGGCGCGTCTGGTTCTCGACCGACTCGACTGCCTGCCTGATGTCCTCCCACCGCTCCTCGGTGTAGACGCAGATGACAACAGACGTGTTCACAGAGATCCTTTACGCGACGCCTCGGTCGGCGGTCGGGGTGGTGGCGGGCTCGGGTCGGGGCGGAGTGGGCTGGCGGCGCCACTCCTTCAGGATGGTCTTGAGCACGCGGAAGCCGTCCCGGATGACGTGCAGGTTGCTCTCGCCGTGAATGCGGTTGCGCTCGTGGCTCGGCACCTCCTGCACCTTCAGCCCCGCCTTGGCGGCACGCACGTTCATCAGGGTCTCCACCTCGAAGCCGTCGCAGTCGAGGTCGAGCACGTCCAGATGACGCGCCCAGAACGCGTTGTAGCCATAGCAGAGGTCGGTGTACTGGGTCCGGTACATGATGTTGACGATCCCCGTGAGGATCTTGTTGCCCAGACGCCGGTTCAGCGTCAGGTCGTCGCTGCCGCCGCCGGCGGCGTAACGCGAGCCCTTGACGAAGTCGGCGCCGGTCACCAGCGCCCCCACGAAGTTGATGATCTCGCGGCCGTCGGTCGAGCCGTCGGCGTCGATCATCACGATGATGTCGCTGGTGCAGGCGGCGAAGCCGGCGGCCAGGGCGTCGCCCTTGCCCTTCCCCTTCTGCGTCACTACCTTGACGTTCGGCCGCAGCCGCTTGGCCACGGCCACCGTGTCGTCGACGGAGTTGCCGTCCACGAGCACGATCTCGTCCACCCACTGCGGGATGGTGGCGAAGACGTGGGGGAGGTTCTCCGCCTCGTTCATCGCCGGTACGACCACGCTGACGGTCGGGGAGATGGCCAGGTGGGGCGTCACCGGCGTGAAGCTGGAAGGCGGCGGCATCGACCGCAGCGGTGCGGAATGGACCTTGCCGTTGTGCTTGGTTATCTCGGGACTCATAGCGAGGGATTCCTTCCGGGACCGGCACCGCCCACCGGCTTGTGAACCGTTCCCGGGTGCTGCGGCAACGGCGAAACCGGCGGACGGTGCTTTCGACGGTCCAGTGGAGTGAGGGTGTTGGTGCTGTGCCGGGTCTTGCTCGGGAGCGGTCTAACGTGCTCCCGTTGGTTCCTGACTTACCGCATTGGGTGACTCCTGATGTTGCATCGAGGTGCGCACCCGACCGAAGCCCTTGAGCACACGGTCGGCCGCTCTATAGAGAGACGGCCGATCCATGACAATTGTTCGGGCCTTGTTGAAAGGAGTTCGGCCCATCCAGTGCACCGCCGCCGTCGCCGACGGCCGCGAGACGCGGCCCTCGGAGACATAGAGGACACCGCTCTTGAGCCAGTCCTTGTACTCCTTGCCGCCCTTGCCCATGTCCACCATGTGCAGCCCCGCCTTCGCGGCGGCCTCGGCCATCCGCATATGGTGCACCATTCCGGGCGAGTAGCGGCCGAACTCGGTGTCGTAAGCGGGGAACCACCCTACGAGCGTGGTGGCCGTACGGAGGCCGAAATGCCCGGCCACCGGCACGTCACCCGCATAGAGCATGGTCAGCACGCCCGCGAAGTCCGCTGAGTTCTCGGCATGCATCATGTCCGTCAGCTCGACGATCCACGGCTGGGCGAACCTGTCCACCCGGCCGGTCCGCCGATACTGGTCGGACTTCCACGCCAGCAGGGTGCGCAGCACCTCGGGGTCGGCCGAAGCCCACTCCAGGCGCAGCTCGCCGTGCTCCCTGCCGAGCTTGCGTTCCTTGTACCTGACGGTCTTGAGGTTCTTGGGGGAATTGGCCTTGACCTGCTCGAGCCAGGCGTCGAAGCCCGAGGTGAAGTCCATCACGGGCGCGGGCCTGACGTCCGACTCGTACGGAGCGAACGTCGGCTGGCCGGCCACGAGGTGGTCGAAGTCGTAGACGCTGAGCTTGCAGGCACGAAGCAGAGCCTTGGCGTCGAGCTTCAGCCCGGGCTCGGAGATCAGGCCGTGGCACGTGGTGAGGAAGCCGCCGAGCGGCTTGCCGATGCCGAAACTGTGCCGCTCGTACGGGAAGAACCCGACGATGCGCCCCCCGTCGGAGATGACCGCCACCCTCACGTAGTCGCGCAAACGGTCCATCGCCACGGCGAATTCGACCGACAGGAACGGGTTGTCCAGACTCGGATCGGCCTTCTGCAGCTCGCGCCATCGCGCCCGCTCGGACTCGCCGAGTTCTCTGGGCCGGACTACCTGGATGTTCACCTTGCCCTGGCCCCCTGTTCGGTCTGCATGCGGTTCCCCCGGTACAACACCCGAAGCACGTACATGAACCCGCCGAGCACAGCGACCGTCGCGACACCGGCCCGGGGCGACCACGCGTCGAAGAGCAGCATGGCCTCGGCGAGCAACACGTTGAGCACCAGGCTCGCGGCTGCTCCCACGGAGAGTGCGGCAAGGGGGTCACGATCGCGCAACAGTCCCACCACTGCCGCCCCTGGAACGACCAGAAGGAACAAGGAGATCAGGAACGGGCGCAGGGGTGTCTCGATATCGAACAGCGCGATGACCGCCCCTGCGATGCAGGCGAGCGCGACCAGCCAGGCCAGCGCTCTGCGGTGCTGCTTGAGCATCTCCTGTCTTTCTCCTGCCTTGCTGGTGAGAACGCCGATCGATCGCAATTCATGGGATCAATCGGCGCCTCAACACGTCAATGCCGACGCTTGGCGACGCGCGCCGGTTTACTGGCAGGCGCAAGAAATTCGTGTGACCTTCAACACACGGTCAAGTGATCGCCGGCCCCGAAGCGGTCCCCAAGCACACCAGAATGCCCTATGTGACCTAGGATCTTCGAGCCAGGGTCCGATATATACCTATTTGTCGTTCGGTTTGGGCGATCTACTGTCTGTTTGCATCGCTTTTACGCAGAGCCTCCGCATCCGTCGCTTCCAGCGCGGAGCCGGACGCGTCCGCCGGCGACGTGGCCACCCCGGACGTGGGCGCCGCTGACGGCTCGTCGTCCTCCGTCGGCAGGCCGGTCGGCGGCTCCGGGATCTCCTCACCCTGCCACGACACCGTGCAGGTGGCGGTGCCCGCGTTCGAGGTGAAGGCGATCCTGCCGGTGCCCGGCTCGAACGGATCCGCGGCCGTCACCCGGACCTTCACGGTGGTGCCCGCCCTGATCGAGCCGCTCTCCGGAGACACCTCCAGGCCCTGCGAGGCGGTCGCCACCCAGGAGACCGCCGCGTTGCGTGCGCGCAGCCCGATCTCGCCCGTGCCGGCGATCGACCGCGGGCAGGTTGCGATCAGCTTGGCGGCCGGCGCGGGCCTGCGACGGGTGGCGGTCGGCCGGGCGGCGGGGCGGCTCCTGGGCCGCGCCGCGGCCGGGCGCGAGGCCGGGGGAGGGGTGGCCGAGCGCGTACGGCCGGCCGACGGGGACGGGCTCGGCTCCTCTTCCGGCTCCGTCCCCCCGGTGTCCTCGGTGTCCTCGGTGTCTTGGGTGTCCTCGGTGAACTGCGGCTCCTCGGCGGGTTCCGCGGGCGGCGGCGTCGTGGCCGGCGCCGGGCGGGAGCGGAGCGTGCCCACCTCGGCGGCGTCCGAGCCGTTGATCACCACCACCGCGCCCGTCGCGGCCAGCAGGCAGGCGCCGGCCAGCATGAGCGGACCCAGGCGGCGCGACCTGTGGCGGCGCGGGCGCTCGTCGTGCGCCACGGGGAACCCGCTGCGGTCGAAGCTGTCGCCGCGGTCGGTGATCAGCTCGCGGGTCTCGTCCAGCTCTGGGCTGACACACGTGTCGATCACCCGGCGGCGCAGCGAGATCCCCGGGTACGCCACCGGCACCATGTCGAGCAGCCGCGCCGCCGAGACCTGCCGGTGCCGCCGCTCGGTGCACACCTCGCACCCGCCGATGTGCCCCGACAGCCGCCGCCGCAGCAGCGGGGTCAGCGGCCCCTCCCACGAGTCCACCATGGCCGACAGGTCGGGGCAGTGCGCCCGTCCCGTCCTGGCCAGCACCACGGCCGCGGCCGCGATCTCCAGATGGTCGCGGGCCCGGCTCAGCCTGGCCGCCGACTGCCGGCCGGTCAGCCCGAGCACCGCGCCGACCTCCGCCGGGGTCAGGCCGTGGCGCAGCGACAGCTCCAGCACCTCGCGCTCGCCCCTGCGCAGCTCGCCCAGCGTCTCGTGGACCAGGTCGGCCAGCTCGGGATCGTCGTGCTCGGCCGGGTCGGGCAGCGGGAGCCCGGCGGGCGGGGTGCCGGGGCGGTGCGCAAGGCGGGCGCGCACCTGGAACCTGGTCAGCGCGTACAGCCAGGCCCGCAGCTTGGCCGGCTCCTTCAGGCGCTCGGCGCAGCCGTGCGCGGTCACCAGCGCGTCGTGCACCGAGTCGGCGGCCAGGTCGCGATCGCCCGACAGCGCGTAGGCGTAGTCGTGCAGCCGCTCGCCGTAGAAGTCGTAGAGCCTGGCGGGAGCCTCGGTGTCCGCGCGCCGCAGCGCCTCGATCAGTTCCTGCTCGTCGGCGCGATCGACGGTCGGCCATCCAGGCACGGACATCCCCTCCCCGCGGGTGGACCGGGCTTCGGAGCCCCACGCGCAAGGAGGACGCGGCCTGGTTCGTACGGGTTCGCCCCCCATACCGAATGGGCATGGAGGGCGGGTTTCCCATCAGTCGTCGCAATTCGGGGTGCAGAGGCGGCGTTCCATGCCCCGCAGGAAGAAGTCGCGGACCTGGAGGATGTCCTCCGCGATGTACGCCTCGCCGCCCGTCGCCTTGGCCAGCGCCTCCATCTGCCGCTTGCCCTTCTTGGCGTCGGGGCCGAAGGCGATCAGCAGGATGCTGATCGGCCGCTTCGGGTTGTAGGTCTGCTTGAGGAACCGCAGCAGCTCGGCGTTCTCGACGCCGCCGTCCGGGTCGTCGTTGCCCGCGCCGTCGGTGAGGATGAGCAGGGTGTTGACCTTGTCCTGCTTGTAGGTCTTGGTGAGCTGCGTGTAGGCCGCCTTGACGGTGTCGTTCAGCCCGGTGTCGCCCGTCTCCTTGGCCTTGAGCTGGGCGAACGTCCTGACCAGCATCTCCTTGCGCAGCGTGCCGTTGACCGACTCGGTGAGCGGGCCGAGCGGGACGACCTCCTTCCAGTCCTTGCCCTTGCCGTCCATGTGCGTGGAGAACGTCCACAGGCCCATCTCGGAGCCCGGCGGGAACAGCGCGAGACCCTCGGTGGCGATCTTGTTGATGGCCTGCATGCGGGTCATGCCGGTGCCGGGCACGGGCAGCGCCATCGTGCCGGAGACGTCGAGCAGCGTGAGCAGGCGGGTGCCGAGGTTCAGCCGGGTCCAGGTCTGCACCACGCGCGCGACGGTGGGGCCGTCCGGCGGGTCGAGCGGGGCCGGCGTGTCCTCGTCGAAGCCGTCGGCCTCGGTCAGCGCCTTGCCCGCCTTGCCGTCCACGCCGCGAAAACCCGCGTCGCGCAGCGTCTTCCCGGACGCCTCGGACGACAGTTCCTGCTTGAAGTCCGCGGCGGCCTTCAGCACCTGCGGGTCCTTGGCGAGGGTCGTCACCGGGTAGTCGAGGCTGAGCGTGCCCTCCTTCGGGTAGAGGGCGACGACCGGCGACTCGGGCTTCTTGTTGTTGTGCGCGAAGATGGCCTGCTCGGAGGTGACGCCCACGGGCACCTTGCTGCCCGGCTTGACGGTCAGGCTGGCGAGCAGCGCCGTCGAGTCGGACACGAGCTGATCCGACAGCTCCTTGAGCGCGCCCACCAGCGCCTTGTCCTGCCCGGCCTCCTTGGCCGTGCCGGCCGCGGCGAGCAGGGCCGCGAGGCCCGCGGAGTTCTTCTGCGGGTCGAGGGCGAGCACCCTGACCTTCTTGCCGGGGCCGTCCACGTTGGCCACGTTGGCCGCGGAGATCACCGAGATCCAGCTCGGCTGGAGCGCGCCGGTCAGCTTGCCGGCCGCGGACTTGGCCGCCGCCAGCACCACGGGCGACGTCGCGATCGACCCCTCCACCTGCGGCAGCGCCTCGCCGCCCGGCGCCTGGCGCATGCTCTCCATGAGCAGGCTGGAGTCGGCCACCCACAGGTCGGCGTTGACCTTGCCGGCCGCGACCTTGTTCGCGGTCCTGGCGGAGTCCTCCTTGGCGACCGTCACCTCGACGCACTTGCCGTCGACCGTGTGCATCGCCTTGTTGTACCGGCCGGCGATCTTGTTGAGCGCGGGCTGGATGTCGGGGGCCGCGACCACGCGCAGCGGCATCCTGCCGCCGGTGCAGTCATGGTCGCGGGTGATGATGACGTACGCCGCGACACCCAGCAGGACGGCCATCGCGACGGCACCGGCCAGCGGTACGAGCACTTTGCCCCGGCTGTTCCTCGGTCGCTTGCGCGGGAGGGGTTCGCCGGCTCTGTAATCGCCGTCGAGATCGTCTGTGCGGTGTCGCCCCACGATGTCCTCTTAGGTGTTCTAGAGACCGTTCGGAGACCCTAGCGGGAGATGCTCCGCAATACTCCGGGAACGATACTCGGTGTGGTCTCTGTGGGAAAACACCACTTTTGGTGCGACGATTACGTACGGTGCGGTCAATGGCAGCAAGCGTGACCGGCCCAGGCGCGTAGCCCCTCGCGTGCGGCGACGGCCGCCAGCAGCACCGCCACGGCGGGATCCACCCACCACAGGCCCAGCGTGTTCAGGTACAGACCGGCCAGCACTCCAGCCGCCATGGCCGCGCACATGAGGTTCTGCGTGCCCTCGCCTGACGTGGCCGCCGACGCCAGCCGCCTGCCCAGCCGCCGCTTGGCCAGCCCCAGCACCGGCATGCCGGCCAGGCTGACCGCCGTCACCACGATGCCCAGCGCGCTCGGCGCGGCACGGTGCCCCGCGTCGAGGTCGTGGGCCACGTGCACGATCAGATAGGGGGCGAGCAGCCAGAAGCTCACCGCCACCGCCCGGCGGGCCGTGCTCTCCGCGTGCGGCGACAGCGTACGCGCGCCTGTGAACCGCCACACCACGATCAGGCTGGCCGCCGCCTCCACCAGGGCCGACAGCCCCCAGCCGATCAGCGCGACCGAGTGCGCGGTGAGGCCTGCGGCCAGGCCGAGCACGCTCTCCACGCCCAGCCACACCAGCGTGATCAGCGAGAGCGTACGAGCGGCGCGCGCCGCCCGCAGCCAATCGGCTGACGCGGCCGGATGCTCATGAATCCGCTGATCAGGCACCATGAACCCCCGAACTCCCGGCTGATCCGGCCGTCGACAGCGATAAGTAGCGTACCCACTACGAAGCGCGACGAAGAATGATCGCGGTAAAACCCGATCAAGCTTCGCCCGCATAATGAAACCCGATCAAGGGGAGGGTCCGGTGCCGTTCACGCCCAGCCACATCGCAGCCGTGCTGCCGCTGATCGGGCCGTCGGCCCGGATCCGCCGCGTGCTCGACCCGTGGGCGCTGGCCTTCGGCGCGATGGCGCCCGACCTGCCGCTGTTCCTGCCGTTCCTGCCCGAATACCGGGTCTGGCACTCCTGGCCGGGGATCGTCACCATCGACCCGCTCGCCGTCCTGGTCCTGCTGCCGCTCTTCCACCTCGTGCTGCGCGACCCGCTGATCGCGCTGTTGCCACCCGCGCTCGCCGGCCGGGCCGCGCTCCTCGCCCCCGAACGCCTGCGCCCGCTCCCCATGGCCGCGGGGGCCGTGTCAGGAGTCGTCACCCACGTCGTATGGGACTCCTTCACCCACTCCCGAGGCGTCATCGAGTGGGGCGCCTGGCTGTCGGTGAACGTCTTCGGGGTGATCCCCCTCTTCCGCCTCCTCCAGTACGTCTCGTCCGCCGCCGGCCTCGCCGCGGTCGTGTGGTGGGCATGGCGGGGGCTGTCCCGGATGCCGGCGGCGCCCGTACCCGAGCGGCTGCGCATGACCTCGCGCGCCCGCGCCGCCGTGCTGACCGCGGCCGGGCTCGGCGTCGTGGCCGGCGCCCTGCTCTGGCCGCTCGTCGACGAGCCCAGCCCCCGCTTCGGCATCGCGAGCCTGATCACCAAGACCGGCGTGGGCACCGTGATCGGCCTCTGCGCGGTCCTCGCATGCCATGCGCTGGTCTGGCAGGTCAGGCGGCGCATGGCAGTATCGGAAGGTGCTTGAGTACGTCACCGACATCGACGACCCCCGGCTGTCCGACTACACCCGGCTGCGCGACGTCGAGCTGCGCAAGAGCCTGGAGGCCGAGCGCGGCCTGTTCCTCGCCGAGGGGGAGAAGGTCATCAGGCGGGCCATCGGCGCCGGGTACCCCATCCGGTCGGTCCTGACCACCCGCCGCTGGCTGACCCCGCTCGAAGACGTGCTCGGCGACGCCCTCGTCTACGTCGTCAGCGACGAGATCATGTCCGGCATCGCGGGCTTCCAGGTCCACAGGGGCGCGCTCGCCTCCATGGAACGCCTGCCCCTGCCCTCCATGGACACCCTGCTCAAGGGCCCGGCCCGCCGCCTGCTCGTCCTCGAGGACCTGGTCGACCACTCCAACGTAGGCGCGATCTTCCGCTCCGCCGCCGCGCTCGGCGTGGGCGGTGTCCTGCTCTCGCCCCGCTGCGCCGACCCGCTCTACCGGCGCGCGGTCAAGGTCTCGATGGGCGCGGTCTTCTCCATCCCGTACGCCCGCATGGACGACTGGTTCGACGGCCTGGCCCGGCTCCGCGAGGCCGGCTACCGCACCCTCGCCCTGACCCCCGACCAGAGCGCCACCCCCATCGACCGCGTCCGCCTCACCGACCGCGTGGCCCTGCTGCTCGGCTCGGAGGGCGACGGCCTGTCCTCGCACTGGCTGGAGGAGGCCGACGAGGCGGTCTGCATCCCGATGAGCCCCGACGCCATGGCCGCCGGCGTCGACTCGCTCAACGTCGTGGCCGCCGCCGCCATCGCCTGCCACGGGCTCATGCGGGCTGACCAGCGGGACGTTTAAGAACCTGGCCTCGGGCACGGGCATGCACCACGTGAACGTAAGGAGCAGGAATGCAGCCCGTCGAGAAAGCCGCATCGCTGGGGGTGAGCCTGCTGAGCGGCGTGCTGGCCGCCGCGCTCTTCAGGCGGGCCTGGACGCTGGTCTCGGGCCAGGACGAGGCGCCCGACGCCGAGGACCTGGAGCGAGGGCTCGCGGAGGTGCTGGTCGCGGCCGCCGTGCAGGGGGCCGTCTTCAGCGTGGTCAGGGCCGCCGTGCAGCGGGCGGGCGCGAAGGCCGCTCAGCGGCGGCACTGAGCGGGGCCCGCATCATCGGCCGTCGCCGGTGAGCCAGTCGGGGTAGCCGTCGAAGTGGTGGGCGATCGGCACGCGGTCGATGGGCCGGTCTCCGCCGGTGCGGCGCACGTGGCGCTCGAGCGCGGGCATCTGCTGCTCGGTCGTGACGAGGGTGAGCTGCCAGGCCGTCGCGTCGGCGGCGGACGGGTGCGAGACCTCGGCGATGTCGATCGACGTGGCGAGCCCGGAGAGCAGGATGCCGTGCGCCAGCTCGGCCGCCGCCTCGTGGCCCTCGATCAGAGTGCGGACCTCGACGAATTCCGCCATCAGGATGTCCTTTGGGAGGGGTGTGGGGCTCACCCTACTCGGGAACGGACGGCGGGCCGAATCCATCGGAAAACGTACAGGTGTGTCGTGTCGGGCCGCCGGGACGCCGGACGGGGGCGGACGGCACGGACGATGCGGCACACTGTCATGGTCCGATCACCGAACGTGCGCACGCGCGCACCTGCCGGAGGGTCCATGAACGGGGCTTGGATCATCACGCTCACCGCCGCGACGGGGCTGCTGGTCCCGCCCCACCCGCTTGCCGCAGACGGTCCGCAGAGGGCCGTTCCTGAGCGGCTCGCCGCGGCGCCGAAGAGGTCGGGCAAGGATGCGCTGACCTGTGCCGTGTCCACGCCGTCCGAGCGTCCGCTGACGTTCACGCCCCGGGTCGGCCTGACGACGCGGCGCATCTCCGCGCGCGGCTACCTGGAGTTCACCGGGTGCACCTCGCCCGACCGCTCGGCCCGCTTCCTGCGGTCGGGCTGGGTGAACGTCAAAGCCACCGCCCAGGCGTCCTGCGCCACCGCCCGCCGGGTGCGCGGCACCGCGGTGATCACCTGGTTCGGCGCCACGGGACGGCCCGCGGGAACCTCGAAGCTGGGCATCAAGGCCGACCGCCTGGTGGCCAGGCACCCGGCGGACACCCTGCTCACCGGCACCGTCCGCACGGGGTGGCTGGCCGGGAAGCGGGTCAGTGGGGGCATCGCGCCGCCCACGGCCATCCTCGGCTGCGCCGCGAGCGGCCTGCACGCCTACCCCGGCCACGGCACCATCACCTTCGGCTGACCGGCTCACACGGCCGGCGGGCCTGCGCGGCCTGGCAGGCCGGCTCCGCCGGTCGGCTGAGCGCCGTCCCCGGCACGCGCGGCCGAAGGGGTGGTCGGCTGAGCGCCGTCTGCCGCACGTGCGGCCGAAGAGGTGGTCGGCTGGGCGGCGCCTGCTGCCCGCGCAGCCGGATGGGCGGTCAGCGGAGCACTGCCCGGCCGCCTGCGTAGCCGAGGGATCGGTCGTTCATGGCCGCCTGCTCGCCCGCGTAGTCGAGCAGCTTCTCCGCGGTGCTGAACCGGCGCTCGTTCTGGTCGCCGAGCAGCACGCCCACGATCTGCACGCCGTTGCGCTCACCCGCGAAGAGCAGGCAGTAGCCGGCCGCGTTCGTGAACCCGGTCTTGACGCCCAGCACGCCGTCGGCCCGCGACAGCAGCTTGTTGGTGTTGCGCCAGGTGTGCGCCTGATGCACGCGGGTCTTGGACACCTTGTGCACCTTGCTGCCGACCACCTGCGTGAAGACGCTGCTCCGCAGCGCGTACTGCGCCAGCTTGGCCTGGTCGGCGGCCGTGGAGTAGCCGCCGTTCGACGGCGTGGGCATGCCGTCGGCGTTGGTGTAGCGGGTGTTCTTGAGTCCGAGCTGGCGGGCGGTGCGGTTCATCTTGGCGACGAAGGCAGCCTTGCCGGGCCCGTAGTGGCGGGCCAGGGCGTTCGCGGCGTCGGCGCCGGAGGGCAGCAGGAGCGCGTACAGCAGGTCCCTGACCGTGAAGCGCTCGCCCTTGCGCAGGCCCGCGGTGGCGGCGCCGCCCTTGGCGGCGTACTTGACGTCGGCGGCGCTGATCGTGACCACGTCGCTGAGGTCGGCCTCGCGCAGCACCACGTACGCCGTCATGATCTTCACGAGGCTGGCGACCGGCACCCGCTTCGTCTCTCGCTTGCCGAGGTGGACCGTTCCTGCGGAGTCGACGACGTACGCCTCTTTCGCCTTGACGGCGGGAGCGTTCGCGGCCTGCGCCGGCGTGCTGAATCCGACGACCGGCGTAGCGAACCCGACAACCAGCGCGACCGCCGCAGAGCTAATCAAACCCCCAATACGCATGCCAATCATGGTGACAGGAGATCAAGGGTTCGTTTGCCTAACTGGGCCATGCGTCGCGCTCAGATGGGGGTAAATCCTTCATAGATCCGATATGGCGGGGGGCGGTTGGCCATGGCGGGAAAGTTCGTCATCAGCGGTGATGAGCAGGGCGGATACCGGTTCGCACTCGTCGCCGGCAACGGGCAGACGCTGGCGGTGGGGGAGGGTTACCCCACCAAAGTGGCATGCGTGAACGGTATCGAAACCGTGCGCAGGAACGCGCCCGGGGCGGTGATCGAGGATCACAGCACGCCCGCCCCGGTCGTCGTCCAGACCGAGCCGGCCGGCCAGGGCTGAGCCCAGGAGGCAGGCGAATATGCGCGGGCCGGGGCTGCGGGGGTCGCCCGGGGCCATGGAGTGGGGGCGGGCCGCGCGGCTGAGGCAGAGCAGACGGGACCGGTTACGAGTCCTGGGGCACCAGGGGCTGGTCTGCGGCGGCGCGGCGCTTGCGGCGGCGGCGTACCGTGAACCAGGCCACCGCCGCCACGGCCAGCACGGCCGCGACGGCGGCCGTGATCGGCGAGCGCGCGGCCAGCTCCAGCCAGCCCCACACGAGCGCGGTGAGCCCGAACCACCACAGGGGCGCCCAGGTCAGGCAGCCGAGCGCGCTGGCCACGACGTACCAGGGGTAGGAGACGCGCAGCGCACCGGCCACCCAGGGCAGCGTGTGGCGCAGCATCGGCACCCAGAAGCAGCCGTAGACGGCGAGCGCGCCCCAGCGCTCGACCACGCTCTCGATCCTGGTGATGCGATCACGGCCGATCTTGACGCCGACGCGCGACTCGTACAGCCTCTCGCCGAGCTTGCGGCCGACCCAGTAGTACACCTGGAACGCGCCGAACAGGGCCACGATGAGGATGACCCCGACCAGCCAGTACGGCAGGTTGAACCAGGACGAGTCGGTGGGGGCGGGGACGGCCATCGTCGCGTGCCACATGAACGGGCCCACCACCCCTCCCAGAGCCTTAGGACAGCCTTACCTTAATCCAGGCTATCCCCCGCTGCCAGACCGGGGTGCAAGCCACCCGCAAAGGGTGCAACTCACCGACAACCGGTGCTCAAGCACCCCGTCTCACTCTAGAGGCGAGCGAGAAGGGGTGGTGACGATGCCGGTGAAAAGCGCGAACGTTCTGATCAGCGGAGCCTCGAACGCCGCGAAGCTCTTCGCGGCGGCCCTCGTCGTCACCGGCGCGTACGTCGCCTTCTCCGCCTGCGGCACCGCCGAGACCCCGTCCACCGCCAAGCCGGCCAAGACCGCGATGACCGCGACCGTGCTCCCGGCCGCGAGCACGCCCTCGGCCGCGAGCACGCTTCCCGCCGCGGACCCGGCCGTGAGCCAGGCGGGCGGGCAGCTCAACGGGCGGACCGCGGCGATCCCCGGCGTGCTCACCGTGAGCCCCGTGCGGGCCGGCGGCCCCGGCTGCGCCCGCTCGTACGTGGCCCGCACGTTCCTGGCCAACCCCGACCCCGACGGCACCGTCATCTACCGCTGGAAGCTGACCCGCTGGAGCCCGGCCACCGAAACCTGGCGCACGTACCTGTCGCACTACGACGGGTTCGCCGCCGCCGGCCGGGCCGTCGAGTGGCGCGCGGAGCTGTCCGGCAGCCCGGGGTGGTACCGGGTGGAGCTGACGGCCGAGGGCGGCGAGACCGTCAAGAGCCGCCGTTTCCGAGTGAGCTGCTGACCGCTTGCCTGGCCGCCTCGACCCAGCGCTGCACGCCGATCCGCTCGGCGACCTCCAGCGCCTTCTCGTAGTGCTGCCGGGCCGCGTCGGGCTGGCCCAGGCGGATGGCCAGGTCGCCGAGGGTCAGCGCCACCGGCCACAGCGCCACCACGCCGGTGCCGGCGCCGGCCACCCGGTCGGCGAACGGCTTGAGCTTGTCGTAGCAGTCGACCATGCGCTCGCGGTCGTCGAGCAGCATGCCGGCCAGCGCCCGCCAGGTCATGGCCAGCTCGTAGAGGAAGTCGGGCCGCACCGGCGGCCGGGTCGCGGCCACCGCCCTGGCGTCGTCGAGGTGCCCGGCGGAGGCCAGCGCCAGCGCGTACGCGTCGAGCGTCCACTTGGCGCCGCGCTGGTGCGCCTCGGCCAGCGGCGCGACCATCTCGGCCGCCCGCCCGGCGACCAGGTGCAGGCAGAACGTGGTGATCAGCGGCAGGTCCTGGCGGCCCTCCAGCATGCCGGCCCGCGCGGTCATCCTGGCCGCCTCGCGGTAGGCGCGCTCGGCGCCCTCGTAGTCGCCGGAGATCATCAGCCGCTGCCCGGAGTACCAGACCACGACCGCGGCGGGCGCGGACAGGTCGTACTGCTTGGCGAGCTGGTCGGCCGCCGCCGCGTGCTCGTCGGCCACCGCGAACTCACCCCTGGCCGCCGCGCACTCCAGCAGCACCAGGTGGGCGAGGGCCTGCGTGGCCATCTGCCCCGAGCGCTGGGCCACTTCGAGCAGCTCGCGCCCGATGCTCTCGCGCGAGTCGACGGCGGGGATGTCGTACGACTGCCGCAGCCGCCCGCTCAGCGCCGCCGCGATCAGCGCCGGGTCGCCGCTCTGCCGGGCCAGCTCCAGCGCCTCCAGCGAGGCCTGCCTGCCCCGCTCGGGCGAGGAGGAGCCCTCCAGCTCCAGGGCCAGCGTGGTCAGCAGGCTCGCGCGCAGCCGCTGCTCGCCCTCCGGCAGCTCCATGAGCGCCTTCTCGGTGACGTCGACGATCTCCCACGCCGTACGGGTGAAGTCGCGCGCCATGCCCTTGTGCGGCACGGCCAGCGACGCCGCCACCTTCGCGGTGATCTCAAGGTCGCCGAGCGGCAGCGCGGCGTCCATGGCCTGGCGGCGCAGCAGCCGCGCGGCGTGCATGTCGCCGCAGAGCGCGAGCGCCCTGATCTGCCGCAGCATCAGCTGCAGCCGCTCCTTGGCGCGCTCGCGCGCCTGGTCGCCCTGCTCGTCGGCACGGGAACGGTCGAACGCGGCGATCGCCTGCTCCCACAGCGTGGCCGCCTCGCGGTGGGCGAAGCGCCGCTCGGCCTGCTCGGCCGCGAGGCCCGAGTAGTGGACCGCCTTGTCGGCCGCGTCGGCGAGGAAGTAGTGGTGGGCGAGCGCCGCCACGTCGGACGGCGTGTGCCGCTCGATCGCCGCCGCGACCGCCGCGTGCAGGCGGGTGCGGCGCAGCCGGGAGGCGTCGGAGTAGATCGTGTCGCGTACGAGGTCGTGGTCGAAGCGCAGCAGCCCGGGGCCGGGCTCGGTCACCAGGCCGGCCAGCAGCGCCGCCTCGACGGCCTCGATGACCGCGTCCTCGTCGCCGGCCACCGCGATGAGCACGTCGAGGTCGACGTCGCGGCCGATCACGGCGGCCTGCAGCAGGATCTGCTGCGCGCCCGCGGGCAGCCGGGAGATGCGCCGCCGCAGCACGTCGCGCACGCCGGACGGCACCTGCGAGAGCACCTCGGTGGCGCTGGCGCGGTCGGCCGCGCCCTCGGCGTCGAGCAGGCGCACGGTCTCGCGGACGAAGAACGGGTTGCCGCCGGTGCGCTCGACGATCGACTCGACGGCGTCCTCGTCGATCTCGCGTACGCAGGTGGCCTTGACCAGCTCGGCGACCGCCGCCGGGTCGAGCCCCGACAGCCCCACGCGCACCGGGCCGAGCCTGGCCAGGGCGGCGAGCACGTCGGACTGCCGGTCGTCCAGCTCGCCCTCCCTGCAGGTCACGACCAGCAGCACCCTGCTGGTGGCGAGCAGGCTGGGCAGTGCGCGCAGCAGCGCGAGCGTCTGGTCGTCGGCCCAGTGGAGGTCTTCGACGGTCAGCAGCACGGGGCCACGCCGGGCCACGCCGGCGAGGTAGCCGCCCACCGCGCGGTGCAGCCGGAACCCGCCCGACGCCTCGTCCTCGTCGGGGTCGGGCGCGGTGTCGTCCAGCAGCGGCGCGAGGAGCTGCGCGTACTCGCCCGCGCCGAACCGCTCGATGAGCGTGCGCAGGATCTCCACCCACGCCCAGCCGGGCGGGGTGGCGCTGGAGTCGGGACAGGCGCCGGACGCGGTGGTCCAGCCGTCGGTGGCGAGCCTGCTTTCGAGCTGGCGCAGCAGCGTCGTCTTACCGGCACCGGCCACGCCGGTCACGATCGCGACCTGGAACCTGCCGGTGCGCTGGGCGGCCGTGGTGAGCCTGGACAGCTCGGCGTCGCGGCCGACGAACGGCTCGGGCTCCAGCGGCGGCGGCTCGACGTGGGCGGCGGGCCGCGGCGGCCAGGTGTCGGTGACCGGCGGTGCGGGCCTGGCGGCGCGCGCGGGCAGCGCGAGGTCCAGCTCGGGCGACTGGGCCAGGATGTCGGACTCCAGCTTGCGCAGCGCGGGGCCGGGGTCGATGCCCAGCTCGTCGGCCAGGATGTTGCGGGCGCGCCGCAGCGCGGCCAGCGCGTCGCCCTGCCGGCCGCAGCGGTAGAGACCGAGCGCCAGCAGCCGCCAGCCCTCCTCGCGCAGCGGATGCTCGGTGGTCAGCGCCTCCAGGTCTGGAACGGTCTCGGCGTGCAGGCCGAGCCGCAGCCCCGTGTCGGCGTGCCGCTCGCGCGAGACCAGGCGCAGCTCGGTCAGGCGGTTGACCTCGGCCTCGGCCCACGCCTGGTCGGCGAAGTCGGAGTAGGGGGTGCCGCGCCACATGCCGAGGGCCTTCTCCAGGCGGCTGCGCGCGGCCTGCGGGTCGCCCTCTTCGAGGTGCTCGCCCGCGGCGCGGACGAGCTGCTCGAACCTGAGCGCGTCGACCTGGTCGGGGGCGACGCGCAGGGCATAGCCGGACGCGACCGTCACCAGCAGCCGGTTGGGCCCCCCGCGGGGACGGCCCGGCTCCAGCACCCTGCGCAGGCGTGAGATGTAGACCTGCAGGCCCGACTGCGCGCCCTTGGCCGCGTCGTCGTCCCACAAGTCGTAGAGAAGGGTGTCAACGGGCACGACCTGACCGCGGGCCACGAGCAGGCGGGCCAGGACGGCCCGCTGTCGCAACCCGCCGAGGTCGAGTTCGTCGTCTTGCGCGTACGCCTCGACTGGCCCCAGAACTCGGAACGCCACCATGTCAGCCGCCACGCTATGCGGGCCTGCGAATCACGCACAAGGGCCGTGGTCGAATAGCACTCGTTGGGATTGGGATTGTCACTAGGTGGCCTTCGAGATCGCGGACGGGGGCTCTGCGTCGGCGTTCCGGCCGCCCCGCCTGCGCAGCAGTGCCCAGGCGCCGAGTGCCAGACCGCCGAACGGGATCTCGATAGTGTAAGTCCAGAAGCCGAAAAGCAGTGCGGTGGCGATGGCCGGAGTGCCCGCCACACCGAAGGCGATGAGCAGCGCGGCCACCCCGCTCTCCATGATCCCCGCGCCGCTCGGCGTGATGAGGGCGCTGGTCAGCACCCGCGACAGCGCGAAGACGGCGATCGACTCGGCGAGGCCGGGCCAGGCACCGGTGGCCGACATGCAGGCCGCCATGATGGCCCACTGGAAGCCGAGGAAGAAGATCATGCCGAGCGAGAGGCCCGGCCACCGGGTGCGTACGACGCCGGCGGTGTCGGCGCGCAGCCGGTGGAACGCCTCGGAGGCGTGCACCTTCTTCAGCCGCAGCAGCCGGGTGATGCCGTCCAGCGCCCTGCCGAGCACCTGCGCGGCGCGGTCCCAGTAGAGCGCGGCGGCCACGACGAGGCAGAGCGCGATGATGGAGATCGCGCCCGTCCAGCCCGCGTTGGCGACGGTGGGGTTGGGCGCCTTGCCCGCAGCCAGCAGCGCGATGATGCCGACGGCGGGCAGAATGAACCTGAACAACGTGTTCCAGATGCCGCTGACCAGCGTCATCACCACGAACGCGCGGCTGGTGAAGCCCCAGCCCTTGGTCATGGCGAACGACAGCGCCACGCCCACGGCCCCGCCGAACGGCAGCAGGTTGCTCACCGCGCTGCCCGCCGCGTTGAGCGTCAGGCCCTGGAGGTTGTTGAGCCCGGGCAGCGAGTTGGTCAGCACGAACGTGTAGGAGAGCAGGCTCAGCAGCCACAGCGCCGTCATCAGCGCGATCTCGCCGCCGCCGAGCGCGGCGAACTGCGCGCCGATCTCGCTCCACGAGACCGGCTTGCCGGTCAGCGTCCGCACGATCTGCGGCAGGTAGACCACGAGCAGCACGGCCAGGCCGAGCGAGAGCACGGAAAGGCTGATCTGGAGCCACTTGTTCTTCATCGGGGTCCAGTCTGCCGGTAGGCCGGGCCCCGCGCGTCCCCCATGAGTATCAGGTGGGCCACCCGTCGAAAGGATGACGCAGTCGAGTGCCGGGCGGCAGGTCGCGGCGGACGTACCACTCGGTGCCGAAGACGTAGCGGTAGAGCAGGCGGGGGACCTTGAGCATGACGGCGAGCGTGCGGTCGGTGTCGCCGCCGGTGGCCTGCGAGGCGTGCGCGGCCATGGAGGCGCGTTTCTGTTTGGCGTACCTGCGGACGTTGACCCGGTGGGTGATGACCTCGCCCGGTGAGTACGCGCTCTCGAACGTGCGTATGTCGAACTCGGGAGGGAACCGGTAGAACTTCCCCGCCAGCCGCAGCAGCCGCAGCAGCGGGTCGCGGTTGACCGTCGCCTCCAGGACGATCTTCGTGCCCGCGATCTTCGCCGCCCGCCTGCCCACCCGGTGGACCTGGACGTGGTCGGGGTGGCCGTAGCCGCCCGCCGGGTCGTAGATGGTGAGCAGGTCGGCGCGCTCCTCCTGGAGGATGGCGGCCAGCGCCTTGGCGGCCTCTTCCGTGTCGGCGTCGATGAACGCGTTGTCGGGCCGTTCGTCGGCGACGCCGCCCTGCGGGCTCAGGCCGGAGTCGCCGTAGCCGAGGCACTCGACGCGGGCGCAGCCCAGCAGCGCGGCCGACTCGTACAGCTCCCTGAGCCTGGTCTCGCCCAGCGCCTCACCCGGCTCCATGTCGGCCAGGCCGCGCTCGCCCGCGGTGGCCACCACGAGCACCACGCGGTGTCCCTCGGCCGCGAGCTTCGCCATGGTGCCCGCCGTCAGCAGGGCCTCGTCGTCAGGGTGGGCATGGAAGAACACAGCGGTACGTGGAGGCACAGGCCCAGATTAGTCTGGGAGGGGTGCGGATCTTTCACGTGAGTGACTGTTACCTGCCGCGACTCGGGGGGATCGAGGTTCAGGTCGCCGATCTCGTGCGCGTGCAGCGGGAGGCCGGGCACGAGGTGTCGGTGGCCACGGCGACCAGGGGGGAGCCGCTGCCCGGCGTCCACAGGATCGTCGCTCCCATGCCGTTCGACCTGCCCGTCCACCCGTTCGGAGTGGGTCATCTCACGCGCCGCATCACCTCGGCGCGTCCCGACGTGGTCCACGTCCACGCGGGGGCGGTCTCGCCGTTCGCGTGGATGGGCGTGCGCGCCGCGCACCGCGCCGGCGTTCCGTGCGTGGTGACCGTCCACAGCATGTGGGATCCGCTGACGCGGGCGCTCTACCGCCTGCTGCGGCTGGCGTACGGGTGGCAGCGGTGGCGGCTGGTGGCCACCACCGTCAGCAACGCCGCCGCCGCCCCGATCCGCGCCGTGGCGGGGCCGCTGGTGCCGGTCCGCGTCGTCTCCAACGGCCTCGACCTGTCCGGCTGGGCGCCGCCCCCGGGGACGCCCGACCCCCGGACAGGTGTGCATCTGGTCGCGGTCGGCCGCCTGGCCCCGCGCAAGCAGCCCGTACGCCTGCTGAAACTGCTGCTGGCCGCCCGCGCGCAGGTGCCGGCCCACATCCCCATGCGGGCCACGATCGTCGGCGACGGGCCGGCCAGGAGCCAGATGGAGCGCTTCCTGGCCCGCCACGGCATGACCGGCTGGGTCTCGCTGCCGGGCCGCTACACCCGGGAGCAGATCGCCAAGGTGCTGGAGTCGGCCGACGTGTTCGTCGCGCCGGCGCCGCGCGAGTCGTTCGGCATCGCCGCGCTCGAAGCGCGCGCGGCCGGGCTCCCCGTGGTCGCGCGGGCGCAGAGCGGGGTGGCCGACTTCGTCGAGGACGGCGTCGAGGGCCTGCTCGGCCGCTCGCTCGGCGATCTGGCCAGGGCGGTCGCCCGGCTGTGCCGGGACCCCGAGCTGCGGGCCGCCATCGCCGCGCACAATCGCGCGACGCCCCCTGCGGCCGGCTCGTGGGACGCCGTGCTCGACGGCTTCGACCGCGCGTACGAGCAGGCCATCGCCGCCCGCCGCGCCCGCCCCGCGTAGACCCTTCGCGATGCCGGCTCCCGGCAGGGCCGGCGTGGCGCTCGCCCCCTGCCGCGCCACACCGGCCCTCCCAGGCCGGGCCGGCCACGGCCGCCGTCTCACCCGTCCCCCACAGGTGGTCACGGCGACCGCGCGTTCCCCTTTAAGAGCAGGCAGACGTGATCTTGCTCTGGAACCCGTTCAGCTTGGTCATGAAGCCCGAGGCGGAGGTCACGTTACCGCTCTCGAACGAGGCGAAGCCGTCGGCCAGGTCGGTCAGAGCGGCGGCGATCTCGCCGTCGTACTTGCCGGCGAGTTCCCTGGCCTTATCGGCCGCCGACTTGGAAGCGGCGGCGACCGCCTCCTGGTCCGTGGCGTTGGAGCTGATCACGTTGCTCCACTCGGTGGCGATCTGCTGGGCCTCGCTGGCCACGGCGTTGCAGTCGACGGCCTGGCCGAGGACGCCACAAGCGGTGGTCATCGCGGCAAGAGTGAGCGTCGCGGCCACAGTGGCGATGCGACGAGGGGGAGTCATGTATGTGCCTTCCGTTGGTCCAACTTACGAAAAGCACGATATGGGCGATCACTTAACTGTCACTTGCACCCCACTAACACCACGCGTATCAGGCGAGCGTAAAGGCATGGTGCCCGCCCCGTACGATCTCGTCTCGACGGGGTAGCGGCAACAACGACACAGCCCCCGAACCCCCGAGAGTGAGGTGCCGGTGTCGACCGTGAGACAGCGCCAGCGCGGCAGCGGGGGGTCGGGATGAAGGTGATCGTCATCGGGGCCGGCGTCGCCGGGCTCGCCACCGCACGCGGCCTGCTGCGCGCGGGCCACGACGTCGAGGTGTACGAGGAGTCGCCCGAGGCCCGCACGGACGGCGGGTCCGTCACCCTCTGGCCCGGCAGCACGGCCATCCTGGAGGAGCTGAAGGCCGACTGGACGGGTGTCGGCCGCCGCCTGGAGACGCTGGAGTCGTGGGCCGCCGACGGCCGGCGCCTGCTCACCCTCGACCTGACCGTGCCCGAGCGCCGCTTCGGTCACCCGGTCGTCCACGTCGCCCGCGGCGAGCTGGTGGAGCTGCTGTCCGACGGCGTGCCGGTGACGTACGGCGCGCGCGCCGAGCACGTGGTGCCCGAGCGGGCCGAGGTGCGCCTGTCGGACGGCCGGACCGTACGCGGTGACGTGCTGGTGGGCGCCGACGGCCGCCGTTCCGTGGTGCGCGCGGCGCTGTGGGGAGCCGACAGGGCCACGCTGAGCCCGTGGGTCACCTGGCAGGGGTTCACCACCGCGCCGACCCCGCTGACCGAGTCGCGCAGGGCGGTGATGATCGCCGCGCGAAACGGGCTGTGCGGACTGATCCCGGCGGGCAGGGGCCGCCTGCTGTGGTGGTTCGACGTCAGGTCGGCGCCGGGGCGGCCGTTCTGGGCCGATGACCCAGATGTGGTCGGGCGGCTGCGGGAGCGGTTCGGCGGCTGGGCCGAGCCGGTGCCGGCCGTGCTGGCGACGATCGAGGACGCCGGCTTCTTCCCGCATTACCGCCAGCCGATCCCCAGCGTGTGGGGGAGGGGGCCGGCCACGCTGGCCGGCGACGCGGCCCATACCATGCCGCCCACCATGGCGCAGGGGGCCAATCAGGCGCTCGAGGACGCCTGGCTGCTCACCCGGTCGATCGGGGACCTGCGGGCGTACGAGCGGGCCAGGTCGAAGGTGGTGCGCAGGCCCGCCAGGCTGGCCGCCACCGAGGCCACCGACATGCAGCGGCCGATCGCCGGACTGCTGCCCGACGGGCTCATGACGCGCGTCTACACCGCGTTGCTGCGCCGCTACAGCAGCTACCTCTTGACAGCCCTCTGAGCCCGCCTGACTATGTCGCATATAGAGCAACTCGGTGCGTAATACGCAACAAGGGGTGCCGGTTGACCACCACGTCGAGTTTGATCCCCACGCTTCCAGGAAGCGCCTACACCGACCCCGAGGCGTTCGCCGAGGAGCAGGAGAAGATCTTCGAGAGCCTCTGGTTCTGCGCGGTCAGATCCGCCGATCTGGCCAAGCCGGGCGCGTTCAGGACCGTCCAGGTCGGCCGCGAGAGCGTCATCGTGGTACGCGGCCGCGACGACCGCCTGCGCGCCTTCCTCAACGTCTGCCGGCACCGCGGCGCGCGCTTATGCCTTGAGGACGCCGGCGAGGTCAAAAGGACGATCAGGTGCGCCTACCACGCCTGGTCCTACGACCTGGACGGCCGGCTCGCCGCCGCGCCCAACCTGGTCAAGATGCCGGACATCGACCGGGTCGCGTACGGCATGATCCCCGTCCACCTGCGCGAATGGCTCGGATACGCCTGGGTCTGCCTGGCCGCCGAGCCGCCCTCCTTCGAGGACACCGTCACCCACGCCGCCACGGAACGCCTCGGAGACCCCGCCGCCATCGAGCACTACCACGTCGAGGACCTCGCGCTCGGCCGCCGCATCGTCTACGACGTCAAGGCCAACTGGAAGCTCCTCGTCGAGAACTTCATGGAGTGCTACCACTGCGCCACCATCCACCCGGAGCTGACCGCCGTCCTCCCGGAGTTCGCCGGCGGCTACGCGGCGCAGTACTACGTCGGCCACGGCGCCGAGTTCGCCGAGCGGGTCGAGGGGTTCACCGTGGACGGCAGCCCCGGCTTCGGCAAGCTGCCCGATGTGACGCCCGAGCAGGACCGCCGCTACTACGCGATCACCGTCAAGCCGCAGGTGTTCATCAACCTGGTGCCCGACCACGTGATCCTGCACCGCATGTTCCCGCTGGCCGTGGACCGGACGGTGGTCGAGTGCGACTGGCTCTACCACCCCGAGGTGATCGAGTCCGGCGCCGACGTCTCACTGTCGGTCGAGCTGTTCCACCGGGTCAACGAGCAGGACTTCGAGGCGTGCGAGCGCACCCAGCCCGGCATGTCGTCACGGGCCTACCGCGACGGCGGGGTGCTCGTGCCGAGCGAGCACCACATCTCGCTCTTCCATCAGTGGGTGAACCGGCGCTTGCGCGGATAGCTCACGGTGAGCCCGCCGTACATGCGCGCATGCGCGAATCCGGCATGTCCCGAGCATGAATTCGCTTCAGAAGGGGAGTTTCCGGCCGGAAGGGGTGCGGAGATCGAGGGGCAAGGGACGGTTCGCCGGACGGGGGCGCTGAACGATCTGAACTCTCTTCACACCCATGAGGTACCCAACGAAGTGCGGTGATGACACCAACCTTCGGTAGCCTGATGGCTTGATGCCGGCAGACCCGTTCCACCATCCCGCACTCCTGTATCGAAGTGACCGGGAATACGCGGCTGCCACCACGGCCTTCGTGACCGAGGGCCTGGCCGCCGGCGACCCCGTCGCGGTGGCCGTGCCCGGCGCGCGTCTCGCGCTGATCCGGGACGCGCTCGGCTCCGCCGCCCGCGACGTGCTCATGCTCGACATGACCGAGGCGGGCCGCAATCCCGGCCGCATCATCCCCGCCGTGCTGCACGGCTTCGCCGACGCGCATCCCGGCCGCCACGTGCGGATCATCGGCGAGCCGGTCTGGCCGGGCCGCACGCCCGCCGAATATCCGGCCTGCGCGCAGCACGAGGCGCTGATCAACCTGGCGTTCGCGGGGCGGCCGGCGACGATCATGTGCCCGTACGACGTGGAAGCGCTCGGCGACGAGGTCGCGCGCACCCACCCCGTGCTGCGCGACGCCTCCGGGGAGCGAGCCAGCGCCGGCTACGCGCCCGAGCAGGTCGTCGAGGGCCACAACCGGCCGCTCGACGAGCCCGAGAGCTGCGTCTCGCTGCGCTTCGACCGCGGCAACCTGTCCGCCGCGCGGGCCCTGGCCGCCGACGAGGCCGCGGCGCGGGGGATCGCGGGCGACCGGCTCGACGACATCCGGCTCACCGTGGCCGAGCTCGGCGCCAACAGCCTCGACCACGGCGGCGGCTCCGGGCTGCTGCGCGTCTGGCAGGCGGACGGCCGGCTGGTGTGCGAGGTCAGCGACAGCGGCCACATCACCGACCCGCTGGCGGGCCGCCGCCCGGTCGATCCGCGCCAGGCGGGCTCGCGCGGCCTGCTGATCGTCAACCTGCTGAGCGACCTCGTCCGCATCCACACCCGCCCAGGCGCCACCACCGTCCGCGCCTACTTCGACCTCACCACCTGAGCCCCCGACAGGGGTCGGGGACGCCCCCGGCACCCTGAGGGGGATGACCCTACCCAGGGTCGGGAAACCGCAGGTCAGAGCCCACATCCAGGGTCGTGTCAGCCCAAGGTATTAAGGGATCCTTCAGGGCGGTTTCGGGCCCATCTCCGATGTTCGCCGAGCCCGCGTTCCGCGAGCTTGGAGGCATGAAGGGATTGCTTGTCAGCGGATTAGCGGCCATCGGCGCCGGCAGCGGCGCGATGCTCACCCTGCACGCCGGCTCGAACCTCGACCCGATGCACGCCGTGATCAGCGAGTACGTGTGGCAGTCCGCCGGCTGGCTGCTGCCCACGTCGCTGACCCTGTTCACCGTGGGCGCCCTGCTGATCGCGGAGGCGCTGCGCCGGGCGGGGGCGAACCGCTGGGTCGTCGTCCTGCTGCTGGGGTGGGCGGCGAGCATGTTCCTGGTGGGCGCGTTCCCGACCGACCGGCCCGGCGTGCCGCTGTCGCTGTCGGGCGGCATCCACCGCTACGCCGCTTTCGCCGCGTTCGTCATGATGCCGCTCGCCGGGCTGCTGCTGGCCAGGGCGAAGGTCCGCTACGCCAAGGCGCTGCGGGCGCTCAGCATGATCGCCGTGGGCGCGCTGGTCCTGGTCGTCGTCCCGTACGTGGTGCGCATGTTCGGCATCCCGCTGTCCAACGACGACATCCCCGCCGGGCTGACCCAGCGCGTCGTGGTCGTCACGGAGCTCGGGGTGCTGGCGCTGGCCGGGCTGACGATGCTCAAGCCGTCGGCCCGCCGGGTGCCGGCCCTCGCGGGGAAGCTCGCGTAGAAGGCTCTCGGGGGCGGCTCGCGTAGAAAGATCGAATCGGCAGGCGTGAACGCCGCGCTCCCGGAAAGAGGGAGGCCCTGACCTACCTCCCGAGGAGCTGACGAGATGACGATTCTGATCGCGTACGACGGGTCCGACGACGCCAAGGCCGCCATCCAGTTCACGGGGCGGATGTTCCCCGGCGAGCACGCCGTGGTGCTGACGGTGTGGGAGCGGCTGGCGATGACCTCGGCCAGGGCGTCGGCCGGTCTCATGGTGACGATCGACCAGTCGGGCGCCGAGGACGAGGCGATCGGGGAGGCGATGAGCGACCTGGCCAGGCAGGGGGCCGAGCTGGCCCGCGAGGCCGGGCTCGAGGCCACCCCCAGATGCGACGTGGACTCCGTGGCGGTCTGGTCGACCATCGTGGACGTGGCGGACGAACTGGACGCCTCCCTCATCGTGACCGGCACCAGAGGGCTGGGCGGGGTGCGCTCGCTGCTGCTCGGCAGCACGTCCGACCGGGTGCTGCACCACGCGCACCGGCCCGTGCTGGTCGTCCCGGGTCCCCGGAAAGACGCGTGAAATCGTCCCGGGTCCCCGGAAAGACGCGTGAAAGCGGACGCGCCCATGGCGTAAGCTATCCACATGATCACGACGTGCCGCCGAATGATGGCCCCTTAGGGGGCTTCCATAGGCACGTCCACGTTGAGGCCCTGCTATCCGGGGCCTCTCGTCGTGTCCGGGGCCCCGCTTTCCGGAGGCATCCGATGTACGTCACGACCACCATCCCCTACGTCAACGCCCGCCCGCACCTCGGGCACGCGCTGGAGCTCGTCCAGGCCGACGTGCTGGCCAGGCACCACAGGCGGCGCGGCGAGCCCGTGCGGTTCCAGACCGGCACCGACGACAACTCGCTGAAGAACGTGCTGGCCGCCGAGGCGGAAGGCGTGCCGGTGCGCGAGCTGGTCGATCGCAACGCCGCCGCGTTCGAGGCGCTGCGCGGGCCGCTCGACGTGTCGTTCGACTCCTTCATCAGGACCAGCGCGCACCCCGCGCACCGCGCGGGCGTCGAGGAGATCTGGCGGGCCACCGAGCACGACCTCTACCGGCGGCACTACGAGGGGCTCTACTGCGTGGGCTGCGAGCAGTTCTACCAGGAGGGCCCCTGTCCCGACGGGCACGCAGAGCCACTGCAGAAGGTGTCGGAACAGAACTGGTTCTTCCGGCTCTCCCGCTACCAGGACGCGCTGCTCGACCTCATCACCAGCGGCCGGCTGCGCATCGAGCCCGCAGCCCGGCGCAACGAGGTGCTCGCGTTCGTCTCGGCGGGGCTGGCCGACATCAGCGTCTCCCGCTCGGCCGCCCGCGCCCGCGGCTGGGGCATCCCCGTGCCCGGCGACCCCGGCCAGGTCATCTACGTCTGGTGGGACGCCCTCGCCAACTACGTGACGGCGCTGGACGAGCCCGGCGCGTACGAGCGGTGGTGGGTGCACGAGAAGGACAAGGTGCACATCGTGGGCAAAGGCGTGATCCGCTTCCACGCGGTCTACTGGCCAGCCATGCTGCTGTCGGCGGGGCGGCCGCTGCCCACCGCCATCTTCGTGCACGACTACATCACGGCCGGCGGCCGGAAGATCAGCAAATCGGCGGGCAACGGGGCCGATCCGGTGGCGCTGGTGGAGGCGTACGGGACCGACGCCGTGCGCTGGTGGCTGCTGCGCGAGGTGCCGCGCGTCGGCGACGCGGACTTCACCGAGGAACGGCTGCGCGCCAGAGCGGACGAGGACCTCGCCAACGGCCTCGGCAACCTGGTCAGCAGGGTCGCGACCATGGTGCACCGCTTCCTCGACGGCCACGTGCCGCCGCAGGACGAGCCGCTGGTCGAGGTCTCGGTCGACGAGGCGCTCGCCGACTTCGACTTCCGCAGGGCGGCCCTTGAGGTGTGGCGCATCGTCGAGGAGGCCAACCGGTACGTCGAGAGCGCCCGCCCCTGGGCGCAGCCGCGCGCCGCGCAGGAGGTGTCGCTGGGCCGGCTGGTCGGCGCGTGCCGGGAGCTGGCCGTGCAGCTCGAGCCGTTCCTGCCGACGGCGGCGCGGCGGGTGGCGGCGGCGGTCGGCGGCGACCGGCTGGCCAAGCCGCGCCCGCTGTTCCCGCGCCGAGGGGTTTGACGATCTTCATCGCCGGGCTTACGTTGGCGGCCGGCCGACCAACCGGTATGGAGGTGCTCCGTGCCCACCGTCGAGACGCTTCGCGGCCCCGTCGACGTCGATTCACTCGGACAGACCCTGATGCACGAGCACGTGTTCGTGCTCGCCGCAGAACACGTGGACAACTACGGCAAGGGAGCGTGGTGGGACGAGGAGGCCCGGGTGGCGGACGCGGTCGCCAAGCTGCGCGCGCTGGCGGCCAAAGGCGTGCGCACGCTCGCCGACCCGACCGTGTGGGGCCTCGGCAGGAACATCCCGCGCGTCAAGCGCGTCGCCGATCAGGTGCCGGAGCTCAACATCATCGCCGCCACGGGCCTCTACTTCTACGACGAGGTGCCGCACCAGTACGAGCACCGTGGACCCGGCCTGCTCATCGACTGCCCCGACCCCATGATCGACGACTTCGTGCGCGACCTCACCGAGGGCATCGCCGGCACCGGGGTGAAGGCGGCCTTCCTCAAGTGCGTGGTCGAGGCCAAGGGGCTCACGCCCGGCGTCGAGCGCATCTGCCGGGCCGTGGCACAGGCGCACCTGCGTACGGGGGCGCCGATCACCGTGCACACCAACGCGGGCGCCCGCAGCGGGCTGCTCGCGCTCGACCTGTTCGCCAAGGAGGGCGTGGACCTGAGCAAGGTGGTCGTCGGGCACGCCGGCGACAGCAACGACCTCGACTACCTCATGCGCCTGGCCGACACCGGCGCCACCCTCGGGATGGACCGCTTCGGCCTCGACCTGTACAACCCGACCGCGCAACGCGTGGCCACGATCGCGGCGCTCGCCGCCCGCGGCTACGCCGACCGCATGGTCCTCAGCCACGACACGGCCTGCTTCATGGACTATTTCGGCGGCTCATGGGAAGAGACCCGCGACGCGGTGGCGCCGAACTGGCGCTACGATCACATTCACGACGATGTCTTGGCCGCACTGCGGGACTCTGGTGTGACCGACGACCAGATTGAGCAGATGCTGGTGTTCAACCCGAAGCGCTACTTCTCATAGAGTGGTTGGATCGGGAGAGCGACGCGGGTAGGTGGAACTGGGTGACTTCGGAGCAGGCCTTGTCGATAAGCCTCGGACTCCAAGGACCCTGCGTCATCGCGCGGTTGACAGGGGACTTCGACTTCGGTTCTGCCGCCGAGGTCCGCGACCGCGTGACCAAGGCCCTCGATCTCACCCAGCCGCCGCTGCTCGTCATCGACATGCAGGCCGTGAGCGTCTGTGACTCCTCCGGCCTGTCGGTGCTGGTCTACCTGCACAAAGCCGTCACCGCCTCCGGCGGGCGGCTGCTGCTGTCGGGGCTCAACGGCCGGTGCAAGCACCTGTTCGCCATCACGGCGCTGGACAAGTTCTTCGACATCCGCAGCACGGCCGAGCTGGCCATCGCCGAGCTCAGCGAAGCGGCGGACTCGCCGCCGTTCACGGACTGACCCCTGCCGGGCCCTGAGGGCTCAGGCCGGGCGGCCGGTCGAGCGGTTCTGAAGGTCCCGCAGAGCGGCGTTCTCAGGTGCGCACAGTGCGGCTTTTCCAGGTGCGCGCAGTGCGGCGTTTCGAGGTTCGCGCCGAGCGGCGGGCAGGCCCAGAGTCGCATCGAGGAAGCCGCGCATCCGGGCCTGACGCCTCAGGCGTCTTTCAGGGACTCGCCCGTTTTTCAGGTGGTGACGAGGAGCGCCACGCCGATCAGCACCACGACCGGGACAAGCCACATCACGACCTCGACGGCGAATTCCTTCATCATCGAGCAGGTCTCCATTCAGGTGAGGGCACGCGAAACGTCACTGCGCAGCATAGCCGTCCCCGGCCGCTGCCCGGTCACAGGGGCGTCCGCGTGCCCCTTCGATCGAACCCTGAGCTCAGACGGTGACCGCGCCGTCGGAGGCCGGGCGGACCGAGCTCAGACGGTGACCGCGCCGTCGGAGGCCGAGTGGACCGTGGCGACGTACTTCGCGAGCACGCCGCGCTCGACCTCACGCTCGGGACGTCGCCACTCGGCGCGGCGGCGGGCCAGCTCGTCCTCGGGCACCAGCAGGTCGAGCGTGCCGGCCGCGCTGTCGATCACCACCGTGTCGCCGTCGCGCACCAGCGCGATGGGCCCGCCGTGGTACGCCTCCGGCGCCACGTGCCCGATCACCAGGCCGTGCGAGACGCCGCTGAAGCGGCCGTCGGTCACCAGCGCCACGGAGTTGCCGAGCCCCCGGCCGACCAGCGGCCCGGTGATCGACAGCATCTCGCGCATGCCCGGGCCGCCAGCCGGGCCCTCGTACCTGACCACGATGACGTCGCCAGGCACGATGCGGCCCTCCTGGATGGCGACGTAGCAGTCGTTCTCCGAGTCGAACACCTTGGCCGGGCCCTCGTGCCGGAAGTCGTCCTTGCCGCCCAGCTTGAGCACGGCCCCGTCCGGCGCGAGCGAGCCGCGCAGGATGGCCAGCGCGCCGCGCTTCTTGAACGGCTTGTCCGCGCTCGCCACCACCTGCTGTCCCGGCGTCTCCTCGGCGGATGCCGCCACCTCGGCCAGCGTGCGGCCGTCCACCAGCGTGACGTTCTCGCGCAGCAGCCCGGCCTCCAGCAGCCGGCGCACCACCAGCGACGTGCCGCCCGCCCGCCACAGGTCGAGCGCCGTGTGGTCGCCGCCGCTCGGCTTGAGCCCGGTGATGATCGGCACCTCGCGGCAGACCTCGCCGATGCGGTCGATCTCCAGCGGCAGCCCCGCCTCGCGGGCGATGGCCAGCAGGTGCAGCACCGCGTTCGTGGAGCCGCCCATGGCCGCCACCGAGACGATCGCGTTGTGCAGCGCGTCGGCGGTGAGCACCTTCGAGGGGCGGGCGTCGCGGGCCAGCGCGTCCATGGCGATCTCGCCGATCCGGCGGGCCGCCGCGTTCTTCTCCTCCGCCACCGCCGGGATGTCGCCCACCCCGAACGGCGCGAGGCCGAGGAAGTCGGCGACCGCGCCCATGGTGTTGGCGGTGTACTGGGCGGCGCAGGTGCCCGCGCCGGGGCAGGCGTGCTTGGCCAGGTCGTCGAGCTCGGACTGGTCGAGGCGGCCCACCTCGCGCTCGCCGAGCGCCTCCCACATGTCCTGGATCGTCACATCCTTGCCCCGCCAGCGGCCCGGCATCATGCTGCCGCTGTAGAGGACCACTGACGGCACGTCCAGCCGGGCCAGCGCCATGATCGCGGCCGGCACGGTCTTGTCACAGCCCACGATGGCCACCAGCGCGTCGAACTGGTGCGCCCGGCCCATCAGCTCGATCGAGTCGGCGATCACCTCGCGGCTGATCAGCGACGTGCGCATGCCGGGGGTGTGCATGGTGAGGTTGTCGGAGACGGCGATCGTGTTGAACTCCATGGGCAGCCCGCCCGCCGCCCGCACGCCCTCGGCCACGTGGGCGGCGAGGTCGCGGTGGTTCAGGTTGCAGGGCATGGTGCCGGTCCAGGTGGAGGCGATGCCGACCACAGGGCGGCGCATCTCCTCCTCCGACAGGCCCATGGCGTACAGGTGGGAGCGGGCAGGTGCGCGATCGGGGTCGTCGGCGATGCTCAAGAGGTCTTCCTCCCAGGTACGGGTCGAGGCACCTTTATGATCCAACGTCCTGTTCGGGTGCTCTCGTCCGACCCCCTCACTGCTCGCGCATGCCCCACGGTGAGCCGTACGCGACCAGCAGATCCAGGAACGGCCGCGCGTCGAACGCCTCGGGCCCCAGCACGCCCGCGCCCTTCCAGACCCGCTCGGCCAGCAGCTCCAGGGCGATCACCGGGTTGACCGCGGTCTGCCAGACGACCGCCTGCGAGCCGTACTCGCGCATCGACCACTGGTTGTCCACCACGTGGTACAGGTACACCTCGCGGGGCCGCCCGTCCTTGACGCCCTTCACCCACGTGCCCGCGCAGGTCTTGCCGTGCATGCGATCGCCCAGCTCGGCCGGGTCGGGCAGTACGGCGGCGACCACGTCGCGGGGCGACACCTCGACCGTGCCCCGGCCGGTCCGCACCGCCACCGGCTCCGTGCGGTCCACGCCGATCGCGTGCAGCGTCTTCAGCGCGCCGATGAACTCCTCGCCCAGGCCGTACTTGAACGTCACCCGCCGCGCCGGGATCCACCGCGGCACCAGCACGACCTCCTCGTGCTCGACGTTCACGCACTCCACGGGGCCGATCCCGTCGGGGAAGTCGAAGATCTCGGGCTCGCTGAACGGCTCCGTGGTGTACCAGCCGCGGTCCTTCTCATAGATCAGCGGCGGGTTCAGGCACTCCTCGATCGTGGTCCAGATCGAGAACGAGGGCGCGAACTCGTAGCCCTCGACGGTCAGGTTGCCGCCGTCCCTGACGCCGATCTCCTCGATCTCGTCGAACAGCTCATCGGCCGCGTAACGAGCGAACACGTCGGCGAGGCCGGGCTCCACCCCCATGCCCACCAGCGCCAGCCTGCCGCGCTCGGCCCACTCCGCCGCCCTGGCGAACTGCTCGTCGCCCAGCTTCACGCCCACCTCCTCGTACGGGCGCTCCGGGTGCGGCTTGGACATCGACATGGCCATGTCGAGGTAATCGGCACCGGCGGCGAGCGCGGCGTCGAACAGGGGCAGCACGTAACGCGGGTCGGTGGCGTTGAGCAGCACGTCGCAGCGGTGCTCGGTGAGCAGCGCGGTGACGGCGCGGGTGTCGGCGGCGTCCACCCTGACCGGGGTGAACCTCCCGGCGCGGTCGCCGAGCGCGGCGACGGCGGCCTTGGCGCGGGGGAGGTCGTAGTCGGCGACCACCATGTGGTCGAAGAACGGGCGGCGGGCGGCGATCCGGGTGATGGCGGTGCCCACACCGCCGGCGCCCACGAGAAGGATACGCATGGCGATAAGTCCCCTTTTAGCAGTGTTTTGGGGGTTGTGTCGCTATCCAATGTCCGTACGCTGGACAACGTCAATGGCGTTGGCATAAGGAGCGTGACCGCGATGGCCAAGCGGGTGGTGTCCGAGAGCGCGCGACGACGGCGGCGTCCCACTAAGCAGGGGCAGGTGCTCACGCACGGGCTCATCGTCGAGACCGCGCTGCGCATGCTGCGCGAGCACGGCGCCGCCGGGCTCACCGCGCGCCGCCTCGGGCTGGCGCTCGGCGCTGACGCCAGCACCATCTACCGGTACTTCCGTGGCATGGACGACCTGGTGCTCGCCATCGCCGACGAGCTGTTCGGGCACGCCATGAGCGGCTTTGCGCCCACCGGCGACTGGCGGGCCGACCTGCGCGAGCTGGGCCTGCGCATCCACCACTCGTACCTGGCGCACCCTCAGGCGGCGCTGCTGACCGCGAGCCGGGTGACCGGGCGGCCCAACGAGGTGGCGGGTGACGAGATGATCCTCGGGATCCTGCGGAACGGGGGCTTTCCGGATGAGGACGCTGTCCGGATTTATCACGCCTTCATCGACCAGAGCCTGGCGTTCTCCATCCTCGACGCCGCCACCCTCGCCCTGCCTCCTGCCGCCCGCGAGGCCGACGAGGAGGTCTGGCGGGAGACGTACGCGCGGCTGCCCGCCGAGACCCACCCCCACATCGCCGCCACCGCGCCGCTGCTGGTGGCGAGGATGAACGACAGCGCGTACCCGATCGCGCTCGACATGCTGCTCGCCAGCGCCGAGGCCCAGCTCGCCCGCGCATCGAGCGCTGAGCCTTAGCCCGCTTCCGGCCGCTCGCCTGCCTCTGGCCGCTTCCCCGCCTCTGGTTGCGTGCCCGCTTCCGGCGGCGTACTCGCTTCCGGCGGCGTGCTCGTGCGGCGCGGCGGGGCGGCATCGGGGTAGGGGCTCTGCATGCCGGAAGGACACCTGATCCACCGCCACGCGCGGGAGCAGCACGCCGACCTGGGCGGGCGTGTCCTGCGCGCGGCCGGGCCGCAGGGGCGCTTCGACGCCAGGCCGTACGACGGTCGCGCGCTGCGCTCGGTCGAGGCGCTGGGCAAGCACCTGCTCTACCACTTCGACGACGCGCCCGCCGTCCACGTGCACCTCGGCATGCGCGGCATCTTCCTGCGCTACGCCGACCCCGCCACCCCGCCCAAGGCGGGCACCCGGCTGCGGCTGGCCACGGACGACGTCGCGTACGACCTCATCGCTCCCTCCCTGTGCGAGCAGCTCGACCCGGACGGCGTGGACGCGCTGCGCGCCTCGCTCGGCCCCGACCCGCTGCGCGACGACGCCTCGCCGGAGGAGGCGGTGCGGCGGCTGACCGGGTTCCGCGGGCCGGTGGGGGCGGCCGTGCTCGACCAGAAGGTGTGGGCGGGCGTCGGCAACGCCTGGCGGGCCGAGCTGCTGTTCCTCATCGGCCTGCATCCGGGCGCCCGCGACGTGGACGCCGCCACGGCCGGGCGGCTGTGGGAGGCGGCGCGGTCGTACATGGTGCTGGGGCGCGATGCGGGGCAGGTGGTGAGCGATCCCGACGCGCCCGACGAGCGCTGGGTCTACAAGCGCGAGCACTGCCGCCGCTGCGGCACCTCCGTGGCGACCTGCCAGATCGCCTCCAGAACCGCGTACGTCTGCCCCGCCGACCAGCCCGCCTAGCACCGCGACCGCCCGCCGCGCCTTGTCGGCCGCGACCGCCCGCCGTGCCTTGTCGGCCGCGACCGCCCGCCGCGCCCGTGTGGCCGCCGCCCGCTCTCACATCCCTGCCGTGACCTGGCAGAACACCTGAGAGCCACGTGCCCGTCCATCGGGGACCGGCCGGTAGCCTGGACGTGATATGGCAATCACGATCAGTAACTCTTTGCTGGATATCCGGCGCATTTACCTCGAACCGGCCGCAGCCGAGCTACCGCGCGGGCAGGAGATCCTCGCCCGCTTCCCCGGAGCCGAACTGATCGAGGTCGAAAGCCATCACCGCATCCCCGAGCTGTACGGCGACGAGACCAACGTCAGCCGCTGGGTCCGCATCAAGACCGAGTCGCTCGTGCTCGGCATCAAGAAGTCGCTCACCGCCCGGCCCAACGGCCGCTCGTCCGACTTCATCGCGCCGTCCACCGCCAACGGCTGCGCGATGGCCTGCGCCTACTGCTACGTGCCGCGCCGCAAGGGCTACAGCAACCCCATCACCGTCTTCGCCAACATCGACAAGATCCTCGGCTACCTCGAACGCCACGCCGGGCGGCAGGGCGTCAAACCCGAGCCCGACCAGGTCGATCCGCGCGACTGGGTCTACGACATCGGCGAGAACTCCGACTGCTCGGTCGACGCCACGATCTCCGAGAACGTACGCGACCTGGTGGATCTGTTCGGCCGCCTCCCCAACGCCAAGGCCAGCTTCGCCACCAAGTACGTCAACCGCCACCTGCTCGATTGGGACCCGCGCGGCGGTACCAGGATCCGCTTCAGCCTCATGCCGGTGGCCGACTCCAAGCTGCTCGACATCCGCACCTCGCCGGTCGCCGCCAGAATGGAGGCCATCAACGACTTCGTGGCCGCCGGTTACGAGGTGCACGTCAACTTCAGCCCCGTCGTCGTACGCGACGGATGGCTCGACGACTGGGCCGAACTGCTCGCCCAGCTCGACGACGCCCTCAGCCCCGAGGCCCGCGCGCAGCTCGCCGCCGAGGTGATCTTCCTGACCCACAACGACCGGCTGCACGAGGTCAACCTCGGCTGGCACCCCAAGGCGGAAGAGGTGCTGTGGCGGCCGGAGCTGCAGCAGGCCAAGCGGTCGCAGACCGGCGGCTGGAACGTCCGCTACCGCACCGGCCACAAGGGCCGCTACGTCGCCGCACTCACCGACCTCATCGGCACCCGCCTGCCGTACTGCCGCATCCGCTACGCCTTCTAGGACCGCCTCGCTCACCCGCCGTACGGCGGACAGACCGCTTGAACGGCACCGACGAAGCGGATGGCGCGGCCCGGATGAACAGCCCGAAGTGGCGGATCCGGGAGCGGTGGGTGGCCGATCAGCGGTCCTTGGCGGCCATCGACAGGCGCTTGTTGAGCGAGGCCAGCGAGTCGTCCGCCATAAGGCCGGGCAGGCGCGGCGCATCGCGGTCGATCTGCCGCAACACGTCAGGATGGCCGCCCTGACGCATCGTCCAGGCCCGCACCACCTCGGGCATCGCCTCGATCGCCGCCTCCGACAGGATGGCCTCCCGTGGCAGCCACTGCGTCAGGAACTGCGACACCCGCGCCGGGCTCCACCACAGCGTCCGCTCGCCCACGAACTCCATCAGCACGTCGAACGCCTCGCGCACCCCAGGCCCCGACACGTCCAGCCCCTCAAGCCGAGCCTCAGCGGATGGCTCCTGTTGCGAGCCCGCCGGACCGGTGTCGTGAGAGGTCCGGGCCAGTACGGTACGAGCCCGGGTGATCGCGAACGGCCGAACCCCCGGCAAGGTGTCGGCGACCCGAGCCCCCATAACGCGGTCGGTCAGCTCGAACGCGTCAAGGACACGCTTCGCCACGCTCTCGGGAGGCGTCGGCCGCAGATCCAGCTCGTCGAGGAACTTCGCCTCCTCCACCAGCGCGTCCACCGCCAGGCCGCCGCTCGGCTGGTCGATGCCGACGACGAGGATGTGCGGCTCCTTGCCGTTCTCGTACCGGAACGACAGCACCGCCAGGACCTGCTCGCCGTAGGGGTCGGCCTTGCCGTACCAGCCGCCGTCGCAGCGTACCCGCCCCATCCGCCGCACCCACCCGGCCAGGCTGTCCAGCACGCCGTCCCCGGCTGCTGCGTACACGCTCCCCGCAGCCCGGGCGCCCTCGGCTCCTCCGTCCGCCTCCGCCGGCCGCTCGTCCGCACTCCCCGGCGCAGCCTCGTCGTGCCCGCCGCCTGCCGCGCCCGTGCCCTCGGCCGTCTCACCCGGAGCGGCCGGACCTTCGGTTGCGCCTTCGGAAGGGGGCGAGTCCTCGGATGCGCCGCCTGACAGGGACGCGGCTCCGCCCTCGTCACCGACGACCGAGCCAGGAGCGGAATGCTCACCCGGACCAGAGGCGGAATCTGCACCCGGGGCAAGGGCGGAACCTTCACCCGGCGCAGGGGCGGGTGTCTCACCGGGTGTTTCACCGGCGGCAGGGGCGGGTGTTTCACCGGGGGCAGGGAGGGGTGTCTCACCGGGGGCAGGGGCGGGCGTCACACCGGGCGCAGTAGCGGGGCGGTTGACCGCGGCGAGGGCGGCCAAAGCGAGCCGGGCCTCCATCCCGCCGTCCTCAGTGGCCCGCCGCAGGAACTCCTCCACCTGGCCCGAGCCCTCGAGCTCGGCCGTGAGCCTGGCCGCCCAGAGCTCGGTCCGCAGCGGTGAACGCCACCTGAGCAGGTCGCGAGCCTGGGTGATCGCCGTGTCGAACGCAGAGGTGCTCACCCTTGCACCGTATCGCCCCAGCCCCGGCCCCCTGCCCCACCGGCTCCTGGACGTGAGGGACGGTGCCGGAGCCTCGCACGGCTCTGCCGGGCCGCAGTGTCATGTGGGGGCAAGGCCAATCCCGCGTCAGCGGCACCGGGGAGGGGGAGGAGCCTTCAAGGCCATCGGCTCTTCGCAGGCGTGGGCCGTGCTGGTTCCCCGGCCAGGTGGTGGGGCGGGCCGGTGGTGGAGGTCCCGTGTCGGCGCGGCCCTCGGCCGGTGCGGTTTTTCGTGGGGTTGGTGGTGTGTGGTTTCGGGCTGGTGGTGGTGCGGGTCGGTGGTGGAGGTCCCGTGTCGGCGGCGCCCCGGTTGGGGCGGTCTCTCCATGGGGTTGGTCGTGTGCGGTTCCGGCCCGTCGGGGGCGGGCCGGAACCGGGGACCGGTTTTCAGCGGAGGTCGCCGCCGAGGCCGGCCTTTCTGAGGGCCTCGGCCATGGCGCCCGTCGGGGCGGGGCGGTCCTGGCGGCGGCCTCCGCCGCGGCCACCCTCGCGGCCGCGCTGGCCGCCTCCGCCGCGCCCGTCTCGGCCGCCGTCACCACGGCCGCCGCGCCCGCCATCCCGGGCCCCGTCACGGCCCCCGTCGGCGCGGCCCGCCCCACGGCCCGCACCGCGGCGGGAGCCCTCGGCGCCCTGCTCCGTCGTGATGTCGTCGTCCAGGCGCAGCGTCAGCGAGATCCGCTTGCGCGGGATGTCGACGCCGAGGACCTTGACGCGGACGATGTCGCCGGGCTTGACCACGTCACGCGGGTCGGAGACGAACGTGCGCGACATGGCCGACACGTGGACGAGGCCGTCCTGGTGGACGCCGATGTCGACGAACGCCCCGAACGCCGCCACGTTGGTGACCACGCCCTCCAAGATCATGCCGGGCGACAGGTCGGACAGCTTTTCGACGCCCTCCTTGAAAGTGGCGGTCTTGAACGCGGGCCGCGGGTCACGGCCGGGCTTCTCCAGCTCGCGCAGGATGTCGGTGACGGTCGGCAGGCCGAAGGTGTCGTCGGTGAAGTCGCGCGGGTCGAGGGAGCGCAGCACCGCCGTGTTGCCGATCAAGGACTTCAGGTCGGTCTTGGCGGTGGTCAGGATGCGGCGCACGACCGGGTAGGACTCGGGGTGCACGGCGGAGACGTCGAGCGGGTCGTCGCCGCCCCTGATGCGCAGGAAGCCCGCGCACTGCTCGAACGCCTTGGGGCCCAGCCTGGGCACGTTTTTGAGCGCGGCGCGCGTGCGGAACGGGCCGTTGGCGTCGCGGTGGCGGACGATGCTCTCGGCCAGCGTGGCGCCGATGCCGGACACGCGGGTGAGCAGCGGGGCCGAGGCGGTGTTGACGTCGACGCCGACCGCGTTGACGCAGTCTTCGACGACGGCGTCGAGCGTGCGCGACAGCTTGGACTCGGCGAGGTCGTGCTGGTATTGGCCGACGCCGATGGACTTGGGGTCGATCTTGACCAGCTCGGCCAGCGGGTCCTGCAGCCGCCGGGCGATGGAGACGGCGCCGCGCAGCGACACGTCGAGGTCGGGCAGCTCCTGCGAGGCGTAGGGGGAGGCGGAGTAGACGGACGCCCCGGCCTCGGAGACGACGACCTTGGTGAGCGACGGCATGTGCTTGACCAGCTCGCCGGCGAGCTTGTCGGTCTCGCGGGAGGCGGTGCCGTTGCCGATGGCGATCAGCTCGACCTTGTGGCGCTGGGCCAGCGCGCCGAGCACGGCGAGCGACTCGTCCCACTGCCGCTTGGGCTCGTGGGGGTAGATGGTGGCGGTGTCGACGACCTTGCCGGTGCCGTCGACGACGGCGACCTTGACGCCTGTGCGCAGACCCGGGTCGAGGCCCATGGTCGGCCGCGCGCCCGCCGGTGCGGCGAGCAGCAGGTCGCGCAGGTTGGCGGCGAAGACCCGCACCGCCTCGTCCTCCGCCGCCTGCCACAGCCGCATGCGCAGGTCGATGCCGAGGTGGACGAGGATGCGGGTGCGCCAGGCCCAGCGCACGGTCTCATTCAGCCACTTGTCGGCCGGCCTGCCCTGGTCGGAGATGCCGAACCGGGCGGCGATGCGCATCTCGTAGTCGGGGCTGTCGTCGGGCTCGAGCGTGACGGAGAGGATCTCCTCCTTCTCGCCCCTGAACAGGGCGAGGATGCGGTGGGAGGGCAGCTTGGTGAACGGCTCGCCGAAGTCGAAATAGTCGGCGAACTTGGCCCCCGCCTCCTCCTTGCCCTCGCGCACCTTCGACACCAGCCGGCCGCGCTGCCAGAGCTGCTCGCGCAGGCCGCCGATGAGGTCGGCGTCTTCGGCGAAGCGCTCGATGAGGATGGCCCGCGCGCCTTCGAGTGCCGCCGAGGCGTCGGCGACGCCCTCGGTGACGAAACTTTCGGCGGTGGCGACCGGGTCGAGCGTGGGGTCGGCGAGCAGCTGGTCGGCCAGCGGCTCCAGGCCCAGCTCGCGGGCGATCTGCGCCTTGGTGCGCCGCTTGGGCTTGTAGGGCAGGTAGATGTCCTCGAGCCTGGCCTTGGTCTCCGCGGCCATGATCTGGGCGCGCAGCTCGTCGTCGAGCTTGCCCTGGGACTCGATGGACTCCAGGATCGCCGTCCTGCGTTCCTCCAGCTCCCGCAGGTAGCGCAGCCGCTCTTCCAGCGTGCGCAGCTGAGCGTCGTCGAGAGCGCCGGTGGCCTCTTTGCGGTATCGCGCGATGAACGGCACGGTCGCACCGCCGTCGAGCAGCTCGACGGCCGCCTGCACCTGGCCTTCGCGCACGCCGAGCTCGGCGGCGATCCGCTGGTGAATAGAGAGCACTTGCCTGCCTTTCGATGGTCCCGCCGGTCAATTGTGCAGGACGATGCCGTCCTTCATGACCAGAGTGCGCGCAGGGTGAACGACGACCGCCTCCGCCGCGCCGCCGCACGGCACCACGACCAGGCCGGCCGGCTCTCCGGTGGTCGTCCGGCGGGGGTGCCGGGGGAGCCCGCCGCGGTGCAGGACGAGGGTCATGCCCAGCACCCTAAAGGCCGGGACCGACGATTTCCCGGCGTCCGCCGGGGTCGCGAGGTCCGGTGCTCAGCGGCGGGTCAGATCTCGTTCACGTGGTCGATGTTGGCGCGGTCGGCCGGGTCGTCGCTCGGCCGCCCCTCGAACCAGGCGTCCAGGATCTCGTCCAGCACCACCTCCGAGGTCAGCCGCAGGCTCAGCGCGAGCACGTTGGCGTCGTTCCACTTGCGCGCCCCGTCGGCGGTGTACGCGTCCACGCACAGCGCGGCGCGCACCCCGGGCACCTTGTTGGCCGCGATCGACGCGCCCGTGCCCGTCCAGCAGCACACCACGCCCTGCTCGGCGCGGCCCTCCGCGACGTCGCGGGCGGTCAGCTCGCAGGCCCACGCCCAGTCGTCGCGCTCGCCGTCGTTGAGCGCCCCGTGGGTGACGACGTCGTGCCCGCGCTTGCGCAGCTCCGTCACGACCCGTTCGGCCACGCCGTCCTTGCTGTCGGCGGCCACCGATATCCGCATGCGACCTCCTCTCCTCGCCTCCCACACTTACCAACGGAAACGGTCCCGAGTGAACGTTTTCACCCGCGCGAAACGCGCTGGACTGGCGAAATATGCGCCCATGTGGTTGGTTGAGTCGCCAATGAGGATTGATGCGAAAGACATCCAGGCGCTCGCCCGTGGCTGTGCCGTGCTCGGCACCGGCGGCGGGGGAGACGTCCGTACGGGATCGCTGGCGGCGGTGAGGGCCATCCGCGAGTACGGGCCGGTCCCGCTGGTGAAACTGGGCGACCTGCCCGACGACGCCCTCGTGGTGCCGCTGTCCGGCATCGGCGCCCCGACCGTGAGCCACGAGATGATCCACGGCGAGGACGAGCCGAAGCGCATCGCCGAGGAGGTGGAGCGGATCTTCGGCCGCCCGCCGAGCGCGATCATGTCGTCGGAGATCGGCGGCGCGAACGGCGTCGCGCCGGTCGCCTGGGCCGCGCAGCTCGGCGTGCCGCTGCTCGACGCCGACGGCATGGGACGGGCCTTCCCCGAGGTCCAGATGGTCTCGATGTACGTGGCCGGGCTTCCCGCCGATCTGGTGATCATGTCGGACGTCGCGGGCAACGTCGTCACCATCCGCCCGCTCGACGGCCTGTGGTCGGAGCGCATCGCGCGCGCCGTCTGCGTGGCCGTGGGCTCGCACGCGCTGATGGCCGACTACGTGCTGACCGCCGCCACGGCCAGGGGCGCGGTCATCGAGGGCTCGGTGACCAGGGCCTTGGAGGTCGGCAGGGCCACGCAGGGCGCCGCCGACCCGCTGGAGGCGCTGCGCGAGAGCCTGGGCGCGGTCCGGCTGATCACCGGCAAGCTGACCGACGTGGAGCGGCGCACGACGGGCGGGTTCGTACGCGGCACCGCCACGATCGAGGGCACCGGCGACGACCGCGGCCGCCGCCTGAGCGTGGAGCTGCAGAACGAGAACCTGGTCGCGATCGAGGAGGGCCGGGTGCGCGCCATGGTGCCTGACCTCATCACGGTCGTGGACACCGAGACGGCCGCCGCGATCCAGACCGAGGCCCTCAGGTACGGCCAGCGCGTGACCGTGCTCGCCTGGCCCTGCGATCCCCTCTGGCGTACGGGCAAGGGCCTGGAGACGGCGGGACCGCGCGCCTTCGGATACGACCTGGACTACGTCCCCGTGGAGGAGCTGATGGCGCGTGGCTGACCTGCGCATCGGGATCGACGTCGGCGGCACCAACACCGACGCCGTGGTGCTTGACGCGGGCGGCCGGGTGATCGCCAAGGCCAAGCGGCCGACCACGCCGGAGGTGACCGGCGGCCTGCGCGCCGCGCTGGACGCCGTGCTCGCCCAGGTCGAGGACCGTTCCCAGGTGACCCGCGTCATGCTGGGCACCACGCACGCCACGAACGCGATCCTGGAGCGGCGCGGGCTCGGCAGGGTCGCGGTGCTGCGGCTGGGCGCGCCGGCCACCACGGCGGTGCCGCCGCTGTCCGACTGGCCGGACGACCTGCGCACAACCGTCTCGGCCGGCGAGGCGATCGTGCCCGGCGGCCATTACGTGGACGGCCGCGAGATCGGCCCACTCGACCTGGACGCGGTGCGCCGCTTCCTGGACGGTGCGGAGGCCGACGCCGTGGCGGTCACCGGCGTCTTCAGCCCCGCCGACGACGGGCACGAGCGGCGGGTGGCGGAGCTGGTCGCCGCCGAGTACGGCCTGCCGGTGTCGGTCAGCCACGAGATCGGCTCGCTCGGCCTGCTCGAACGCGAGAACGCGACCGTGCTGAACGCCGCGCTGTACGGCGTCGCCGCCCACGTCACCGACGCCCTGACCACGGCTCTCGCCGAGCGCGGGCTGAGCGCACGGCCCTACCTGGCGCAGAACGACGGCACGCTGATGACCCTGGAGCACGCCGCCCGCCTGCCGGTCTCCACGATCGGCTCGGGCCCGGCGAACTCGCTGCGCGGTGCGGCGTACCTGTCGGGGGTGCAGGACGCGATCGTGGTGGACGTCGGCGGCACCTCGACCGACCTGGGCGTGCTGGCCGGCGGGTTCCCGAGGGAGTCGGCGGCGGCCACGGAGATCGGCGGCGTGCTCACCAACTTCCGCATGCCGGACATCCTGGCCATCGCGCTCGGCGGCGGCACCGTGGTGCGCCCCGGCGGCGTCGGCCCCGGCTCGGTCGGCTACCGGATCGCCACGGAGGCGCTGGTGTTCGGCGGGACGACCGCGACGATGACGGACGCCGCCGTCGCGGCCGGCCGGGTGCCTCCAGGCGGCGAGGACTGGCCGCAGCGCCTGCCAAGCGCTCACGAGAGCACGATGCTCCGCGACGCGGTCACGAAAGCGGACGAGATGGTCGCCGACGCCGTGGACAGGATGACGCTCGGCCGTACCGACCGCCCCCTGGTCGCGGTGGGCGGCGGGGCGTTCCTGCTGCCTCAGGAGGTTCCCGGGGCGAGCCGGGTGATCAGGCCCGAGCACGCCGAGGTGGCCAACGCGGTGGGGGCGGCCATCGCGCTCGCGAGCGGCAGAGTCGATACGATCTTGCCTGCGGGAGAAAGCCGGGCACAGGCCATCGAAAGCGCTAAAGAGGAAGCGCAGGCGCGGGCCGTGGCGGCAGGGGCCGACCCCTCCACGGTGGAGATCGTGGACCTCCTGGAGGTGCCGCTGAGCTATCTCTCCGAGCCCGCCGTGCGGGTGCACGTCAAAGCAGCCGGACCCCTCGCCCGGTGACATAGCGAAAGGATCCCCCCATGCGCTGGCACAAGCGACTGTTCGTCGCCGGGGTGGCCGGTGTCCTGGCTCTGACCGCGTCGGCGTGCGCGGGCGGCCAGGTGCGCGGCGCCGGCGGCACGCCCCAGCCCCGCGCGAGCACCGGCGCCCCGGCCGGCGGGCAGGTCAACGACAGCACGTTCGTCTACGCCCCCAACCACGACGTGGTCACCGACTGGGACCCGGCGACCTCGTACTCCAACGAGATCATCGCGCTGTCCAACATCTACGAGGGCCTGACCAGGTACGACTCGAAGACCAAGCAGGCAAGGCCGCTGCTCGCCACCTCATGGGAGTCGTCGGACGGCGGCAAGAAGTGGACGTTCACGCTGCGGCAGGGCGTCAAGTTCCACTCGGGCGCCACGATGGACTCCGAGGCCGTCAAGAAGGCCGTCCAGCGCAACATCGACAAAAAGGGCGGCGCGGCCTACATCTGGGACCCGGTCAAGAAGATCGAGACGCCCGACCCGAACACCGTCGAGTTCATCCTCAAGTACCCCGCCCCGCTCGACCTCGTCGCCGCCTCCGGCTACGCCGCCTGGATCTACGACGTGGACGCGGTGGACACCGACGGCAAGAAGACCGCCGGCACCGGCCCGTACACGGTCGACTCCTGGCAGAAGGGCAAGGAGAACGAGCTCACGCTCAAGGCGTTCGAGGACTACTGGGGCGGCTGGAAGCCCGAGCAGTACAAGAAGGTGACCTTCCGCGTCACGCCCGAGGTCACCACCGCCTGGCAGCTGCTGCAGCGCGGCGAGGTGAACTTCGTCGACCGGCTCAACCCGCAGCTGTTCGACCAGGCGCGCGAGACGCGGGGCGTGCAGGTGTCGGAGGCCCAGTCGTTCCAGAACCTGCTGGTGCTGTTCAACACCGCGGAGGGCCCGCTGAAGGACGTCAGGATCCGCCAGGCGCTGCAGCTCGCCATCGACTACGACGGCCTCGTGGCGGCGCTGGAGGGCTCCGGGCACCGGGCGAGCGGCCTGGTGCCGCCCGGCCTGCTCGGCCACGCCGAGAACATGCAGCCCAAGCAGGACCTCGCCAAGGCGCAGCAGCTGCTGACGGAGGCCGGGTACGGCCCCGACAACCCCGAGCTCAAGCTCACCCTGACCTACGGCATCGGCGACGACGACCAGAAGCTGCTGGTCACGCTGCTCAGCTCGGCGCTGAAGAACCTCAACGTGACGCTCCAGGCCAAGCCCATGAACTGGAGCGCGCAGTGGGACCTCGGCAAGAAGCGCGGCCAGGACATCTTCGTCATGTACTGGTATCCGGACTATCCGGACGCCTACTCGTGGTTCCTCAACGTGTTCAGGAGCAACGACAAGCCGCAGTTCAACCTGTCGTACCTGAAGAACGACGAGATCGACGGGCTCATCGACAAGCTGCCCGAGCTGACCGCCACCGACAAGTCGGCCGCCATGGACACCTACGAGGAGCTGCAGCGGAGGATCATCCAGGAGGAGGCGGCGGTGGCCGTGCCGTACGTGCAGACGTACCAGCGGGCGCTCACCTCCGACGTGCAGGGATACGTCGACAATCCCGCCTATCCGAACGTGGTCTTCTTCTACGACCTCAAGCGCTAGGCCATGCTCCGCTACCTGACCCGCCGGCTCGGCCAGGCACTCCTGGTCGTGGCCGGCGTGGTCGTGCTCACGTTCGCCGTGATGCGGATGGTGCCCGGCGATCCCGCGGTCGCGTTCGCCGGGCCGAAGGCGACGCCCGAGCAGCTCGCGGAGGCCCGTGAGCGGTTCGGGCTCGACGACCCGCTGCCGGTGCAGCTGCTGAACTACGCGCGTGACCTGCTGAGCGGCGACTGGGGGACCAGCCTGCGCACCAGGCAGCCGGTGCTCGACGACCTCTATCTCGCCTTCCCCGCCTCGCTTGAGCTGGTGGGCGCGGCGCTGCTGCTGGCCGTCGCGGCCGGCATCCCGCTCGGCGTGCTCGCCGCCCGCTACAAGCGCAAGCCGCCGGACGTCGGGGTACGCCTGGGCAGCATGCTGGCGGTCTCCGTCCCGGTCTTCTGGCTGGCGCTGGCCCTGCAGACGGTCTTCGGCAGCCACCTCGGCTGGTTCCCCGTCGCCGGCGAGTACGACACCTCGCTCGACACCACGAGCCCGCTCACGCTCTGGACGAACATCACGGCCGTGGACGCCCTCATCACCGGCAACTGGCCGATGCTCACCAGCACGCTCCATCACCTCGTGCTGCCCGCGCTGGTCGTGGCCGCCTACCCGGCGGGCGTCATCGCCCAGATGACCAGGGCCGCGCTCATCGAGGAGTCGGGGCAGGACCACGCCAGGCTGGAGCGGGCGCTCGGGTTCGGCGAGACGTCCATCCTGACCAAGTTCGCCCTGCGGCCGGCGCTCAACCCGGTGCTGTCGCTGATCGCGCTCGTCTTCGCGTACGCGATCGTCAACGGCTTCCTCGTCGAGGCCGTCTTCAACTGGCCGGGTCTGGGCCGCTACGCCGCCGAGTCGATCAGGTCGCTGGACACCCCGGCCATCGCGGGCGTCACCCTCCTCGTCGCCCTGGTCTACGTCCTGGCCAACCTGGTCGTGGACATCCTGCAGGGCTTCGTCGACCCCAGAACGAGGACCCGATGAGCACCACGGAACCGGAGCGCGTCCAGGACACGCAGCCGCTGCGTCGCACGCTGCCGCGCATCCCCGACCGCTTCGCCGCGTTCGGCGCCGTGCTCATCGTGCTCATCGTGCTGGCCGCGGTGCTCGCGCCGTGGCTGGCGCCGTACCCGGTGGACGAGACGCGCCCGACGGAGAGCCTGCTCGAGCCGAGCGCCGCGCACTGGTTCGGCACCGACCAGGTCGGCCGCGACGTGCTCACCAGGATCCTGTACGGCGGCCGCACCTCGCTGTTCATCGCCGTGGCGGTGCTGGCCGTCTCGGCGGCGGTCGGCGTCACGCTCGGCGTGGTCGCCGGCTACGCGGGCGGCTGGATCAGGGACGTGATCATGCGGATCACGGACGTGTTCCTCGCCTTTCCCGCGCTGCTGCTCTCGCTCGCGCTGGCGGTGGTGCTCCAGCCCAGCGTGAACACCGTCATCCTGGCCATCGCGGCGACCTGGTGGCCGTGGTACACGCGCCTGTCGGCGTCCGTGGCCGCGTCGATCGCGACCAGGCCGTACGTGGACGCCGCCCGCTGCCTCGGCGTGCCCGCCCCGCTGATCGTGCTGCGCCACGTGCTGCCCAACTCGCTCACCCCGGTCCTGGTGCAGATCTCGCTGGACGCGGGCGGGGTGATCCTGACCTCGGCGGCGCTGTCGTACCTGGGGCTCGGCGCGCAGGAGCCGACCGCGGAGTGGGGACTGATGGTGCAGCAGGGCCAGGCGCTGTTCACCACCGACTGGTGGGTCGTCACCTTCCCCGGCCTGGCCATCCTGGTGACGGCGTTCGCGTTCAACGTGCTGGGCGAGGGGCTGCGCAACGCGCTCGACCCGCGGAGGGCGGTCAGGTGATCGAGGTACGCGACCTGCGGGTGAGCTACGGCGGGCGGCCGGTGGCCGCGGTGCCCGAGCTGGACGTCGCCGCCGGCGAGTGCGTGGCGATCGTGGGGGAGAGCGGGTCGGGCAAGACCACGACGCTGCTCACGCTGCTCGGCCTCACCGAGCACGCCGAGGTCTCGGGCACGGTCAGAGTGTGTGGCGTGGACGTCCTGACGGCATCTCCGCGCGAGCTGCGCGCGCTGCGGGGCGCCAGGGCGGCCCTGGTCATGCAGTCGCCCCAGGCCGCGCTCAGCCCCGCCACCAGGCTCGGCACGCTGATGCGCCGCGCGCTGCGGCTGCACGGCCGCGACGACTCCGAGCAGGCCATGGCGCGGGCCGTCGAGGAGGTGCTGCTCGACCCCGCGATCCTGCGCCGCTACCCGCACGAGGTCTCCGGCGGCCAGGCGCAGCGCTTCGCCATCGCGCTGGCCATCGCCCTGGGGGCCGAGGTGATCCTGGCCGACGAGCCGACCAGCGCGCTCGACGTGACCGTGCAGGCCGAGGTGGTCGGCGTGCTGCGGCGGCTGCGCGAGGAGCGCGACCTCGCGCTGCTGCTGGTCTCCCACGACCTCGCGCTGGTCTCGACGATCGCCGACCGGGTGCTCGTCATGAAGGACGGCGCGGTGGTCGAGTCGGGGCCGGCCGCCCGGGTGCTGGCCGAGCCGTCCCATGCCTACACCCGCGAGCTGCTGGAGGCCCTCCCATGACAGGCGCTGCCGTGACAGGACCCGTGCTCAGAGCGGAGCGGGTGACGCTCGGGTACGCCCGCCGCCCGGTCGTCCACGACGTCAGCCTGGAGATCACCGAGGGCGGCGTGGGGCTGATCGGGGAGAGCGGGTCGGGCAAGACGACGCTGGCGCGCGCGTTCCTCGGCCTCCTCACCCCAATGTCCGGAAATATCTGGTACGGCGACCAAACGCTGAAAAAAGTGGACATGCGGACGTTCCGGAAGGACGTCCAGCCGGTCTTCCAGGCCGAGGCGCTCGACCCCCGCATGCGCATCGGCCGCTCGATCGCCGAAGCGCTCCCGCGCGCCGAGCGCCACCGCGTACCCGAGCTGCTCGAACAGGTCGGCCTCGCCCCCGAGCTGGCCGGCCGCCGCCCGCACCAGCTCTCCGGCGGCCAGCGCCAGCGCGTGGTGATCGCCCGCGCCCTGGCCGTCGGCCCCCGCCTGCTCATCCTCGACGAGCCCACCAGCGCGCTCGACGTCACCGTCCAGGCCAAGGTCCTCGACCTGCTGGCGTCCCTGGACACCGAGCGCCTGCTCATCACCCACAACCTGGCCGTGGTCGAGCGGCTCTGCAAGACCTCGCACGTGCTCTTCGCGGGCCGCGTGGTCGAATCGGGGCCCACCGCGGAGCTGCTGGCGAGCCCGGCACACCCGTACACCAGGGCGCTGCGCGACGCGGTGCCGAAGCTGGGGGGAGAGCCCCCGCAGGCGAGGGGGCGTACGGAGGCGGTGCCGGCGGCGACGGGCTGCCCGTTCAGGCTGCGCTGCCCGATGGCGGTGAAGGAGTGCGAGCGGGCGCCCGAGCTGAGGGATCTGGGAGGCCGCCAGGTGGCCTGTCACCGGGCCGAGGACGTCCTGGCCGCCTGAAAAGCCCGGATAGGGGGTTCAGGCGGCCGTCACAGCGCTTTCAGGCCGCTGATCACCTCGAGCAGGACCTTGGCGTCCGGCGCGGGAGGCGGCAGCTCGACCTGCACGAGCTTCTGGGCGTGCAGGTCGCCGACGAGCACCCGGACGACGCCGATCGGCAGATTCAGCTCTGCGGCGACGTCGACGAGCCGGGTGGGGGTCGTGCACTTCTGCAGAATGATCAGATGTTCGGGGTCGAGGCCGCGCGGCGGCGTCAGGCCGCCGGCGGTGATGATGATGCCCATGAGGTCGATCGCCTCGCTCGCGGGCACCGTCCGGCCCCTGGTCAGGAGGTAGGCGGGGACGATCGGTCCCGCTTCCTCGTCCAGCCAGCGCTCTTCAGTCACTTCGCACCACCCGCATCGGGCGGGCCGGCTCCTGCTTGGGAGCCTCGGCCTCTGGTTCGGCCACGTGCTCTTCCGGGATCAACACGATCGCGGTGGTCCCTCCATATGGTGAACCGCGCAACGTCACGCGGATGTCATGCCTGGCGGCCAGGCGGGAGACGACGAAGAGGCCGAGCCGGTCGCTGTCGGCCAGGTCGAACTCCGGTGGGCTGGCCAGCCGCTCGTTGTACTCGGCCAGCTCCTCTGGCTCCATCCCGAACCCGCGGTCCTCCACCTCGAAGGCGAAGCCCCTGGCCGTCGCCTCGCCGCGCACCACGACCGAGGTGTGCGCGGGGGAGTAGACGGTGGCGTTCTCGATCAGTTCGGCGATGAGATGGATCATGTCCCCGACGACCGGCCCGGCCAGCCGGTGGCCGGACATCGGCTCGATGACCACGCGCTGGTAGTCCTCCACCTCGGCCGCCGCGCCGCGCGCCACGTCCAGCAGCGGCACGGGACGGCTCCAGCCGCGGCCCGGCGTGGCGCCCGACAGGATGATCAGGCCCTCGGCGTGCCGCCGCATGCGGGTGGTCAGGTGGTCCAGCTTGAACAGGTCGTCGAGCTGATCGGGGTCGGTGGCGCGGTGCTGCATGTCCGCGAGCTGGATGCGCTGGCGGTGCAGCAGCGTCTGGCTGCGCCGCGCGAGGTTGCGGAAGACGTGGCCGACGCCCTCGCTGAGCTGCGCCTGCCCGACCGCGGCCTCGACCGCTGTCTGCTGCACGGTGGAGAACGCCTGCCCCACGTCGTCGATCTCGACCGTGGTGCTGGCCACCGACAGCTCCGGCATCTCGACCTTCTCGCCCCTGCGCAGCTTCTCCACCACGTGCGGCAGCCGCTCCTGGGCCACCTCGAGCGCGGCCAGGCGCAGCGCGGCGAGCTCCCTCGACAGCCGGTTGCCCATCCGCAGCGAGAACACGATCGACACGATCACCAGCACCAGCGCGGTGCCCGCCAGCGCGAGCGCCCGCCACAGCACCTGGTCCGCGATGGGGTCGGCGCGCTTGTTGAGCGTCGTGCTGGCCCGCATCTGCGCCTCGTGGAACGCCCTGGCCAGCACCTCCGTGGTGCCGAGCCAGTTCCGCGCGGTGCCGCCCGCGATGATCTGGTCCTCCATCATCCGCATCCGCTGGTAGGCGGGCGAGGTGATGAGGGCGACCTGCGGGTCGCGCAGCTCCGGATCCAGCTCACCCAGGCTCTGGTCGAGCAGGAAACGCCGGTTGCCGGCGATCTGCGTGAACAGCCGCCGCTCGGCCGGCTCGACCGTGCCGAGCCCGATGGCCTGCTCCCTGGTCAGCAGCTCCTTGGCGTAGCCCATGTCGATGAGCACGCGCGACTGCTCGTAGATCGGGATGTCGTCGATCAGCGCGACCCGCCGGTGCAGACCGAACAGGGTGTCGATCATCGCGTTGTACGACTCCACGGTGTGCAGACGGTCGGACAGACCCGTGTCGATCTCTCCCCGGATCGCGTCGAGCCTGTCGATAGCCGTGTTCACCGCGTCCACCTGTCTGCGGATCTCTTCCGATCTGTCCTTGGAGTTGCTGGAGAGCTGCTTGAACGACTCCCGGGCGGCGTCCGTACGCGTCCGCTGCGTGGCCAGGGTGGTCTTGGTCGCGGCGTTCTTCAGGAGCTGGGCCGAGACGAGACGTTCACGCTGAATCTCGTTGATCAGTTTGTACGCGGGAAGGCGCAGGTTCGTCCAGACTGTCTTGTACTGACGCAGCTCCAAGCTCTCGGTAGCGGTGACGGCGGTGATGACCCCCCACAACACCACCATGGACGCCAGCGGCACCAACAGGAGGCCGATGATCTTCATGCGGATCGTTCGGCTACGACCCATCGCACCTCACTCCGGTCGGTCCCTTGCTGGCAACCCCGGACGGGACAAGCCCCGAGGATAGCAATACGATCACCGGAATGCCCAATTTTTCGGCACTTTCGGACACCGTGGCGCCTTCCAGGTTGATCTTGGAGTAGGTTCCTACGGTACGCCAGGCCACCAGAGGGAGATGCGTTGCGCCGTCGACTCGCAGCGGCCGTCGCACTGATGATGCTCGCGGCGTGTTCGCCGCCTCCTGAGCCGCAGCGGGCCCCATCGGGGGAGTCCCCGTTCGTCTATGTCAAGAACACCGACATCGTCACCGAGTGGGACCCGAGCCGCTCCTACAGCAACGAGATCATCGCCTTCCAGAACGTCTACGAGACGCTGACCTACTGGAACCCCGTCACCAAGAAGTCGGCGCCCCGCCTGGCGACCTCGTGGCGCTCGTCGGCCGACGGCCGCACCTGGACGTTCCAGCTGCGCTCCGGCGTCACCTTCCACACCGGCAGGACCATGGACGCCCAGGCGGTCAAGGCGTCGATCGAGCGCACGATGAAGGCCAGGACCGGCGCGAGCTACATCTGGGACGCCGTCTCCTCCATCCGGGTCGACGGGCCGCTCACCGTCACGTTCGCGCTGAAATATCCGGTGCCGCTCGACCTGGTCGCCTCCGCCGGCTACGCCGCCTACATCTACGACACCAAGGCGGCCCCCGACCTGACCAGGTGGTTCCAGCAGGGCAGGGACGCCGGGTCGGGGCCGTACACGGTCAGCCGGTGGAACAAGGGCAAGGAGGACGAGCTCACGCTCACCGCCTACGACGGCTACTGGGGCGGGTGGGAGCGGCCCCACTACAACACGATCAAGTTCCGCGTCGTGCCCGATCCCGAGCGGGCGTACCGGATGCTGCAGCGCGGCGAGGCGAGCTTCGTCGACCGGCTCGACTCCGAGCTGTTCCAGCGGGCTCAGGCCGCGCCCGGCCTGCGCACCTCCGACCGGCCCTCGTTCACCACGGCGCTCATGCTGTTCAACACCGCCCAGGGGCCGCTGAAGGACATCAGGGTGCGCAAGGCCGTGCAGAAGGCCGTCCCCTACCAGGGCCTGATCAAGGCCCTCGGCACCTCGGTCGCGCCGGCCAGCGGCGTCGTCCCTGAAGGGCTGCTCGGCCACGTGCCGAACCGGACGCCGAAGCAGGACCTGAAGACCGCCACCCGGCTGCTGCAGCAGGCCGGCTACGGTCCCGGCGGGCGGCCGCTGCGGCTGACGATGACCTACGCCGAGGGCGAGGCCGACTGGCAGGTGCTGGTCACGCGGCTGCGCAGGGCGCTGGCCCCGCTCAACATCACCCTCCGGGCGCGCAGCCTGCACTGGAACGCGCAGTGGGAGCTGGGCAAAAAACGCGGGCAGGACATCTTCGTCATGTACTGGTGGCCCGACTACGCCGACGGTTACTCCTACTTCGGGCAGGTCTTCCACAGCGCCGACCCGCCCGTGTTCAACCTGTCGTACCTCAACGACCAGCAGCTCGACGCGATGCTCGACACCGTGCCCGAGCTGACCGTGACCGACCGGCTCGCGGCGCAGCGCGTCTACGAGCGCGCCACGAACAGGGTGATCGAGCAACGGGCCGCCGCCGCCGTGCCGTGGGTGGTCAAGTCGCGCCGCGCCCTGGTCGGCGGCGTGCAGGGATACGACGAGAACCCCGCCTACCCCGACGTGGTCTTCGTCTACGACCTCAAGCCGTCGGCCTGAGCCTCCTGTGCCTCCTGCGTCTGGGCCTGCTCCACGCGTTCGCGCAGCCGCGCCCTGATCTCCTCCGGCGTGTACGCGCGGCGCCGCCGCTCGGCCCGCGCGATCACCGCCCCGGTGGCCGCGACCCCCATGATTCCGGCCAGACCCAGCCACTTCCACCAGCGCATGGTGCCTAGGCTAGCCGTGTGCTGACACTCGACGAGGCCGTCGGCGTGACGCGGACCGGCGACCTGTGGGTCTTCCGCGGGCGTTCCGTCCCCGACCGCGCCATCCAGACCGTGACCAACAGCCCGGTCAACCACGTGGGCATGGCCATCGTCATCGACGACCTGCCGCCCATGATGTGGCACGCCGAGCTGGGCAAATCGCTGCTCGACCTGTGGTCGGGCAGCCACCACCGCGGGGTGCAGCTGCACGACCTGCGCGACGCGGTCACCGTCTGGGCCGACCGCTACGGCCAGCGCGTCTGGCTGCGCCAGCTCGACCCCGAGGCCACCCCCGAGATGGAGGACGCCGCCCTGCGCACGGTCGCCAGGCTCGACGGCACCCCGTTCCCCTCCACCGCCAGGCTGGCCGCCCGCTGGGCCAGGGGCCGTCTGCCCGGCCGCGCCTGGCGCCGCCGCCGGCAGCAGGCCCTGGAGAGCGCCTACTGCGCCGAGGTGGTGGCCGTCACCTACGAGGAGATGGGGCTGCTGCCCGCCGGGCGGCGGCCCAACTGGTACGACCCCGGCAAGTTCTGGAGCGGCGACGACCTGGAGCTGTTGCTGGGCCGCCGGCTGGGCAACGAGATCACCGTGGGGGTCGAGCGCACGCGTCAGCGATGATTCGGCCGGCCGTTATGCTCGGTCGGGATGGACATCCGCGTGCTCGGCCCCGTGGAGGTGCGCGACGGCGGGGCTCCGGTGCCGGTCGAGGGGGCGCAGCAGCAGTGCGTGCTCGGCGTGCTGGCGGCGCGGCACGGCTCGCACGTGCCGGTCGGCCTGCTCATCGAGGCGCTGTGGGAGGGCGAGCCGCCCAAGACCGCGAAGACCATCGTCCAGCTCAAGGTGTCGCGGCTGCGCAAGGCGCTGGGCGACCGCATCATCACCACCAACGCCGGCTACGCGCTGGTCGCCCGCGATGACGAGGTCGACCTCGCCCGCTTCCGCAGGCTGGCCGCGCAGGGCCGCGCGGCGGGCCGGCCCGACCTCGCCGTCGCCGCCTGGGAGCGGGCGCTCAAGCTGTGGCGCGGCCGGCCGCTGCAGGGCGTCGGCACCGACTGGGTCGAGCAGCGCGTGCGCGCGCCGCTCGTACGCGAGCGCTGGGACCTCGTCGAAGAGCACGCCGCCGCGCTGATCGAGCTGGGCCGCCACCGCGAGGTGCCCGCCCTGCTGCAGGAGCTGCGCGACGAGGAGCCGCTGCGGGAGACGCCGCACGCGCTGGCCATGACCGCGCTCTGGCACGACGGCAGGCCCGCCGAGGCGCTTGAGCTGTTCCACGAGGTGCAGCGGCTGCTGGCGGGCGAGCTCGGCGTCGATCCGGGACCCCGGCTGCGCGACCTGTATCAGCGCATCGTCGAGGGCCACCGTCCCGTCGTGCCGCGCCAGCTCCCGCGCGACGTGGCCGGGTTCGTCGGCAGGCGCAAGGAGGCCGAGCGGCTGCGCGGGCTGCTGCGCGACGGCCGGGTCGCGGTGGTGACCGGTGCGGCGGGCGTCGGCAAGTCGGCGCTCGCCGTGCACGTCGGGCACCAGGTCGCCCCCGACTACCCCGACGGCCAGCTGCACGTGGACCTCGGCGGCCACGGCAGAGGCGAGCCGCTGCCGCCCGAGCGGGTGCTGCCACGCCTGCTCGGCGCGCTCGGCGTGCCCGCGCCCACCGGCGCGGCCGACCAGCTCGGCCTCTACCGCTCCACGCTCGCCACCCGCCGCGTGCTGCTCCTGCTCGACAACGCCGCCGACGCCGAGCAGGTACGCCCCCTGCTGCCCGGCGGCTCGTCCTGCGGCGTCATCGTCACCAGCCGTGACGCGCTGCGCGGCCTCGCCCTGCAGGGCGCCCAGAGCGTACGGCTCGGCACCTTCAGCCCGGAGGAGTCCCGCGACCTGCTCGCCGACCTCGTGGGCTCCGGCCCGATCGCCGCCGACCCCGAGGCCGCCGCCGAGCTGGCCGACCTGTGCGGCCACCTGCCACTCGCCCTGGCCATCGCCGGGGCCAACCTGCTCGGCAGGGCCGGGCTGCGCTCCTACATCGAGGAGCTGCACGCCGACCGCCTGAACACCCTCGCCGTCGAAGGCGACCCGCAGGCCACGGTCGCCGCCGCGTTCGCCGGCTCGTACGCGGCGCTGCCGCCCGACGCCCAGGTGCTGTTCCGGCGCTTCGGGCTGGTACCAGGCTGCGACTTCACCGCGCGCTCGGCCGCCGCGCTCGCCGGCACCGACCCGGCCACCGCCACCCGGCTGCTCGCCGGGCTCGCCTCCGCCCACCTCGTCGAGGAGCACGCGCCCGGCCGCTACCGGCTGCATGACCTCGTCGCGCTCTACGCCCGCGAGCACTGCGCCGACGGCGCCGACGACCCCGCGGGCCTGCACGCGTACTACCTGCACACCGCACGCGCCGCCGCGCGCCTGGTCGCGCCCACGATGGAGCTGTTCCCGCTGGCCGCGGACGACCCGCCGCCGTGCGCCGCCGCAGAGGAGTTCGGCGGCGTCGCCGCCGCCCGCGCCTGGTTCCTGGCCGAGCAGGACAACCTGCTCGCGGTGATCGAGCAGGCGCGCGGGCGCACGCTGTGGCGGCTGGTCGAGGTCCTGCGCGCCTTCATGTACGGTGGCCACCCCACCGGCGTGATCATCAAGCTGGCCGCCCGCGCCCTGGCCGCCGCCGAGCGCGCGGGCGACGTCGCCGGACGGGCCGGCATGCACCACACCCTGGCCAACGCCCACTACCTGCAGAACGAGCCCCGCCAGGCCGTGCACCACTACGAGGCGGCCGCCCGCCTTTACGACGAGGCCGGCTGGCAGACCGGCAGGCTCGCGGCGCTGACCAACATCGTCGCCGCCAGCGCCAGGCTCGGCGACCTGCACACCAGCATGGAGGCCCACGAGCGCGTCATCCGGCTGTGGGAGCGCCTTGAGCCGTCGCTGAAGCTCGCCGCCACGCTGGAGAACTACGCGATCAAGCTGCTGTGGGCCGGCCGGCCGCGCGAGGCGCTGGAACGCCAGCTCCGCTCGATCGCGCTGCGCCGGTCGCTGGAGGAGCCGCCCGGCTGGGAGGCGCGGGCGTACTCCGTGCTCGGCGACGTCCACCTCGCGCTGGGCGACCTCGACGCCGCCGTGCGCTTCTTCGAGCAGGCCCTGGAGCACGCCCCCGGCGCGCAGGTCTCCGGCACGCTGGCCAGCGCCGCCATGGCGCACCACCTCAAGGGAGACGCCGCGCGCGCCGCCGGACTCGCCTGCCGGGCCGTGACCGCCGCCCGCGAGCGCGGCCTGAACGGCGAGCTGGCCGAGGCCCGCGCCACGCTCGCCCGCGTGGACCGCACGCTCGGCCTGGACGAGCGCGTCGCGCTGCTCACCGAGGTACTGGCCGAATACCGCGAGCGCACCCACCCCTACCTGGAGACCCGCTCCCGCCTGTGGCTGGCCGAGGTGCTGCTCGAAGGCGGGCGGGCGGAGCAGGCCGCCGGGCACGCCCGCGAGGCACTCGACGCGGCCGTCCGGCACGGGATGCGGCGGCTCGAAGGCCAGGCGCTGACCGCGCTGGCGCGGGCCTGCCCCGAGCGGATCGGCGACGCGCGCAGGGCCGTGGAGCTGCATCGCGCGTACGGGCACCGGCTCGACGAGAGCGCCGCGTCCGACGTGCTCGGGTGACCGTGCGGCTGCGGCGCTCAAGGCTGCTTCAGGGGCCGGCGCTGCTCAGGGCTGCTTCAGGGGGCGGCGCTGCTCAGAGCCGCGGGCTGAGGAGGGCGGTGCTGCTCAGGGCTGCGGGCTGAGGAGGGCGGCGAACGTGTCGCGCAGCTCTGGGCCCGGGTCCACGCCCAGCTCGTCGGCCAGCGAGCGGCGGGTGCGGTCGTACAGCTCCAGCGCCTCGGCCTGCCGTCCCACCCGGGAGAACGCCGTCATCAGCAGCGACACCAGCCGCTCCCGGTGCGGCTCCGCGGCCACGACAGCGCGCAGCGGGGCGATCGCCCGTTCCGGACGGCCCAGCCGCAGCAGCCGACGGGCCAGCTCCTCGACGGCGGCGAGCCGCGCCTCCTCCAGCTCGATCGCCGCCAGCTCCAGCGCCTGACCGCCCCCTGGCCCGCCGAACGCCGGGCCCCGCCACAGCCCGAGCGCCTCCTCCAGCAGCTCGGCCCCTTCGACGTCGTCGGCCCCCTGCGCGGCGGCGATCAGGCCGCGGAAGCGCAGCGCGTCCACCTCGTCAGGGTCGGCCAGCAGCACGTAGCCGGACGGCGTGGTCTCCACCCGCGCGCCGAAGAGCGCGCGGCGCAGCCGATAGACGTGTCCCTGCACGGTGACCCGCGCACTGGCCGGGGGAGCGCCCTCCCACACGGCGTCGATCAGCCGCTCCACCGGCACCGGACGATTGAGGTCCAGCAGCAGCGCGGCCAGGACGAAACGACGCTTACGCGGCCCGAGATCCAGGCGGCGTCCCCCGACACCTGCGTCAATGGACCCGAGCAGGCGAAACTCCATGCGATCCATCCAGGACAGCATGCGGCATGCCGCTAAAACCCGGCTAAACGCCGCTCAGGCGGGGTTCGTACCGGATCGCGCAACCGCGCTCACCTGGGCGGACGGCGCGCACCAACGGAACGCCAACGCCTTGTGTCAGCTTCTTGGCTTCACCTTTCCGTCTGAAAGCTTCTCCGTCCGAAGAGGAAGAGAGGAACGTTGATCACCAAGAAGGCCGCGATGGCCGCCATGGCGGGCGCCCTGCTCGCGGCGCCGGTCGCCGTCACCGTCATGGCGCAGCCGGGCGCCGCCGCCACCAACGCCGCCACCAACGCCGCCACCGTTCAGGCCGCCGCCAAGGACCGGCTGCTGCCCGGCCAGTGGCTGCTGCCCGGCCAGTCGCTGACCTCCGGCCGGTTCAGGCTCGTCCAGCAGGTGCAGGGCAACCTCGTGTTCTACGAGGGCACCAAGGCGCTGTGGACCTCGCCCACCTCGGGCAACCCCGGCGCCCGCACCACCATGCAGAAGGAGGGCAACCTCGTCATCTACGGGGCCGGCAACAAGCCGCTGTGGTCCACGCCGACCGCCGGCAACCCCGGCGCGTACCTGCTGCTGCCCAAGGAGAGCGGCAACCTTGTGATCTACTCCAAGGACAACAAGCCGCTGTGGTCGTCGAAGGCGTACATCGGCAAGCTGCCCTCCGGGCACGTGCTGCGCCCCGGCGAGACCGTCCAGTCCTCTAACGGCCGCTACAAGCTCATCCAGCAGGACGAGGGCAACGCCGTGCTGTACGACGGGCAGCGCCCGCTGTTCACCACGCCCACGGCCGGGCACCCGGGCGCGCGCTCGATCATGCAGCGCGAGGGCAACTGGGTCGTCGTCGACAAGAACGACAAGGCGCTGTGGACCACCAAGACCGCCGGCAACCCCGGCGCGTGGCTCGCGGTGTCCAACGACGGGCGGATCATCATCTACTCCAAGGACAACAAGCCCCTCTGGACCAGCCGCTGATCGCGTCCGCGTGACGACGCCGGGCGGTACGCGCCGCCGCCCGGCTCTTCCGGATCGGTCCTCGCCGCGAGATGCTTCTGCAGCGAAGATCACGATTCTCTCTGGGGGCCGGATGACCGATCCGATCAAGCGCGTGCCGTTCGACGTGGAGAGCTACCAGCGACGCTCCCGTACAGGGCCGTGCTTCATCTGCGGGATCGTGAGCCGCGATCCCAGCCAGCCGGAGGAGATCATCTACGAGGACGACGAGCACATCGCGTTCCTCGCCCGCTTCGCCGCCCTGCCGCCCGGCGTGCCGTACGAGCGGCAGCAGTACCACGCGCTCATGGCGGAGAACGGCGTCGTCGAGCACACCCCCGAAGAGGCCGCGGCCCTCGCCGCGAAGATCCGCAAGGCGCTCCCGTCCTGAGGCCGCATCGCGTGGCAGGCTGGGAGAATGCGCCTGGCTACCTGGAACGTGAACTCGGTCAAGGCACGGCTGCCCCGCCTGCTCGACTGGCTGGCCGCCGTCGAGCCCGACGTCGTCTGCCTCCAGGAGACCAAGTGCCCGGCCGAGGCGTTCCCCGCGGCGGAGGTGGGCGCGCTCGGCTACGCCGCCGCCGCGCACGGCGACGGCCGCTGGGACGGCGTCGCCGTGCTGTCCAGGATCGGCCTGGACGACGTGACGCCGAGCTTCCCCGGCGAGCCGGGCTTCGCCGAGTCCGAGGGGGTCGGCGCCGCCCGCCCCGAGGCCCGCGCGATCGGCGCCACCTGTAGCGGGCTGCGGGTCTGGTCCCTGTACGCGCCCAACGGCCGCGCCGTCGACTCGCCGCACTACGCGTACAAGCTGGCCTGGTTCGCCGCGCTCGGGGACGCGCTCGCCGCCGAGCTGCCCGCCGGGCCGCTGGTCGCCTGCGGCGACTACAACGTCGCACCGACCGACGCCGACGTCTGGGACCCCGCCCTGTTCGTGGGCTCGACCCACGTGACGCCACCGGAGCGCCAGGCCCTGGCCGAGCTGCGGGAGCTGGGGCTGCACGACGTGGTGCCGACGCCGATGAAGGGGCCGCACCCGTACACGTACTGGGACTACCGGGCCGGGATGTTCCACCAGAACAAGGGCATGCGGATCGACCTCGTCTACGCCAGCGCCGACGTGGCGGGGCGGGTGCGGTCGGCGTACGTGGATCGGGAGGCGCGCAAAGGGAAAGGGCCGTCCGATCACGCGCCTATCGTGGTGGATTTGGAGGATTAATCACGGTCGCGAAATGAGGCCGGGCGAGTAGTCTTTGCGTTCACACGTCTCGGGGGACACAAGAGTTTCTTGAACCACAGGGGGTAAGCCCGTGGAACCTCAAGACGGCCGGATCATCCTGTTCATCCTCGTCGCCATCGCCCTGTTCAGCCTCGGGCGCCGTTTCCAGACGATGCTCATGTCGCGGCAGGCGTTGAAGCAGACCACCAAGCAGCTCACGGCCAGGAAAGCCGTCGCGCAGAACGCGACGAAGTCGATGATCGGCGTGACGCTTCTCGTCGTCTTCGTGATCTGGCTGGTCGTCAACCTCAACCGCACGATGTGACGGCTCAGAGCCGGGTGAGGCGGCGGATCGCCCGGGCCGCTCGGGGTCGGTGAGGCGGCGGACCGTCCAGGCCGCTCGGGGTCGTGAGGCGGTGGATCGCCCGGGCCGCTCAGGGCCGGGCGAGGCGGCGCAACGCCCAGGCCGTGACCACGGCCGCCCCCGCGGCGGCCAGGCCCACCGCGCGGGTGAGCTTGACGGCCCGCCGGATGTCCGCGACCCGCGGCTTCGGCCCGTCGCCCATCGTCGGCCGCTCCTCGGTCCTGCCCTCGTAGACGTTCGTGCCGCCCAGCGTGACCCCCAGCCCGCCGGCGAACGCGGCCTCGCAGCGGCCCGCGTTCGGGCTCGGGTGGCGGTGGCCGTCCCGGCTCAGCATCGCCCGCGCGCCGCCGGGGTCGGGCGCGGTCAGCACGGTGAGCACACCGGTGAGCCGCGCCGGCACGAAGTTGGCCAGGTCGTCGAGCCGGGCCGCCGCCCAGCCGAACCGCTCGTACCGGGGTGAACGATGCCCGATCATGGCGTCCAGCGTGTTGATCGCCCGGTACGCCAGCAGCCCCGGCACCCCCGCGACCGCGCCCCAGAACAGCGGCGCCACGACGGCGTCGGAGGTGTTCTCGGCCAGCGACTCCACCGTGGCCCGCGCCAGCTCGTCGGCCTCCAGATGCCGTGGGTCGCGCCCGCACAGGTGCGGAAGGCGGGCGCGGGCGCCTTCGAGGTCGCCGCTCTCCAGCGCGTCGGCCATGTACTCGCCCTCCCTGGCGAGCGTGGTGCCGCCGAGCACCGCCCAGGTGGCCAGTGCGGTCAATCCCGTACGTACGGCGCGATGCGGTGCGATCCGTACGGCCAGCACACCGAGCGCCGCCGCCCCGCCGACGCACGCCGCGACGTGGACGGCCCCGCGCGCCCGGTCGTCGGCGTACAGCACGCCCTCCAACCGCCCGGCGGCCCGCCCGAACGCGGCGACGGGATGTGCGGGGCTTTGCGGATCGGCCAGCAGCCGGTCGAGAGCCACGCCGAGGGCGAGGCCGAGAGGATCACACCAAACGCGCATGAAGTTCATCTTCGTGCACATCCAGCCATGCCGTGGCACGCCGGATGCGCTCGCCCGCGCCGCTCGCCCACATCTTCGCCCAGTTGCCGCCGGCGGCGGCGCGGGTGCGCATCACGGTGTACGAGCGGTGGAAACGCAGCCTGGCCAGCTCCAGCAGCCGCCGCCGGTCGCGGGGCCGCAGGCCGTACGCGTCGCAGAACAGCCTGAGCCTGGCACCGACGTCGACGGCGCGCAGCAGCGGCGCGCGGTCCACCGGGTCGGCGATGGGTGCCCAGTGGCGCAGGGTGGTGACGATGTCGAAAAGGCGGGTGGTGGGGCGGGCGAGGTCGAAGTCGATGAGGGCGTAGGGGGTGGAGGGGTCGTCCTGGTGGAAAATGACGTTTTCTGGCGTCAAATCGCAGTGGCCGATGATTTCTGGGGCTTTGTCGTCATTCGAGCCCCCTTCCCAGCCGTCCATCGTGAGCGGGAAACCGGCGGTCGCATCATGAAACCGCCGCAGCAACCTCGCGAGCCCGGCCAGCGCCTCATCGCTCGCGCTCTCCACCCGCAGCCCGGTCCTGCCCGGGAGAAAGGTGAGGATCTCGCGCCCGAACCTGTCGAACCCCAGCACCCTCGGAGCCCCGTCGAACCCGGCCGCCTCAAGGTGTCTGAGCAGGGCGTGCACGGCGGGCGTCGACGTACCGGCCGGTCTGCGCACGGTGTCTCCGACGCGCACCACCCCGTCTGTCACGTCCCCGCCCTGCAGGGGAATCTCGTGCAGGAGCGTCGCGACCATGCCACGACAGCTTAGACCCGGACCGAGGCCACCCGCCCGGACTTTTCCCAACCCCGCCGCCATGCCTGGGCCGTCTCGTGCGCGCGTACGGTGAGGCCCGGTCCGGCCGTGGTGCGGCTCGTTCCCCGGCGTGCGGTGAGGTCCGGTCCGGCCGTGGTGCGGCTCGTTCCCCGGCGTGCGGTGAGGTCCGGTCCGGCCGTGGTGCGGCTCGTTCCCCGGCGTGCGGTGAGGCCCGGTTCGTCCCACGCTCGCCCGTAACATGCCGAACCAGGCCTCACCCGCCCCCGGCCCGTTACCCTGCGTCCTCATGCCCATCCTCCTGTCGCTGGCGGCCGTCGTCATGACGCTGCTGGGCGGGATCGTCGCTCACCAGGTCGGCAGGCAACGCCACCTCGTACTCGGATTCGCCGCCGGCGTCATGCTCGGCGTGGTGGCCTTCGACCTGCTCCCCGAGGCGCTCTCACTGGACGCGTACGACGTGCACGGGGTGCCCGTGCCGATGCTCGCCCTGGCGCTCGCGTTCCTCGCCATCCACGTCGTCGAGCGGTCGGTCGGCATGCACGCCACCCACGAGTCCGACTACGCCACCCACCACCACGCCCACGCCCCGCCCGTGCCGCACAACGCCGGGACCCGCTCCCGCCCCGGCGTCGGGCTCACCGCGGGCGCCACCCTCGTCGTCCACAGCCTCCTGGACGGGGCCGCCATCGGCGCCGCGTACCAGACCGACGCCTCCTTGGCGGTGGCGGTGGCGATAGGCGTCATCGCTCACGACTTCACGGACGGGTTCAACACGTACACGATCACGTCCCTGTACGGGAACTCCCGCCGCCGCGCCCTCACCCTCCTCGGCCTCGACGCCCTCGCCCCCGTCGTCGGCGCCGCCCTCACCATCCTCCTCGCCATCCCCGACGGCATCCTCGGCGCCTACCTCGGCCTTTTCGCCGGTTTCCTCCTCTATCTCGCCACCTCCGATATCCTCCCAGAGGCCCACACGCCCCGCCGCGCCACCGGCTGGACGCTCACGGCCACCGTGCTCGGGACGCTGTTCATGTGGGGTGTGATCGGCCTGACAGACTGACACGAGGAAAACGTGTGCGTGACATGTCGCCGGATCATGCACAATAAGGCGGGAGCGCCCTTAGCTCAGCTGGATAGAGCACCGGACTTCTAATCCGACGGTCGCAGGTTCGAATCCTGCAGGGCGCGCTTTGACCAGGTTCCGACCTGCGGTTTTGCGGATTCGGACGCGTTGTAGAAGTTTCGCTCAGTGATGCCGGCGTCCTGATCGCCGGTGCGCCAGCCCGGTGGGAGCACCAGCAAGACCGTCTGGCGGCGGGCCTTGGCCGCCTTTCCTCCACTCGAAACGCCTGCAGGAAGTCATCCCGGTGCGAGGTGTTGACCGCACCTGCTGATCGTCTCAGAATCTCGTGGCTCAACGCGGACTCAACAAGGGCTCAACACCGGGCGGCCTACGTTCTCCTCATCCGCAAGCGGACAAAGGAGGAGGGGATATGAACATCACCGCCAAGCTCGGCACCGCCCTCGTCGCTGGTGCGATCGGTCTGGGGGGCCTGACCGCCGCGCCCGCGCAGGCCACCACGGCCCAGGCCGGCCCCAGCTGCGTCAGCGTCACGCACTGGACGACCAAGATGACCCACAAGGTGCAAGTCCTCAACAACTGCAGTTACTCCGTCACCTACCAGGTCAAGCGGCGCGGGCCGGACTCCGACTGCCTGACCCTGGCCCCGTACCAGCACCGCATCTCGTGGTGGCAGCGCTGGGGCCGCCAGTACCAGGGCATCCGCTGGTGGTGCGCCTGACGCTGACGGAAAGGGGCGCCTGCGATCCGGCGCCCCCGACGGCTACAAGGACGTCAGGGCGGGCGTGGCGCAGGGATGGCGTGAGCCCGGCTGGAGGCGAATCCGTCCGGCACAAGAGCGCGATCGGTCGTCTTCCACCCGCCCGCCCCACGCACTGGGCGCGAGGAGACCTGGCAATGTCCCGATCGCCGGATCGACGGGGCGTCACGAGCCCGGCGCATGACCGGACCGGGCCGCTGCTCCGACCGGGAGAGCGGGAGTACCCGCAGCTCACGATGTGAAACGCGGGCAGGTGAGAAGTTGCGCGCGAACGTCGAAAAGCGAGAACATCTCGCATGCTCGACCCCTTGCCCGAGGACGATGGGACTTCACCGACGGTCTCTGCGCCGCAGTTCGTAGGTCGTGATCGGGAGTTGGCGGCGCTACGCGTCGCCTTGGCCCGGCCACCGGCGATCGTGCTGGTCGAGGGTGAGGCGGGGATCGGGAAGAGCCGGCTGCTGCGCGAGTGGCTGGCCGCACCGGACGAGCGCACCGCCTTGGTCTCGGTGTGCCCGCCGCTTCGCGAGTCGCTGACGTTGGGGCCGATCGTCGACGCGTTCCGTGGGATCGACCGTCCGGTGTCGCGATTGCGGCTCACCGAGCTCGCGGGTGCGTTACGGCCCCTGTTCCCTGAATGGTCCTCGGACCTGCCGCCCGCATTGCCGCCTTTGAACGATGCGAAGGCGGCACGGCATCGCCTGTTCCGCGCCCTGGACGAGCTGCTGCGGGCTGCGCATGTCGACGTTCTCGTGGTCGAGGACGCTCACTGGGCCGACGAGGTGACCTTGGAGTTCCTGCTGTTCGTCGCCTCTCGGCAGCAATCGGACGGGCCGAGCCTCGTGATCTCCTATCGGCCGGAGGAGGTGGACGCGGGATCGCTGTTGCTGCGGCTGACGTCCCGGCTTCCTGCCGGTGTGACCCAGCTGAGGATCGCCCTGGCGCCGCTGCCACCCGGCGACACGGCGGCGCTGGTGTCCTCGATGCTGGACGGCAACCCGATCTCGCAGGAGTTCACGACGTTCATGCATGAGCGGACCGGCGGGGTTCCGCTGATGCTGGAGGAGTCGGTCCGCCTCATGTGCGACCGCGCCGACCTCGTCTTCCGCGACGGACAGTGGGTCCGGCTGAAGCTGCGCAAGCTCCAGGTGCCGCCGACGGTGCGCGACTCCACCCGGGAGCGGGTGGGCCGTCTGTCGCCGGCGGCGCAGCAGGTGCTGCGAGCCGCGGCCACGCTGGCCGAGCGGTCATCGGTGGCCACGATCGCGATGACCGCCGGTCTGTCACCGGCCGCGTGCCGAGGTGCCCTCGCGGAGGCGGCCGAGGTCGGCGTCCTGGACGGAGACGACCACGGCCAGTGGCGATTCCGGCACGCGCTGGCCGCCATGGCCGTCTACGAAGCGATCCCGCTGATCGACCGCAGGCACTTCCACCTGCGGGCCGGCCGGGCCTTGGAGGGCGTCCATCCGCTGCCTGTCGCACGCCTTGCCCACCACTTCCGCGAGGCGGGCGAGACGCGCTCCTGGGCGCGGTACGCCGAGCAGGGTGCCGAGCTGGCCATGGCCTCGGGTGACCACACCAAGGCGGTCGACCTGCTGGTCGATCTGCTGTCGTGGTCCGAGCTGCCACCGGCGGATCGGGCACGGGTCGCGCGCATCGCCGGAGTGGCCGCACTGGGCCGTCGCGAACCGGTCGACGAGGTCTACCACCGCGTGATCCGTACGTTGCGTTCGGTGCTGGAGACGCCCGGTCTCTCCGCCCGCCAGCAGGCCGAGATCCGTAACCCCCTGGGCCGCCTCCTGATCATCGGGGGCGAGGCGCAGGCCGCGCTCAGCGAGCTCGAGCAGGCGGTGACCAACCTCGACCATGACCCGGTCGAGGCGGCACGGGCGATGACGTATCTGGGCTGGGCTTATGCGGGACCGTGGCCGGCGTCGACCCACCGGCGCTGGCTGGATCGCGCCGCCGAGCTGGCCGCCGACGTCGACTCTCCCGCGGAGCGGCTGAACCTGGCCGGCAACCGAGCCGCCGCGCTGCTCATGCTCGGCGAGGAGGAGGCCTGGGATGTCGTCGCCGGCCTGCCCGTCGACGGCGCGACCTCGGCGGAGCGTCTCGACGTGGCCCGCATCCACACCAACGTCGGCACCGGCGCGCTGATCTGGGGCCGGTACGCCGACGCGGAGAGACACCTCGCCGTGGCCATGCGCCTCGCCGAGGCCGAGCAAGCGTCCCGGCTGCAGAACAACGTCCGGCTCGAACAGGCCAACCTGGCGTGGTTCACCGGCCGGTGGGAGGGCCTGGCGGAGGAGAGCGCGGCGCTGGCCGACGCCGACCGGGACCGGCCGGCACTCTACCTCGGCAGCATCCGCCTCGCGGCCCGGCTGGCCGCCGCGGAGGGACGGCGGCGCGCCGCGGTGGAGCAGTTCCGGCTGGTCCTTGAGGAGTCCGCCCGTCTCGGCGCGGCCGACGACACGATGGAGGCCGCCGCCGCGCTGGCCAGGCTGTGGCTGACGGACGGAAACAGCGGCCGGGCGCTGCAGATCACGAACGAGCCGATGGACACGGTCCGGAGAAAGGGCATCTGGATCTGGGCGACGGACCTCGTCCCCGCCCGGATCGAGGCGCACCTGGCCGCGGGCGACCTGCGGGCCGCGACACGCCTGGCCGACCAGTTCGCCAGAGGACTGCGGGGCCGTACGGCGCCCGCGCCGCGCGCCGCCCTCGCCGTGTGCCGTGCGCTGCTGGCCGCCGCGGACGGAGACCACGCCCGCGCGGCGAGGGCGTACGACCGGGCGGCGCGCGCCTGGGACGCGTTGCCGCGCCCCTACGACGCCATGCTCGCCCGCGAGCGTCAAGCCGAGGCGCTCATCGCGCAAGGCCGGATCGAGCAGGGCCGGGAGCTGCTGGCCGCACAGTACGAGCAACTGTTCAGGCTCGGAGCCCGCGGCGATGCGGACCGGGTCGCACAGCGGCTTCGCGAACACGGCGCCGAGGTTCCGCGATTGTGGCGCGGCGGCCGGCGGGGATACGGCGACCGGCTCTCACCTCGTGAGCTCGACGTGGTCCGCCTGGTCGTCGCCGGCAAGACGAACCGGGAGATCAGCCGGATCCTGACCAAGTCACCGGCCACGGTGGATCAGCAGTTGCGTGCGGCGATGCGCAAGCTGAAGGTGAACTCCCGAACCGCGCTCGCCGTTAAGGCCGTAGAGTCCGGAGTGTTCGCAGAAGAGGATTCCTCCGGCGATTCGTCATGAAAAATAACGTATCCGCCGTATAGCGAAGGTCGCTGGCCCGCCCGAGCATGGCTCCCATGATCCATGGCCCTAGGGCAGCGCATGCCTGAGCGACCCACCGCGCGTGACGACTCCCTCATCGAGCGTCAGCGACCGCTGGAGCCGTCGCCCGGAGATGCCGGTGCCCCTGACACCGCTGACACCTTCGACACCCCTCACGCCCTCGACGCCCCGGACAGCCGGGACGACGCCCCGGACAGCCGGGATGACGGCGATGACGGCGATGACGAGAGCCACGACCCCTACCAACCCCTGTAGGCCGGAGGACCCCCGCACGTGAGACTGAAAGCCCTCGTCGCTCCGCTGACCTTAGCGGTCGGCCTGAGCATGATTTCGCCACCACCGGCGTCGGCCGCCGAGCCGGATCCCGGTGCACCCGCCGCCAAGATCGCGTCGGACCTGCAAGGCCGGTTCCGCACGGAGCCGGTCTCCGACTTCTGGATCACGTTCGACACCAATGCCGACCTCGAGCCGGCGAAGAAGATCACCGATTGGACCGCCCGCGGTCAGTTCGTCTACGACGCACTGAAGGCCGCGGCCAAGGCCTCCGTGGAGTCCGTCTCCGCCGAACTCGACGCGGCGGGCGTGAAGTACACCTCCTACCCGCTCGTCAACGCCGTGCTCGTCAAGGGCGGCACACAGGAGCTCGCGCTCGACGTCGCCTCGGTCAGGCAGGTCGCCGAGATCCATGCGGCGCCACAGGTCGCGCTGATCGATCCCGTGGACAAGAAGGCGCCGGACGACCAGGCCCCCCGCCCCAAGGCCACCGCCGAGGACGGCACCGTCACGTGGGGTCTGGACGCCATTCGCGCCCCCAAGGCCTGGGAGATGGGGGCCACCGGTGCCGGCATCACCGTGGCCAACATCGACTCGGGCGTGCAATTCGACCACCCCGCCCTGATGCGGCAATACCGCGGCACGAAGCCCGACGGCACCGTCGACCACAACTACAACTGGATGGCCACCCGGGATACGTGCACCGGAGCGCCGTGCGACGACAACGGACACGGCACGCACACCATGGGCACCATGGTCGGCGACGACGGCACCAACCACATCGGCGTCGCACCGGACGCGCAGTGGATCGCGACGAACGGCTGCTGCGAAGAGACCGGCGCCGAGTCGTTGCTCGAGTCCGGCTGGTGGTTGCTCGCCCCGACCGACGTCAACGGGAACAACCCCGACCCGTCCAAGCGCCCCCACGTCATCAACAACTCGTGGGGCCAAAGGCTCGAGCACGACTTCGAGGACTTCTTCCAGGCCATCGACGAGGCCTGGAGCGCCGCGGGCATTTTCAGCGTCTGGTCGGCGGGCAACTCCTCGCCGGCCGCGGCATGCGACACCATCTCCACGCCCGCCGCCGCCAAGAGCGCCTACTCGGTCGGCGCTTACGCGTCGGACGGCACGCTCGCGGCGTTCTCCCGCAAGGGCGAGGGTGTGGACGGCCAGATCAAGCCCGAGATCTCCGCTCCGGGCGTCGACGTCACGTCGTCCTACCCGAACAACGGTTACGCCGCGCTGTCCGGCACCTCGATGGCGGCTCCCCACGTCGCCGGCGCCGTCGCCGCCCTGTGGAGCTATGACCCGACCCTCATCGGGCAGGTCGAGGAGACCCGCCGCCTGCTGGCCGAGTCGGCCGTCGACGTCGACGACACCGAGTGCGGCGGCACCGCCGAGTTCAACAACAAGTACGGCGAAGGCCGGCTCGACCTCGTCCGCCTGCTCGAGCTCGCACCCCGGCAGGGCGGCACCCTCACCGGTGTCGTCACCGCCGACGGCAAGGCGGTCTCCGGCGTCGAGGTGACGATCAGCGGCCCGTTCAGCCGGTCCGTCGGGACCGACAAGGACGGCCGGTTCACGGTGAGCCTCCCGGTCGGCGACTACCAGCTCAGCACCAGGATCTTCGGGTACCTGACCGCGACCGCGAGCGCCTCGATCACCCTCGGCCAGGAGACCTCGGTCGAGATCGCCCTCACCGCCGCCGCGCGCCACGACATCACCGGCAAGGTCGTCGACGACAAGAAGCAGCCCGTCCCGAACGCCGAAGTCTCCGTCAAGGACACGCCGCTGGAGGCCGTGCGTACGGACGCCAACGGTGCGTTCACGATCGCCGGTGTGCCGGAGGGTCAGTACGCGCTCGCCGTCACGCCCAACGCCTGCTTCTCGCCGACGTCCGTCCCGTTGACCGTCGGCCCCGAGAACAATTCGCTGGAGATCCCGGTCGGGCTCGTCGTCGACGAGGGCGGCTACAGCTGCTCCGTCTCCGAAGGCGAGTACCTGCGCGGCACCGACAAGGTCACGTTCAGCAGCGGCGTGTGGGCGACGGTGGACCTGCCGTTCCCGATCGCGCTCTACAACGGCAGCCACGACACCATCTCGATCGGCCTGCGCGGTGTGATCTCCCCGACCACCACCACCGGACCCGGCAGCGGCGGCGCGGGCGTCTTCCCGTTCTGGATCCAGACCCCCGTCGAGTTCGCCTCCGACGGAGGAGTCTTCACGGCGGCCACCAAGGTCGACGGCGAGGACGCGTTCGTCATCGAGTACCGCAACGCCAAGATCTGGGCCTACCCGTTCCGGTCCGAGTACACCGAGCCGGTCAACTTCTCGGCCACGCTCACCCGCTCGGGCAAGGTGATCTTCGGGTACGGCGACGGCATCGGCACCGACGACCCGGTGACCGGCGGCGCCAAGGCCACCACCGGCATCCAGGGCTGGGCCGGCGTGGACGGCATCCGGTTCTCCGAGAACGTCCCGGTGCTCCGCGACGGAATGATCATCACCTTCGACCTGCCTGACTGGGGCTACGTCGACGCGACCGTCGTCGACAAGAACGACGGGCTGCCGGTGTCCGGGGCGAAGATCTCGATCACCGACAAGAACGGCCTCGTCGAGAGCGTCACGACCGACGGGACCGGCATCGTCCGCCGCCAGCTCCCGCTCGGCTCCTACACGATGACCGTCGAGGCGCCGAACTACGTGACGGGGTCGTACGACTTCACCCTCGACAAGCTCTACGCGAGGGCGACGATCGACACGCGCCTCAGCACCGGCGCCGCGAACCTGAAGGTGAGCGGTCTCGACGTCGTGATGGGAACCGGCCAGAACGGTGTGGGCACGCTGACGCTGACCAACACCGGCTCGGCCCCGCTCACGTACACGCTGGGCGAGGCCGCGCGCCACCCCGAGCTGGACGCCGACGGCGCCACCACGCGCACCGGGAAGGGCGCGGACAGCAAGATCGACCTCGCCGCGTGGAAGTCCGGCGCGAAGGGCATGAAGCCGTCGAACATCGACGGCAAGAGCGAGACGTCGAGCACCGCGGAGGCGAAGGCGGCCAAGAAGGTCGGCAAGACCTCCGGCGGCGACGTCATCACCCGCATCCAGCTCCCAGGCAAGATCGAGGAGAAGGAGCCCTCCGGCATCGGGTACGACGGCGACGTCTGGGTCCACGACTACGACGCGCGGACCAACACCGCCTACACGGTGACCGGCAAGCCGACCGGCAAGGTCTTCGACGCCAAGTGGAACCCCGACTACCGGGCGTTCGACATGGCGCTCGACACCAAGACCGGCGACATGTGCCAGATCGAGGACAGCCCGGCCAGCTTCATCCACTGCTTCGACCGGCAGACGGGGAAGGAGACCCGCCAGATCAAGGGTGACTGGTCCACCATCCAGCTCACCGGGCTCGCCTACAACCCCGCCGAGGACGTGTTCTACGTCGGCGGCCGGGCGAACGGCCTGATCGGCACCGTCGCCGGGACGTCGCACGAGAACGCGGGTGAGCTGCTGTCCTTCTGCGCCCCGCCGCTGCGCGAGGTGATGGGCCTGGCCTACAACCAGGCGTCGAACACCATCTGGTACACCGACCGCACCACGGACAGGCCCACCCGCCTGCTACAGGTCCGCCCCGACGACTGCTCGCTCGTCAACGCGTGGTGGTTCCCCGGCCAGAAGGCCGGCCAGGGCGGCGGCCTCGAGACCGACGCGACCGGTGCGCTGTGGGCGGCCGACCAGCTCGCCGACGAGATCCTGCTGATCGACGTCGAGGACGACCTGATCACCGACCTGCCGTGGCTGTCGCTCTCCTCGGCCGGCGGCACCCTCGCCCCGGGCGAGACGGTGGAGGTCAAGGTCTCGATCTCCTCGAAGGACGCCGACCCGGGCACGCTCGGCGCGAACATCATCGTGCGCTCCGACGCGGGACGGCAGTCCAAGACCTACGTCCCGGTGACGCTCACGACCACGAAGTACCAGGTCGGCGTCAACGCCGGCGGCCCCTCGTTCACCGACGCCTCCGGCTTCACCTGGTCCGCCGACCAGGAGGCCCGCGGCAAGAAGTGGGGCTACACCGGGAAGGGCAAGACGATCACCACGCGGGTCCCGATCGCGGGCACCGAGGACGACGCCCTGTTCCAGTCCCAGCGCACCACGCAGGGCACGGGCCTGATCTACACGTTCCCCGACGCACCGAAGGGCACCTACGCCGTCGACCTCGGGTTCGCCGAGATCGAGAAGGTGAAGCCGGGCAAGCGGGTGTTCGACGTCCTCATCGGCGGCAAGCTGACGCGGTACGCCTACGACCCCGTCAAGGGCGTCGGCCCGGACGCCGCCGACTGGCACACCGCCGTGGCGGAGCACGACGGCGGACCGCTCACCGTGGAGCTGCGGGGCAGCAAGGGCCTGCGGGCCCCGAGCATCGCGGCGCTGCGCGTGACGCTCGATCCGCGCGGAGACAAGGAGGAGGAGCCGCAGCCGCAGCCCGAGGAGCCGGATCCGGGCCCTGTGCCCGTGTCCCCCGCCGGCCGCTCGTACTCGGTGAAGGTGACCGAAGGGCTCTACCGCCAGGGCGCGCGGGACGCCGGGTGGCACGGCGACGACATGTGCGGCGTGCTGTGGTTCGACTCCAGCTTCCTGTTCCCGTTCTACGACACGGCCTGGGACGGCGTGTGCGTGAATTCGAACGGCGCGCTGGTCTTCGACCGGGCCAGCTCCCTGTGGAACAACACGGAGCTGCCGACGCGGTACGCCTACGACGGGATCTTCCCGTTCTGGGATGACCTGGTGATCGACGACGAGGCGGGCATCTACTTCGGCATGACCGAGGTGGACGGCCTGGCCGCCGAGGTCATCGAGTGGCGCAACGTCACCTTCGGCGACGACAGGACGGCCCGGGTGAGCTTCTCGGTCACCCTGATCGCGGACGGCCGCATCCAGATCGGGTACGGCCCCGGCGTCGGCGGCGAGAACCCGCTCACCCGCGGGTCGTCGGCGACGGTCGGCGTGGAGAGCCTGACGCGCAACCCCGCTCACCAGTACTCCTTCAACGAGCCCAAGCTGACGGCCGGTCTGGGCTTGGAGTACACGCTCCCGGCCGCGGGCACGATCGAGGGCACGGTCACCGACGCGAACGACGGCAAGCCGGTCGCGGGCGCGATCGTCACGCTCACCGGGCCGAGCGGCGAGCGGGTCATCACCGCCGACGCGAAGGGCCGGTGGAAGGCCCAGGCGCTGGTCGGTGAGAACACCGTGCAGATCTGGGCGCCGAACTACGTCACGGCGAGCCGCACCGTGACCATCGCGAACAAGGATCAGGCCGAGGTGTTCGACGCGGCGCTGACCACGGGCGTCGCGAGCGTCAAGGCGGGCGAGCTCGACTGGCTCCTCGGCCCGGACCAGAAGGCCACCGCCGACGTGACCGTGACCAACACCGGCTCCGCCCCGCTCGAGGTGCGGATCAGCGAGCAGAAGCGCACGGACGACGGCGGGCACGAGGCCGCCGACCTTCCGTGGCTGACCCTCTCGGGCGCGGCCGCGTCCGGCACGGTCACGCTCGCGGCCGGCGAGTCCACCACGGTCACGGCGACGGTCGACAACGCCGCCGTCGAGCCCGGCGTGCTCGCCGGGGACCTGCTCGTGGCGTCGAACGCCGCCAAGGGCGAAGCCCAATTCAAGCCGGTCCGCCTGGCGACCTCGGCCTACTGGCAGGGCGTCGACGCGGGCGGGTCAGGGTACGTCGGTGCCGACGGCTTCGTCTGGTCGCCCGACCAGGAACTCGGCTCGCGGTCGTGGGGCCACGCCGGCGGCAAGGCACGCGCCACCAAGGCCGCCATCGGCGGCACGGAGGACGACGACCTGTTCCGCACCCAGCGGACCGGCAAGACGTTCTCCTACGTGTTCAAGAACGCGCCCGCCGGAAAGTACCGGATCGGCCTCGACTTCGCGGAGATCGAGAAGGTCAAGGCGGGCCAGCGTGCCTTCGATGTCCTGGTCGACGGCGAACCCGTGCTCCACGACCACGACGTGCAGGCGAAGGTGGGCGCGCTGACCGCGGACGCCAACACGGTCACCGTCGAGCACGACGGCGGCGATCTGAAGATCGAGTTCACCCGCGAGAACGGCGAGCGCGACCCGATCATCAACGCCCTGAGGGTTCAGGAGGACCCACGCCTCTGAGATAGCCCGACGGCGGCGGTCAGAGCCTCCCCGGAGCGGATCGCCGGGGAGGCTCCGACCACGCCCACCGGCTCTGCGGCCTTCGACCTCGCTCGCCGCGCAGGACAGCTACCGCCTGTCCTGCGCGGCCGTTCGTTTTCAGCCGTCCCAGGGGTGGGTTTCCAGGTTGCCCAGCCGGTCGACGGCTCCGCGGTCTTCGCGGGCCAGGATCGTCACCATGTCGTCCGCCTCGTCCGGGGTGACGTGGCGGCCGCGGGAATGGCGGGCCTTCTCATCAGGGGTTTCCAGCCGGAGCCTGCGGCCGTTCTCCCACCGCATCTGGACGACGCCGCCCGAACGTCCGATGAAGACGGCGGAATTGCCCGCCCTGGGCGTGAGATCGAGCAGGAGGCTTCTGGCCTGCGGCAGCGATACCGGTACCGGATCGTCCTCGTGGCGGCGGATCGTCTCGGTCACCTCTTCGCCGATGCCGGCCTGGTCGGCGGTGACGGCGGCGTCGTTGAACACCCCGTAGGCCAGGCTGAGGCGGCCGCCGTCCACGGCGTCCCGCATGTCCTGCCGGTGGCAGAAGACGTAGCCGCGATACGCGTGCCGCTCGTCCTCCGGCACTTCACCGCCTAGCTCCGCGATTGCGCAGCTCTGGCAGCAGGTGAAGTCGGTCCTGGCGACGATGCCGTCGAAGTCGTCCGCACCCAGCGCGAGGAGAAGCCGTACGAGTTCTCGCGCATCCGACTTTTGCGTCTCGTCGACCATGCTCCCGTAGTATGCCGTTCCACCGGGTTGCGGAAGGCGCTCAGCTCAGGGCGGCGATGGCGGCGCGGCTCCAGAAGCCGCCGTCGGCCGACAGCGTGCCGGCCGCCCACGTCATGCCCGTACGAGCCGTCCCCGCGACCTTGAAGAACTGCGACCTCTTCAGCCCCGGAACCTTCGGCAGGCTTGGCAGCTTGACCGGGGACGCGCCAGGGGAGGCGAGCCGCCAGCTCTCGCGCAGGCGCGGGCTGCCGCTCACGACGAGAGCGCTGCCGGACGGGCCCGCGGCCAGGAGAGGGCAGCAGTAGTCGCGATCGCCGGAGGCGTCCTGCCGGGTCCAGCTCCGGCCGTCCCAGTGCAGCAGGATCGGCGGTGGATCGGCCGGTTCGTTCTCCACCTCGCCGTGGTTGAACGTGTGCGTGCCGCTCGCCCACACGTCGTCACGCCCCAGGACGAGCACGCTTTCCAGCGACGCGGTGCCCTCGGGCGGCTTGGGCGACGGGAACGCGTACGTCGGGGTGCGCACCAGCCGCCAGGAGCCGCCGTCCCAGCGCATGGCCGCGGGCTGGGCCTCCTCGGTCGCGGTGACGCCCTCCCCAGAGGTGCGGAAGCCGACGGCCCACAGCCCGGTGGCGCGCGAGCCGTCCAGGGCCGTGGCGTTCGCGGGCAAGGGCACCTTCGTCCATGAACGCCCGTCCCAGCGCAACGCCTCCTGCTCGCCGGGTCCGAGGACGGCCCAGGCGTCGGCGGGGCCGAGCACCTTGAAGGCGGCGACACCTGGGGATTCGATACGCCCAGGAATCTGATGCCATGCCGAGCCGTCCCAGCGGACCGCCATCAGCGCCCGATGGTGCTTTTCGCCGGGCACCACCTCGGGGAGCAGCAGCCAGACGTCGTCCGGGCCGGACGCGGCGATCCACACCTCCCCGGCGGACGGGACGACGGGCGGGCCCGGCGGCGGCTCGGCCTCGCGCCAGGCGGTGCCGTCGTGGCGGAGGAGCAGCAGCCGGCCGTCCACGGCCCCCGCCGCCCACGCCTCCTGCGGCCCGGCGGTGGTGATGCCGGTGATGCGGGATCCGGGGCGCTCGCTGATGTAGGCGTACCGCCAGCCGTCGGGGGCGGCGGCCGGGGTGACGACAGGGCCCGGCGTCGGCGACCGCCTTTGTCTGGTTGTGCTGGTCGCGGTCTCGGCCGCTGACGCATTGGTGGCCGAGGGGTCGCCCGTCTGCTGTCCCGCCGCGCATCCCGCCACCAGCAGGACCGACGCCATCAGCGCCGACGCTCCGATCCTCACGCCGTACACGCTACTGATCCGGGCGCCCGGGGGAGACGGAAAGAGAGCGGAACAACGCGTGTGCGTTCCCGAGTGCGAATGGCCGGTGAATTCACGGACTTCGGGTGTGGCCGGCGAGCCAGACGCCGGTGATGACGCCGACGACGCGCACCGGCCAGGAACGGCTCACCAGGGAGCCCGCCACGATCCAGACACCGGCGAGGACGTGGCCGCCGAGCCGAACGGCCCAGGCCGTGTTACCACCGCGGCCTCCGGTGTCTCCGAGGCGGAACTGAGCGTCCTCGTCTGTCTGTACGAGTCCGGCGGAAGCGCACGGCAGAACGCCCTCGCAGCAGCTCTCGGCTCGGCCCGGACGGCGCCAAGACGCTCAACGCCCTCGTGGATCGCCTGCTGTCCGGTGAAGGGGGTGGCTGAGGCCGGGCGCGTGCCGTGTCCCGGTTGTTTTGAGCGGAGTCGCGAAGAGGGCCGCTCGGCGATGGCGCCGTTCAGACGCCGTCCGCGTCCGGCGAGTTCTCGAAGCAACGCGCGGGTGGGGCATCGGGGCCGAATGGCGTGGACGCGCCCTGGCCCGCCTGTGGTTCGGGGGCCAGGGCAGCGTCAGGTACGGGAGGCCGTGACTTCCTCGGTGGGTGCGGTGGTACGGGTCCGCAGCGTGGTGGCGGCGGTCAGGGCGCCCACGAGGGCGATGGCGGCGGCTCCGGCGAAGGCGGCCGAGAACCCGTCGGTGAGTGCGGGCTCAGCAAGGTGAGCGCGGACGGCGCGATCAGCGCGGCCCCCACGCCCTGCACGGCGCGGCCGGTCAGCTCGACCCACACCTCGGGTGCGATCCCGGCCAGGAGCGAGCCCGCGAGCAGAGCGATCCAGCCGGTGGTGAAGAGCCTGCGGGCGCCGAACAGGTCCGACAGGTGGCCGCCCAGCAGCAGGAGGCCGCCGAACGCGACGACGTACGCGTTGAAGACCCAGGACAGGTCTTCCTGCGAGAAGCCGAGGTCCTGCTGGATGCGGGGCAGGGCGACGCCGATGATCGACGTATCCATGATCACGATGAACTGGGCGGTGGCGATCAGGGCGAGTGCGGCCCAGCGCCGGGGTGATGGTGCGGACATGAGAACTCTCTGGTCAGGAAGCGAAATACCCTTAGGGGGTATGTGTGATGGCTAAATACATACCACCCGGGGGTATCTGTCAAGTCCGCGGCTCCGGCTGAAATACGGTAGGGGGGTATGGTGTTGTCGTGAGCGGCTGACTAGGAGGGGTGAGCATGCCCGGATACACCGGTACGAAGCAGGACTACGCGATGCGCCTGCGCCGCATCGAAGGGCAGGTCCGCGGTTTGCAACGCATGGTCGAAGACGACAAGTACTGCATCGACATCCTGACGCAGGTGTCGGCGGCGACCAGCGCGTTGAAGTCGTTCTCCCTGGCGCTGCTCGAAGAGCACCTCGCTCACTGCGTCGCCGAGGCCACGCAGAAAGGCGGTCCCGAGGCGGACGCCAAGGTCAAGGAGGCGTCCGACGCCATCGCCCGGCTCGTTCGCTCCTGATCCGTGAACGCCGTGGTGGCTAAAGCGCCAGGAGGGCGTGGCAGTGGTGGGCCAGGCGCGCGGTCAGGCCCGGTGCCGCCGCCAGTGCGGCGGGGCCCGCGAGCAGCGCCGTGACCGCCACGAGCCCCTTGCCCGTCGCCAGGCCGACCAGCGCGGCCGCGGTGTGGGGGTGGCGGCGGGCCGCCGTGTCGTCGGCCGGCAGCTCGACCAGGCGCGCGATCTCCACAAGTCCTCGGCCGGCTCTGATGTGAGCGCCGCCCTGCCCGGCCCACCGGTGCGGCCACTATACCCACAGGGGGTATAGTGGCCGCCGGCTGCCCGGGTTCGTTCGTCTCTGTTGCGGTAGAAGGGACGTGTCGGAAATGACGCATCACGATGGGCATGAGATGCACGAGCACGGCTCTCACACGTCCGCTACGGACCCGCAGAGTAGTCACGGACGGCATCAGCCCGAGGGACACGGTCACCACGGGCCGACGAAGGCGACGTGGGGAGTGGCCGCTTCGGCGACCTTGCACTGTCTCACGGGTTGTGCGATCGGCGAGGTGCTCGGCATGGTCATCGCCACCGCCCTGGGCTGGCACAACCTGCCCAGCATCCTGCTGGCCGTCGTGCTGGCGTTCATCTTCGGGTACGCGCTCACGCTGCGCGGCCTGTTCCGTGCCGGCGTGACGTGGCGCAAGGCGCTGCGCCTGGCCCTGGCCGCCGACACCCTGTCGATCCTCGTCATGGAGATCGTCGACAACGGCGTCATGCTGGTCATACCCGGCGCGATGGACGCGACCCTGGCCTCGGGGCTGTTCTGGGGCGCGCTGGTGGTCTCGCTGCTGATCGCCTTCCTCGTCACCACGCCGATCAACAAGTGGATCATCGGACGGGGCAGGGGGCACGCGGTGATCCACGCCTACCACCACTGACGGCGCGATCGACGCGCGACACGCTCGCCGCGGTCGAGGACGCCCGCCTGCCCGAGGTGGCCCGGCAGTGGATGGAGCGGGATCCGACCGGCCTCGGCGATCTCGACGACGCGATCCACATGCTCGGTGAGTTCGTCGCGCTGGCCCGCCGGGCCAAGGAGAGCGATGAGCTGCTCTACTGCTGGAGCATCGCCGGCTGATCCCGCGCCCGTCAGGGGCCTCGCGCACGAACCTCGGCACGCTCACCCCCATGGTGGGCCACTCGTCCCCGGGCCGCCGGGTGCGCGATGGCCGAACCCGTCGTGCCTGTTCACACGCTCGATGGTGCACCGTCGAATTGACGAGTGGGCATGTGCCCACTAAGAATGGGCGAGCGGTCACAAGGGCCGTCCCGAGGAAGGAGTGCGTATCCATGGAGACTCCGGACGTGACGGACGTCCTCATCGTCGGCGCGGGGCCGGTGGGCCTGACCCTGGCGTGCGACCTCGCCCGGCGCGGCGTCGCCGTGCGGATCATCGATCGTGTCACCACGCACCCCGTGGGGACGCGGGCCCGTGGCGTCCGCGCCCGCACGCAGGAGGTGTTCGAGGACCTGGGGGTGCTGGGCCGCCTGGTGGAACGCGCCGAGCCGGCTCTTCCCACGCGCTTCTACGACGCGCAGGGCCAGGTGGTGCGCGAGGCGGTGATGTACGACGCGCCGCCCCTGCCCGGCGCGCCCTACCCGGGCAGCCTCATGGTGGGACAGCAGTTCACCGAGGAGGCCCTGCGCGAGCGGCTGGCCTCGCTCGGCGTCCGGGTGGAGCTCGGGTGCGAGCTTGTCGACCTCACCCAGGACGGCGACCAGGTCACGGCATGCCTCAGAGTGGACGGCCGGCACCGCGACGTCCGGGCGCGTTACCTCGTCGGATGCGACGGCGGCGGCAGCACCGTGCGCAAGCGGGCCGGGATCGCTTTCCTCGGCGAAACGTGGGAGCAGCAGCGCATGCTGTACGGCAACCTCAGCGTGGACGGGCTGGACGCCTCGGCCGCGCACATGTGGGCCACCGGTCCTGGCGCGATGGTGACGCTGGCCCCCATGCCGAAGAGCGGCACCTGGTTCTTCACCGCGCCGCTGCCCCAGGGGGCGGAGCAGGAGCCGTCCTCGATCTCGGTCGAGACCTTCGCCGAGATCTTCCGGCAGCGGGTCGGGCTGCCCGGGGTGCGCTTCCGCGATCCGGTCTACCTGTCGGTGTACCGGGTCAACATCCGCATGGTGGACCGGTACCGCAACGGCCGCGTCCTCCTGGCCGGGGACGCCGCGCACGTGCACGCCCCGGCCGGCGGCCAGGGCATGAACACGGGCGTCCAGGACGCCTACAACCTCGGCTGGAAGCTCGCGTACGTCCTGCGCGGAGCCCCCGAGGCGCTGCTCGACACCTACGAGGAGGAGCGCCTGCCGGTCGCCCGGCACGTGCTGGCCTCGACCACCGCGCGGGGGAGGTACTGGACCGGCTCCGACTCGGCGCGCGTGTCGGAGCGCATCGTCGGCGCGTTCCAGGGCAAGGACCCGTTCGCCGACGTCAGCCAGCTCGGCATCACCTACCGGGGCGGCAGCCTGGCCCGCGACCTGGACGAGGCGCTCGGCATCCGCGCGGGCGACCGCGCCCCGGACGCCCGCTGCACCGCCCCGGCGAGCGGGGCGCAGGTGCGGCTGTTCGACCTGTTCCGCGGCCCGCACTTCACGCTGCTCGTCTTCGGAAGCGGGCCCGCGCCTCGGGCGGGCGAGGACGTGCACGTCCACCGCATCGTCAAGCCGGGGCTTGCGTACGAGGGCGGCGAGAGCGTGCTCATCGACGCGGAGGGGGATGCGCACGCTCTCTACGGGGTGGACGGCGACGGCCTTGTGCTGGTCCGCCCTGACGGGTACGTCGCACTCACGGGAGCCCGCTGGGACGACGACACCGTGTCCGGCTACCTCGAACACGCCCTCGGCGGCCGGGCGTACGAGCGGCTGCCGTTCTGACGGAGGGCGGGGTCAGTGGTGGCGGCGGGCGAGGATGGGGTGGAGGACCCTCTCGTACGCGTTCGCGTACGTCATCATCCCCAGGTCGCTCGGATGCGACCCATCGACCAGCTCCTCCGCCTCCGGCAGTTCGTCGGCCGACAAGTACGACAGGCCCGTCACACCGGCGTCGCGCAGGTTCCGGTACGCGGCCTGGAGGGCGGCGGCGTTCTGGGCGTTGCGGTCGCGACGGAACTTGACGAACCGCCCGTCGCCGTAGCGGCGGTCCTCGACGAGGACGATGGGGGTGTCCGGGCGGGCCTCGCGCAGGATGCGCACGAAGGGTTCGGCGCGTTCGGAGATCTGCTGCGGGTTCATGTTGGGAGAGCTGTCGACGACGTACACCGACGCCTCGATCTCGGTGAGCAGCTCGGCGATCTCCGGCTCCATGCGGGCGTTGCCGGAGAAGCCGAGGTTGATGGCGGGGATGTCGAAGCGGCGGCCCAGGAGCGCGGTGATGGACATGCCGGGGCGGGAGGCGACGCCGCCCTGCATGATCGAGCTGCCGTAGAAGACGGCGGGCGGGTCGGTACGCGGGGCGACGCCGACGAACTTCGAGTCGGCCTCGACGCCGATCTGGAGGGTCTGCGGGGCGTTGTACAGCGGGAGGTAGGCGGTGTAGAGGCGCTCGCCGGGATCGACCGCGAGGCCCATCTGCTCGTCGACGTCCTGACCCGCCGGGTGCGTGTTGGCCAGCCAGGCGTCGTAGCCGTCCTCGGCGCGCGCGTACAGATCGACGCCGCTGTGGCCGATGGCGGGCATGTGGTACATCGCGGTGGTGGCCGAGATGAGCCGGTAGCGGGCGCGGAAGGTGGTGGAGTCGGACACGAAGCGGGTCAGGATCCCGGCGGAGGTACGGCTGCGCGCCCACACCTCGGGGGTCACGACGCCTTCCGCCTTGGCCGGCAGCCGGTCGAAGTACGCCTTGGTGTCGGACCAGCCCTTGCCTTCGACGCCCCAATGGGACACGTCGTACCAGGCGATGTCGCCTTCGACGGAGACGGGTTGCACCTCGACGAACCCTTCGGGCCAGGCGGGGCGGCGGCGCGGCCTGTTGTGTGCGGCTTCCGCGGGGGCCGCTTCCGCGTGGGCGGGAGCGGATAACAGGCCGGACGTGGCGAGTGCGGCTCCGCCCGCGCCCGCAAGCCCGAACAGGTGGCGGCGATTGACCATGGGGTTTCCCACTGCTGCTCCCTTGTCGATCGGAGTGTCTCAGGGCTCAGGCTTGACGGGAAGGGCGCGGTCCCAAGGCAGGGTGGTCATGCGTCGGCCCTGATGCGACGATGATCGGACCCGGCCTGACGGTCGCGGCCCGTCGGAGGGACGGAGGAGCGGCGGGGCGACGGCGCTCCGCCATTGGTTCACCTGGAGGGTCAGGATTCTTCGGTGACTGTAAGAGTTGGTATACAAGTCGTCAATACCAATTCGTGGCCGGGGCGTAAACTGCAGGAGAACGGTCGGGGTCGCCGGCGACGGGCCTGAGGGGCCGGTGAGACCGTCTGGAGGGGGCCGGTGAAAGGGCTGGAGGGGTGGACGTGAGCGACGCGGACGCTCGGCGCGGGCGCAAGCACAACATGGTCCGTGAGCGGATCATGAGCCTGCTCGAAGACCTCAACGTGGGCGATCCGATCCCTCCCGAGCGGGTGCTCGAAGAGGACTGCGGGGTCTCCAGGCTCACGGTGCGCCGCGCCGTCGACGACCTGGTCAGGGACGGCCATCTCATCCGCAGGCAGGGCAGCGGCACCTACGTCGCGCGGCCCACGATCACCCAGTCGCCCACGGCCTCGTCGTTCTCCATGGGCCTGCGCCGGCGCGGCATCACGCCCTCGACGCGCGTCCTCGGCGTGGAGCGGTCCGACGCGGGCGTCCGCCTGAGCTGGCGGCTGCAGATCGCGCCGTCCGACGCGATCGTGACGATCAAGCGGCTGCGGCTGGCCGACGGCGACCCGATCGCGCTCGCCACCACCACGCTGCCGGACGCCCTGGTGCCCGACCTGCCCGCCCAGGAGCTGGAGGAGAAGTCCCTCTACCGGCTGCTCGCCGACAAGTACGGGCTCAAGGTGGCATCGGGCACCCAGAACATCGAGCCGACGGTGCTCAGCCCCGAGGAGTCCGAGGTGCTCGAAGCACCGCCGTATTCGCCCGCGTTCCTGTTCAGGACCGTGACCCGCACGTCGGACGGCGTTCCCATCGAGTTCACCAGGACGTTGTTCAGAGGCGACCGCTACATGATCACATCGGAGCTGGACCTGACGGCGAACCCGGAGGAGGATCTCGGCCACCCCCGCGGGGTGACGCAGGCGGCGACGTCCTTGGGATGACGACTTGCCGACTGCCGGAGGACAATTGGTGTACAAGAGGTATTGACATCACCCATATTGGATAACACCATTTCGTGCATCGTGACCTTGCGTCCCCGCTGGGGGCGCCTCGATCCGAAGGCGGTCACTCATGCGCACGACCCTGTTACGCGTCGCCGCGGGCGCGCTCTCCCTAGCACTTCTCATGGCCGGGTCGGCGGCCTGCGGATCCGGCGGCGACGACGCCGCGTCCGCGTCCGGCGGCTCGGTGACGTGGTACACGCCGATGCCCGAGGAACCCGCTCGGCGGCTCGCCGAGGCGTACGAGGCCGAATCAGGGGTCGAGGTCAAGGTGCTGCGGCAGAGCGCCGGCGAGCTCCTGGCGCGGCTGAAGGCCGAGGCGGGCCGCCCGCAGGCCGACGTGATCGGCCTGGCCAGCGGGGACGCGGGCCCGCTCGCCAAGGAGAAGCTGATCCGCTCCTACAAGCCCGGCGCCGAGGGCATCGACAAGCGGTTCATCGACCCCGAGGGCTACTGGCACGCCAACGAGCTGATCCTCATGACCGTCGGCGTCAACGCCGACCGGTGGAAGGAGGAGACCGGCGGCGCCCCGCTGCCCAAGACGTGGGACGAGCTGCTGCGCCCCGACCTGAAGGGCCAGCTCGTCATGCCGAACCCGACGCTGTCCGGCACCGGCTACACGTTCGTGGCCACGCAGTTCTTCCGCACCGGCGACGACGCGGCGGCCTGGAAGTTCCTCGACGAGTTCCACAAGCTGGTCGGCCAGTACACCGACAGCGGGGGAGCGCCGTCCCAGCTCGTCGCCACCGGCGAGTACGCGGCCGGCGTGTCCTTCGCCCACGACCTGCTCAACGTGCGCGGCGCGGGCTTCCCCATCGAGGTCGTCTACCCCAAACCCACCGGCGTCGTCATCTCCGGCAACGCGCTCGTCCAGGGCTCGCCGAACCCTCAGGGCGGCGAGAAGTTCGTCCAGTGGCTGCAGGGCAAGAAGGCGTCGCAGATGATCGTCGATCTGGTCCACTCCTATCCCGTACGCGGCGACGTCAAGCTCCCCGAGGGCGCGCAGAGCCTGGCCGAGCTCGACCTCGTGGACTACGACCCGGTGCGCGCCGGTGAGATGCGCGATGCGGTGTCGAAGGAGTTCGCCAAGCGGTACGGGGTCTGACGGCCGTGTCTTCGACGACCCTCACGAGCGATCCGCGCCCAGGGCGGGCGGCCCGGCCGGACTGGCAGGCGCGCAGCCGCAGGCGCCGGCTGGCCGACCGGGTCACGGTCGGCACGCTCGCGCTCTACGTCGGCGGTCTGCTCGTCCTCCTCGTCCTGGTGCCGACGGTGGCCATGCTGTTCGAGCCCGGCGGTGAGGCGTGGAGCAGGCTCGCCGAGCCGCGCGTCGCGGAGGCGGCCGAGAACACCGTCGTCATCGGCGTGGCCTCGACGCTGAGCGCCACCGTGGTCGGCTTCCTGTTCGCCTACGCGCTCAGCCGCCCCGACATCAGGGGCCGGGGCGTGCTGCGCGTGATGGCGCTGCTGCCGCTCATCTCGCCGCCGTTCGTCGTCGGCCTCGCGGTGCTGCTGCTGTTCGGGCGGCGGGGCCTGATCACGCACGAGCTGCTGGGGCTGGACGTCAGCCTCCTGGGGCTCGGCGGCCTCTGGCTCGTCCAGACGCTCGCCTTCTTCCCCATGGCCACGCTGACGCTGCTGCCGACGCTGAAGAACATCGGCTCCACCCTGGAGTGGGCGAGCAGGGACCTCGGCTGGACGTGGTTTCAGACCTTCCGCAGGGTCACGCTGCCCCTCGCCTTCCCCACGATCCTGAACGCGCTGCTGCTCGTCTGCATGTTCGTCATCACCGACTTCGGCAACCCCGTCCTCATCGGCGCCGGGTACCAGGTGCTGTCGGTCGAGGCGTACGTGCAGGCCGTGGGCAGGCAGGACTTCGGGATGGCGGTGGTGCTGTGCGTGCTGCTGTTCGTACCGACGCTGGTGCTCTTCCTCATCCAGCGGCGGGTCCTGGCGCGCCGCTCCGCGGTGACCGTCTCGGGCAAGACCGGCAGCCTGCCGCCCGCGCCGCTGCCCACGGCGGTGCGGCGGGCCCTGCTCGCCGTGCTCGGCCTGGTGAGCTTCCTGATGATCCTCATCTACGGCAGCATCCTGTTCGGCTCGTTCACCCGGGCGTGGGGCGCGAACTGGAGCCTGACGCTGGACCACTGGCAGACGGCGCTGCTGCGCGGTGACGACATCCGCAACTCCGCGCTGTTCTCCGCCACGGCGGCGATCATCACCACGATCAGCACGCTGGTCGCCGCGTACGTCGTGCACCGCACGAAGGTGTTCGGCCGCGGCGTGATGGACGGGCTCGCGGTGCTGCCGTCGGCGATCCCCGGGACGATGATCGGCATCTCGTGGCTGCTCACGTTCAACGAGCCGCCGCTGGCGCTGACCGGCACCGCGCTGATCCTGGTGCTGGTCATGGTGGTACGGGCCATCCCGGTCGGCTACCGGACCGCGGTGACCACGATCAACCAGATCAGCCCGTCGATCGACGAGGCCGCGACCGACCTCGGCGCCTCGCGCGCCCGGGTCATCGTCCAGATCATGTTCCCCCTGCTGGGCGGCGCGTTCACCACGTCGCTCGTGTTCGGGTTCCTGCACGCGATCAACACGCTGAGCGCCGTGATCTTCCTGACGTCGCCGGGGATCGGCCTGGGCGCGCCCACCATCGTCAACCTCGCCGAGTTCGGCCAGTGGGGCGCCGCGACCGGCGTCGCGGCCGGGCTGATGGTGGTCAGCTTCGCCGGGCTCGCCGTCGCGAAGCTCGCCCTCGGCTCCCGCCTGCGGCTCTACGACCTGTGACCCCTGCTGAGGGAGATTTCATGATCGATTTGAAGTCGTTGTGCAAGTCGTTCGACGGGGTGCCGGCCGTCCGTGACCTCGACCTCGTCGTCGGCCGCGGCGAGTTCCTCTGCCTCCTCGGCTCCAGCGGATGCGGCAAGAGCACCACGTTGCGGATGATCGCCGGGTTCATCCGGCCCGACAGCGGGAGCGTGCTCATCGACGGCGTGGACGTCTCCGGCTTCGGCCCCGACGCCCGGCCGACGTCCATGGTGTTCCAGGACTACGCGATCTTCCCGCACCTGACGGTGGCGGAGAACATCGAGTTCGGGCTGAAGGCGCAGAAGCTCGGCAGGGAGGAGCGGGCCCGGCGTACGGAGGAGGCGCTGGACATGGTGGGGCTCGCCGGACTGGGCGGACGGCGGCCGAACGAGCTGTCCGGCGGGCAGCAGCAGCGCGTGGCCGTCGCCAGGTCGCTGGCCATCCGCCCGTCGGTGCTGCTCATGGACGAGCCGCTGTCGAACCTCGACGCCAAGACCCGCATCCAGCTGCGTACGCAGCTGCGCGAGATCCAGCGCGGCACCGGGACGACGATCGTCTACGTCACCCACGACCAGGAGGAGGCGCTGGCGCTCGGCGACCGGATCGCGGTCATGCGGGACGGCTCGCTGGAACAGCTCGGCAGCGGCCACGAGATCTACCTGACCCCGGCCAACGGCTACGTCGCCGACTTCGTCGGCATGACGAACTGGCTGGCGGGTGAGGTCGCCGGCACCTCGCCCGGCTCGTGGGACGTCGAGATCGCCGGGGCCGTGCTCCCGGTGACGCCCGCGGGCGCATCCGCGTCCGTCCCGCGCGGCGCGCCCGTCGATGTGTCGGTACGCCCCGAGGACGTGACGCTCGCCGGCGACGGGGACGGCTCCGCCCCCGCGCTGCGCGGCGTGGTCCGCGACGTGCAGTTCCTCGGCCCGGTCGTGCGCACCTACGTGGACGTCGGCGGCTCGATCGTGATCGTGCACTCGGCCCAGAGCGGCCGGTCCCCGGGAGAGGCCGTACGGCTGGTGGTCGGCAGGGCGCGGGCGTTCCCCAGGGCCGAGGGCGCCTGGCGGCCACCGTCGGCCAGGGCCGAGAGCGCCGTCGCGGTCGCGGCGGGCTGACGGCATGCGCACCCACCACCACGAGGCCGTGCTGCGCGAGCTGCTCGTCGAGCGGAGCCTGTCCGGCGGCATCAGGACCCTGCGCAGGCAGTCGCTGGCGTACGCGCGCAAGATGCTCGCCGGCGACCCGGATAACACCTTCGGGCTGCCGGACTGGCGGACCGCGACGCTGGAGGAGGTCGTCGCCGCCGTCGAGGACGGCATCGGCGACCGCATCACCGACGGCGACCCCGAGGAGGGCTACATCGCGCCGGAGCACACGCTGGCCGGCATCCTGGCCCACGCCGACGCGCTCGCCCCCTTCCTGCGCGAGGGCGGCGGCACGGTGCTGCTGGCGACCGGGCACCCGACCGGGCTGCTCGACCACTACGCCGAGCTGGCGCGCGCCCTGCGCAACACCGGCAACCGGGTCGTCCGCGTCCTGGACGACCACCGTCTCGACATCTCCGTCGGCGAGTACTCCGCCGGCCGTACGGGGATCCGCTTCTTCGGCGGAGTCGCATGCGCCTTCCACGACGAGGCCATCATGCACACCCACCGCCCCGACTACATGGACGCCATGCTCGCCGCGGCGGCCGGCGACGGCGTCCTGATCGATCTCGTCATCGCCGACCACGGCATGGCGGGCGCGGCGATCGCCGCCGGCCTGCCCACGCTCTCGATCGCCGACGCCAACGACATCGCCCTGTTCCTCGCGCGGTCCCGGGGACGGCACGAGGCCGTACTGCCCATCGAGGACAACTTCACGCCCGCCGAGTTCGCCCCGGTGACCGAGTTCATGCTCCGGCGGGCGGCCGGCATCGCCGTCTGAGAAGAATCGCTGTCTAAGGAGATGAGAATGTCTCGTCCCGGTTCGATGCGATGGAAAGTCCCCTCCGCCCTGTTATCGGCGGCTCTGGCCCTCACCCTCACAGGACCGGTCCCCGCGTGGGCCGAGCCGCCCGCCGTCACGGCTGCTGCCGACGCCGCGCAGCTCGCCGGTCGCACCGAGACGTACCGCGAGACCCGGCCCGTCGCACCCGGCGTCGAGCTGAGCACGGTCGAGCTGTACGGCCCCGACGCCGCCGACGGCCAGGAGGGCTGGCTGCAGACGTACCAGCTGTCGGTCGATCTCACCTCAGGCGTGCGGATCGACCGCATCTTCCCCGGCAAGGTCGCGCAGCGGCGCCCGCTGACCGAGATGGCCAAGGAGGCCGGCGCGGTCGCCGCCGTGAACGCCGACTACTTCGACATCAACGGCTCCGGCGCGCCATGGGGCGTGGCCGTCCAGGACGGCGAGGTGCTGCAGTCGCCGCTGCCCAACAGCAAGGCGACGCAGACGAAGAAGACCGCGGTGATGTTCTCCGAGGACCAGCTCGGCGCCATCGGCGAGATCGTCTTCGAGGGCACGGTCAACCTGCCGGGAGGCAAGACCGTACCGCTGAACGCGCTGAACAAGGCGGAGCTGCTGAAGGACCAGGTCGGCATGTTCACCCCGGTCTGGGGCACCTACTGCCGCTGCCGCCCGGTGAGCAACGTCAGCCAGACCATCGAGGTGGTGGTGCGCGACGGCGTCGTGACCGAGAAGGTCACCGTCCCCCGCGAGGGCGCGATCCCCGAGGGCACGTTCGTGCTGGTGGGCAGGGAGGCCGGGGCGACCGCGCTGTCCTCGCTGCGGGTCGGCGACCCGGTCTCCGTCGACTACCGGGTACGCGCCCCCGGCGACATGAAGGTCAGGGCGGCCATGAGCGGCCGCCAGCTCCTCGTCGAGAACGGTCAGCCGCTCCAGCTCTCGGCCGAGAACAACACCCCCGAGCCGCGCACCGCCGTCGGCTTCAACGCCGACGGCACCAAGATGTGGGTGGTCGCGGTGGACGGCCGCCAGCCCGAGTACTCCCGCGGCATCGGACTGAACGAGCTGGCGCAGATGATGGTCGATCTGGGCGCGCACACCGCGCTGAACCTGGACGGCGGAGGCTCGACGACGTTCGTCGCCCGCGAGCCGGGCGAGCAGGACGCCGAGCTGGTCAACCGGCCGTCCGACGCGGCGGGCGTCCGGCCGGTGCCCACCGGCCTCGGCATCTTCTACCCCGGCGGCAGCGGCAGGGTCACCGGCTTCCGGGTGAGCACGGAGACCGAGCGCAAGCGGTTCCCCGGCCCTGACGCGGGCGCGTCGTGGCGTACCGAGCGGGTCTTTCCCGGGCTGACCCGCAGGCTGAAGGCGGACGCGTACGACGAGACGTACGGTCCCGCCGTGATGCCCCGCAAGGCCGGGCCGCTGTGGGAGGTCGCGGACGGGCAGATCGGCCGGGTGGACGACGAGGGCGTGTTCCGCGCGGTCGCCCCGGGCCGTACGACCGTCACCGCCAGGCTGGGCGACGCCACCGGGAACATCGAGATGACCGTGCTGGGCGAGCTGGCCCGCCTGGAGACCGGACCGCGCAGGCTCAACCTCCCGCAGAAGGGCGCGAAGGGGACGTTCGACGTCAACGGCGTGGACGCCGCCGGATACGCCGCCCCCATCGACCCCGCCGACGTCACCCTCTCCTACGACACCAGCGCCCTGACCGTCACCCCGGACGCGACCGGCTCGTTCACCGTCACCGCCCGCGCGAGCTCGGGCGAGCACGTCGTCACGATGACCGCAGGCGGCGTGCGGACCGCCCTGGTCGTCGGCATCGGGACGGCGCAGGAGGTCGTGGACTCCTTCGACGACACCTCCAACTGGCGGGTGTGGACCATGCGCGCCACCGGCACCGTCTCCTCCACCCCGAGCGGGCGCGCCGCCAACGGCCTGCGGCTGGACTACGACTTCACGCAGAGCACCGAGACGCGCGGCATCGGCATCTGGCCGATCGTCAACCGCTTCCCGGTGGCGGGCAAGCCGACGGCGTTCAAGCTCTGGGTGAAGTCGGAAGGCTACAACCAGCGGACGCGCCTGGAGGTCTTCGACAAGAACGGCACCCTGCACACGATCGAGCCCGCGTTCATCACCGAGCCGGGCTGGCAGCAGATCACGTACAAGGTGCCGTCCGGCATCGCCTACCCGATCACCCTGCGCCGGGTCTACTTCAACGAGATCAGGCCGCACATGCGCTACACCGGCACCCTGATCCTGGACGAGCTGACCGCCGTGGTCGCCAACTGACCCGGTCGCGGCCGCTCACGGGCGCACGCTGATGATGGTCTTCCCCCTGACCCGCTCGGCCGGGTCGAGGGCGGAGGGGGCGTCGTCCAGCGTCGCGACGGTCCCGATGAGCGGCCGCAGCCGCCCGTCCCGCACCCGCTGGGCGATCTCGCCGAGCCGGACGGGGTCGGGCACGACGACGAAGTCGATCGCCAGGCCGCCGGAGGGTCGCACCTCTGGCGGCCCCGTGACGGACACCAGCGTTCCTCCTGGCCTGACCAGGGCCGCGGAGCGCCGCTGGATCTCCCCGCCGATCACGTCCAGCACCAGATCCACCTGGCCGACGTCCTCCAGGGCGTCGTTGCCGAGGTCAACGAACTCCCGCGCGCCGAAGCCGAGCACCGCCTGCCGGTCGGCGGCGCGCCCGGTGCCGATGACGTACGCGCCGGCCTCGCCGGCGAGCTGGGCCGCCATGGAGCCGACACCGCCGGCCGCGCCGTGGACGAGCACGCTCTGCCCCGCCTGGAGGCGGCCGTGGTCGAACAGCGCCTGCCAGGCGGTCAGGCCCGAGACGGGCAGGCTCGCGCCCACCGTGAAGTCGATGTCGCCCGGCAGCGAGGCGAGATCGCGCGCCTCGACGGCCACGTACTCGGCGAGGGTGCCGTCGCGGTACCAGTCGGTGATGCCGAACACCCGCTGCCCCACCGACAGTCCCGTCGTGCCGTAGCCGAGCGCGCCGATCACGCCGGCCACCTCGTGGCCGGGGATCGCCGGCGTACGGTCGCGGCCGAGGCGATCGGCCCACGTCGACGGCCACTCCAGCTCCGTGGGAGTGAAGCCTGAGGCGTGCACCTCCACCAGCACGTCGCCGATGGCAGGCTCGGGCCGCGGCCGCTCCGCCAGGGTCATCCCGGCCCTTCCCGCGGCCTCGTCGGTCACCACGATCGCCTTCATCAGGCCACCTCCCCGTTCCCTCGTGGGGCCTCTACCCAGGCGCGCAGCGTGGTGACCCGGGGGCGGCGCGTCAGGCCGGGCCGCGGCTCGCGGATCGGCGAGCCGCTCTCCACGGCCTCGGCTGGCCGTATGCGGTGGCTCAGGGGGAGTCGCACGGGGCGGTTTCGGTGCCCGGCGGGAGCTGGGCCCGCTCCGCCGCGGTGAACGAGCGCCCGCCCAGAACGGCGCACAGGTGCGCGGCCCAGTCGTCCGGCGCGCTGGACAGGATGGACGCCTCATTGGCGTTGTAGAGCAGCTTCCTGCCCCTGTCGAACACGGTGAGGGTCCCTTCCGCGTCGCCGATCTTGGCGATGGAGAACGCGGGATTGTAGCGCAGCTCCGGGTTCGCCTTGCGGAGCTGGAGCAGGTCGAAGATGTAGCCCTGGGACGGGCCCTCGGGCCGCGTCGCCGTCGGCTGTCCCGACACCGGCAGCGACCAGGCCGTGAAGTGCTCGCCGGCGGTGCCAGAGTAGGTGATGAGGCGGGCCAGATCGGGGCTCGCCGCGACGGTGCCGAACGCGCCGTCGCCGGGGAGGAGATGGCTCCTGGTGGCACGGCCGAGCGTGAGGTCCCAGTGCTCGACCTCTCTCGTCTCCCGTTCGATGACCAGGGCGGCGGTGCCCTCGGTGTTCGGCAGCACGACCAGCGCCTGATCCGCGTCCCACGTCGCGCCGGTGGGAATGCGCTCGCTCAGGTCCACTCCGGCGAACGCCTGCCGCGGCGGCCCGGTGTCCCAGACGGTGAGCATGCCCCCGGCGAAGACGACCAGACGGCCGTTCGCGGCCGCGTGCAGGCTGAGCGGTGCCGGATCGGCCGAGCCGGCGGGCAGGCGCGCAGAGCCGATCGTGCGCAGGTCGGGCACCGACATCAGCGTCAGGTCGGGGGAGCCGGCCCTGATCACCGCGATCTCCTGACGCCCGGTCAGCGCGACCACCCGCGTTTCCACTCCGGGGTCCGAGCCGCTGTCCGGGGCCGCGAGCCGCTCGCTCACCAGCAGTTTCGACGCGGCGTCCCACACGCGCAGGCGGCCGTCGCCGTCGTAGGTGACGACGTGGCGGCCGTCATCGGTGACCGTGGTCTGGCGCACCGCGTACGGGTCGGTGCCGAGCGTGCGGGCGGCGGGATACCTGACCAGGCCGGGCCCGCCGACCGCCCAGATGCTCCAGCGGCCGTCGCGGCCGGTGACCACGTACGAGGGGGTGTACGTGGCGGGCGCGCCGATGATCCGCCCGGCCCGCAGGTCGATGACGACGTCCTCCACGCACAGCAGCCTGCCGCCGTGGCTCAGCGTGCCCGGCCTGCCGACGTTGCCCTCGCAGCCGCGGATCGTGAGGGGGAAGTCCGCGATCTTCGCGCCGGTGGTCAGGTCGTGGCTGCGCACCCGTACGCCGTCGCGGGTGCGGACGCAGCCGGCCACGGTCCTGCCGTCGTGGGCGAAGACGGCCGCCGTGCGCACCGTCCTGGCCGGGCGTGACCGTCCCGGCTCGAACACCAGCAGCCTGCCGTCGCCCAGGGAGGCCGACAGCCGCCCGTCGTCGGCGATCTGGAGCGTCTGCGCCTCGCCGGGCAGCGAGACGCCGCGCGCCCGGCGCCGTTCCAGGTCCCAGACCCGCACCGTACGCGAGCCCGCCACCCGGACGGCGAGATACCGGCCCGCAGGGTCGAGGGCGAGCAGCGCCTTCCCCTTGGGGATCTCCAGCGTGCCGAGCAGCTCGCGATCGCGGGGTCGCCGCAGCTCGACGACCCCCTCTTCGGTGGCGACGGCCAGCACGCGGCCGTCGGCGGAGAGCGCCGTTCCCGCCAGCGGCGACGACAGCGTTATCCGCTCCGGCAGCGCCGAGCCGCCGTCCGGCTGCCAGATCGCGACCCCGTGGCTCTCCTCCTGGACGACCACGCCGCCGTCCTCGGCGGCGAGGATGCGTTCCGAGGTGACGCCGGAACCGGCCAGCAGCCGTTCCGCGGCGGCGAAGTCGCTGTAGCGGTCGAACAGCACCCGCTGCGCCTTCTGCACGCCGGGGTCGGTGCGGTAGGCGGCCACCGCCTGCAGGGCCGCCAGGTCGGGGTTCGCCTGACCCTTCTCCGCACGGTCGGCCAGGGTCTGCGCTGCCGCGGCCCGCAGCCGCTCCTGCCCCTCCTGCTCCTTGTTCCGGTTCTGGATGAAGAGGAACACGGCGACGAAGACGAGGGCCACGCCCGCGGCCACCGCGACCTGCCACGTGCGCCGGGCCCGAGCCGCCCCGCGGGCGCTCGCCTCGATGAAGGCGCGCTCGTCCTTCAGCAGATCGTCAGGACGTTCCCGCAGCCATTCCCGTGCGGTTTCCAGGTCGGTGCCGCCCAGCAGCCGGGCGGGCTCGCGCTCGGCCGACCAGCGTTCCGCGGCCCGCCGCAGCTCGTAATGCCAGATACGGAACTCGCAGTCCTCCTCCACCCACTCCTTCAGCCGCCCCCAGCGGGTGATCAGCGACTCGTGGGCCAGCCGCAGCGTCCGCACGCCCTGCCGGTCCTCCGCGGCGACCAGCAGCCGGGTGGTCGCCAGCTCCTGGCCGAGCCGCCACTGCTCATCGCCGAGCGCGTCCTGCGGCAGCTCGGCGCAGGACGGGAGGTGATCGGGGGCCTGCCGGACCAGCCGCAGCAGCAAGGAGCGCGCGTGAGGGTGATCGGCGGGGGAGAGCTGCTCGTTCCAGACCTGCTCGGCGTAGGCGGCCAGAGCTCCCGTCACGCCGCCGATCTCCTGGTACGCGTCGTGCCCCAGCACGCCGCCGCTCTGCCGTTCCCACAGCAAGGTCAGGGCGAACTCCACCAGCGGGAGCTGCCCCGGTTCGTCGCCCGCGTCGTCGAGGATGCGATCGACCAGGCCAGGCTCGAACGCCACCCCGCGCTCACGCGCCGGACCCTCGACCGCCTCCCGCAGCTGATCGCGATCGAGCGGCGTGACCATGTAGGACGCGTCCCGCCGGAGCTGGGCGGTTTCGAGCTGGGCGAGCACGTCGTGGGAGTAGTCGATCCGCACCGTCAGCACCGTGTGCACGCCCGCCGATGGCGTCCGCAGCAGGGGCAGCAACGCGGACACGAACGCGTCGGAGTCGCCGGCCGCGGTGTAGATCTCCTCGAACTGGTCGATGACCAGCACGACCTCGTCCATGCCGCTGCGGGCCCGCACCCGCTGGACGACCTCGACGATCCCGCCGCCGGTCAGCGCCTGGGCCAGATTCGGCAGCTCGGCCATGCGGGCGGCCTCGCTCTGGTCGGGTTCGAGCGCCGGGAGCAGGGCGGCGGCCAGCGCGTAGACCGGTGTACGCCCATGCGAAGGCCGTACGGTGACCACGCACGCCCTCTCCCGGAGCCTGGGCACCAGCCCGGCCATGACCAGCGAAGACTTGCCGCTGCCTGAAGAGCCGTACACGACCGTGACGCCCGGCCGCGAGGTCCGCTCCAGCAGGTCCGCGACCTCCTGACGGCGGCCGAAGAAGACCTCGGCGTCGCTCTCCCTGAACGCCTCCAGCCCCCGGTACGGCGCGGGGGCCGCCGCCTGGGCCGCAAGGTCGCGCAGCAGCACGTCGGCGGGGATCACGTACGGGGCGCCTGAGCCGTCGGTGGTCAGGATGCCGATGAGCGCGTTCAGCTCCTCGTCCCATACGACGGCCCCGCTGAAGCCGGGCGTCAACTCGCGCGCCTTATCATCAACCTGGATCCAGCCGTCACCGCGCCGGCCGCGCAGCTCTCCTGGCGCCCATTTCCCGCCGCCGTGCGCGCCGGGGAAGCCCAGCACCCGGATGGAGTGGCCCCAGTGGTCGTCCGCGATGACCGGCCTGGCCGGCTGCGCGCCCTTTGGAGGCGGCTCGGCCAGCCGCAGCACCGCGACGCCGGCCTCTCCGTCCCACGCCGCCACCTCCGCCGTGATCGGCTCGTGCGCCCGGCCGAGCAGCGGGAAGTCCACTTGGACGGGCTCGTCCGGCCTTTCGCCGTCCTCCAGCCCCAGAGCCGCGCTGACGACGCGCGTGCAGGTCACCACGTCCCGCTCGCCCATTAGGCAGCCGCCACCACCGGACACTCCCATCGGGCCCCGGACGCGAGCGGCGGAAAGTCCCAGACGCACGCCTCGCCCGGTCCTCGGCGACCCGGCCGCTTCTGGGGTGGGCGGCGGCTCGGCGGCGGGCGGGGGCGGTGCGGCGACCTCCCGAGACGGGGCCGACGGCGGCCGGCGAGCATAGTAGATGGCCATGATCCCGGCCCACATCCCTGCGCCGCCGAAGAGCATGCCGAGCGGGCTGGACTTCTTGTCCACGACCTCAAGGACCGGGTCGGGCAAGGGCAATGCCATGTACACAGCCCCGCTCAAAGTCAGCGCCGCGGCTGATCCGATCAGGAAGATCCACGCGACCCGCTCAATCCACGAGCGCCGGCGTGCACGGCGTCGTTCCAGGGAAGTGGGCACAATTCCAGAGTGCCTCTCAGAAGATCTTCCGCGCCGGAAGATGGCGATCCTGTTATCCGGCCGCCACGGCCGGGACCGGCTGCGGCGCCTGGGCAGCAGCGGCACGGGAGCGCTCCGCGCGGGGGAGCAGCACGGCCGTGGCCAGGATGACGCCGGCGGTGATCCACCAGGCGGTGGCCAGGCCCAGGTGCGTCGCCACCCAGCCGAGCCCGGCCGCCGCCACCGCGCCTCCGGCCTGCAGGAGCAGCGAGTCGACCGACAGCAGCGTGGTGCGCTCGGCCGATGAGGCTCGCTGGTGCAGCATCTCGCCGCGGAGCAGCTCGCTGACGCCGCAGCCGACGTACAGGGTGACGTAACCGAGACCGGCGAGCACGATCGCGAAGGCGCCGCCGAGCGAGGTGGAGGCGGCGAGGACCGCGAGCGACAGCGCGGTCAGGCAGGTGCCGGTGATCGCACCCCGGCGCGAGCCGCGCGCCAGCCGGGCGGTGAGCGGGGCGAGTGCGCTGCCGAGCGCGCTGCCCGCGTACCCGATGGCGCCGACGGCGGCGTAGACCATGCCCGCGCTCTCCGGCTGCCCGGTGAGCTCCTGCAGCCGTCCGGGCGTGAAGATCTCGATGGCGTTGAGCACGACGCCCACGCCGGCCGCGACGAGCAGCAGCCTGGTGACGGCGCGTTCGCGCAGCCCGCTGCGCAGACCGGCGGTGATGGCGACCGGCACGCCGCGCAGCACGTTCCCGAACGAGGCGGCGCGCTCGCGCGGCGGCTCGGGCAGGGCCGCGAGCGTGACGGGGAGCTGCACGGCGGCGGCGGTGGCGGCCAGCAGCATGGGCACCGACAGCGGCACGAGCGGCCCCAGCGACCAGGACGCGGGCAGCACCAGCGGGACGATGCCGCCGACCAGCGTGCCCCCGCACAGCGCTATGGAGCCCATCGACGCGCCCCTGGCCAGGCCCGGCTTGAGGTCCGCGCCGGGGCCGTCGGCGGCGTGCATGGTGTCGACGTACCAGGCTTGGGCGGGACCGCTGGCCAGCGCCCGGGAGACCGCCTTGAGCACGAACGCGACGGCGAACAGCCCGAAGCCGGTCGCCAGGCCCATCAGCACCAGACCGGCCAGGGAGAACAGCGCGGAGGCCGCGATCGTCGCGCGGCGGCCGATGACGTCGGCGAGCCCGCCGGTGGGCAGCTCCAGGGCGACGACCGCGATGGAGTGGATCGCCATGACGAGTCCGACGGTGGCGACGTCCATGCCGCGCTGGAGCATCAGCAGGACCATGGGCGCTCCCATCAGCCCGGCGGGCAGCCAGGCGAGGAAGCTGACGAGCGCGTAACGACGGGCGGCGGTGCGAGCGGTGAGTGGCACCTTGGCGGCTGTCATGATGCCACCGTAAAACCGCAAAGCCTTTTTTGCAAAGGCTTTTTTGCGATCTTGGGACGGAAGGCGTCGCTCCGGGGAGCAGAGCGGGTCGGGGGCTATGCGGACAGCAGGACGGTGGTGAGCGCGGGCAGCTGGTCCCACCAGCGGTCGTAGCGGCGACACGGGTGCGGCTCGCGTTCGGCCAGCCACGCCACCAGGGCCTTCGCCTCGGTGGCGAGCCCGTCCCACGCCTCGTCCGGCGGCGGATGGAACGGCGCCGCCTCGTCCGGGCGCGGCGCTCCCCGCAGGTCCCACAGCATCTTGCCGCCCGGCCCCGCCACCTGCTCGACCTCGCCGTCCATGGCACGCAGCGCGCCCTTGACCCGGGCCTGCTGGACGAGCGCGAACCGCGCGATGTCCGCCACCGAGGCCGGTCCGAACGGGTGTCGGCGCGCAGGCCGGCCGAGACGATGGCCACGGCCTGCCCGGCCGCGATGATCTCGAACTTCTCCTCGGGGGGGCCTCGACGAGCGGGCCGTCCGGCGCGGACGCACCACGATCCGCTTCCGCTGGGGCTCGCCGACGGCGGCCACGCTCGCGGCGGGCAGCGTGCGGTACTTCCGCGACGGCCGGCGGCGCTTCCACGCCCTCCGCATCCCGCACGAGGGCCGCTTCGAGCTCCAGATCATCCTCGCCTGACGCGGGCCGGCGCCCCACCCGGGTATCGCTGCTAACGTGCTGCCGTTAGCGGCGCTTGACGTAATCAGTGATAACAAAATACTGTTGTCGATGCTTGCATTGATCCGCGCGCGCTCGGCCCGTACGGAGAAGGAGCATCATGATCTTTCACGGCAGCAGATTCACCTTCCGCGAGGGCGTGCCGCCGGACCAGCGGGAGGAGGCGCTCCGGGCCCTGCGCGAGCAGGGGCGGACCGTCCCGCAGGTGACCGCCTTCGTGGTCGGCCGCGACGTCGGCGGCGAGTACGAGTGGAGCGCGGTCTTCGCCGTCGAGGACCTCGACTCCTACCGTGCGTTCCTGACCCACCCGGCCGTCGGGTGCGCCGAGCGGGTCCTGAGGCCGCTGCTCGGCGCGTCCACCTCGTTCGACCTCACCGACGACGACGGCCCCGAGGCGGGCGCGGAGGTCGCCGAGCTGCGCCGGCGGCTGCTCGGCACGCCCGATGACTACGAGCGCGACGTGCCCACGCACACCCGCCGTACGGTGCTCAAGGCCGTCGCGGTGGGCGCGGCCGTGGCGGGAACGGGCCTGCCCGCGCCCGCCGCCGCGGCGTCCACCGCCGAGCAGGCGTACGCCGTCGCGCCCGGGGCGTCGGTCGAGGTCTCGCTGACCGTCAACGGGCGGCCGCGCAAGGTCGTGCTGGAGCCGAGGGTGACGCTGCTGGACGCGCTGCGCGAACGCCTCGGCCTGACCGGCACCAAGAAGGGCTGCGACCGGGGCGAGTGCGGGGCCTGCACGGTGCTGGTGGACGGCGAGCGGGTCAAGTCGTGCCTGACGCTGGCGGTGATGCGGCAGGGCGCCGAGATCACCACGATCGAAGGGCTGGCGCGCGGCGACCGGCTGCACCCGGTGCAGCAGGCGTTCATCAGGAACGACGCCTTCCAGTGCGGCGCGTGCACGCCCGGCCAGATCATGTCCGCCGTCGCCTGCATCAACGAGGGGCATACGGGGTTTCAGGCGGAGATCCGCGAGTGGATGAGCGGCAACCTGTGCCGGTGCGCGGCGTACCAGAACATCGTCGCCGCCGTCGCGGACGCCGCGAAGGAGGTGCGGCGATGAGGGCCTTCGGATACACGGTCGCCCGTAACCCGGCGGAAGCGGTACGCGCGGCGGCGAGCACCCCGAACGCGACGTTCGTGGCGGGCGGCACGGACCTGCTCAACCTCATGCGCGACGGCGCGGAGGCGCACGACCACCTCATCGACGTCAACCGGCTCGGCCTCGACGCGATCACCCTCGGCTCCGGCGCGCTGCGCATCGGCGGCGCGGCCAGGATGCGGCAGGTCGCCGAGCACCAGGCCGTGCGGCGCGAGTTCCCGCTGCTGTCGGAGGCGCTGCTCGCCTCGGCGTCCCCGCAGGTGCGCAACATGGCCTCGATCGGCGGCAACCTGCTGCAGCGCACCCGCTGCGGCTACTTCCGCGACGCGGCGTCGCCCTGCAACAAGCGGGTACGCGGCAGCGGCTGCCCGGCGATCGCCGGGCACAACCGGGGACACGCGATCCTGGGCGGCAGCGAGCACTGCATCGCCACCCATCCCTCCGACCTGGCGGTGGCGCTGACCGCGCTGGAGGCGACCGTACGCCTGCTCGGCCCCGGCGGCGAGCGCTCCGTTCCCATCGCCGACTTCTACCTGTCGCCCGGCTCCACCCCCGACAGGGAGACGGTCATGCGGCAGGACGAGCTGATCACCGGGGTGGACGTGCCGCGCACCGCCCTGGCCGGGCGGTGCGCTACCTGAAGCTGCGCGACCGGGCCACGTTCGAGTTCGCGGTGGTGTCGGTGGCGGCCGCCCTGCGGACGACAGGCGGCCGTGTGCAGGACGTACGGCTGGCGTTCGGCGGCGTCGGCACCCGCCCGTGGCGGGACACCCGGGTCGAGGCCGCGCTGCGCGGACGGCCGCTCACCGTCCAGGCGATCGAAGCGGCGGGCCGGCTCCTGGTCAGGGACGCCAGGCCGTACGAGGCGAACGGGTTCAAGGCCGAGCTCGTCCAGCGCGCGCTGGTGAGCATCCTGAGCGAGCTGGGAGGGCTGCGATGAGCGGGCTCGTAGGGCAGGACGTCGCACGGGTCGACGGCCGGGCGAAGGTCACCGGTGCCGCCCGCTACGCGGCGGACCAGCAGGTGCCCGGCGTGCTGCACGGCGCGCTGGTCATGAGCACGATCGCCAGGGGCGAGGTGCTGGAGATCGACAGCCGGGCGGCGCTCGCGCACCCCGGCGTGGTCGCGGTCTACACGCACGCCGACATGCGGAAGCTGAACGTGCCGAACTTCCCGTACAACCGGCGCTTCATCCCCATGCAGGACGCGCGGGTGCACCACCAGGGGCAGCCCGTCGCGTACGTGGTGGCCGAGACCCTGGAGCAGGCGCAGGAGGCCGCCGCCCTGGTGAGGGTGCGCTACCGCGCCGAGGAGCCGGTCGTGCGGCTGGCGGACGTGCTCGACGAGGCGTTCCTGCCGCAGAACTTCCGCGACCGGCCCAACGAGATCAAGCGCGGCGACGCCGCGGCGGCCTGCGAGCGGGCCGAGGTACGCGTCGAGCGGACGTACAGCAGCCCGATGCAGCACCACAACCCGATCGAGCCGCACACCACCACCGCCGTCTGGGAGGACGGCGTGCTGACCCTGTACGAGAGCACCCAGGGCGTGATGTTCGTCCGCGACATCGTGGCGGCCGCGTTCGGCTTCGACAAGCCCGCGGAACGCGTCAGGGTCATCTCGCCCTACCTGGGCGGCGGCTTCGGCGCGAAGGCCCCCGTCTACCCGCACACGCTGCTCACCGCGGCGGTGGCGGAGCTCTGTGGCCGGCCGGTGAAGCTGGTGCTGACCCGCGCGCAGATGTTCACCTCCAACGGCCACCGCGCCGAATACCGCCACCACCTGCGGCTGGGCGCCGACAGACAGGGCGAGCTGACCGCCATCGTCAGCACCTCGACCGCGCAGGTGACCCGACTCGACGAGAACATCTACAACGGCAGCGACTCCGCGGTGCGCCTGTACGCCTGCCCCAACGTCCATGTGCGGCAGCTCGGCGTACGGCTCGACCTGCCGACGTCGAGTTACATGCGCTCGCCCGAGACGACCGCCCACTTCGGGCTGGAGACCGCCATGGACGAGCTGAGCTACGAGCTCGGCATCGACCCGGTGGAGCTCAGAATCCGCAATCACGCCGACGCGGACCAGCAGGCCGACCCGCCTGTCCCTTATGCCGACAAGCGGCTGCTCGACTGCTACCGGATGGCGGCCGAGGCGTTCGGCTGGGAGCGGCGCGATCCCAGGCCCGGCGCCACCAAGGACGGCGACGAGTACGTCGGCTGGGGCATGGCCACCGAGGTTCACACCCACAACGTCATCCCGGCCCAGACCCGCCTCGTCATCGGCACCGACGGGCGCGCCACGCTGCGGGTCGCCTCACAGGAGATCGGCACCGGCACCTACACCGTGCTCAGCCAGATCGTCGCCGACGGGCTCGGCGTGCCGCTCGGCCACGTCACGACGCTGCTCGGCGACACCGCCTATCCGTCGGCAGGGGTGTCGGCGGGCTCGTCCACGATGCCCAGCGTGGCCGGTCCCGCGGACCAGGCGGCGAGGCAGGCGCGGAAGGCCGTGATCGAGCTGGCCGTCGCCGACCCGCGCTCGCCCTTGCACGGCGTGCCCGCCGCCGAGGTCGAGGTACGGGAGGGCCGCCTCTTCGCCAGGGGTGACGGCGACCGCAGGGACACCTACCGCGACGTCATGAACCGTCACGGCCGCGCCATCGAGGTGGCGGGAACCGGGCAGAACACCCCCGGGCACTCGTTCGGCGCGGTGTTCCTGGAGGTGCGCATCCACCCGAGGCTGGGCAGGCTGCGCGTGACCCGGGTGGTGACCGCGCACGACCTCGGCCGGGTGCTCAACCGCCGCACCGCGCGCGGGCAGGTCATCGGCGGTGTGACGTGGGGGATGGGCTTCGCGCTGATGGAGCACACGATGGTGGACCCGAACACCGCGCGCGTCGTCAACCCGAACCTGTCCACGTACCTGGTGCCGGTCTGCGCGGACGTGCCCTCGGTGGAGACGCTGTTCGCAGACCGGAAGGACGGCGGCATGACCGGGATCCGCGGCTTCGGCGAGACGCCCGGGACCGGCGTGCCCGCGGCCATCGGCAACGCCATCTACCACGCCATCGGCCGGCGGCTCAGGGACGTCCCGTTCACCCAGGACAAACTGCTCTGACCTGCTTTTTCGCCCGCGGCGACGGGTGTGTGGACCCCTCTGCGCACCCGTCGCCGCGGCATGCGGGGACCCCGTGGCGCACCCGTGGCACGGGGTCTCCCGCGGCGCACGCGCCCGGGACCTTCAGCGGTCAGGCGCGTGGTTCGCGGCCCGGTCGAGGAGCTCCTCCAGCAGGGCGCGCTCGCCCGGCGTGTACAGCTCCTTCGCGTCACCGAGCACGGCCTTGAAGCCCACGGCCCGCTGAGCGACGTCCGGCGGGCCCGCGGGCGCGTCCGTGGTGACCGCCGCGAGCAGGGCGTCGCGCAGGCGGCCGGACAGGGACAGATCGCGCTCCTCCGGAGGGGTGCGGATGAGGTTGAGCGTCAGGCCCACGCAGGCCGCGTGGACCATGCCCATGGCCGTCTCGGCGCCGACCGCGAGCCGGCCCGCGACGGCGACCCGTTCGACGATCATGCGCAGCCGCGACAGCGCCTGCTCCCTGCCGATGTTGGACCCTGTTTGCCCGAACATGAGCAGGTACTGCTCAGGGTTCTCCAAGCCGAACTCGACATGGGTGTCCCAGCCGCGCCGCCAGTCGGCCACCGGGTCATCGGAGAACGGCCGGCTGTCCTTGCGGGCGAGGTAGCGCTCGAACCCGTCGGCCGCCACCGCTTCCAGCAGCCCGTTCATGTCGGTGAACAGGCGGTAGATCGTGGGCGCCTGCACGCCGGCCGCCGCGCTGACCGTGCGCGTCGTCACTCCCGCGCGGCCCTTGTCGCGCAGCAGCTCGGTCGTGGCGTCGATGATGCGCTGGCGAACCTCTTCCCGATCAGCCATGTAGCAACGATAACAGAAAAGCGATATCACCCATTTGGGTTACCGGCCGAGGGGGAGGAGCAGGGCCGCCAGCTCACCCGGCACGGACAGGAACGGCGAGTGCGAGGCGGCCAGCGACACGACGGAGGTCGGATTGCCGGGGAACGCCGCATCGGCCTCGGCGATGAACTTCCGCTGCACAGCCGGCTGGATGGCCATGTCCCGGGTGCAGACGACGTACGTACGCGGCACCGAACCCCAGCCCGCAGGCGTCAGCTCCGTCGTCCCCGTCATGATCCCGAACGGGCTGTCGGGCGTCAGCAGCGCGGTGGCGGCCTCGGCGACGGCCGGGTCCACGTCGCCGTAGAACGCCTCACGCAGCCCCTGCCGGTAGGCGGGGTCGTCCGTGGCGAAGTCGAGCCGCAGCGCGCCCAGCCTGGTCGGATCGCCCTGCACCAGCGGCGCCACCCGGTCGCCCGCGGCCTCGGGGATCCGCGTGTACGCCGCCGCCGGCACGCCCGACGCCGCGGTGACGTAGACCGCGTGCGCCACCAGGTCGGGGCTCTGCTCGGCGACCCGCGTCAGCACAGGCCCCGCCGCGCTGTGGGCGACCACCGTGACCGGCTCGCCGCCGCCGATCAGCTTGACCTGCGACAGCAGCAGCTCGGCCGCGTCGTCGAGCGTCACATCCGCCACCGGCGAGACCTCGGTGGCGACCGCCTCGGGATCGTACGGCTGCCGGGTGAACCACCGCGGATGGCGCGCGTACAGCCCGTGCCCCGCCATGTCCACCGCGACGGCCCGCCGCCCGCCGGCCACCAGATGGGGGACGACCTCGCTCCAGCACCACGAACCGTGCCAGAAACCATGGACTAACACCATCGTTGACATGAGTGCTCCCTGGACGATGCCCGTGCGTCAGGCTTAAGGGAATGGAACGGCGTGGAAAGCCGCGACGGCGACGGCGACCTCGGCGCCACCCCGCGGAACGGCCGCGACCTATCCTCTACGCCCCGCGCTCACATCGCGAAAAGCCGATCGGTGAGCCGTTCAGTCGCCCGCGCGCAGGAGCATCGCCTCGATCTCCGCGCCCGCGTCCGCCGTGCACACGTACGTGGGCTTCCCCGTCGGCGGCTCGACGAAGTACAAGGTGGCACGCTTGCCGCACTTGGCGCACCGGGCGTCGGGCCCGCCGCCGAGCTCGGCCAGGCCGACCTTGAGCTCTGGGATCACAAAAGCCATGCGGGAAGCGTAGGTCGGGATGATCAGCGCTTCCGTGGTGACAGCGTGTCTTGCGGAATCCATGCTCGCAGATGGTGCGGGCACGGAGATGACGGGTCTTGTTCGGCCCCCTGCGAGACAACGACCCGCGAACAGCGGGCGGGACGGTCACCGCCCAGCTTCCGCTCGCGGACGGTGTTCGACATGTCGACGGCGAAGTCGGCTCGCATGGCGTTCGTGCTGAGGTGATCCTCCGCTCGCATGCCACGAAATCATCAGGCGCGATTACCGGTCAAAGCAGGATCAGCAGGACGCGGAATTCGTGTCGTCGAGGCCGCCGGCGGGGCTTGCCGATGGGATCGCCGCCGCGGGAAGCGAGACCGGCCTTCCTCGCCGGCGCGCAGGCCGAGCGGCCGTTCGGCTGGGCGCACTATTTCGTATATTCGGGGTGACCGTAAAAGAAATCGGGGGAAAAGTGGCTCCGATACGTCGCCAGAGCGAAATCTCTCTTCCTCTTGGCCGCGAGATGGATACTCTCTAGCCTGCGGATCGGGCGGTCGGCGGTGAGGGAGATCGCGTGCTGGACCAGCGGAACCATCAAGGCAAGTTCGCCGAGGACTACGTGAGGGTGCTCGCCTCCGCGGCGGGCCTGCTCGTGTATCGGGACGATCTCGACTACGACGGCATCGACCTGGGCTTTCGCTATCCGGGAAGGGCCGGATACATCTCGTCGCCCGCCATCGAGGTGCAGGTCAAGTCGTGGTCGACGCCGCTGTTCAAGGGCCCGCATCTGCAGTATCGCGGGCTGAACGAGGTGCAGTACAACAAGCTCGTCGAAGGCCCGTTTCTCGTTCCGCGTTACCTGTTTCTCGTCGTCGTCCCGCCGGAGGCCGAGCGTTACGCGCGCGTGGAGACCGAAGGGCTGACGCTGAGCCGGCTCTGCTATTACCGCGGATTCGAGGGCGAGCAGCCCATCGCCGCGCCCAGTACTAAGCGAATTGTGCCGATTCAGGTGCCTTTGGGGAACGTTTTAACAGTTCGTGCGTTACGTGAGCTCGTCGGGGCGCCCACGGGGTCACTCGCGTGATCGAGGGCCTGTCGGTCTCCGACATCAGCAGTTATCTGGCCGCGACCGGCTGGGTACGCCAGCCGGAGGGCTGGCGAGGCGCGGCCGTCTGGGTCCATGACGGCGATCACGAGGTCCTGGTGCCCGGGGCGGACGGCCTCGCCGACGGGCCACGGCGGCTGCGGGAGATCGTGGCCCTGCTGGCCAAGGTGGAAGGCCGCGCCGCCGAGGACGTCGCCTCCGACATCGGTTCGCCCATGGTCGACGTCCAGTGGTACCGCACCCCCATCGTCCCCGCTGACGGGCAGTTCGGGCTGGTCGAGGCGGTCACGGCGCTCAACAGCGCCCAGACCGCCCTGAGCGCGGCGGCGCGTGCTGCCTTGACCGGCCCCAGGCCGGTGTTCGACGGCGCTGCCCCCAAACCCGTGCGTGACCTGCTCGCCCGCGTCCGGGTCGGTCCGATCGTGCCGGCCGCCGACCTCCTCACCGTCCGCGTCCCGTTACAGGAGGAGGGCGACGGCGAGCCGCCGCTGGCGCGCCGTACCCTGACCCTGCTCCAGCGTGCCGCGCTGCTCATGCGGGAGGCCGGCGCCGAGGTCCGCAGGACCGGTGACATCAGCGTCTTCGACGGCATTGTGCGCGACGGCGTGTCGGCCGACCTGTGCGCGGCGCTGGCCCGGTTCGCGGGTCCCGATCCCGGAGCCGGTTTCGAGGTCGGTTTCCGCTGGGCCCGCGCGCTGCCCTCGGCGGTACCCGCGCGGACGGTGGTCTTCGACGCCGGAAGCGGGCCCCTGCTGCGCCGCGTCGCCCACCGGCTGCGGCGCCTCCACCGCGAGGGCGCTTCCGTCACGGGTCTCATCGGCGCCCTCTTCGACAACGGGGGCGAGGACAGGTTCCGCGTCCACGTACGCGGCCGGGTGACGACCGGGGACGGCGGGCCACGCGGCTCGATCTGGGTGCGCCTGCCGGACGAGGCCGCCTACGACGTGGCCGTCGACGCCCATAGGAACCGGACCCCCGTGCGTGCCGCCGGAACCCTGATGGACGTCAACGGCCGCCGCGAACTCATAGCGACCAGCTTCGGCAAGGTCGTGGACGATCGATTCGAGGAGAGCTGACCATGGAGAACACCGCCTTCGCAGCCCGGGAGCGGGCCTTGCTTCTGGGGCTGATGACGCTCGGCGGGGCGGCGTCGAACCCGGAGCTTCGCGCTCATATCGGTGACGCCCTCGACGGGAAGCCGCGGCTGCGGATGAACGAGTGCGGCCTCGTCACGAGCGAGAAGCTGGGCAGGTCCTACCACCACACGCTCACCGACGACGGCTGGGCGTGGTGCGTGACGGAGCTGGAGGGCTCGGCTCCCGAGCGCGGCGGATCGCTCGGCCGCACCCTGTACGGGGTGCTCCGCGTGATCAAGGGCTATCTCGACGCGACCGACCTGAGCCTGGCCGAGTTCGTCGTCAAGGCCCGCGAGGAAGGGCCCGCGCCCTCGTCCGATCTCACCGAGGCGATCCGCGACGCCTACTGGAACCTGGCCCGCGAACCGCAGGACTGGGTGCTCCTGACCCACGTCCGGGCCCGGCTGAAGGACGTTCCCCGCGAGGAGGTCGACGACGCGCTCCGGCGGCTGGAGCAGTCCCCGGGCGTCCACCTGGCCCCGGAGGCGGATCAGAAGACCCTGACCGACGAGGACAGGCGGGCCGCCGTCCTCATAGGCGGTGTGGACAAGCACCTCCTGGCGATCGAGGCCCGATGAACGAGAACGAGGAACGCGCGCTCCACGCCATCTCCCGGGTGCTCAACTGGGCGACGACCGCGGAACACGCATGGAACCCGCCTCCCTTCCACGTCGACGGCATGCATCCGCGGGCGGAACAACTGGTCCTCGACGGCATCGACGAGGCGTCCGCCGCCACCCGTACCAGCCCGCTCGGCGTCGTGATCCAGGGCGAGGGCGGAGCCGGCAAGACCCACTTCCTCGGCTGGGTCAGAGGCAAGATCGCGCAGGCGGGCGGCTACTTCTTCCTGGTGGACTTCAGCGCGGGCGACGACTTCTGGCACCGCACCACGAGCGCGATGGTCGAGGACCTCGGACGCTCGGCCGCGGGCCCGGACGCTCCGAGCCAGGCGATGACGGCCCTGCGCGCCCTGGCCGCGCTCGCCGGCGTCGGCGACCGGATCGAGGCGGCGATCGAGCAAGAGTCCGGGCTCGGCCGCGCCGACCTCGACGCCCTGGTGAACGGCCTGGTGGCCAGGAACCGGCAGTTGCTGCGCTGCCGCGACACCATCCGGGCGCTCGCCCTGTACGCCGCCGCGTCCGGCCCGGCACTCGAGGTCGCCCACGACCACCTGACGTCCACCGAGGAGACCGAGGAAGGCGATCGCAAGGCGTGGGGCATGAGCCCCGTCGTCAAGAAGCCGCACGACATCGCGGTCGAGCTGTCGATGATCCTCGCGCTGACCGGTCCCAGCGTCATCGCGGTGGACCAGATCGACGCGCTTTTGGAGCACTCCCGTACGGATGCCGCCGAGCCGCCGGCCGACGCCGAACCGCGTAAGGACGTGATCGACGAGATCGCGAGCGGCCTCATGGCCCTGGTGCACGCCACGCAGCGAACGCTCTGCCTGGTGGCATGCCTGCCCTCGTCGTGGAACCTGATCAGGAAACGGGCCATCGGCACGGCACAGGACCGGTTCCGTCCCTCGCTGATCCTCACCACGATCACCAGCCCGGACATCGCGCGGGTCCTGGTCGAGCGGAGGTTCGCGGTGGCCTTCGCGCAGGCGGGCGTCACGCCGCCCGCACCGACGTGGCCCATCGCCCCCGAGGCGTTCGCGACGGCCCCCGGTCACACGCCGAGGACGCTCCTCCGCCTCATCAGCACGCACATCGCGGCCTGCCGGGCCGATGGCCAGGTGCGCCCGCTGGAACGTTTCGACCGGGAAGAACCGGCCCCCGCGACGGTGACCGTCGCCGAGACCGCTCCCGCCGTGCCGGAGACGAACCTGGCCCGGCTCGACACACGCTTCGCCGACCTGCGCGAACGGGCCGACGGGGAGAGCCCGTTCGACGCGGACAAGGAAGACGAACTCGCGCCGCCCCTGCTGGCCGCCGCTCTCGACGCCTGGATCAAGGAGCAGGGCGAGGCGGGCGAGGCCTTCTCCGTCGATCCGCTGCCGGGCCGCCGCCCCAGCCTGCACGCGAGGTTGCGGCAGGCGCTGGACCCGGAGTCGGAGGAACAGCGGCACTGGACGTTCCGGATGATCGGGGCGCCGCATCACATCGCCGCACTCAAACGGCTGAACGACGGCATCACCGCCTCCGGCCTCGGCCCGGACACGCCCGACCGCTGCTTCGTCGTGCTCCGCAACCTCGCCTGGTCGGACGGCCCGGCCACGCAGGCCCGCCTGGCGCAGCTCAAGGAGTGGGGCGGGCGCTCGGTCACGGTGCGGGGCGACGATCTGCGTGTCTTCGAGGCCCTGCGGCAGATGGCCGCCGACGGGGACCCGGAGTTCGAAAGCTGGCTGCGCGCCCGCCGCCCGGCCGGCCGCACCGAGCTGTTCACCAGCCTGTTCGGGCCGCCGGCGGCGCAGCCTGCGACCGCGGAACCCGGTCAACCGGCAGGCGAGGCGCGGGAGACGGCGGGCGGCCGCGCCGCGGCCATCACGGTGGGCAGGCGCCTGGACAGCGGCGCGGACCTGGAGATCAAGCTGAGCACGCTCACCCGCCACACGGCCGTGTTCGCCGGGTCGGGCTCCGGCAAGACCGTGTTCCTGCGGCGGCTCATCGAGGAGTGCGCGCTGCTCGGGGTGTCGTCGATCGTGCTCGACTCCAACAACGACCTGGCCAGGCTGGGTGACCCGTGGCCCAGCCCGCCTCCAGGCTGGGGCGATGAGGACGCCGGCAAGGCGGCGCGCTATTTCGCCGGCACCGAGGTGGTGATCTGGACCCCCGGACGCTCGCGCGGGCGCCCGCTGGCCTTCCAGCCGCTCCCCGACTTCACGCCGGTGCTGGACGACCGCGACGAGCTGGACTCCGCCCTCGGCCTCGCCGTCGAGGCGCTCGCGCCCAGGGCGAACGTGGACGGGGCGAGCGCCAAGGCGCGCAAGGGGAAGGCGATCCTCCGCCAGGCGCTGGACCACTTCGCCCGCTCGGGCGGCGGCGACTTCGCCGCGTTCCTCAGGCTCCTCGCCGCCCTGCCGCTGGAGGTCAGCCAGATCGACCGCGCCGATCAGATCGCCGCCGAGCTGGGGCAGCTCCTCACCGCCGCGACGATCAACGATCCGCTCTTCGCGGGCCGGGGCGAGCCGGTGGACCCGGAGCAGTTGCTGACCCCCTCGGAGGGCAAGCGGGCCCGCGTCTCCGTCATCAGCCTCGCCGGTCTCAGCGACGAGGCGAGGCCGGGCTTCGTCAGCCGGCTCCAGATGGCGCTGTTCTCCTGGATCAAACGCGATCCCGCCCGGGACACCCCGCTCAAGGCGCTGTACGTCATGGACGAGGCGCAGACGTTCGTACCGGCGGTGCCGAAGACCGAGGCGCTGGCCAGCACGCTCACCCTGGCCTCGCAGGCGCGCAAGTACGGCCTGGGCCTCGTCTTCGCCACCCAGACGCCGCGCGGCCTGCACAACCACATCGCCGGCAACGCCACGACGCAGTTCATCGGCCGCATCAACAGCCCCACGCAGATCGAGGTGGTCAAAGGGCTGGCCAGAGCCCGGGGCGGCCGCGCGGACCGCGTCGGGCGGCTGGAGACGGGGCAGTTCTACGCCGCGAGCGAGGGCGTCCCCGAGGTCCTCATCCGGGCGCGGCAGTGCCTGAGCCACCATCCCGCCGACCCTCTCACCGAACAGGAGATCATCGAGCGGGCGTCCCGCTGACGGGGCGGGGCCGTCCGGCTGAGCGGTCGCCAGGACGTCCGGCGGGGCCTGCGGGCGGCGCTTCGCCGGCGTTCAGCGGCCAGGCGGCGGGGCGCTGGAGGCGCGGGGGATGAGGCGGGTGGGGAGGCGGACGTGGCGCTGCGCGGGCTCGCGTCCGGCCAGCATCTCCAGCAGGATCTCGACGGCCAGCCGCCCCATCATCTGGATCGGCTGCTCGACGGTGGTGAGCGCGGGCTCGCTCATCACGCTCTCGGGGACGTTGTCGAAGCCGACCACCGAGAGGTCTTCGGGCACCCGCAGGCCCATGGACGCGGCGACCTCCATGGTGGCGATGGCCGACATGTCGTTGGCCGCGAAGACGGCGGTCGGCCGGTCGGGCAGGCTGAGCAGCTCGCGGACGGTGGTGCGGGCGTCGTTCTCGTCGTAGTCGGCGACGCGCACCAGCGCCGGGTCGGCCGGGATGCCGGCGTCGGCGAGCGCCGAGCGGTAGCCCTCCTCGCGCAGCGGGCCGGACTCGAGGTCGCGCGGCGGCCTGCCGAGGAAGCCGATGCGGCGGTGGCCGAGGCCGATGAGGTGTTCGGTGGCGAGCCTGCCGCCCTGGAGGTTGTCGGCGTCGACGGTCGGGACGGTCTCGCGCCCGCTGTGCGGATCGACCGCCACGACGGGGGCGCCGCCGTCGACGTCGAGCACCGTGGGCGTGACCAGCACCGCGCCGTCGATGAGGGTGCCGGACAGCCGTGACAGATAGCGCCGCTCCCAGCCGACCCGGCCCGAGCCCTTGCCGCCGCCCGCGTAGACGACGAGCTCGTAGGCGGTGCCCCTGATCGCGCGGGCGGCGCCCTTGAGCAGCTCGGCGCTGAACGGCTCGATGTCCCAGACCAGGATGCCGATCACGTTGGTCCGCTGGTTGCGCAGGCTGCGGGCCACGAGGCTGGACTCGTAGCCCAGCTCGGCGATGACCGCGCGCACGCGATCGACGGTGGCCGCCGATACGCCGTGCCGGTCGTTGAGCACTTTCGACACCGTCGCGACCGACACACCGGCATGCTCTGCCACGTCGCGGATCGTTACCCGGCCATTGTTCACGCCGCCGATCCTAGCGCATATAAAACGTTATCGATAACGATTGACATCGGTCTGAGCAGGGCTGCACGATGTCGGACTAAGCCGGACTAACCGCAGCAAGACCGGCGCTGTGCGGTGTCGCGCCAGGGAGCCGCGTCTCCGTGTGGTGCGCAGGAAGGTGCCAGGAAGGTGAAGGACATGAAGACAGCGGTCGGTTCCCCCAGGCCACTGCTCGCGATGGCGCTCGCCGTGCTGATGACCGGCGTCGCCGCGTGCGGGACATCCGGTCCACGGCAGGCCGGCACCGCCTCGGCGGCGGGCGGCGACGCGGGAGGCCCTTCCGCGTGGATCATCAGCGGCGTCACCGCCAAGGCGTTCCAGAACTCGTTCGGCTCATGGAACGCCGCACACCCCGGGCAGAAGTTCGCCATCCAGGAGTTCGCGAACGACCCGTACAAGCAGAAGATCAGGACGGCCGTCGGCGCGAAGCAGGCGCCCACGCTGATCTACGGCTGGGGCGGCGGCGTGCTCACGTCGTACGTGGCCGCCGGCGCGGTCGAGGACATCAGCGACCTCGCCGAGGACCCCGCGGTCAAGAAGCGCTTCCTGCCCTCGATCGCCGCGGTCGGCAAGGTGGACGGCAAGACGTACGCGCTGCCGAACAACGGCGTCAAGCCCGTGGTGATCTACTACAACAAGGACCTGTTCGCCAAGATCGGCGCGCAGCCCCCGAAGACGTGGAACGAGCTGATGGCTCTGGTGCCGAAGTTCAACGCGGCGGGCATCGCGCCGTTCACCGTCAGCGGCCAGGCCAAGTGGCCGCTGCTGCCGTGGCTCGCGTACCTGATCGACCGCATCGGCGGCCCCCGCGTCATGAACGACATCACGGCGGGCAAGCCGAACGCCTGGTCCGACCCGGCGGTGACCGAGGCCACCACGAAGATCCAGGAGCTGGTCAAGGCGGGCGGCTTCGTCAAGGGCTTCTCCTCGATCTCCACCGACAGCGGCGCCGACGTGGCCCTGCTCTACACCGGCAAGGCCGCCATGACGCTCGGCCTGCCCGCGACGTACCAGACGATCAAGACCGCGAACCCGAAGTTCATCAGCGACGGCAAGCTCGGCTACGTCCCCTTCCCGGCCGTGGAAGGCGGCAAGGGCGACCCGGCGAACGTGGTGGGCAACCCGAGCAACTTCTGGTCGATCTCGTCGGCGGCGACCCCCGAGCAGAAGCAGGCGGCCCGCGAGTACATCAAGAACGACCTGCTGAACGACAAGTACGCCGCCGACCTGCTGGCGGTCGGCAACGTCCCGCCGGTGGAGGGCGCGGAGGACGCCATCGCGAAGTCGGACGACCCGGCGTACTACTCGATGATCTACGAGGTGGCGAAGAAGGCGCCGAACTTCCAGCTCAGCCTGGATCAGGCGCTCGCGCCCGAGGCCGGCGACAAGCTGCTCACCACGCTGCAGCAGGTCTTCCTCGAGGAGATCACGCCCGAGCAGTTCGCCACCACCATGAACGCCACGATCAGCGGCTGAGGCGATGCACGTGTCCGCTACCCGTGCCCGCACCCGCAGCGGGCTGCTGACCCTGCCGGCGCTGGCGATGTTCGTGGTGTTCGCGGTGGTCCCGCTGGGCGGCGCGGTGATCCTCAGCCTGACGCGCTGGGACGGCCTCGGCGAGATCTCGTGGGAGGGGTTCGGCAACTGGACCGAGGTGCTCGGCGACCCCGTGACCGGCAACGCGCTCGTCCTCACCGTGAAGATCATGGTGTTCTCGTGGGTGGTGCAGACGCCGATCAGCCTGCTGCTCGGCGTCTTCACCGCCGGGACGCAGCGCTACCGCGCCGTGCTCGCCGTGCTGTACTTCCTCCCGCTGCTGCTCTCGTCGGCGGCGGTGGCCATCGCGTTCAAGGCCGTGCTCGACCCGAACTTCGGGCTGGGCGGCGTGCCGGGGCTCGGCTTCCTGAGCCTGGACTGGCTGGGTGACCCCGACCTCGTGCTGTACGTGGTGATCTTCGTGATCGCCTGGCAGTTCGTGCCCTTCCACACCCTGCTCTACCAGGCGGCCGTTCGGCAGATCCCGGCCTCGCTGTACGAGGCCGCCGACATCGACGGGGCCGGGCGGGTCAAGCAGTTCCGCTACATCACGCTGCCGCAGCTCCGCAACACGATCATCACGTCGTCCACCCTCATGGTCACCGGCTCGCTGACCTACTTCGACGTGGTGTTCGTCCTCACCGGCGGCGGTCCCGGCAACGCCACGCGGCTGCTCCCGCTCGACATGTACCTCACCGGCTTCTCCGCCAACGACATGGGCAAGGCCAGCGTGCTCGCGGTGATCCTGGTCGTGACCGGGCTCGCGCTGGCCTTCTCGCTGACCAAGTACACCGGCTTCGTCCGCATGCGCAGCCAGCAGGAAGGGCTCTGATGGCCGTCACCACCACGACGATCGCCCGCCGCCGCCCGCGAACCCGGGTCAAGGTGCGGCGGCTGCCCAACATCGGCGCCGGCATCGGCGGCCTCGTCTGGCTGGCCGTGATCATCGTCCCCATCTACTACGTGGTGATCTCCAGCCTGCGCAGCCAGACCGGCTTCTTCGACGGCAACCCGCTCGCCCCGCCCGACGAGATCACGTTCGGCAACTACGCGCTGGTGCTGCAGAGCGGCTTCGGGCGGTACTTCCTCAACAGCGTCGTCATCACGGTCGCCTCGGTCGTGGTGACGGTCGGGCTGTCGCTGATGGCCGCGTACGGGGTGGTGCGCGGCGAGGGCCGTCTCGCCCGCATGAGCTTCTCGGTCTTCCTGCTGGGCCTGGCGATCCCCGTGCACGCCACGATCATCCCGCTCTACTACATGATCACCCGGCTGCATCTGTACGACAGCCTGCTCGCGCTGATCCTGCCGTCCATCGGCTTCGCGATCCCGATCACGGTGCTGATCCTGGCGAACTTCATCCGCGACATCCCCAGAGGGTTGTTCGAGTCGATGCGGATGGACGGGGCCACCGACTGGGGCATGCTGTGGCGGCTGGTGCTGCCGCTCGCCCGCCCTGCCCTGGTCACGGTCGGCATCTACGACGCCCTGCACGTCTGGAACGGCTTCCTGTTCCCCCTCATCCTCACCCAGAGCCCCGACCTGCGCGTCCTGCCGATGGCGCTGTGGGCGTTCCAGGGCGAGTTCACCGTGGACGTCCCCGCGGTGCTGGCCGCGGTGGTGCTGTCCACGCTTCCCATGCTCGTCGCGTACGTGCTGGGACGCCGCCACCTGGTGCGCTGCCTCACGGCCGGTTTCGGCAAATGACCCATCTTCCAAGGAGAGATCGCTTCACCATGCACGACGAGTCCGTAAGGCTGCACATCGACGGCGACCGATTGGCGACCGCGACCGGAGAGACGGTCCGCCTGCGCGGCGTCGGGCTCGGCGGCTGGATGAACATGGAGAACTTCATCACCGGCTACCCCTCGACGGAGGAGCTGCAGCGGGCCGCGCTGCGCCGGGTGCTCGGGCAGGAGGTGTACGACGCCTTCTTCGAGCGCTTCCTGGAGGTGTTCTTCACCGACGACGACGCGCGCTTCCTGGCCGAGCTCGGCATGAACAGCGTCCGGGTGCCGTTCAACTACCGGCACTTCGAGGACGACGACCGGCCGATGCGGCTCAAGGAGGAGGGCTTCCTGCTGCTCGACCGGGTGATCGAGACGTGCGCCCGCCACGGCCTGTACACCGTGCTCGACCTGCACGCCGCGCCCGGCTACCACAACCAGCGCTGGCACAGCGACAACCCCACCCACCGGTCGCTGTTCTGGACGCACCGGCACTTCCAGGACCGGGTCGTGCACCTGTGGGAGGCGCTGGCCGACCGCTACCGCGACAACCCGTGGGTCGCCGGGTACAACCCGCTCAACGAGCCCGCCGACCCGTCCGGCGAGCGGATCGGCCCGTTCTACGAGCGGCTGCACGCCGCGATCCGCGCCGTCGATCCCGCTCACGTCCTCTTCCTGGACGGCGACCGGCACGCCACCGACTTCGAGCAGTTCGCCGACCCGCTGCCCGGCACCGTCTACACCGTGCACGACTACGCGCTGGCCGGCTTCGCCGACAGCGGCGACTACCCGGGCATCTCGCGCGGCCGGTACGTCGACCGCGACTACCTGGAGGCGCGATTCCTGGAACGTGCCGCGTACATGCGGCGCACCGGCACCCCGATCTGGGTGGGGGAGTTCGGCCCCGTCTACAGCACGCGGTACGGCGGCGACCCGGCGCTGGACGCCGCGCGCTACCGCGTCCTGGCCGACCAGCTCGACATCTACGACGCCCACGGCGCGGGCTGGAGCCTGTGGACGTACAAGGACATCGGGCTGCAGGGCGTGGTGCACGCCGCCGCCGACTCCCCGTACGTGCGCACGATCGACCCGATCCTGGAGAAGAAGGCCCGCCTGGGCGTGGACGTGTGGGGCGGCGTGGACACCGGCGTCCGCCACCTCCTGGAGCCGATCGAGAAGACCATGGCGGAGGAGTTCCCGCATTTCGACCCTCCGCCGTTCGGTCAGCGGCAGTGGATCCACGTGCTGGTGCGGCACATCCTGCTGGCCGAGCCGATGGTGGACGAGTTCGCCGCGCTCTTCGCCGGCATCGACGCCGGCCGGGCGCGTGAGCTGGCCGACTCCTTCAGGTTCGACCGGTGCGCGGTACGCACTCCGCTCGTCGAGACGCTGAGGAAGCACCTGTGAAGATCACCGAGATCGAGACCCTCACCCGGGGGCCGCTCGCCGTCGTCCGGGTCCGCACCGACGACGGCCTTGAGGGCATCGGGCAGACCGCGCCGTACGAGGCGGGCACCACGGTCTGCGTGCTGCACCGCATGGTGGCGCCGATGTTCCTGGGCCGCGACCCGTGGGACGCCGAGGCGCTGGTGGACGCGTGCCTGCGCCGCCACTACAAGTTCCCGAGCAGCTTCCTGCACCGCGCCGTCGCCGGGGTGGAGACGGCGCTGTGGGACATCATGGGCAAGGCGGCCGGCCGTCCGGTGGCGCAGCTGCTCGGCGGGCACGCCAGGACGTCCGTCCCCATGTACGCCTCCAGCATGTCCCGCGAGATCACCCCCGAGGACGAGGCGGAGCGGCTCGGCGAGCTCATCGCCGAGCAGGGCTTCCGCGCGGTCAAGATCCGGGTGGGGGAGGCGATGGGCCGCGACGTGGACGCCGCGCCCGGGCGTACCGAGCGCATCATCGGTCATCTGCGCGACGCGCTCGGCCCCGACGTGGACCTGTCGGCCGACGCCAACGGCGGGTTCTCCGTGCCCAGGGCGATCAGGGTCGGGCGGATGCTGGAGGAGCACGGCTACTTCCACTTCGAAGAGCCCTGCCCGTTCCCCGACCTCGAAGCGACCGCGCAGGTCGCCGCGGCCCTGGACATCGCGGTCTCCGGCGGCGAGCAGGACTTCTCGCTGCCGCAGTTCAACCGCATGATCGCCATGCGCTCCGTGGACATCGTGCAGCCCGACATCGGCTACATCGGCGGCGTCTCGCGGGCCCGCAAGGTCGCCGTGCTCGCCGAGGCGGCCGGGATCCCGTGCACCCCGCACTGCGCGAACGACTCGCTGCTGCGCGTCTTCACCCTGCACCTCGCCGCGGCGATGCCGGCCTGCGTGCATCCGCAGGAGTGGAGCATCGAGACCACCCCGTGGACTCAGGGCGTCTACGGGCCGATGCCACAGGTGAGCGGCGGCGTCGTACCGGCTCCGACCGCGCCGGGCTGGGGCGTCGAGCTGCTGCCGTCCTTCGTCCGCGACGCCGACAAGGCCGTGTCACGGGAGTGACGGCGGGGCGGCGGCTCCCGCCGGCTCCCGCCGGGGGACGGGTCCTCCGGCCGTAGAATGCCGGGTCTCGGCTGGCGACGGGAGCGTTCGTTGGGGCTGGAGATCAAACTACTCGGGCCGCTGGTGGTCGAGGCCGGCGGCACGGCGGTCGCGATCACCGGGCGGCGGCGGGTCGGTGTGCTGGTACGCCTCGCGCTCGACGCGGGGCGGGCCGTGGCCGCCGAGTCGCTGCTCACCGACGTGTGGGCGAGCAGTTCCGCCGCCACCGCGGGCAAGCAGCTGCACATCGTGGTCTCGAAGCTGCGTGAGACCCTGGCCGCCCACGGCGCGGCGGAGGCCATCGAGACCGTCCCCGGCGGCTACCGGCTCGCGGTCGAGCGCGATCGCGTGGACGTCCACGCCTTCGCGCACCTGGCGGAACAGGCCCGCGCCGCCTGGGCGGACGGCGCGGCGGCGACCGCGGACGTGCTGTTCCGCCGCGCGCTGGAGCTGTGGCGCGGGCCGGCGCTGCCGGAGCTGGACGCGCACTGGGCGGTGATCGAGGCCGAACGGCTGGAGACCGAGCGGCTCGGCGTGCTGGAGGACCACGCCGAGCTGCGCCTGGCCACCGGCGACCACCGGGCGCTGGCCGTGGATCTCATCGCGCACGTCAGGGAGCATCCGCTGCGCGAGCGCCTGGCCGGCCGGCTCATGCTCGCCCTCTATCGCGACGGGCGGGCACCCGAGGCGCTCGACGTCTACCGGCGCCTGCGCCAGGCCATGGTCGAGGAGCTGGGGCTGGAGCCCGGCGAGGACATACGCCGGCTGCACCAGGCCGTGCTCGCCGGCGATCCCGAGCTGGACCTGCCCGGTGAGCGGCGGGCCTGGCACGTCAGGCCGGCCGAGCTGCCCGCCGACGTCCAGGCGTTCACGGCGCGGGCCGCCGAGGTGGCGCGGCTGCGCGCCGACCTGCTGAGCGACAGCCCGGTGACGGTGATCGACGGGCCGGGCGGCATCGGCAAGTCGGCGCTCGCCGTCCACGTCGCCCATCTCGTCGCCGACCGGTTCACCGACGGCGTCATCTACGTCGACCTGCACGGCTCCACCGACAGGCTCGCCCCGCTCGACCCGGCGCAGGCGCTTCGCCGCCTGCTGCGCTCCCTGGGCCTGGACGGCGCCGCCATCCCCTCCGACGCCGAGGAGGCGGCGGCCCGCTACCGCTCGCTCACCGCCGCGAGCAACCTGCTGGTCATCCTCGACAACGCCCGCCACGTACGCCAGATCCGCCCGCTCATCCCCGCGGGGCCGCGCTGCCGCGTCCTGATCACCAGCCGGCATCCGCTCGCCACCCTGGACGGCGCCCGGCACCTGCACCTCGGCGGGCTCGGCGACGCCGACGCGGCCGCCCTGCTCGCCAGGATCGTCGGCGCGGACCGCGTGGAGGCCGAGCCCGAGGCGGCGCGGGAGATCGTCCGGCTCTGCGGCGGATTCCCGCTCGCGCTGCGCATCGTGGCCGCCCGGCTGGCCGCCCGCCCCGACCGCCCGCTCTCCCATCTCGCGGTCCGGCTCGCCGACGCCGCCCGGCGGCTCGACCTGCTGGAGTACGCCGACCTCGCGGTGCGTGCCAGCCTCGCGGTCAGCCACCAGCAGCTGCACGAGGAGCCCGCGGGCCGGGACGCTGCTCACCTGCTCTGCCTGCTCGGGCACGCGGACCTGCCGGCGTGCACGCCGCCCGCCACGGCCGCGCTGGCCGGCTGGCCGGAGCACCGCGCGGAGGACGCGCTGGAACATCTGGTGGACGCCCGCCTGCTCGAACGCGCCGGACCCGACCGCTACCGCCTGCACGACCTGGTCGGCCTGTACGCGCGCGAGCAGGACATCCCCGGCGAGGAGCGGAAGAGCGCGGCCGGCCGCATGCTGCAGCACTACCTGGCCACCGCGCAGCGGGCCAACGACCTGATGAACGACCACTCGACCACCGTCCTGTTCGCCCCGGAGCAGGCGGGCGAGGAGCTGCCCACGCTGCAGGACGCCAACGCCTGGCTGGACAGGGAACGCGACAATCTCCTGGCCGCGGTGCGCCAGGCGACGCGGCTTGCCGACCGCTCGGCGGCCGGGCTCGGCTATCACCTGCTGTGGCTGTTCGACCGCAGGGGATGGTTCGCCGAGGCCCTGGAGGTGGGGGAGGAGGTGCTGCGGCAGGCTCGTCAGGAGGGGGACTGGAAGGTGCAGAGCAACCTGCTGCAGGAGCTCGCCGCCATCCACCAGCAGCTCGGGCATCTCCAGGAGGCGGTCCGCTGCCTGGAGGAGGCGCTGGACTGCTGCGACCGGGCGGGGCTGCCCGACACGACGGCGGGCATCTTCAACGATCTCGGCATCACCTACACACAGATGGGGCGCTACGACGCCGCGCTCGCCGCGCTGGGGAGCGCCATCGAGGTCACCCGGCGCACGGGGCGCACCCTGCACGAGGCGTACGTCCGCAACAACCGGGCGCAGGTCTACTACCGGCAGGGCAGGACCGCGGAGGCCGTGGACGAGGCGCGGCGCGGTCTGGCGACGCTCAAGGAGGAGAGCGGCGCCGGCGGTCTCGGCATCGGCCACGACGCCCTCGCCGACTGCCTGCGGGCGCACGGGCTGCTGGAGGAGGCGGCCGAGGAGTACCGGGAGGGGATCAGGCTGCAGCGCGAGGCGGGCTACGCCATGGGGCTCGCCGTGTCCCACTGGTGGTACGGCCACACCCTGCACGACCTCGGCCGTCTTGAGGAGGCGAGGGAGTCCTGGCGGGAGTCGCTGAAGATCCTGCGCGAGGCCCGGCTGCTCACCCCCTCCGAGGAGGCCCGCTACCTCGCGAAGCCGGTGCCGGACACACCCGAGGTGATCAAAAACCAGCTCTGAGGTGGATGGCGGGCTCCGCCGTCCGGTGCGACCGTGGTGCGAGGCGACCACAGGAGGAGCCCGCTGGAGGAGAACGTGGGAAACCCCGAGCTGACCACCAAGACGGTTCTCGCCGCCATCCGCGACCACGGAGACGCGGCCTACGACTTCCTCGTCGACGACTACCCGCCCGACCAGGTGATCGCCGAGTTCACGAAGGCGGCGAGGTCGGGCTTCACCACGTTCGGCCTGGCGGTGCACATGGCGACGCTCACGGAGAAAGGGCGCAAGGAGCTCGGCTGACCGGCGAGCGCAACGCCTGAGCCCGGCAGGCCCGCGGCCCGTCCGCGCCGTCCGTGCGTACGGGCCGCTTGCCGCGCGTGCGGCACCCTGACGTTTCCGCATTCCGGCGGTCGATGACGGCTACCCGGCCGCTTCCGCCGCGAGACGGCCCGGGTCACCTTCCCGTATCAGCTGGTCGATCACTCTTGCCGCGGTTCCCCGCCCCGTCCGAAGGTCTATGAGGAACGGGGAAGGAGAGGCCGAACATGCGGGCGCCGCTGGTCGTGAAGCGGGCCCTGGACGAGCCGCTGCTCCTGCTCGGCGCGTTCGGGGCGATCCTCCTGGCGACGACCACGCTGGTGGCGATGATCATGTACGCCGCCGCCATCGCCGGGCCGGGCGTGCGCCGCGCCGTACAGGACGCCTCCTACCGCCAGACGAGCGTCACCGTCACCGCCCAGGTCGACGCCACCACATTCCCCCGGTACGACCGGCTCGTCCGCGACGAGCTGGCCGCCGCCTTCGGCGCACCCCCGGCCGTCACCACCAGCCTGCGCTCCGACTCGTACGTCATGCCCGGCCAGGAGGACGCGGACCTGCCGGGGCTGCTGCGCTTCGGCAGCCACGACGGGCTCGACCGGCACGCCCGGCTGGTCACCGGCAGGTGGCCGCGAACCGGCGGGGAGAGCGTGGAGGCGGTCATCTCGGAGCCGGCCGCCACCGCGACCGGGTTCGCAAGCGGCGCGGAGTTCGTCACGAAGGCCAGGAGCGACGGCAAGCCGGTCAAGGTCCGCGTCGTCGGCGTCTTCCGGCTCGACGACCCGGTGAGCGAGCGGTGGGCGGGCGAGGAGCTGCTGAGCCGGGGCGTGGAGCGCGGCGAGTACACCACGTACGGGCCGTTGATGGTGACGCGGGAGACGTTCGTCGCGGGCTTCGCCACCAGCGTCAGGGCGGTGTGGGCGGCCGAGCCGGACTTCGGCGCGCTCACCTCCGAGCGGCTGCGCCCCTTGGCGGCGGCCGCCGAGGGGATCGGCGCCAGGCTCATGGCGGGCGGCTGCGTGAGCTGCCTGGCCGCCACGGAGCTGCCCGCGCTGCTCACCCAGCTCGACAGCGCGTCCCTGGTGACCCGCTCCGTCCTGCTGATCTCCATGCTGCAACTGCTGCTGCTCGCCGGGTACGCGCTGGTGCTCACCGCGCGGCTGCTGGCCGACCACCGCCGCATGGAGACGGCGCTGCTGCGCTCGCGCGGCGCGGGCACGGGCAGGCTCGTGGCGCTGGCGGGCGGCGAGGCCCTGCTGATCGCGCTCCCGTGCGCGGTGGTGGCGCCGCTGCTCGGGCCGCCGCTGATCGCGCTGATCGGGCTGCTGCCCGGGATGGCGTCCCCGCCGGTGGCGCCGGACGCGGGCGCGTACCTCGTCTCGTCCGGGGCGGCGCTGGCCGCTGCCGTGCTGCTCGCGCTGCCGTCGGTGGCCGGCGGGCGGCGCACGTACGTGCAGGAGCAGTCGGCGCGCGGGCGCGGCCTGCGGCGCGCGCTGATCCACGGCGCGGGCGGCGACATCGCGCTGCTCGCGGCGGCCGCGCTGGCGATCTGGCAGCTCCAGCGCTACGGCGGGCCGGTCACCGCGACGGCGGCGGGCGGGCTCGGCATCGACCCGCTGATCATCTCCGGCCCCGCGCTCGCCCTGCTCGCGGGCGGCCTGCTGGGGCTGCGGCTGGTGCCGCGCGTGTCGCGGCTGGCCGAGCGGATCACCGCGCGCCGCGCCACCCTCCCCGCCGCGCTCGGCTCCTGGCAGGTCAGCAGGCGTCCGCTCAGGTACGCGGGCCCGGCGCTGCTGCTGACGCTGGCCATCGCGGTCGGCGTCGTCTCCATGGCCACCACCGCCACCTGGCGGGACTCGCACCGTGACCAGGCCGATCACCGGGCGGGTGCCGACCTGCGCCTGCCGGGCCCGTACGAGGCGCCCGAGCTGGGCGTGCTCGGCCGGGGCACGGCGTTCGCGGGGCTGCCCGGCATCACCGCCGCCTCGCCGGCCTTCCGCGCGCAGACCGACGTGGGCGGTGAGAGCGCGCTGCTGCTCGCCCTGGACGCCGACCGGCTGCCCCAGGTGTTCCACCTGCGTCCCGACCTGTCGTCGCGTACGGTCCCGCAGCTCGCCGCCGCGATCAAGGGCGAGCGGGCCGGCCGCCTGGAGCTGCCCGGCAGGCCGCGCGCCCTCACCGTGCGGGTGGAGTCTCCGGCCGCCGCGACCGGCAGGCTCGTGCTGTCGGACGCGCTCGGCACCTGGCACGACCTGCCGCTCGGCGAGCTGCGTGAAGGCGTCAACATGGTGCGGCTCGATCTGGCGGCGCTGGCGGGCCGCTCCGGCGAGATCACCTATCCGCTGTCCGTACGCGGCCTGGCCGGCGACGAGCAGGCGGGCCTGCGGCTGGCCGGGCTGAGCGCGGACGGCACGGATGTCCCCGTCACCTCGGCCGCGACGAACCCGCAGGGCGTGACCGCCTTCGGAGCCGACCGCTTCGCGCCGGGCCCGCTGCCCGTGGTACTCACGCCCGGCCTCGCCGCCACGCTCAAGCTCCGCGAGGGGCAGGACGGGTCCGTGCGCTTCGCGGGGAACGTCATGCGGATCAAGGTGGCGGGCATCGTGGCGAGCATGCCCACCGGCGAACCCGGGCAGCAGGCGGTGCTCGCCGACTGGGAGTCGCTGCACGCGTACGAGCTGGCCGCGGCGCTGCCGTCCCGCCCCGCCACCGAATGGTGGCTCGCCACCCCCGACTCCGCGCCCGCCGAAGAGGTGCTCCGCCGCAACCCCCAATGGGACGCCGGCGCCGTCGACCGGCACGAACTGGCCGCGCGGCTGCGTGGCGATCCGCTGGTCGGGGCGCTGCACGGCGGTCTGACGCTGGGGTTCGCCGCGGCGCTCGGCTTCGCGGTGCTCGGCTTCCTGGTGAACGCCGTGGTAGCCGCGCGCGAACGCCGGGCCGAGTTCGCCGTGCTGCGGGCGCTCGGCACCGGGCCCGGTCAGATGCTCGGCATGCTCGCCACCGAGCAGGCGTTCGTCGTCGGGCTGTCGCTCGTGTCCGGCACCGCGCTCGCCGTGGCCGTCGGGAACCTGGTCGTCCCGCGGATCGTCCTGTCCGGGCAGGCGGCGGCGGTCGAGCCCGCCGTGCTGTTCCGGCTCCCGTGGCCGTCCGTGGCCGTGATGCTCGCCCTGGTGACGGCGGCGCTTGCGGTGATCGTCGCCGGGCTGGCCCGGCGCATGTGGCGAGGGCAGAGCTTGGAGGAGCGGTGAGTATCCCCCTGGGCGTACGCGCGCACGCGGGCACCGTGGCGCTGCTCGCCGTGCTGGCGGCGGTCGCCTGCCTGCTCGTGTCCGGCCTGCCGAGGACCATGCAGGCGTCGTACGACGAGGCGCTGCGCCGGTCGCTGGCCACGGCCGGAGTGGCGCGTACCGACCTGGTCGTCACCGGCGCTCCCGCGCTGCCCGCCGGGGAGATGCACTCGCGCGCCGAGTTCGAGGCCGCCGGACGGCGCTGGCGCGGGCTCATACCGGCCGCGCTGCGCCCGCTCGTCGCGCCCGGCGGCCATATCAGCGCCAAGACCTTCCGCACGCCCGCCGACGGCACCGGCGATATTCGCGAGTTCGTCAACCTCGGCTGGCTGTCCGACGCCGACCGGCGCGTGACGTGGGTGCGGGGCCGCGCGCCCGGCGCGCCCTCGTCCATGCGGTACATGGGCTCGGCGATCCCCGTCATCGAGGTGGGCATCGCCGAGGAGGCCGAGGCCAGGATGGGGCTGCGCGTCGGGCAGATGCGGCTGCTCGGCGCGAGCGTCTCCACGGCCGTGCGCATCGTCGGCGTCTACCGGGCCGCGAACCCGGCCGACCCCGCCTGGGGCCACGACGCGGACATGCTCCACGTCACCAGGGTCGTCCCCATGGACGGGCCGGAGGAGCTGCACACCACCACGCTGATGTCGGACGCCGGGCTGGCCGCGCTGAGCGACAGGACCCGCACGCTCACCTACCGCTGGATCCTGCCGCTCGACCCATGGGGCGCGAACGCCCTCGATGCGCCCGGCATCCCGCCCGCGGTCGCCGACTTCCACCGGCAGGTGGACGTCCAGGGCGACGGCACCATCAGCTACCGCCTCGTCAGCGGGCTGCCGCAGCTCATCGACGCCTTCATGACCGCGCTGTCGGCCGCGCAGACCGTCCTGTACCTGGTGCTCGGCGGGCTGTTCGCGGTCGCGCTCGGCGTGATCGCGCTGGCCGTCCGGCTGCTGACCGACCGCCTGGAGCGCACGCTCGCCCTGGCCAGGGCACGCGGGGCCGCGCTGTGGCAGGTGGTGGCCGCGGGGGCCGGGCTGACCGCGCTCACCGTGGTCCCCGCCGCCCTCGCCGGGTACGGCCTGTCGTTCCTGCCGGCGGGACCCGCGCTGCCGATCGTGCACATCGGCCCGGCGGTCGTGGTCGTCGCCGCGGTGGCCTTCGCCGGGACCCGCGTGGCGCTGGCCCACCGCGCCCCGCTGCGGGAGCGCCGCGCCGACCTCGCCGCCGTCCGGCCGTCGGCGCGGCGCGTCACGGTGGAGGCGCTGGTCGTCGTGCTCGCGCTGGCGGGCGCGTACGCGCTGCGCGCCCGCGGGCCGTCCGGCACCGCGCAGCAGGACCCGTACCTGCTGCTGATCCCGGTCGCGCTGACGCTCGCCGCCGCGCTGATCACGTTGCGGTGCCACCCTTATCCGCTGCGGCTCGTCGTCCGGCTGGCCGCCAAAGGGCGCTCGGCCGTGCCGTTCCTGGGGCTGGCCAGGGCGGCGCGGCAGCGGTTCACCGGCGCGCTGCCGGTGCTGATCCTGCTGCCCGCGCTGAGCCTGTCGGTGTTCGCCGCCGTGATCCACGAGGGGATCACCACCACGCAGCTTCTGGCGTCCTGGCAGAAGGTGGGCGCGCCGATCAAGGTGACGTCGATCGAGGACATCCCGGCCGACGTGATCGAGCGGGTACGCCGGGCGCCCGGCGTCGACGAGGTGGCCCTCGCGCTCACCGGCCGCGCCCAGATCCCGGACACCGGCGAGCAGCCGTACACCGTCGCCGTGCAACTCGACGCCTGGCGCAGGGTCACCGAAGGCGCGCCCATCACCCCGCCCGCGCTGTCCGGCGCCACGTCCGCGCTGCTCTCGCCCGCGCTGGGACAGCGCGGCGCCTTCGACCTCACGTGGCTGTCGGAGGCGCCGGTGAACGGCCGGGGCGTGATCGACTCCGTGCCCGGGTTCTACTCCAGCGGGCAGTTCATCCTCCTGCCGTGGGAGGTGCTGCCCTGGCCCGCCGCCAACACGCTGCTGATCAAGGGCGACATCGCGCCCGCCGAGCTGGCCCGGCTCGTCCCATCGGCCACCGTGGAGACACAGGCGGCGGCGCTGCGCGACATCCAGGCCGACCCGCTCACCGCGACCGTCCGCACGACGATGGTGGTGGTGACGGTGGCGCTGGGGGCGTACGCGCTGGTCGCCATCGTCATGTCGCTCGTCGCCGGCGCCGAGGGGCGGACGCGGACGATCTCGCTGCTGCGCACGCTCGGGCTGTCCGACCGGCAGGCCCGGTGGCTGGTCCTGCTGGAGCTGCTGCCCGTCGTCCTCATCACCGCGCCCGTCGGCGTGGCGCTGGGCATGATCCTGCCGGCCGCGCTGGGGCCAGGAGTGGACGTGTCCGTCTTCGCCGGCGGCCTGCCCGTCACCGGCCACGCGCCCGGGCTGCTCACGCCGTTGGCGCTGGCGGCCGGGCTGGCGCTGTGCGCGCTGGCCGGGTCGTACGCGCACGCCACCCTGACCCGCCGCCGCAACCTCGACGCCGCGCTGCGCGTGGGCGGCGAGTGACTGCCGGGGATCGAGGGATGCGTTTTACTCAGGTTGACATAGGTAGCAAAGGTGCATAAGTTGCCGCACACGTGTGTGAACGATCATCATGATCGCGCGCCTCGCCGCGCAGCACGGCGGGAGGCCACCACTCACCGACGTCCATCGTTAGGAACGGCTTTTATGCGCATCTTCACCAGGGCAGGCGTGCTCGCGCTCACCAGCGCGGCGGCCCTCGCCGGATCCCTCCTCACGAGCGCCCCGGCGCAGGCCGCCTCGTCGCCCATCGCCGCCTGCGGCGGCGGCAAGTACCACGTGATCGACCGCCAGCCCCTGGGCGGCGCCACCGTCTACCTGCTCTACAACGGCACGACCAACTGTGTGGTGACCTGGCGCAACAAGCCCAGCAAGAAGAAGGTCTTCCTCAAGGCGATCATCCGCCGTGAGCGCCAGAATTACGTGGTGGACTCCGGCTACTTCACCACCTACGCCGGGCCGGTCAAGCTCAAGGCCAAGGGCTACTGCGTCCAGTGGGGCGGCGACTACGGCAAGAAGAAGTACACCTCGAAGCTCGAGCACTGCGGGAAGTGACCCGGTCGCCTAGAAGGTGAGCGGCGGGGCGGCGGCCCAGCCGGGCAGCGGCTCGCAGCGCACCCGCCACTGCCGTGGCAGGTGCGCCTGCGGGCCGGCGGCTACGATGCCGCCGACGATGGCGCACGTGGTGTCGACGTCGCCGCCCGCCACCGCCGTGGTCCACATGGCCGTCTCGAAGTCGTCGCGGTGCCGGGCGGCCACCCACAGCGTGAACGGCACCGTGTCGTGCGCCGCCACCTGCCGCCCGTTGCCGAGCGCACCGGCGGCCAGTGCGGGGTCGCCGATCGTGAGCAGCCGCCTGGCCTCGGTGATGCCGTCACGGACCATGCCGGGCGGCACGTGCTCGGCGACCCGGTCGAGGAACGGCCCCGCGGGCAGGCCGGGATCCGCGGCGGTCACCGCCGCCGCCACCGCGACGGCCACGGCGCCCGCCACCGCCTCGGGATGGGTGTGGGTGACCCGCGCCGACAGCTCGGCCTGCCGGGCGGCCTCCGCCGCGTCACCAGCGAACCACGCGCCGAGCGGCGCCACCCGCATCGCGGCGCCGTTGCCCCACGAGCCCTTCCCGTCGAACAGCCCCGCCGACAGTTCACGCCAGTCGCCGCCCTCGCGTACCAGCCGGAGCATCCGGTTCGTGGACGGGCCGTAGCCTCGATCGAAGTCGTGGCGGGCGGCGAAGCTCGCCGCCAGCTCGTCCTGGTCGATGCCGCCGTGATCGGCGAGCACCCGGTAGATCGAGCAGGCCATCTCGGTGTCGTCCGTCCACTGCCACGGAGCGGGCGGCAGCGAACGCGCGGACAGATGATCGCGGTTGGCGGGGACGAAGAACTGCGAGCCGAAGGCGTCGCCGAGCGCCAGGCCGTGGAGCGAGGCGGCGGCCCGCGCGAGGAGCTGATCTGACATCGCCCCCATTCTGGTGCACGCGGCTCCGATCGCACCGCCCCCGGCGCTGAGGGCCGCGCCGCTGATCTCGCTGCGCCGCTGGTCGCGTCGCCTGCCGGTCCCGCCGCTTACTCCACCCCGCCGCTTAGGCCGCTTCGGCGGTGAGCGTCGGGGCCACGGGGCGGCGGGCCGCCAGCCGCGCGGGCAGGGCGACGAGCGCCGCCGTCACCAGGACGGTCGCCACCGCCACCCCGAGCAGCCCCGGCATGGGCGGCGCCGCGGCGTTGCGCGCGGCGAGCAGCGACAGCAGCACAGCGCCCAGCGGAACACCCGCGAGCGCGCCGGACAGCGCCGGCAGGAGCTGGGCGACGGACAGCCCGGCGGCGACCTGCCCGGGGGTGGCGCCGACGGCCTGGGCGATGGCCAGGTTCAGCCGGGCGTCCATGGCGGTGGTCCAGGTGAGGATCAGCGTGTTCACCACGGCCAGGGCCACGATCAGCACGGTGACGGCGAGCAGCAGCGCGCGGTCGTGCTCGCCGCGCAGGTTCGGCAGGGCCTGCGAGCCGCCCAGGCCGTAGCCGCGGTCGTGCTGGGCGTGCAGGGCCAGCAGGGCGACCAGCGTGATCACGGTGACGGCGGTGGCGCACCCCTGCAGCACGGCGCGGCCCGGTCTGCGGGCGGTCAGCCGCAGTCCGAGGAGCAGCGGCGTGGGCAGCAGCGCGGACAGCCTGGTCAGCCAGGGCCGGTGCGCCGGCCTGCGGACGCCGGCGCTCAGTGCCGTGACCGTCGCCGTACGCATGGCGTGCAACGTGGGACGCAGCGTGGACAGCACCGCCACCGCGACGGCCAGCAGCGTCGCCGCGACCACGGCGGTGCCGGTCAGTGAGACGTCGCCGATACGGCTGGCGGTGGGGCTGGCGATGGCGGGCATGGCCAGCCGGGCGGTCACCAGTCCGAGTGCGTTCCCGGCCAGCGCCGGCACCAGGTATTCGGCGAGCAGGACGATCGCGATCAGGCCGGGCGTGGCGCCGACGGCCTTGAGCAGACCTGCCCTGCGGGTCTGCTCGGCGGCCCGCCCGGCGGCCAGCGCGGCCACGCCGGTGACGGCCAGCAGGTCGAGCAGCCAGCCGCCGAGCACCAGGATCGGCTGGGCGTTCCTGAGGATGGTCTTGTCGTGCCGGGCCTTGAACTGCCAGGAGTGGAAGTTCACCCTGATCCCGTCGAGCTCGTGGTGGGCGTCGCGGAAGGTGTCGGCGGTGGCGGGATCGCGCAGCTTGAGGTCCACGGCGGTGGTCACCGGCAGGTCGCCGGACCGAGCGAGGGTGCGCGCGTCGGACGTGGTCAGCCAGGCCAGGCCGCTGTAGTCGCTGGGACCTCCGCCTGGGCCGATCTGCGCCGCCCACGGGTAGATCGAGGTGGCCGCCGTGACGGCGATCCCCACGACGGGGTACGTCCGGCCGGCGATCGTGACCTCGTCGCCGGGGCCGACGCCGAGCGCGGTGGCGAAGCCGCGTTCGAGCACCACGCCGCCTGGGCTTACCCACCGGCCCGAGGTCACCACCGGCCGCTCGACCGGTGCGGGCCGCTCGCCGATGGCGTGCACCACGACCGGGGACGCGATCCCGTCGCGCGCGATGAGATCGGCGTAGACGACGCGGTACGGGCCCCGATGGGCGACGACACGCGGATCCTCCGTCAGGGAGGCCAGCGCCGAGGACACGGCGGGGCCCGTGTCGCCGGACAGCACCACCACGTCGGGGCCTGCGGTGGCGGCGCGCGTCTGCGCGTACAGCGAGTCGCTGACGTCGGGCAGGGACACCCCCACGGCCAGCGTCGCCGCGGCCACGGCCACCGCGATCAGCAGCAGCACGCCCTGAACGCGATGCCGGCGCAGATCGGCACGCACCAGCCGCACGAGAAGGGCGAGAAATCCGGCTGCGCTCAGTCCCCCGGTGCGATCGGAGCCCACGGCGCTCGGCTCTCCAGCCCGATGAGCCCGCCGGGCCTGCCTGGAGGCGTCAAGGGAGCCCACGGTGCTCAGCCCCCCAGCCCGATGTGGCCGCCCAGCCCGGACAACCATCCGCCGCCGCCCGTGCCCGCCATGACCGTGTCGCCGACGAACATGCCGTCGCGCATCATGATCAGCCGGTCGGCGGTGGCCGCCACCCGTTCGTCGTGGGTGACGATCACAAGGGTCTGACCGGAGCGCCGCAACTCCTCGAAGACGCGCAGGATGTCGTTGGTCGCCGCGCTGTCGAGATTCCCCGTCGGCTCGTCGGCGAGGACGACCCGAGGCTCGTTGACCAGCGCGCGGGCGATGGCGACCCGCTGGCGCTGCCCGCCCGACAGCTCCGACGGCAGATGCCTGGCACGCTCGGCGAGCCCCACCCGCTCCAGCAGCTCGGACGCCCGCCGCCTGGCCTGCCGGGGCGAACGCCCGGCCAGCAGCGCGGGCAGCTCCACGTTCTCCGCCGCCGACAGCTCCTCCACCAGGTGGAACGCCTGGAAGACGAAGCCGACGGAGCGCCGCCGCAGGCGGGCCAGGGCCCGCTCGCTCAGCGTGTCGATGCGCTGCCCCGCCACCCACACCTCGCCGCCGCTCGGCCGTTCGAGGCCGCCGAGCAAGTGCAGCAGGGTGGACTTCCCGCAGCCGCTCGGCCCCATGACGGCCAGCGTCTGCCCCTCGGGCACCTCCAGATCGACCTCGTCCACCGCGCGGACCCGGCTCCGCCCCTGGCCGTGCGTCTTCACCAGGCCACGGGCCTGCACCGCGATCATGCGTCCTCCGTACGGGTCCAGGCTCGTTCGCAGGCGTCGAGCCAGCGCAGGTCCGCCTGCAACCGCAGCACGACCCCCTCCAGCAGCAGGGCGGCGCCCGACTCCGGCGGCTCGGCGAGCGCCGCCTGCTGCGTCTCGCGCAGGCGGCGCAGCAGCTCGCGGCGCTGCGCCGCGATCAGCTCCACCGGGTCGGCCAGCCGGGCCGCCGCGGCGGCGGCCAGCTTGAGATGGAACTCGGCGAGGTCCGGCTTCGGCCAGCCCACCTCGGCCAGCCAGGCGGCCACCCGCTGCTGCCCGGCGGGCGTGAGCGCGTAGACCTTGCGCTCGGGCCGGTCGGGCAGGCCGTCGGCGCGCTCGCAGACGACGAGCCCTGCCTTCTCCAGCCGGGCCAGCGTCACGTAGATCTGGCCCCGGTTCATCGCCTCGCCGAGCGGGCCCAGGCTGCGGCGCAGCCGGGCGTGCAACTCGTAGCCGTGCGACGGCTCCTTGGCGAGCAGCGCCAGCACCGCGTCCTGCATGCCACCCCCTAACGGTTAGCCAAATAGATAGCGGTTACCTATGAAGGTGTCAAAGCGTCCCGTACGGTGATCGGCGCTGCCCGTCGTCGGCCCTCCGCCTGAAGCGGCCGGTCCGCATTGTGGCCGCCTGATGCCCTACTTGTAGGGGATCGAAGATTCCCCGGCCCTCGTGATCGAGTGATACTCCGATCGTCAGACGCGCGCCCGTGGCCGGCCCACGCATCCAGGGGGAGTACGAGGGCCACGGCGGACAAGGGGGATTGATGGTCGGCCATGCCAAGAACGTGCTGCGCATCGTGTTCACCGCGGACGATCTCGCGCTCACCCGCATCGCGACCCGTACCGACCTGTTATGGGAGATGGTGGGCAGCCTGCACCGCCTGCAGGCCCGCGACGGCGACCAGACGCTCGCGTCGTGGCGCCGCCAGGCGCGGGTCCGGCTCAAGCAGTACGGCCTGCTGCCGTCGGTGCGCCACCTGCTGCTTCCGCTCGTGCCACGGGGCCCGTACTTCCCCGACTTCCTCACTCCGATCCAGGCGCAGGCGGGCGACGACCTGGCCATCGAGGCGTTGCTGGACACCCCGACAAAGCGCGTGCGGCACGACATGGAGCTGCTGCGCCGCAGCGCCGGCGTGGCCTCGGCCGATCTCGAGGAGCTGGCACGCGGCGATCAGCGGACGTTGCAGCGGCTCGGGCGGGTCGTGACGGCGTACTGCCGGGCCGTGCTCGCTCCGCATTGGGCGGCGGCCGACCGGGCGCTGGCGGCGGAACGCGCCATCATGCACCGTCACCTGGTCTCCGGCGGCGCGGAACAGCTGCTCGCCGGGCTCGCGCCGGCGATGCGCTGGCGCCCTCCCGTGCTGGAGGTCGACTACCCGGCGGGGGCGGGCAGGGAGGTGCACCTGCGCGGGCGCGGCCTGACGCTGATCCCCACCTATTTCGGCCGGGCGAACCCGGTCACGCTGGTGGACCCGGCGCTGCCGCCCGTGCTGGTCTTCCCGATCCCCCGCAGGGCCATGCCGGACGACGTCGCGAGCCGGGACCTGGTGGCGCTCCTGGGCAGGACGCGGGCGGAGATCCTCAGCCGGATCGCGCACGCCCCGGGCTGCACCACCAGCGAGCTGGCCCGCGACGTCGGCGTCTCCGTCAGCACGGCGAGCGAGCACGCCCACGTGCTGCGCAGGGCCGGGCTCATCGCCAGCGTCCGCCAGGCCAACCTGATGCTCCACCACGCGACCGGGCTCGGCACGGCGCTCACCGGGCCGCCGCACGCCGAAGCGGCCGCCCGCACTTCGTACTGAGAAATCCGGCGGAAAAGACGGCACGCCCCGCGCGATAAAGGCACCGCACTTTCGGCGGCGGCCGAAAGAGATCGACGCCGGTCGCGCGCGGATCACACACTTCTCACGAGGCCCGGGAAATGCACGGGCGCACGCGGAAGAAAGGGTTTTACAGTGATTCGCTGGGGACGCATCATCGCCACGATGGGAACGGCCGTCATGCTCGCCGCCACCATGCTCGCCGGCAGCGCCGCCGCGCAGCCGCGGGCCGCCGCCCCGCCGGAGATCCAGCTCACCGAGTCGCAGAAGAAGGAGCTACAGGCCGAGGTGGACAAGCACCTCAAGGACTACGGCGGCGGCAAGCAGATCGGCATCAACGAGATCGCGTACGAGGACGGCGCGATGATCCTCACCCTGCCGCTGCCGGGCGAGGCGAAGGCCCGCTCGGTCAACGAGCCCGTCACTCCGCTGGGCACCGCGAACTGCTCGTACGAATACGCCTGCCTCTGGTCGGACACCAATTTCAACGGCAGCCGGTTATCGCGGTGGGCGTGCGGGACGGTCACTTTGGGCTCGCCGTTCAACTCCACCGTCGGATCCATTCACAACAACCAGACGACCGGCACGCAAACGGTTCTGCTCAATTCCGCGCGGCAGGTTTTGAACGCGAGCATGGCGCCGAGCAGGATCAGCGACACCGGCGTCGGCAGCCGCTGGAGCGCCCGCTACTGGGTGGTCTGCTGACGGCCTGAACGGGCCAGGCGGGCGGATGCGGGGTTCCCGTGTCCGCCCGCCGCCGTTTCACGCTGGGCTTCGGGTGCGGCGGGAGGCGTCCTGGCTGGGGGCCGTACGGGATGTCCGTCCGCGAGGCGCTGCGCCGCCGCACGCTCCTGCGGGCCTGGCGCGGTGCCGGTGGACGGCGTTCGCCTGTCGCCGTCAGCGGGTGAGGTGGCGGCCGCCGGCGACGGAGATGACCTCGCCGTTGACGTGGCCGTTCGCGGCCGAGCCGAGGTAGGCGACCGTGCTCGCGACGTCCTGCGGGGTGCAGATGCGGCGGGTGGGCGTCTTCGCCGCCTCGGCGTCCACCACCTCCTGGCCGAAGCCCGGCGTGGTCAGTGCCCGGTCGGTCAGCGTGAAGCCCGGCCTGACCACGTTGGTGAGCACGCCGTACGGGGCCTCCCGCGCCGCCAGCACCTCGGCAGCGGTCTCCAGCGCGGCCTTGGCGGCGGGGTAGGCCACGCCGGCCGGCAGCGGCTGGGCGACGACGTCCGACGAGATCACCACGATCCGCCCCCATCCGGCCGCCCGCATGCCGGGCAGCGCGGCCTCGATGACCGACAGCGTCCCCGTCACGTTGGCGGTGAAGTCGCCGGTCAGGCTCTCCCACGTCTCGGGTCCCCTCGTCGGCCAGGACACCGCGTTGGCGACGAGTACCGCGATCTCGCCGAGGTCGCGCCGCACCTGCTCGACGGCCGCCCGGATCGACCCCTCGTCGCGCTGGTCGAGGCGGACCGCCGTGGCCTTGCCTCCCTCGCGGGCGATCGAGTCCACCAGCTCGCGGGCCCGCTGCTCGTTCCGGTGCCAGGTCGCGGCGACCAGGGCGCCCTCCTGCGCCAGTAACGCGGCGATCGCGCGGCCGATGTCGCCCGACGCGCCCGTGACCAGCGCCACCCGTCCTGCCAGTCCGAGGTCCATTGCGATCTCTCATTTCCATAGTCGGCTATCTGGTAGCCGACTATATACCAGTAGGGTGAGGTCCTGTGGAAGCACGTGAGGTGATGCGCGTCAACCGGGCGCTGAACAAGATGAGCCAGCTCTACCGCGCGTCCAAGGCGCGCAAGCTCGCCGCGCTCGGCCTGCATCCCGGCCAGGACGTGCTGCTCTGGGTGCTGGCGCAGGAGCCCGACGGCATGACGGTCTCCCAGCTCGCCGCCCGGCTCGGCGTCGAGCAGCCCACCGCCACCCGCAGCCTCGCCCGCCTGGAGACCGGCGGCTGGTTCCGCCGCGAACCCGTCCCCACCGACCGCCGCCAGGTCCGCATCGTCGTCACCGAGGCAGGACACCGGCTGCTGCCCGCCATCGAAGGCGTCTGGACCGAGCTGGCCGAGGAGACGCTGGGCGAGGTGGACGAGGAGCGGCGGGCGATCGTGCTGGACGCGCTCGAACAGGCCAACGACCGGCTCCGCGCGAAGGTCGGCGAAGAGGCCCTCGCCGAGAGCTGACCGCCTCCTGCCCTGGGCCCTTTCCCGGTCTCGCCTCCTGTCCGGTCCTCCTTTCGGCATCTCGCCTTCTGACCGGTGCCGCTCAGCGCCCGAGGGGCGGGCCGGCCCTCACCGCCGGACCGGGGTCAAGGGAGGGCGGCGAGTTCGGCGCGTACCGCGTCCGCGTGCCGCCCTGCCCGATGGCAGGCGTGGCCGATGCCGTACGGGCGTCGGCCGCCGGGTCGCCCGCGTCGAGGGTGTCCAGCCGCCTGCCCCGGCCGGCGAGCCGGGCGGCGACCGCGGCCAGGGTGGTCGCGTGCGCGGCGGCGTGCGCGGCCGCGATGCCCAGCGCGAGCGGCAGCCCGGCGCAGCGCGCGACGATGGCGTCGGCCGCCTCGCGCTCGGCGGCGACGCGGGCCGCGCCGAGCCGGGCCGCCAGCAGCTCTCTTGCCTGGCCGGGACGCAGCAGGCCGAGGGGCAGCGCGGCGGCCGCCTCCGTCGCGATGAGGCCGGTCAGCGCGTTCCTGCTGGTCACCAGCACCGCGCAGGACGGTGCGGCGGGCAGCAGCGGCGTGACCTGATCGGCCTGCCCGGCGTTGTCCAGCACGATCAGGACCCGCTTGTCCGCCAGGATCGTCCGGTACAGCGCGGCGCGGGCGGGCAGGTCTTCGGGGATCCGGCGCGGCGGCACGCCCAGCGCCTCCAGGAACGTGGCCAGGGCGTCCCGGGGGTCCACCGCGTCGCCCGCCGGGCCGAAGCCCTTGAGGTTCACGTACAGCTGGCCGTCCGGGGAACCACGCGCGTGCCCGGTGTCCCCAGTGCAGGGCCAGGCACGTCTTGCCGATGCCCGCCATGCCGGAGACGACGCAGATCCGCGTGCCCGCCTCGTCCGCTCGCGGGCCCAGCAGCGCGTCCAGCTCCGCCAGCTCCCCGGCCCTGGCCACGAACCGCGGCACACCCCTGGGGAGCTGGCGGGGGGGCACGCCACCCGGCGGTGGCCTTAGCCTGGCGGCCGTCGCCCGTCTCGGCGTCGTCTCCCGCGTCCTTCGCGTGGGCGGCCTTGTCCGCGCTGCCCGCGGACGTCGCGGCGGCGGCCAGCAGCGCCTGCTCGTACGGGTCGAGCTGGAGCGCCTCCGCGAGCAGCCTGAGCGACCTGCTGCGGGGACGGTGGACGGCGTCGTTCTCCAGGCGGCGGATCGTCCGCACGTTGACGCCGCTCTTGGTGGCGAGCTCCTCCTGGGTCAGCAGCGCCCGGCCGCGCCAGGCCCGGATGAGCGCGCCCGAGCTCCGGCTCTGCGGCGCGGAGAAATCGCCCGCGCCGTCACGCATGTCAGCAGGCATGGCGACCCCTCGATCGAACGCCCTCGGCGCATCGCCCGCGTTCCAGTGACGCCGACGGGGTGGAGTCTACGTAGGCCCCGCGCTCCGCAAGAGCGTCGTGTCCGTTTGCGCCCGCTGCCTGTCCGGAATGACCCGTTCGGCATCTTCCTGTGCCGGGTCTTCGCGGTGGCCGCGGTGCCGGACAGCACGCTGGAGGCGGCCCGCCTGGACGGCGCGGGCGAGCTGCGGATCTTCGTCACGATCGTGCTGCCGATGATGACCAGGGCCTGGTCACGGTGTTCCTGCTGCAGTTCGTCGGCATCTGGAACAACTGCCTGCTGCCCTTCATCATGCTCTCCGACCAGGACAAGTATCCGATCACGCTGGGCCTGTACACGTTCCTCGGCAAGGGCGCGGGCGGCGGCGACCTGTACTCGCTGGTCATCACCGGCTCGGCCGTCGCCGTGATCCCGCTGATCGTGCTGCTGCTGGTGCTGCAGCGCTTCTGGCGGGCGGACCTGCTCGCGGGCGGGCTGAAAGGCTAGAACCATGAAGTTCACCGACGGGCTCTGGCAGCTCCGCCCCGGCGTCACCGCGCTGTACGCGGCCGAGGCCTACGACATCCACACAGAAGACGACGCGATCACCGTGACCGCGCCCACCACCGTCATCACCCGCCGCGGCGACACGCTCAACCGCCCGGTGCTGACCCTGCGGCTGTCGTCACCGCTGGAGAACGTGATCCGCGTCCGCATCGACCACCACATCGGCGGCGGCGAGCAGCGCGGCTTCGACCTGCCGGGCGACGGCGACGGCCCGGCCAAGACCGACGGCACGACGCTCACCAGCGGAGCGCTCAGCGCCACCGTGACGCCCGGCGCCCCCTGGAACCTGGCCTTCCACGCGGGCGAGCGGCGGCTCACCGAGAGCGGCCACAAGTCGATCGGCTACTTCCGGCTCGACGCCGACGCCCAGACCGACCCCGGGCCGGTCGGCAAGCGCAGGACCGGGCCGTCGGCCCACCTCGCCCAGCAGCTCTCGCTCGGCGTCGGCGAGGTGGTCTACGGGCTCGGCGAGCGCTTCGGCCCGCTGGTCAAGAACGGCCAGACGGTCGACATCTGGAACGCCGACGGCGGCACCTCGTCGGAGCAGGCGTACAAGAACGTGCCGTTCTACCTCACCAACCGGGGCTACGGCGTGTTCGTCAACCACCCGGGGCACGTCTCGTACGAGGTGGGCTCGGAGGTGGTGCAGCGCGTGCAGTTCTCCGTCGAGGGGGAGAGCCTTGAGTACTTCGTCATCTACGGGCCCACGCCCAAGGAGATCCTCGAACGCTACACCGCGCTGACCGGCCGTCCCGCCCGGCTGCCCGCCTGGTCGTACGGGCTGTGGCTGTCCACCTCGTTCACCACCGACTACGACGAGCAGACCGTCACCTCGTTCATCGGCGGCATGGCCGAGCGCGACCTGCCGCTGTCGGTGTTCCACTTCGACTGCTTCTGGATGCGCGAGTTCAACTGGTGCGACTTCACCTGGGACCCGCGCGTCTTCCCCGACCCCGAAGGCATGCTGGCCCGGCTGCACGACAAGGGCCTGCGCGTATGCGTGTGGATCAACCCGTACATCGGGCAGCGCTCGCCGCTGTTCGCCGAGGCGGCCGAGCGCGGCTATCTGCTGCGGCGGCCCGACGGCGGCGTCTGGCAGTGGGACATGTGGCAGGCCGGCATGGGCCTGGTGGACTTCACCAACCCGGGCGCGACGCGCTGGTTCCAGTCGAAGCTGCGCGGCCTGCTCGACCAGGGTGTGGACGCGTTCAAGACCGACTTCGGCGAGCGCATCCCGCTCGACGTCGTCTACCACGACGGCTCCTCGCCCGAGCGCATGCACAACCTGTACGCCCAGCTCTACAACCAGGCCGTCTTCGAGGTGCTGGAGGAGCGGCGTGGGCGCGGCGAGGCGGTGCTGTTCGCCCGTTCGGCGACCGCGGGCGGTCAGCGGCTGCCCGTCCACTGGGGCGGCGACTCGGGCTCGTCGTACGAGTCCATGGCCGAGAGCCTGCGCGGCGGCCTGTCGCTGGCGTTCTCCGGTTTCGCGTTCTGGAGCCACGACATCGGGGGTTTCGAGGGCACCCCCGATCCCGGCGTGTTCAAGCGGTGGGTGGCCTTCGGGCTGATGTCCTCGCACTCGCGGCTGCACGGCTCGTCGTCGTACCGGGTGCCGTGGGCGTTCGACGAGGAGGCGGTCGAGGTCACCCGGGTGTTCACCAAGCTCAAGCTGCGGCTGATGCCGTACCTGTATCAGGCGGGCATCGAGGCGCACGAGCGGGGCACGCCCGTCATGCGGCCGATGGCGATGGAGTTCCCCGGCGATCGCAACGTCGCCCACCTCGACACCCAGTACATGCTCGGCCCCGACCTGCTCATCGCCCCCGTCTTCAGCGCCGACGGCACCGTGGAGCTCTACCTGCCCGAGGGCACGTGGACGAACTACCTGACGGGCGAGCGCGTCGAGGGCGGGCGCTGGCGCACCGAGCGGCACGGCTTCACGTCGATGCCGATCTACGTGCGCGAAGGCGCCGTCCTGCCCGTCGGGGCCCGCGACGACCGGCCTGACTACGACTACCTCGACGGCCTGACGCTGCGCGTCTACCCCGGACCCGACGGCGAGACCACGCTCACCGTCACCGACCCGGCGACGGGCACGCCGGCCAGGTTCACGGTCGTACGCGCGGGCGGCGAGGTCACGGTCACCTCCACGCTCGGCTCCGGCTGGCGGCACGAGCCCGCCTGAGCGGGGGCGGCCGGGGTCACCTGGGGTTCACGTGGGCCGACAGGAACGCCACGACCCTGGTGACGAAGGCCGCCCTGTTGGCCATCCGCCGGATCTCGTGACCTTCGTCGTCGAAGATCAGGTGCTCGCAGGGCAGGCCGAGCGCGGCGGTCGCGGCGATCACCTGCTCGGCCTCGTACAGCGGCACGTTGGTGTCCTGCGCCCCGTGCACCACCAGCAGGGGAGCGGCCAGCCTGTCGAGCGAGCGCAGCGGCGACAGCGCGCGCAGCAGCCGCCGGTCCGCCTCAGGGTGGCCGTACTCGGGGACGGCCGCGGCGGCGATCCACGGCTCGGTGCGGGCGTAGAAGGTCTCGAAGTCGGCGATGCCGCTCACGGTCACGCCCGCCCGGAACAGGCCGGGGTGGGCGACGAGCGCGGCGAGGGTCAGGTAGCCACCGTACGACCAGCCCATGCAGGCGAGCCTGGACGGGTCGCCCGCGCCGATGCGGGCCAGCTCGGCCGCGCAGTCGGCGACGTCGTCGATCGCGTGGAAGCGCAGCTCGCGGTCGTCGGCCTCGCGGAAGGCCCGCCCGTACCCGCCGGAGCCGCGCACGTTCGGGGCGAGCACCCCGATCCCGGCGGCCAGCAGCCCCTGGTAGAGCGGGTTGAACGCGGGCCGCTCCTGGTCCTCCGGCCCGCCGTGCAGGAAGATCGCGAACGGCGCGGGGCCCTGCGTGTGCGGCGGCCGGTAGAGCCAGGCGGCGAGCTCCAGCCCGTCGCGGGCGGGAAAGCGCACCAGCTCGGCCCCGGCCGCCGTGGGCAGCCGGCCCGCGCCCGCCGCGTGCAGGTAGCCGCCGTGGTCGAGGTCGCAGAGCAGCACGTGGGACGGCTCCTGCGGGCTCTCGGCGGCGAGCGCGGCCAGGTCGCCATCCCAGCCGATCCTGGCCGAGGTGACGACGTCGGCGGGCGGCGGCGGCAGGTGTTCGAGCCGGCCGCGCTCCAGGTCCATGACGTCCAGCTCGGAGCGGCCGTGCCGGTTCCACACGAGCAGCGCGCGGCGGCCGTCCGGGCTGAGCGCGAACCTGTCCAGCTCGGCGTCCTGCCGCTCGGCCAGCACCACGGCCTCGGCCCCCTGGTGGACGGCGAGCAGCGCGGCGCGGTCGCGTCCCGCGTCCGACACCAGGTAGGCGGTCCTGCCGTCGGGGGAGAGCGCACCGTCGTCGGTGGTGCCCGGCAGGCCGGGCAGCAAGGGGTGCTCGTCGCTCGGCTCGTGCGCGCCGAGCGCCTCCGACACCAGATCGACCACGTACATGCGGCGGTGGCCGCGCGGCCCGCGCCGCAGCAGCATCCTGGCGTGGTCGCGGCTGACGGCGACGGGCCGCAGCAGCGGCCCCGCGGCGATGACCTGGCGCGCGCCGGTGACGGCGTCCACGAGCACGGCCCTGGACACGCCGTCGGCCGACGTCTCAGTGACGAGCAGCGTCTCGCCCCGCCCGGTCCAGCGCACCGGCACGGCCGAGCCGCCGGAGGGCGCGGCGAGCACCCGCAGGTCGCCGCCGTGCGGCTGGACGGCCCACACCTGGGTGTGCTCGCCGCCGCCCGGCGCGACCTGCACGGCGAGGTGCGTCCCCGCCGGTGACCAGCGCACGTCCACCACCGGCTGCGGCCCGGTGCCGACCGTCCACGGCTCGCCGCCGCCGCGCAGCGGCCGGATCCACACGCGGGGCGCGCCGTCCTGGTCGCTGACGTACGCCACCGCGCCGTCGCCGGGGGCGAGCGCGGGCGCGTGGCAGGTCCACGCGGTCAGCCCGGCCGCCGCCGGCAGATGCGACAGCCCGCCCAGCAGGTTCCCGTCGGGGTGCGGGCGCGCCAGGTCGTCGAGGCGCGGCACCTCGAACGGGTACACCGGCCCCGCCCGGCTCACGGCGACGGGCGGGCGGGGCGTGTCGTCACCCGGCCGCGCCATCACAACCCGTGGGTCTGCAGCCACAGCTCCAGCAGGCCGAGCTGCCACAACGTGTTCACACCCGTCGGCGTCCTGTCCCGCTCGGGGTCGGCGAGCAGCCGGTCCACCAGGTCGCGGCGGAACAGGCCGCGCTCGCGGGCGGCCCTGCCGGTCAGCGCGTCACGGAGCAGATCGAGCACGGCGCCCCGCACGTGCCGGATCGCGGGCACGGGGAAGTACCCCTTCGGCCGGTCGATGACCGCTGCAGGCAGCAGCCGCCGCGCGGCGTCCTTGAGCACGCCCTTGCCGCCGTGCGCCAGCTTCAGCTCGGCGGGGCAGGCCGCGGCCAGCTCGACCAGCTCGTGATCGAGGAACGGGGTGCGCGCCTCAAGCCCGTGCGCCATCGTCATGTTGTCCACCCGCTTGACCGGGTCGTCCACCAGCATGGCGGTGATCTCCAGACGGAGCACGGCGTCGAGCGCGGTGTCCGCGCCCGGCCTGGCCAGGTGGTCGCGGACGAAGTCGCCGCTCGCATCATGGTCGAGCAGGCGGTCCGGCTCCAGCAGCGCGGCCAGCTCCTCGTGCGAACGGTCGAAGAACGCGCGCTCGTACACGGCGGCCGCCTCGGCGCGTGGCACGCCGGCCAGCGGCGGGAACCAGCGGTAACCGGCGAACACCTCGTCCGCCCCCTGACCCGACTGCACCACTTTGACGTGCTCGGCGACCTCCTGCGCAAGCAGGTAGAACGCCACGCAGTCGTGGCTGACCATCGGCTCGCTCATCGCGCGCACCGCGCCCTCGAGCCCGTCCAGCAGGCGCGTGTCCGGGATGCGGATGCGGTGATGATCGGTACGGAAGCGGCCGGCGATCATGTCGGAGTAGGCGAACTCGTCGCCCTGCTCGCCGCCCGCCGGCTCGAACCCGATGCTGAACGTGACCGGCGGCTCCCGCCCCTCCTCGGCCAGCAGCGCCACGATGAGGCTGGAGTCCAGGCCGCCCGACAGCAGCACGCCCACCGGCACGTCCGCGACCATCCTCCTGCGTACGGCTTCGCGCAGCGCGCCCAGGACCGCCTCCCGCCACTCGGCCGCGGTCAGCCCGGCCGCCTCGGGGAGCGCGGCGCGGGTGTGAAGCGGGTCCCAGTAGCGGTGGCCGGTGCTCGCGCCGTCCGGCTCGATCACCCGTACGGTGGCCGCCGGCAGCTTGCGCACGCCCGCCAGGATCGTGCGCTCGCCGGGCACCAGCGAGTGGAACGTCATGTAGTGGTGCAGCGCCACCGGGTCGATGCCGGTGTCCACGCCCCCGGCGGCCAGCAGGGCGGGCAGCGACGAGGCGAAGCGCAGCCGGGTGCCGTCCTCGGCGACGTACAGCGGCTTGATGCCGAGCCGGTCGCGGCCCAGCACGAGACGGCCGGTGGCGCGTTCGTACACGGCGAAGGCGAACATGCCCTTGAAGTGCTCCACGCAGCGCGGACCCCACCGGTGGAACGCCTTCATCAGCACCTCGGTGTCGGAGGTGGAGGTGAACCGGTAGCCCGCGCCGCGCAGCTCCCGCCGCAGCTCGGCGTAGTTGTACAGGCAGCCGTTGAACACCACCGCAAGGCCCAGCTCGGCGTCCACCATCGGCTGCGCCGCCTTGTCCGACAGGTCGATGATCTTCAGCCGGCGATGGCCGAGCGCGACCGGGCCGCGCGACCACAGGCCGGAGCCGTCGGGGCCGCGCGCGTGCATCGCCTCCGCCATCCGCCCGACGGTCCCGATGTCGGCCTGCCCGCCGTCGAAGCGGATCTCTCCGCTCAGCCCGCACATGGGACGCCGTTCACGACGCCGACCGGTACGCGGGCGGATCGCCCTGCCGGTCCCACCCGCACGCCCGGGTCTCCGCCAGCAGCAGGTCCACCACGTCGGCGAGCCGCCCCCGCCGGGCGAACGCGCGGCGCTGCCGTTCCGCCGAACTTCCCCTGGCCAGCGCCCTCTCGACCAGGGTGGACACGAGGCCGGCGTCGCCCGCCCGTTCGAGCTGCGGCCGCAGGCCCTCCACCAGCCGCCTGATCACCACCGGCGCGGGGCGCGGCACGCCGTTCACCGGGTCGATCAGCTCGCCCTCCAGGCCCGAGCGCGCCGCCTGCCAGGAGGCCGCGCGCACCGCCGCGAGCTGCACCGTCCGCTCCACGCCCTGCCGGATCTCCTCAAGCTCCCTCGCCACCATCGCGCGGAACAGCCCGGCGATCAGCACGATGTCCTCAACCCGCGGGCAGGAGTCGCAGATGCGCAGCTCGACCGTGGGCACGTGCTGCGACGGCCGGATGTCGGAGTAGATCATCCCCGAGTCGGTGATCACGCCGGTCCTGATCAGCTCGTTGACCATGTCGTCGTACTCGGCGGCCGAGTCGTACTTGTCGATCGGGCCCGCCGTGGGCCAGCGCTGCCAGATCAGGCTGCGGTAGCTCGCGTACCCGGTGTCCTCGCCGTCCCAATAGGGCGAGCTGGCCGACAGCGCGAGCAGCGGCGGCACCCACGGCGTCAGCCGGTGCGCCACCGCGACCGCCAGATCGGGATCGCGCACCTGGGCGTGCACGTGCGTGCCGCAAATGAGCTGGTCGCGGGTGAGCTGCTGGTAGTCGCTCAGCATCTGCTCGTAACGCGGCTCCTGCGACACCTTCTGCTCGCGCCGTTCGACCAGCGGTGCGCTGCCCGCCGCGACGATGCCCAGCTCCACCGCGTCCGCCTCCTCGACCAGCCGCCTGCGCAGCCCGCCCAGATCGCGCGCCAGGTCGTCGAGCCTCATGAACGGCGCGCTGTTGGACTCCACCGTCGAACGCTGCAACTCCTGGGTGAAGCTCTCCGGCGGCAGCGCCTGGAGCAACAGGTCGGCCCGCGCGGCCAGGCGGCGGGTGGAGAGATCCACGACGTGGAACTCCTCCTCCACTCCCACCCGGATCGCGCCCTCGTCACTCTCCACGACCATCACCCCTTGCTCGAAAACCTGCGGACCTCTCCACTCCCCGCAGATCGGGCAAATGCACCTGAAAGTCGGGAGGTGAGGCGATAATGCGCAGTCGGGTGGTGGATCTCCCACCCGCTGTCATCGAACACCTGTTTTCATGGGGGAGGATTCTGCGTGGCGAAAGCTGTGCTCGTGGTGTCACTTCTCGCGATGGTGCTGGCGGGGTGTGGCGCGCCTGCGAACGGGGGAGGCGGCGAGGAAGGGCGGACACCGGCGAGTACCGGGTCACCCGTGGCGGGCGCCGCCACACCGCGCGCCCCGCGGCAGCCCGGCACGCCCACCCCGGAGCCGACGAGCTGCCCTCATGGGGAGCTGATCCCCGCCGTCGAGATCCCGGCCGTGCACAGTGACCCGGTGGTCATCCCTGAGGCCGTGATCGGCGGCGTCAAGGTGCCCTCCGTGACCATCCCCGGCGTGGACATCCCCGCACAGCGCGTCCCCGCCCAGTGCACCGAGGTCGCGCCCGCTCCCGGCGGGTGCCTCGGGAAGGCGTCGATCCCGCCGGTGGAGATCCCGGCCGTGGAGATCCCGCCGGTGGAGATCCCCGGCGTCAACGTGGGCGGCATCAAGCTCGACCCGGTACGCGTGGAGGGCGATCGGGAGGAGGCCAGGCGCCAGGAAGGGCGGTCCGAGCCGGAGGAATGCCAGGTCGTGCCCAAGGACGGCGGCTACGTGCCGAGCGTCTACCGGTCTTCCGTCTACCGGTCCTCCCTCTACCGGCCGTCCCTCTACCGGAGCTCCGCCTACCGGCCGAGTGCCTGCAACGAGCAGAACGAGTGCATTCCGGAGGTCAACGTGCCCGCCGTCGAGGTGCCCGCGGTCGACGTGCCGGCCGTGGAGATCCCCTCGGCGGAGCTCAAGGCGTACGAGGCGGGCGAGAGCGATGCGCTCGAAGGGGAGGACTCGATCGCGTTCAGCATCGAGGCGGACGTGCTGTTCGACTTCGACAGCGCGACGATCAAGCCCGCCGCGAAGGCCGAGCTCAAGCGCGTGGCCCGCGAGATCGCGAAGAAGGCGGCCGAGGACGCCGTGATCAACGTGGACGGCCACACCGACGCCAAGGGTTCGGACGACCACAACCAGGCGCTGTCGGAGCGAAGGGCGCAGGCGGTCGTGGACTGGCTGGCCACCGAGGGCGGCCTGGACAGGTCGCGGCTGAAGGCGCGGGGCTACGGCGAGAGCAAGCCGGTCGCGCCGAACACCAAGCCCGACGGCTCCGACGATCCCGACGGCCGCGCGAAGAACCGCCGCGTCGTGGTCTCGACCGCGACCTGAACCTGAGCCCCCGGGGGCTCGCCTGACGGAGGCGGGCGGGCAGGGTGGGCAGCGCGTGACGGCGGTAGAAGGCCGGGGGTGGCGCGTGGTGGACGGGCGGGGTGGGGTTCGCCTGGCGGCGGCGGGCGGGCGCGTCAGCGCGGGGCCGAGCGGAGGGCGCCCAGTTCCTCGTTCATCGTGTCGAGGAAGGCGGCGACCGTGCGCAGCTCGGCGGGGCTGAAGCGGCTCAGCGCACGCTCGGTGCCATCCGCCAGGGGACGGAAGAACGCGGCGGCCAGCTCCTGGGCCGCCTCGCGGTAGTGGAGGTGGACGACGCGCCGATCGTGCGCGTCGCGGACCCGGCGGATGTGGCCGGCCCGCTCCAGCCGGTCGAGGCAGGCGGTGACCGCGCCCGATGTGAGGTTGAGCTCCTCGCGCAGCTTGCCCGGCGTGATGGGGGACGGCGCGTCGAAGATCATGATGAGCGCCTGCACGTCGGTCGTGTGCAGGCCCTGTGCCTGCGCGAACTCGTGGGCGATGCGGTTGAACTCGGCGGTCATCCGGCGTAGCCGGGTCGCGAAGGAGTGCAGATCGATGTCCCCCTCGCCGCCGTTCATGGCGTCCATGCTACATTAGCTCAATCATTGAGAATCTCATTGGTTGAGCTACGAAGCATGACGAAAGGGTGACCGCCATGGCGCGGCGATCGATCCGCTGGCTCGTCCCGGCGCTTCTGGTGCTGGCCTGGCTGGCCGTGGGAGGCGGGCTCGGACCGTTCGCCGGCAAGCTCACCGAGGTCGCCACGAACGACCAGGCCGCCTTCCTGCCCCAGAGCGCCGAATCCACACGCGTTCTGGACGTCCAGGAGAAGTTCCGGCAGGGAGCCGCGCAACCGGTCATTGTCATCTGGACCTCAGGCGGCTCCGGCATCACCCCCGAGCAGACGGCGGCGGCCACCCGCGCGCTCGCCGGGCTGAGCGGCGCTTCCGGCGTCGTCGGCACCCCCACCCCCGCCTTCCCCTCCGATGACGAGCGGGCGCTGCGCGGCATCGTGCAGCTCAGCCCCGACATCGGCAGCGGCGAGCTCGGCGACGTGCTGGAGCGCATCCGCAAGGCCGTCCCCGTCGAGGGCCTGACCACGCACCTCGGCGGGCCCGCCGCCACCAGGGCCGACCTCGGCGACGCCTTCGCCGGCATCGACGGCCTGCTGCTCGCGGTCGCGCTGGTCACCGTCCTGGTGATCCTGCTGGCCGTCTACCGCAGCGTGCTGCTGCCGCTGGTGATTATCACCGGCGCGGTCTTCGCGCTCGGGCTGGCCTGCGCCGTGGTCTACTTCCTCGCCGACCGCGACATCGTCCGCGTGGACGGCCAGGTGCAGGGCATCCTGTCCATCCTCGTCATCGGCGCGGCCACCGACTACGCGCTGCTGCTCACCGCCCGCTTCCGCGAGGAGCTGGCCGCCGGACGCGACCGGTACGCCGCCGGCCGCATCGCGCTGCGCCGTTCGATCGAGCCCATCCTGGCCAGCGCCGCCACCGTGGCGCTCGGGCTGCTCGCCCTCCTGCTCAGCAACCTGACCAACAACCGCGCGCTCGGCCCCGTGGGCGCGATCGGCATCGCCTGCGCCGCGCTCAGCGCGCTCACGTTCCTGCCCGCGACCCTGGTGCTGCTGGGCCGCGCCGCCCTGTGGCCGGCCAAGCCGCGCCAGGGCGAGGCCGGCGCGCGCGGCATCTGGGACCGCGTGGCCGGGCTCATCGACCGCCGGCCCCGCCTCGTCTGGGTCGCGTCCGTGCTGCCGCTCGCCGCGCTCGCGCTCTTCGCGCCCCAGCTCAACGCCAGGGGCGTGCCGCTTGCTGAGACGTTCGTCAACGACGCGCCTTCCGTGGCCGCGCAGGCGGCGCTGAGCGAGCACTTCCCCGGCGGCTCAGGACAGCCCGCCGTCATCGTCGCGCCCGCCGGGCGCGCCGCCGCCGTGACGGACAAGGCCAAATCCGTCGAGGGCGTCTTCGACGCCGCGCCGGTCAGCGCCACCGGCCGGCCGGGCGGCGAGGCCAAGGTCGTGGACGGCAAGGTGCTCATCGAGGCCACGCTGCGCGACGAGCCCGACAGCGAACCGGCCAAGGAGACCGTCAAGCGGCTGCGCGACGCGCTGCACGCCGAGGACGGCGTGCTGGTCGGCGGCTACAGCGCCCAGCAGGTGGACACCACGGAGACCGCGCAGAAGGACACGCTGCTCATCGTCCCGGTCGTACTGGTGATCATCCTGCTGATCCTCATCGTGCTGCTGCGCTCGCTGGCCATGCCCGTGCTGCTGGTCGCCACCGTGGCGCTGAACTTCCTGGCCACGCTCGGCGTCTCCATGCTCGTCTTCGAGCACCTGCTCGGCTTCACCGGCAGCGACGCGTCCGTGCCGCTGTACGGGTTCGTCTTCCTGGTGGCCCTGGGCGTCGACTACAACATCTTCCTGATGTCCAGGGTCCGCGAGGAGACCCAGGCGCACGGGCCCCGCGAGGGCGTGCTGCGCGGCCTGGTCAGCACCGGCGGCGTGATCACCTCGGCCGGGGTCGTGCTCGCCGCCACGTTCGCCGCGCTGGTCGTGATCCCGCTGACGTTCCTCGTGCAGACCGCGTTCATCGTCGCGTTCGGCGTGCTGCTCGACACGCTCGTGGTGCGGTCGCTGCTGGTGCCCGCGCTCGTCCGCGACCTCGGCGGGCGCGCCTGGTGGCCGAGCAGCCTGGGCCGGGCGCGCGAGCCGCTGCCGGCCGCCGAGCCGTCACCGGTCCAGCGTCACTGACCAGCTGCGGCGGGCGTTGAGCGTGGTGGGTTCGAACCCGGCCAGCTTCTTGTAGTGCAGGGCGATCTCCTCGCGCTCGGCCCGCGGCATCACGTACTCGATGTCGGAGAAGCCCTGCGGCGCGCGCTCGTCGACCATCTTCAGGATGACCTCGGGGCCGTCCTTGCGGTTGGCCAGCACGATCTCGCCGGTGACCGGGCGGCGCTGCTCCTCGTAGAACTCCAGGCCCAGGCCGTTGGCCAGCGCGTACGCCAGCACGCGCGCGTCGATGATCGCCTGGGTGCCGCCGTTGGACCCGGTCGGGTACATCGGGTGCGCCGCGTCGCCCACCAACGTGACGTTCCCCTTCGACCAGTACGGCAGGGGATCCCGGTCCACCAGCGGATATTCGAGCACCTGCTCGGCCCCCGCGACGAGCCCGTACACGTCGAGCTCGTCGCAGTGCCAGCCCTGCACGTGGGGCAGCACCTTGGAGACGCTGATCGGCTGGTTCCAGTCACCGGTGGGCACGCCCAGGACGTCGGTGCGGTGCTGGATCGCCCAGTTGATGAGCTGGGTGCCGTCCTCCGACGGCGGCGCGATCGGGTAGATGACGAGCTTCTGCGTGCGGTCGCCGAGCATGATCATGGACCTGCCGGTCATGAACGGCCTGCCGTACGTGGTGCCGCGCCACAGCACGTCACCGCCCGGTATCGGCTCGCCCTCGTCGGGGAAGAGCGCCCGCCGCACGTCCGAGCGGATGCCGTCGGCGCCGACGAGCAGGTCGGCGTCGTGGTCGAGGCCGGTGATGCGGGAGCCGAGCACGACCGCGTCGGGGCCGAGCCGCTCGCGTACGGCGTCGAGCAGCAGTAACTGCAGCCGCCCCCGGTGGATGGAGTACTGCGGCCACCGGTAGCCGGCGGCGAGCCCGCGCGGCTCCGACCAGATCTGCTGCCCGCGCGGGGTGAGGAAGGTGAGGTCGGCCGTGGCCACCCCGACCTCGGCCAGGCGGTCGCCCAGTCCGAGCTCGATGAGCTCGCGTACGGCGTGGGGGAGGAGGTTGATGCCGACGCCGAGCGGGTGGATCTCCTCCACCGCCTCGTGGACGGTCACGTCGGTGATGCCGGCGGCGTGCAGGCTCAGTGCGGTGGTGAGCCCGGCGATGCCGCCACCGGCGATGATCACGCGCATCGAGCTGGTTCCTGGCATGGGCGGCTCCCTGTCAGGCGTCCGGCCGGGGCCGGGCGGTGGCCTCGGGGCTCCGATCACGCGGGCGGCGCCTGGGTCCGGCCGTGAACGCTCCCCTGGGGTGGGCGTGGTGCAGGACACATGATCTTGATCTGGAGCCTATAGCGGAAGGTGGAAGATCGCCATGGCCGCCGACCAGCCGGGACACCCCGTCCGCCGACCGCCCCCGGGGCCGGCGGACGGGGGTGTCGGGGGAGCGTGGGGACCGGCGTCGGCCGGGGTGTCAGGGGAGCGCGGGGACCGCCGGCGGCGTATCGGTCCAGCCGGCCTCGACCAGCGTCGTGGTCGTCCGGTCGGCAGGCCCGGCGCCGTCCTTCCTGATGTTCTCGAACGACAGCGGCACCATCCGCCCGGTGTCGATGATGAACCGTTGCGTGCCCGAGCTCTCGCCCTCGGCCCAGGTGATGACGACCGCGGCGCCGGTGCGGCCGAGCGCGTCCTTGGCCTGGCCTGCGGCGCGCGCGCCGGGCAGCGTGAGCAGCAGCCGGTACGCCCCGGCACGGACCTCCTTCGGGACGGGCAGGTCGAACAGGAGCTTTTCCAGGTTTCCCTGGACCCACGAGTTCATCTGGTTCTCAGCGATCTTCCGGACCCGGCCGGCCTGGCTGAGCCAGTCCTTCAGGCGGCGGGGGTCGGCGGGCAGGCGCTGCACCTCGTCGTACGTCAGCCGCTGCCCCGCCAGCGAGAACTGGTTCCGTTCGCGCTCGGGGGTGACGTGCCCGTGGGCGGGCTTGGCCGACAGCTTGACCGTCTTGCCGTCGATCGTCTTGTTCCACGTGGCCGGGGAGCCGTCCCGCCGCCACGCCTTCTCGTCGGCGGGACCGGCCGGCCGCGCCCCCAGGTGCCGGCTTCCACTCCAGAAACGGCCGTCGGGCGTGGCCCACTTCTCGGCGACCAGCCGTTCGGAGAGCCGGTACGGGTGCGCCTTCGTGCCGAACCTGTGCGAATTGCTCCACTCCATGATGATCCGGGTGCGCCAGTAGGCTCCCTCGGGCGGCGCGGCGGCGGCAGAGGCGGCCGGCGGTGCGGCGGCGAGGGTGAGCACCGCACCGGCGGCGATCACCGAGCGGACCATCGATCTCATACGTCTCGTCACGCCCTCCTATACGCCCGAGCCCGCCCGGAAGTTGCCCGCGGGCGCCCGCGAGATGATCGCCGGCCACCGGGCAACGCGGCTCGCGGCCCAGGCGTACTAGAGGGCGTGACAGTGGAAAGACGATCATGAGCGGCGCGGAACACGACTTCGCCGCGTTCGTGGCCGCACGCGGCACCAGCCTGCTGCGCGTCGCCTACCTCGCCTGCGGGGACGCGACGGAGGCCGAGGACGTGCTGCAGACGGCGCTGGAGCGTACGTATCGGAACTGGGACCGGGTCCGGCGCGACAGCCCCGAGCCCTATGTGCGCCGCGCCATCATCAACCTCTCCATCAGCCGCGCCCGCCGCCGGGCGATTCTCAGCATCATCCCGGTGCACAGCCCGCCGGAGCGTGCGGCCCGCGCCACGGACGCCGACCTGCGGCACGTGCTCATGGAGGCGCTGCGCGCGCTGCCGCCCAGGCAGCGCGCGGTGATCGTGCTGCGCTACTGGGAGGACCTCAGCGAGCAGCAGACGGCTAAGGTGCTGGGCTGCTCGGCCGGGACGGTGAAGAGCCAGGCGTCGAAGGCGATGGCGAAGCTGCGTGCGGCGTTCGGCGACGAGGAACTGGAAGGAGTGATCAGGAATGCCCACGCTTGAGGAGGCGCTCCGCCAGGCCATGGCCGAGGAGACCGCGCACCTGCAAGCCGCGCCCGACCTGCTGGAACGGGTGATCGCCGGCACCGGCAGCCGGCGCAGGAGGCTCAGGGCGGCCGCGGCGGCTCTGGCGATGGCGGCGGCCGCGGCCGTGCCCGCCGGGTACGTGGCCGCGGGCTCCCTGGCCACGCCTCTCGACCCGGTCACGGTCACTCCCGCGCCGGAGCCGCCGCCCATCGACGACCTCCCGCAGGAGCCATCGGATCCGCCGAGCCTCGGGGACCTGGGCGACGGGCGGGAGTTCGGCCACGTCAAGGTGGGCTACCTGCCCAAGGGCCTGCGGTGGAAGCACCGGTCGCTCGACTTCGGCGACAGGTACACCACCTCCTACGACTACAACGGCGACGAGAACGGCTACTACTGCGTCCAGCTCTACGTGTACGAGAACGACGCCACCGCGGACGTCACCGACCGCATCCAGGCGCTGCGCGACGAGAAGGACGGCGAGGACGTCACCGTCGGCGGCCGTGCCGGCTACTACGTCGTCCAGGGGGCCGGCGAGGACGGCGGCGACGGCACGCCGACGCTGCTGCTGCAACTGGCCGAGCGGCAGTGGGTGGAGATCTCCATCAGCCCGCTGCTCGTGAAGGACCTCGGGAGCATGGCGAAGGTCAAGGCCGAGATGTGGAAGATCGCCGAGGGGCTCAGTTCGACGCTCTGACCGCCCGGCCCGGCCTTCCGGCTGCGGACCTGGCGCGCAGGCGGCGGCCGAACGCGTGGGCGGGCCGCTCGACGTACCGGTAGGTCAGGGCGGCCGACCCCACCACCGTGCAGCCCACCGCGAGCCCGTAGCCGATGCGGGCGGGCAGCGGCACCGGCCCCGGGTCGGGGACCAGCCGCCGCAGCACCTGAATGTAGAGGGGGTGCACCAGGTAGACGGAGTAGCTGATGAGGCCGAGCCGGACGAAGGGGCGCGGCATCGCGTACGAGCGGAGCAGGCGGCAGGCCAGGAACGTCAGCCAGGCCGCCGCCACCGCCGCCGACCAGCTCCACCGGAACGCCATCGCCTCGTCGTCCGGCATCCCCCAGCCGGGGCCGTACCAGACGGCGGCGGCGATGGACGCCGCGGGCACCAGCCCGATCGTCCAGCGCGCCACGCCGCGCCTGAGCTGGCCGTGGTCGAGCCGGTAGAGCGCGGTCCCGGCGAACATGGTGGCCATGATGGCGACGCTCTGCCAGGCCCCGATGCGGCTGTTGACGCACAGCAGCACGACGGCCAGCGCGGCCATGGCGGCGGCCCCGGCCAGGCGCAGACGGGGGCCGCCGGCGAGGACGGCGGCCAGCCCCAGCACGCCCACGGCGGTGACGGCGAGCACGGTCGTCTCGACGCCCAGCGCGCTCGACAGCGCGCCCGCGGGCAGCAGCCCGCCCGCCAGCACGCCCGCGACGGCCACGCCGAGCACCCCGGCGGTGCGCGGGCGGCCCCGGCCGAGCAGGAAGAGCGCGGTCACCAGCAGGTAGAACACCATCTCGTACGACAGCGTCCAGAACACGTTGACGACGCTGGGCACCTGGAGGAAGTCCTGCAACATGGTCACGTGGGCGACGGCTCCCGCGATGGGGTGCTCGGCCACCTGCTCCGGCAGCTCCCAGTAGACGGGGACCAGAGCGAAGAGGGTCCCGGCGAGCGCCACCAGGATCCACAGCGGGTAGAGGCGGAAGAACCGCCCCGCCCAGAAGCCGGTGACGCTGCCCCGCCGTTCCAGCGAGGCCGGCACCACGTATCCGCTGATGAGGAAGAACACCATCACGCCGTACTGCCCGAAGTCGAACCACGGGCTGACGGTCGTACGAACCTCGGGGAACAGCGCGTCGATCAGATGCTCGAAGAGCACGGCGAGCACGGCCAGGCCGCGGAGCGCGTCAAGCCAGGTCTGCCGGGCTTCCAGCGCTTGCGTGTGCCTTTGCAGGCCGCTGCCTTTCTCGGCGGCCAGGTTGGTAACCATCCCATAACGCTAAAGGGTCAACCTGGGTGAACGCTGAGAGTCAAGATGTGGCGGGGTGCGGCTCCCCGCCGCGCACCCCCGCTGACCAGGTGTCATGCCAAAGCGGTTGGGCATGAGGGTGGCGAGGCGTCCCGGGGGGTGGAGGTGAGCGAGCAGGAACGCGAAAACGGCGCGTACGGCGACGATCTGGGCCCGCTCGGCGCGGAGAGCGTCCAGCGGATGCGAGCGGGGCTGCGGCAGATCCAGGAGCTGCATGGCCGGATGGGGCGGCTGCTCGACGCGTTTCTGGCGATCAGCTCGGAGCTGGAGCTGAACCAGGCGCTGCACACCATCGTGGAGGTCTCGGCCCACCTGGTGGACGCCCGCTACGGCGCGCTCGGCGTGCTGGACGAGCACGGCGAGTTCACCGACCTGGTCACGTACGGCGTGGCGGACGACGTCGCCGACGAGATCGGCCGCATGCCCACCGCGCACGGGCTGCTGGCCGAGCTGGTCTCCCGCCGCCGCCCCATGCGGGTGGACGACGTGACCACGCATCCCGCCTTCCGCGGCTACCCGACCGGCCATCCGGTGATGCGCACCCTGCTGGGCGTGCCCGTCATGGTGCGCGGCACCGCGTACGGCAACATGTACTTCGCCGACAAGCGCGGCGGCGGCCCGTTCACCGACGACGACGAGCACCTCATCGCGGCCCTGGCCAGCGCGGCCGGCGTGGCCATCGAGAACGCCCGCTTGTACGAACGACTCCGCCGCGCCGCGGAGACCTTCAAGCGCAGCCTGCTGCCGCATCTGCCCGACATGCGCGGCCTGCGGGCGTGCGCCCGCTACCGCCCCTCCAGCGCGGTCCCGCCGATCGGCGGCGACTGGTACGACGTCGTCATGCTGCCCGACGGCGTGGCCTGCCTGGTGGTCGGCGACGTCATGGGCCACGACGTGCGCTCGGCGGTCGTCATGAGCCAGATCAGCAACATGCTCCGCGTCATCGCCTGGGAGCAGTGCAGTCCGCCGTCGCGCATCCTCGACCGCCTGGACGAGGTGCTGCACGCCCTGCACGGCGGGCCGATGGCGACGGTGCTGCTGGCCCGGCTGGAGGAGCACGGCGACCGGGAGTGGCTGCTGCGCTGGTCCAGCGCGGGTCACCCGCCGCCGCTGCTGGTCACCGAGGACGGCACCGCCTCCTACCTGCGCACCGACGGCGGTCACCCGCTCGGCGTCGCACCCGAGCTGTCGCGCCCCGACCACGCGCAGGTCCTGCCCGCCCGCTCGACCCTGCTGTTCTACACCGACGGCCTGGTCGAGCAGCCGGCGGAGGGGATCGGCGCGGGCATGGACGACCTCGCGGCCGCCGCTTCCGCGCTGCGCCACCTGCCGCTCGAGGAGATGGCCGACCGGCTGCTCGCGCACCGCGGCGACCGGTTCTGCGACGACGTCGCCCTGCTCGCGCTGCGGCTGGACGAGCCCGCGTCGTTGCGGTCATGAGCCGGTACGGTGTCGCGCTCTCGGGCCGGGGTGTCGCTCGCGGTAGCGGAGGAAGACCGCCATCGAGCCCAGCGCCCAGACCGCCAGCACCAGGTACGGCATCAGCCGCTGGTGCCCGCTGAAGTAGACGGCGGTGTGCTGGGCGTTGACCGAGGCGCCGGGCGGCAGCCAGCGGCCGATCGCGCCGAGCGGCGACGGCAGCAGCGGCCAGGACACCGCGCCGCCCGACGACGGGTTGCCGAGCAGCACCATCAGCCCCCAGGTGGGCACCATGGCCCAGCGCCCGACGAGGGTGTTGAACATCGTGAACACCATCCCCGACGTGAACATGGTCAGCGCCAGGATGAACCACGACTCCGGCACCGGCAGGTGGAGCGCGCCGAGCACCCAGTCGACGATGGCCACGATGGCCAGCGCGCCGAGCCCCGCGTACGCCGCGACGGCCGCGATGCGCTCCCAGGGCGACAGCTCCGAGGCGTGCACGCTGAGCTGGACGGCGCCGATGAACCCCATGACCACGGCGGCCAGCGTGATGTAGAACAGCGCGAGGCCGCGCGGGTCGCCGCGCTGCAGCGGCTTGATGTCGCGCACGGTCAGCCGTACCCCGATGCGGGCGGCCACCTGGGGCGCGGCCTCGGTGAGCACCTGCGCGACCGACGCGCCCGCGGCGCCGGAGACGTCGAGCCTGACGTCAGAGCCGCGCACCACGAGGATGCCGAAGACCCGCTGCTCTTCGACCAGTTGCAGGGCCGCCGCCAGGGACGGCTGATAGGTCAGGTCGAGCGAGGCGTCCAGCGCCTGCTCCATGCCGGCGGCGAACGCTTCGCCGCGTACGGTCTCGTGGGTCACCCCGACCACGGCGACCGGGATCCGGTGCGGGGTGGGGTTCGCCATGGCGTACGTGTAGGACCCGGCGAACAGCCCCGCGCCCGCGGACACGATGAGGACGAGCACGGCGGCGGGCACGAACGGCGACTCCTTGAAAGCCGCCCAGTGATGGCGTATCCGGTCGTCCATGCGCTCACGCTAGGCACGGACGGGCCGCCGTCCCGCTGGTGACACGCGCCCCTTGTGCAGGTTTGATCCTCGCGGCTCTGCCGGCAGCGGATAGTCTCGCGCGGTGCAATCGACTGAGAACGACCGGCTGACCGACGACCTGCTGGAGATCGCCGACGCGCTGGTGCCCGGAGCGCCGCTCGACAAGGCGCGGCTCGGCCCAGGGAACGTGCACGACGTCGTGCTGCTGCCGGGGGTGGCGGCCGTCCGCGTCTCCAAGCGCCCGCTCGGAGCGGCGCAGATGCCGCGCGGGGTCGAGATCCTGCGGGCGATCAAGGCCGCGGGGCCGCCGTTCCAGGTGCCGGAGCCGCTGACCCCCGTGGTGGAGTTCGGCTCGCGCCGGGCGGTCGCGGTCTCGTGGATCGACGGTGCGGGGCTGCCTGAAGGCCAGGGCGATCCCCGGCGGATCGCCGGGCTGCTGTCGGCGCTGCGCGAGCTGCCCGTGACGGACGAGCTGCGCAGGCTGCTGCCCGCGCCCCGGGCGCACGACGGGCACTGGGCGCGCGTGATCGAGCACGACGTGCTGCCCCGGCTGCCGTCGCGGCTGCGGTCTGAGGCGGAGCGCCGGCTGGCGGCGGCGCTGGAGCTGGAGGCGGTGCCCGACGTGCTGGTGCACGGCGACCTCGCCGGCGGCAACGTGCACTGGGCCCCGGACGGGACGCTGGTCGGGGTGCTCGACTGGGACCGTGCGCACCTGTTCGACCCGGCGATCGACGCCGCGTTCATGAGCCGGCACGGCTGGCCGAACGTGCGTGCGGCCGTGGACGCCGGGACGTACCGCCGGGCGCGGGTCTGGGACCGGCTGTTCGGGGTGAACATCCTGTGCGCCGTGTTCACGATCGGCGGTGATCCGCTGCCTTATCCCGGCAGCTACGCCGAGCACATCGCGGCCTGGCTGTCGGCGGAGATGGGGGCCGCGGACGGGCCGATGCGTTGACCGCTTTACGTAGTGAATTCGCCGTCAAAGGTCGGCGAAATCCGGAAATATGTCCTAGTTTGTGGTGATTTCCGGCCTAGTGTGAATGCGAAGGGAGTAAACACGGGGGAGGAATCACCATGGCTGGGATCCCGGGATACGACCAAGGGGGCGGCTGCGGACGCCGAGGCTGGCGATGCCGCTGGCGGAGAAGGCGCTGGCGCTGGAGGAGGAGGCGCTGGTGGGGCTGGGGCGGCCCCTGGGGCGGCTGGGACTGGTAACGGTTCCCGCCCAAAGCGTACGAACGACCATGATCGTCCCGGGCCTGGGGGACCCGGTACGGTCACGACCGCTCGAACGTCACACGCGCAACGTCGCCGAGCCATTGCCGGGGAGCCATGGCTGAGCATGCTGGAGCCGGTCGCTGAGTCATGCTTGGAGCACGCAACCGCCGGCGGAAACGCCGCATCGGACGGTGGCGCCCTGACCACGGCCGCTGCGTCGGTGAAGGCGCACCGGACGGTGGCGCCCTGACCACGGCCGCTGCGTCGGTGAAGCCCCCGGCTTGTTCCCATACGCCCTGCCTTCGCCGGCCTCTCGCTGACACCGGGTCTGGCGGCGCCGCTCCCCGTGGCACACCGGTGCTGTCAGTGGCGCCGGTGCGGTCGGCGCCGCGTGCGTGGCGTCGGTCCGGTCGGCGTGCGTGGCGTCGGTGTGGCTGGTGCTGCGTGCGTGGCGTTGGTGTGGCTGGTGCCGCGCCCGTGACGCGGCATGGCCGGCGCCACTCTCGTGACGCCGGCCTGGCGGCGGGCCCCCGGCTCGTGGGTCCGCCGCGAGCTCCCCGGCCGGCCGCACTGTAAGGCCACCAGGGCTTCACGACCGGCCAGAGAGGTCGAAAGGCCCGGACCGGCCGGAGAGGACGGCCCTGACGGTGGGGGAGGGGGACGGCCTGACCCACCGGGAGAGGACGGGCCTGACGGTGTGGGAGGGGGACGGCCTGACCTGCCGAGAGAAGAGCGGCCCTGACCGTGTGGGACGGGGACGGCCTGACCTGCCGAGAGGAGGACGGCCCGGACCTGCCGGGGGCGACATCATGGACCGCCCCGGGGGAGCGGACGGCCACGACCGGCCGGGCGTGGAGGGCCGGTCCGGGCAGGATCGGCCGGCCTCTCGCGCCCCCGGCCGCCCGCGGTGGTCGCTCACCCCAGCCGACCCCGCACCTCCTGCCCGGACCGGTGACCGTGGGCTGCGGTCGCAGCCTGGCCTTGCAGCCGCCGTCCCGCCCGACCCGCCACTGCGGAAAGTGAGGCTGGGAGCTCCAGGGTGTGAGGCCGGATGAGCCCACACCCGTCTGCGCGCCTGCGCGAAGCCGGGCGGGGCGGCCATCGCCCTGGCAGCCGTCCCGGCAGACGGCGCCGCCGTCCCCGCCCGGCACCTCGCGCCAGGGGCCTGTGGTCGCACCTGGTCCTCGCGCGGGCGGTCGGTCACGGCGGCGGGTCACCCCCCCGATCGCACCCCACGAGGCGGGTCACCCCTCGCTCGCACCGCCAGAGGCGGGTCAGCCGGTACGGCAGGAGACCGAGGGCCAGTTCCAATTGCCGCCATGCTGGATCGTGAAGCCGAACGTGTTGCCGTTGCCGTTCGGCCGCATCGTCATCACGTACCCGCTGGAGTCCCACGACGGGGTGCCGTTCCAGGTGGCGATGACGCGCTGCGGCGGGGTCAGGGTGACGGTGACGATCCACGAGTTGGACCCGGACACGGTCACGGACAGGTTGAACCGGTCGTTCCACTGCTGGCCGGGCGTGATGGTGGCGGTGCAGGAGTCGCCGGGCGGCGGGGTGGTGGGATCGCCTCCGTCGTCGGGTGCGACGGCCCGGCCGGTGGTGGGCGAGATCATGCCGGCGCACAGGTTGCGGCTGCGGAGGTTCGCGGCGATCTGGGGGATGGCGGCCAGGGTGGTGGCGTACTGGTCGTGCATGAGGATGACCTGGCCGTTCTGCAGGCGGCTGGCGGCCTGGACGATCTGGGCGGTGCTGGCGCCGTTCCAGTCCTGGGAGTCGACGTCCCACAGCACCTCGGTGAGCCCGAGCTGCTGCGCGACGGACCTGACCGTGCCGTTGGTCTCCCCGTACGGCGGGCGGAACAGCCGGGGCGCGCTGCCGGTCGCCTGCTGGATCGCCTGCTGGGTGCGCTGCAGCTCGGAGGTGACCTGCGAGCTGCCGAGCTGGGTCAGGTGGGGGTGCGACCAGCTGTGGTTGCCGATCCACATGCCGGCGTCGCGCTGTGCCCTGACCAGGGAGGGGTTGTTCTGGGCGTTCTGGCCGATGTTGAACATGGTGGCGCGCAGGCCGTTCGAGGTCAGGGCGTTGAGCAGGTTGGCGGTGTTGCCGGGGTTGGGCCCGTCGTCGAACGTCAGCGCGACGTAACCCGCGCTGCAGTCAGCGGCTGCGGTGTGGCGCTGCGCGGCGGAGGCCGAGGCGACGGCGGAGGTCACGGTCACGGCGAGGCAGGTGGCGAGGAGCCCGCTTAAAAGCGCGGTGGCGAGCGCGCTGCGGCGTTTCCTTTCGATCATGCTGGTCCCTTTGATCATTTCGGGGGCTGCACCTGCCGGTCATTGTGAGTACGCCTCCGAAATGTGTCAACGAGAAGCAGAAATGTTTCGGTACATCATCGGTAAAAGCCCGGGTAACAGCGGCTCTCACGTGGATCTATAGCGGCCGAAAATTATCGGAACCATGAAAGCTTCTTTCAGTCCTACGGCAGGGGTCGGTCAACGGCGGCCCCGTAGTCGGTCACGGCCGCGACCGGGCGAGAGTCGAAAGGTATTCTCGGCAATAGATGCAGATTTGTGCGTCTATGTCAGCTCCTGTCCCTTATGTCCGGGAAGGTGAGGTGATCTGAACAGCCGTGAAGATCCACACGCTCGTCACCTTCTGGCAAGGGAGAGTGCCCCATGTCCGGCAACAAGGGAGTCGTGTACGAAGGCCCAGGCAAGGTCGAGGTGCACGAAGTCGACTATCCCGATTTCGAGCTCAAGGACGGCCCCGGCGTCAACCCGGCCAACGTGGGGCGCAAGGTACCCCACGCCGCCATCGTCAAGACCGTCGCGACCAACATCTGCGGCAGCGACCAGCACATGGTCCGCGGCCGTACGACCGCGCCCCAGGGGCTCGTGCTCGGCCACGAGATCACCGGCGAGGTCGTCGAGACGGGGCCAGGTGTCGAGTTCATCAAGACCGGAGACCTGGTGTCCGTGCCGTTCAACATCTCCTGCGGCCGATGCCGCAACTGCAAGGAGGGCAAGACCGGCATCTGCGAGAACGTCAACCCGGACCGGCCCGGCTCGGCGTACGGGTACGTCGACATGGGCGGCTGGGTCGGCGGGCAGGCGCAGTACGCGCTGGTGCCGTACGCGGACTGGAACCTGCTGAAGTTCCCCGACAAGGACCAGGCGATGGAGAAGATCCTCGACCTGGCGATGCTCTCGGACATCTTCCCGACCGGCTACCACGGCTGCGTGACGGCAGGGGTGCAGCCTGGCTCGACCGTCTACATCGCCGGCGCGGGCCCCGTGGGCCTGGCCGCCGCCGCGTCCGCGCTGCTGCTCGGGGCCGCCGTCGTCATCGTCGGCGATCTCAACGAGCAGCGGCTCGAACAGGCGCGCAGCTTCGGCTGCGAGACCGTGGACGTCTCGCTGGGCGACCCGAAGGACCAGATCGAGCAGATACTCGGCGAGCCCGAGGTGGACTGCGCCGTGGACGCGGTCGGGTTCGAGGCGCGCGGCCACGGCCGCGAGGCGCAGACCGAGCGCCCGGCGACCGTGCTCAACACGCTGATGGACGTCACCAGGGCGGGTGGCGCGCTCGGCATTCCCGGCCTGTACGTGACCGGCGACCCGGGAGCCGCCGACGAGGCCGCCAAGCAGGGCTCGCTGTCGATCAGGATCGGCCTCGGCTGGGCCAAGTCGCACGCCTTCACGACCGGCCAGTGCCCGGTGATGCGCTACAACCGGCAGCTCATGCAGGCGATTCTGCACGATCGCGTACAGATCGCCAAGGCCGTCAACGCGACGCCGATCCCGCTGGACGAGGCGCCGCGCGGCTACCACGAGTTCGACGAGGGCGCGGCCCGCAAGTACGTGCTCGACCCGAACGGCTACCTCGGCGCCGCCGCCTGAGCCCGACGCGCCTCCGGAGGCCGCCTCTCGTGGCCGGCGGCCTCCGGTACGGTGTCGCGCGTGCTCTGCGGCTCTCCCGGCACCGTCCTCGTCGTCATCCGCGGCAACTCCGGCTCCGGCAAGACCAGCGTCGCCCGCGCGCTCAGGCAGGCGTACGGCCGCCGCGGCCTCGCCCTGATCGGCCAGGACGTCGTGCGCCGCGACATCCTGCGCGAGCACGACCCGCAGCGCAGCGAGTTCACCGTGGAGCAGATGCGGCGGTGGTACCGCGAGCGCGATCTGCTGCCGGGCGGGCGGGAGACGATCGTGGGGCAGGACAGCACGCCGCAGGAGACCGTCCGCAGAATTCTCGACGCCACCGGCCTGGCTCCTCACCAGACCCCATGAGCCCGCACGAAAAGGACAGCTTCCGAAAAACCCGTTGAACGAGCGAGTACTCACTCATTAGCCTCGATCCCATGAGTATGAGGCGAAGGGTGCCGGCGAGTAAGAGGCGAAGGGTGCCGGCGATGGCGCCGGAAGACCGCCGGGCCGCACTCGTCGAGGCCACGCTCCCCCTGCTGCGCGAGCACGGCACCGCGGTGAGCACCCGGCAGATCGCCGAGGCCGCCGGCGTGGCCGAGGGCACGATCTTCGGCGTCTTCCCCGACAAGGCGTCGCTCGTACGGGCGACGCTCGTGCGCGCGTTCGACCCCCGGCCGGCGGTCGAGGAGATCGAGGCCGTCGGCACCGAGCTCGAACTGCGCGCCCGCCTGGTGCGGGTGGTCGGCAAAGTGCGCCAGGGCATGGCGATCAACGAAAGGCTGCACATCGCTGCCAGAGACCTCGCGATGGAGGACGAGGAATTCGGCCGGCATCTCGTCGACAGCCGCAACCGGATCATCGACGCGCTGGCCGCCCTCATGGAGCCCGACCGCGACCGGCTGCACCGTTCCCCCCGGACCGCGGCGCACCTGCTGCTCATGCTGATCGCGGTCGCCGCGCAGGCGAAGTCGAGCTATGGCGCCGACGAGATCGACGACATGGACGACGCCCAGATCGTGTCCCTGCTCCTCGACGGGCTGCTCGTACGGCCGTCGCAGCAGCGGCACGACGACGACCTCGTGCTGCTCGGCCGGCTGCTCGACCAGCCGGAAACCCCCACCCCTGACACAGAAAGCAGTAGTTGATGCTGTTCCGTCTCCTGCGCGTCCAGCTCAGGCCGTACGGGAAAGAGATCACGCTCGTCGTCCTCTTCCAGTTCGTCCAGACGCTGGCCACGCTCTACCTTCCCACGCTCAACGCCGACATCATCGACGACGGCGTCGTCAAGGGCGACACCGGCACGATCCTGCGCGTCGGGCTCGTGATGCTGGGCGTCACGCTCATCCAGATCACCTGCTCGATCGTGGCCGTCTACTACGGCGCCTACACCTCCATGGCACTCGGCAGGGACCTGCGGGCCGCGGTCTTCCACCGGGTGCAGGACTTCTCCGTCCAGGAGGTCAACAAGTTCGGCCCGCCGTCGCTGATCACCCGCAGCACCAACGACGTGCAGCAGATCCAGCTCCTCGTCATGATGACGCTGATCATGATGGTGGCCGCGCCGATCATGTGCGTGGGCGGCATCGTGCTGGCGGTGCGGCAGGACACCGCGCTGTCGTCGCTGCTGCTCGTGGTGCTGCCGGTGATGGTCGTCGCGGTCGGCCTGATCGTCGTACGGATGCGGCCGCTGTTCCGCCTCATGCAGGAGCGCATCGACCGCATCAACCAGGTGCTGCGCGAGCAGATCACCGGCATCCGGGTGATCAGGGCGTTCGTCCGCGACCAGCACGAGCGCGAACGCTTCGCCGTGGCCAACGACCGGCTCACCGACGTCTCGCTCAAGGCCGGCCGGCTGATGGCGCTGATGTTCCCCTCGGTCATGCTGATCGTGAACCTCTCCAGCATCGCCGTCGTCTGGTTCGGCGGCCACCGCATCGCCGGCGGCGACATGCAGGTGGGCGCGCTGACCGCGGTCATCTCCTACCTGATGCAGATCCTCATGTCAGTGATGATGGCGACGTTCATGTTCATGATGATCCCGCGCGCCGAGGTCTGCGCCGAGCGCATCAAGGAGGTGCTCGACACCGAGCCGACCGTGCATCCGCCGGCGAAGCCCGTCACGCCCGAGCGCCGCATCGGCGAGCTGGAGCTGCGCTCGGTCGGCTTCCGTTACCCGGGCGCGGAGGAGCCGGTGCTGTCGGACATCACGTTCACCGCCCGTCCCGGGCGCACGACCGCGATCATCGGCGGCACCGGCAGCGGCAAGACCACGCTGCTCAACCTCATCCCCAGGTTGTTCGACGCGACCGACGGCGAGGTGCTGGTCGACGGCGTCAACGTACGCGACCTCGACCCGGCCGTGCTCTCCCGCATCGTCGGCCTGGTCCCGCAGGCGCCCTACCTCTTCTCCGGCACCGTGGCCTCCAACCTCAGGTACGGCCGCCCCGACGCCACCGACGAGGAGCTGTGGCACGCCCTGGAGATCGCGCAGGCCCGCGAGTTCGTCGAGGCGATGCCGAACAAGCTGGAGGAGCCGATCGCGCAGGGCGGCACCAACGTCTCCGGCGGCCAGCGCCAGCGCCTGGCCATCGCCAGGGCCCTGGTGCACCGGCCGGAGATCTACCTCTTCGACGACTCGTTCTCGGCGCTCGACTACGCGACCGACGCCCGGTTGCGGGCCGCGCTCGCCGAGGAGATCACCGACGCCACCATCGTGATCGTGGCCCAGCGGGTCAACACGATCCGCGACGCCGACCGCATTCTCGTGCTCGACGACGGCCGCTTGGTCGGCAGCGGCACCCACGCCGAGCTCATGACGACCTGCCCGACGTACCGGGAGATCGTCCTGTCCCAGCTCACCGAACAGGAGGCCGCGGCATGACGACCCAGGCACCCGCGCGCCGGCCCCAACCGCAGATCGGCCCAGGCCGCATGATGGGCGGGCCGCCGGAGAAACCGCTCGACTTCGGCGGCACGCTGCGCAAGCTGCTGCGGCTGCTGCGGCCGGAACGCGCACATGTGATCGTCATCCTGCTGCTCGGCGCGTCCAGCGTCGCGCTCACGGTGATCGGCCCGAAGATCCTCGGCCACGCCACCGACCTGATCTTCTCCGGCGTCATCGGCGAACGGCTCCCGGCCGGCGTCACCAAGGAGCAGGCGGTGGCCGGGCTGCGCGCCCAGGGCCAGGACACCTTCGCCGACATGGTCGCCTCGATGCACGTCGTGCCCGGCCAGGGCATCGACTTCACCGAGCTGGCCCAGGTGCTCGGCTGGGCGCTGGCCGTCTACCTGCTGGCGGCCGGGCTCGGCATCGCGCAGTTCCGCATGACCACCACCGTCGTGCAGCGGGCCGTCGCCCGGCTGCGCGAGCGCATCGAGGGCAAGCTGAGCCGGCTGCCGCTGCGGTACTTCGACGACCAGCCGCGCGGCGAGATCCTCAGCCGCGCCACCAACGACACCGACAACATCGCCCAGAGCCTCCAGCAGACGATGGGGCAGCTCGTCACCTCGCTGCTGACGGTCGTCGCGGTGCTGGCCATGATGTTCGTGATCTCGCCGATCCTGGCGCTGATCGCGGTCGTCACGGTGCCGGTGACGGTCGTCGTCACCGCGTTCATCGGCAAGCGGTCGCAGCCGCAGTTCATCGCGCAGTGGGCCGCGACCGGCAAGCTCAACGGCCACATCGAGGAGATGTACGGCGGCCACACGCTGGTCAAGGCGTTCGGCAGGCAGAAGGAGTCGGCCGAGACGTTCACCGAGCACAACCAGGCGCTGTTCACCTCCGGCTTCCGCGCCCAGTTCATCTCCGGCGTCATCCAGCCGGCCATGATGTTCATCAGCAACCTCAACTACGTGCTGGTCGCCGTGGTGGGCGGGCTCAAGGTGGCGTCGGGGTCGATCTCGCTGGGCGACGTGCAGGCGTTCATCCAGTACTCCCGCCAGTTCAGCCAGCCGCTCACCCAGGTGGCCGGCATGGCGGGCCTGGTGCAGTCGGGCGTCGCCTCCGCCGAGCGGGTCTTCGAGCTGCTTGAGGCTGCCGAGCAGTCGGCCGAGCCGGCCGAGCCCGCGCGGCCCGAGCAGGTCAGGGGGCGGGTGGCGTTCGAGAACGTGTCGTTCTCCTACAGCCCCGACCGGCCGCTGATCGAGAACCTGTCGCTCACCGTCGAGCCCGGCCAGACCGTGGCCATCGTCGGCCCCACGGGCGCGGGCAAGACCACGCTGGTCAATCTCATCATGCGCTTCTACGAGGTGACCGGCGGCCGCATCACGATCGACGGCGTGGACATCGCCGAGATGCCGAGGGAGGAGCTGCGCTCCAACATCGGCATGGTGCTGCAGGACACCTGGCTGTTCGGCGGCACGATCGCCGAGAACATCGGCTACGGCGCCGAGAACGCCACCCGCGCGCAGATCGAGGCCGCCGCCGAGGCCGCCCACGTCGACCGCATCGCCCACACGCTGCCCGACGGCTACGACACCGTCATCGACGAGGAGGGCGCGGCGGTCAGCGCGGGCGAGAAGCAGCTCATCACGATCGCGCGGGCGTTCCTCGCCGAACCGGCGATCCTGATCCTGGACGAGGCCACCAGCTCGGTCGACACGCGTACCGAGGTGCTCATCCAGCGGGCGATGAGCAAGCTGCGCAAGGGGCGGACGAGCTTCGTCATCGCCCACCGGCTGTCCACGATCCGCGACGCCAGCCTCATCCTCGTCATGGAGAACGGGCAGATCGTCGAGCAGGGCACGCACGAGTCGCTGCTCGCCGCGGGCGGCGCGTACGCCCGCCTGCACGAGGCGCAGTTCGCGCAGCCCGTGGCGGAGGTCGAATAGCCGAGGAGCGGTGCGGGAGGGGCCGCGCGGGCCCTCCCGCACCCGCCGTCAGGTAAGGGCCTGGTCGATGCGGATGAACGTGGCGCCCTGGGAGACCGCGCGGGCGCCGAGCACGTGGCCGTCGCACATCCGCGTCTCGCCGCCCGACCGGTCGATCACCTTCCACGTCACCGGCGCCCCGCACGGCTGACCCGGCCGCGGGGTGCTCCGGCTCCACCCGCACACCCGGCACTTCGACACGCCCGCCATGGAGGAGAGCGTGTTGCCGTGCTCGGGGCAGACCGCCCAGGCCAGGCCGCACGGCTCCACCTGCAGCCTGGCCAGCTCGGTCGCCGCGCGCCGCAGGTCGTCGGTGCTCCTGGCCAGCCAGTCGGCGGCCTGCCGCGCCGCCGCCAGGGGGTCGGCGCCGGGCGACGCGCCGGCGTCCGGGGTGGTGACAGGGGAGGGGTGGGCGCACAGGGCGCGGACCTCGGCGGCGAGTGCTTCTGCCCGGTTCGCGAGTGCCCGCAGTTGCGCCGGAGTGACGGTCATGGACGCTCCACAAAAGGCCGATGTGGTGACGATCTCGACCCTACGTTCTGGCGGCGCCGCCCACGCCGGGAGCGCCGCCTTCCCCGGTCAGGCGGGTGAGAGTTCGAGGTTGCCGGAGTCGCTGGTCAGCTGGATCGAGCGCTGCGCCTTGGCGTCGCCGGTCGTCTTGATGTCCTTGTCACCGGAGTCGGTCTTGGCGGTGATCCGGTACGGCCCCTCGGGGACGCGTACCTCGGTGTCCCCCGAGTCGGTCTCGGTGGTGAGCGAATCCGGCGGCCCGGCGAAGGCCAGCGTCACGTCGCCCGAGTCGGACTTCGTGATGACCCGCTTGCCGCTCAGCTCGTCACCCTTGATCGAGCCGGAGTCGCTGGTGACCTCCACGTCGCCCGCGACGCCGATCACCTTCACATCGCCCGAATCGGAGGCCAGCTTGAGGCGGGTCGCCTTGGGCACCTCGACCCGGTAGGACACGTCGCAGGTGACGCCGGCCGCGCCGAGCCCCCACGCGGTGGGGCACTCGAACGCCAGCTCCAGCGTGTCGCCGCGCACGTCGTGGGACGTGGTCGGCTTGTCCTTGCGCCACTGCAGCCGCTCGGTCACGTGGATGCCCTCACGGTCGGACCCGACCACCTCGATGGTGCCGCTGTCGGTCGTGACCCGCAGCGCCGCCACCTTGTCAGGGACGTCGTACGAGACGGAGTCCTCGCTCACGTAGCCCCCCACGCCGCAGGCCGTCGTCACGGCCGCGAGCCCGGCGAGACCCGCGATCAGCACCGCTCTCCTCATCGTCATGTCGCACCATTCTTCCGGGGCGGGCCCGCTTCGCCCTCCGGGTCATCCCTGGAATCACCCCTGAAAGCGGGGGCTTCGGCCCGGCGGGGTCTCAGGACAGGTCGCACGTCGTCGTCGGTATCCACGGATTGGCCGGCATCTTGGCGCTGACGTTGGAGTAGCCCGGGTACTTCCACCGGCACACCGCGGCCAGGTCTATCGTCGAGTCGGAGCCGTTGCAGCCGGTGTAGGTCCACCCGGCGGTGTACGAACCCGAATAGCCCTTGGCCTTGCAGTACCCGTCGACGTCCGACCACGAGATCGTGCCCGTGGTGGGCTCGGGGGCGGGCGCGGCGGAGGTGCGCTTGGAGGCCGGTGACCTCGATGCTTTCGCGGTGGGTTCGGGCGTGCGGGTCGCCGGTCTGCGGGTGGGCGTCGCGGACGCCTTCCTCGTCGGAACGGAGGTCCTCGTCGGAACGGAGGCAGGGGTCGGGGCGGCGGTCGTGGCGGGGACGCGGCGCGGCGCGGTGGGCGTGGCGGATCTGGGCCGTGAGCTCGCCAGGTCCTTCGCCCTGCGGGTCCTGGCCTCGGCGGGCTTGCGCTCCTCCGTGGGCTCTTCTGCGGGCTCTTCTGCGGGTTCTTCGGTCGTCGTCTCGGCGGTGGGCTGCGGCGGTGGCTGCGTGGCGGTTGGCACGGGGGTGCGGGCCGCCGCCTCAGGCCGGGAGACGGCGGGCGACAGGGCGTACCAGCCGATCCCGGTGGCGGCGATCACGGCCACCGCCCCGACCGGGACGGCCACCTTCAGCGCGCGCGTCCTGCCGCGCGTAGTGGGTCCGGTGTCGAGCGCGGCCCCCTGCACCTGCGCGCTCGGGCCGGTGTCGGCGGAGGGCGGCCCCTGAACGGCGCCGAAAGGTCTGGAAGGTGGTCCTTGGACGGCGCCGGAGGGTCCGGAGGGTCGTCCTTGGACGGCGCCGAAGGGTCCGGACGGCGGCCCCTGAACCACGCCGAAGGGGCCGGACGGCGGGCCCCCGGGCGATGACGGATTCCCGGGCGGGTTCCCAGGAGCGGATGGGTGCCCAGGAGCGGATGGGTCTCTGGAGCACGGCGGGTTTCCGGGGCTCGGCGCGGGACCCAGGCTGGGCATGCGCGGGTCCGTCAACGAGGCGAACGCCCGTAACCGCTCCACCACCTGCGCCGACGCCGGACGGCGTGCCGGATCCTTGGCCAGGCAGTCGCGCAGCAGCCAGCGCAGCCGCTCGTCAAGCGGCGTCAGGTCGGGCTCGCTCGTCAGCACCGCGTGCAGCGTCGCCGGGATGCCCTCGCCGCCGAACGCGCGCCGGCCCGTGGCGGCGTAGTACATGGTGGCGGCCCAGGCGAACATGTCGGCGGGCGGCCCCACCTCGCCGCCGGAGATCTGCTCGGGGGCCATGTACGCCGGGCTGCCGAACGGCTGGCTGCTGATCACCGACAGGCTCTGGTCGAGCGCCTTGGCGATGCCGAAGTCGATCACTACGGGACCGTCGGGCCCGAGCAGCACGTTGGCCGGCTTGAAGTCGCGGTGCACCACCCCGGCGGCGTGGATGGCGGCCAGCGCCGTGGCGGTGTTGATCGCCAGCCGGTGCAGCGCCGCCGCGCCGCGCGGCCCGTCGTCGCGTACGGAGGTCTGCAGCGACGGTCCCGGCACGTACTCGCTGACGATGTACGGCCGGCTCCAGGCGAACCCCGAGTCGAGCAGCTGGGCCGTGCAGAACGGCGCCACCCGCTTGGCCGTCTCCACTTCGCGCAGGAAGCGGTCGCGGGCGCCGTCGTCGGCGACGAGGTGGGCGTGCAGCAGCTTGATCGCGACGAGGGGGCCGCCGGGGGCGCGGCCGGCGTACACGACGCCCTGCCCGCCGCTGCCGAGCCGCCTCTCGATCCGGTAAGGGCCGACCGTGGCGGGGTCCTCGGGGGACAGGGGCGGTAGGCCGTTGTCGTCGGTGTTCAGGGCGTCTTCTCCGTGGTCGGGATGGTGGGATCACCGGGGGGCTTGTGCGCCCATGGCGAGTCCGGGACGGGCGCGCCCGGCGGCAGCCGGGCGACCAGCCCCTCGACGGCCGCGCTGAGCAGCAGCACGAAGAGGTCCTCCGGGGTGTGGTGGGGGATGCCGGACTTGGCCTGACGCAGCAGTGCCGAGTCGTCCATCGAGGCGAGCGCCTGCGCGACGACCGGCGACCCGGCGATGGTGGCCCGCTCCTCCTGGGCCACCGTGAGGCCGAGCGCGATGATCGAGACGCCGGAGGCGATGACGGTCGCGGCGGCGGGATCGTAGCCGCGCCTGCCGAGGGCGAGCAGCTCCTCCTCCATCAGCCGGAGACCGGACGCCCCGCGCGGGAACAGGCGCAGCATGTAGGAGGCGCAGCCCGGATGGGCGAGCGCGAAGCGGTGCAGCTGCAGCGCGAAGCTCACCAGGTGGGCGACGAGCGGCTCGTCGGGGTCGTCGGCCAGCCGCAGCTCGTCGAGTATGGCCTCGCCGACCAGCGTCTCCAGGTCGGCGCGGCTCGGCACGTGGCGGTAGATCGCCGCCGTGGTCACGCCGAGCGCGTCGGCGACGCGCTGCATGGTCAGCTCGTTGAGCCCGATCCGCTTGCCGGCCGCGATCACGTCGGCGACGGTGAAGCTCGCCGGGCGGCCACCCGTCCGCACCGGATCACCCCCTAAGTTATGGACCGTAACTTAGGGGAGCGGTAGTACCCGCGCAAGCGGCTTGGATTGCTGGAACGTTCCCGGGTCGCAAGCCCGTCAATGGCGCGCTGCGCCGTGCCGTCCGGCCCTTGCGGGTCTTGAGTAACCGTTGAAGCAGCGCCGCGCGGGGCGGGGCGATGTGACGAGTTCGCCTATGTCCGAGGCCGGACCGTGTCCTTTGAATTGCTCTTCAACACCGCTGTTTCGGCGCCATTGAAGGCCGAACCGCGGGCCTCGCCGGCCCGTACCCGGAATCATGAGGTGGAGGGTATGTTTAGTGTTGACCAGGGAAAGCGCCGGAGGACGGGCCATCGGAGGCACGACACGCCCCTGAGATGCGATTCCTGCTGAAGAGCGTTACAGTACCTGCAACGTAAACGTATTTGGAGCACCTAATGGCGAAGCGCATTGTTGAATCCTTTATCGATGACATCGACGGCAGTGAAGCCGAGGGCACGACGAGGTTCGCGCTCGACGGCACCAACTACGAGATCGACCTGTCGGGAGCCAACAGAGAGAAGCTCGAGAAGGCGCTGGCGCCGTTTATCACCAAGGCCAGGGCCGTCCGCGCCGACCGGGGCGGACGCGGCCGCCGCGGCGGCTCCTCGCGTGCCGTGAGCCGCGAGAAGGCCACCGAGATCCGCAAGTGGGCCAAGGCCCAGGGTCTGCCGGTGAGCGAGCGAGGCCGCATCGCCTCCTCCGTCGTCGAGCAGTACGAGGCCGCTCACTGACGGATCCGGACACGGATCCGCTGACGGACGCGCCGAGGGGCGCGACGACCTCGCGTCCCCTCCGTCCGGCAGAGCCGGTGACGTGACTCCTCGCGCCGGAGGCGCCCGCTTCGCCGCCTTCGCCGCGCGCCGCCGGACAGGGTCGAGCCCCCACCGGGCCCCTATCCGGCGAGCGCCGGAGTCGCTCCACCGTCTCCCTTCCGAGCCGCTCTCCCGAGCAGGGCGGAGACCGGGCGAGGAGCACTTACGGCGGCCACGGCCGGGCCCGCCACGATCAGACATACGCGGGCCGGCCGCCGCCGCACGGGTGCCCCAAGAGTCCTCACGGGCCGGGCCGGGCCGCCGCCGCCCGGGTGCGCCCCTGAGAAACCCACACGGGCGAGCCGCTGCCGCACCTGAAATCCGCGCTGCCAGAGATCACGGGCAGTGCGCGTTCTTCGCTCCCGACGCCGTCACCATGCGCGACGAGGCGCTCCTGTACGACCTCGGTCCCGCCGGCGGGCAGCGCGTCGCGGGCGGCCGCGCCGCCTGCTCGCCGGCTACGACGGGGCCGGACCCGTCAGCAACTGGTCGGGCACCACCTTGGGCAGCCCGCGCAGCCACGTCTCCAGGTCCGAGGGCCACCACCGACCGGCCGCCAGGCGGCCCAGCTCATGGGCGACCGCCGACGACGACGCGGGCACCGGCACCACCCGTACGGGCGCCGCCCCCGCCAGCACGCCGAGCCACCAGTGCCGCCACGTCTGTGGCATGTCGCCGGACTCCAGCACCAGGTAGTAGTCGGGCAGCGCCAGCCGGTCCGCCCGCAGGTCGGCGAGCGCGGCCTCGATGGCCACCTCCAGCGCGCCGACCACGCCCGTGCCGTCGAAGTACGCGGTCCACGCCGCGGCCACGTCGGCCAGCGGGTCGGCGTCGTGCACCACGTACGTGGCCGCCGACCTGGCCGCGAGATCCGTCACCTCGGCCGCGGTGCGCTCGCCGCGCCGGATCGCGTACACGTTGTGCCGGTCGTCCAGCCCCGCGATCACGTCAGCGGCCCCATCCCCGGCGACCACGACCACCGTACTGCTCAAACGCCGCATATCCGGCAGTTTATGCGCCCGCCGTCCGGACGAGCCGCCGGTGCGGCGTGGCGCCGGCCGCGACGACGGTCGCGTTCGCCACCATGGGAGACGCCGGCCACACAAGGCGAGGGGGATGGATGCGGGCGATCGCGGCCATGGCGGTGACGCTCGCGCTCGTCGCCGCCCCCGTACAGGCCGCCGAGGACGATGACGACGGGAACGGCGACGGCAAGAAGCCGGTCTGGCGCACGCTCACCTCTTTCTTCGTCTCGCCCGAGTCGCCGCACCAGAACGACGTCATCCGCGTGCTCCTGCACTGCCCGGACGCCGCCAGCCACGCGATCGTCGGCTCGACGGCCTTCCCCATCAAGGGCTCCTGGCGCACCTTCCGCGAGGTGGGCGTGGGTCTCACGGGGCGGAACTTCGGCAGGCGCGGCATCATCATCTCCCGCTTCGCGCCGCCTGGGCACCACGAGGTGCGGATGAAGTGCGTCAAGGTGCGGATCGACAGGAAGAAGGGCATCAGGAAGGTCAAGGTGATCAGCCGCGCGTCGGCGTCGCTGACCGTGCGCCCCTTCCATATCGGCCAGTACTTCTGAACCGGCCAGTACTTCTGAGCCGGCCCTTGCCGGACCCGGCCGCTCTCATCCCGGCCCTCGCCGGAGCCGGCCGCCCCCGGCCGTGCCCGCCGGAAACGGCCCCTTCCGCCCCCGCGGGAGGAAGAGGCCGCACGGAACTCACTTCTGCTGGGCCAGCCACTCCTCGAACGTGGTCGGCATGATGCGTACGCGCTCGCCCGGCAGCAGCACGTCCCCCGCCATCGACGGCCCGAACAACCCCGACCAGGTCGGCACCAGCTTCACCTCGCGCCCCCGTACCTGGTGCGTGCGCCGTGCCATGTCCACGAGGTCCTGCGGGTCGGGCCCGGCGACGTCGGCATAGCGGCCCTGGGGCTCGCCGAGCGCGACCTCGGCCAGCACCGCTGCGACGTCCTCGGGCGCGATGGGCTGGACGAGCAGCGGCGCGATGGTGGCCACGCCGTCCTTCTCCGTCCAGCTCGCGACCATCTCCGCGAAGTCGTGGAACTGCGTGGCCGGCACGATCGTCCACGGCACCGGCCCTGCCTCCACCAGCCGCTCCTGCTCACGCTTGCCGGCGTAGTGGGCGTTGCCCGGCACGCGGTGGACGCCCACGATCGACAGCAGCACGTGGTGCCGAACCCCGGCGCGCTGCTCGGCGGCCAGCAGGTTGCGGGTGGTGGTGCCGAAGAACGCGACCGTCTCCTCCACGCCCCCCGGCGGGCCGTTGAGCGCGTCGATGACCGCGTCGGCCCCGGCCAGCGCCTGGTCGAGCCCCTCGCCCGTGGTCAGGTCGACGCCGAGCGACCGGCTGATGCGGACGACCTCGTGCCCGTCCTTCTCAAGGATGGCGGCCGTCCTGGAGCCGATGTTGCCGGTGGCTCCGGCGACTGCGATGCGCATGGTTGATCTCCCCCATGTGTGCGATGACGTCACGAACTATATCTCGGACTTTTCGGATCCTCAATATCTCAGATTATGCTGGTCGTCGTGAAGTTGCCTGTGAGCACCGAATGGCTGTTGCACTGCGCCACGACCCTGGCGCAGCTCGACCCGGGAGCGACCGCGTCGGCCGCACAGCTCGCCGACTACTACGACCTGCCCGCTCCCTACCTGGCCAAGCAGCTCCAGGCGCTGGTCAGAGCGGGGGTGCTGGCGACGACGACGGGGCCGAAAGGCGGGTTCAGGCTCGGCCGGCCGCCGGGCGAGATCACGCTGCTGGAGATCGTGGAGGCGGTGGACGGGGCTGCTTCGCCGTACGAGTGCCGCGAGATCCGGATGCGGGGGCGCGGCGCGCTGCCGCCCGAGGACTGCAGGGAGACCTGCGTGCTGGCGGCGAAGATGTTCGAGGCCCACGAGGCGTGGCGGCGCAGCCTCGCGGCGGTCACGCTGGCCGATGTGCTCGCCGACCTGCCGCCCACGGCTCCGGCCCGCACCCGCTCCATCATCGCGGGCATACCGAGAACGCCCCGCTGACCCCCGCGAACGGGGGCCGGCGGGGCGTACGCGTGGCTCCGCCGGGCTGACTCCGGTGAGCGGAAGGGGTCAGCGGGGCGTGGATGGTGTTCCACCGGGCCGCGCGGAGGGAGGAGACCCGCGCCTCGCCCGGTGAGAGCCCGCCCGGCCGCCACGACCGCCGGACGGACCCGGTCTCATCACGCGAGCCCGATGGTCATTCCGCGAGCCCGATGGCGGCCCCCGGGCACACGGCGGCCGCCTCGCGCACCGCGGCGTGCTGGCCCGCGCCCGGCGTCTCGTCCAGCAGGATCACGATGCCGTCGTCCTCACGCTGGTCGAACACCTCCGGCGCGAGCAGCACGCACTGCCCCGCACCACAGCACTTGTCCTCGTCGATGATGACCTTCATCGGTGTCCGTCTCCTCTCGAACGGGGTGTCACCAGCGGACGGGCAGCGTACGCAGGCCGCCGACCGCCAGCCCCTCCACGCGCTCCAGCTCTTCCACGGGCACGGCCAGCTCCAGCGACGGGAGCCTGCGCAGCAGCACCTCCAGCACGACCTGCAGCTCGGTTCGCGCCAGCGCCTGGCCGAGACACGAGTGCGCGCCGGAGCCGAACGCGAGATGCGGGTTCGGGCTGCGGGTCATGTCCATCTCGGAGGCGTTGGCGAAGGCGCGCTCGTCGCGGTTGGCCGCCGCCATGCTGCAGATCACCGTGGTGCCCTTGGGCAGCACCTCACCGCCGACCTCCGCCTCGACCGGCAGGTAGCGGGGCAGGCCGACGCCGGCGTTCGCGTCCATGCGCAGCGACTCCTCGACCGTCGTACGGATCAGCGCGGGCTCGTCCAGCAGCCGCTCCCACCGGCTCCGGTCGGCGAGCAGCATCGCGACCATCTTGCCGATCATGTTGGCGGTGGTCTCGTGCCCGGCAACCAGCAGCCCCATGCCCGTCACCAGGATCTGCAGGTCCGACAGCCCGCCCTGCTCGGGACCGCCGGCCGCGAGCAGCTCGCTGAGCAGGTCCTCGCCCGGCTGCTCCCGCTTGGCCGCGACGTGGCCGGACATGTACTCGAAGAACTCCGCCTGGGCGGCGTCGATCTCCTCCTTGGAGTAGCGGGTGAGGTTGAGGAACGTGTCCGACCAGTACGAGAACCGGTCGCGGTCCTCGGCGGGCACCCCGAGCATGTCGCAGATCACGTACACCGGCAGCGGGAAGCCGAGCGACGCCTTGAGGTCGGCGGGCGCGCCGCGCTTGACCATGTCGTCGATGAGGTCGTCGGCGATCTGCGTCATCGACGGCCGCAGTGCCGCCATCCGCTTGGCCGTGAACCACCGGCCCACCAGCCGCCGCCAGTGCTGGTGGCCCTCGCCGCCGTCGGGGATGATCTGCGCGATGTCGCTGTTGAACACCCCGCCGCCGTCCGCCGACAGCCGCGCCGCGTCGGGGGCGGTGAGCCGGCGGGTGAAGCGCGGGTCGGCGAGCACCGCCTTGACGTCCTCGTACCTCGTGATGAGCCGCGCGCCGTCGCCGCTCGGCAGCTTCACGTGCGCCACCGGGCACTCCGCGCGCAGCCGCGCCCACTCCGCGGGCGGGTCGAGCGCCGCGTCGTTGGGGATCGGGTAGTTCAGGACCTGCTCGTTGGCACTCATGCGGCCTCTCCTCGTGTTCGGATGGTCCGCCGCCCGGCGCGGGCGGCTCGGTGATGCCGGTGACGCCGCCTCACGCGGGCGTGAGGTGCTGCTGGCGCAGCACGCGGGCCTGCTTGGCCATGTTCCAGCCGAGCACGCCGGTGATCCGGCCGTCCTCGCGGTAGACGGCGGCGAAGCGGCGCTGCTCGGGATCGCCCTCCGCGATGCTCGTCTCGGCCGCGGCCGACGGCAGGCCGTGCGCCTGGATCTTGACGTCGTACTGGTCGGTCCAGAAGTAGGGGATCGGCGTGTACGCCCGGTCCGCGCCCAGCAGGTTGGCCGCCACGACCTGGGCCTGCTCGGTGGCGTTGGTCCGGTTCTCCAGGCGCAGCCTGCGGCCCAGCCCTTCGTGATGCCAGGACGCCACGTCGCCCACCGCGTAGACGCCGTCGGCCGCCCGGCAGCGCGCGTCGCACTCCACCCCGTCGCCCAGCCGCAGCCCGCTGCCCTCCAGCCAGCCGGTGGCCGGGCGGGAGCCGATGGCCACCACCACGGCATCGGCGTCGAGCGTCTCGCCGGTGGCCAGGCGCACGCCCGTCACCCGCCCGGCCGTGCCGGTCAGCGCCTCGACGGCGACGCCGAGCCGCAGCCGCACCCCCTGCTCGGCGTGCGTACGGGTCAGGTGATCGGCGATGACGTCGCCGAGCTGGTCGGCGAGGATCGCCCTGCCCATGCCGACGAGCGTCACGTCGAGGCCCATGCCCCTGGCCGTCGCCGCGATCTCCGCGCCCAGCACGCCCTCGCCGACGACCACCAGCCGCCTGGCCGCGGTCAGCCCGAGGCGCAGCGCGAGCGAGTCGTCAAGGCTGCGCAGTACGTGCACGCCCGCGAGGTCGTCCTGGCCCGGCAACCGGCACGGGACCAGGCCCGTCGCGATGACGACGGCATCGGCGCGCACCACGCGGCCGGACGCCGTGGTGACCGCCCGCGCCTTCGCGTCCAGGGCCGTGGCCGGCTCGCCGCGTACGAAGCCGGCGCCCAGGGCGTCGAGCTGCTGCTGCGTGCGGAGCTGCGCGCGCTCCGGCTCCCACGCCCCGGCCAGCACCTGCTTGGACAGTGGCGGCCGGTCGTAGGGGAGGTGCGGCTCGGCGTCGAGCAGCGTCAGCCGCCCGGTGTAGCCGTTGCGCCGCAGTGCCTCGGCCGTGCCCAGACCCGCGGCCGAGGCGCCGACGATCAGGATGCTCTCTGGCGGTGTCACTCCGCCTTCCTCCCGTCCCCGGCTGCATTTATGCGCATATGTCCTGGTCCTTTCCGCCCTCTCGCCCCGAACATTACCCACACATGTAGGAAAACCTACACCTGTCGTCAGAAGGTAGGGTGAAGCGCGTGGCGACCTCGAGAGCAAGCAACACACCATCGGGTGATCGGCGCGTCCGCCGCACTCAGGCCGCCCTCGCCCGTGCCCTGCTCCGGCTCGTCGAGGAACGCGACCTGTCCCGCATCGCCGTCGCCGACGTCGCCGAGCTCGCCGGAGTCAGCCGCTCGACCTTCTACGACCACTACCGCGACGTGCACGAGCTGGCCGAGGCCGCCTGCACCGCGATGATCGACCGGCTCATCGAGTCGCTGCCCATGCCCGGCCTCGACGCCGACGACCCGCTCGCCGAGGCGGCCGCGTCGCTGGAGGCGTTCTTCGCCAGCCTCGCCGAGCACGCCGGGCTCTACCGCGCGCTGCTCGGCCCTCAGGGCAGCGCCCGCGTCGCCGACCACATCCGCCGCCGCACCGCCGCCGCCATCGAGGCCCGCCTGCACGAAGAGTCCACCCGCGCCGGCGCAGGACCAGCCGAGCCCGCCGCCCGCGCCGGCGTGCGTCCGTCCGAGCCTGCCGCCCGCCCCGGCACGCCCGGCGACCGTGGCGACTCGCAGGACACGCACGACGTGGTCGCCGCCTTCACGGCCGGAGCGCTCATCGGCGTCGCCGCTGACTGGCTCCAGCGCGGCTGCCCCCGCCCTCCGTCGGAGATGGCCGCCCTCACCTGGCCCCTGATCGCCGCTGTCCACCCCATCCCCGTCCGCCAGACCCCCTCACGCACCCCTGCGACGGACGACACCCACCCGCGCACGTGACTCGGCCCGCCCACTGACCGTCGGGGCGCGTGCTCAGCCGGTGTGGTGCGGTCAGGTCGGCCGGAAGCGGGAGCGGGCGGGCGCCGGCACCCTGCTCGACCACCCGCTCCGGTTCCGCGCAGCGCCCGGCCCGGTCTCGAATGCGGGCGGTTGATCCACCTAGGATGCGGTTCATGCCGCTTCACCTCCCCCCGCCCGACGACCGGCTGTCCGGACACACCGGCTGGACCAGGGCCCACTGGGAGGCGATGGCCGACCATCTGCTGGCCTCGGTGGTGCCGTACGCCACCGAGGGCTTCGCCCAATACCGGCTGCCCGGCAAGCCCAGCATCTCCGGTACGGTCAGCGACGGGCTCGAAGGCTACGCGCGCACGTTCCTGCTGGCCGCGTTCAGGATCGCGGGGGCGCGCGGCGAGGTGCCGCCCGAGCTGATCGAGCGGTACGCGACCGGCCTGATCTCCGGCACCGACCGCGGCCACCCCTACGCCTGGCCGGAGCTGACCGACATGGCGCAGCCGCTGGTCGAGGCCGCTTCCATCGCGATCGCCCTGCACGAGACCCGGCCCTGGCTGTACGACGGGCTCACGCCGGAGCAGCAGGAGCGGGTGGTGAGCTGGCTGGCCGGGTTCATCGGCAAGCGCACCCCGGACAACAACTGGGTGCTGTTCCGGGTGATCGTCGAGCAGTTCCTGGCCGAGGTGGGCGGCCCGTACGAGCCCGGCGAGATCACCGGCGGCCTTGAGCGCATCGAGGAGTGGTACACCGGCGACGGCTGGTACACCGACGGCACGGGCAAGAACTACGACTACTACTGCGGCTGGGCCCTGCACCTCTATCCGTCGCTGTGGGCCAGGATGGCGGGCGACACCGCCCGCGCCGAGCGGTACGCCGAGCGCCTGCGCCTCTTCCTCGAGCAGTACCAGCACTTCTTCGCCGCCGACGGCGGGCCCGTGCACCAGGGGCGGTCGCTGACGTACCGGTTCGCGACCGTCGCACCGCTGTGGCTGGGCGCGCTGACCGGCGCCACGCCGCTGCCGCCCGGCCGGACCCGCCGCCTGGCCAGCGGCGTGCTGCGGCACTTCGCCGAACGCGGCGCGCCCGACGAACGCGGCCTGCTCACCCTCGGCTGGTACGACCCCTTCCCGCCGGTCGTCCAGCCCTACTCCGGTCCGGCGTCGCCGTACTGGGCCAGCAAGGCGTTCCTCGGCCTGCTGCTGCCGCCCGACCACCCGGTCTGGACCGAGCCCGAGGAGCCGGCCCCGATCGACCTGGCCGACCAGAGCGTGGCCATGCCGGCGCCCGGCTGGCTGATCGAGGCCACCCGTGGCGACGGCGTCGTACGCCTGCTCAACCACGGCAGCGACCGCGATCGCGTCAGGAACCCCGACGGCCCGCCCGACCCCCACTACCTGAGGCTCGCCTACACCAGCCACACCGGGCCCGAGGCGAGCGGCGTGGACAACAACCTGGCCGTCATCGCGCCGGGCGGCGCCACGTACCTGCGGCGGGTCATCGAGCCCCTCGCCGTCTCCGACGGGTTCGCCGCGTCGGCGTGGCAGGACGGGGAGGTACGCGTGGTGACGGCGGTCGTCGCGGCGGGCGCGTCAGAGATCAGGATCCACCAGGTCACCGCACCGGCCGGGCACCACGTACGCGACGGCGGCCACGCGCTCGCCGATGCCGCGCCGCCCGAGCTGCGGCAGGGCGACGGCGTGGCCTCGGCCCGGCGCGCCGACGGCCTGACCAGCGCCGTACGCGCCCTGCACGGCTTCACCGGCACCGGCCTGGCCACGGCGGAGCACGCCAACGCCTTCGGCCCCTGCTCCGCCACCCCGTACGCCGTCGCGATCGGACACCCGGGCGGCACCGCCGTCTACGTCAGCCTCGTCCACCTGTCGGGAACGCAAGCCGAGCCGCCCGCACCGTCGGTGACGGTGACGGACGACGCGGTTCTCCTGGGCCTGCCGGACGGCCAGACGGTCACCGTCCGGCTCGGCCCCGTCCCCGCCTGCACCCGCTGACCCGCCGTCACCGTGTCCTCGACGGCGCCGCCACGGCGGGCGCCCGCACCCCCGGAAGGCGCCCGGGCGGCGGCGCGGGGTCACTTCTTGAAGGCGTCCTTGACCTTCTTGCCCGCGTCCTTCACCTTCTCGCCGGCCTGCTTCAGGCCGCCCTCGGTCTGGTCGGCGCGCCCCTCGGCCTGCAGCCGCTCGTCGTCGGTGGCGTCGCCGATGTTCTCCTTCGCCCGCCCCTTCAGCTCCTGAGCCTTGTTGCGGATCTTGTCGTCGGTGCTCATGCCCGTTCCCTCCCGCTCGTCGGATGCGATCCCTCACCTAACCGAGCGGGAGGGCGGGAAACATCAGGCGTTCCTGAGGTGCTCGGCGGGCGACGGCCAGGACGCGAGCCGGGCGTGGATCTCCTCGCGCGCCGGGAGCGTGAGCGCCTCGGCGTACGCGCTGGACAGCAGCTCCTCGATCGAGACCCGCTCACCGGTCTCGGCCGCGTGGACCGCCGCCTCCACCATGGCCAGGCTGCCGATGTTACGGGCGATCGCCCCCGAGGGCGTCGGGCCGCCGCGCACCGCCGCGACGAACTCCACCAGCGCCCCGGCGATCTGCTCGTGCTCGCCGGGCGGCACGTCGGCGGCCCCGTCGAGGCTGGAGGTGATCCGGTGCTCGCCGTCCCAGGTGGCGCTGCCACCGGGGCCGACGGCCCGCCACTCGCCGTTCCACGAGGTCTCCAGCCCGTCGGCGCACCAGCTTCCGTTGTAGACGTAGCGGGTGCCGCCTTCGAAGCGGAAGGTCGCGGTGGCGGAGGCGTCGCCGCGGTACCAGCTCCACGGCGGGTTCCAGCTCTCGCACGTCACCGACACCGGCTCGGCGCCGAGCAGGTAGCGGGCCGCGTCGAAGGCGTGGATGGCCATGTCGACGAGCAGCGGCTGGGGCATCTCCTCGCGGAACCCGCCGAATCGCGGCCCGCGGAAGAACGACGTGGCGAGCAGGCCGGGCGGGCCCAGCCTGGCGATCAGCCGCCGGTACTCGGCCAGCGCGGCGTAGTAGCGGCGCGACTGACTGATCATCAGCAGCCGCCCCGACGCCTCGGATGCGGCGGCCTGCAGCATGGCCTCGGCCAGGGTCGGCGCTGCCGGTTTCTCGCACAGCACGGGCACGCCGGCGAACAGCGCCTCGACGCTGACGGAGGTGTGCGCGGCGGGGACGGTGACGTTGACGACCGCGTCCGGCTCGACCCGCGCGAGCAGCTCGCCGAGCGAGCCCGCGACCGGCGCCGCACAGCCCACCTCGCGTACGGCGGCCCGCGCCCGTTCGACATCGAGGTCGGCCACCCCGGCCACCTCGACGTCGGCCGACGCCGTCAGCGTGCGCAGCCAGGCCATGCCCATCGCGCCCGCGCCCACCTGGACGACGCGCAGCCTCCCGCTCACTCGGCGTCCTTGTTGTGCATCGCGCCCCGGTAGCCGTGCCCGTTGAAGAAGTCGCCCATCTCGTAGCGCAGCAGGGTCGGCAGCGCCCGCCGGTCGGGGTCTCCTGCGGCCCACTCGACCCCGTTGGCGATCACCTGCAGCACGTCGGGGTGGTGGTAGACGGGATAGTCCTGGTCACCCGGGCTGAAGTAGAAGATCTTGCCGTTGCCGCGCCGGAACGTACAGCCGCTGCGGAACACCTCGCCGCCGGTGAACGAGCTGATGAAGATCAGCTCGTCGGGGGTGGGGATGTCGAAGAATTCGCCGTACATCTCCTGGGCGGGGATCTCGATGGGGTGCGGCACGCCGCGTGCGATGGGGTGCGTCGGGTTGACCGTCCAGATCAGCTCGCGGTCGTTCTCGCTGCGCCAGCGCAAGGTGCAGGTCGTGCCCATCAACTTGGTGAAGATCTTCGACCAGTGGCCGGAGTGCAGCACCACCAGGCCCATGCCGGACAGCACGTGCCGGTGCACGCGTTCGACCACCTCGTCCGCCACCTCGGCATGCGCCGCATGGCCCCACCAGGTCAGCACGTCGGTGCCGGCCAGCACCTCCTCGGTCAAACCGTGCTCGGGGTCGTCGAGGGTCGCGGTGGAGACCTTCGCCCGCTCGCCCAGCCGGGCCTCGATGCCGCGCCTGATGGCGTTGTGCATGCCGTCGGGGTAGATCTCCCTCACGTGGGGTTCGACCTGCTCGTGCCGGTTCTCGCCCCACACCAGGACGTTGAGGGTTCGAGCGTTCATGCGGACGTCCTTTCCCGTCGTCATTTGACCGCGCCGCTGACGGCGCCGGCCGCTATGTAGCGCTGTGCGAAGATCAGCAACAGCCCCGCGGGGATGGACGCGAGCACGGCCGTGGCCATGACCGCGGCCCAGTCCTGCGAGTTGGCGCTGATGTAGTCGTAGATGCCGAGCGTGATCGGCCTGACCTCGGGCGTGCTGGTCAGGGTGAGGGCGAAGAGGAAGTCGCTCCACGCCGACAGGAAGGTGAACAGGGCGGCCGTGACGATCGCGTTCTTGCTGATCGGTACGACGATCGCGAGGAACGCCCGCAGGTTGCCCGCGCCGTCCACCATCGCCGCCTCCACCAGCGCCGGCGGGATGGAGCCCATGAACGCCCTGATGAGCAGCACCGCGAAGGGGATGCCCGCGGCGGAGTTGGCCAGGATCAGCCCGAAGACGTTGTTGATCAGAAAGAGCGCGTTGAACAGCGGGTAGAGGGCGTTGGCGATGACCATCGCCGGGATCATCTGCGTGATCAGCAGCACGAGCAGGAACACGTTCCCGGTCTTGGTACGGAAGCGGGCCAGCCCGTACGCGGCGGGCGTCGCGACGGCGAGGGTGAGCACCACGGTGCCGAGCGCGATGACCAGGCTGGTGACGAAGTTGCGGCCCTGCTCGGTGACGGCGGTGACGTAACCGCTGAGATCTGGACGTACGGGGAAGAAGTCGGCGGCGGCGGCCCCGGAGGCGGCCTGGAGGCTGGTGTTGACCATCCAGTAGACCGGGAAGATCATCACGGCCAGGAAGAGCACGCCGAGCATCGTCATGGGCAGCGTGCGTGCGGTGGAGGTGGGGTTCACGTGCGTCACCTCACTCGTGCGGCTCGCGGCGCGAGATGAACAGGTAGATGAGGGCGAAGACGAGCGAGACCACGACGAGGACGTTGCTGATGGCCGCGCCCTGGCCGAAGTCGAACTCGACGAACGACTTGTTGTAGGCGTTCGTGGCCAGCGTCTGCGTGGAGTTGGCGGGGCCGCCGCCGGTCAGGCCGAGGATGATGTCGACGACCTTGAGCGTGTAGACCACGCCGAGCACGATGACGATGCTCACCACCGACCGGATGTTGGGCCAGGTGATGTGCCGGAACGCGGTCCAGCCGGTGGCGCCGTCGAGCGCGCCCGCCTCGTACAGCTCCTTCGGCACGGCCTGCAGGCCGCTGTAGAGGATGGCGACGTTGAACGGGATGCCCAGCCAGATGTTCACGCCGATCACCCCGGCGAGTGCGAGCGTCGGATCGACCAGCCACGGCACGGCCGGGATGCCGAACAGGCCGAGGAACTGGTTGAGCGCGCCGCTCTCCTGGTCCAGCAGCCACTTCCAGACCGCGCTGGATGCGATCAGCGGCAGCAGCCAGGGCAGCAGCAGCAACGAGCGCAGGAAGCCGCTGAGCGGGAAGTTCCGCTTGAAGAACAGCGCGAGCGCGAGCCCGATCGCGAACTGGAAGGTGATCGAGCCGACCGTGAACAGCGCGGTGTTCACCAGCGTGGTCGTGAACAGGTAGCTCGACAGGATCGTCACGTAGTTGCCGAGCCCGACCCAGGGCGCGTGACCGCTGTAGAAGGTCGAGGTCGTGTACTCCTGGAAGCTCATGACGACGTTCTGGACGATCGGATAGCCGAAGAACATCGCCACGAACGCCATCGCGGGCAGCGTGAACAGCCACGGCGTGGCCCGCCTGAGCAGGCGCGCCCACAGCAGGTTGCGGCGGCCGCGCGCGGCGGCGGGGGAGAGGCTGAGCGGTGCCGAGGTCATCGCGCCGCTCCTTCGCCCTGTGCCAGGCGCAGGGCCTGCGCGGGCGGGGCCTTGCCGGTCAGCGCGAGCTGGACGCCGTTATAGATCTTGGTGGCCGCCTTCGGCCAGTCGGGCCCGAGCATCGCGGTACGCGAGCGCGCGGTCCGCACGGTGGTGACGAACGTCGCGATCGCCGGGTCCTCGGCCGCGGCGCGCTCGGCCACCTCAGGGTTCGTCGGTACGGTCTGCGTGACCTTGGCCGTTTCGAGCTGCTGCTCCGGTGAGACCAGGCACTTCACGAACCGTCCCGCGTCGGCCATCCTGGCCCGGTCGCCGGTGCGCGGCACCGTGAACAGCTCGCCGCCGAGCGGGGCGACCGTGGTCTGCGAGGCCAGCCGGGTCGGGATGGTGAACGTGCCCCAGTCGACGTCCCGCTGTTTTCTGAGCGCCGGGATCTGCCAGGGCCCGTTGACCACCATCGCGGCCTTGCCGGCGATGAACTGGTCGATGACGTCGTCCTGGCTCCAGATGATCGAGCTCTTCGACATCGAGCCGTCGTTTCGCAGATCGACCAGGAATTGCAGGGCCTGCACGGTCTCGGGGGTGGTGATGTCCTCCTCGGTGCCGCCGTTGCCCCACATGAACGGCAGGAACTGCCAGGAGCCCTCGTAGGTGTTGATGTTGCTCATCGCGAAGCCGTACCGGCCGGGCGCGGTGAGCCTTTTCGCGGTGGCGCGCAGCTCGTCCCAGGTTCTGGGGACTTTCGTGATGCCGGCCGCCTTGAACAGCGCTTTGTTGTAGAAGATGCTGAGCGTGTTCACCGAGGGGGCGAGGCCGTAGAGTTCTCCGGCGTACGTGCCCGCCTTCACCACGCCCGGCGTCATTCCCTCGCCGTGCATGCCGTAGTCGGAGAGCGGTGACAGCGCGCCTGACTCGGCGATCTGCTGGACGTCGGGGTTGTCGAGCATGAGCACGTCGGGCAGCGTGCGCGACGAGCTCTGCTGCAGCACCTTGGGGATCAGGCCGGGGCCGGCGATGTGATTGACCTGGATGTCGAGACCGGTCCTGCGCGCGCACGCCTGGTAGAGCGGGTCGCGCAGCTCGTCGTAGTAGTCCTGGATGACGAGCGGGCCGGTGTTGCGTACGCCGGCGGCCGCCCCGCCGCACGCCGACAGGGTGAGGGGAACGAGGACCGCCGCGACAGCCACTGTGGGCGCCTTCCCGTGACGCTTTCGTGCTGTCTCCATGTGAGCCACTCCTTGGGGGTCGCCACGGAGTCGATCAGGGGTCGAACAAAGTCGGAAATGGATCGGTGACAAGGAGAAAAGGGCTGCGGGAAGTGATCCGGCCGCTCGGGGCGGGGCCGGACGCTGCTTGATGTAAAGCGCTTAACCGCGCTGGCTTGACCGCTATGTTGCGCCTATCTCACCGTGATGTCAATAACAAGTTAAGCGCTTTACGAAACTCCGGCGGGCGATATAGTCACAGGTGCTTCGCGCGGCCCTGACGAGTCGGGAGGCGGCATCACATGGTCACGATGCGCGACGTCGCCGAGCGGGCGAACGTCTCGATCGCCACGGTCTCGTTCGTCATCAACGGCACCAAGCGGGTCGCGCCCGAGACTCGCGCCCGCATCGAGGCGGCCATCCAGGAGCTCAACTACCGGCGCAACGTCGTCGCCCGCGCCCTGGCCAGCTCGCGCACCCGCATACTCGCGCTGGCGCACCCCGATCTCGAGCCCAAGCCCAACGCCACGGTGATCCAGTTCGTCATGGGTGCGGCCCACGGCGCTCGCGAGCGCGGCTACGACCTGGTGCTGTGGCCGGTGAACGACGACGAGCAGATGTCGCACCTGCTGGCCGGCGGGCTGGTCGACGGCGTGCTGCTGATGGAGGTGCAGATCCGCGACGCGCGGGTGGAGCGGCTGCTCGCCGCACAGGTGCCGTTCGCGCTGATCGGCCGCACCGAGGACGACGACCTGCCGTACGTCGACATCGACTTCGCCACCACCATCCACCAGGCCGTCGAGCACCTGCGCGGTCACGGCCACGAGCGCGTCGCGCTGGTCACCCAGCAGACCGGCGCGGCCGGCGAGCCGGGCCGCATCAAGCGGGTGGAGTCGGCCTACCGCGACGCGATCGCGCCGCTCGGCCACCCGCCCGCGGTGATCGCCGTGGAGAGCACCAGCGCGGGCGGCCGGGACGCCGCCCGCCGCCTGCACGACGACTTCCCCGAGGTCACGGCCGCCGTCCTGGTCAACGAGGGCGCCGCGGCCGGGCTGGTGAAGGGCACGCGGGCGCTCGGCAGGCACGTGCCCGGCGACCTGTCGATCATCTCGGCGGCGACCACGCGCGAGCTGGGCGAGATGATCGAGCCCTCGCTCACCGTCATGGCCGCGCCCGCGGCCGAGCTGGGCCGGATGGCCGCCGACGCGCTCATCGACCGGCTCGAAGGAGCCGGAGAGGCGCCGCCCAGCGTGCTCATTCCGTGTGCGCTGGTGCCCGGCGAGTCGGTGGGGCCGCCACCGGCCCGCTGACGTCGAGCCCCGCGTCGGGGCCGACCAGCCTGGCCAGCGCCTCCTGCGCGGTCGCCCGTACGGCGGCGGGATCGTCGAGGTCGAAGCCGACGACGAGCCCGTCGCGCAGCACGAGCAGCAGGTCGGCCGTCCGCTCCGGGTCGAGCTGCCCGACCACATCGGCCCCGAGGAGGGCCGCGCGCTCGACGAAGCCATCCACCAGGTGTGCCCGTACTCCAACGCCACGCGGGGCAACATGCCGGTCGAGCTGGTCATCGAGTAGGCCGCCGCTCCTTAAAAGTCTTTGTCAGGGAATCTCCCGAAGATGGCGGCCAACGTCATCGCTGTGATGTTCTGGCCTCCGGGGGAGACGCGTGGGCAGACTGTGGGGCCGGTCGTTGCGGACGCGGCTTGCGATGTTCGCCAGTGTCACGATGCTGCTGCTGAACGTCATCGTGAGCGCTTTCGTGCTGGTCGGAATCAGGGACGAGGTCGCCGACATCCGGGCGCACGACCTGTCCGTCGTGTCCGTGCGCGTGCTCATCATGATCAAGCAGCAGCGGCTGCCGCAGGTGCTCGAGCCCGCGGGCACCGACGGCATTCAGGTCATCGACCAGACCGGCCGGCCGGTGGCCTGGACGCCCAGCCTGGCGGGGCAGCCGCGCCTGACCACCGCCCTGCCGGGCCGCACCCAGGCCAACGACACCGGGACGCTGTGCAACCTGCCGGCCTTCCCCGGTGAGTGCAAGATCGTCGTCACGGTGACGGCGTACCAGCCGGAAGGCGAGTGGCTCGTCTACGCCTTCGGCCCCGCCGTGCCGTGGTACGTCAGCCCGCAGACCGTCCTCTTCCAGCTCGGCGTGTCGGTCGCGCTGATCGGGCTCACCTGGTTCGGGGTCTCCCGCATCGTGGCCAAGACGCTGGCCCCCGTCGGCAGCATCACCAGGAAGCTCGCCGAGATCAGCGCGGGCGGCGGCGGGCTGCGGGTGCCGGTACCCGACACCGAGGACGAGATCAGGGAGCTGGCCGAGACGAGCAACCAGACCCTGGAACGACTGGAGGGCGCGCTCACCGGGCTGCAGGAGGCGATGGAACGGCAGCGCAGGTTCGCCACCGACGCCTCACACGACCTGCGCAGCCCGATCACCGCGATGCGCACGCAGGTGGAGGACGCCCTGCTCTACCCCGAGGACGCCGACTGGGAGGAGACCGGCAGGAAGGTGCTGGCCAGCCTCGACCGGCTCCAGGCGATCGTGAACGACCTGCTCACGCTCAGCAAGCTCGACGCCGGCGCCCCCGACGAGCGCGCGCCCATCGACCTCGGCGAGCTGGTCGCCGCCGAGACCGCGCGGCCGCGCAGCAAGGAGGTCGTCACCACCCTGCAGACCGGCGTCGTCGTCACCGGCGACCGGCTGCAGCTGGCCCGCCTGCTGACGAACCTGCTCGACAACGCGGAACGGCACGCAGAACGGAAGATCATCGTGACCGTGCGGCGGCAGGGCGACGAGGCCGTGCTCGAAGTCGTGGACGACGGCGCGGGCATCGCGCCGGAGCAGCGCGAGTTCGTCTTCCAGCGCTTCACCCGGCTGGACGCCGCACGCAACCGCGACGCCGGCGGCACCGGGCTCGGCCTGCCCATCGCCAGGGAGATCGCGACCGCCCACCTCGGCACGCTGACCATCGAGGACTCCGACGTCGGCGCCCGGTTCGTGCTGCGCCTGCCGATCCTCGAGGACTGACCCCGCTCTGCCGGGACGCGAGCGGGTCGTGACGCGAGCGGTTGTGGCGCGAGCGGTTGTGGCGCGAGCGCGGCCGGCGGCATGACTGACTTGGGGGCGATCGGGGCACATGCAGATCCGGACCAGATTTGTGCCACCGAGGAAGGAGCCCACATGGAACAGCCGGGGACCGGTAGCCGGAACGCCCAGGCGGCCACAGGAGAGGCGCGCGGCCACGTACGCTGCACGCCACCCGCCGCCGCCGAGCTGTTCGAGATCGCCGTCCTGGACACCACCGGCGGGGATCCGCACTGGCACACCATCGGCTGGGGCGTGGATCGCAGCGAGGCCGACTCCATCGCGCAGTCGTACGTCACCCGGCCCCTGTGCCCGTACGAGGAGGCCAGGATCCGGCAGAACGGGCACTTGGTCGGCGTGCACCGCCGCAGGTCCTGACTTTCGCCGCGGCTTTCGTGTAGCCGGCGCGGGACGGGGCGCGGCTCGGGTGCGTCAGCCGCGCTCGTCCATGACGCCGTACGCCGTCGCGCGGAAGAGGAACGACGCCCACGACCGGTAGGGCCGCCAGGCGTCGGCCAGCCGCCGGTACGCCGACGGCGGAGCGTCCTCCGGCAGCCCGTACGCCTCGCGCAGGTTCGCGAACAGCCGCGGCTCGTCACCGGGGAACGCGTCCGGCGCGCCCGCGCCCCTGATGAGGATCAGCCCCGCCGAGAACGGCCCCACGCCCGGCAGCTCCCGAAGCTGCGCCAGCGCCTCCTCGGGCGCGAGCGAGCGCAGGTGCTCGGCGGTGAGCAGGCCGTCGAGCGCCGCCCTGGCCAGGCCGCGCAGCCATTCCTCCTTCTGCGCGGGCAGTCCGAGCCCGCCCGCGTCCAGCAGCGAGACGGGCGGCGGGAACGCGACGAGCCGGTGCCCGTCCACCTCCACCTCGGCGCCGTACCGCTCCGCGATGCGCTGCTTGATCGCGGACGCCACGACCATCGACGAGCGCTGCACGATCACCGCCCAGCAGGCCGCCTCCCACGGGCTCCAGAAGCACACCGGCCGCAACCCGGGACGCAGCCGCTGCAGGTCGCCCAGCACCGGGTCGGCCTCGCCCACCTTGGCGAAGCCGGTGCCGTCCACGTCGAGCGACAGGATCCGCGCCACCTCGCCCCTGATCGCCGGACCGGCCGGACGCGTCGTGGCGACCCGCACGCCGCCCGGGGCGGCCGTCACGCGCACGCCGATCGGCCGCCAGTCGGCCTCGGCGCAGTACGCGAAGCGCAGCGTCCGCCCGTCGGACGGCAGCCTGCTCGTGACCGGCCAGTCCTCCACGAAGCGCAGGGAGTCGGCGAAATCGAACGGGCCCTCGGCGGTCAGCGTGAACTCGTGCGTGGTCATGCCGCGTATGGTAGGCGGGCCCGGCCGTGCTCTGAGGGCGGGGATTACGCTGAATCCCTGACGCCGACGTCAAAGGCACAGGTCACGGCACGGGCCGCGGAGGGGGACGGGATGCGAATCGGCGAGCTTGCCGCCAGGACCGGCGTGAGCGTGCGCGCGCTGCGCTACTACGAGGAGCAGCGCCTGCTCGCCTCCGAGCGCACCGCCAGCGGGCAGCGCGTCTACCCCGAGAGCGCGGTGGAACGGGTCCGGCTCATCCGGCAGCTCTTCGCCGCCGGGCTCGCCAGCAAGGCCATCGAGCCGATCATGCCGTGCGTGGTGACCGGCGAGGTCGTGCCCGAGCTGCTCGAACGGCTGCGCGCCGAGCGCGAGCGCATGGACGCCAAGATCAACGAGCTGATCGCGGCCAGGGACAAGCTCGACGCCATCCTCGCCGGCGCCGACGCGGCCGCCCACAAGGGCAGGCCCTGCCCGCGCTGATCTCGGAGCCGGTGGGCCTCAGCGGGGGCGGAAGGCGTCGAGGAGCAGGTTCACCGTTCTGTGCCGGAGGTCGTCCGGCCAGCTGGCGGCGAGCGCGCCGTGGGTGACGGCGGTCAGCAGGGCCATGACCTCGTCGAGACGCACGTCCGCGCGGACCGTCCCGACCTCGCGCGCCGCGTCGAGCAGCCTGGCGAAGACGTGGTCGAGCGCCATGATCTGCTCGCCCGGCTCGATGGGCGTGCCTTCATCGGCGAGCAGGCTCACCACGGCACCGGCTCCGGCCGAGCTGCCGACGAGGAACGTGAAGTACTCGAAGAACGCGGTGGCCGGATCGCCGCCGGCGATGAGCGCCTCCGCCTTCTCGATGAGCCGGCGCCGCAGATCCTTCATGATCGCGGCGAGGAGGTCGCGCTTGGTGGGGAAGTGGCGGAACACCGTCCCGATGGCCACGCCGGCGCGGGCGGCGACCTCCTCGGTGGACGCGGAGGCACCCCGTTCGGCGAACACCTCCTCGGCGGCGGCCAGGATGCGGGCGCGGTTGCGCCGGGCGTCGGCGCGCATGGGCTTGCTGTCGGTCATCCGTCTGCTCGTTGACAAAAGTGAGTCGTGGACTCATATTCATAAAGTGAGTCTGTTGCTCACTTTATCCTCGCCTGTGGAGGAAAGCCATGTCCGAGCGAACCTCGCGCGACCTCTTCGCCCGCTTCCAACGCAACGTCCTGTCCGGAGCGCCCGCCCTCGACGAGGAGATGGTGGCCGCCGACGTCGTGGTGGAGCAGCCGCACGCCCCTGACGGGCGGGGCACGATCGAGGGACGCGAGAAGGTCGTGGCGATGTCCCGGGCGGGCCGCGCGTCCCTCCCCGTCACGTTCGAGGAGTTCAGGGACGTGACCATCCACGACACCGCCGACCCCGAGGTGATCGTCGCCGAGTACCGGCTGGTCGGCACCGTCCCGGGGACCGGCGCGCGAGCCCACGCCGCGTTCGTCGTGGTGCTGCGCGCCAGGGACGGGCGGATCGTGCACTGGCGCGAGTACCAGGACCGCGCCGCCATCGCCGAAGCCCTGGCCTGACTGACCCCGGCCCGCCGCGTCGCGCGCTCAGGCGCGCCTGCCCGCCGTGTCGTCCCCTTCGGCGCGTCGCTTGCGGCGTCGCCTCACCGGCCCGCCTGGCGCCGCTCGCCGGCCCTGGCGTCGCCTCTCGCCCGGCCGCGTTGTCCGCCGCATGGTCCAGCCGGCTGTGTCGTCCTCGGCCCGTGGCGCTGCCCCGGCCTGTCGCGTTGTCCGGTGCCCGGCGGGTGGTGCGCCGTTCGGGTGCTGCTCGCTGCGGCACCGCCCACTGTCCGTGGGTGTCGCCTTGCCGTGGCCGCGTGCGGCCTCCTAGGCGCGTCGGCGTCACTTCCGGCCTGCGGCGTTGCTCCCTCTCGCCCTCCGTCCGCGGTGTCATCATGTCTCGTCGCGCGCGGCTTGCTTCGGCGTCTCCGGTGTCAGCCCTGGCGCGCGGTGGCGCCCGCTTTCGGCGGTTGTCCCGTTACGCGGGTGGGGCGCCGGGTGGGAGGGTGGGGAGGGTCTTCGGGGGGCCCTGGTCGATGAGGCGGAGGAGGGCGTCCGTGTTCAGGTTCTGCTCCACCAGGTCGGCGAGGGCGTCCAGGCGGTGCTCGCGTAGCCGGGCGAAGTCGGTGTCCGGGGCGGGGGTAAAGTCCCGGCCGGCTCGGCGGGCCACGTCGGTGAGGAAGGCGCGGCGGAAGCCGTCGTTCTCCAGGGCGCCGTGCCAGGTGGTGCCGAAGACGTTCGCCGAGCGGCAGCCGTCGAGGAAGGGCTCGCCGCCCTCCACGGTCGGGATCCCGTGGTGGATCTCGTACGCGCGCACCGGCTCCCCGTACGCCGTCCCCGCGGGTCTGCCGAGCCGCTTGTCCGCCCCGAACACGAACCGCACCGGCAGCAGCCCGAGCCCCTCGACCCGGCCCGCCCCCGACTCGACGTCGTCCACGATCTCCCGTCCGAGCATCTGAAAGCCGCCGCAGATCCCGAGAATCGGCCCGGTTCGCTCGCGCAGGGCCGCGGCCATGCCGTTCTCCCGCAGCCAGGCGAGGTCGGCGACGGTGGCCCGGGAGCCGGGCAGCACGACGAGGTCGGCGTCGTCCAGCTCGGCGGCCCCGGTGGCGAAGCGCACGACCACACCGGGCTCGGCGGCGAGCGCGTCCACGTCGGTGAAGTTCGAGATGCGCGGCAGCCGTACGACGGCGACCCGCAGCGTCTGCCGCCCGTACGGGGGCCGCACGGCCACCTGCCGCCCGTCGAGCGCCAGCGAGTCCTCGACGTCCAGCCAGAGCCCGTCCAGCCAGGGCAGCACTCCGTACACCTCGCGGCCGGTGAGCTTCCTGAGCATGTCGAGCCCCGGTTCGAGCAGCTCCTTCGCGCCCCTGAACTTGTTGACCACGAACCCCGCCACATGCGCCTGGTCGGCGGCGCCCAGGAGGCCGACCGTGCCGTAGAAGGCGGCGAACACCCCGCCCCTGTCGATGTCGCCGACCACGATGACGGGCAGGTTCGCGGCCCTGGCCAGGCCCATGTTGGCGATGTCGCCGCGACGCAGGTTGATCTCCGCCGGACTGCCCGCGCCCTCGCACACCACCACGTCGTACTGCTTCCTGAGCCGCTCCAGCGCCTCCAGCGCGGTCGTGCGCAGCAGGTCCTTCAGCGCGCCGTACTCCATGGCGTCCACGTCCGCGACCGGGCGGCCCATGAGCACGACCTGGCTGCGGCGGTCGCTGCCCGGTTTGAGGAGGATCGGGTTCATGCCGGCGGTCGGTTCGAGGCCGGCGGCCCGCGCCTGAACGGCCTGCGCGCGGCCGATCTCGGCACCGTCGGCCGTGACGTACGAGTTGAGCGACATGTTCTGCGCCTTGAAGGGCGCGACGCGCACGCCCTGGCGGGCCAGCCAGCGGCAGATGCCCGCCGTGACCACGCTCTTCCCCGCGTCGGAGGTGGTGCCCGCCACCAGGAGTGCGCCGTTGACCATGGCCCACACGGTACCGAAGCCGCAGATCACGAAATTTCCCGGTAACCGGCCATTTACGAACGCTGTGATCTCTGTCACTCTGTCTAGAACATCGCCCTAGAACTGGATTCTAGAGTTAGCTAGCGAAAGGGTGGGCATGGTCGGGACGTTCGGCTCGCCACGTACGGGCACCATCGACGCGCGGTCCCGCGCACCGTTCGGCTGGGCACCGCTGGTGGTGCTGTTCATCGTCGGGCTCGTGGACAGGATGGAGGCCAACCTGCTGTCGGGCGTGCTCCCGCTCATCCAGCAGGAATGGCGATTCAGCGACACCGCGGCGGGCTCCATCCCGACCGCCGCGGCTCTGGCCGCCGCCGTGGTCTCCCTGCCGGCCGGTTACCTGGCCGACCGCTTCAGCCGTACCCGGATCATCGCGATCGTCGTCTTCTGCTGGGCGCTCGCCACGCTCGGCTCCGGCCTGGCCACCGGGTTCGCCATGTTCTACCTGATGCGCGTGCTGCTGGCCGCCGCCGAGAACATCGACAACCCGGCCGCGGGCAGCCTGCTCGCCGACTACTACCCGCCCGCCAGCAGGGCCAAGGCGTACGGGCTCACCCGCGTCACCACGTACCTCGGCGGCGTCGGCACCCTGCTCGGCGCGCAGCTCGCCGCCGCGTTCTCCTGGCGGACGGCGTTCCTCATCATGGTCGTGCCGGGCGTGCTCACGGCGCTGCTGGTCTGGATGCTGCGCGAGCCGCGGCGCGGCGAGCTGGACCGGCTGATCGCCGCCGGCGCGATCGCCCCCCACCCGTCAGGGACCGCATTCGGCGGGGCCACCTCCGGGGCCGGCGATTCCGCGTCCGGGACCTTCGCGACCGGGTCCGGGTCCGGCGAGTCCGCATCCGGTGCCTTTACGACCGCGTCCGGGGCCTTCACAACCGGGGCCGGGTCCGGGGCATCGCGGGAGGGCAAGCCGCCGTTCCTCAAGCAGATCCGCAGCGTGGCGGTCATCCCGACACTGCTGTTCGTCTGCGTCGGGCTCGCCCTGCTCAGTCTCGGGCTGGCCGGGGTGTTCTTCTGGCTGCCCACGTTCATGGTGCGCACCCTCGGCGCGGACGTCGCCACGGCAGGTACGATCAGCGGCCTGCTCACCATCGCGGGCACGCTCACCGGCACCCTCATCGGCTCCTGGCTGGGCAGGAAGTGGCACGGCACGATCAAGGGCGGCCGCCTGCTCGCGGGCGGCGGCGGCATCACGGCAGGCTCGGTGGTGCTGGCCGGAGCGCTGTCCATGGACTCGATCGGCACGCTGGCCGGGCTGACGCTGGTGTCGAGCGCGCTGATGTCGATCGCGATCCCCAACATGACGGCCTGCCTGGCCGACGTGGTTCCCGCCGCCTCCCGCGGGCTGGGCTTCGCCGTCCTGCAGCTCTTCCTGACCGTCGGTACGGCCTTCGGCTCGCTGGTCGTCGGCATCGTCTCCGACGCGACCGGCTCGCTGCTGACCGGCATGTACGTCCTGATCATCCCCATGGTCGCAGGCGGCCTGCTCACGCTGGGGGCCAGGCCGTCGTTCGAGCGGGACGCGGCGAAGGTCCTGGAGGACGCCCGCCGCTGAAGCTCGGCGGCGGGCACCCCACGAGGACGCCCGCCGCCGGAACCTTTCGCTGCTCAGCCCTCAGGCGGCATGCGCCGTTCCCGCTCTTCCTGCGTCGGAGGCTGCTGCTGCTCCGCCTGCTCACCGGGCTGCTGCTCCTGTCCGCCACCGTAGCGCTGCTGGATGGTGTCGGCGCCCTTGCTGATGTGCTCGTCGTACTTGTGGCCGGTGCGCTCCTTGGCGTACTCCTCGGCGCGGTCGACGATCTGGTCGGCCTGCTTGGAGTGCCCCCTGGCGAAATCCTCTGCCTTCTTCAGCCACTCTCCGATGCGGCTCATGACCATTTCCCCGTTTCTATCGGTTACGTCCGCCCCCTACCCCGCCAACCTGGGTTGATGTCTTTGCCGGAAATCGGCAGCGAAAGGCCCCGCAACTGCCGTACTCGCCCCATGACGCCGAACCGCCGCCGGCGCGACGATGCGGGCATGACAGCAGCGGTGCAGGCCGAGGGTCTGACCAAGTACTACGGCGACCGCCGCGGCCTTGAAGACCTCACGCTCGGCATCCGGCCGGGGGAGGTCTTCGGCTACCTCGGTCCCAACGGCGCGGGGAAGACCACGACGCTCAGGCTCCTCCTCGACGTCATCAGGCCCACCAGGGGCACCGTACGCGTGCTCGGCGGCCACCCCTGCGACCCCGCCGTCCGCGCGAGGATGGGCTACCTGCTCGGCGAGCTGGTGCTGGAGGGTCGCGACCGGGCCGCCGACTACCTGCGCTTCCTCGGCCGGGTTCGCGGTGGCGTGCCCGCCGCCCGCATCGAGGCCCTGGCGGAACGCTTCGACGCCGACCTGTCGGTGCCCATGCGCAGGCTGTCCAAGGGCAACCGGCAGAAGATCAGGCGGTGACGTACCGGCTGGAACGCATCCGTCGCCTGACCGGCTTCTTCCCCGGACGACCCCACGCAGCGCTTCACGCTGGAGACGGCCGTGCTGGGCGCCCGCCTCCTCGGCTGGCCGGACGCCTTCGGCAAGGAGCCGAGGTCTTAGCCGGAGTCAGTCGCTGACCGCCAGCCGTACCCCGAACCCGACGATCACCACCCCGGTCACCCGATCGAGGAGCCGCCGCACCCGAGCCGACCGCAGGAACCCGCTCATCAGCGACGCGAACCAGATCACCGCCATGCTCCACACCAGCCCCTCGGCCACGTGCACCCCGGCCAGCGCCAGCCCCATGAGCGCGTGCGGCACCCCGTCAGGGATGAACTGCGGGAGCATCGCCACGTAGAACGCCCCCACCTTCGGATTGAGCAGGTTCGTCACCAGCCCTCTTCTGAACCCCCTCCAGAAGCGGACCTCCTGCCCGTCCACCCCCTCATGGCCGGAGGCGTCCCGCGCCAGCAGCATGCGCACCCCCATCCACACCAGGTACGCCGCTCCCGCCCAGCGCAGCACGTCGTAGGCCACCTGCGAGGCCGCCAGCAACGCCGACAGCCCCGCGGCGGTGAGCACACCCCACATCAACGTGCCGAGCTGGATGCCCAGCGTCACGCCCACGGCCGGACGCCGCCCGGCCAGCAGGGACGTACGCAGGACCAACGCCGTGTCCAGACCCGGCGTGACCGTGAGCAGCGCGACCACGGCCGCGAACGACCAGATCGATGTGGCGATGTCCATGAAGGTCAGGGTATGAGGAGGAGCTTCCCCGTGGTGCGCCGCCCCGCCAGGTCCTCATGCGCCTGCCGCGCCTCGGCCAGCGGGTAGCGGTGGGAGACGTTGATCCGTACCTGGCCCTTCTCGATCCAGCCGAACAGGTCGGACGCGCGCTGCAGCAGCTCAGCCCGCTCCGCCACGTAGTGCGCCAGCGTCGGCCTGGTCAGGAAGAGCGAGCCCTGCTTGTTGAGCACCTGCGGGTCGACCGGCGGTACGGGGCCGCTGGCGGCGCCGTACAGGGCCATCAGGCCGCGCGGGCGCAGCACCTCCAGGCCGCCGTCGAACGTGGCCTTGCCGACGCCGTCGTACACCACGTCGATCGAGCCCCGCAGCGCCTGCGCGAAGTCGTCGTAGCGCAGCACCTCGTCCGCCCCGGCCTCCCTGGCCAGCTTCTCCTTCTCGCTGGTGGAGACCGTCGTGTACACCGTGGCGCCCTTGAGCTTGGCAAGCTGGATCAGCAGCTGCCCCATGCCGCCCGCCCCGGCGTGCACCAGCACCCGGTCGCCCTCCTTCACCTCGAACGTGGAGTGCGTCAGGTAGTGGGCGGTCATGCCCTGCAACATCGCCGCGGCGGCCAGCTCGGCCGGCACGTCGTCCGGCACCGGCACCACCCGGTCGGCCGGCACCACGGCCTTCTCCGTGTAACTGCCCAGCACGCTCGCCCAGGCCACCGTGTCACCCACCTTGACGTCCTGCACGCCGGGGCCGACGGCGGACACGGTGCCTGCGCCTTCGGAACCGATGGTGGCAGGCAGGTCGAGGGGGTAGGCGCCGGAGCGGTGGTAGATGTCGATGAAGTTCACGCCGCTGGCGGCCACGTCGACCACCACCTCACCCTCACCGGGCACCGGATCGGGACGCTCGACGTACTCGAGAACCTCTGGACCGCCGTGGGCGGAGACAATGATCGCATGCATACCTCCTAGTCAACCCCGCCTCCGCCGACCCCCGCCACCCGCCGTACGCGGTCGGCCGCCCAGCTTGGCAGGGGCGCTGCCCGCGCGCAGCTCCGGGCAACGGAGTGAGGACTGCATGCCGTTCCGAGCTGCGGGCGAGGACCGCGCACCGTTGCGTGGACGGCGCGAGGCCGCCCGCAGCGCCGTTCCGGGGCGCGGGAGAGGCCCGCGCGGTGCTTCCAGGGCACGGAGCGAGGTCCGCGGTGCTGTTCTGGGCGCGGGATGTGGTCCGTAGTGCTGTTCCGGGCGCGGACGCGGTTGGTGGTGCTGTCTGGGCGCGGGATGTGGTCTGCGGTGCCGTTTCGGGCGGGGGATGGGTCTGTGGTGCTGTTTCGGGCGGGGGATGTGGTCCGTGGTGCCGTTCTGGGTGCGGGGGCGAAGGCCACGTGCCCTTCGGGGGTGCCGGTGGGATCTGCGTGCCGTTGCGGGTTGCGCGACGATGCCCGCGTGCCGTTGCGGGTTGCGCGACGATGCCCGCGTGCAGCCGTTCTCGCCTCGCGAGCTCACGGGTGCTCCTGCGGGTCAGGCGCACTCCGGCGAGCGGGCCACCGTCGAGTTCCACACTCCGGCGAGCGGGGCTTTGCCGGGTGCCGGCGGCTACGGCGAGGCCGCCGGGGCGTGGCGCCGGGTTCGCCCTGCCGCTGAATATCGGGGCAGCGCTAACCCAACCTCACACGGGCGGCGCTAACCCGGGATTTGCCGGGCAACGCTCAGCGGCGCGGCTTTCTCGTCGCCTGCCGAACCTTGCCGGGCAGCGCTAACCCGGTGCCGACGCGTCGCTGGGGAGGTGCCGGCCCGGGTCGCCGACGCGTTACTGAGACGGCGCTGCGCTCGGGCCGCCGAGGCGGCGCGAGGCACAGTCGGCCCGGCCTCGGCGCTACACGGTGCAGTCCTCAGACCAAGGCGCCGGCTTCCAGGGCCGCCCAGGTCGCGCTGCCCGGGCCGGCGGTCAGGCCGTGGGGTCTGCCCTGCGGCGTGGGACGGTCGGCCTGGCTGCGGCGTTACGAGGTGCGGTCCACTCGGGCCAGGGCGCCGGCTTCCAGGGCCACCCAGATCGCGCCGTCCGGGCCGGCGGTCAGGCCGTGGGGCTCTGCCCGGCGTTCGGTGGCCGGCCCCTGATCAGCCTCCTTGTGCTCGGCGTTCGTTCCCCGCGAGGCGTCTTCGTGCCCAGCGCTCGTTCCCCGCGAGGCGTCCTCGCGCTCGTCGTTCACCCCCTGCGCTTCCTCACCGCGTTCGGTGGGAGCCGGCACCGAAGGGAGGGGGTGTTCGGTGATGTGGCCGTCCACGGTGATGCGGCCGAGGCGGCCGATGCCCCACTCGGTGAACCAGAGGGCGCCGTCGGGGCCGGGGATGATGGCGTGGGGACGGGCGGCGCGGTCGGGGAGCGGGTATTCGGTGATCTTGCCGTTGACGTCGATCCGGCCGATCTGGCCTGCGCCGATCTCGACGAACCAGAGCGCGTCGTCGGGCCCCCGCGTGATCCCCACCGGCGCCGCGCCCTCCGTGGGCAGCGCGTGCACGGTCACCTCGCCCGACAGCGAGATCCGGCCGATGGCGTTGCCCTGGTTGAGCGTGAACCAGAGCGCGTCGCCAGGACCGGCCGTGATGAACGACGGCATGCCGCCCTTGACCGGCACCTCGTAGGAGGTGATCGTGCCGTCGGCGGCGATGCGCCCGATGCTGTCGGTCTGCATATGGGTGAGCCACATCGCGCCGTCCGGCCCGGCGGCCAGCCCGTACGGCGAGTCGACGGTGTGCACCGTACGCCGCCCGTCGGCGGTGATGCGCGTGACCCGGCCGCCCTGCCACTCGCTGAACCACATGGCGTCGTCGTGGCCGCGCACGATCACCGTGGGCTGCCCGTCGGCCGGGTCGAGCTGGTGGATCTCAGGCTTCTCGCCCGGCACCAGCCGCCCGACGCGCCCTTCGTGGACGAGCGTGAACCACAGTGCGCCGTCGGCGGCGGTCGCGATGCCGTACGGCGAGCCGGAGTCGATCATGGTCAACATGGGAGTCCCCCCGATGGTGGTGGTCAAAGGATGCGCCCTCCTGCGAGCTCGATCTCCCTGCCCCGGAAGCGGCGGACGAGGGCGCGATCGTGGGAGACCATGACGAGCGTGCCATGGTAGCCGTCGAGGGCGCGTTCGAGCTCCTCGGCGAGCAGCGGCGACAGGTGGTTGGTGGGTTCGTCGAGCAGCAGCAGGTCGTGCTCGCGGGCCAGCAGCTTGGCCAGCGCCAGCCGCCGCTGCTGGCCGACCGAGAGCTCGCCCACCCGCTGGTCGAGGGTGTGCGGCCGGAACAGGCCGGTGGCCAGCAGCGCCGCCCTGCGCTCGTCGGGATGACCCTCTCCGTACGCCTCCAGCACCGGCAGCGCCGGGTCGAAGCTCACCTCCTGCGGCAGGTAACCGACCCGGCAGCGCGCCTGGTCGGCCAGGACGCCCAGCAACGTGGACTTGCCCGCGCCGTTGCCGCCCTTGACCAGGATCCGCTCGCCTGCCTTGATGGTCAGCTCCTCGACCTGCAGCCGATCGCCGACCCGGACGTTCCTCAGTCGTACGAGTACCTGGTCGGTGTTCTGGTCGCCCTGACCGTCCTGGCCATTTCGTTGGTTCTGATTGTCCTGGTGGTTTCGGTCGTCCCGTCTGTCGCGGGTGACGTTGCTCGCGCCGGGGCGGTGGGGTGCCGGTACGGTCTGTGCGCGGGCGCCCATGCCGGCCTGCTGCCGAAGGGCGGTCGTGCCAGTCGGCTTCGTGGGAGTGCTGCCGGCGAGGGCGTGCGGGCCCGGCTGCTGCGCGGAGGTGCCGGTGCCGGGTTGCTGGGTGCGTGCTGCCTCCGTCTGGGCATCGGTGGTGGTCCGCGACATCGCCGGCGTGTCGGAGGTGGTGTCCGGGGGCGGGGTCGGCGCCGGGCCGAACGTCGCGCGGAAGTGGAGTGGGTCCGGCGGGCGGGGGACCGGGTCGGCTTCCAGACGGCGCAGCCGCTCGTGGGCGTTGCGGACCCGGCTGGCGATCGAGCTCTGCACCCGCCCGGCGTTGCGGTCGTACGCCATCTTGTTGTTGTCGCGCATCGCGCGCCCGGCCGCGACGCGATGGGCGGTGGTGGCCGCGTGTTCGCGGACCTGGCGCACCTCGGCACACCAGGCCGCGTACGCCTGCTCCCACCGCGCCCTGGCCGCCGCCTTGGCCGCGAGGTAACCGGTGTAGCCCCCGCCGAACCGGGTCACCGCACCCTGCTCGACCTCGACGATCGCGGTGGCCACCCGGTCGAGGAAGACGCGGTCGTGGGACACCACGGCCACCGCGCCGCGATGCTCGCGCAGCCGGTCTTCGAGCCAGGTCAGGGCCGACTCGTCGAGGTGGTTGGTGGGCTCGTCGAGCAGCAGCGCGCGGGGCGCGGCCGCCAGCACGCAGGCCAGGCCCAGCCGCGCCTGCTCGCCGCCCGACAGGCTGCCGAGCGTGCGCTCGCGGCCCACGTGGGCCAGGCCGAGCCCGTGGAAGGCCCGGTCGACGCGGGCGTCGGCCTCGTAGCCGCCGCGCAGCTCGTACGCGGTGCACAGCTCGCCGTACTCGTCCATGACCTCCTGCGACGCCTCCTCGGCCAGCGCCGACTCCAGCTCGCGCATCCTGCGCTCCATGGCACGCAGGTCGGCCAGCGCGGCGTCGACGGCCTCCTGGACCGTGCTGCCGGGCGGCAGGCCCAGCGTCTCGGCGAGCGTCTGAGCGACATAGCCGAGGTCGGAGGTCAGGTGAACCTCGCCCTCGTCGGGCCGCTCGACCCCGGCGAGCAGGCGCATCAGCGTGGACTTGCCCGAGCCGTTTTCGCCGACGATGCCGACGCGCTCGCCGGTTCGTACGGACACGGACACGTCGCTGAGGACGGCGCGCCCGTCGTAGGACTTGGAAACTCCGCGGAGGGTGATCAGGATAGAACTCCAATCGCAACCGTTGTAGCTTTAGCATGGCATGCGAACCGAGTTAACGCAACTGGAGTAGTTTTTGGAGCACAAAGAGCCCATGAAGCGCCCCGGTGGGCGCAGCGCCCGCGTACGCATGGCCGTGCGCCAGGCGACACTCGCCGAGCTGGCGGAACACGGCTACAGCGGCCTGACCGTCGAGCGCGTGGCGGAGCGTTCAGGCGTGCACAAGACGACCGTCTACCGGCGCTGGGGCGGAGTCGAAGGACTCATCGCCGACGCGCTCGAGCTCGCCGCCGACGAGCCGTGGCCCATCCCCGACACGGGCTCGATCGAAGGCGACCTGCGGGGGATCGTCCAGCTCGTCCGGTCCGGGTTCGCCGATCCCGAGCTGGGGCCGGTGTCGTCGGCCTTCGTGGCCGCCGCCGTGCAGAACGAGGCGGCCGCCCGTTCGCTGCACGATTTCCTCGTCTCGCGCAACGAGCAGTCGGCCGACGTCGTGCGCCGGGCGATCGAGCGTGGCGAGCTGCCCGACGTCGTCGATCCCCGAGAGGTGATCAGGGTGGCGGTCGCGCCCGTCTACTACCGGCTGTTCGTCGCCCACGAGCCGGTCACCGAGGACGACGCGAACCGCGCAGCCGACGCCGCACTCGCCGCCGCCCGCGCCGGCGTCCTCTGAGCCCCGCGTCCATGTCGGGCGGTCTCATGCGCCGTCCGTTCGTTGGGCGGTCTCTCGCGCCGTCCGCCCGTCGGACGGCCCATGAAAGCCGCTGTCCGCCCGTCGGACGCTCGTGAAAGCCGTCGTCCGTCCGGGCGCTGGCTGATACGGGCGTTCGCGGCAGGGCTCGCGGACGCGGGCGTCCGGCGAAGGTGCACCCGCGCCGCAGCGAGGGGAGGGTCAGCGCTCCAGGTTGCCGCGCAGCTCGAAGTCGTCCCAGGTGGTACGCACCACCGACCGGTCATCCTTAGGCGTGCGCGCGAACAACCCGAGCGAGCCGTTGCCGATCCCGTTCGGGTCCTCGACCTCCTGGACGAGCTCGTCGTTGACCCACATCGACAGCCGCACGGTCTTGCCGCTCTGCTCGCACGCCACGGTGATCCGCGCCTTGCCGGGCAGCGCGTCCACCTTCACGGGCTGGGCGATCACGCCGCCGGAGCCGTCGACGATGCGCCGGATGCGGGCGTTGCCCTTGGTGTCGAGGATGAACTCGTAGTAGTTCTCGCCGTCTTCGGAGTTGTGACAGTAGAGGCCGTACTCGCCGGTGCCGACGGACCTCTTGACGTCGGCGGTGACCGACATGACGACCGATTCGGGCAGCATCGGCGTCGGGCTCGCCGACGGGTCGGGTGACTGCGTCGGCTTGTAGAACAGGAAGGGGACGGGCGCCTTGGCCCACCGCTCCTCGTAGTCGGGCTCGGCGTCGATGCCGTACGTGCCGTCGGGCCGGTAGCCGACGCTCCCCGGGCTCTCCGGGTCGTAGGTGCCGCTCCAGCCGCCCGTCGTCTGCGTGAAGTCCTCCTGGTACAGCAGCCCCAGGTTGTCGGGCGGCCCGCTGGGGCCGAACAGCGCCCACGCGCCCACCCCGGCCGCGACCACGACCGCCGCGGCGGCGGCCAGCCCCGCGTACAGCCTGCCGCGCCGCGCGCGATCGCCGCCTCCCGTGGGAGGGATCGTGTACGGGGCGGTGGACTGCTGCCAGGCCACCTGTACGGTGTGCGCCGCCTGCTCGGGCGCCGCCGACCGGCCCACGAGCTGGTCGAGGAGCTGCTGCGCGGTGGGCCGCTTGGCCGGGTCCTTGTTCAGCGCCGCCGCGACCAGCTCGCGCAGGCCGGGGTCGATGGCGTCGAGGTTCGGCTCGGTGTTGAGCACCTGGTAGACCATGGCCGGCAGCGTGTCGCCGCCGAACGGCGCCCGCCCGCTGGCCGCGAACGCCACCAGGCAGCCCCACGAGAACACGTCGCAGGCCGGCGAGACCGGGTCGCCGCGCAGCACCTCGGGCGCCATGTAGCGGGGCGTGCCGATGACCTCGCCGGTGCCGGTGACGCCGCCGATCGTGTCGAGCGCCCTGGCGATGCCGAAGTCGATCACGCGCGGGCCGACCGGCGACAGCAGCACGTTGGACGGCTTCAGGTCGCGGTGGACGACCCCCGCCGCGTGGATCGCGGTGAGCGCGGTGGCCACGCTGACGGCCAGCGCGTCGAGGCTGGAGCCGCGCAGCGGGCCCGACTGGCGTACGGCCTCGTCGAGGTTGGGGCCCGGGACGTACTCGGTGACCACGTAGAGCTGGTTGCCCTCGAGCGCGGCGTCGAGTACGGCGGCCGTGCAGAACCTGCGCACGCGCTGCGCCGCGTCCGCCTCCCGGCGAAAGCGCGCCCGGAACTGCTCGTGCTGGCTGAGCTCAGGGTTGATCACCTTGATGGCGACCTTCTGGCCCGTGGGATCTTCGGCGAGGTGGACCGTGCCCATCCCACCTCGCCCCAGCACGCTTAGCAGTCTGTAGCGCCCGATGTGGGAGGTTTCACCGCTCACGCCGCGCAAGCTTACCGATACAGGCGTCATCGTCGCAGTTCTGCGCCCCGACACGCGGCGTACGCCGTCGGAGGCCCCGCACGCCTCGGCGCATGACGGGACTCAGCGCCCGATGCGGCCGCATGCCGAGCGCGGCGACGGCGGCCCGCGGTCCGGTCCCGCGATCGTCACCGCCCTGGCAGCGCGGTCTTCAGCAGCAGAAACCCGATCGGCGCGAACCGGCTCGCAAGGCATGCGGGCGACTTGCGTTTCGAGCCGGGAGAACATATGTTCGAGTCATAAGCGCCCGTCTTCCCCCGGGTGGCTCAGCACAGGCACCAGAGCCGCGGGGAGAAGCGTCTTGAGCAGACTCTATGGCGATCCGATAGAGGTGTGGACCCGAGACGGGGAGCCGACTCAGTTCGTCTGGCGTGACCGGCTCTACCTCGTCCGCCGCGTGCTCGACCACTGGGTGGTCGCACGCGAGTGGTGGAAGACCAGCGAGGCCGATCCCGGCGAGCGTCAGTTCTGGCGGGTGGAGGCGAGCCCGGGCCGCGAGGTGGGCTCCTACGAGCTGCGTTACGACACCGCCGGCAACGGCTGGCTGCTGCTGAGGGCGTGGGACTGATGGCGCCCCCGTTCCCACACCTCCACGTGTGCTCCGCCTACTCGATGCGCTACGGCACGGCGTTTCCGCGAGCGCTGGTGAGCCGGGCGGCCGAGTACGGCATGGACATCCTGGCGCTGACCGACCGCGACGGTCTCTACGGCGCGATGAAGCACGTGCAGGCGTGCGCCGACGCCGGGATCGCGCCGGTCATCGGCGTGAACCTGGCGCTCGACGCGCCCGCCACAGCGCCCGCCACAGGGCTCGCCACAGCGCCCGCCACAGGGCCCGCCACAGGGCCCGCCACAGCGCCCGCCACAGTGGCCGTCAGGGCGCCCGGCATCCGCACGCCCCGCCCGCGCACCGGTCCCGACGCCGAAGACCGCGTCACGGTGCTGGCCCGCGGCAAGGGCTGGGCGCGGCTGTGCCGCCTGGTCACGGCCGCACACTTCGCGGGCGAGCGCGGCGCGCCGAAGGTGACCCGCGAGCTGATCGCCGAGTGGGCGGGCGGCAGGGAGACGCCGGGGTTCGGCGCGGAGGACGGCCTCGTGGTGCTGCTCGGCCCCCGCTCCGACGTGGGCCGCGCGGTGGCGGAGCGGCGCGACGAGCACGCGCGCGCGCTGCTCGGGCAGTGGCGCGCCGCCGTGCCCGGCGTGGTGATCGAGCTGGTCGACCAGTACGGCTTCCGCGACGCCACCACGGCCGTGCGCATGCTCGGCCTGGCCGAGTCGATGGACGTGCCGGCCGTGCTGACCAACGCCGTGCGCTACCTCGACCCCGCCGACCACCAGGTGGGCGACGTGCTCGACGCGGCCCGCCAGCTCGTCCCGCTGCACCCGCGCCACCTCGACCGCACGACCTCACACGCCTACCTCAAGGGCACCAAGGAGATGCTTCAGGTGGCGGCCAAGGTGTGCGCGGGCGACCAGGAGCGGATGGTCCGCCTGCTGCGCACCACGAGGCTGCTGGCCGAGGCGTGCGCGATGGACCCGCTCGACGTGCTGGCGCTGCGCAACGACCCGCCCGCCCTGCACCTGCCGGAGATCGGCCGCGACCCGGTGCCGCTGCTGCGCAACCGGGTCGAGGACGGCCTGCACAGGCGCGGCCTCGACCGCTCGGCCGAGGCCAGGCGGCGGCTGGACGACGAGCTCGCCATCATCGAGCGCAAGCGCCTGTCGGGCTACTTCATCGCGGTGGCCGGCATCACCGACATGATCCGCGACATGGGCATCCGCTGCGCGATCCGCGGTTCGGGCGCGGGCAGCCTGGTCAACTACCTCATCGGCATCGGCGAGGTGAACCCGCTCGACCACGGCCTGCTCATGGAGCGCTTCCTGTCGGAGGGCCGCATCGGGCTGCCCGACATCGATGTGGACGTCGAGTCGGCCCGCCGTCTGGAGTGCTACCAGGCCATCTTCGAGCGTTACGGCGAGTCCAGGGTGGCCTGCGTGTCCATGATGGAGACCTACCGCGCCCGCAGCGCCATCCGCGACGTCGGGGGAGCGATGGGCCTGCCGCCACACGAGATCGACGCCATCGCCAAGGCGTTCCCGCACATCAGGGCCAAGCAGATCACCGCCTCCCTGCGCGACCTGCCCGAGCTGCGCGAGAGCCGGCTCGGCGACGCGGGGCTCGACCGGGTGTTCCGGCTGGCGGAGAGGCTCGACGGGCTGCCCAGGCACATCGCGCTGCACCCGTGCGGCGTGCTCATCGGCAACGCCGGCCTGCGCGACCGCACGCCGGTGGAGCGCAGCCTGCTGGAGTTCCCGATGTCGCAGTTCGACAAGGACGACGTGGAGGAGGCCGGGCTGCTCAAGCTCGACGTGCTGGGCGTGCGGATGCAGTCGGCCCTGGCGTACGCGCTGAGCGAGATCAAGCGGGTGGACGGCATCACGGTCGAGCTGGACACCCAGCACGGCCCCGAACGCCCCGACGTCCAGTACGTCCCCCACGACGACCAGGACACCTACGACATGATCTGCGCCGCCCGCACCCTCGGCTGCTTCCAGATCGAGTCGCCGGGCCAGCGCGAGCTGGTCGCCAAGCTGGAGCCGCGCAAGATGCACGACCTGATCGTGGACATCTCGCTGTTCCGCCCCGGCCCGGTCAACTCCGACATGGTCACCCCCTACCTGGAGGCCAGGGGCGGCTGGCGGAAGCCGTACTACCCGCACGAGAGCCTGCGCGAGGCGCTGAAGGAGACCCACGGCGTGGTGGTGTTCCACGAGCAGGTGCTGAAGATCATCTCGGTGATGACCGGGCGCGACCTGTCCTACGCCGAGAAGCTGCGCCGCACGCTCGACACGCCGGAGGGCCGCGAGCGGGTGCGCCGCGCGTTCGTGCCGCTGGCCAGGGCCAACGGGTTCGACGACGCGGCCGTGGAGCGCGCCTGGCAGGTGCTCGACGCGTTCGGCTCGTTCGGGTTCTGCAAGGCGCACGCGGCGGCGTTCGCGCTGCCCACCTACCAGTCGGCCTGGCTCAAACGGCACCACACGGCGGCGTTCTTCGCCGGGGTGCTCACGCACGAGCCCGGCATGTACCCGCCGCGCGTCATCATCGACGAGGCCAGGCAGTGCGGGGTGCGGATCCTGCCGCTCGACATCAACAAGTCGGGCAGGCACTGGCAGGTCGAGCGGCTCGGGCCGCGCGTCCAGGTGCGGGTGCGGCCGTCCGAGCTGGAGGGCGGCGGCTCGCGGGTGCGCAGGGAGTTCAGGATCGGCGACATCGGCAAGGGGTACGCGCTGCGCGTGCCGTTCTCGGCCATAAAGGGCGTGAGCGAGGCCGAGGTCGAGCGGATGGTGGCGGGGCAGCCGTACACGTCGCTGGCCGACTTCTGGGACCGCGCGCGGCCCTCGCGGCCCACGATCGAGCGGATCGTCCAGGTCGGCGGCCTCGACGCGCTCCACGGCCTGCGCCCCGGCGGCCCGCGCTGGCGGCCGGGCGAGCTGACCCGCCGCGACCTGATCGCCCAGGTGGGCGCGCTCGACCGCGCGTCGGCCATCGGGGTGCAGGCGGGCCCGCGCAAGTCCCGGCGCTACAGCTCCCACAGCTCCCGCAGCTCCCGCAGCTCCCACATGTCCCCGATGTCCCAGGGTGCGTCGGCCAAGGACGCGGCTCCGCCGGCGGTGCAGCTTCCGCTCGGGTTCAGCGAGAGGCTGCCGCCGGGGGAGCTGCCCGAGATGACCGAGACGGAGATGGTCGAGGCCGAGCTGGAGATCCTCGGCATCGACGTCAGCCGCCACGTCATCAGCTTCCACGAGGAGCTGCTCGACGCGCTCGGAGTGGTACGTTCCAAAGACCTGCTCCGCCAGCGCAACGGCGCGGAGATCCTGGTCGCGGGGGTCAAGGTGGCCACCCAGACGCCGGCCATCCGCTCGGGCCAGCGGATCATCTTCACCACGCTCGACGACTCGACCGGGCCGATCGACCTGACGTTCTTCGAGTCGGTGCAGGGCCGGTGCGCGTCGATCGTGTTCGGCTCGTGGCTGATGCTGGCCAGAGGCGTGGTCAGGCGCACGGGCGCGCGGGCGGTGACGATGCGGGCGCTCGACTGCTGGAACCTGGCCGACCTCGACGCGCTGTGGCGCTCGCGGGGCATCGAGGCGGTGCGCGCCGTCATCGACCGTGCTCCCGAGGAGGCGGCGGGCGGCGTCGGTGGGCGCCCGATCGAGTACGCCAACGGCTTCCGCCTGTCGCCCTACTCCGACCTCGCCCCGCCCGCCACCGCGAACCCGCCGAGGCGGCTCTGGCACGCCAGCCCGGGCAGCTCGGGCCCGACGGCCGCCTGAGCCCTCAAGAGCCTTGAGGAGACGTTCGGAGTCGCACGGGGGCCGCTCGACCCGCCTGAGCCTGAGCCCTGAAGCCGCCCGGCGGCCCGGAGCCGCCCGGAGGCCCGGAGCCGCCCGGAGGCCCGGAGCTGCTCAGCCGGAGCCGCTCAGCCTGGGGCCGCTCAGCCCGTCTGCGGCTGCGTCTGGGGTGGCGCCTGAAGCGGGGCCTGCAGCGGCGTCTGGGGCGCGCTCTGGGCGGCGTCCTGCGGCGAGGACTGCGGCTGCGCCGGCACCATCGGCTGCGCGGAGGCCACCGGTTGCGCTGAGGCCACCGGCTGGGCCGGGACCACGGGCTGGGCGGGGACCACTGGCTGGGCCGGGGCCACGGGCTGCGCCTGGGTCCGCGGGGCGGACGGCTCCGCGGACCAGGTCGTGCGGGCGGCCCGCTGCAGCCCGGTCAGCTCGTGCACCGTGGCGGCGCACAGCACCGCCGCCACCGCCGCGCAGCCCAGCTCCGGCACGCCCACCCCGGTCAGGTCGCCCGCCGAGGAGCCGAGCGGCACCCGGATCGTCACCAGCGCCAGCGTGGCCAGCCAGCTCAGCCACCACGCCGCCAGCAGCGCGAGCCACCTGCCGCGGCGGCCGGCCGGCGGGCGGGCGCCCCGCCACACCTGGTCCACCAGCACCGCGGGGGCGGCGAGGTTGACGAACGGGATCAGCCAGGCCGCCGCCACCGGGCCGGTCGCGGCCGAGCGGTCGTTGGCCCGCCTGGCACGTACCAGCCAGGTCAGGTAGGAGGCCGCCGCGGCCAGCGTGGTGCCCGCCACCAGCATCATCAGCACCGCGAACGCGGTCACCGCGCCCACCACCGCCTCGGCGTCGGCGCCCTGGGGGCGGCCGCCGAACGCGGCGAGCCGCGCGGCGAGGTCGCGGCCGCGGGTCATTTCGAAGATCACGAGGGCGGCGAGGGAGAGTACCTGGGCGGTCAGCGTCACGTAGACGGCGGCAGCGGCTCTGGTGGGTGATGCCTGGGTGTAGCGCACGTTGTTCTCCCCCCGGGCCATGCGCTGAGGTTCTGATTCACTTGTATCCCGGGAGCCCCGCTGTTAATCAGCTCACCACGCCGGATTCCCACGCCCAAGCCGCGATTCCGACCCTGTTGCGCACGCCGAGCTTGGCCTGGATGCTCCCCAGGTGCGTCTTGACCGTCGACAGCGACACGAACAGCTCGGCGGCCACCTCCTTGTTCGTCTTTCCCCTGGCCACCAGGCGTACGACGTCCAGCTCGCGCTCGGTCAGCGGCTCGGCGCCCGGCGGCAGGGCGGGCTGCCGGGGCTTGGCCAGGTGCTGCAGCAGCCGTACGGTCACCGACGGCGACACCAGCGCGTCGCCCACGGCGGCGGCCCTGACCGCCTCCACGAGCAGCGTGGGGCCGCTGTCCTTGAGCAGGAAGCCGGTGGCCCCTGAGCGGAGCGCGCCGTAGACGTACTCGTCGAGGTCGAACGTGGTGACGATGACGACCCGCAGCGGGTTCTCCACGCCCGGCCCGGCCAGCAGCCTGGTCACCTCCAGCCCATCGAGCTTGGGCATCCGGATGTCGAGCAGGCACACGTCGGGGCGCAGCCTCCTGGCCTCGGCCACCGCCTCGGCTCCGTCGGCGACGGCGGCCACGACCTCTATGTCTGGTTGTGCGTCCAAAATCATCTGAAAGCCGGTTCGCACCAATTGTTGGTCGTCGGCGATGAGAACCCGAATAGTCACGTCGTCAACTCTAAGGATCGGCCGTTCGGCCGATGCAGGAATGGACGCACGGCCGATCCCCGGGCACCGGCCTTCGCGGAAGGCTTGACCTTATGAACGAGGTACTTGTTGGACGGGCCTTGACGAAGCGGTTCGGGCAGACGACGGCCCTGGCCGGCGTGGACATCACGGTGCAGGCGGGCGAAGCGGTGGCGATCATGGGTCCGAGCGGGTCCGGCAAGTCCACCCTGCTGCACTGCCTGGCCGGGATCATGAAGCCGGACAGCGGTGAGGTGCACCTGCTCGGCCAGCGCATCGACACCCTCGGCGAGCGCAAGCGCAGCGCCCTGCGGCGCACCCGCTTCGGCTTCGTCTTCCAGTTCGGTCAGCTCCTGCCCGAACTGCCCGCCGACGAGAACGTGGCCCTGCCGCTGATGCTGGGCGGCGTGTCACGGGCGCAGGCGGTGAGCCAGGCCCGCGAGTGGTTCCCGCCGCTCGGCCTGCAGGGCATGGAGGTCAGGCGGCCCGGCGAGCTGTCCGGCGGCCAGGCGCAGCGGGTGGCCATCGCCAGGGCCCTGGTCACCAAGCCGGCGGTGGTCTTCGCCGACGAGCCCACCGGATCGCTCGACCAGCGGACCGGCCAGGAGACCATGCGGCTGCTGGTGGAGGCGACCAAGCACAACGGCGCCAGCCTGCTCGTCGTCACCCACGACCCCAACGTGGCCTCCTGGTGCGACCGCACGGTCGAGGTGCGCGACGGCCGCCTGCTGCAGAGCGGAGCGATGGCGTGAACCTCGATCTCACCTGGCGACTGATCAAGGGTGGCGGGCGCAGGGGGATGCTCGGCACCTGGCTGACGTTCGGGGCGGTGGCGATGGCGACGGCGCTGCTGCTGTTCGTGGTGGCGGCCAACCTCGCGTTCCAGGCCAGGGCCGATCGCGGCGCCTGGCGCAACCCGGTGCCCGCCGCCTCCGCCTCGGCCGCGGTCGCGGTCGAGGCGATGCGCTTCGACTACGTACGCGACAAGAAGATCACCGTCATCGACCTGGCCGCGCTCGACGGCGCGAACCCGGAGGCGCCGCCCGGCCTGCCGCGCTTCCCCAAGCCCGGCGAGGTGTGGCTGTCGCCCGGGCTGGCCGCGCTGGCCGACGAGCTGCCCGCGAACGAGCTGGCCGACCGCTATCCCGGGCGCGCGGGCGTGCTCGGCGACGAGGCCCTGGTCTACCCGGGCGAGCTGGTCGCGGTCTTCGGCCAGAGGCCGGACGCGCCCGCGATGACGGCCCAGCGCGTCGACGACTGGGTCCAGTCCCAGCCGCCGGTCAAGGTCGCGAGCCTGGCGGGAGAGCCCAGCGAGGACGCGGTCGCCTACCAGTGGCTGTCGGCCATCGCCGGCGTGCTCATGGTGGTGCCGCTGCTGGTGTTCGGCGGGGCGGCGGCCCGGCTCACGGTGGCCAGGCGCGACAGCAGGCTCGCCGCGCTGCGGCTCGTCGGCGCCACGCCCGGCCAGGTCGTCGCGATGACCGTCACGGAGGCGGTGCTGGTCGCGCTGGGCGGCGCGATCGCGGGGGCCGTCCTGTACGCGCTGTCCGTGCCGCTGCTCACGCGGATCGAGATGCAGGGCGGGCCGTGGTTCGCCGGCGACCTGCTGCCCGGTCCGCTGACCCTGGCCGGGGTGCTGGTCGCGGTGCCGCTGCTGGTCGGCCTGTCGGCCGTGGTCGGGCTGCGGCGGGTCGTGGTGAGCCCGCTCGGCGTGGCCAAGCGGGAGACGCCGCCCGCCATGCGCTTCGTCCGCGTGCTCGCGCTGCTCGCCTCGCTCGCCGTCTTCCCCCTGCTGGGCGTGCAGACCAGCGTCACCATCATCCTGATCGCGCTCGCCGTGGCGTTCCTGTGCATCAACCTGGCGGGGCCCTGGGTGGTCGGCATGATCGGCAGGATCGCGGCTTCGACCGCGCGCGGCCCCGCCATGCTGCTGGCGGCCCGCAGGCTTGTGGACGACCCGCGCTCGGCCTGGCGCACGGTGAGCGGCGTCGCGCTGACCGGGTTCGTCGCGGGCTTCCTCGGCCTGCTCAGCCCGGCGGCGTTCGAGCAGGTGCCGGGGCCGCCGCAGCTCAGCGTGAACGTCACCGACGGCAGCCCCGCCGAGGCGGCCGCGCAGGCCCGCGAGCGGCTGCGGGCGGCCGGCGTGACCGCCACCGTCGAGCGGCGCGAGGACGTCGTGGTCGCCGCCCTGGGCAGCTCGGCCGACGAGGCGACCGTGGACAGGGCGCGCACCGCGCTGGCCGATCTCGTGCCCGGCCACACGCCCACCACGCCGGAGGACAGCCGGCGCTTCGGCACGGACATCGTGGCCGACATCCGGGTCGGGACGATCGTGGTGCTGTCGGTGTCGTTCCTGGTGGCCATCACCAGCTCGGGGATCACCGCGATGTCGTCGGTGCTGGACCGGCGGCAGACGTACGCGCTGCTGCGCCTGGCCGGCACGCCCCTGGAGGTGCTGGACAAGGCGCGCAGGTCGGAGACGCTGCTGCCGCTGATCGTGATGGGCGGCGGGTCGATCCTGACGGGCGTGTTCTGCGCGGCGCCGTTCATGCTCGACGAGCCCAACCTGACCGGCGCGCTGACGCTGGCGGCGTGCGTGGTCGTGGGCTTCGCCGGGGTGCTCGGCGCGGGCGCGATGAGCCGGCCGCTGCTGCGCGCGGTCACCATGGACCCCGCGCCCCGCCCCGACTGACCCGCCCCGACTGACCCGCCCCGACCGACCCGCTCCGACCGACCTGCTCCGGCCGACTCGCCCTGACTGACCCGCCCCGACTGACCCGGCGCCCTTTGACGCGCTCAGCCGAGCACGAGGTCGCGGACGAGCTTCAGCGAGGGCTCGTCCCGCACCCCCATCACCAGCAGGGTGGTGACCGGGCTGCGGTGCCACAGTTCGAGGCGTTCCTTGATCCGGCCGGGCGGGCCGACGAGCGAGATGCCGTCGGCCAGCTCGTCCGGGATCGCGCGGAACGCCTCGTCCTTGCGCCCGGCCAGGTAGAGCGACTGGATGTGCTCGGCGGCCTCGGCGTAGCCCATGCGGCCGATGATGTCGGCGTGGAAGTTGCGCTGCCTGGCCCCCATGCCGCCGATGTAAAGGGTGAGCATGGTCTTGACGCCGTCGAGCGCGGCCCGCACGTCGTCGGAGATCACCACGAGCACCATGGCGGCCACGTCGAAGTCCGCGGGGGCCTTCGACAGTGCGTCGCCGTACATCTGCTCGATCTTCTCCGGGAACGCGAACAGCGGCAGCCAGCCCTGCGCCACCTCGGCGGCCAGCTCGACGTTCTTCGGCCCCTCCGCGCCCAGATAGACGGGGATGTCCTGGCGCAGCGGGTGCGTGATGAGCTTGAGCGGCTTACCGAGGCCGCCCGGCAGCGGCAGCGGGTAGTGCGGTCCCTCGCTGGTCACCGGCTCCTCGCGGCGCCAGACCTTGCGCATGATCTCGATGTACTCGCGGGTCCTGGCCAGCGGCTTGGCGAACGGCTGGCCGTACCAGCCCTCCACGACCTGCGGGCCCGACGCGCCCACGCCGAGCAGCAGCCGGCCGCCGGTGAGGTGGTCGAGGGTCATGGCGGTCATCGCCGTGGTGACCGGGGGACGGGCCGAGATCTGCGCGATCGAGGTGCCCAGCTTGATGCGCCTGGTACGCGCGCCGTACCAGGCGAGGGGCGTGAAGACGTCGCTGCCGTACGCCTCGGCGGTCCACACCGAGTCGTAGCCGAGCCGCTCGGCCGCGAGCACCGATTCGGTCGCGTCGTCGGCGTGGCGCTGCCAGTAGCCGAGGTTCAAGCCGAGCTTCATCGAGGACCACCTCCGGAATTAAGTTCTATTACCGCCGTGACGGGCCTCACGTGTCAATAACGGACGCTCCGGGGAAGTCACACTCTGTGCTCAAGGCCCTGTGTCGACTCGTCTGCCTGCTGCTTGTTCTGCCGGCGGCCGAGCCCACCGTTGCCCAGAGCCAGTCGCGGCCCAACATCGTCGTCATCATGGCCGACGACCTCGAAAGCGGCACGCTGCGGCAGTTCCCGAACATCACCCGCCAGCTCGTGGAGCAGGGCACCTCGTTCGACCGCCACTTCGTGACGAACTCCTGGTGCTGCCCGTCCCGCTCGTCGATCCTGCGCTCGCAGCACGTCCACAGCCACGGCGTGCTGACCAACACCGCGCCCGAGGGCGGCTTCCACCGCTTCCACGAGCTGGGCCTGGAACGCTCCACGCTCGGCACCTGGATGCAGCAGGCCGGCTACCGCACGGCGCTCATGGGCAAGTTCCTCAACCACTATCCGGGGGGCTCGGCGCCCGAGACGTACGTGCCGCCCGGCTGGAACGACTGGCGGGTCCCCGTACGCGCCCTGTACGAGGAGTACGGCTACCGCCTCAATGAGAACGGCGCGCTGCGCGACTACGGCTGGGGAGAGCGGGACTACCTGTCCGACGTGCTCGCGGGTCACGCCCGCGCCTTCATCAAGGCCTCGGACCAGCCGTTCTTCCTCTTCCTGAACCCGGTGGGCCCGCACAATCCGGCCAATCCCGCCTACCGGCACGCCGACGCGTTCCCGATGGAGGCCGCGCCCCGCACCCCGTCGTTCGACCAGGAGGACATCAGCGCCGAGCCGTTGTGGATGCAGATGCTGCCGCCCCTGTCGCGGCGCGCGGAGGCCGCCGTCGACGAGCGCTACCGCACCAGGCTGCGCTCGATGCTCGGCGTGGACGACCTGGTCGGCTCGGTGATGTCGGCGCTGCAGGAGTCCGGCAAGCTCGACAAGACCTACATCTTCTTCACCTCCGACAACGGCTTCCACCTCGGCACCCACCGGATCAAGCACGGCAAGACCACGCCGTTCGAGGAGGCGATCAGGGTGCCGCTCGTCGTGAGGGGGCCAGGCGTCGAGCCGGGCGCGACGATCGCGCACATGACGGCCACGATCGACCTCGCGCCGACCATCGCCGAGCTGGGCGGGGCCACCGTGCCGGCGTTCGCCGAGGGGCGCTCGCTGGTGCCGCTGCTGCGCGGGCAGCCGCCGCCGCAGTGGCGAAAACAGGTGCTGGTGGAGTTCGTCCGCCCGGCCAACCGGACGTCGGCCGCGCAGACGCCGGTGCCCGCCTATCAGGCGCTGCGCACCGAGCAGTACACGTACGTGCGGTACGAGACGGGGGAGCGGCAGCTCTACGACCTCGACGAGGACCCCTACCAGCTCGACAACCTCATCATGTCCGCCGACCTGTCGCTGCTGTCGCGGCTGGACCAGCGGCTGTCGGCGATGGTCGCCTGCTCGGGCGCGAGCTGCCGCCAGGCCGACATGGCGGAGTGAGTGTCAGCGGAAGAGCGTGGGGTAGGCGTGCGCCAAGTGCTCGGAGACCGCTCTCGCCGCCTCCTCGGGGTCGCCGGACTCGATGGCCTCCAAGATGCGTACGTGGTCGGCGCGCAGGATCGAGGTGTCCATGACCTGCCGCACCGCCTCCACCGAGTACTTGCGCATCGAGTCGCGCAGCGACCGCATGATGGCGGCGACGAGCCGGTTGCCCGAGGCGTCCGCGATCGCGCAATGAAAGGCCGTGTCGTGCTCCACGAACTGCTCGGGCGAGCCCGCCGCGTCCATCCCGGTCAGCGCCGCCGCCAGCGCCGAGGTGTCGGCCCGCGCCGTGGCCGCGCGGGCGGCGGCCCACTGCTCGATCATGAGCCGGGCGTCGATGACCTCGCGCAGCTCGAGACCGGTCAGGCCGAGATGCAGCCGCAGCAGGTCGCTCAGCGCCGCGTCGGGGCGCGAGGTGAGCACCGCGCCCGCGTCGGGGCCCCGGCCGACCTGGGAGGAGACCACGCCGAGGGTCTCCAGCACGCGCAGGGCCTCGCGTACGGAGGAGCGGCTGACACCGAGCTGCTCGGCGAGCTGGCGCTCGGCGGGCAGCCGGTCGCCCACGGTGAGGCCGTCTTCGGTGATGCGCCGTTCGATCTGGGCGAGCACGTCCTCGAACGTCCGCGTCCGCTTGACCGGACGCCAGCCGCTTACGTCCAAGAGCCCTCCCTGGCCCGAAATGATGTCTTCGACTATGGTCTGACCATAATGTGGTCGGACCATACCTTGGAAGGAGAGTCGTGCGAGTCGCACTGTTCATCACATGCGTGAACGACACGCTCTTCCCCGGAACCGGCAAGGCGGTCGTGTCGCTGCTGCGCAGGCTCGGCTGCGAAGTGGACTTTCCCGCCGCCCAGACCTGCTGCGGCCAGATGCACGTCAACACCGGCTACCGGACGGAGGGCGTACGGCTGGCGCGGCACTTCACCGAGGTCTTCGCCGGCTATGACGCCGTGGTGGCGCCGTCGGGATCGTGCGCGGCCATGGTGCGCGAGCAGTACCCGAAGCTGGTCAAGCCCGGCAGCAAGGGCGCGGCGGCCATCGCGGAGGTCACGCCGAAGGTGTACGAGCTGTCGGAGTTCCTCATCGACGTGCTGAAGGTCGAGGACGTCGGCGCGTACTTCCCGCACCGGGTGACCTACCACCCGACCTGTCACTCGCTGCGCGGCCTGCACCTGGGCGACCGCCCCCTGCGGCTGCTGCGGAACGTGCGCGGCATCGACCTCGTCCCGCTGCCGGGCGCGGAGGAGTGCTGCGGCTTCGGCGGCACGTTCGCGGTGAAGAACCCGTCGGTCTCCGCCGCCATGGGCGCCGACAAGACCCGCAACATCCTCGACACCGGCGCCGAGGTGCTGTGCGCGGCCGACAACTCCTGCCTGATGCACATCGGTGGCACGCTGAGCCGCCAGCGGGCGGGCGTCAGGACCATGCATCTGGCCGAGATCCTCGCGTCCACGGAGGAGTCCCAATGAGCGTGACCTTCATCGGGATGCCCCAAGCGTTCCCGAAAAAGTCTGAAAAAGCCGTACAGGACGCCCAGCTTCGCTTCAACCTCCGCAAGGCCACCCACACCATCCGGGAGAAGCGCGCCTCCGTCGTCAATGAGCTGCCCGACTGGCAGGACCTGCGCGCCGCGGGCAAGGCCATCAAGGACCACACCCTGCGCAACCTCGACCGCTACCTGCTCCAGCTCGAGGCGGCGGTGACCAGCGCGGGCGGCACCGTCCACTGGGCCAGGGACGCCGCCGAGGCCAACCGCATCGTGGCCGACCTGGTCAAGGCCACCGGCGAGACCGAGGTGGTCAAGGTCAAGTCGATGGCCACCCAGGAGATCGGGCTCAACGACGCCCTCGCCAAGGAGGGCATCACCGCGTACGAGACCGACCTCGCCGAGCTGATCGTGCAGCTCGGCGACGACTACCCCAGCCACATCCTGGTCCCCGCGATCCACCGCAACCGCTCGGAGATCCGGGAGATCTTCCTCGACAAGATGCCCGAGGTCTCGCGCGACCTCACCGACGACCCGCCCGCGCTGACCGAGGCGGCCCGGCTGCACCTGCGCGAACGCTTCCTCAAGAGCAAGGTCGCGATCTCCGGCGCCAACTTCATGGTGGCCGAGACCGGCACGCTCGTCGTGCTGGAGTCGGAGGGCAACGGTCGCATGTGCCTGTCGCTGCCCGAGACGCTCATCAGCGTCGTCGGCATCGAGAAGCTGGTGCCGACCTGGCGCGACCTGGAGGTGTTCCTGCAGCTGCTGCCCAGGAGCTCCACCGGCGAGCGGATGAACCCGTACACGAGCACGTGGACGGGCTCCGTCGATGGCCAGGAGTTCCACCTGGTGCTGCTCGACAACGGCCGCACCGACGTGCTCGCCGACGAGGTGGGCCGCCAGGCGCTGCGCTGCATCCGCTGCTCGGCCTGCCTGAACGTGTGCCCCGTCTACGAGCGCGCCGGCGGTCACTCCTACGGCTCGCCCTATCCCGGACCGATCGGCGCGATCCTCACCCCGCAGCTCAGGGGCATGCACTCGGACCTGGACGCCTCGCTGCCGTTCGCCTCCAGCCTGTGCGGCGCCTGCTACGAGGTGTGCCCGGTCGCCATCGACATCCCGTCGGTCCTGGTGGACCTGCGCGCCAAGGCGCCGCACGCGGCGGCGGAGAAGGCCGCCATGAGGGCGGCCGGCTGGGTGCTGGAGGACCACCGGCTCCTGACGAAGGCGCAGCGTACGGCCTCCCGCATGCGCAAGCTGGTGCCGAAGCGGCTCCCGGGGCCGCTGTCGGCGTGGACCGACACCAGAGACCTGCCGGACATCCCCGCCGAGCCGTTCAGGGACTGGTGGGAGCGCACCGGCGGCGGCGAGAGCGACGGGCACGACCGGAAGGAGGAGCGGTGAGCGCGCGCGAGGAGATCCTCGCCAGGATCGGCAAGGCCGTGGCAGGGGCTCCCGACGTGGAGATCCCCCGCGGCTACCGCGCCGGCCGGCAGGTGGAGGACCAGGAGGCGCTGGTACGGCTGTTCGCCGAACGGGTGGACGACTACCGGGCCATCGTGCACGTCGTACCGGCGGCCGAGGTGCCGGCCAAGATCGACGCGTGCCTGGGCGACAGGAAGATGTTCGTTCCCGAGGGCTTCGACCGCGAGGGCGGCTGGCCTGACCTGCGCACCGCCGACGGCGTCATCACCGGCTGCGCCGTCGCCATCGCCGAGACCGGCACCATCGTCCTCGACCACGGCCCGGGGCAGGGCACGCGGGCGCAGACGCTGGTGCCCGACTACCACCTGTGCGTGGTGCGCGCCGACCAGATCGTCCCCGGCGTGCCCGAGGCGATCGCCAGGCTCGACCCGTCGCGGCCGCAGACGTGGATCAGCGGACCCTCCGCGACCAGCGACATCGAGCTGAACCGGGTCGAGGGCGTGCACGGCCCCCGCACCCTGGAAGTGGTCGTCAGCGCCTGAGCGCCGGGGAGCGGCCGTCAGTACCCGGGTGGCGGGAGCGGCCGTCAGTACCTGAGCACCGCCGCGACGTCGTCCACGGCGTCGGTGAACCACACCTCGGCGTCCGTCATCGCGGCCGCCCTGATCAGCGCGGAGTCGGCGCGCTCGCGCACCGGCTCCGCCACACCCCAGTGGCGCAGTTCGTTGGGGTCGGTGCCCACCTGGGTGCCGGCCTCGCCGACCCAGACGGGCGCGGGCACCTCGCCGGGCATCAGCACCGCGTGCACGCGGCCCTCGCGCAGCGCCTTCGACACCCGGCACGGCCCGGTGGGCGCGTCCGTCTCCTGGTGGCGTTCGAGCAGCTCGGCGCAGCGGCGCGCGAGCCACTCGTCGAGCGCGCGCTCCACGTCCCGCTCGAACTGGCCGTGGTCCTCACGGCTGCCGTGCTCGACGATCGTCACCCGATCGGCCGCCTGCGTGCTGAGATGCCGCAGCAGGAACGCGCGCGACCTCGGCTGCCCGGCCACCAGCACCAGCTCGGCGCCGATCCTGCGCACCTGCTCGTCGATCTCCTGGGCCACGGCCACCGCGTTCTTCTCCCAGGTCTCCTCGACGGCCCGCTCGTAGCGGCGCTGCGACCAGCCGCCCTGCGAGGTCTTCTGCAGCGGCCACGACTCGCCCTGCACCGTCGTACGGCGCGGCGCGCCCTCGCCGAACACGGTCACCTCGGCCCCCGCATGGTCCACGATGACCCGGATGTGCCGCACGTTCTCACCGCGCCGCATCAGCATCGGCGTCACGTGCGGCAGTGGCGTGTAGGTCACCAGCTCCGACGGCGGCTCCTCCAGCGACTCGGCGAGCACCACCGAACCGTCCGTGGCGAACAGCGCCCGCCCGGCCGCCGCCTGCAGCGCCTCCTCCTCCAAGGCGTCCATCGTGGCCTCGTCGACGTCGTGATCGAGCCGGTCGCGGACGCTGCGCCAGTGGGCCTTGCGCTCGGCGACGGTGAGCGCGCCCAGGTAGACCGACGCGTACGGGCCGGGACGGTCGTACAGGTGGCGGATGAAGTCGAGCCGCACGGTTCAGAACCTCCGCTGCTCCACGCCGAGGCCCAGGGCCTTGGCGATGTCGGCCATGTTTCTGTAGTCGCGGTCGGGCAGGGACTCCACCATGTCGAGCACGGGATCGGGAGCGCCTTCACGCCGGGCGCGGTCCAGCAGCTCGCTCTTGGAGGCCGGCCAGTGGGTGTCGCTGAGCCACTTGGCCAGATCGCTGCGGACGTCCACGTCATGCGGAGTCATGCCCTGCGGGACCCCGGGCGCGTGGCCGGGCGCGTACGACGGGGTCTCCTCGCCGGACGACGACATGGCCTCGGGCTCCCTCCACTCCTCGGCGTGCGTCGTGCCGCCGCCGCGCACCATGCCCTCGGTCTCGTGCTTCTGCTGCTCGTCCAGGCGCGGGCCGTGCTTGTCGCTCCCACGTTCCATGGTTCCCACACTCCTTCCAAGCCCGGCCCCTACCCCCGCTTTCGTGGGCAAACATCGCGGCTGTGTACCCTGCCGAGCGTGTTCGACCCCGATGTGCGCATCTCTACGGCACGGCTGACGCTGCGGCCGTTCCGCCCCGAGGACGCGCCCAGGATCCGCAAGATCGTCGCCTCCGGGGCGCGGTTCCTGCCGCCCGGCGCGCCCGTCAAGACCGGCGGAGTCGACCACTGGCTGCGGCACGGCGTCCACGAGCTGCGCCGCAGCGGGCAGGGCATCCACCTGGCCATGACCGACGCCGAAGGGCTCATCGTCGGCGCGATCAGCCTGTTCAAGACCTCGTGGAGCACCGGAACCACCGAGGTCGGCTACGGCGTGCACCCGCTCTACCGGGGCCGCGGCTTCGCCACCGAGGCGGTGCGCGGGCTGACGAAGTGGGCGTTCGAGACGGTCGGGCTGCGCCGTATCGAGCTGACCGCGAACCTGGACAACCTCGCCTCGCTCGCCGTCGCCCGCAAAGCTGGCTTCACCTGGGAAGGCGTCATCCGCGACGGCGTGCTGGACGACGACGGCACCCACGACCTCGTGGTCTTCGGCCTGCTGCGCACCGACAGCCCAGCACCAGGCCCCATGCTGCCCAAGGACGACCTGCTCACCCCGCGGCTGCGGCTGCGCCCCCAAGAGCCGCGCGACGCGCCGTACCTGGCGGCCACCGGCGCCGACCCGGTCACCCAGGAGCTCACCGGCGTCCCGCGCGGCTACACCGAGGAGCACGCCCGCGCCTACATCGCGCACGCCGAACGCCAGCGCATCCGCGGCCTCGGCATCGCCTGGACCGCCGAGGAGCTCACCACCGGCCGGTATGCGGTCAACGTCGACCTGCGCGACCTCGACTGGCACAACAGGACCGCCGAGGTCGGCTACATGACCGCGCCCTGGGCCCGCGGCAACGGCTACGCCGCCGAGGCCGTGCGGGCCATCGCGCGCTGGCTGTTCGACCGGCACGGCTTCGCCCGGCTCCAGCTCCGCGCCGCCACCGTCAACACCGCGTCCCAGCGGGTCGCCGAGAAGGCCGGCTTCGTCCGCGAGGGCATCGCCCGCTCGTCCCTGGCCGGCGAGGACCTGATCGTCTACAGTCTCATCCCCTCGGACCTGGCCTGAAGGCACGGCGGACTGACCTCGCCACCCTTTGTGAAACCCCTCCGCAGCCGTCACCCTTGAATTGAGGACGGTGAGGCGCATGATCACGGTTGTCGGCTGGGACGGATCCGAGCTGTCGGCCAAGGCGGTGACCAAGCTGCACGAGGCGGGGCTCGTCATCGGCCCCGACGCCATTCTCGGGCGGCTCAAGCTGAACGCGGCGACCGCAGGAGACGGCGCGCTGCTGCAGACCATCGACGACCATCTCGAACACGGCGAAGGGCCCGCGGTCGTGCTCGCGCCCGGCGATCCCGGCTTCTTCGGCGTCGTACGCGAACTGCGCGCACACGGGCTCAAACCGGACGTCCTGCCCGCCACGTCGCTCGTCGGCCGGGCCTTCGCCGGTGCCGGGCTGCACTGGGATGACGCGCTGGTCGTCGCGCCGTCAGGCCCCGAGCAGCTCGCCCGCGTGGTCAACGCCTGCCGCGCGCACCCCAAGGTCGCCCTGCTCGTCGCGCCCGGCGTCGGCCCCGCCGAGATCGCCAGGGAGCTGGCGCCCACCACGCCGCGCGCCCTGATCGTCTGCGAGGACCTCGGCGGCCCCGACGAGCGCGTCACCCACAGCCGCATGGGCGAGGCCACCACCCGGCCGTGGAAGGACCCCCAGGTGGTGCTCGTCATCGACCCGCTGCACCGGCCCGGGGAACGCGGCTGGGCGGCGGGCGCCCAGCCGGGGCCGCGGGAATGGGCGCTGACCTTCGGCGACGACGTCATGCCGCCGGAGGTCAGGGCGTACGTGCTGGCCAAACTGGGGCCGCGCCTCGGCGACCTGGTCTGGGACGTCGGCGCGGGCGTCGGCCAGATCGCCGTCGAGTGCGCCAGGCTCGGCGCGGCCGTCGTGGCCGTCGAACGGGACGAGGCCCGCTGCGCCGAGCTGCGCCGCACCGTGCTCGCGCACGGCGTGAAAGTGGCTCTCACCAGAGGGCAGGCGCCGCCCGCCCTGGAGCCGCTGCCCGACCCCGACGCCGTCTTCGTCGGCGGCGGCGGTCTCGACGTGATCGACGCCTGCGCCGCCAGGCGGCCGCGCACGCTCGTCTGCGCGCTGCGCAAGGTCGAGCAGGTGCCCGCCGTGCTCGACCGGCTGCGCGAGCAGGGCTACCGAGGCGAGGGCACGCAGATCCTGGCGTCGAGGCTCAGCGTCGAACCCGACGGCGCGCACGGCCTGACCCCCGCGGATCCCGTCTTCGTCGTGCACGCGAGGCCCGCCCACACAGCGTGACCTGTTCCCTACCGGCGCCCATCGGTTATCCTCGCGTGTCTTTGTCCACCGCACCGGAGATTCCCCCACGATGAAGCCACCGCTCCTGCTGATCGGGCAGGGCTCCCAGGACGACGCCTACGCCGCCGAGTTCGGCAGGTTCGTACACCGCCTGCGCTGCCGCCTCGACCAGACCGGCGCCGACGTCTCGGGTGGCTACCTCGAGCGGGCCACACCCCGGCTGAGCGACTCCGTCGCCTCCCTGGTCGCCAGGGGGCACCACAGGCTCGTCGCGCTGCCGCTGAGCCTGAGCAGGATGGGCGAGGAGTTCTCCGCCGCGATGGCCCTGGAGCAGCAGCGCCACCCCACGCTGGTCTGCGACTACGGCCGCCCCCTCGGCCCGGACCCGCGCGTGCTCGCCCTGCTGGCCGAGCGGCTCAACGAGGCGGCCACCGAGATCTCCAGGCCGCGCTCGCTGGAGCTGGCGGGCGCGCGGCCCCGGCTGCGCGCCGTCGACTCCTCGCCGTCGGAGGACCCGCACGCCCACGTCGAGCCGGGCGAGACCGCCGTCGTCCTGGTCGGCGAGGGCTCGACCGACGCCACCGCCAACGCCGACGTCCACCGCGTCTCCCGGCTGTTCTGGGAGACGCACGCCTACGACTTCATGACCGTCGAGACCGCGTTCGTCTCGGTCACCCCGCCCGGCGTGCCCGGCGGGCTCGAACGCTGCCGCCGGCTGGGCGCCAAGCGCGTCATCGTGGTGCCCTACCTGCTGTTCGCCGGCGGGCTGCTGGAGCGCGTGTGGGCGCAGGCGCTGGCGTACGGCGCCGGGCACCCCGATCTCGACATCCGCTGCGCCGAGGTGATCGGCGACTGCGAAACCCTCGCCGACGTCGTCATCGACCGATACGAGGAAGCACTCCAACTCGTCCCGTAAGTGGAGGTTTTTCGTGCTCGCCGAGACGCTCTCCGCCATCCGGCCCGCCGACCCGCAGGCGCTCGCGGACGCCCGCGCACACCACGACCGCCTCACCAAGCCGCGCGGCTCCCTCGGCGCGCTTGAAGAGGTCGCGATCCGTCTGGCGGGCGCGGCAGGCGTCAGCCCGCCGCCCATGCCCGAGCCGGCCGCCCTGGCCATCTTCGCCGCCGACCACGGCGTGCACGCGCGCGGCGTCAGCCCGTGGCCGCAGGAGGTGACCGTGCAGATGGTCGCCAACTTCCTGAACGGCGGCGCGGTCGCCAACGCCTTCGCCGCCCAGGCGGGCGCGTCGGTGACGGTGGTGGACGTCGGCGTCGCGGCCGACCTGCCCGACGCGCCCGGCCTCGTCAACCGCAAGATCGCGTACGGCACCGCCGACCTGTCGCAGGGCCCCGCCATGACCGTCGACCAGGCCGTCAGAGGGCTGGAGGTGGGCATCCAGGTGGCCAAGGACCTCGTCGCCGACGGCGCCCGCTGCCTCATCACCGGCGACATGGGCATCGCCAACACCACCGCATCGGCCGCTCTCGTCTCCGCCTTCACCGGCAGGGACCCCGGCGAGGTGACCGGGCGGGGCACCGGCATCGACGACGAGACGTACGAGCTGAAGGTCGGCATCGTCCGCCAGGCCATGCGTACGCACGCGCTCGCCGGCGTGGCCTCCTCGCCCAGCGAGTCGCTGCGGGCGCTCGCCGCCGTCGGCGGGTTCGAGCACGCCGCCATCGCGGGCTTCATCCTCGGCGGGGCCGCCCTGCGCGTGCCGGTCATCCTCGACGGCGTCATCTCCGGCGCCGCCGCGCTCGTCTCCGCCGCGCTCGACCCGGCCGTGACCGACCACTGCGTGGCCGGCCACCGTTCCGCGGAGCCCGGGCACGGCGCCGCGCTCGAGCACCTCGGGCTCCGCCCGATCATGGACCTGGAGCTGCGGCTCGGCGAGGGCACGGGCGGGCTGCTCGCGCACCCGACGGTGTGCGCGGCGGTACGGGTGCTGCACGAGGTGGCGACGTTCGACTCGGCGGGGGTGACCGAGAAGCAGGTGTGACCTCAGGGACCTGGACGGGGCCGTGACCGGGGAGGCTGCGCGGCCTCCCCGGGGACGCCGCAGCGATGGGGGAGGTTGTGCGGCTTCCCCGGATGTCGCGCGGTGAGGGACGCTGTGCGGCTTCCCCGGATGTCGCGCGATGAGCTGGGCGGTGCGGTTTCCCCGCTCGTCGCGCGATGGGCGAGATCGGCCGCGTTCCCGGACGCCGCGTTGTGGGGCTGCGGCGCGATTCTGTGGACACCGGTGCTCACCTGCGGAGGCGGGTTATCCTGGGACCCTGACAGCGATGGCCGGACGCCGTGGTCACGATGAAGGCGGGCCTCGCAGGAGAGGCGCGGGGATCGCAACAACGGTCGTTAACGTGTGCGCAGCAAATGACACAGGCGAAGCCGGTAGGTTTACCTCTTAACACAACCTTCGCGAACGGGAGATTCCCCCCATGGGTCCCTACCTCCTCGGCCTGCGGCTTTCCGGCCGCCGGGTTCTCGTCGTTGGCGGCGGCCGCGTCGCCCAGCGCCGGGTGCCCGCGCTGCTAGAGGCCGGTGCGGAGGTCACGGTCGTCTCGCCGTCCGTCACACCGGCGCTCGACGACCTGATCGCCGCGGGAAGGGTCACGTGGCACGCCCGGCCCTACGAGGTCGGCGACTGCGACGGGGCCTGGCTCGTACAGGCGTGCACCGACGACCGATCGGTCAACACGGCGGTCGCCGCCGAGGCGGAGGCCAAGCGCGTGTGGTGCGTGCGCGCCGATGACAAAGACGCCTCCGCCGCCTGGACCCCCGCCACCGGACGGGTCGACGAGATCAGCGTGGCCGTCACCGCGGGCGGCGACCCGCGCAGGGCAGCCGGCATCCGCGACGCCGTCGTCGGCGCGCTGCGCGACGGCACTGTCGACGCCCGGCGAAACCGCACCAAACCCGTCGGCGTCGCCCTCGTCGGCGGCGGCCCCGGCGACCCCGGCCTCATCACCGTGCGCGGACGCCAGCTCCTCGCCCAGGCCGACGTCGTCGTCGCCGACCGCCTCGCGCCCCGCGCGCTGCTCGACGAGCTCGCCCCCGACGTCGAGCTGATCGACGCCGCCAAGGTCCCCTACGGCCGCTCGCTGCCCCAGGAGACCATCAACGAGCTGCTCGTGGATCGCGCCAGGCAGGGCAAGTTCGTGGTCCGGCTCAAGGGCGGCGACTCGTTCGTGTTCGGGCGGGGCGGCGAAGAGCTCATCGCCTGCGCCGAAGCCGGCATCCCGGTGACCATCGTGCCCGGCCTCACCAGCGCCGTCGCCGTGCCCGCCGCGGCCGGCGTGCCCGTCACCCATCGCGGGGTGAGCCAGGAGTTCCACGTCATCTCCGTACACGTCGCACCCGACGATCCCCGCTCCACCGTCGACTGGCCCGCACTGGCGCGTTCCCAGGGCACGCTGGTGTTGCTGATGGCCCTCGAACGCCTCCCGAAGGTCGCAGAAGCGCTCATCCGTGACGGACGTTCGCCGGAGACTCCCGTAATGGTGGTGCAGGACGGTACCCTTCCGACCCAGCGGGCGGTCACCGCTTCGCTTTCCACCGTGGCCGACCGCGTGTCCGCGGCTGGGATCCGGCCGCCGGCGATCGTCATCGTCGGCGACGTCGTGAGGATCGGCCAGGAGGTCGAGATGGTTCGAGCGGAGCGCTTGCCGTGAACACGGCCATGGATGACGGGCGGCCCGAGTCGCCCGGGGAGCAGACAGTGAGCTTCCGCCCGGTGACCGACGAGGATCTCTCCGAGGTCCACGACGACACCACCCCCGGCCAGGGCGCGGGCGGGTCCGCGGACACGCCCGAGCCGGCGGATTCCGAGTCGCCCGGACCCGGCAAGCCGAGGGTGCCGGGCGACGTTCTGGACGACGAGCCGGCAGCGGAGGCACCCGCAGCGAGCGCGAGCGAAGGCACCGCCCAGCCCGCCCCGGACGGCGAGTCAGCCGAGCCCGCACCCGAGAGCGCCGGCCCCGCGCCGGAGGCCGTGACGTCCGCTGCCGAAGGCGCGGCGGCGGCTGATTCCGGCGAGACCGGGACCGGCCGGGCCGATGAGACCGAAGACGCCGCTTCCTCGGAGCGCGAGGCGCCTTCGAAAGGCGGCGCAGAAGCCCGCGGTGGCCTCAAGGCCGAGGTGGCCGACGTGCTCGCCAAAGTCGCCGCGGCCGGCCTGCCGGTTGACACCGAGCTGGGTGCGCTCAGCGGAGCCGCGCCGGGCCCGAGCGCCGAGGCCGAAAGCAGCAAGCCGGCGTCCGGCGGGCAACCTGGCGGCCCCCGTTCGCTCTCCGAACAACCTTCTTCCCCCAGACCTTCGCTCTTCGAAAAGCCAGCCGTGCTGCAAGACCCCTCTACGACCGACAGCCCTTCAGCGGAGTTCCCGCCACCGGCGCCAGGCCGGTCGGCCACCGCGGCTCGCGGCCCCCGTACGCCGTCCGGCGACGGGCCGCCTGGAACGCCCCGTACCGGAGGCGGCGGTGAGAGCCGCCCCGCAGCGGAAAGTCGCTCGGCGTCCGATGACGGGACCTCGTGGGCGTTCCGTCCGGCGCGCAAGGTCGATCAGCAGCCCGAGCCGCCTTCGGGACGCCCTTCGTTGTTCGAGAAGCCGGCCGCGCTGCGTCAGCCCGCACCGCCCGGCGAGCGGCCGTCCACCGACGGGCCGTCGTTTCCGTCCACGGACGCGCCGTCCATGCCGTCGATCGACTGGCCGTCGTTCCCGTCGATCGACACTCCGGCCGCCGGGCCCGCCTCCGGCGCGCCCGCGCCGCCTTCGGGGCGTCCTTCGCTGTTCGAGAAGCCGGCCGTGCTGCGGCAGGACGACGCCGGGGACGCCGCCGCGCCCGTTCAGGAGACCGATGCTTCCGTACGTACGGACGAACCCGGAACATCGGAGACCGGCGAGAGCGTCGCGCCTCAGTCTCAGGACGAGCCGGAAGGCCGGGGCGAGCCGGACTCCGGCGAGCCGGCGGACGCAGCGGAGCAGCCGGTCTCCGGCGCGGAGCCGGGCTCGGACGCGGAGCCGGGCTCGGACGCGGAGCCGGGCTCGGACGAGCGCGCGGAAGACGAGGCCGAGACCGTAGACGACAAGGAGCCGGCCGCAGCGGGCGAGGCGCAGGCCGAGGAGGCGACCGGCGTACCGGAAGCAGCGGCACAGGAGACCGAGGCGCAGGAGACCGAGGCGCAGGAGAGCGACGACTCCTGGCCGGAGGTGTCGCCGCCGGGTCCCGGCGAGCGTGTGGAGGAGCTGCCGCCCGAGACGGTCGAAGCGCTCACCTCGGCACTGAACGCCCTCCGCGAGACCGTCGCCGACGTGCGCTTCTGCGAAGACCTCCCGGGTTCGGCCGAGGCGCGGCAGGCGCAGCAGGCACTGCTGGCCCAGCTGGAGAACTACGTCGTCCCAAGGATCAAGACCAGCACGGCCCCGGCGCTCATCGTGGTCGCGGGCTCGACCGGCGCGGGCAAGTCCACGCTGGTCAACAGCCTGGCCGAGAAGAACGTCTCGCGTACGGGCGTACGCCGCCCGACGACCGGCGTCCCGGTGCTGGTCTGCCATCCGGAGGACCACAAGTGGTTCGCCGAGGGCGAGCTGCTGGGCGGCCTGCGGCGGCTCGACAAGCCGGCCCCCGACGCGGGCCTGGACAGCGTGGTCATCGTCCCGACGGAGAAGCTGCCGCAGGGCGTGGCGCTGCTCGACACCCCCGACATCGACTCGGTGGTCGAGGAGCACCACGAGATCGCCCGCCGCATGCTCGACGCCGCCGACCTGTGGATCTTCGTGACGACGGCCGCCCGTTACGCCGACGCCCCGGCCTGGAATGTGCTGCGCCTGGCCAAGGAGCGCGGCGCGCGGATGGCCATCGTGCTGTCGCGGGTGCCGGAGAAGTCGGCGGACGTGGTGCTGAAGCACTTCGTCCGCATGCTGACCGAGTACGGCCTCGGCGAGATCGAGCGGTTCGTCATCCACGAGTCGAAGGTGACCGACGGCAGGCTGCCCGACAGCGAGGTGACGGAGCTGCGGCTGTGGCTCGCGGAGCTGTCGGTGGACGAGGCGCGGCGGGCGCAGGCCGTACGCGAGACGCTGAACGGCGTGCTCAACAGCTTCCGCACCCGCGTGCCCGCGCTGGCCAAGCACCTTGAGGCGCAGGCCGCGCTCAGGGCGGAGCTGCGCAGCGACGTCGAGACGGCGTTCACGGGCGCGATGCGCGACATCGACGCCGCGTCGAAGAACGGCTCGCTGCTGCACGGCGAGGTGCTGGCGCGCTGGCAGGACTTCGCCGGGTCCGGTGACCTGATGCGGGCGCTGCACCTGCGCAGGAAGGGCCGGGCGGCCAAGCAGGCGCCGGAGCGGGTGCTCGCGTTCAAGGCGGCGATCAGGTCGGGGCTCGAATCGGTGATCGTCGCCGCGGCCAACCGGGCGTCGAAGGAGGTGGCGGCGCGCTGGCGGCACCGTTCGGAGCTGGGGGCCAAGCTCGGGGAGGACCTCGACAGGCCGTCGGACGATCTCGTACGCCACGCGGGCCGGGCCATCGCGTCCTGGCAGGATCACCTGGGCGAGCTGGTACGCACGGAGGGCGTGGCCAAGCGTTCGGTGTCGAAGATCGTCTCATTCGATCCCGAGTCGCTGGCCCTGATCTTCATGGTGGCCATGTTCAGCGGGGGCAACGGCGAGGGCGTGCCGCACCGGCTGGTGAACGCCCTGCTCGGCGCCGAGTCCCTGCGCGGCATCGGCACCAAGGCGTTCAGTGATCTGCGGGCCAGGATCGGCATGCTCTTCGATGAGGAGGCCATGCGTTACGTGAAGGCGCTCGACTCCGCCGGCATACCGGATGAGTCCGTCGCAACCCGCCTCTATCAGGCAACGTACAATCTCGAGGTCGCTCGATGACCACCACGACCACGACCACCCGGCCTCGGCTCGCCCAGAGGTTGTCCGCGCTCGCCAAGGTGGTTGAGCATGGAAGAGGGCGGCTCGATCCGAAGCTGCTCGAGGAGGCCAAGGCGCTGCTGTCGCGCGCCGGCGACCGGCTCAAGCTGTCGTCGGAGCACACCGTCGTCGCCCTCGCGGGCGGCACGGGCAGCGGCAAGTCGTCGCTGTTCAACGCCATCTCGGGGCTTGAGCTGTCGCCCACCGGCGTACGCCGCCCCACCACCGCCCGTACCCACGCCTGCGTGTGGGGGCTCGACGGCTCTGGCCCGCTGCTCGACTGGCTGCAGATCCAGTGGCGGCACCGCTTCTCCCGGGCGAGCGCGCTCGACAAGGGCGACAGCCAGCTGCACGGGCTGATCCTGCTCGACCTGCCCGACCACGACTCGATCAGAGCGCTCACCGACACCGAGGCCGACCGGCTCATCGGGCTCGCCGACCTGGTGGTGTGGGTGCTCGACCCGCAGAAGTACGCCGACGCCTCCACCCACCGCCGCTACGTCACCGAGCTGGCCGGGCACGACGCGGTCACCGTGTTCGCGCTCAACCAGGCCGACCGGCTGACCACCGAAGAGCTGGCCGAGCTGGTCATCGACCTCAACGACCTGCTGCGCAAGGAGGGCGTCGAGCACCCGAGCGTCGTACCGACCTCGGCCGTCACCGGACGCGGCATCGAAAGCCTCAAGAGCGTGATCGCCACCGCGGTCGCCCGGCGCCGCGCCGCCATCCAGAAGCTCGAAGCCGACCTGCAGCGGCTCGAGCAGAAGCTCAGCCAGGCCATGCCGCTGGGCGAGGCCCTGTCGGTGCCGTCCTCGGTCGACGAGGCCCGCCGCATGGGGCTCACCGACGCGCTGTGCGACGCCGTGGGCGTGCCGGCCGTGGGCGAGGCCATGGAGAACATGTACGCAGAACGGTCGAACCGCTACGTCGGCTGGCCGTACCCGCGGTGGGTGGCGAAGTTCCGTGCCGACCCGCTGAAGAGCCTCAAGCTCAACGACATCGCGCAGGAGATCCGCGGTATCAGCGCCACCTCGGTCTCCGCGCAGTCGGCCGAGGTCGCCAACGCGGTGCAGGCGCTGGCCGACGGTCTGTCGGCGAGCATGCACCCGGTGTGGCGCACGGCCGTCTACAAGGCGGCGCGGTCGCGTTCCCGAGACCTCCCGAAGAAGCTCACCGACGACCTCGCCGAGGTGGCGCCGCAGCTCGACCGCGTACCGGTCTGGTGGTGGCTGCTGAAGGTGTGGCAGTACCTGCTGGTGGTGGCGTTCGTGGCCGGGCTCGCCTGGCTGGCGGTCGGGCTGCTCATGCCTGACCGGCTGCCGCAGTCGCTGGAGTGGCTCGGCGACAGCGCGACGCTGCCGTGGGTGGGGCTCATGACGGCGTCCGTCCTGGGGCTCGGCGCGCTGTCCGGCATCGCCTCCCGCAACTTCGTCGAGCTGGGGGCATCGCGGGAACGCGAACGCCTCGAACGCGAGATGCGCCGCCGAGTCGCCGCCGTATCCTCCACCATGGTGGTGGAGCCGGTGGAGCAGGAGCTGAAGCGGCACCACGCGTTCTACACGGCGCTGCGAGACCTGTCGGTCTGAAGGCTGTCGCCCGGGCTGGGGTGCTTGTCCGTACGAGCAGGCACCCCACCACGGCCACTCGCGAGATGACGGCCCGGCCCCGACACGGGCACTTCTTGGCCGGCGGTCGCCGCGCCCGCCCCGCTATTGCCGGTTCTGATGAGGGATGGCCCGCCTGGATACGGGCACTTCTTGGCCGGCGGTCGCCTCGCCCGCCCCGCTATTGCTGGTTCTGATGAGGGATGGCCCGCCTGGATACGGGCACTTCTTGGCCGGCGGTCGCCGCGCCCACCCCGCTATTGCTGGTTCTGATGAGGGATGGC
>NZ_JBFATY010000002.1:0-79810 GCF_040678535.1 Nonomuraea sp. NPDC052634 | reverse complement strand
GCCCGCCTGGATACGGGCACTTCTTGGCCGGCGGTCGCCGCGCCCACCCCGCTACGGCCGGTTCTGAGAGAGACGGCCCGCCCGGACACGGGCACATCAGGGCCGCCTATCCGCCCCCAGAAGCGTCTCTTGACCCCCGCCGTATCGCCGGCACTTCGACCCGCGCGCCCTTATCGACAGGTATCGACAGGTATCGACGGGCGGAACTGCTATCCACAGGCGTAACCGCGCCTGCCTCCCCATCCACAGAACCCCGTTCGGAGCCTTCGGCCCCTGCCCTTCCACGGCACCCTACTGCCCAGGTCGCGGGCAGTCGGCCCGCCGCATGGGAGGCATCGCATGAACGACATCTACATCACGCTCACCGGAAACGTCGCAGCAGAGCCCAGGCAGTACAGCTTCGACGACGGCACCAAGGTCACCTCTCTGAAGGTCCTCACCGCACATCGCTACTTCGACAGGAAGACCGGCCAATGGACGGACGGCGAGAAGGTCTGCTTCACGGTCCGCTGCTGGCGCGCGCTCGGGGAGAACGTCGCGGCCTCCGTACGTTCGGGCCAGCCGGTGGTGGTGTCGGGCAAGCTCCGCATCCGCGAGTTCGGCACCGAGGGAGACCGCCGCTTCATGCCCGAGATCGAGGCCAGCGCCGTCGGCCACGACCTGCGCTGGGGCACGGGCGTGTTCACCAAGCCCGAACGCGGCGGCATCGGCTCGCTGAGCAAGGAGATGCGCGACAAGCTCGATGAGGAAACCCGCGACTGGGCCATGAGCCACAGCCCTGCCCGCCCGACCGCTTCGGCAACCCCGGCCGCTCCGCGCCCCGGCGACGACGAGACCATCACTGCAGACACCGACCAGGCACACCCACCCACCTCGGAGGCCCGGGCCGAAAAGGGCAAGGTCGTCCGCACGCTGGGCCGGAACAATGACAGGGTCCGAATCCTGAGCGCCACCGACACGAGCGACACCGACACGGCGAAGAAGGAACGCCCGGCGCCAGAAGAGCGAGCAGCGGCGTAACCGCGCGGAGGAGTCGCACCGTAACGGCTTCCGGAAGTCGCAACGTACTGGCATTCGGAAGTTCGCACCCCCGGCCGGCGCGTCATGACTCCCCTCCGCTTACCCCTCCGGCGGCGTGATCCTGGGCCGCCACCCCACCCAGTGATCGCGCCGCCCTCAACGAAGGCCGCATCCCATCAACACCTCACCCGATGGAGGTCGCAGGTGCGAAGGAGGGAGAAGAAGCGGAGCCGACAAAGAATGACGGAGAAACAGGAACCGGGTCGGCCGGAGAGGATGACGAGGGGAGGCCCAGGTAGTAGGGGGATTGCGACGGAGCCGCAGGCCGCGGGGTGCGGACGAGTTCTGCGGGTGAGGGTGAGTTCTGGCTGGAGCAGGAGGTGTGGGAGGGGGAGGGGGCACCGGCCGGAGCTTCGTGAACGCCCCCGAGGGACGGCCAGTGGGTGTGGCACCCGCCTTAGTGGGCTTGGGCGCCTGTCATGTCCAGGTCACGCCCCGCTCCATGGTCGCTCCTTTCCGACACGGCTGTCCGTCATGGCCCGCTCACGATGTGAGCAGGTGTGGTCATTGCCAAACGTATCGGTTCCCATCGCACATCGCACACTCCGCAATTATTGTGTTACACATCGTTAGTCAGAGAGGAGACGAGATGGCGGTGACCAGTCACGCCTCGATCAAACCTCGCGACGGTGTGTCAACAATGGCCGATCGCTGGCCGTTGCTAGGGCAACGCCGCCCCCTGGTCGGTTACCTGTGCGCGATCGTCACTCTGGATCTCGTCGCGATCATCCTGCTCTCGGCGTCCACCGCCTTCCACTGGCGGGACGTGCTGACGTTCGCCGCCCTCATGGCGTGCGGTGCCGTCTGCATCGAGGCGACCCGGCGGCTCGGCATGCCCGCCGGGGTGTCGCGTGATTTGCTGTCGGCCTGGTGGCTGCCGGTGGCGTTGCTCCTGCCGCCGTTGTACGCGCTCTTCGCCCCCATCGTGCTGCAGATCCTGCTGCAGGTACGCGTACGCGCCACCGTCCTCTACCGCCGGGTCTTCAGCTCGGCCGCCATCGGGATCGCCGGGTGCACGGCGTCCCTGATGTTCCACTGGTTCGTCCCCGACCCGATGGTGCTGGCGCGGGGGAGCGGGGGCCCGCTCATGTTCGCGGTGGCCGCCGCCGCGCTCTTCTCGCTGCTCAACACCGGTCTCATCGCCATCGCCGCCCACACCGCCGATCCCGACATGAGCTGGCGCGAAGTGCTGTGGGACCGGGAGAGCGTGCTGCTGGACGTCGTCGAGCTCTGCTTGGGCATCTTGGTCGCGATCGCCTGCGGTCTCAACCCGGCCCTGCTGCTGTTCACGCTCCCGCCCGTGGTGCTGTTGCAGCGCAGCCTGCTGCATGCGCAGCTTCAGGCGGCCGCCCGTACGGACGCCAAGACCGGGCTGCTCAACGCGGCCGCCTGGCAGCGCGAGGCCGACACCGAGATCGTGCGGGCGCGGCGCACCGGCGAGTCACTGGCGCTCCTCATCATCGACATCGACCACTTCAAGCGCGTCAACGACGCGCACGGCCACCTCGTCGGCGATCAGGTGCTGGTCGGGGTGGCGTCCACGCTGCGCAGCCAGTTGCGGGACTACGACGTGGTGGGCCGGTTCGGCGGGGAGGAGTTCGTGGTCCTGCTGCCGGGCGCCGACATCGACGAGGCCCGCCGCGTCGCCGAACGCCTGCGCGTGCACATCAGCCACATGGCCGTCCCCGTCGAGGACACGCTGGTCAAGGTCACGGTCTCGACGGGCGTGGCGTTGCTGAGCATCCACGGTGACGACCTGATCGACCTCCTCGCGGCCGCCGACCTGGCGCTCTACCGGGCCAAGGAGCTGGGACGCGACCGCGTCTGCATCCCCGCCGTACAGCAGTCCCCGCCTTCGCAGGCTCCATCCCCCCAGTCCCCGCTTCCTCCGCAGGTTCCGCCTCTTCAGTCCCTGCCTTCGCAGGCTGCTTCTTCGCAGTGCGCGCCTTCTTCGCAGGTTCCGTCTCTTGGGTCTGTGCCTTCGCAGGCTGCTTCTTCGCAGTGCGCGCTTCCTCCGCAGGTTCCGCCTCTTCAGTCCCTGCCTTCGCAGGCTCCATCTCCCCAGTCCGTGCCTCCGCAGGGCCTGCCTCCCCAGTCCGTGCCTCCGCAGGGCCTGCTTCCCCAGTCCGTGCCTCCGCAGGGCCTGCTTCCCCAGTCCGTGCCTCCGCAGGGCCTGCTTCCCCAGTCCGTGCCTCCGCAGAGCCTGCTTCCCCAGTCCGTGCCCCCGCAGGCTCCGCCTTCCCAGTCCACGCCGCCCCGCGCGATCCCCGGCGACGCCGCCTCGCAGGATCCCGAATCCGGCCCTGGCTCCGACATCGATCCCGATCCCGATCCCGATCCCGATCCTGATCCGGACCCGACCTCTTGATTCGTTCACCGGCTGGCCTGTCCGCCGGCTGATGTGTCCGCCGGCTGGCCTGTCCGCCGGCTGATGTGTCCGCTGGCTGACCTGTCCGTCAGTTGATCTGCCTCGCCGGCCGACCTGTTCGCCGGCCTCTCGCTCTTCCTCCGCTCCCTCCTGTTACGTCTCGTTCGCCTTCCGCTCGTTGGTCTTCCAGGTCGTCCGTCCTTCTCGTCCAGCTCGTCTGCACCGTCGTCGTGGGTTGTGTCAGCGCTGTCAAGGGACTGGGCTGCCGGTCACCGGCCGCTGGCACAACCCCGTAGCGCCTGATGCGGTGGCGTCACCTCCCACGCCCTGGTCAGAGCCCGTGAGCTTCCGGTCCGAGCCGCGCTGGGAACGGGCTGCGGGTACGCAAGCGCCGTTTCATGCGCCCGGGGGCAGTGGACGGCGGGCGCTGACGTAGCGGATCCTTGCGGCTGGGTGTTCTCGTACGGCGTTACGACGTGTGTTCGTGCACGTCGGCGGCCGGTGGGCGCGTCGTGAGGCGAGAGCCGGGGCGGGCGGGGCTGAGGAGCGGCGGAAGCCCGGGTTGAGAGCCCCTAAGCTAGATGGCATGCCGGAGTACATCTACACGCTGCAGCGCGTGCGCAAGGCGCACGGCGACAAGGTTGTCCTTGACGACGTCACGCTGTCGTTCCTGCCCGGAGCCAAGATCGGCGTTTTGGGGCCGAACGGCACCGGGAAGTCGACGCTGCTCCGGATGATGGCCGGCCTGGAGCAGCCGTCCAACGGTGAGGCCAAGCTGATGCCGGGCTTCACGGTCGGCATGCTTCAGCAGGAGCCGCCGCTCAACGAGGAGAAGACCGTCCTCGGCAACGTGCAGGAGGGTGTCGCCGAGACGATGGCGATGCTCCAGCGCTACAACGAGATCGCCGAGCAGATGGCCACCGACTACAGCGACGAGCTCCTCGAGGAGATGGGCAAGCTGCAGGAGCAGCTTGAGCACCGCAACGCGTGGGACCTCGACAGCCAGCTTGAGCAGGCGATGGACGCGCTGCGCTGCCCGCCGCCCGACGCCGACGTGACGAAGCTGTCCGGTGGTGAGCGCCGCCGGGTCGCGCTGTGCAAGCTGCTGCTTGAGGCGCCCGACCTGCTGCTGCTCGACGAGCCCACCAACCACCTCGACGCCGAGAGCGTCCAGTGGCTCGAGTCGCACCTGGAGAAGTACCCCGGCACCGTCCTGGCGGTCACCCACGACCGCTACTTCCTCGACAACGTCGCCAACTGGATCCTGGAGCTCGACCGGGGTCGTTGCTACCCCTACGAGGGCAACTACTCCACGTACCTCGACATGAAGGCCCAGCGTCTCAAGGTCGAGGGGCAGAAGGACGCCAAGCGCAAGAAGCGCCTGGAGGAAGAGCTGGAGTGGGTCCGGTCCAACCCGAAGGCCCGCCAGACCAAGAGCAAGGCCCGACTCCAGCGCTACGAGGAGATGGCCGCCGAGGCGGAGAAGTACCGCAAGCTCGACTTCGAGGAGATCCAGATCCCGCCGGGCCCGCGCTTGGGCACCACGGTGATCAAGGCGGAAAACCTCACCAAGGGCTTCGGCGAGCGCCTGCTGATGGAGAACCTGACGTTCGATCTGCCGCGTAACGGCATCGTCGGCGTCATCGGCCCGAACGGTGTCGGTAAGACCACGCTGTTCCGCATGATCACCGGCAGCGAGACGCCCGACTCCGGCTCGATCACCATCGGTGAGACCGTCAAGATCTCGTACGCCGACCAGGCCCGGGGCGGCATCGACCCCAGCAAGAACGTTTGGGAGGTCGTCTCCGACGGGCTCGACCACATCAAGGTCGGCAACGTGGAGATGCCGTCGCGCGCGTACATCGCGGCGTTCGGGTTCAAGGGCCCCGACCAGCAGAAGAAGGCCGGCGTGCTGTCCGGTGGCGAGCGCAACCGGCTCAACCTGGCGCTCACCCTCAAGCAGGGCGGCAACGTGCTGCTGCTCGACGAGCCCACCAACGACCTCGACACCGAGACCCTGTCATCGCTGGAGAACGCGCTGCTCGACTTCCCGGGCTGCGCCGTGATCACCTCGCACGACCGGTGGTTCCTCGACCGCATCGCGACCCACATCCTGGCTTGGGAGGAAGGGTCGAGCTGGTTCTGGTTCGAGGGCAACTTCGCCGACTACGAGAAGAACAAGGTCGAGAGGCTGGGTCCCGACGCGGCTCGCCCGCACCGCGTGACCTACCGCAAGCTCCACCGCGACTAGTTCGTTCATGCGTGGATGTCCGCGGGTGTTGTTCGTCGCCCCCGCGGGCATTCCAGGCGTCCCGTGGTCGTCCGCGCCGCCTGCCGGTGTGCGCGAGATCTGCGGGTGTCTATCCGGTCTGGCGGCGTTCGTGGGTTCGCGGACGTCTATCTGTTGCGGTAGCGCTCGCGGGTTTGCGGGCGTCTGTCTGTTCGGTGGCGTGTGCGAGATTTGCGGGCGATTACCCGTTGCGGTGGCGTGTGCGGGATTTTGGGGGCGCCCACACGTTGCGGTGGCGCTCGGGGGCTTGGGGGTGTCGCCCTTTTAGGCGGCCCCGCAGGGAGCGGCGGGCGTCTGCAGGTGATCGCAGACGTCCGTGACGGTCGATGACGTCCGGCCGGGTGTTGCTTTCGGTGCGCCTTGCGCTGTCGTCATCCGGCGTGATGAGCTGCAGCCCGCTTCTCGGCGGTGGCCTCCTGTGGAGTACTGCGGTGGGGTGAAGGTGCCGTCCTGCTCGAATCTCCGGCATGTGCAGGGCGGTCGATCGGCCCGCCATCCGCTCAGGCCGCCGCCCCGGCCGTCCTGGCCGCCGCCCCGGCCGTCCTGGCCGCCGCCCCGGACGCTCAGGCCGCCGCCCCGTCCGTTCCGATGCTGCCTCGTCCGTTCCGGCCGGCGCGCCGGGCACTGCCCGGGACGCCTCGGCTGCTGTCGGTTGATGGCCTGGCTGCTCGGGGTCGGAAGAGGCCCGACCTGGGCAGGCACCATCGCGTGTCGAGTCCCGGTGCCCCTGCGCATGCATGGAGTCGGGCACTCAGCGCGAAGCCGGGCGCTCAGCGCGGTGCCCGACGGGAAGCGCGGGGCCCGGGGGTGAAGTACGGGGCTGGGCGCTCAGTGCGGTGCCCGGGGTGAAGTGCTGGGCTGGGCGTTCGGTGCGGTGCCCGGGGTGAAGTGCTGGGCTGGGCGTTCGGTGCGGTGCCCGGCGTGAAGCCGGGCTCCGCGAGCTCGTACGGCTGACGTCACGCCTCCGCTTCCCCGATGCCCACCGCCGCCGGAGCGGGCTGGGCGGGGCGGCGCCAGGGGCCGTTGAACATCAGGATGGCGGGGATGAACAGGACGAGGCATCCGAGCGCCACGAACAGCCACGTCTGCCAGTTGGTGGCCTCGACGACGTGCGGGATGACGAGCAGCCCGACCACCGCGATGCCCTTGCTGAGGAACCCGAACAGGCCCCACGCGGTGCCCTGCAGACGCGGGTCGGCGTCCTCGGCGTCCTCGGAGTAGTTGGCCATCCAGGGGGCGTACGCGACGCCGAGCGAGCCGCCGAGCAGCGCGCCGACGACCATGAGCAGGCCGGTGGAGACGCTTTCCTGGCCGAGCGAGAAGGCCAGGTACGCGGTGACGAGGACGGCCGCGATGGTGCCGCCGAGCGAGAACGGCTTGCGCAGCTGCGTACGGTCGGACAGGCGGCCGGTGACGATGAGCGTGATGAGGTTGAGGCTCCAGAAGGCGGCCATGATCGTGGACGCTTCCGCGCTGCTGATGCCGAGTGCGCCGACCAGCATGGTCTGCCCGAAGAGCGACAGCGTGATGTAGAGCACGAGCCACAGCGAGATGCCGACGACGTGGGCCCAGATGTTGCGGCGGCTGAACAGCGAGCGCAGGGTCGGCGGCTGGGAGAGGTCCACGACCTGGGTGGCGGCGCGTTCCGTGTGCTGGATTCTGGCCCGCAGCTCGGGGGAGAGGTCGGCGATGTTGAACGCGATGACGATCGAGATGACCAGCGAGAAGCAGCCCATGATGACGAACTGGGAGCGCCAGGAGTCGTTGAAGATGGGCAGCGTCCAGCCTGCGATGGCGGCGGCGAGGAAGTTGGCGCCGACGGGACCCCACGTCCAGAAACCGAACGCCTGAGCGCGTCCGAGGCGCGGTGAGAAGTCGCGGATGAGCGGCGCGGTGCTGGCCATGGCCACGCCGTCGACGAACGCCAGCACGACCCTGACGATCAGCAGGTCGCGCGGGGTGTGCACGAGGGTCATGGTGAAGCAGAGCACCGCCGTCAGCGCCATGAGGGGGATGAGCAGCCGGACCCGGCCCAGCCGGTCGGTGAGGCGGCCGCCGATGATGGAGGCGATGGCCCCGGTGATGGCGGCGCCGCCGGACACGGCGCCGTACGTGGCCAGCGACATGTCGAGGTCTTTGAGGAGAAGCGGGACGACGGGCGCGATCTGCCCTTCGTACGAGCCGATGAGGATGGCCAGCACGGCCATCGCGAGGATCTTCATGCGTCGGGCGCCGGTCGGGTACTCGTCGAGCTCACGGACGTAGGACAGCCTCATGGCCAGCCTTTCTGGTCGGGTCTTGACCCCCGTGTAGTTCTAGAAGGCGCCTCTAGAATCTATTTCTGCGATGCTGCCTCTCACAGGTGGCTCCGTCAAGAGTGAAGAGCCCGTCCATGGCTAGAATGAAATTCTAGGATTGCCGAGAGCGAGGAGCCCCCGCGTGAACTTGGAACTGGACGGCCTCGACGTGCACTTCGACCACACCGCCGTGGCGGCGCCCCGGATCAGGGACCTGCTGCCGATCTACCGCGACCTGCTGGGCGGTCGTCACCTGGGCGGCGGTGGTGACAACCTGCGGGCCGGCTATCGGACGCTGCAGCTCACGTACGGCAACGGCGGCAAGGTCGAGCTGATGGAGCCGCTGGCCGGATCCACGTTCTTCGACAGCTTCTTCGAGCTCACCAGGGGCAGGGGCGGCGTCCACCACCTGAACTTCCACGTCTCCGACATCGATGCGGCGGTGGCCAAGCTGACCGAGCGCGGCTACCGGCTGCACGGCCTCAACCTGTCGGATCCGCGCTGGCAGGAGGTGTTCCTGCACCCCAAGGAGGCGCACGGCGTGCTCATCCAGCTCGCCAAGCCGGGGCCGCGCGAGCCCGGCGAGGAGCGCCCGACGCTTGAGGACGTGCTGGCCGGTCGCGGCAGGAACGGCAACGGCATCCCCAGCCCCTGAGCGGTCCCCGGCCTTCCCGTCCCGTGTGCCGGCCTCTTGAGCGGCTGTAGAACTTAGATCTAGAGTTGAATTCTAGAACTAGGATTGGGGAGGCCGATGAAGCCGGCACCTAAGCCCACACCGGAGACCCAGCCGTTCTGGGACGGGACGGCCGCGGGCGAGCTGCGGATCCAGCGCTGCACGGCATGCGAGCGCCACTACTTCTACCCCCGGCCGGGCTGCCCGCGGTGCGGTGGCGACCAGGTCGAATGGGTCCGCGCCAGCGGGCGCGCGACCTTGTACTCGTACGTCATCAACCACCGCCCCGCGCCGGGGTTCGAGGACGAGGCCCCGTACGCGATAGCCGTCGTGGAACTGGAGGAGGGCGTGCGGATGATGACCAACATCGTGGGCGTGCCCAACGATCCCGAGCACCTGGAGCTGGACATGGAGCTGCGGGTGGTGTTCGAGCGGCGCGGCGATGTGACGGTGCCGCTGTTCGAGCCGGCCGGGGGTGCCCGATGACCGTGGTGATCGCCGGGGCCGCCGAGACCGACGAGGTGGGCCGCCTGCCCGGCCACTCCACCCTCCAGCTCCACCTGGAGGCCGCCAGGAACGCGCTCGCCGACGCGGGCATGACCATCCACGACATCGACGGCATCGCCACGGTCGGCACGCCGGGCCCGATCCAGGTCGCCCACGCGCTCGGCATCACGCCCGCCTGGCTGGACGGCACCGGCGTGGGCGGCTCGTCGTTCCTGTTCCACGTCCGGCACGCCGCCGCCGCGATCAAGGCGGGAATGTGCCACACCGTGCTCATCACGCACGGCGAGTCGGGGCGCTCGCGGGTGGGCGCGGGACGGTTCGGCATCACGCCGGACTCGCTGCTCGGCCAGTTCGAGCTGCCGTACGGCGTGATGGGCCCGACCACGTCGTTCACGATCACCGCGCTGCGCTACATGAAGGAGACCGGGCTCACGCACGAGCAGCTCGCCGAGGTCGCGGTGGCGCAGCGGCGCTGGTCGCACCTCAACCCCAGGGCGATGTACCGGGATCTCATCACGGTCGAGGACGTGCTCGCATCGCGCATGGTCGCCTACCCGTTCCACCTGCTGGAGTGCTGCCTGGTGACCGACGGAGGCGGCGCGCTGATCGTCACCACGCCCGAACGGGCCCGGCGCTCCCCGGTCTACCTGCTGGGCTCGGGGGAGGCGGCGGAGTCGCCGCTGATCTCCCAGATGGAGGACTTCACCACCTCGAAGGGCTTCCGGCTCTCGGGCGAGGCGGCCTTCGCCGAGGCGAAGATCACCCATGAGGACGTCGATCACCTCATGGTGTACGACGCCTTCGCCCACGTGCCCATCTACGGCCTGGAGGACCTGGGCTTCGTCGGGCGCGGCGAGGCCGGGGCGTTCATCGCCGAGGGCCACACCTCGCCGGGCGGCCGGCTGCCGATGAACACCAACGGCGGCGGACTGTCGTACACCCACACCGGCATGTACGGCATGTTCGCCATCCAGGAGTCGGTGCGTCAGCTCCGCGGCGAGGCGGCGGCGCAGGTGCCGGGCGTGGAGGTGAGCGTGGTGCTGGGCAACGGCGGCATGTTCGCCTCGGCCGCCACCCTCGTCCTGGCCAACCGCCTGCCATGAGACGGCCCCGGCGGGAGGGGACGCCTCTCCTGCCGGGCCCGGTTCCAGGCGACCCGAGCACGGGCTCAGGCCGCCCTGAACAGCGGAGCCGCCGCCAGGCCGCAAGGCCCGCGCGGGCATGGCCGGTGTCATGCGGGATCAGGGCCAGGCCGGCGGGCCAGAAGAGGTCAGCGCCAGGTCACCAGTGCGTCCAGCGCCTCCACCCGAGACCCTGTGACCAGCAGCGGATTGATCTCCAACGACTCCAGCCCGTCCCCCAGCGACTCGGCGAGGTCGGCGATCCTGGCCACCACATCGGCCACCGCGTCGAGATCGGCGGCCGGACCGCCGCGCACCCCGTTCAGCAGTGCGGCCCCGCGCAGCTCCGTCAGCGCCGTGCGCACCTCGGCGGCGTCCACCGGCAGCACCCGCAGCGCGGTGTCGCGCAGCACCTCGACCCAGACCCCGCCGAGCCCCACGGCCAGCGTCAGCCCCCAGGCGGGATCGCGGACGACGCCGACCAGCAGCTCGACCCCGCCCTCGCGCTGCGGCTGGACGAGCACGCCGTCGAGCGACGGCACGGCGGCGGCCACCTCGCGGTAGGCCCGCCGTACGTCCTCCGCGTCGCCGAGCCCGAGCCGGACCCCGCCGACGTCGCTCTTGTGCCCGAGCCCTTCGGCGGCGGCCTTGAGCACGACGGGGTAGCCGAACCGCTCGGCCGCGGCCACCGCCTCCGCCTCCGAGCGGGCCAGTTCGGACGGCACGACCGGCAGCCCGGACGCGGCCAGCAGCGCCGCCGCGCGGTGCTCGGCCCACACCCCGTGCGCGCCGCGCGGGCGCCGCGTCTCGCCGGTGCGGGGGAGTGGTGCGGGCCGGGACAGCAGCCTGGCCCGCGTGCGCGACCACCGTACGGCGGCCCCGATGGCGGTCATGCCGTGCTCGATGCCGCCCGCCACGTACGGGAACCCGGTCTCCTGCTGCACCTGCCGCCCGAACGCGGTGACGTCGGTCAGCACGTTGCTCACCACCACGACCGGCACCCGGGAGGCGGCGATGCGCTCGGCGCTGGCCCGGTACTGGGCGAGCACGGGGGCGGGGTCGGGCGGTGCGAGCTTGGGCGGCTCGGACAGCAGCATGACGAGGTCGATGTTCGGGTCGGCGGAGACCGTCTCCAGCGCGCGGCCGAGCAGGGTGCGGTCGATGAGCACGTACCCGGTGACGTCGAGCGGGTTCTGCACGGTGCCGAACGACGGCACGATCTCGCGCAGCCGCTCCACGGTCTCGGGTGCGAACGGCGGCAGCTCAAGACCCTCGTCCTCGGCCCGGTCGGCGATGATCTCCGATGCGCCCCCGGACGGCGTCACGACGCCGACGCGCGGCCCCGGCAGCGGCCCGCAGGAGGCGAGCAGCCCCGCGGTGATGATGAGGTCTTCCAGCGAGCGCACCCGGAGCACGCCGAGCTGCCGCAGCGCCGCGTCGATGACGTCGTCGTCGCCCACGAGCGCGCCGGTGTGGGCCTGCGCGGTGTGCGAGGCGAGCGCGCTGCGGCCGATCTTGAGCGCCACGATCGGTTTGCCCGCCTCCAGCGCCCGCCGCGCCACCCGGGAGAACTCGGCCGGGTTGCGCACGGTCTCCAGGAACAGCGCGATGACCCTGGTGGCCGGGTCGTCCACGAGGTAGTCGATGACGTCGGTGACGCTGACGACGGCCTCGTTGCCCATGGAGGTGAGCAGGCTGATGCCGACGTTGCGGGCCTGCGCGAAGGAGAGCACCGAGCTGGCCAGCGCGCCGCTCTGCAGCACCACGCCGACCTCGCCGCGCAGCAGCGGCGGCGGGATCGGCAGCCCGTACGGAGTGATGCCGGCGGCGGCGTTGATGTAGCCGTTGCCGTTGGGGCCGAGGACGGTCAGCCCGTGCTCGGCGGCGAAGCCGGCGACCTCCGCCTCCAGCCGCGTACCCTCCTCGCCGGCCTCACCGAACCCGGCCGTGAGGATCACGTAGCAGCCGATGCCCAGCTTGGCGCCTTCGCGCAGCACGCCGAGCACGGCCGTGGTCGGCACCATCACGTACGCCAGATCGACGGGCTCGGCGATGTCGCTGAGACTCTTGTGCGCCGGCATGCCGTGCACCACGCCGCCCCGCGGGTTGACCAGGTGCACGGGCCCGGGGAAGCCATGGGCGCGCAGGTTGTTCAGCGTGCTGATGGACCAGCCGGACTTGTCCGTCGCGCCGACCAGGGCGATCGAGCGCGGGTTGAACAGCTCGCGGACGGACATGCCGCTCACTCTCCGATGAGGCCGAGTCTGACGTGCCCCTTGATGAGGTTGCGGGCGATCGTACGCCGCTGGATCTCGTCGGTGCCCTCGAAGATGCGCAGCAGCCGCAGCTCGCGATACCACCGCTCGATCGGCAGCTCCTTGGTGTAGCCCATGCCGCCGTGGATCTGGAGGACGCGGTCCACGACCTGGTTCGCCATGACGGCGCCGTTGAGCTTGGCGATGGAGGAGGCGTGCCGGGCGTCCATGCCCTGGCTCACCCGCCAGGCGGCGTACAGCGTCAGCCACTTGGCGGCCTCGATCTCCACCTGCGAGTCGGCGATCATCCACTGGATGGCCTGGTAGTTCGCGATGGGCTGGCCCATCGACTTGCGGATCTTGGCGTAGTCGATGGCCATCTGGAGCATGCGCTCGGCCGAGCCGATGGCGCGGGCGGGGATCATGTAGCGGCCCTGGCCGATCCACTGCATGGCCAGGTCGAAGCCCTTGCCCAGCTCGCCCAGGATGTTCTCCTCGGGCACCCGTACGTCCTCGAAGACGAGCGAGGCGGGCCCCCACTGGCCCATGGTCGGGATCGGCTCGGACTTCCAGCCCATGTCCCTGTCCACCAGGAAGCAGGTGACGCCGTACCCCTCGGCGACGGCGAAGACCATGACGAAGTCGGCCTCGTTGCCACCGGTGATGAACGTCTTCTCACCGTTGATCACCCACTCCGAGCCGTCACGGACGGCGCGGGTGCGGATGTTGCGGGCGTCGGATCCCGCCCCCGGCTCGGTGATCGCGAAGCAGGAACGCCGCTCGCCCTCGATGGTGGGGATGAGGTAGCGCTGCTTCTGCTCTTCGGTGCCCGCGTACAGGATGTTGTCGGCGCTGCCGCCGAACGAGAACGGCACGAACGTCCTGCCGGTCTCCATGGCGATGATCGCGGACATGATGGGACCGAGCGCGGCGCCGCCGTACTCCTCGGGCGTGTTGATGCCCCAGAAGCCCGACTTCCTGGCCTTGGCCCGCAGCTCCTTCAGCACGTCGGGGGAGAGCCCAGGGCGGCCCTCGCGCTCGTTGCGCAGAACCTCCGGCTCCAACGGCATGACCTCCTTCTCGATGAAGGACCTGACGGTGTCACGGATCTGCCGTTCCTCGGGGGTGAGCGAGAAGTCCACAGCCGCCTCCCTGGGCATTTCTAGAATCGTTCTCTAGGAAGAGATTCTAGCCTCCGCGGGCCGGTGTCAAGAATCGGATTCTAGAATTGACTGCGCTACGATTACCGGCATGGCACGCAAGTCCTCGTGGGAGTGGAGCCGCTCGGCCCAGACCCGCAAGAGCATGCTGCAGGCCGCCCGAGAGGTCTTCAGCGAGCACGGCTTCGCCGACTCCAACGTCTCCGACGTCGTCGCGCGCGCCGGCTCCAGCGTGGGCAGCCTCTACCACCACTTCGGCGGCAAGACGGAGCTGTTCCTCGCCCTGTACGAGGACCACCAGGCGGCCCACGAGCAGGCGTCGGCCGCCAGCGTGGCCAAGGCCAAGAAGGAGGGGGTCACCGACCCGGTCGAGCTGCTGATCGCGGGCGCGCGGGCCTACCTCGCGGGCGCGTGGGAGCGGCGCGACCTGGTCAGGCTCTTCATCGACGGCGACGGACCCCCGGGCTTCGAGCTGATCCGCCGCACCCGCGGGCGCGAGTGGGTGCGCCAGAACGCGGTGCTGCTGGGCGCGGGCGGCGACCCGCTCGACCGGTTCACGGTGGCCGTGCTGACCAGCATCATCGGCGAGGCCGCCCGCGAGGTCGCCACCTCCGACAGCGAGGAGGAGGCGCAGGAGGTCATCGAGGCGGCGGTGACGCTCATCCGCCGCCTCGACCCACTCAAGGCGCTGCACACCGGCGACTAGACGATCGTCGCGCGGCCCCGGTCGATCACCACGGTCCCGTCGTCTTTCGCGGTCCTGAACAGCACGTCCGTGCCGTCCACCCAGATCGAGACGGTCAGCGACTCGCCGGGGAAGACCGGGGCGGAAAAGCGCCCCGACATGGCCTTGAACCGGGCCGGGTCGGAGCCGGCCACGCTGTGCAGCAGCGCCCGTCCGGTCACCCCGTACGTGCACAGCCCGTGCAGGATCGGCCGGTCGAACCCGGCCCGCGCGGCGAACTCGGGATCGCTGTGCAGCGGGTTGTAGTCGCCCGACAGCCGGTAGATGAGCGCCTGCTCGGGGCGGGTCTCGTACGTCACCTTGTGGTCGGGCGCCCGGTCCGGCGCCGCCCACGCGTCGCGCGGCCCCCGGTCGCCGCCGAAGCCGCCCTCGCCCCTGATGAAGACCGAGCTGCGCGAGGAGACGACGAGCTCGCCGGTGCCGAGGTCGACGGCTCTGGACTCGGAGACCACCAGCGCGCCCGAGCCCTTGTCGTAGATGCCGGTCACCTTCGACGTGGTCCGCACGCCGCCCGCGGGCGGCAGCTCGCGGTGCAGCTCGAAGCCCTGCTCGGCGTGGACCAGCATGGCCGGGTCGAAGCCGCCGAGCCGCCGCCCCGGCGCCTGCGCGGCCAGCACCGCGAACGTCGGCAGCACCCGCTGCCCCTTCTCCGTGGTGAACTCCAGCTCCGAGACGCCCGCGCCGACGCCGAGCGCGTACAGCATGGTGTCCTTGGCCGTCCACGTGCGCTCGTACGGCTCGCTCTCCACGCCGATGACGCTGTGATCGAGTGGCATGTCAGTCCTCCCGCCCGGGGATGCGGCCGTTGGTCAGCGCGTTGGGCTGGGCCTTCTCGACCAGGCCGGGGATGACCGAGCCCAGCTCGGCCGGGTCCCAGCGGCTGCCCTTGTCCACGCCGGGGCCGGCGTGCCAGCCCTCGGCCACGCTGATCGCGCCGCCGCGCACGTTGAACACCCGCCCGGTGATGCCGCGTGCCTCCGCGCTGGCCAGCCAGACGACCAGCGGCGCGATGTCCTCGGGATCGGCGCCCTTGGCGCCCTTCGGCAGCAGGTTCTCGGTCATGCGGGTGAGCGCGGCGGGCGCGATGGCGTTGACCGTCACGCCGTAACGCTCGAGCTCCCTGGCGGCGATGATGGTCAGCCCCGCGATGCCGGCCTTCGCGGCGCCGTAGTTACCCTGTCCTGGGTTGCCGTAGATGCCGGAGGACGATGTCGTGTTGATGACGCGGGCGTCCACCGGCTCGCCCGCCTTCGCCTTCGAGCGCCAGTAGGCGGCGGCGTGGCGCAGGGGAGCGAACGTGCCGCGCAGGTGCACCCTGATGACCGCATCCCATTCCTCGGCCGTCATGTTGACCAGCATCCGGTCGCGCAGGATGCCCGCGTTGTTGACCAGCACGTCGAGCGTGCCGAAGCGGTCGATGGCGGCGCGGATCAGCCGCTCTGCGCCGTCGAAGTCGGAGACGTCCTCGCCGTTGACGATGGCCTCGCCGCCCATGGCCTCGATCTCCGCCACCACCTCGGCAGCCGCCCCCGATCTGCCGGTGCCGTCCACCTCCGCTCCGAGGTCGTTGACCACCACCTTCGCGCCCTGCCTGGCGAACTCCAGGGCGTGCCCCCGGCCGATGCCTCTGGCCGCGCCCGTGACGATCACCACGCGGCCCTCGACTATCCCGCTCATCCGACACCTCGATCCTTGACCGGCTGACGATGCGAATAAGATTCTAGTATTGAAATCTAGAAAGGATAAGGGCCTTTGGCGGCGACCACCCCGACCCTCGGCTACGCCTGGCGGACCCTGTCGGTCGTGAGCCTGGCCAGCGTCCTGACCGGGCTCGGCGGCAGCGCGATCAACGTCGCGCTCCCCGAGATCGCGAGGGAGACCGGCGCCGACGCTACGGCGGCGAGCTGGATACTCCTCGGCTACCAGTTGACCACGACCGTCCTCATGGTGGTATTCGGGAGATTGGCCGACTTGTTCGGCAGGCGCAGGATGTACCTGCTGGGGCTTGCCACGTACACGGCCGCCGCCCTGCTCGCCGGGCTCGCCCCGAACCCCTGGCTGGTCGTCGCCATGCGGGTGGTGCAGGCCGCGGGCGCCGCCATGCTGCTCACCAACAGCGCCGCGCTGGTCAGCGACGCCTTTCCGCGCGAGCGGCTGGGCGAGGGCATGGGCGTGTACGTCGCCTCGTTCTCCATCGCCGGCCTGATCGGCCCCACGCTGGGCGGCGTGCTCGCCGAGAGCCTGGGCTGGCGCTGGGTGTTCTGGTTCAACGTGCCGATCGGGCTGATCTGCCTGCTGTGGGGCTCGCTCACGCTGCGCAGGACGGCGCCCGACCGGCGCGACGGCGGGCTCGACGGGCCCGGCAGCCTGCTCGTGCTGCTGACGCTCGGCGGGCTGCTGCTCGCGCTGTCGGAGTTCACCAGGCTCGGCTGGGGGCACCCCCTGGTGCTCGGCGGCGCGGTGCTCTTCCTGCTGGGGCTGCCGCTGTTCGTGCTCAGGGAACGGCGCGCCCCGCACCCCGTGGTGGACATGAGCCTCTTCCGCGAGCCGTCGTTCGCCTTCGGGAGTCTCGCCTCCTTCCTCAACGCCGTCGCGCGCATGGGCATGGTCTTCCTCGTCGCGCTCTACTTCCAGGCCGTACGCGGCGATGACCCCGTACAGGCCGGGCTCAAGGTGCTGCCGCTGGCCGTCGCCGCCATGACCGCCTCGGTGATCTCCGGCTTCCTGCAGCGCCGCTTCGGCGCCCGCACCCTGGCCGTGGCCGGGGCCGCCACCACCACCTGCGGCCTTGCGGTCATGATGGCGGTGATGTCCACGACCATGCCGTACGCGGCCGTCGCCGCCGGGCTGGTGCTCATCGGGCTCGGCTCCGGCGTGTTCCTGCCCGCCAACAACACCGCCATCCTCGACGGCCTGCCGTCCAGCAGGCTCGGCATCGTCAACGCGATGCGCCTCATGCTGCAGAACACCGGTAACGTCGTCGGCACCGGCATGGTGCTGTCGATCCTCGTCGCGCCGCTGCCCGCCGCGCTGCACCAGCAGGTCTTCGCCGGCACGCTCGGCCTGCTGTCGGGGGAGGCCGTGGGACAACTCGTGACCGGCTACCGGTGGGCGCTCGGCACGATGGCCGCCGTCTCGGTGCTGACCGTGCTGACCTGCCTGGCCCGCCGCCGCGCCACCTGAGCGCGCCCGGTACGGTGGCGGACGTGGTTGCACCTTCCCCGGCACGACGGCACATCTATCCCCGCGTGGTCAGATTCGGCGATATCGACTCCCAAGGCCACGTGAACAACGTGCGCTTCCTCGACTACCTGGAGGACGCGCGGTTCGGCATGCTCAGCATCGACCCGTACAACGAGGGCCACGAGCCCTTCGGAGGGCTCGTGGTGACCCGCCACGAGATCGACTACCGCCGCCCGCTGGGTTTCCGCGCGGCGCCCGTACGCGTCGAGACCTGGGTCACGGAGATCCGCCCGGTACGGTTCACCCTGCAGTACGAGATCCGCGACGACGAGGACCTCTACGTCACGGCGAAGTCGGTGCTCGCGGCCTACGACGCCGAGCGGGCCGCCCCGCGCCGCCTGACCGAGAGCGAGCTGGCCTACCTCAAGCGCTACGCGGTCTGAGCCGTCTCGCCCGATGAGACGGTGGTGGATGCTGGCGCTGGGCGTCAACGCGCACGCCAGCGTCACGTTAGGGCTGTACGGGCTGCCTCTGGTGATGCCCGAAATTCTGCGCCATTTCGGTGTCTCGCTGCCCGTGGGCGGCCTGATCGGTAACGCCCCGGCGATAGGGATTCTGAGTGCCCTGGTCGCCTGGGGCGCGCTCGCCGACCGCCACGGCGAACGGCTCGTGCTCGGCCTCGGCGTCGGCCTGGCCGCCGTGACGCTGGCCGGGGCCGCCTTCGCCACCAGCACCTGGGCGGTCATCGCGCTGCTGGCCGCCGCCGGTGCGGGCGGCTCGGCCGCGATGGTCGGCGGCGGCCGGATCGTGCTGCGCTGGTTCCGGCCGCCGGAGCGCGGCGTCGCCATGGGCGTGCGCCAGGTCTCCTACACCCTCGGCATGGCCGTGGCCGCCTTCGTGCTGCCGCCCGTGGCCGCCGCTCACGGCCTGACCGGCGTGCTGCTGCTCTGCTCGGGGCTCGCGCTGCTCGCCGCCGTACTGGCCGGGCTCTTCCTGGCCGAGCCGCCGCACGCGACGCCGGAGAGCAGGCCCGCCGCGGCGGGGTCGCCGTACCGGCAGCCCGCCCTGTGGCGGGTGCACGCCACCAGCGCCCTTCACGCGGTGCCGCAGATCGTCGTCACCACGTACGGGGTGGACTGCCTGGTCACCTCCTACGGCTGGGACGGCGTCGCGGCCGGGCGGCTGTTCGGGGTTGCCGCGATCGCCGGCGCCGCCGTACGCATCGCGGCCGGTCGCTGGTCGGACCGCACCGGACTGCGCATGCGGCCCCTGCTGCTGATCACGCTCTGGAACCTCGTCGTGCTCGCCCTGCTGGTCGCCGGGAGCTTCACCGGGGCCGCGTTCGGCGTGGCCATGCTCGCGCTCGCCTCGGTGATGACCGTGGCCGGCAACGGCCTCGCCTACCTCGCGGCGGGCGAGCTGGCCGGGCCCGGCTGGGCGGGGCGGGTGCTCGGCACGCACAACACCGTGCAGAACACCGTCGCACTCGCCGCCACACCGCTGCTCGGCCTGCTCATCGAGGGCTCCGGCTCTTGGGCGGGCTTCGCCGCCGGGCTGGGCTGCGCGCTGATCTCGCTGCCCGTCATCCCGCTGCGGGCCGAGCGATCATGACCGGCGGCGCAGCCACACCGCCGTGTCCGGTGGCAGCAGGTCGCGCCTGAGCGGGCCGCTCGGCAGCAGCACCTCGTCGTGCTCGGGCAGGCGTACCGGGGCGGTGCCGCAGTTGATCGCGCAGATCAGCGACCCCCTGATGAAGAAAAGCGCTCCCTCAGGGGAATCAAGCCACTCCAAGGTGTAAGGAATCTCCCCCACCAGCTCGCGGCGCAGCGCCAGCGCCCGCCGATAGAACTCCAGCGTCGAGTCCGCCACGCCCTCCTGCTTCTCCACGCTCAGCTCGGCGAACGAGGCGGGCTGCGGCAGCCACGGCTCCACCCCGCCCGGCGAGAACCCGTGCGAGGGCGGATCCACCGTCCACGGGATCGGCACCCGGCACCCGTCGCGCCCCGGCTGCTCGCCCTTCGACTGGAAGAACACCGGGTCCTGCCTGGCGGCGTCCGGCAGGTCCGTCACCTCCGGCAGCCCCAGCTCCTCGCCCTGGTAGAGGTAGGCGGAGCCGGGCAGGGCCAGCATCGCCAGCAGCGCCGCCCTGGCCCGCGCCAGGCCCGTGCCGGGCTCGGAGGTCTCGTAGCGGGTGCGGTGGCGTACGACGTCGTGGTTGGACAGCACCCAGGTCGCGTGCGGCACCGCCGCCAGCGTGTCGCCGATCACCTTGCGGAACGCCTCGGCCGACCAGGGCGCCCGCAGCCAGGCGAAGTTGAAGCTCTGGTGCAGCTCGTCGGGGCGTACGTAGCGGGCCAAGTCCTCGTGGTCGTCGGTCCACACCTCGCCCACGGCCATCCGCTCGCCCGGGTAGGAGTCGAGCAGCCGCCGCCACTCGCGGTAGACGCCGTGCACCTCCGGCCGCCCCCACATCGGCGAGACCGTGCCGAACGCCTGGCCGTCCACATCGGGCAGCCCCTCCGCCTTGTACAGGCCCATCGCCACGTCGATGCGGAACCCGTCCACCCCGCGATCCAGCCAGAACCGCAGCACGTCGAGGAACATCTCGTGCACCTCGCGGTTGCGCCAGTTGAAGTCGGGCTGCGCCGGCGCGAAGAGGTGCAGGTAGTACTGCCCGTCGGCGACCTGCGTCCAGGCGGAGCCGCCGAAGGTGGACTGCCAGTTGTTGGGCTCGTCGCGGAAGATGTACCGGTCGCGGCCTGCGCCGCGCAGCGCCTCCTGGAACCAGGGGTGCTCCGACGAGCTGTGATTGGGCACGATGTCCACGATCACCCGCAGGCCCAGCTCGTGCGCGCTCGCCACCAGCGCGTCGAAGTCGGCGAGCGAGCCGAACATCGGGTCCACGCCGCGGTAGTCGGCCACGTCGTAGCCGCCGTCGGCCATGGGGGAGGGGTAGAACGGCGTCAGCCAGATGGCGTCGACGCCCAGCCGCCGCAGGTAGGGCAGGCGCTCGCGGATGCCGGCCAGGTCGCCGACACCGTCTCCAGAGGCGTCGGCGAAGCTCCGGACGTAGATCTCGTAGACGACCGCGTCACGCCACCAGGGGATCTCCATGTGGCGTGTCATGCCCCGTTACGTGGGTGAGTTCACCAGGCTGTGGGCGGCGTACACCAGGTAGTCCCACAGCCGCTTTTCGTACTCCTCCGGCAGGTCGAGCTCGTCGACCGCGTCGCGCATGTGGCGCAACCAGGCGTCCCGCTCGCGCTCGCCGATGACGAACGGCATGTGGCGCATGCGCAGCCGGGGGTGGCCGCGCTGCTCGCTGTAGGTCTTGGGACCGCCCCAGTATTGGATCAGGAAGCCCCGCAGCCGCTCTTCCGCGCCGGTGAGGTCGGCTTCCGGATAGAGCGGCCGCAGCAGCGGGTCTTCCGCAACCCCCTCATAGAAGCGGTGTACGAGGCGCCGGAACGTCTCCTCGCCCCCGACGGCGTCGTAAAAGGAGGTTTCTGTCACGCTTACTAGCTTAGGCGCTGCCTACAAGCTGGATGCCCGCCGTGTCGAGCGCCTGCTTGACCCGCAGCCTCATCTCGCGCGCCACCTCGGACTGCGCGGCCGGCAGCGTCTTGGTGGTGATGCGGAACACCAGCGAGCTGTCGGAGAGCTGCTCCACGCCGAACACCTGCGGCTGCTCCACGATCTTGGCCTCGCGCAGCTCGGGGTCGGCCCACATCTCCTCGGCCACCTGCTCGAGCAGCACCTTGACGCCCACCACGTCGGCGTCGTACGGCACCGGCACGTCCATGTACGCCCGGGACCAGCCCTGCGACTCGTTGCCGACCCGGGTGATCGTGCCGTTGCGGATGTACCACACCCGCCCGTCGGCGTCGCGCAGCCGGGTGATCCGCAGCGTGACCGCCTCGACCGTGCCCACGGCGGGGCCCGCGTCGATCACGTCGCCGACGCCGTACTGGTCTTCGAGCAGCATGAACATGCCGGCGATGAAGTCCTTGACCAGCTCCTGGGCGCCGAAGCCGACCGCCACGCCCACGATGCCGACGCTGGTGAGCAGCGGGGCGATCGGGATGGTGAGCCGGTCGAGCACCGTCAGCACCGCGGTGCCGAGCACCACGACCGACGCGACGTGCTTGAGAATCGAGCCCATCGTCTCGGCGCGCTGCCTGCGCCGCTCGTGCAGCAGCGCGTCGATGCCGTCTGTCGCCGCTCCTCTGCGGAACCTGCTCGTGAGCGAGCCGCCCGTGGCCGCCCGGTTGACCACCTTGGTGATGATCCGGTGCGCGATGTTCCGCACCACGAAGGCGAGCACGAGGATGAGGACGATGGTTATCGCGTTGGACACCAGCGGCGCCCAAGGCTCGTTGCCGAACACCTTGACCAGCGTAGAGCAAAGGATGGTGTCGCTTTGGCAGACGGCCGACATCTGCGTGGTGATCTGGTCGACGTCGGGCAGCAACGATGGAGACGGCGACGTCGGCTGTGGCGACGGCGTCACCAGCAGTAACACTATGGTGGATCCCCCTCCGGAAGCGGAACGGCCGACTCTTTGGACCGTTTCGATCCAAAAATACAGCCGGCCGAACCGCCCGCCGTCACATCACGCCGGGGAAGACGGGGTCGCCGGCTCTCTGGGCCGCGGAGGGAGAGAGACGGCGCTCCGATGACGGACGGCTCGGACGGGACACGCACCCGGAAGCGTGTCCCGAGCCGGTTCCGGGAGGGATCCCCCGGACACCCGCCCGGCTGCGCGGACGGGTGGCTCGTGGTGCGGCCTGTACGGCCGGCCGGAACCGGCGGGGTGACCAGAGGCCCGGTACGCCGGCGCCCCTCCGCACCGGCCACCCCGCCGGCTCCCAGGAGCCGCCGTGGGTCGCGGTGAGCCGCGGTGGCTGCGCTCCACCCGGTTCACCGCCGTGTGCCGTGACGAGCCGCGGTGGCTGCGCTCCACCCGGGTCGCCACGTCGTTCACTCACCCGCGACGGCGAGCACGCGGGCGACCTTGTTCGCCGCACCGGCCGGATCGTCGGCCGTGTGCATCCGGTCGCCCCAGGACCAGCAGTACCACCAGGACGAGGCCTCCGAGACGGCGGCCGGTCGGCACGTGACGTTCTCGGACAGGCTCGTGGCGTCCGGGTTGATCACCCGGACGAAGGTGCGCCCGCTCTGGGTCCGGACCACTCGTGCGAGCAGACCGCGAGCACCGAGCTCGGTCACCAGACGCTCAAGGTGCTCGAAGTTGTCGTCCCCCACCGTTCGTCCCTCCCTTGGGATTCCTAGCCGGTGCGCCAAACATGGCCCAAGTCAGGGGATTGCGCAACGGCGCTATTCGTTCACGGGGAGTCGCTTCTCACTCATGGGTTGTAAGAAACAGTCCTCGGGAGGACGATCCTTAACCGTAGGCTCCCTATCGGCGTTTCCCATCCCGCCGTCATTGCTTCATAGTCATGGGTAGGCGTACAGCGACTCAAGGGCTACGCTGAGTCACCAGTTGCGGACCGGTCGAGACTTGCGTGAGAGGGGCCGGGGATGTCCGGCAGACAGCACCGAGAGACTGAGATCGCTCGGCGGATCAGGGCCAGGGGCCTCGCCGCGGGGCGCACCACGGCCCAGATAGCCGATGAGATCCATGAGGCGTGCACTGCGCAGTTCAGCACGACCCGCATCAAGGCGCATCGTCTGGCGTACGGCATTGCGCTCGCCGACGTGATCGAACAGGTGCGCGCCCTGTTCGAACGCGACAACAAGCCGATGCCCGGCATCGGCGAGACGCTGCTGTCGGCGTACGAGAGCGGCTTGAAACGCCCCGGCCCCGAATACCTGCACTATCTGTGCACCGTCTATCGCGTCGAGCCGCTCGCCCTCGGCTACGACGCGCCCTGCATCTGCGGCCACAGCCACCGCGCCCCGAGCGCCGGCATCGAGATCAAGGAGCGCTGCGGGCAGCAGGAGCGCGACCTGACGATCAAGCCGATGGACCCTGAGCCCGACGCGGAGGAGGACGAGAACATCCTCCGGCGCACCCTTTTAAACCTGCTCAACAACGACAGCAAGGGCGTGGAGCTCGACGGGCCGGTGCTGGGGGCGTGCGAGGGCATCCGGCGCAGGATGGACGAGACGCTGGTCTCGGCCACCGTCTCGGCCGCGATGCTCGACCAGTGGGAGGAGGCGACGGTCAGCTTCGGCCGCCAGTACACGACGACGGCGCCGCTGCGGCTGCTGTGCGACGTGCTGCTCGAGCTGAGCGCCGTGCGCACGGCGATGTCCCGCCGCCAGCCGATCGACCTGCAGGAGCGGCTGTGCAGGATGGCCGCCCAGCTCGCCGGCCTGAGCGGGATGATCCTCATCAACCTCGGCGATCACCGGCTGGCCCGCTCGTTCTTCCGCACCGGGCGCACCGCCGCCGACGAGACCGGCGACCGCGCGCTGCGGGCGTGGATCTGCGCTCGCGAGTCGCTCGTCCCCCTCTACTTCGGCGACGCCCGCGAGGCGCTCAACCTCGCGAAGAAGAGCCGCGACATGGCGGGCTCCATGCCGTGCCCCGCGCAGGCCATGGCGCCGGTCGTCGAGGCCAGGGCGCTGGCCGCGATGGCCGCGGGCGAGAACAAGAAGGAGATCGTCGATCAGGCCAAGCGCGCGCTGGCGCGGGCGCGCAACGCGTTCGCCCACATGAAGGCCGAAGACCGCGAGGACGTCGCCTTCGGCTACACCGAAAAGCAGCTCTACTTCTATCAGGGCGACGTGCTCACCAAGCTCGGCCAGACGATCGAGGCGGAGGTCGTGCTCGGCCAGGCGCTCACCAAGTACGAAGACCACATCCTCGACCAGACGCTGATCAGGCTCGACCAGGCCCAGTGCAAGCTGATCGACGGCGAGCTGGGGGAGGCGGTGGCCATCGGCACCCGCGCGCTCAGCCTGGTCGGCGACGAATACTTCACCGACCTCATCGTCCGTCCTGCGCTCGCGCTCGGAGAGGCGCTCAAGGCGGCCGGCGCGCCAGGGGTGGACGAGTACTTCGCGCAGCTTCGACGACCCAGACAGCACCAGATGCAAGGGGGCGATAAATGAAGCTGAGGATCAGGCGCTATCGCTGGTCCGACCTCGACACCCTGCTCGCGCTGCACCGGATCTGCCTCGCCGAGGTGGGCCTGGTGCCGGGAGACGGCGTCTACTACGAAGACGACTTCCCCCGCATCCAGGAGGTCTATCTCGCCTGCGGCGGCGACTTCCTGGTGGGCGAGGTGGGCTCGCGGGTCGTGGCGATGGGCGGTCTGAAACCCATCGACACCTCCACGGCCGAGGTCTGCCGGCTGCGCGTGCATCCCGAATATCAACGGCGCGGTTACGGCGCGGCCATGCTCGCCGCGATCGAGCGGCGCGCCGTCGAGCTCGGCTTCCAGCGGGTGCGCGGTGACACCACGCTGAATCAGGAGGCCGCGCTGGCGCTCTATCAGCGCCGGGGCTGGCGCGAGCTCTCCCGCGAGCGGGTCGGTGAACACACCGTGATCTACGGAGAGAAACGGCTCGTCCCGCGTACCGTAATGGAAAGCTGAACAGCCCCGCTCACATACGACCCCAAACACCCCCTCCTGGGGTCGCCACCTCTGCTTTTCCCGGTGACCATTTCCGGGTCTCCCGGCGTGACATGCCCGCCGGTTCCTTTTAAGGCCGTTCCGCGGCCCCGCCCGACCGGGCCCGATATCTGAGCGGAACGTGTCCGAGACGCCCCCTTCAGCCCTCACGGATGAGGTTGTACGAACCCGCGGGTGAGGCTCTTACCACCGAGGTGTAAGCAACCCTCACCGGCTGCGCCCTGTACATCTGACGTCGCGATTAGTAGTGCCATGCTTTTGCCATGGCAGTCTTGCCCGCTCCCCGCCCCCTACTGGGAGCCGCGCTTCTCTTGTTCGTCAGCGCCGCCTGGGGGTCGGCGTTCCCGCTGATGAAAGATCTCATCCCCCGTTTACCGGTGGAGGATCTGCTCGCCGAGCGGTATCTCATCGCGGGTTTCACGCTGATCGTCATCAGGCCGCGCGGCCTTCGGGGGATGTCGCGCCGCTCCTGGTTTCACGGCGTGATCCTGGGGGTCTTGTTCGGGGTGGGGCAGACGGCGCAGGCCATGGCGCTCAACGACCTGCCGTCCGCGGTGTCGGGGTTCGCCGTGGGGTGCAGCGTGGTCATCACGCCGCTGCTGTCGCTGGTGCTCTTCCGCCAGCGGGTGCCGCGGCGCATCTGGGCGGGGGTGGCGCTCGCACTGGCCGGCATGGGGGTGTTCACGCTCGTACGCGGCATGGACGCCGACGACATGTCCGTGTCCGCGCTGGGGGTCACGCTCCTCGCCGCCGCTCTCTACTCGGGTCACACGCTCTTTCTCGCCCATCTGTCCAAGCGGCCGTCCGGCTTTCCCGCGTACGGTCTGACCACCGTCCAGCTGCTCACCATCGGGGTGCTGACCGGTGGTTTCGCCGTACGCGACGGGGTCAGCCTGCCGGGCGGCCTGACCGACTGGCTGATCCTCGCCCACCTGTCGGTGGTGTCGTGCGCGCTGGGCTTTCTCGCCCGCTCGTACGGGCAGGCCCACGTGCCCGCGATGCCGAGCCAGATTCTCATGTCCACGCAGCCCGTCTGGGTGGCCGCGATCGCGGTCATCTGGTTCGACGAGCCGATGGGCTGGGGGATGGTGCTCGGCGGCGTGCTGATGGGCGGGGCGACGCTGCTCGCGCTGCCCAGGCCCGCAGGGTCGCCGCCGCCGGAGGAGCGGCGCCGCCGCCACCTGCTCTCGGTCGCCCGCAGGGCCGCTCACGTGCTGGCCGAGCACCGCGTCAAGCGCGAGGACCGGCTGCGGCTCAAGAGCGGGCCGGTGCCGTACATCAACAGCGGCGCCTGCACGGACGTCGCGTCGTGCCCCTGGCGGACCCGCTCGCTCAAGGGCGGCGCGGAGCCCAGCCTGGAGCGCCTGCTCGACCGGGCCACCCGCATCGTGCGGGCCAAGAGCTCGCCGGGGCCGGGATGCTGCCAATCGATCACGCTGCTGGGACGGTGCCTGTGCGATCTCATGGAGGATTCCGAGCGGTCTCATACCACACGATTGCAGCGCTGGTTTCGCTCCTAATGGGTTACATATACCATTCGAAAGGCAAGTGCATTTTATCCATTAGCCTCCCACTTAATTCGGATAAATCTTGCTATTCGGTGGGGTGTCCCAATAATGGGTGATTAACCCCGAGTGGAGAGGCACGCCATGAAGCGCATCGTCGTCCGCAAGCCTGGTACCGCGAGGCTCGCAGGGACCTCCAGCGTCATTCACAAGGGGTGACTGAGGAGAGGTCCCACCTCAAGGTCGAGGGCGGACCACCCGCCCAGAACGGGGCCGCGCGGCTGCTGATGCCGATGATCGACGCGCATCGCAGGCCGCGCGGCCCCTACACCTTGGCCGCCGCCCTCCTCGGCCACCTGGTGCCGGCGGCACTGCGGGACGCTCCAGAACTGGTGGCCGCGCACGACATCGAGATCCTGGCCGCCGCGCCCGAGCTGGCCGGCGACGTGCCCGTGCGGCGCGGCACGATCGACGCCGGGCTCTCCGACGAGGAACGCATCCTCGTGCCCGCACCCCGCCGCACGCTGCGGCTGGCCAACGGGATCGCCGAGTTCGTCCGCGACGCCGTGCCGCCCGGGTCGGCCATCGCCGTGTGCAACGCGGCCGCCGCCGACCCCACCGACGCCGAGCTGCTCGACGTGCTGATGCGGCGCGTACCGCCCGGCATCCTGGCGATCACCGTCTACTCCGGCGGCCCCGAACCCCCGCCGGGGCCCAGCGACCCCGAGGAGCTGTGGCCGCTCGTCGATCGCTGCATGCGCGAAGGGTTCCTGCACGCGGCCATCGAGCTGGGCCGGCTGGGCATGGCGCGCACGGAGGCGGGCGGATCCCGCTGGTGGGACTTCGCCCAGCGCACCGCCACCGCGCTCGGCGGGCTCGGGCGCACCGACGAGGCCCGCGCGCTCTGGGACCGCGTACGCGTGGCCGGCCAGGACCCCGCCATGCACGCCGCGGCCGCGTACGGCACCGCCATGCTCGACGCCCGCCACCCCGACCCCGCCCGGCGCGACCTCACCCGCGCCCGCGCCTGGATCAACCTCGCCATCGCCATCTCCGGCCTGCTGCCCGACCCCGCAGAGCGCGCCTTCAAGCTCGGCTTCGACCGCAACGGCCTGGCGCTCGTCGAGCTGCGCGAAGGCCGGATCGACGCCGCGCTGTCCCTCGTCGAATCCGCCATCGAGCTGGCCCGCGAGCTCGGCGCCCGGCACCCCGTACACCGGATGGTGCTGCTGGCCAACCGCGCCCAGTTACTGGCCGCTCAGGGGCGCCACAAGGAGGCCCTGGAGGACTACGCGGCCGCGATCGCTCTCGACCCCGGCTTCCCCGACTACTACCTGGAACGCGGCAACCTGCTCTTCCGGCTCGGGCGGCATGAGGAGGCGCTGGCCGACTTCGAACAGGCCATCGCCGCCGGGCCGCCGCTGCCCGAGGCGTACTACAACCGGGCGGAGCTGCGTACCGTGCGGGGCGACATCGACGGAGCCCTCGCCGACCTGACCCGCGTGATCGAGCTCGACCCCGGCTACCTGGACGCCTACATCAACCGCGCCGGGCTGCTCGCCGCGCTCGACCGCGACGACGCGGCCAGGGCGGACGTCGAAGCCGGGCTCGCCCTCGCACCCGGCAACCCGCACCTGCTCACCGTGCTCGGCCAGCTGGAGACCGCCGCCGGCCGCTTCCCCGAGGCCGCCGCCGCCCTCGGCCTCGCCGTGGAACACGCCCCCGACCTGGCCGCGGCCTGGGGCAACCGTGGCATCCTGCGCTACGCGACCGGCGACCTGGAAGGCGCCCTCGCCGACCTCACCCAGGCCATCACCCTCGACCCTCAGCCCGACCTGTACACCGACCGCGCCATCGTCTTACGCGCCATGGGCCGCCACCCCGAGGCCGCCGCCGACGACCACCGCGCCGCCGCACTGTGACGCCGCCCACGCGTTGACTCGCCGGCAAGGCACGGACCGGAGGCCGCGCCGTGCGCCCACCGCGCTTGCCTGCCCGACATCGCCTCGCGCCGCCCGCCCTCGCCGCGCCTGGGCGACGTCGTCTCGCGCCTGCGGTCGCCTTTCCGCCCTTGTCCGCGAGACCGTTGGCGCGATCCTGTCCGCGCCCGGCGGGGCGGCCCTGCACGGCACCGAGCCCATCGCATCCGTGGGGCGCAGGCGGGGAGGGCCGTCGCCGATTCACCCGTTCTCATGTCCCGCCCCGCTCGGCGTGGGCAGGGCGGCGCGTTCTGCGTGGTGGGAGCATGTAGGGCATGGGGCGGCGAATCGGGCGGGGTGCCGCGGTGTGCGGGGCGCTCGGCGCGTGGTGGTGGGCGAGCGTGCGGCTGGCCTGGGCGGGCGTCGGGTGCGGGGACTGGGGGTGCCTGGTTCCGGCCATCGGCGTGGTCGCCGCCATCAGCCTGGCGCTGCTGGCCGTCGCGGCGTACGCGCTGGACGGGGCGGACGTGCGCCCCGGACGGCGGGTGGCGCTGGTCGCGGCGGGGATGTACGTGGTGTTCAGGCTCGCGGCGGAGCCTTTGCCGTCGTGGACGTCCACGCTCGCGCACCTGGCGGCCACCGGTGCGATGTTCGCCGGGGCGGGTGCGCTGGCGGCGTACGTGACGGAGCCCCGGACGTCGCGTGGAGGGCGGATCGCCGCGATCGCGGGAGTCATCGCGCTGCTTCCCGCCGCTCTGGCGATCACCCTCACCCTGTACGACCTGTGACGAACCCTCTTATCCGTGTACGGCCGACGGCCCGGATGGCGCGGGGCGGGCGGCCGGTGGGTCTACGGTTGGGGCGTGAGCTTCAACGAGTTGCTCGACGACCTCGACCAGAGCGCCGGAGCCCAGGCGGCGGGCATCAGGCGCGGCTACGGCGGGCCGCCCGCCCGTACGGTCGAGGTCAGCTCGGGCTTGACCAGGCTGCGCTGCGCCTCCCTGCTCAAGCCCCTGTACGCGTGGGTGGCGGCCGGCCGCATCGCCGACGCCGAGCGGTGGCGCCGGCATGCCGAGCCCGCGGTGGTCGTCTCGTCCAACGCCGACACGCTCGCCCTGTGGCTGTCGGTCGGGCCCCGCGTCATCCTCGACGACCTGTACGAGCGCACCGGCGTGCGCTGGAGGCCGCCCAACGGCGACCCGTCGCGGTTCGGCTCGGTCGAGGTCGCGGCCGGCGAGGTGGCCGCCGCGTACGCGGTGCTCGCCCAGGCCGCCGCGACCGGCGACCCGGTGGCGGCCGCGGTGCTGGGCTGGATGACGGAGGTGCCGGAGTCGCAGACGTTCGGGGCGCGCCAGGCGGTGGGCAGTGCGGATGCCGCGGTCAAGTGCGGCTGGTACGGCGGCCCCGACGAGACGTGCCTGCGTACGCACGCGGTGGCGGTCGTGCCGCAAGGAGGCACGAGGGTGAGCGTGGTCGTGGCCATGACCGCGCTGCCCTACACCGACCCGTACGAGCGCGAGGTCTACCGCGAGCGGGTCAACACCGGCATGTCCGTGGAGGACCGGCACGAGAAGCTGGCGGGCGAGCTGCTGCGCGGCCTCATGACGCGGACGATGACCGAACTGGGCCACACCGAGCGCTGAGCGTCGAGCCGCGGCCGCCCCGAGCGCCCAGCCCGGAGCCGGGTCAGGCCGGACGCTGAGCGGTGAGTCAGGTTGCGTTGAGCGTGGGGTCAGGTCGAGCGCTGAGCGCGGGGTCAGGTCGGGCGCTGATCGGGGAGCCAGGTCGACGTTGAGCGTGAGGTCAGGCCGGGCGCTGAGCCCGCTTCAGCTCCTCGATGATCTGCGCGAGCTCCGGCGGGTCGACGCCCTCCGGCAGCTCCTCGGCCCACACATGGCCGCGGAAACCGGCGACCTCCTCGTCGGTCAGCGCACTGGGCACCACGGCGGGCCTGGCCTCGTCGAAGCGGGCGAGGTAGAACGGCTCGCGCCGCACGTACCGTACGCCGAGCCAGGTGAAGTCGCGATCGATCTCCACCATGTGCTCCGACACCGCCGCGCCGGGCAGCCCGGTCTCCTCGGTCAGCTCACGCTTGGCGGCCTCCAGCGGGCTCTCGCCGGGTTCGAGCCGGCCGCCGGGCGGCTCGAAGATGTCGATGCCGGCGATCCAGTCGTACCAGTGCATCAGCAGCACCCGGCCGTCGCGGTCGAGGCAGACGACGCGGGCGGCGGGGGTGTCCTGGACCTCGGTCATGCGTCCTCGGCGATCACGAGCGCGAGCAGCCCGGGGAAGCGCTCGTCGAACTCGGCGCGGCGCAGCCGGTTGAGGCGGCGCGCGCCCTCGTCGCGCTGCTCCAGCAGCCCGACGTTGCGCAGGACCGAGAAGTGGTGGCTGAGCGTGGACTTGGCGACGGGCAGGTGGTTGAACGTGCCGCAGGCCCGCTCCCAGTCGGGCACCTCGGCCAGCTCGCGCACGATGCGGCGGCGGATCGGGTCGGCGAGCGCCTCGAGGGCGGCCTGGAGCGTGACCTCGGCGGGCGCGGTGTGGGTGAGCCCGCGGGCCCTGCTCGACGTGGTACGCACGTTCTGTTCCATCTCAGTCGAACATCCTACCTGCGGGTTCACCGCTTCATGGCCCCGTCGGCGATCGCGTCGGCCGCCTCGCCGATGGCCACGCCCACGATCTCCAGCCGCCGCACCAGCTCCCGTTCCTTCATGGCCTCGGCGGACAGCTCGCCGGAGAAGATGCGGGAGATCTCGTACTGGTACATGCGCCGGATGGCGCCGCCCGCCTTCTTCGCCTCCAGCGCGTCCTGGGCGACCACCGAGGGCCGGGAGGTGAGGTTGCGCACGGCGTTCTCCAGGGCGTCGATGCCGACGATGACCTGGTCGAGCAGCGGCGTGAAGCGGATCTGGTCGGGCACCCGGTACAGGTGGGACTCGCGGACGAAGTCGCGCAACGAGTCGAGCACGTCGTCGATCGAGCGCGAGAGCCGGAACAGGTCCTCGCGGTCGATGGGGGTGACGAGGGCGGTCTTGAGCTCGTCGATGAGGCGGGCCCGCTCCTCGTCGCCGAGGTGCTCGATCGAGCGCATCTGCTCGTGCGCGCCCGTTCTGCCGACCTCTCCGCCGATCATGGCCATGGCCAGCCACGCGCCCTCTTTCGTGGCCTCGAGCTGGCCGAGCAGCGCCTCGGACAGCGCGCTGTCCATGCGCCCTGTCATGAGGTCCCGGATCCGCCTCAGTCGTTTCACGTACGCACCCCCACTAACGAGATCGTCACGACAGCCTCACGCCCGCGAATCCCTTCACCAGTAGTGCGAGGCCCCATCCCAGGAGCCCGCTGGCCGGCAACGTCAGCAGCCAGGCCGCCGCGATCTTGCTCGCGGCGTACCAGCGGACCCGCCCGCCGCCTTGCGCGACGCCCGCGCCGATGAGCGCACCGGCGATGGCCTGGGTCATGCTCACCGGCATGCCGGCCGCCGCGGACGCGATCACGGCCGTGCCGGCCGACAGCTCGGCGGCGACGCCGTGCGGGGGCCGCGAGACGATGATCTCGCGGCTGAGCGTGCGGCCGCCCCTGGGCAGCCCGTACATGGTGCCGATGCCGAACAGCAGCGCGACCAGCACCGTGTACTGGACGGGCGCCCCCGTGAACCCGGCCGCGACCATGAACACGGCCAGCATCTTCTGGGCGTCGTTGGCCGCGTACGCCAGCGTCTGCAGCAGGAACCCGGCCCAGTGCCAGCGCCACAGGCCCCTGGCGGTGGTGGCGGCGACCAGCACCCGGATGAGCACCCACGCCAGCAGCCCGCCGACGAAGGGCGCCGCGATGCCGAACGCCAGCACCAGCGCGACCGACCCGCCGGAGACCGGCAGGCCCCAGCCGAGCCCGGCCCCGGTGAGCCCGCCGACCACGGCCAGCGTCAGGCTGGTCGGGCGGCCTTTCGCGCTGAGCACGGTCACCACGATCAGCGCGGCCACGACCGCGATCGTCATCGCGGCGCGCCCGCCGGGGTCGTCGAAGGAGGCCAGCCGGTTGACGAACGTCAGCGCCACCTGGTGGGTGAGCAGCGGCACGGTGGCCACCGCGACGACGAGCACGGCGACCCCGGTCACCGGCCGCACGGTGGGCAGTTTGAGCCCCGTCGCGACCAGCGCACCGCCGTCGTTGACCCCTGAAATCACGGCGAACAGACAGGCCACCACGATCAGTACGACGGCGTCCAAGGAAACGTGCTCCATCTCCGCCCCGCCGGCCTGCGACGAGGCAATTCACGCCACCTACGGTATCGGTCCAGGTTTCAACCGACTTAACTACCCTGGAACAGAACCAACAGCATCACTGCCTCGGGACTTCCCGGGTACCCTCGACGGTGACCGCCCAGCCCGGAGGATCTGACGCTCGGGGGCGGCCCATTGTTCGAAGTCCGCGAGAGTGAAGGCATGACCAGCCCCGCCGAATACATCCTGACGCTGTCCTGTCCCGACCGGCCCGGCGTCGTGGCCGCCGTCTCCGGCCTGCTCGCCGGACACGGTTGCAACATCATCGAGAGCCAGCAGTTCGGCGACAGGGTGGGGCAGCGCTTCTTCATGCGCGTGCAGTTCTCGGCGCCGCTGGGCGAGGACGAGCTCAACGCCGCTTTCGCCGCGCTCGCGCCCGACTTCGCGATGGAGTTCACGGTCCGCGACGTGGCCAGGAGGCCGCGCGTGATGATCATGGTGAGCAAGTTCGGCCACTGCCTCAACGACCTGCTCTACCGGGTACGGTCCGGGACGCTCGGCATCGAGATCGTCGCCGTCGTCTCCAACCACCCTGACCTGCGGCCGCTCACCCAGTCGTACGGCATCGACTACCACCACCTGCCGGTCACCCCCGAGACCAAGCCCAAGCAGGAGGCCGAGGTGATGGCGCTGGTCGAGCACTACCAGGTCGATCTGGTGGTGCTGGCCCGCTACATGCAGGTGCTGTCGGAGGAGCTCTGCGAGAAGCTGGCGGGGCGGGCCATCAACATCCACCACTCGTTCCTGCCGTCGTTCAAGGGCGCCAAGCCCTACCACCAGGCCCACAACCGCGGCGTCAAGCTCATCGGCGCGACCGCCCACTACGTGACCGCCGACCTCGACGAGGGCCCGATCATCGAGCAGGAGGTGGTCAGGGTCAACCACAGCCACTCGCCCGAGGACCTGGTGGCGATGGGGCGCGACGTCGAGTGCCTGACGCTGGCCAGGGCGGTCAAGTGGCACGCCGAGCAGCGGGTGCTGCTCGACGGCCACAAGACGATCGTCTTCCCGCGCTAGGACCGGTACGTCCTGGAGCCCGGCCCTTGAGCTCGGTTCTATAGCCCGGTGTGCCGGGCGAGGAAGGTCAGCGTGTCGGCCCACAGGTCCGCCGACCTGCTGACCGCGCGGGCACCGTGACCCACCTCGGCCTCGTTGCGCAGCAGCACCGGCTTCCCCGAGGCGGAGGCGTGCTGCAGCGCCGCGCACATCTTCCAGGCGTGCAGCGGGTGAACCCGCGTGTCGGACTGGAAGACCGTGAACAGCGTCGCCGGATAGTCCACTCCCTCCTTGACGTGGTGGTAGGGGGAGTAACCCAGCAGCCACTGGAACTGCTCGGGGTCGTCGGCGGAGCCGTACTCGACGTTCCAGGTGGCGCCGAGTCCGAACTTCTCGTACCTGATCATGTCGAGCAGCGGCGCCGAGCAGACCACGGCCGCATACAGCTCGGGACGCTGCGTCAGCGCCGCGCCCACCAGCAGGCCGCCGTTGGAGCCGCCGGAGATGCCGAGCTGCTCCCGCGTGGTGACGCCGGTGGCGATGAGGTGCTCGGCGGCGGCGTGGAAGTCGTCGAACACGTTCTGCTTGTCGGCCAGCATGCCCGCGCGGTGCCACTCCTCGCCCTCCTCGCCGCCGCCGCGCAGGTTGGCGATGGCGTAGACGCCGCCGGCCTCCACCCAGGCCAGGATCGAGGCGGAGTAGCCGGGGGTCATGGACAGGCCGAAGCCGCCGTAGCCGTACAGGATGGTGGGCCGCGGGCCGGACGCCTCACCCGCCGGCGAGATGATCAGCATGCGGACGTCGGTGCCGTCCTTCGAGCGGTAGACCACCTGCTCGGTACGGACCGGCGGCACCTCCACCACGCCCGGCGAGGCCGCCCACAGCGTGGTCTCGCCCGTCCGCGCGTCGTAGCGCTGCACGGTGGGCGGGGTGGTGTTGTCGGTGTAGCCGAACCACGCCTCGTAGCCGCCCTCGGGACGCTCGGCGATGCCGCCGATCGTGCCGAGCCCCGGTGTCGGCACCTCGCCGATGCGCTCGCCGGTCGCCAGGTCGTGCACGGTGATCTCGCTGATGGCGTGGCGGGTCCAGCCCACCAGCATGACCGGGCGCTCCAGGTCGTCGAGGATCGCGAAGTCGGACAGCACCGCCTCGGGGTCCTCGGGGATCAGGTCGCGCCAGCTCTCGAAGCCCGGCTCGGACGGGTCGGTGACGCACACCCGGCCCCGCCGCGCCTCGCGGTCGGTGTGGATGTACAGCTTGCCGTCGCGGCCGAACACCAGCCCGGTCTGCGCGTCCACGCCCTCCTGCACGACCCGCAGCTCGGGCCGGTCGATCGGCGAGGCCATCAGGTCGGCGACCCACAGGTCGTTGCGCGGCGCGGTGCCCTCATGGGCCGAGATCTGCAGCCAGCGGCCGTCGCGGGAGACCGAGACGCCGTAGTAGTTGGTCATCTTCAGGCCCTGCCCGAAGATCATCACGTCGTCCTCGGCGGAGGTGCCGACGCGGTGCAGGTAGACACGGCGGTGGAACTGCCGCTCGTCCTCGGGCACCTCGTGCGCCGGCAGCCGGCGCACGTAGTAGAACGCCTCGCCGCCCGGCAGCCAGGCCACGGGGGAGTAGCGGCAGCGGTCGATCGGCCCCTCCACGCGCTCGCCCGTGGCGACGTCCATGACGTACAGGACCGACTCCTCGTTGCCGCCCACCGAGAGCTGGTAGGCGAGCAGCCGCCCCTCCTTGTCGGGCTGCACCGCGTCGAGCGTGGTCAGCCCCGACGGGTCGATCGCCGTCGGGTCGATCAGGGCGCGCTCGGTGCCGTCCGGCTCGACCACGTAGTAGACGGCGTGCTCCTTGTCGGGCGTACGCCGGGAGAAGAAGTAGCGATCGCCGCGCCAGGCCGGCACCCCCACAGAGCCGGACTTGAGCAGCTCGGCGATGCGGTCCTTGAACCGCTGCTCACCTCGCTCCTGGGCGTACAGCTCGGCCTGCGCGTTCAGCCACCCCTTGGTCTCGGGGCTGTCCGGGTCCTCGAGCCAGCGGTACGGGTCGGGGACGGGGGTTCCGTGCAGGATGTCGACGGTGTCTTCGCGGCGTGCGCTCGGGTACGGCTCTCGCGTCATGGACCGAACCCTACTGCCAACGGGCATGCGTAAAGTGCTGGTCGAGCGGGCATAAAACGTATCGTGCGTCCCACTGGTCATTCCAGGGTGAGATTTTTTGGGGTGGCGGGGACCGCGGTGCAAACGCCAAACTGGGTGACAGGACGGTGCCGTGGTGACCACCCGTCGGGCCGTCCGGCGGAGGTCCATTGTGACGGAAGCACGAGTGCCCCAGGAGGGGTCGATAGCCGGGACATGCCGCGGCATGTCCCCTTTGATACGCGCGCAGTACGGAGAGGCCCGATAATGCGCCAGGTCCTGCTGCTCAACGCCACCTACGAGCCCTTGACCACCTTGTCGCTGCACCGGGCGATCGTCCTGGTGCTGCGGGACAAGGCCGAGGTCGTCCACCGCGACGGCCGCGGCGCGGTGCTGCGCTCCGCGAGCCGCACGCTCGACGTGCCCTCGGTGATCAGGCTCCGCAGATATGTCCGTATCCCCTACCGTTCCCGCATTCCGCTGACCAGGGCCGCCCTCATGCGGCGCGACGACTACCGCTGCGCCTACTGCGGGCAGAAGGCCGAGACGATAGACCACGTGATCCCCCGGTCGCGAGGCGGCACCCACACGTGGGAGAACTGCGTCGCCTCGTGCACCACGTGCAACCACAGGAAGGCCGACAAGTACCTCGAGGAGCTGGGGTGGACGCTGCGCGTGCGCCCCGCGGTGCCGAGGGGCGCCCACTGGCGGCTCATCGGCGCCTCCCTCGTCGGCGACCCGCAATGGGCGCCTTACTTGGAAGCCGCCGCATAAGTCCGGCATAACACCACATTGAGGGTGGAGGCCGCGCCTGACAGCATGGTCAGGCATGTGGACCTTCACCTCGGACGTCGAGGAGTACGCCGCGGTCGCCGAGCCCTTCCTGCTCGGCGACCCGGTCCGCAATACCGTCGCGCTCACGGTGCTGGCCGCTCTGCGCGCGGGCATGCCCGCCAAGGGCGCCCGTTTCGGCTGGTGGACGGTCGACGGCGAGGTGCGCGGCGCGGTCTTCCACACGCCGCCGCATCCCGCCGGGCTCTTCGCGGTGCCCGTGGAGGCGGTCGCCCCGCTGGTGGCCGGGTTCGGCGGCGATCTGGCCGTGGCCGTCGGCCCGCTGGACGTGACCGCCGAGGTCGCCCGGCTGCTCGGCGCGCCCAAGCGGGTGGTCTCCGAGCGGCTCTACCGCCTCGGGACGCTCGCCGTGCCCGACGTCGCGGGCCGGGGCCGTCCCTGCGTGCCCGGCGACTTCCCGCTGCTGGTGAGCTGGTATCACGCCTTCGGCGAAGAGGTCGGCATGGGCGAGGGGGACGAGGTCGAGCGGGTCGCCAGGCGGCTGGCCGGCAGGGAGCTGTTCGTGTGGGAGGCCGACGGCGTTCCCGTCGCCATGGCCGCGCTCTCGCCTGCCTGTGGCGGGGTGTGCCGCATCGGGCCCGTCTACACGCCGCCGTCACGCCGCAAACGCGGTTACGGGGCCGCCGTCACGGCGTACGCCAGCCGTACGGGGAGGGACGAGCGCGGGGCCGAGGTCGTGCTCTTCGCCGACCTGGACAACCCCACCAGCAACGCCATCTACCAGGCCATCGGCTACGAACCGGTCGGCGACTACGCCCATGTCATGTACGCCTGACGCGGTTACCATGGCTGCATGCCGCGTTACGACTTCAGATGCCGCGCCTGCGGCTCCACCTTCGAGGTGTCCCGTCCGATGTCGGCCTCCGACGACCCGGCCGTCTGCCCCGAGGGCCACGACGACACGGTGAAGCTGCTGTCCACGGTCGCGATGACCGGCAGCGCCGCCGCGCCCCGAGCGGGCGGCGGCTGCTGCGGGGGCGGGTGCTGCGCCTCCTAGCCGGTCTCCCGGCCGGTTGTCACTGTGGTCCTCCGGCCGGTCGCCGCTCCGGTCCTCCGGCCGGTCACCGTTCCGGCCTCGCGGCCGGTCATCGCTGTGGTCCTGCGGCCGTGCTCCGGTCGCCGCCGGCCAGCCCGTGGCGGCGGCGACCGCCATCCTCGCCATCCGCTCGACCGTCGCGACGCCCGCCTCCATGGTGGGGCTGCGCTCCGACAGCACGGCGATGACGAGGTCGTGGCCGGCGACGATGAGCCGGCCCACGCTGTTGACCGTCCACAGCCCGCCGTGCTGCTCGGCGGGCAGCCAGCCGTTCTTGAGCGCCGCCTCGCCGCCCGCGGCCGCCGCGCTGACGCCCCACGCCTGCGACGGCTCCACCGACGACATCAGCTCCAGCGCGTAGCGGCGCGCCCGGTCGGGCAGCGGCCCACCGGGTACGAGCAGCCGCTCCAGCACCTCCACCTGCTCCGACGCCCGGCTGCGGGTGTAGCCCACCTCCGTGGCCGCGCCCGGTTCGATGTGTCTGACGCCCAGCCTGCGCAGCGTGCGGGCCAGGCCGTCCGCCCCGCCGACCGCCGCGTAGAGCTCGCGGGCGCAGTGGTTGTCGCTGTGCCGGATCATCTGCGAGACCAGGCGCCGCTCGTACGCGCTGAGCCGCCGGTCCCGCGCCCGCATCAGGAACGCCAGCAGCACGTCCACCTTGGCCACGCTGGCCAGCAGGAACGAGGCGCGCTCCCGAAAGGCGTAGCGGGCGCCCGTGGTGCGGTCGTGGACGGCCAGCGCCGCCCGGCCGGGACGCCCGCGCAGATAGCGCTCAAGCCGCCGGTCGAGGGCCCGCCACACGTCGGCGGGCGGCGCGCTCTCGGCCGGCGCCGGCGCGTGCTGGACGGGGAGGCTCGGGGGCGGCGCCGCCTCCTTGGTCCCGGCACTGCCGGGGAGGGCGAGCAGCAGGGCGGCGAACAGCGACAGCTCCCGTACGCGCATGTGCGGGAGCCTGCCAGCCGCCACTTCAACGGCCGGGACGTCGCAGGTCAAGCCCCGGCCAGATCTCGCGCCGCGCCCAGGGGTGACCGGGTGTTACGCGGCGTTGGACGCGCGCCGCTTGCGGCGCTGGAACGGCAGGAAGCGGTCGGCGAGGTGCGGCCTGGACGGCGTCAGCGTCGGCTCGACCGCGATGATCCGGTCGAACCTGAACGCCCTGATCGCCCGGCGCATCCGGCACACGCCGACGAGGTACCAGTATTCGCGGTGCACCAGGCACGTCACCGGCTCCACGTCACGGACGGTCACGTGACCGGAGGCGTCGCGGTAGTGCAGGCGGACGTTGAGCCGGCTGGTGATGGCGTCGGCCATGAGCCTGGCCCGCGCGGCGACGTCGGCGGGCAGCGGCTCGGTGAGGGTCGTGAGCGTGGTGGCGATGACGTCGTCGTCGAGGTCGAGGTGCTGGAAGGCGTGCTGCAGGCCACGCCGTGCGGTGACGGCCTGCGGCCCCGCCCCGAGGTGGGCGAGGGAGAGAGCGAGGGCGGCGATCTCGGCGGTCGTCAGCGGGCGGGAATCGTGCTTCACGACTGTCGTCATACCCCAACAATAGAGATGACCGCCGACAGTTTTCGAAAGTCTGTCCGGAAGGACAGTCCTCTCATCAGGCGCTGCAGGAAGGGTGGTCCACAGCCGGTCCGGCCGGAGGCGCGGCAGGTCGAGCGGGATGAGGCCCGCGCGGAAGGCCAGGACGAACGACGAACGGTTCCGAGCCGGACGCCACGACCGCGTTCATGGAAGAACCCCCGCCGGAGGGCGGCGGGGGTTCGTTCCGTCAGAGGTCAGCGGGAGAGCTGCGAGAGGTCGCGAGAGGCGCCCGTGGAGGCGGACGTCGTCATCGCCGCGTACGCCTGCAGCGCCGCGCTCACCGGCCGGTTGCGGTCGCGCGGACGGTAGCCGCCCAGGTCGGCCAGCAGCCGCTCGCGCCGCCGCGCCAGCTCGTCATCGGAGACCCGCAGCTCCAGGGTCCGGTTGGGGATGTCGATGTCGATGATGTCGCCGTCCTCGATCAGCGCGATCGCCCCGCCCTCGGCCGCCTCGGGGGAGGCGTGGCCGATGGACAGACCGGAGGTGCCGCCGGAGAAGCGCCCGTCGGTGATCAGCGCGCACGCCTTGCCCAGGCCCTTGCCCTTGAGGAAGGACGTCGGGTAGAGCATCTCCTGCATGCCGGGGCCGCCCTTGGGGCCTTCGTACCGGACGATGACCACGTCGCCGGCCTTGACCCGGCCGCCGAGGATGCCGTCGACGGCCTGCTCCTGCGACTCGAACACCACGGCGGGGCCGCTGAACTTCCAGATCGACTCGTCCACGCCGGCGGTCTTGACCACGGCGCCGTCGCGGGCGATGTTGCCGTACAGGACGGCCAGGCCGCCGTCTGCGGTGTAGGCGTGCTCGATGTCGCGGATGCAGCCGTTCTCGCGGTCGAGGTCGAGGGTGTCCCAGCGGTTGTCCTGGGAGTACGCCTTGACCGTGCGGACGTTGCCGGGCGCCGCGTGCCACAGCTCGACGGCCTCGGGCTTGACCGACGGCGAGCGCACGTCCCAGGCGGCCAGCACGTCGCCGAGCGTGCCGCCGGCGACCGTGTTCACGTCGCGGTGGATCAGCCCGGCCCGGTCGAGCTCGCCCAGGATGGCGGGGATGCCGCCGGCGCGGTGAACGTCCTCGACGTGGTACTTCGCGGTGGCGGGGGCGACCTTGCACAGGCACGGCACCCGCAGCGAGAGCTCGTTGATCTCCTTGAGCCCGAAGTCGACCTGCGCCTCGCGGGCGGCGGCCAGCAGGTGCAGGATCGTGTTGGTCGAGCCGCCCATGGCGACGTCGAGTGCCATCGCGTTCTCGAACGCCTCGCGGGTGGCGATCGAGCGCGGCAGCACCGACTCGTCGCCGTCCTCGTAGTAGCGGCGGGTGGTCTCGACGAGCTTCCTGCCGGCGTCCTCGAAGAGCTGCTTGCGGGCCTTGTGGGTGGCCAGCACGGTGCCGTTGCCGGGCAGCGCCAGGCCGATGGCCTCGGTCAGGCAGTTCATCGAGTTGGCGGTGAACATGCCGGAGCACGAGCCGCAGGTCGGGCAGGCGTTCTCCTCCATCTGCAGCAGCTCGGCGTCGGAGACGGAGTCGTCGGCGGAGGCGATCATGGGGTCGATCAGGTCGAGCTTCTTGCCGGGCGTCTTGCCGGCCTCCATGGGACCGCCCGACACGAAGATCGTCGGGATGTTCAGCCGGAACGCCGCGAGCAGCATGCCCGGCGTGATCTTGTCACAGTTGGAGACACAGATCAGCGCGTCGGCACAGTGGGCGTTGACCATGTATTCGACGGCGTCGGCGATCAGCTCGCGCGACGGCAGCGAGTAGAGCATGCCGCCGTGGCCCATGGCGATGCCGTCGTCGACCGCGATCGTGTTGAACTCGCGGGGGATCGCCCCGGCCTCCCTGATCGCCGCGGACACCACATCGCCCACCTCGCGCAGATGCACATGACCGGGGACGAACTGCGTGAAGCTATTGGCCACCGCGATGATGGGCTTGCCGAAATCGCTCCCGGCTACGCCGGTCGCCCGGAGCAGGGCCCGGGCACCGGCCATGTTCCTGCCATGGGTGACTGTACGTGACCTGAGGGCGGGCATTGGCGCTTCTCCCATCGCTTAGTGAGTCTTCACATGGTACGACCACCGCCCGGTAAATGAGACGACTGTCCAGACGGCGGACAGCCGTTATCCGATCGTGCCCTTCAAGATCGACGAGGCCATGACAAGCGGCCGCCCGCCTCGGAGAGCGAGGCGGGCGGCCGGTGACGTCAGCGGGGGATCGCGGGGATCCCGGCGGAGAGCAGGGGCTCGCCGAAGGGGCGTGGGGGGATCAGTCCTCGCCGTAACGCGGGGGCAGCACCTGCGCGGCGATCTCGTAGATGCGGTCGATCTCGGCGGCGGTCAGCGCCCGCTCGCGCTTGGTGATCCACTTGCGAGCCCGGTGGCCCTCGTAGACGTCCACGTCGCGAATGGTCATGATCTTCCATGGGACCGCGGGGCCGTAGATGGCCAGCGACGGCACGACCGAGATCTCGCGGCCGAACTTCTCGCTGATCAGCTTGCTGGCCTCGGACGCCTCCCACTTGGCCTCGGAGAGCCGGTCCTTCTTGTCGAACGGGCCGTGGAAGAGCTTCTTGCCCATCTGCACGCGTACGGGCAGACGGCGATCCCACTTCTCGGAGTCGACCGCGTAGACGCCCGTGGGACCCACCACCAGATGGTCGATCTGCGCCTCGCTGCCCGGAATCGCCCGGGCGTGCAGCGTGCGGTAGCCGCTGCGTTCGAGTCTGCGCAACTGCGCTTCGGTGCGGCGCTCGGCCACCGACGTGCGCCGCCACGCGGGCACGGACGAGTTGGACCGCGAACGGTAGATCGCCTCCGCGATGGCCGCGATCACACCGGCGGTCACTCCGATCCGCCAGTCGCGCACGAGGAAGCCCACCACGATCGCGACGGCCACGCCCAGCAGGACGCGGTTGCGCAGGCGGCGGACCCGTGGTTGCTGCAGCAGGCTGAGCACGGACGCGCGCTCGACCGGCGCGTACGTGGAAGTGGGCGCCGAAGGCTTCGCAGCGGCGGTCTGCTCGCTGCTTTCTGGCCGGTCGCTCACCCAGATGGGCGAGGTGTTGTGACCGTCTTCACGCTGGTTGTCGGAGTCCACGCAACTCACCGTAGCCCGGGGTTTCAATCGATTCCTAGTGTTGCCGCGTCCATAGTTTTATGGCCCGGCTCATCGTGTTCCACGCAGGTTTTCGGGGTATGTCTTCTGTTCTTCTCTAGAGATGCCCGAGGGGTCCGAACGTGCCTGAACTCCATGAGCTCTCCGCGCTCGATCAAGCCCGCTCCATCCGTTCGCGCGACATCTCACCCGTCGAGCTCACGCGCCACTACCTCGACCGGATCGAACGCATCGACCCGGGCATCGGAGCGTACGTGACCGTGACCGGCGAGCAGGCACTCGACCAGGCACGACGCATGGAACGCGAGCTGCCCGACGGACCGCTCGCCGGAGTGCCCGTCCCGGTGAAAGATCTTAACCTGGTGAAGGACGTTCCGATCGGTTTCGGCTCGGCCACATACCGTGACTTCGTGGCGCCCGTGGACGACACCATCGTCGTACGCCTGCGCGAGGCCGGCACGATCATGCTCGGCAAGACCGCCACGCCCGAGTTCGGCCTGCCCTGCTACACCGAGACCGCGGTCGGACCGCCCGCCCGCTCCCCGTGGGACTTGCGCACGTCGGCGGGCGGATCCAGCGGGGGAGCCGCCGCGGCCGTGGCCGCCGGGCTCGCCCCCGCCGCCCAGGGCAGCGACGGCGCCGGCTCGATCCGCATCCCCGCCTCCGTCTGCGGCCTGTACGGCATCAAGCCCACGCGCGGCCGCATCAGCTTCGCCCCGATCATCCCCGACCTGGCCGGGCTGTCCACCAACGGCCCCATCGCGAGGACCGTCGCCGACGCCGCCGCCCTGCTCGACGTCATGGCGCACAACATGCCCGGTGACCTCTACCTGGCGCCGCCGCACGAGGGCACGTTCCTGGAGTGCGCCCGCCGCGAACCCGGACGGCTGCGCATCGCCCGCTACGCCGATCCCGTCGTGCCGGAGGCGGAGGTCCATCCTGAGGTGCTGCTCGCGTACGAGGAGGCCGCCAAGACCCTCGCCGACCTCGGCCACGACGTCGTCGAGATCCCCCGGCCCTTCGGCCCCGAGCTGGTGCCCGCGTTCGTCACCCTCTGGTACGCCTTCGCCTGCATGCACCCCGTACCCAAGGAGAACGAGCACCTGCTGCGGCCGCTCACCCGCTGGCTGCGCGAGCGCGGCGACGCCACCACCGCGCCCGACTTCCTCCAGGCGCAGGCACGGCTCCAGCTCGCCACCCGCGCCGCCCTGGAGATCACGAACGCCTACGACGCCGTCCTCACCCCGACCGTCACCCAGCCGCCGCGCCCCGTCGGCTGGTTCGAGGACGTGCACGATCCCGAGGAGACGTTCGAGCGGATGAAGCGCTTCGCCGCCTTCCCCGCCATCTACAACGTCACCGGCCAGCCCGCCGTGAACCTCCCGCTCCACTGGAGCGCCGACGGGCTGCCCATCGGCGTCATGCTGGCCGGCCGGATCGGCGGCGAGGGCCTGCTGATCTCCCTGTCGGCCCAGGTCGAGGCGGCCAAGGGCGGCTTCTGGGGCGACCGGCGGCCACCGATCTGGTGAGACACCCGCGCCGGGTCTGGCCGGACTCAACGGTGCGGTCTACGGTCATGGCATGAACAGCGCGGCAGAGATCCTGCTCGTCCTCATCGGGGGGTCCATGGGGCTGTTCGTTCTGATCAGCCTGCTCGTCCTGGTGCCCGGACGCGGCGGGCCCCGCCCCGACCGCTCCGGCCCCGTCTGGCTGGGCGGTCCCTCCAGGAGCGAACGCGGAGTGAGCACGTCCGGCGTGGTGCTGGCGGACCGGGTGCCGCAGTGGGCCGAGACGCCTGAGCACGACTGGCGCGCCCTCGCCGAGACCGCCGAACCGAGCGGCCGCGTCGGCGGCGCCTCAGCGGGCTGGTGAGGCGGCCGTGCGAGGACTGACCGCCGCGCAAGCCGGGTCGCGGGGAGGTGCCCGATGCGGGGACTGACCGCCGCGCAGGCCGACGACATCAGGCAGGCGCTGCACACCGCCGAGCGTCGCAGCGGCCTGCGCTTCGCCCTCTACCTGGGCGAACCCGCCGGCCCGCGCCGCCACTTCGCCGAACGCCTGCACGCCGCGCTCGGCCCCGAGGCCCCCGACGCCGTGGTCGTCTTCGTCGACCCGGCGGGGCGCGGCCTGGAAATCGTCACCGGCGAGAACGCCAGGCGGCGGCTCAGCGATGCCGCCTGCCGCCTCGTCGCGATGTCGATGGCCACCGCGTTCAGCGTGGGCGACATCGCCGGCGGCCTCCTGTACGGCGTCGCCGCCCTGGGCGAGCAGGCCACCGCCCGCCGCTGACCTCGGTCGCGTACCGCCGCGCCGGGAGCGGCAGGACGGCGGCGAGGAGGGGACGGCGAGGAGGGGACGGCGAGGAGGGGACTCAGAGACGTTCGAGGAGGGTGATGATGTGCTTGCTGACGCCCTCCAGCAGCCTCGACGGCTCAATGGGGGAGTCGGCGATCGCCGAGAACAGCGACGGCAGCCCCGGCAGCGGGAACCCGTCGTCCTTCAGCGCGGCCGCGCCCACGGCGTTCTTGTCCAGCGTGGCCCGGCTGCGCTCCCAGGCGTCCAGCACCTCCTCCGGCGACGGCACCCCGAACCCGTGGCCCACCGGCGCCGCGTGGCGCAGCCGTACGAGCGGGGTGTCGGCGAAGGCCAGCGCCGTACGGGCCCGCGTCTCCAGGCCGGCCCGCGCCTCGGGATCGATCCAATCCATGGCCGTGCAGGGGTTGCGGCAGGTGGCCACGCACACCGCCAGCGCCCCGGCCACCTGGCTGTGCTGCCGGTCGAAGTACGCCCGCCACCCCTCGGCGGGCTCCACCGACACGCGCAACGTACGGTTCGTGGCGGACTGCTCGGACTTGGTGTGATCGCACTCCCGATCCCCGATCACCCCGAACCTGCTCCCCACCGCGCTCAGCCCCTCCGGCCACTTCGCCGGGTCCCCGGCGTGGCCGAGCTGCGGCTCGAACGCCAGCAGCGGCAGGTACTCGCTGGCGATGTGCACGGCCGCGATCATCGGGCTGAGCTCGCGCCGGTCCCACCGGGCCGCGATGACCTCCAGCAGCAGTCCGTACGCGGGCCGCAGCGACTCCAGGGCACCGCGCGGCTGCTGGCGCGGGGTCTGCGGCATGTGGCATGCGCGGGCCTGCCGCCGCAGGTCGGCGGGCACCGCGCGGGCCTCGGCCGCGAAGTCCTCGGCGTCGAGCGAGAGCAGCCGCTGCCCGAACTCGCACACGTCCGCGATCTCCGCGGCGGATACGAGCGCGCCGAGATCGGCGAAGGCGTAGCGGCGGGCGAGGGCGATGAGCAGGTCACGAGTCGAGTCCACGCGACGACTTTCTCACGTTCGGCCGACGATTACGGAAATGAACCCCTTCTCGCCGCGACCCGAGCGTGGAACGCCCCGGCCGAGGCGCGCCGGAACCGAACGCGGGAGCCGCCGCAGCGGCGCCCGTCAGCACAAGCCGAACTGGCGCTACGGCCACCAGCGGGCGGAGGTCAGGGGCAAGGGGCGCGGATGCACTGGATCTTGCCGGGCGGCTTGCCGATCGACGGCTCCGCGGTGGGCTCCTCCGGCCCGGGCGTCAGCGTCGGCTGCTCGTCCGTCGGCTCGGGCTCTGGCTCGGGCTCGGAGGTCGTGGTGGGCGGCGACGTGGGCGTGCGGGTGGGGGTGGTGGGCTCCACACTGGGCTGCGGGGCGGTGGGCACGGGCGACTTGACGGACGCCGTCGGCTTGGGGGTGTGTGAGCGTTTGACCGGCTGCGTCGTAGGCCGCTTGGTGCCGGCCGTCGGCGTGGGCGGCTCGATGTCGACCGGCGTGCCGAGGAAGGTGGGCGGCGAGACGGTGGCCCCGCCGCTGGTCGGCTCGGCGGGACGCCACCACACCCACCCGGCCATGACGGCCGTCACGAGCACGGCGACGGCCATGGTGAGCCCGGCCCGCAGGGCCTTGTTGCGCCGCCGCGGCGCGGGCAGCTCGCGCGGCGCGCTGAGCGCCCTGCGCGCCGCCTCGGCCATCTGCGGCGCGGACTGCCAGCGCGCCTCGGGCGACTTCTCCAGCGCCCTGGCGACGACCTGCCGCGGCCCCGGCGGCACGCTGTCGGGCAGCCGGGGCACGGGCGAATTGAGGTGCTTGAAGATGATCTGTACGGGGGTGTCACCCTGGAACGGCAGCTGCCCGCTCAGGCACTCGTACGCCACCACGCCGAGCGCGTAGATGTCGACGGCCGGCGTGACGTCGCTGGCGGTGGCCATCTCGGGCGCGCAGTAGCCGGCCGAGCAGAGCATGGTGCCGGTCGCGGTGAGGTTGCCCGCCGAGGCCGAGTGGGCGATGCCGAAGTCGGTGAGCACCACGCCGCCGCCGGCCCTGACCATGAGGTTGGCCGGTTTGACGTCGCGGTGGACGATGCCCTGGGCGTGGGCGGCGGCCAGCGCGTCGGCGACCTCCGCGACCAGCCGCATGGTGGCCTCGACGCCGAGCGGTCCGCGCCGCAGCACGCGGTCGAGCGACTCGCCCTCGACGTAGGCCATCACCAGGAAGCTGACCCGCCGGCCCTCCACCTCGCAGACGCCGTAGTCGTAGACGTCGACGACGCCGGGGTGCCGCAGGGTGGCCATGGCCCTGGCTTCGTTCTGGAAGCGCTGGATGAAGGTCGGGTCCTCGCTGAGCGCCGGCATCAGCACCTTGACCGCGACCGTGCGGCCGAGCACGGTGTCGTCGGCACGCCAGACCTCGCCCATGCCGCCTCCGCCGAGGCGGTCGCCGAGCACGTAGCGGTCGTTGAGGGTGGTCCCCGGGCCTAGCACTGTTCGAGGCTAACACCGCTGCCGCGGCGACACCGTCAACTCCGTGTAGCCGGTAGGCCACCGAGACCTACCGGCTACACCGATGAGACCCGATTCAGGCCGAAGCGGCGTCCTTCTCCCGGTTGCGCAGGGCGCGGCCGACGCCGTCGGCGCCCTCCAGGACGAGCCGGCGCAGCGCCTGCGGCGGCTGGGCGTCGTCGAGGAAGCGCTGGGCGGCCTCCACCGTGGCCGGCTCGATGAGCAGCGCGGGGAAGCAGCCCGTGGCGAACGTCGACGCCTGGTCGAACGTCCACTCCTTGTAGATGCGCCCGACCTCGGCGAAGTACTTCTCCCGGTACGGCGCGAGCAGCTCCACGTGGTGCGGGTCCTGGAACCCGGCGATGGTGGCCCTGGCGATGTGGTTGGCCAGCTTGCCGCTCACGATGCGCTCCCACGCCGCCGCCTTGGCCTCGGCCGTCGGGATGGCGGCCCGGCACGTGGCGGCCGAGCGCTCGCCGGTGGCGGTGGGGTCGCGGCGCAGCTCGGCCTCGATGTCGTCCGCGCCGCGCCGCCCGCCGGAGACCAGCGCCTGCAGCAGCGTCCAGCGCAGGTCGGTGTCCACGGCCAGGCCCTCGGGCACCGAGGTGCCGTCGAGGATGTCCTGCAGCAGGTCGAGGTCGGCGGGCGAGGTGGCGACGGCGGCGAACGCCTGCACGAACGCGAGCTGGTGGTCGGAGCCCGGCTCTGCGGCGGCGATCAGCTTGCGCAGCTCGGTGGCCAGCAGCGCCAGGCCCTCCGCGCGCCAGGCCGGGTCGGCGTACTGCTGCACGGCCTGGCGGGCCTGGCGCAGCACCGCCTGCAGGACCGTGAGGTCGCTGACCGTGGCGACGCCGGAGACGACGAGCCTGACGTAGTCGCGGGTGGACATCTCGCCGTCGCGGGTCATGTCCCAGGCCGCCGACCAGCACAGCGCGCGCGGCAGCGACTCGGTGAACTTCGCGATGCCGCCGTCGACCAGCGTCCGCAGCGAGCGCTCGTCGAGGCGGATCTTGGCGTAGGTGAGGTCGTCGTCGTTGAGCAGCACCAGGTCGGGCTGCTCGGCCCCGACCAGCTCGGCCACCTTCGTACGGGCGCCGACGACGTCGAGCTCGACCCGCTTGGTCCTGGTCAGCTCGCCGTCGGCGAGCTTGTACAGGCCGATCGCGATGCGGTGCGAACGCAGCGTCGGGTAGTCGGCGGGGGCCTCCTGCAGCACCTCGAACGAGGTGAAGCGGCCGTCGGACACCTCGAACTCCGGCCGCAGCGTGTTGACCCAGGAGGTCTCCAGCCACTCCTTCGACCAGGAGGACAGGTCCCGGCCCGAGGTGCGCTCGAGGGCGTCGAGCAGGTCCTTCAGCTCGGTGTTGCCCCAGGCGTGCTGGGCGAAGTAGTCGCGTACGCCGGCCAGGAAGTTGTCCAGCCCCACGTACGCGACGAGCTGCTTGAGCACGGAGGCGCCCTTGGCGTACGTGATGCCGTCGAAGTTGACCTCGACCGCCTGCATGTCGGGGATGTCGGCGGAGATGGGGTGCGTCGAGGGGAGCTGATCCTGGCGGTAGGCCCAGGCCTTCTCCACGTTCGCGAACGTCGTCCACGCGCCGCCGCCCCACCGGGTGGCCTCGGCCTGGGCGAGCACCGACATGTAGGTGGCGAACGACTCGTTGAGCCACAGGTCGTCCCACCAGCGCATGGTGACGAGGTCGCCGAACCACATGTGGGCCATCTCGTGCAGGATCGTCTCGGCGCGCCGCTCGACCAGGGCGTCGGTGACGCGGGAGCGGAAGACGTAGTCCTCCAGGAACGTCACGCAGCCCGCGTTCTCCATCGCGCCCGCGTTGAACTCGGGCACGAAGAGCTGGTCGTACTTGCCGAACGGGTAGCGCACGCCGAACACCCGGTGGAAGAAGTCGAAGCCCTGCCGGGTGACCTCGAGGATGTTGTCGGCGTCGAGGTGCTCGGCCAGCGAGGCGCGGCAGTAGACGCCGAGCGGGATGCCGTCGTGCTCGGAGGTCACCTTGTGGTACGGCCCGGCCACCAGCGCGGTGATGTAGGTGGAGATGGCCGGGGTGGGCGGGAACTCCCACCGCTTGGCCGCCTGCACCGTGCCGTGCTTGCCCTTGTGCTCGGGCAAGTCGGTCACCGTCTCGACGGCCGCGTTGGAGACGACCTCCCAGTCGGCGGGGGCCAGCACGGTGAGCTTGAACGCCGCCTTGAGATCGGGCTGGTCGAAGCACGCGTACATGCGGTGCGCGTCGGCCGTCTCGAACTGGCTGTGCAGGTAGACCTTCTGGTCAACCGGGTCGACGAAGCGGTGGAGTCCTTCGCCGGTGCGCATGTAGGTGCAGTCGGCGTCGATGACGAGCTCGTTGCTCTCGGCCAGCGACGGCAGCGGGAAGCGCCCGCGTTCGGCGTCGTAGGCCGACACGTCGAGGTCCTCGCCGTTGAGCGTGACCCGCCTGACGTTGGCGCCGTGCAGGTCGATGAAGGTGGACGACCCAGGAGCGGTGCTGGTGAAGCGGACCTTCGTGACGCTCTCGAAGCGCTCGTCTCCCTCGGTCAGGTCGAGTGCCACGTCGTACGACTCGACCGTCAGCAGCCGGGCGCGCTCGCGAGCCTCGTCCCGGGTCAGGTTGCCTGCCAACTTGTGCTCCTTTTCACCACTTCGTCGGGGTTGTCGGTATCCTGCCACGCCGGGAATAGGACCCGAACCACCTCAGGTTACGGGCTGACATGACAGAGAAGATTCCCGTGGACCTCTGGTTCGACCCCGCGTGTCCGTTCGCCTGGATCACATCGCGGTGGCTGCTCGAGGTCGAGAAGGTCCGGCCGATCGAGCCGCGCTGGCGGCAGATGTCGCTGTACTTCCTCAACGAGGAGAAGGACGTCCCCGCCGATTACCTTGAGCGCGCCGCGAAGGGCATGGGCTCCGTACGGGTCATCGCCGCGGCCGCCGCCAAGCACGGCGAGGAGTACATCGGGCGGCTCTACACCGCCATCGGCACCCGGCTGCACAACCAGGGCCTCGGCAAGGAGCCCGAGCGGCTGCGCGAGGTCATCGAAGACTCGCTCGACGAGGTCGGCCTCGACCGTTCGCTCGCCGACGAGATGCGCTCGGAGGAGTGGGACCCGGCCATCCGCGCCTCCCACGAGGAGGGCATCGGCCTGGTCGGCGAGGAGGTCGGCACCCCGATCATCCGCGTCGGCCAGAACGCGTTCTTCGGCCCGGTGATCACGAAGATCCTGCGCGGAGAGGACGCGGGCAAGCTCTGGGACGGCGTCCTCCAGGTCACCCAGTACGACGACTTCTTCGAACTGAAGCGCACCCGGACCAAGCGTCCGCAGTTCGACTGACACTCCGGGAGCAGAAAAGTCGGTCGCGGTGTAAAGGGGCTTATCCCTGATTATGGATGAGCCCTCGCGTCCAGGGCCCGGTCGCTGTCAGTATGGGGTCATGCGTCAGCTGTACATCGACGGCTCCTGGACCGCATCGGCTTCCGCCGAACCCATCGAGGTCGTGAACCCGGCCACGGAAGACGTCATCGACCATGTGCCCGCCGGCACCCCCGACGACGTCGAGTCGGCCGTGGCCGCGGCGCGGCGCGCCTTCCCGGCGTGGGCGCGCACGAGCCCCGCCGAGCGGGGCAGGCTGCTCGCCGAGGCGGCGGAGCTGCTGAGACAGCGATCGCATGACATGGCCAAGACGATCGCCACCGACATGGGTGCGCCGCTGGGGTTCGCGCTCAAGGTGCAGACGCTCATGCCCGCGACCGTCCTCGCCTCCTACGCCGAGCTGGCGGAAAGCCACCAGCGCGAGACGCGCACCGGCAACTCGCTGGTGGTCAAGGAGCCCGCCGGCGTCGTCGCGGCCATCACGCCGTGGAACTATCCGCTGCACCAGATCGTGTGCAAGGTCGCGCCCGCGCTGGCCGCCGGCTGCACGGTGGTGCTCAAGCCGAGCGAGGTGGCGCCGCTCGCCGCGTACGCGCTGACCGAGATCTTCGACGAGGTGGGACTGCCGCCCGGCGTGTTCAACCTCGTCAGCGGCCGCGGGCCCGTCGTCGGCGAGGCCATGGCCACCCACCCCGACGTCGACATGGTCTCCTTCACCGGCTCCACCGCCGCGGGCCGCAGGGTGGCCTCGCTGGCCGCCGAGACCGTCAAGCGGGTGGCGCTCGAGCTCGGCGGCAAGTCCGCCAACGTCATCCTGCCCGACGCCGACCTGCCGCTCGCGGTCAAGGTCGGCGTGGCCAACTGCTTCGTCAACGCCGGGCAGACCTGCTCGGCCTGGAGCCGCATGCTCGTCCAGCGCGACCAGTACGACGAGGCCGTGCGCCTGGCCGTCGAGTACGCCCGCGGCTACCGCGTCGGCGACCCCTTCGACGACTCCACCAAGATCGGCCCGCTGGTGTCGGCCGCCCAGCGCGACCGGGTCATCCGCTACATCATCCGGGGCGAGGAGGAGGGCGCCCGGCTGGTGGCCGGCGGCACCGAGCGGCCGCACGAGCGCGGCTACTACGTCGAGCCCACGGTCTTCGCGGGCGTGGAGCCGGGCATGACGATCGAGCAGGAGGAGATCTTCGGCCCGGTGCTGTCGCTGATCCCGTACCTCGACGAGGACGACGCCGTCAAGATCGCCAACGGCACCCGGTACGGCCTGGCCGGTGCCGTCTGGGCGGGCACCCAGGAGCGCGCGCTCGAGGTCGCCGGCCGCCTGCGCACCGGTCAGGTGTCGATCAACGGCGGCCGCTTCAACCCGATGGCCCCCTTCGGCGGCTACAAGCAGTCGGGGCTGGGCCGCGAGCTGGGCGAACAGGGCCTGGAAGAATTCTTCGAGATCAAGGCCCTGCACCTCTGACCGGCGTCCCGCGCTGCCTCATGCGCCCCCACGCCGCGAAGCGGCCTTGCGCCTCTCGCAGCAGCGCTCCGCCTCAGAGCGGGGCTGCGTCTGCGAGTGGCTCTGCGCCTCTGGGCGGTGCTGCGCCTCCGCGCGGCGCTCCTCCTCTCACCGGCTCTGCGCCCTCATCACAGGGACCTTGCGCCCCTGCTGGTGTCGGCCCCGCCGGGTTGCCGGGCGGCCCGGCCGGTCGGCACGAGCGTTTCAGGCGCGCAGCCGCCCGTGCCGCCGCGGTGGGCTCAGACGAGCAGGCCGCCCGTGGCCAGGATGTTCTGGCCGGTCACCCAGCGCCCGTCGGGCCCGGCCAGGAACGCCACCACCGCCGCGATGTCGTCGGGCCTGCCGAGCCGCCCCAGCGCGGTCATGGCAGGCGTGCGCTCCAGCGCCTCGGGCGGGTTGGCCCCGCGCAGCATGTCGGTGTCGGTGGCGCCGGACGAGACCGCGTTGACCGTGATGCCGCGCCCGCCGAGCTCGCGCGCGGCCACCTTGGCGAACTGCTCGATCGCCGCCTTGCTGGCGCAGTAGAGGGCCAGGGTGGGCGCGGGCACCTGGGTGTTGAGCGAGGAGACGTTGATGATCCGCCCGTTGTCGCGCATCACCCGGCCCGCCCACTGGATGGCCAGGAAGACGGCCTTGGTGTTGACCGCGAACACCCGGTCGTAATCTTCGTTCGTGATCGCGTCGATGGGCTTTTGCGCCTCGGCGGTGGCGGCGTTGTTGACCAGGATGTCGAGGCCGGGCAGCCGCGCCTCCGCCTCGGCGAACAGCCGCCGCAGGTCCTCCTCGTCGCCCACATCGGCGCGTACGGCGTGTGCGCCCGTTTCCTTGGCGACCTGCTCGGCCGCCTCGTCGGAGCTGCGGTAGCAGAAGACGACGTCGGCGCCGTCGGCGGCCAGGCGCTCGACGATCGCCTTTCCGATGCCTCTGGCGCCGCCGGTGACCAGCGCGCCCTTGCCGGAAAGTACGCTCATGCCGCCCAAGCTACGCCTGAAGCAGGATCGTCCGGGCCTCGGTTCGCGGCAGGCGATCAACATAGAGCTTGCCGTCGAGGTGGTCGGTCTCGTGCTGCAGGCAGCGGGCCAGCGAGCCGCGGGCCTTGAGCCGTACGGGCCGCTGCAGCCGGTCGAGGCCCTCGACGGACACGCCCGCCGCGCGGGCGACCGGAGCGTAGAGCGGCTTGCCCGTTCCCCGGTCGGTCACCGACAGGCAGCCCTCCTGGTCGATCACCTCTTCAGAGTCGTCGACGGTCAGCACCGGGTTGATCACGTGTCCCCTGCGCCCGGCGATGTCGTAGACGAACAGCCGCCGCGACACGCCGATCTGCGGGGCGGCGAGACCGACGCCGTTGACCGCGTACATGGCCTCGAACATCTCCTCGATGAGCCTGCGCAGCTCGCGGTCGAAGTCGGTCACCGGCTCCGCGGGCGTGCGCAGGACGGGGTCGCCGATGGCCCGGATCTCTCGCATGGGTCTTGCTCTCGCTTCCGTGTAAGGACTGGATGCGGCTAGGAGTCCTTACTGTAGCGGCCGCAACCCTTCATCGGGGGCTGTGAAAGACTGGAACCGTGCGTGTCTACATCGGTGCCGACCATGCCGGCTATGAGCTCAAGAACCACCTCGTGTCCTGGCTGAAGGACCATGGGCACGAGGTGACCGACTGCGGTCCCTTCGTCTACGACGCCGAGGACGACTACCCCGCGTTCGTGCTGCGCGCGGCCGAGGGCGTCGCGGGCGACCCTGGCAGCCTGGGCATCGTGATCGGCGGATCGGGCAACGGCGAGCAGATCGCCGCCAACAAGGTGCGCGGCATCCGCGCCGCCCTGGCCTGGAGCGAGGAGACGGCCAGGCTGGCCCGCGAGCACAACAACGCCAACATCGTCAGCGTCGGCGCTCGCATGCACTCCATCGAGGACGCCACCAGGTTCGTGGAGGTCTTCCTCTCCACGGCGTTCTCCGGCAGTGAGCGTCACAGCAGGCGCATCGCGCAGCTGACCTCCTACGAGACCATCGGCCAGCTGCCCTCGCTGCCGTCGTAGTCAGCCCTTGCGCTTGCCCTCGCGCCTGGGCATCTCATCACGCAGGGGCCGCCGGTCGGCGGCCTCCTGCTGCTGCTTCGACGGTCTCGACACGTCGCGGGCGCGCATGGCGACCACCGGCGTGATCTGCAGACTTTGCAGTGCCATGACTTCGAGCCTACGCCAGGATCCGGCGCCGGTCGCGGGACCGGCGCCGGGAAACCGGCCCTAGAAGACCGGCCCTAGAAGACCAGCCCCGTCCACGGCTTCGGGCTCCACGACATCGCCGTGGCGAGCCTGCGCACGGTGCCCGCGGTGTGCTCGCGCAGCAGGCCCGCGTGAAGCTGCTCGGTGAGCAGGCCGTCGCCGAGGTAGGCCGAGCCGAGCGAGGCCACCGGCAGCGTGACGTCCGGCTCGTCGTCCACCGGCTTGCACTCGGCGCCCGACAGGTCGGCGGTCAGCCGCCAGCGGCCCGCGTTCCACGGGCACACGTCGTCCTCGACCTCGATCACCGCGTCCACCGGCGCCGAGTACGACCGCGCCGACAGCGCGCGGTCCACCTCGACCAGGCGCACCCACAGCTCGTCGGACCAGCGGGCGCGGACCTGGCGGTGGTCGGCGAGCAGCGCGAGCAGCGGGTCGTCGGCCGGCCTGCCGTAGGTCTCGACGCGGGTGACCAGGTCGCGGTCGAGCACGCTGCGCCACAGCAGCGCGTAGGCGGCCGGGTCGGCCGCCTCGATCTCGCCCAGATACAGCGTGCCCGCGGGGAGGTCGTTGTCGTCCCACGACGCCTTGATGCGGAACAGCGCGTAGCCGCGGACACCCTGGTCGTCTTCTGCCAGGATCGAGCGCAGCGGGCCGTGGCCGTTCTGATCGGGCTCTTCGTCGGCGAAGATCTCGTCCCAGATCTCCCGGCTGCGCACGTAACGGCCCGGGCGCTGGGTGACGACGGAGGCGAACAGCTCCTCCAGCTCCGCACGCACCTCGGCGGGCTGCGCCACCCTGAGCCGCAGCGACGGGTCCTTGGGAGCGTTCGGCACGAACGCCGAGCGGTGGGTGTCGATGCGGAACGGCAGGTTGGTGGACGCCCTTCCGTACCCGTACCGGCCGTAGATGACCGACTCGGAGGCGTAGAGCGCGGCCACGGGCTCGCCGCGGTCCCGGATGTCGGTGAGCTGCCTGCGCATGAGCGAGGACAGCACGCCGCGGCGGCGGTGCGAGGGCAGCACGGCGACGGCCGTCACCCCCGCGACGGGCAGCTGCCCGCCTGGCACCGTCATCGTGAAGCTGAAGATGGAGGTGACGCCGGCCATCTGGTCGCCGTCGAAGGCGGCGAGAGTACGGTCGAACTCGGTTCGAGCCTTGTTCCGCTCAAGAAGAGCGGGATGCGGCGTCCAGCCGAACGCCTCCTGGAGCACCCGGTTGAACGCCGGCCACTCCGACTCGTCTATCGGACGGATCGGGTACGTCATTCATCCACGGTAGGAGCGGGCAAAGGGGTGGGGCCACCGAATTATCCCTGCTTAATGATCAAGGCGTTGGTCAAGTGGGCTGCCCAAACACGGGTCAGACCGATACAGTCAGGCCCATCATGAGTTCCCGTCCGGCGCCGCTGATCCCGCCACGGGTCCGCGCCGCCTTGGTGCGGGTGCCGTTCTTGGTGCATGTCGTTCGGTTTGTCCGGCGCGTGCTGATCGCCCGCGACCGTAACCTGCTCATCACGCTCACCGTGCTGGCGCTGGTGATCGGGTTCCTCGCGGCCGAGGTCTCCCACGAGTGGTTCTCGCCTTCGCTGCTCATCCTCGTCACGCTCGTCGGCGGGCTCCAGCTCCGGCTGCGCAGCCTGGTCAAGCTGCTGGTGGGCGTCGGTGCCGCGCTCGGCTACATCGCCGTCAATCTCGGCGTCGGCCGGATCGGGCTCGGGCTCGGCGTGACCATCCTGTTCACCTCCGTGCTCGCCGTGCTCATGGCGCGCACCCGGGGCAAGCTCGGCGTGCAGGGCCTGCGCGGCGACGCGATGCTGCTGGAGCTGCGCGACCGGCTGAAAAGCCAGGGCGAGCTGCCGCCGCTGCCCAAGGACTGGGGCGCCAAGGTCGTGCTCAAGCAGGCCGGCGGCTCGTCGTTCGGCGGCGACTTCCTCGTCTCGATGCGCGACGGCGACACCGTCGAGATCGCGCTGGTCGACGTCTCGGGCAAGGGCGTCGACGCCGGCACGCGGGCGCTGCTGCTGTCGGGCACGTTCGGCGGGCTGCTCGGCTCCGTCGACGACTTCCTGCCCGCCTGCAACGCCTACCTGCACAGGCAGCGAGCCGACGAGGGCTTCGTCACCGCCGTGCACCTGCGACTCGACCTCGCCACCGGCGACTACACGATCACCTCGGCCGGGCATCCACCGGTGGTGAAGTTCGACGCGGGCACCGGCAACTGGCAGGTCGCCTCCGCCAAGGGCGTCGTGCTCGGCGTCGTACCCGACCTGCACTGCGAGCCCGACAGCGGCACCCTGCGCAAGGGCGATGCGCTGCTGCTCTTCACCGACGGGCTCATCGAGCAGCCGGGCCGCGACATCGACGCCGGGCTCGACCGGCTGCTCGGCGAGGCGGAGCGGCTGCTGCCCTCCGGCTTCCGCGACGGCGCAAGAGCCCTGGTCAACGCCATGGTCTCCGGCCACAACGACGACTGCGCGCTGGTGCTCATCTGGCGCCCGTGACGTTTCACACGGGACGAGTCGTGACAGCGGTCACTGGCGACGCCCGCCGTCCGCTTGAGATCCTCTAGGGGGTCGGGCCCCCGGCGGAGCGGCGCGGCTCCACCGGGGCCCGTCACGACACTCTCCCGCGCGCCGGACCGCTCACAGCCAGCCGCAGTCGCTCGCGATGCGGACCGCGTCGAGCCGGTTGCGCGCGCCCGTCTTGCACATGATGCGCGACAGGTGATTGCGCACGGTGCCGACCGACAGGAAGAGCTGGTCGGCGATCTCCGTCGAACGCGCGCCGCCCGCCGCGATGCGCAGCACGTCGAGCTCACGCCTGGTCAGCGGGTTGTCGGCGCAGCGCAGCGCGGCCACCGCCAGCTCCGGCTCGATCGCCCGCCGGCCCGCGGCCACCTGGCGCACGCCCTCGGCCAGGCGCTCGGGGCGTACGCACAGGCTCATGAACCCCAGCGCGGGACCCGCCAGCGCCTCGCGCACCTGCGCCGGGTTGGGCGAGGCCGACAGGATCAGCACCCCGCACCGGGGCGCGTGCTCGGCGAGCAGGTCGCGCGCCGGCGGCCCGGGAAGGTCGAGATCGACGACGGCCACGTCGGGATCGGCGCTCTGCGCCGCCAGGACGACCTCGTCGGCGTGTCCGGTCTCGGCGACCACCCGCATGTCGGGCTCGGCCCCGAGCGTGGCGAGCAGACCACGGCGCACCAGCGGCAGGTGCTCGGCGATCAGTATGCGGATCAAGACGCCCCCCTCCATCGTCTCTTAGGGTGATCGTCTGATCGCAAACTGTCAATGCTTGTCAAAAGCGGTAAGCCGTAAGGCGTGGCGAGTTCGACTACTCTGGGGCTGTCGGACCTAATCGTCTGTCCCAATCGTCTGCCGGGAGCGCGCCTAGATGAACTGGCTTTACGCCGTGGGGATCATCCTGTTCCTCCTCGGTCTGATGGTCTCCATCGCGCTGCACGAGCTCGGCCACCTGGTCCCCGCCAAGCTCTTCGGCGTCAAGGTCACCCAATACATGGTGGGCTTCGGCGGCACGGCGTGGTCCCGGCGCAAGGGCGAGACCGAATACGGCATCAAGTGGATCCCGTTCGGCGGCTACATCCGGATGATCGGCATGTTGCCGCCGCGTCCCGGCGACGACCCCCGCAAGGTGCGCAGCACCGCCACAGGGCCGTTCCAGGGGCTGATCGAGTCCGCCCGCGACGCCGCGCAAGAAGAGGTGCGGCCCGGCGACGAAGACCGTGTCTTCTACCGCAAGAAGTGGTGGCAGAAGGTCATCATCATGTCGGGCGGCCCGGCGATGAACTTCGTACTCGCCTTCGTCTTCTTCAGCATCCTGCTGGTCGGCATCGGCCTGCCCACCTGGGCGCCGATCGTCTCGCCCGACACCAACACGTGCGTGATCCCCATCAGCGAGCAGCGTACGCAGTGCGCGCCCGGCGACAAGCCGACCCCCGCCGCGCAGGCCGGCATGAAGCCCGGCGACAAGCTCGTCACCTTCGACGGCAAGAAGATCGGCTCGTGGGAGGACGCCACCAAGCTCATCCGCTCCCACGGCCCCGGCCCGGCGAAGATCGGCATCATCCGCGACGGCAAGCCGATGACGCTCGACGTCACGCTCATCGCCCAGGACCGGCCCAACCTCGAAGACCCGTCGAAGATCGACAGGAACGTCGGCTTCCTCGGCGTGCTGCCCACCGAGGTGATGCAGAAGCAGAGCATCGGCCAGGTCATCGGCTACATGGGCGACCTGTCGGTCCGGGTCGCGGGCTCCCTGCTCAACCTGCCCAACAAGATGGTCGGCGTCTGGCACGCCGCCTTCTCCGGCGAGGAGCGCGACCCCGAGGGCCCGGTCGGCGTCGTGGGCGCGGGCCGCATGGGCGGCGAGATCCTCGCCTCCGACCTGTCCACCGAGAAGAAGATCGCCATCTTCGTCAACCTGCTGGCCGGCTTCAACCTGGCGATCGGCATGTTCAACCTGCTGCCGCTGCTGCCGCTCGACGGCGGCCACATCGCGGGCGGCCTGTGGGAGGGCATCAAGCGGGCGTACGCCAAGATCATGCGCCGGCCGGAGCCCGCGTACGTCGACATCGCCAAGGTGTTGCCGGTGACGTACGCGGTGGCCATCGTCATGATCATCATGGCCGGTCTCCTCGTGTACGCCGACCTCGTCAACCCGCTCACGCTGACCAACTGACCCGGCTGCCGCCGCTGCGCTGAGGCGGCGAGGGAGGGAGCACCGGCCGCCGATGGCGCGCGGGCTTTCCAGGCTTTCCGGTGGGATCAGCCGAACGGCCGCGGAACGCGGCCGTTGCACAGCAGCCCGTCCACGAGGACCGCCAGCATGTGCTCCACACCGGCCCGGTCGGCGGCCGACTGCTCGCCGGCCCAGGCGACACCGGCGGCCAGGTAAAGGACCTGCGAGGCGTCGATGTCATCCCGGACGGCGCCGCCGCGCTGGGCCGTCGCGACGAGTTCGTACGCAGCGGCGCGCATGGCATGGCAGGCCGAGTACAGCGGCGACGTTTCGTCGTGGAGCACGGTGGCGACGCTCGCTGCCAGCCCTCGATACGTCATGAGGTGGTTGACGAAGAGCTTCAACCAGGCCACGAGCGCCTCCCCTGGTGAGTGCTCAGCCTGAAGCCTGGCGGCCTCGGCGGCGAGGGCTTCGTAACGGTCGTCGAGTACGGCCGCCACCAGAGCCTCGCGGGTGGGGAAATGGCGGTAGAGCGTACCTGAACCAACGTTGGCGTCGCGGGCGATGTCATCGAGCGAGGTCTCCACGCCCGCGCGCGCAAACGCTGCCCTCGCCGCAGCGAGCAGCCTTTCCCGATTGCGCTGCGCGTCTGCCCGCATTGCACGCGATGCCCTCTTGTCGCCCATTGCTCCCTTCCGCTCGAACGATTGTAGCGGGGACTGTCTCCGGATACGGTCAGTCTTACCGGAGATAGTCCCCGGATGGCGGCCGTCGTGTGGCAAGGAGGCTACGGCAGTGATCGCAGAAGTGAAGGCGAAGCTGGGACGCGTGGGAGTGTGGCTTGGTGGACGCCGCTTTCATGACACCCCGGTCGAAAGCTGGCGCCACGCGGTGCGGCGCATTGAGCAACTCGGGTATGGCTCGCTATGGGGGCCTGAAGGAATCGGCGGCAAGGACGCCTTGGCCAACGCAGGCATTCAACTCGCCGCGAGCAGGCACTTGCTGATCGGTACCGGAATCGCCAACATCTGGGCGCGTCATCCCGCCACAATGCAGGGCGGCGCCGCGACGTTGGCCGAGGCCTACCCCGGACGGTTCGTCCTCGGAATAGGCGTCAGCCAACGGCTTCTGGTCGAAGCCGGCGGGCTGGACTACGGCCGTCCACTCAACGTCATGCGGGACTATCTCGACGAGATGGACCAGGCGATGACGCGCAACCCGCCGGCTGCGCCGTTCGTCCGGGTGTTGGCCGCCTTGCAGCCTCGCATGGTGCAACTGGCCCGCGACCGCACCGACGGCGTCCATTCGTATGCGGCCCCGGTCGAACACACCGCGCTCGTCCGCGAGGCCCTGGGGAGCGACAAGTTACTCATCCCCGAACAGGCGTTCGTCATCGAACCCGATCCTGAGCAAGCCCGTGCCATCGCGCGGCGGTACCGAGGCAAGACCAGCTCCGATTCGCCGTACGCGCGCAATTGGCTACGTCTCGGCTATGGCCACCAGGACATGGCCAACGGAGGAAGCGATCGGCTGGTCGACGCGCTGGTCGCGTGGGGCACCCCGGACGCCATCGCCGCGCGTGTTCAAGCGCAACTCGACGCCGGCGCCGACCACGTGCTTGTCCATCCCCTCGCAGATGACATGTCCACGGCCATCGAGCAACTCGAACACCTTGCGTCTGCATTGCCTCCTGGATGGGGGTGAGGCTGTCAGTTCAGGCGACCCAGGGCCCCATCGCGGACCCGGCACTCCGAACGCTCAACCGCATAGGGGCCGCCGGCGCAAACGCCGTCTCGATTCGTGGATGTACATCACCAGATGCGATATCCCCTGGTCATCCCCTGGTCATCCCCTGGTTTCAGTTCATCGAGATGTGCACGTGGTCGTAGTGGTTCTCGGTGATGCTGCCGCGGTCGGCCATGGCGCGCCAGCCGGTGCCGGAGTTGATGCGCTGCTTCCAGATCACATACTTCACGCCGAGCTTGTCCTTGTTCTGCAGCGCCCACTCGGCGATGCGGTCGCCGAGCGCGTTGTTGGCGGGCGTCGGCATGGTGCCGCCGGTGCTCATCATGAAGTCGCAGGCGCGGCCGAGCGGGTGCTCACCGCTGGAGCCCGCGCGGAAGCAGCCCACCGTGTACGGCAGCGAGAAGTTCTTTTCGATCTGGGCCTTCATCAGCCGCGTACGCGGGGTGATGTTGTCGGGGCCGCCGGGCAGCTCGGGCGCCCAGGTGCCGTTGGACCTGCGGCCCGTGGCGACCGGCACCAGGTCGCGCAGCTTCTTCTCGATGTCGCTGATGACGCCTTCGGCCTCGCGGCGCTGCTTCGCCACCTCGGCCGCGTCCTTCTTGATCTTGGCGGTCAGCGCGGCGGCCTCATCGCTGGCCTTCTTGCGCTCGTCGCGGGCCTTGGCGACGCTCGCCACCATGGCCTGCTGCTCGGCGGTGAGCTGTTCGAGCAGGGCCGCGGTGCCGGCGTCGCCCGGCATCATGAAGCCGGGCAGCGACGGGTCGATGTTCTGGTAGCGCAGGCGGGCGATCTCGGCGACCCGCTGCTCGGCGGCGGCCAGGGTCTGCTCGGCGGCGGCCAGCCTGGCCTGCGCGGCTCTGGCGGCCTCCTGTGCCTTGGCCAGCTCGACGCGCTTGAGGTTGTACTTCTCGATGAGCTTGTCGACCTTGCTGTTCAGCTGCTTGAGCTGAGCGCGGAGCTCGGACTCTTTCGGTTTCGGGGCGGCCGTCGCCGCGTGCGCCGGGAGGACGGCGATGGCGGCGGCGGCGATGAGACCGATGGCAAGTTTCGCGGGGGACGAAGCCGCCACGTATGAGTTCCTCTCCCTCTGCCGGCCGGGTTAGCTGACGGGTTCGGGCATGGGAGTCGCTCCCTACCGCCGTAGCGGATTCACCCCAAGGTGCGGTTGGGTCCCCGGCTCCCGGGCGACGCGCCCAGGATTAGGCGGGCATCAGCCGCGTTACGGCCGATGCATATGGGGATATTAGTGGTAGATCATGAGTCATGCGACCTTAAGTAGAAATCTATTAGTGATCGATCTGTGATCGGATCATGCGCGCCGCTTCCTCGGGCCGCACGTCGTTCACGAACGCCCCCATCGCCGACTCCGAGCCTGCCAGGTACTTGAGCTTGTTGGGCGCCCGCCGGATGGAGAACAGCTCCAGGTGCAGGTATGCCAGATCGCGCCCCGTACGCACCGGCGCCTGATGCCAGGCCGAGATGTACGGCATGACGACCCCGAACAGCCCGTCGAACGCCCGCAGCACCGAGGTGTAGAGCGGCGCGAACGCGGCGCGCTCGGCGTCCGTCAGCGCCGCCAGGTCCGGCACCTGCCGGTGCGGATAGATGTGCACCTCGAACGGCCAGCGCGCGGCGGCCGGCACGAAGGCCGTCCACAGCTCGTTCGAGGCGACCACCCGCGTGCCCTCGGCCCGCTCGGCGGCCAGCACGTCGGCGAACAGGTTCCCCGGCCCCTTGTAGCGCTCGGCGGCTCCGAGCTGCAGCTTCGTCCTGGGCGTGACGTACGGGTACGCGTAGATCTGGCCGTGCGGGTGCGCGATGGTGATGCCGATCTCCGCGCCCCGGTTCTCGAAGCAGAAGACCTGCTCGACGCCCTCGATGCCGGACAGCTCCGCCGTACGGTCGGCCCACGCCTCCATGACCAGCACCACCTGCTCGTCGGAGAGCGCGGAGAAGGAGGAGTCGTGGTCGGAGGTGAAGCACACGACCTCGCACCGCCCCACACCCGGACGGACCTCGCTCAGCCCGCCCACGGCCTCATAAGTCCCGAAATTTCCGGAGAAGGAGGGGAAGCGGTTCTCGAACACGACCACGTCGTAGTCGTACGAGGGGATCTCCGTCGCGCGCTCGTCCGACGACGGGCACAGCGGGCACTCGGCCGTGCCGCCGGTCGGCAGGAACGTCCGCGTCTGCCGGTGCCCCGCGATCGCGATCCACTCCTCGGTGAGCGGGTCGTAGCGCAGCTCCGAGGCCGGCGGCCGGGGGTCGAGCCGGCGGCGGTCGATCGCGCTCCTGTCGGCGTCGTCGCGCCGGTCGTAGTAGATCAGCTCCCGGCCGTCGGCGAGATGGGTGATGGTGCGCTTCACGACGAGCCCTCCGCGATGATCAGTTCGCCGGCCCGTTCAGCCAGCTCCGTACGTGCTTCCTCCGGCAGGCCCGCGTCGCTGACGACCACGTCGGCCTCGTCCAGCTCGGCGATCGTGCTGATGCCCACCGTGTTCCACTTCGTGTGGTCGGCCGGGACGACCAGCCGGCTCGCCGCCGCCACCAGCTCCCTGTCGGTCTCCGACTCCAGCAGGTTGGGCGTGGTGAACCCGGCCCGCACGCTCATGCCGTGCACGCCGAGGAAGAGCGTGTCGACGTGCAGGCGGCGGATCGCGGCCACCGCGACCGGCCCCACCAGCGCGTCGGACGGCGTGCGCACGCCACCCGTCAGCACGACCGTGCGGTCGGCGCGCGGGTTGCGGTGGAAGACCTCGGCGACCGGGATCGAGTTGGTGATCACGGTCAGCTCGGGCACGCCGATCAGGTGGTGCGCCAGCGCCCACGTGGTGGTGCCCGCCGACAGCGCCACGGCCGTGCCGGGGCGTACGAGCATGGCCGCACGCTTGGCGATGGCCTCCTTCTCCTGCTGCTGCCTGGCCGACTTGGCGGTGAAGCCGGGCTCCTCGGTCGAGCCGGGGCCCAGTGCGGTGGCTCCGCCGTGCACCTTCTCCAGCAGGCCGCGCTCGGCCAGCACCTCGAGGTCGCGCCGGATGGTCATGTCGGAGACGCCGAGTTCGCGTACGAGGTCGGCCACTCGCACGCCGCCGAGCCTGCGGACGCGTTCGAGTATCGCCTGCTGACGCTGCTGTGCGAGCACACCTGCTCCTTCCAACACATTCCACCAAATTATGACATGGACATGTTGGGGAATGTTAGTTCGTGCGGAGCGCTTGCGCTGGTCACCGTGTGGGGAGACGTTGAGTCAGAAGCAGTGCCGATCACCGGGAGGCGACCTATGGCAAGGCGCGCACGCAAGGCCAGGGCACGCAAGAAGAAGAAGGCGAACCACGGAAAGCGCCCCACCGCGCGATGACGAACGGCAGGGTGGCCGCCGCCGATCGCGGTCACCCGCCCGCCTAACCAGGCAGTTCCGTGAGCGCCTGGTCGATGCGCTCCTGCGGCAGCATGTAGTCCTCCAGCTCGTCCGCCAGATACCGGTCAAAGGCGGCCAGATCGAAGTGCCCGTGACCGCACAGCGCGGTCAGGATCACCTTCTCCTCGCCGCTCTCCTTGCACCGCAGCGCCTCCGCGATGGTCTCCGCCAGCGCGTGCGTGGGCTCGGGCGCGGGCAGGATGCCCTCGGTCCTCGCGAACCGTACGCCCGCCGCGAAACACTCCCGCTGCGACCGGGTCACCGCCGTGAACAGGCCCAGCTCGTACATGTGCGACAGCAGCGGCGACATGCCGTGATAGCGCAGGCCGCCCGCGTGAATCGGGTCGGGCACGAACGAGTGGCCCAGCGTGTGCATCTTCAGCAGCGGCGTGAACCCGGCCGCGTCGCCGTAGTCGTAGGCGTACACGCCGCGCGTGAACGACGGGCAGGCCGCCGGCTCGACCGCCCTGAACTCCGTCTCCAGCCGCCCCGCCAGCTTCTCCCGCAGGAACGGGAAGGCCAGGCCGGCGAAGTTCGAGCCGCCGCCGGTGCACCCGATCACCAGGTCGGGCATCTCGGGAAGCTGCGCGAGCGCCTCCTCGCCGATGACCGTCTGGTGCATCAGCACGTGGTTGAGCACGGAGCCGAGCGCATACCTGGCATCGTGGTTCGCGGCGGCCACCTCCACCGCCTCGCTGATCGCGATGCCCAGGCTGCCCGGCGAGCCGGGGTCGTCGGCCAGCACCTTGCCGCCCGCCTTGGTGACGGGGGAGGGGCTTGCGTGCACGGTCGCGCCGTACACCTGCATGAGAGAGCGCCGGTACGGCTTCTGGTCGTAGGAGGCGCGCACCATCCAGATCCGGCACTCCACGTCGAACTGCGAGCAGGCGAACGCCAGCGCCGAGCCCCACTGTCCCGCGCCCGTCTCCGTGGTGAGCAGCCGCACGCCCTCGCGCGCGTTGTAGTACGCCTGCGGCACCGCCGTGTTCGGCTTGTGCGAGCCCGCGGGCGAGACGCCCTCGTACTTGTAGTAGATCCTGGCCGGCGTGCCCAGCGCCTTCTCCAGCCGCCGGGCCCGCATCAGCGGCGTCGGCCGCCACAGCCGGTAGACGTCGAGGACCTCCTGCGGGATCGGCACGAACCGCTCGCCGCTCACCTCCTGCGCGATCAGCTCCGCAGGGAACAGCGGCGCGAGATCGTCGGGGCCCACGGGCTGCCGCGTGCCGGGATGCAGCGGCGGCGGAGGCGGCTCCGGCAGGTCCGGAACGATGTTGTACCAGTTGTTGGGGATCATCGCCTCAGTGTGCGCCGCCGCGTGCCCGCGTTCCAGTACCGCCCGGCATCAGCACCGCGAGCCGCGCCGGATGGTCCGACCGCACCACCACGTCCGCGCTGTGCTGCGGGGCGGCCTCGCGCTCGTACCGCTCGTACGCGGGCAGCCGCCACCGCTCCTCCTCCTGCGTGCCGCGTTCGAGCGCGCCCGGCGACAGCCACAGGTGCACGCTCACCTCGAACGCCAGCCCCCGCCCCAGCAGCAGCGTCCCGTCGACCAGCACCACCCCGCCGGGCGGCAGCTCCTCGTACGGCAGCCGGTACGCCCGGTCGATCGCGCTGTTCCACAGCGCCGGCAGCACCCGCCCCGAACCGCCCGGCTCCAGCGGGTCCAGCACCTCCCGGCGCAGGGCCTTCACATCCAGCCAGTCGTCGTAGAAGGCGTCGGGGTCGGTCCTGCCGAACTCCAGCCGCAACGACGCGGGCCGCAGGAAGTCGCCCGCCGACACCCGTAGCACCGGCCGCCCGCGCAGCCGCACCGGCGCGACCAGCTCGTCGGCCAGCGCCGCTGGCCGTGCCGCGGGCGCGCCGTCCACCGCCACCCGGACGTACGAGCCGGGCGGGCGGTCACAGATCAGCTCGGCCAGCTCCTCGACGAGAGCCTCACGGGAGATCGGTCGCGCACGCACCCCACCCAGCCTACGAGCGTGGCGCATCGGGACGGAAAGGACGGCATCCGGTGTTCGCCCGGCGCGGAAGACGCGGAAGGCCAGGCTCCCCGGTGTGGGGGTTGACCTGGCCTTTCCGTCTCTTGGAGCGGACGACGGGAATCGAACCCGCGTAGCTAGTTTGGAAGACTAGGGCTCTACCATTGAGCTACGTCCGCGCGAACCGGTCGAACTCTGGTCTAGACTTCATCCGGTCGTCAGAGCGTAAGCGTACCGGAGTCCTGGGGCGCTTGCGCAACCGGCGAGACGGGGCGTGGCGCAGCTTGGCAGCGCGCTTGCTTTGGGAGCAAGAAGTCGCAGGTTCAAATCCTGTCGCCCCGACCAGCGCAAAAGGCCCTTCCCGAGCCGGGAGGGGTCTTTCGCCTAATTGGTGAGTGATTGAGCCTCGACGGCGCGAACATGTGGTCCATCGCCACAGCGCCGGGCCTGGGGTACCGGCCAAGCCTGCTTCCGGCGGACGGCTTCGTCACTGCGGTGCCGCTGTGGCCGACTCGCCGCCGAGATCTCCCCAGGTGGCACGCTGTTGTCCGAGATCATTTACACGAAGCTTCGGGGCAATCCCCGCAGCGCCACGGGGTGGTTCGAAAGGCCTTGTACGCTGGCGAGCCTTCTCCCCACAGGCGTCGCTCAGAGTTGGCGATGTTCCGCTCCGTTCGATCACTAGGCCAGGGCCCGCTCAGCCGCGCGGCTTGGGCAGGGCCTGGTGATCTGCGCGGTGTGGGTATTGGGAGAGCAGGTCACCGCGACTTCCGGCGCCGACGAGCTAGGGACTGTCTCGCCCAGGCCGGGTTGACACAGTGGTCGAAGCACCGCCTACCTGGTTCACAAGCGATAACGGAGTAGACCCACAGATGCGCCAGGTGGTACGCCATGAAGGCCGGAGTAGCCGAATAGGGCCGATGAGTTCGAAGGATGCCTTGAGGTTGCGCTCCGATCTGGGGTGACCGTCGCGCAGTACAGTTGCTGCTCATTGCAGCGCTTGGTGGGAGGACGGGCTGGCTAGAGTCATGGTGCTCAGGGTGGACGCGTTCTCGGAGGCGATAGCGTTCTCCACCCGCTCCACGAGCGTCTTGAACGCCGAATCGTCATTGAGACCCTCATAGACCCCTGTACGGGTCTTGTAATGGAACAGCTCGTGGCCGAGTGCTTGCTCGGTGGATCGATAGTTCTTCCACTGCTCCCTGTAGTGGTACACGCTCTCCAGTGAGACCAGCGTCACGACCATCAGGCTGATCAGCGTGGTGGCGATGTCGATGAAGGGAAGGTCGATGTTCACGAGCACAGGGACGACTGCTCCTCCGACCACAGCCAAGGTACTGAGCCGGAGGTGAAGGGCTTTGGCCTTGATCGCCTTGCGGTCGTACCAACCCCTGTACTGTTCTAGGCGCTGTTCGATGTACTCGGTCGGTCCGAGCGTCGTGCCCATCTGAGGCGGTTCCGCTGACGAGGAGGACGGGTCTCCTGGCATGCTCTAACCTCCCGCACGCTTCGGATCGGAGTGGCACGCACCCTTATGTGCAGCCCCAAGCTGAGGACTGGCGCGGGTGATCTTATTGGTCGGCGATGTCGCTTTGCCAGCTGAGTGACTGACTGTGTAACGGTCCAGGCGTACAGGTGTGGACATGCGTGACCGGGTCGGGCCATGCTCGCAGGGCGAAATGCGAACTGGGCCGACGAGCACTACGACCACATCGACAGGCTGCGCCTGGCCGGTCTCGGCGTTCCCGTGCACGTACCCGGGGGAGCGCGCCTCCAGGGTCTCGACGTCGTCGGGCACGCCACGGGCGAGGAGTTCGACGCGGCGGGTTTCCACGTCAGGACGGTGGGCGGGCGGCACGCGATCGTCTACGGCGACAGCCCCGACTGCCCCAACCTCGGCTACGTCGTCGACGACCGCCTCTACCACCCCGGCGACTCCCTCGACTCGCCCGAGCCGTCGCGCCCGAGCGGGCGTTCGGCATCCACGACGGCCAGATCAACGAGCGCGGCCTGGAAGCCGTCAACCATCGGCTCGCCACCGAGACCGGCGGTGTCTGCTCGTGGCTGCCCCCTGGTGGCGTCGCCCCGTGAGCATGCCCGCCCTGAGCATGCCCGTCCTGAACATGCCCGTCCTGAACATGCCGGGCCTGCATGCCGGGCCTGAGCAGAAGGGTGCATTTACCTGCACTTCATCGGGTAGCCAGCGCGATTCCCCCCGCGCGTCCGCGTCCTTAGCGTCGGACGTACCGAATCAAGGGGAGGCAGATCATGGCGATAGCACCGCAAAGCCGCACCACCGGCAGGGTCGCGCACGTCGCTCTGTGGGTTCTGCAGGTCGTGCTGGCCGGGTTCTTCGTGATGAGCGCACTGGGGAAGTTCACCGGGGCCGAGCCGGCCAAGTCCACGTTCGAGGCGATCGGGTGGGGTGACTGGTTCCGCCATCTGACCGGCGTCCTGGAGGCGGCGGGGGCGGTGGGGCTCGTGGTGCCGCCGCTGGCCGGGCTGGCCGGGCTGGCGTTGGTGGCGCTGACCGCGTGCGCGGCGCTGACGGAGTGGCTGGTGCTCGGGGGACCCGGCGTGCTGCCGCTCTCCGTGCTCGTGCTCTGCGCGGTGATCGCATGGGGCCGCAGGGACTCGACGAAGCGCCTGTGGTCGCTGGTCTCGAGGCGCTGAGGGGCATCATGGCGGCCATGGACCTCTTCGACGGCGATCCCATGGCCGAGCCGCTGACCTACCCGGGCCGGATCCCCGAGGGCTCCGGGGTGCTGGACGGAGACGCGTACGTGCCGCTGCGGCCCCACGGCCGGCCGGAGACGTGGCGGGCAGGGGAGGGGACGCTCAGCGGGCTGCTGGCGGCGCGGGGGTGCGCGCCGCTGCACGCCCGCCACCGCGTGATCGCCGTCGGGTCCAACGCCGCGCCCAGCCAGGTGCGCAGGAAGTTCCTGAATCACGGGGTACGCCCGGTCGTCCCCATGACGGTCGCCGACGTGCCGGGCATCGCTCCGGGCGTCTCCGCACATGTCAGCAAATGGGGGTATGTGCCCGCCGCGCCGGTGCCGGCCCCGGGGGAGACCGCCAGGCTGTTCGTGCTCTGGCTCGACGAGCAGCAGCTCGCCGCGCTCGACCGCACCGAGCCCAATTACGTACGCCGCCCGCTCGCGCACTCCGTCACCCTGGAGGGCGGCACCCGCCTGCCGCCTCCGTTCGTCTACGAGGGCAGGCACGGCTGCCTGAGGGACTCGGACGGCGACGGCCGCCCGCGCCGCCTGACCGCCCAGCGCACGCTGATCGGGTCGCTGCTCGACGGCTCCGCCGCCCTGCGCCGCCTGTGCGGCGACACGCCCGAGAAGTTCGTGGCGAACGTCAGGCACGACGCCGTACGCGCGGCCGCCTACAAGATCCTCCAAAGCCACTTTCGCGCCGAACAAGATGACATATCGGAATAAGGTCGGTCGGCGTGATCGACACCCGAACCGTTCCGCCCCTGACCGGCGACGAGCGGACCATGCTGACCAACTGGCTCGAATGGCACCGCGCCACTCTCGCCGTCAAGTGCGCCGGCCTCACCGACGAGCAGTTGCGCCTGCGCTCGGCGGAGCCCTCGGCGATGTCCCTGCTCGGCCTGGTCAGGCACATGGCCCACGTCGAACGCGTATGGTTTCGCGTCGTGCTCGACGGCGAGGCCCTGCCCAAGCTCTGGGACAAGGACCGCGACAACGACGCCGACTTCAAGGAGGTGGACACCGCCTCGGTGAAGGAGGCGTTCGACGTGTGGCAGGAGGAGATCGAGCGCGCCCGCGCCATCTCGGCCGCCAAGCCGCTCGACGCGGTGGGAGACCGTAAAGGGCGCGAGTGCACCCACCGCTACATCCTGGTGCACATGATCGAGGAGTACGCCCGCCACAACGGTCACGCGGACCTGCTGCGCGAACGGATCGACGGCGTCACCGGCGAGTGAGCCCGCCTTCGAGACCCGCTCAGGCGTCGGCGCGGAACAGCGCCCAGACCGCCTTGCCGCCGCGCGCCAGCGGGTCCCAGCCCCAGCACTGGCTGTAGGTCTCGACGATGTAGAGCCCGCGCCCGTTCTCGGAGATGAAGTCGGGCTCCTTGGGCGTCGGCACCTCGTCGCTCGGGTCGGCCACGGCCAGCAGCACGTGCGGCGCGACCCGCATGAGCAGCAGCTCGATCCCGTGCCGGCCGCCTGCGTACATCGCGTACCTGACCGCGTTCGTGACCAGCTCAGAGACCACCAGGGCGGCGTCGTCGCTCAGCTCGTGCAGGCCCCAGCGGCGCAGCGTGTTGCGGGTGACGTCCCGCGCGGTCTTGACCGAGTCGGCCTGAAAGGGCAGCGGGCACGAGGTGGTGTAGGGCTTGCCACCCGTGAACAGGTGGTCGAAGCCCACCTCACGGGTGATCTGCAGGCAGTCGGCAGTGGCCAGAGGGTCCTCCACCATGCTGCCGATACCTCCCCGTAAAGCCTTGGTCAGTGCATGTATGGCCCAATATGCACTAAGCCATCATGGGTCACGAACGCGGCAGCTGCAAGACCCAAATGCACGTGCAGGTGCAATGTGCAACCGCAAGCGGCGTTTCGGGGTCATAGGTATCCGAATCGGACACCACGCTGAGACCTTGTCATACCTGGCGGTGTGGTGTCACTGTGTGTGCGGACCTTGATAGGAGGCAAAGTGACGCAGAACCAGCCGGGTTCCGGGCCGACGGCGCTGCGCATCCTCCTGGGCTCCCAGCTGCGCAAGCTCAGGGAAGCGAAGAACGTCACTCGCGAGGAGGCCGGCCACATCATCCGCGGGTCGGAATCCAAGATCAGCCGGATGGAACTCGGCCGAGTGGGGTTCAAAGAACGTGACGTGGCGGACCTGCTGACCCTGTACGGGGTGGTGGATGAGGAGGCTCGCGCCGCGGTGCTCGACCTGGTCGCCACCGCCAACGAACCGGGCTGGTGGCACCGGTTCAACGACGTCCTGCCCACGTGGTTCCAGGCGTACGTCGGCCTCGAGGAGGCCGCGACCAGGATCAGGACCTATGAAGTCCAGTTCGTGCCGGGACTGTTGCAGACCAAGGAGTACGCAAGGGCTGTGGTGACCGCCGGGGCGGCGGGCATCGGGGCGGAGGAGATCGCCAGGAGGGTGGACCTCCGTCTGGAGCGCCAGCGGATTTTCGACAAGCCCGACGGACCCGTCTTCTGGGCGGTGATCGACGAGGCCGCGCTGCGGCGGCCGATCGGCGGCGTCGAGGTGATGAGGGCGCAGATCGAGCACCTCATCGACCTCATGCGCCAGCCGAACATCACCATCCAGATCATGCCGTTCAGCTACGGCGGGCACAGCGCGGAAGGGGGCGCGTTCAGCATCCTGCGCTTCGCCGACACCGACCTGCCGGACGTCGTTTACGTCGAGCAGCTGGCGAGCGCGCTCTACCTGGACAAGCGTGAGGATGTGGACCGATACACCGAGGTGATGGAGCGGTTGTGCGCCGTCAGCACCACCCCGGATGAGACGATCGAGCTGCTGAGGACGATCGCGGACGAGTTCTGATCGCGTTTTCTCAAAGCGGTGGCGTCGTGGTTGGGTATGCATCTGCCCTAGACTGGCCATCGGCGTTGGATGCCGCCGTGGCGGAGCATGCCCAACACCGCTCATGTGGGCGCGGCGCGTGAGCCGTACCGAATGGACGCGCCCGCGATCACTCGTAGCTTGATCAAGGAGACCATTCCGTGAAGACCGCTGTCGAGGAGCTCAGCCCGACCCGGGTCAAGCTCACTGTCGAGGTGCCGTTCGACGAGCTGCGCCCGAGCATGGATGCGGCGTACAAGAAGGTCGCGCAGCAGGTGCGCGTCCCCGGGTTCCGGCCTGGCAAGGTTCCGGCCCGCATCATCGAGCAGCGCTTCGGCCGGGCGGTAGTGCTGGAGGAGACCCTCAACGACGCGGTGCCCAAGCTGTACGGCCAGGCCGTCGACGAGGTCGACGTGTTCCCGGTCAGCCAGCCGGACATCGAAGTCACCAAGATCGACGACGGTGAGCAGATCGAGTTCACCGCCGAGGTCGACATCCGGCCCAACTTCGAGGTCCCCGACTACCAGGGCATCGAGGTCACGGTCGACTCCGCCGAGGTCTCCGACGAAGACGTCGACGCCCAGCTCGACGCGCTGCGCCAGCGGTTCGCCACGCTCACCGGCGTCGACCGCCCCGCGGCCAACGGCGACTTCGTCGTGATGGACCTGCGCGCCGAGATCGACGGCGTCAACATCGAGGAGCAGCAGGCCAACGAGGTCTCCTACGAGGTCGGCGCCGGCTCCGTGCTGCAGGGCCTCGACGACGCGCTCCAGGGCATGTCCGCCGGCGAGGAGAAGAGCTTCAAGACCGAGCTGGTCGGCGGCAAGAACGCCGGCGAGGAAGCCGACGTCATCATCAACGTCAAGTCGGTCAAGGAGAAGGTCCTCCCCGAGCTCGACGACGAGTTCGCCCAGCTCGCCAGCGAGTTCGACACGCTCGACGAGCTCAAGGCCAGCATCCGCGAGCAGGCCCGCCGCAACAAGCTGATCGACCAGGTCGTGCAGGCTCGCGAGAAGGCGCTCGACGCGCTGCTCGAGAAGATCGACATTCCGATCCCCGAGAGCGCGCTCAAGGCCGAGATCGACGCCCGCAAGCACAACCTCGACCACCAGATCGCCGAGAGCGGCCTCAGCCGCGAGGCCTTCTTCCGCCTCTACCAGACGACGGAGGAGGAGCGCTTCGCCGAGTTCGAGAAGAACTCCGCGCGCGCCATCAAGGTCGGCTTCGTGCTCGACAAGATCGTCAAGGCCGAGGAGCTGGGCGTCTCCGAGCAGGAGCTGACCAACTTCGTCGTGCGCCGCGCCATGGAGATGGGCGTCCAGCCCAACGACCTGGCCAAGCACCTCGCCGACAACGACCAGCTCACGCTGGCCATGGTCGAGATCGTGCGCGACAAGGCCAAGTCCGTCCTGGGCGACGCCGCCAAGGTCGTCGACACCGACGGCAACGAGGTCGACCTCAAGGCCATCTACACCGAGATCAACGGTGAAGAGGTCGTTCAGGAGGAGAGCGAGTCCTCCGAGGAGGCCAAGCCCGAGGCCTGACGCCTCACCCGGCTTCGGAAAGCCCCCGGGGACGGTCCCGGGGGCTTTCCCATGCCCGGTCGGCCGTGACCGGCGCTGAGAGAGCCCAGCACGCATCGTGGGCGCGCGGGGCGTACGAGAGCCGACTCGGGCACGTGACGCTCTCAGAAGCCGTCTCAGCGCTCCCAGCGCCCCGCCCGCGTCCCCGACCCTGCGTTCCGCAGGGGCTTATACCTCGTACGGTCACGAAAGCCGCACGCGAGGACAGCCGCCGCGCCGCCCGAACCTGCGCCGTCAGCGAACAGCGCCAGGGACCGGGCATGAGCTGTAGGCGGCGCGCGTTAAGGTCACAAGCAAAGCCAATCGATTACGACGCATCGGAAGGTGACGCTGTGACCAGCCCGCCGACCTTCTATCAGCCTGAGTCTCGAGGCCGTGAGAACGGCTCCGCCTTCCGGCTTGAGGACCAGCTCTACCAGCGCCTGCTCCGGGAGCGCATCATCGTGCTCGGGCAGGAGGTCAACGACGAGATCGCCAACCGCATCTGCGCCGAGCTGCTGCTGCTCGCGGCCGACGACCCCGAGCGCGACATCACGCTCTACATCAACTCGCCCGGCGGCTCCGTCAGTGCCGGCATGGCCATCTACGACATGATGGAATACGTGCCTAACGACGTGTCCACCGTGGTCATGGGCATGGCGGCATCGATGGGGCAGTTCCTGCTCACGGCCGGGGCCAAGGGCAAGCGTTACGCTCTGCCGCACGCCCGGGTGATGATGCACCAGCCTTCCGGCGGCATCGGCGGTACCGCCGCCGACATCGCCATCCAGGCCGAGCAGATGCTTTATGTGAAGAAGACGCTGGCCGAGCGGATCGCCTACCACACCGGGCAGCCGCTGGAGCAGATCGAGGCCGACTCCGACCGCGATCGCTGGTTCACGGCCGAGGAGGCCAAGGACTACGGCTTCATCGACCACGTGGTGCGCAGTGCGCGTCAGGTGCCCTCCGCGGGCCCGGTTTCCTAGGGGGAGCTGACATGAACATCCAGAGCCGTTACGTTCTCCCCTCCTTCGTCGAGCGCACGTCGTACGGCGTGAAGGAGATGAACCCCTACAACAAGCTCTTCGAGGACCGCATCATCTTCCTCGGAGTGCAGATCGACGACGCGTCGGCCAACGACGTGATGGCCCAGCTGCTGACGCTGGAGTCGCTCGACCCCGACCGTGACATCAGCATCTACATCAACTCGCCCGGCGGCTCCTTCACCGCCATGACGGCGATCTACGACACGATGCAGTTCGTCCGGCCGGAGATTCAGACCGTCTGCCTCGGCCAGGCCGCCTCCGCCGCGGCCGTGCTGCTGGCCGGCGGCACCCCGGGCAAGCGGTTCGCGCTGCCCAACGCCCGGGTGCTGATCCACCAGCCGTCCACCGAGGGCGGTGGCCAGGGAAGCGACATCGAGATCCAGGCCCGCGAGATCCTGCGCATGCGCACGCTGCTCGAGGACATCATCGCGAACCACACGGGCAAGACCTCCGCCCAGATCCGCAAGGACATCGAACGCGACAAAATTCTCAACGCGGTCGAGGCAAAGGCGTATGGTCTGATCGATGACATCATCCCGTCCAGGAAGAAGCGAGCTCAGGCCGTCGCTTCCTAGACGAGACGTGACGCACCGGGGCGCTGCCCGATAGGGCACGTTCCGGTGCGACTCGCCGCTAGGGGGCTCACTGAGGGCCCAGAAGACGGTAACGTCGAAACCTGAGCGGTTCGGCCTAGTCCGGAGGATGTCCGGAGACACTGCTCTCGTGAGCAGGGCGGTCCCACGCAAAGGAGTATCTGGGGTGGCACGCATCGGCGACGGGGGAGACCTGCTGAAGTGCTCTTTCTGCGGAAAGAGCCAGAAGCAAGTCAAGAAGCTCATTGCCGGTCCAGGCGTCTACATCTGCGATGAGTGCATCGATCTCTGCAACGAGATCATCGAGGAGGAGCTGAGCGAGTCCTCCGAACTCAAGTGGGACAACCTGCCCAAGCCGAGGGAGATCTACGAGTTCCTCGACGCCTACGTCATCGGTCAGGACAAGGCGAAGAAGGCTCTCTCGGTAGCGGTGTACAACCACTACAAGCGGGTGCAGTCGGGCGACCGGGGCAGAGACGACGGTCTCGAGCTGGCCAAGAGCAACATCCTGCTGCTCGGGCCCACGGGCTCGGGCAAGACGCTGCTGGCGCAGACGCTGGCGAAGATGCTCAACGTGCCCTTCGCCATCGCCGACGCCACCGCGCTCACCGAGGCGGGATACGTCGGCGAGGACGTCGAGAACATCCTCCTCAAGCTCATCCAGGCCGCCGACTACGACGTCAAGAAGGCCGAGACCGGCATCATCTACATCGACGAGGTCGACAAGATCGCCCGTAAGAGCGAGAACCCGTCGATAACGCGCGACGTCTCCGGCGAGGGCGTGCAGCAGGCGCTGCTGAAGATCCTGGAGGGCACCACCGCCTCGGTTCCTCCGCAGGGTGGCCGCAAGCACCCGCACCAGGAGTTCATCCAGATCGACACCACCAACGTGCTGTTCATCTGCGGTGGTGCGTTCGCCGGCCTGGAAAAGATCATCGAGTCGCGCATCGGCAAGAAGGGCATCGGCTTCAACGCGATCATCCGGTCGAAGGAAGAAGTCGACACCGCCGACATCTTCGCCGACGTGATGCCGGAGGACCTGCTGAAGTTCGGCATGATCCCCGAGTTCGTCGGCCGGCTCCCGGTCATCACCTCGGTGCACAACCTCGACCGCGAGGCCCTCATCCAGATCCTCACCGAGCCCCGCAACGCGCTGGTCAAGCAGTACCGCAAGCTGCTCGAGCTCGACGGCGTGGAGCTGGAGTTCACCGACGGCGCCCTCGAGGCCATCGCCGACCAGGCGATCCTGCGCGGCACCGGCGCCCGCGGCCTGCGCGCCATCCTGGAGGAGGTGCTCCAGTCCGTCATGTACGAGGTGCCCTCCAGGCAAGACGTCGCCAGGGTCGTCATCACCCGAGAGTCGGTGCTCGAACACGCGATCCCGACCCTCGTACCGCGCGACCAGCTCGCCGCCAAGCAGCAGCGCACCCCGCGCGAGAAGTCGGCCTGAGCGCCGCCTCCGGCAGCGCAGCCGACACCGCCGGCGCCCCGTGGTCATAAACCATGGGGCGTTCCGCTTTTCCGTCTCCCTAGAATTGGATGCTGTGACAACGCCAGAGCTGCCCACCCAATACACACCGGCCGACGTCGAGACCCGCAGCTACGAGCGCTGGGTATCCGAAGGCTACTTCCGCGCCGACCCGGGCAGCTCGCGCGAGCCGTACACCATCGTCCTGCCGCCGCCCAACGTGACGGGCGTGCTGCACATCGGCCACGCACTCGACCACTCCATCCAGGACGCGCTGACGCGCCGTGCCCGCATGCGCGGCTACGAGACGCTCTGGCTGCCCGGCATGGACCACGCGGGCATCGCGACGCAGAACGTGGTCGAGCGTGAGCTGGCCAAGGAGGGCAAGTCCCGCCACGACCTGGGGCGCGAGGCGTTCGTCAAGCGCGTCTGGGAGTGGAAGGAGGAGTCCGGCGGCCGCATCCTCGGCCAGATGCGCAAGCTCGGCGACGGCGTGGACTGGTCGCGCGAGCGGTTCACCATGGACACCGGGCTGTCGCGGGCCGTACAGACGATCTTCAAGAAGCTCTTCGACGACGGGCTGATCTACCGCGCCGAGCGCATCATCAACTGGTGCCCGCGCTGCCTGACCGCACTCTCCGACATCGAGGTCGAGCACAGCGAGGACGAAGGCGAGCTCGTCTCCATCCGCTACTCCGACGAGATCGTGGTGGCCACCACCCGCGCCGAGACCATGCTCGGCGACACCGCCGTGGCCGTCCACCCGTCGGACGAGCGGTACGCGCACCTGATCGGCACCATGGTCGAGGTGCCGCTGACCGGCCGCATGATCCCGGTGGTCGCCGACGAGCACGTCGACCCCGAGTTCGGCACCGGCGCGGTCAAGGTGACGCCCGCCCACGACCCCAACGACTTCGAGATCGGCCGCCGCCACGACCTGCCGTCGATCGCCATCATGGACGAGCGCGGCGTGATCACCGCGCACGGGCCCTTCGAGGGGCTCGACCGGTTCGAGGCGCGTCCCGCGGTGGTGGCCGCGCTGCGCGCCGAAGGCAAGATCGTCGACGAGAAGCGGCCCTACCTCCATTCCGTCGGCCACTGCTCGCGCTGCAAGACGGTGGTCGAGCCGCGGCTGTCGCTGCAGTGGTTCGTCAACGTCGCGCCGCTGGCCAAGGCCGCCGGCGACGCCGTGCGCGACGGGCGTACCCGCATCCACCCGCCGGAGATGGCCAAGCGTTACTTCGACTGGGTCGACGACATGCACGACTGGTGCATCTCGCGCCAGCTCTGGTGGGGCCACCGCATCCCGGTCTGGTACGGCCCCAACGGTGAGGTCGTCTGCGTCGGCCCCGACGAGGAGCCGCCCGCCGGCTACGTCCAGGACCCCGACGTCCTCGACACCTGGTTCTCCTCGGGCCTGTGGCCGTTCTCCACGCTCGGCTGGCCCGACCGCACGCCCGACCTGGAGCGCTTCTACCCGACCTCGGTGCTGGTGACGGGCTACGACATCCTGTTCTTCTGGGTCGCCAGGATGATGATGTTCGGCCTGTACGCCATGGACGGCGAGCCGCCGTTCCGTGTCGTCGCGCTGCACGGCATGGTCCGCGACCAGTACGGCAAGAAGATGTCGAAGTCCTTCGGCAACGTGGTCGACCCGCTCGACTGGGTCGAGCGCTTCGGCGCCGACGCCACCCGCTTCACGCTGCTGCGCGGCGCCAACCCCGGCGCCGACGTCGCGGTGAGCGAGGAGTGGGCGGCAGGCTCGCGCAACTTCTGCAACAAGATCTGGAACGCCACCAGGTTCGCCCTGATGAACGGCGCCGCCGTGGGCTCGCTGGAGGGCGCCGAGCTGACGGCGGCCGACCGGTGGATCCTGTCGCGGCTGCAGTCCGTCATCACCCAGGCCGACGCGGCGTTCGAGGAGTTCGAGTTCGCCAAGGCGTCCGACCTGCTCTACCACTTCGCCTGGGACGAGGTGTGCGACTGGTACCTCGAGCTGGCCAAGATCCAGCTCGCCGAGGGCCTTGAGCACACCCGGCTGGTGCTCGGCCACGTGCTCGACGCGCTGCTGCGGTTGCTGCATCCGCTGGTGCCGTTCGTGACCGAGGAGCTGTGGCGGGCCGTCACCGGCGGCGAGTCGATCGTGATCGCCCCGTGGCCCACGGCCGACCCGCGCTACACCGACCCGGCCGCCGAGGCGGAGATCGAGGCGTTGCAGGAGCTGGTGACCGAGGTCCGCCGGTTCCGCTCCGATCAGGGGCTCAAGCCCGGCCAGAAGGTGGCCGCGCGGCTCGGCCTGTCCGGCACGCCGCTGACCGGCCAGGAGAGCGCCATACGCGCGCTGCTGCGCCTGACGGAGCCTGGGGAGTCGTTCAGCACCACCGCGCGCCTGACGGTGAGCGGTGTGACCGTTGAGCTCGACACCGCCGGCGCCATCGACGTCGCGGCCGAGCGCAAGCGCCTGGAGAAGGATCTCGCCGCCGCCCGCAAGGAGGCCGCGCAGGTGGCCGCCAAGCTGGGCAACGAGCAGTTCATGGCCAAGGCGCCGCAGGAAGTGGTGGCCAAGGTCAAGGCACGTGCCGAGCAGGCGTCCGCGGACATCGAGCGCCTTGAGGCACAGCTCGCCGCTCTGGGCGTTTAGACCGTACGGTCGCCGGGAAGGTCCATCTGTTACCGGAGATGGACCTTCCCGGTCCCAGAGGCTGGTAAAGTTTTGAACCGCAGGGCCGCCCGGCCCTGACATCCCAGTGAACGAACCCCGATCTTCGGGTTGCGTCCGCCGTGCGGTTGGACAAGAGCCGAATGTTGGAGTAAGTTTGAAGGGTTGCCTCGGAGAGAGGCGAGTCCGGAAGATCCCGGAACGGGCGGTTTGACAAGATTCGTCCGGATCGGGTAATCTGGAGTAAACGAAGTGTGCGCCTCGCGCACCAGGGTCTCCCAAGGATTCTGGTGCGGATGTACGCGTCCGTTTCTTGAGAACTCAACAGTGTGTTAAAAGCCAGTGCATGATGCATTACCCCGTCATGTTTCCATGACGTGGATTCCTTTTAGTTGGCATCAATGTTGTTGATGCCGGCTGGGATTGTT
>NZ_JBFATY010000001.1:2642209-2851091 GCF_040678535.1 Nonomuraea sp. NPDC052634 | reverse complement strand
ACCTGCTCATCGAGCGTCTTGGCCATCTGCGAGACCTGGCTTTTGGAGATGTGCGTGATGCCGAGCTGCTCGATCAGCTTGTCGACCCGCCTTGTTGAGACGCCGAGCAGGTAGCTGGTGGCCACGACGCTGATCAGCGCCTGCTCGGCACGCCGCCTGCGTTCCAGCAGCCAGTCCGGAAAGTAGGAGCCCGACCGCAGTTTCGGGATGGCCAGCTCGATCGTGCCGGCCCGGGTGTCCCACTCACGCGCCCGGTAGCCGTTGCGCCGGTTGGTCCGCTTGGTACTGCGCCGGCCGTAGTCGGCTCCGCACAGGGTGTCGGCCTCGGCCGACATCAACGCCTCGGCCATGGTCTTCACCATGGATCGCAACATGTCGGGGTCGCCGGCTTGGATCTGCTGCGCCAGCCACTGCTCGGGCGTCACACTGTTGTCCGCGGCCATCACGTGTCCTCCTTCGATCTTGGACTAGCTACTCGAAGGATCACGCGATGGCCGTCACCATTTCACGGCGCCACGCCAGCTGACCAGGTCAAACTCGTACACCACTCCCGTGGACGCAACCACCAGGTCCTCCGGCCAGGGGCAGGCAGGTGCTCTGGCCAGGGGCGGGCAGGTGCTCTGGCCGGGGGCGGGCAGGTGTTCCGGTCAAGAGTGGGCAGGTGGGGTAGGCGGGTCTTCCGGTCAGGAGTGGGCGGGGGCAGGTTTTTCAGGCAGGGGTGTGCAAATTCTTCCGGTTAACGGCAGAGGTTCAGGGCTTTTGTGAGGGCCTGGAGGCGTTGAGGGCTGGCCAGGCCGGCGTGGTACAGGTGGAACTCTGTGGCTCCGGCCTTGCTGTACGTCCTGAGCTGGTCGGCCAGCACTTCCGCGTCGGCGGGGCGGGGTGGGAGGGCGAGGACGTAGGCGCCCACTCGCTGGGACGCGGTGGCGAGCTCGCCGAGGCGGGTCAGGCGGGCGGCGTCCGTGGCAGGGTCGCCCCAGCAATTGCCCACCAGGACGTCGACGTCCGGCTCACCCGCGGGGAGGGGAGCGAAGGCGCCGGTGGCCCACGGGTCGGGGTTGGCGTGCAGGGTGATGGGAACGTTCGGGGCGGTTCGCTTGGCCACGCTGATCAGGCGTTGGCGGAGGGTTGTGGTGAGAGCTGTGCGGATCTCCCGTACCTCGTCTGCCAGGTCGCCCAAAGCCTGGTCGACGGTCATCGGGCCGGTTGAGGGCTGCACGGCGGGCGTGGAGCCTGCCGAGTTTGCGGTGGTGTGGTCCTTCGCGGAGCTGGTGGTGATGCCGCTCGTGACAGGCGTTGCGGTGGTGCCCCTCGTGACGGATGTTGCGGTGGTGCGGTCTGGTGCGGAGCCCGTGGTGCTGTTGTCCGTTGCGGAGCCTGGCATGGTGCCGTCCGTTGCCGGGCCTGGCGTGGTGCCGTCTGCCGCGGGGCCTGGCGTGGTGTTGTCCGTTGCGGGGGCTGGGGTGGTGCGGTCTATGGCGTTGCGGATGACGGACCTTGCCGGCTCGGGGTAGCGGGGGGCGCAGTTCGTGCAGAAGCAGAGGGAAAGGAGGTCCGTGTCGGTGGGGGTCCAGTCGGCGCCGGAGGTCTTCTCGTGCACGCTCGTGTGGCCGAAGCCCATCGGGCCGCAGGCCTCCAGGATGAGGCCGTCCGGCTCGCCCAGGTTCAGGATCTCGCTGACCAGGTTTTCGCAGTACTCGATGACGTCCTCGTGCGACGGGCACAGCGCGTACGGGTACGCGTCGCCGAAGGCGTTGCGCACGACCAGGTCGGGGTGGGCGGCGCCGAGGTGGGAGTTATGGGTGAGGACGGTCCAGGCGTGCACCTGGAGGCCCACGCCCTTGAGTGCGTCCCTGGCCTGCAGGTAGGCGTCGGCAGGAGTCCAGGTGGGGGCGGCGGGCACCAGCCGGGACCAGGACGACGGGCGGATCGGGAGGTAGAAGGCCGGATACGGCACGTCCAGCACGCGATGTGCCGGGTGGTACGGCGTGGCCGCCCGCGTCGAGTGGTAGCTGGCCGCCAGCGCGACCGCCTCGACGCCCAGGTCGGCCAGGCGGCGCGGGGCCGACGGGTCACCGACCACGTCCCAGGGGTACAGGTAGGCGACGTTCACCACAGGGCTCTCCTTGCCGGAAGTGTCATAGCTGCTGGTCTTTTGGGTGTTGGTCTTCGTGGTCGTGGGTGGGTTCCCTCGACTCCGATGGTGGTTTCTGGCGGTCGGGGTTGCTGTGCGATTCGGCTTGTGGCTCGTTGGGGTGGGCGGTGGTGTTTCGGATCGGTCAGGGGTGGCCGGTGGTTTTTCCGGTCCGTCCGGTGATGGGCGGTGGTGCTTCGGTTCGGTCGGTGTTGGGCGGTGGTGTTTTGGCTCGGCTGGTGGTGGCCGGTGGTGTTTTGGTTCGGTCGGTGGTGGCCGGTGGTGTTTTGGCTCGGCTGGTGGTGGCCGGTGGTGTTTTGGCTCGGTCGGTGGTGGGTGGGGGAGTTTCGGCTCGGCTGTGGTTCGGTCGGTGGTGGGTGGTGGTGTTTCTGCCCTGTGGGCGGGGGCCTCTCCTTACTGAGCAGTCCCCTGTGGGGGTGGGTGCGTGGTGTCCGTGTTCTGAGGGGGTCCTACCTTCCCAGCCTGAGGTGGGTGGGGTTACCAGCGGGGGCGCTTGGCGGTGAAGGACGGGTCGAAGCGTCGCATATACGACGTGTCGTCCCGCTTCCTGATCCCGCACTTCTCGTACTGCTCGTTCATCACCGCCAGCGCGTCCCTGTCGAGTTCCACGCCGAGACCCGGGGCGGTGGGAACGGGGACGGCGCCGTTCTCGAAGCGCAGGGCGCCGGGCGCGACCACGTCCTGGCCGTCCTGCCAGGGGGTGTGCGTGTCGCAGGCGAACGTGAGGTTCGGCGTGGCGGCGGCCAGGTGCGTCATGGCGGCCAGGCTGATGCCGAGGTGGGAGTTGGAGTGCATCGACATGGACAGGCCGAAGGCGTCGCACATGGCGGCCACGTGCGAGGAGCGTACGAGACCACCCCAGTAGTGGTGGTCCAGGAGGAGGACGCCGATGGAGCGGGCGGCCATGGCGGGCGGGAAGTGTTCGGGGGCGACCACGCACATGTTGGTGGCGAGCGGCATGGGGACGGCGGCGGCGACCTCGCCCATGCCCTCGATGCCCGGCGTCGGGTCCTCCAGGTACTGGAGCGCGCCGTCGAGTTCGCGGCCCACGCGGATCGAGGTCTGCACCGTCCAGGCGGCGTTCGGGTCGAGGCGGAGCGGTACGCCGGGGAACGCCTCGTGCAGCGCCCTGATCGCGGAGATCTCCTGGTCGGGCGGGTAGACGCCGCCCTTGAGCTTGATGGACTGGAAGCCGTACTCGTCGATGAGCAGCTTCGCCTGCCGTACGATGCCCGCTTCGTCCAGGGCGGCGCCGAAGCGGTCCGGCTCCTCGCCCGGGTGGCCGGCCCACTTGTAGAAGAGGTACGCGCTGTACGGGACGGCGTCCCTGACCCGGCCGCCCAGCAGATCGCTCACCGGAACGCCGGCCGCCTTGCCGCGGATGTCGAGGCAGGCCACCTCGAAGGGGGAGAAGACGCGGTCGACCGTCTTCTCCTTCGTGGTCGCGCCGGCCGGCTTTTCGTTCGTGGCGCCCTCGGCTGACGTCGTCTCCTTCGTGGCGTCGCCGGTCGGTTTTCTCCTCGCCGCCGCATCGGTCTGCTCGTCGGACGGGCCGCCTCCATGGGCGGCCGGCGGTGCGCCGATGGTGGCGGCGACTCTGGCGTACATCTCGTTGAGCGCGTGGACGTCGAGCCCGACCAGAGCGTTCGCGCAGTCGCGTACCTTGGCGAGATGCCGCAGGTCACCGTACGTTTCGCCCAACCCGCTCAGGCCTTCGTCGGTGACGACCTCGACAATGGTACGGAGAGCCCACGGCTCGTGGACTCCGGCGGCGTTGAGGAGGGGCGGATCCCTGAAGGCGACGGGAGTTACATGGATCTGCCGAATGATCATTCGCTCGCCGTCCATATATGTGAACGATGGCCAGATTTGTGGACAAGTTGCCGCAACTGTAAGAATCAGGCTGAAGAAGTGTCAAGACTCCGAAGGGCCTTTCGATGATCTACGGACACGACCCCAGGACCGGCGAAACCGTGGGTGCCGCCCTGCCCGAGACCGACAGCGCCGGTGTCGACAGGATCGTTTCCGCTGCGGCCGCTGCCGGAGCGGCGTGGCGGGCGACTCCGGCCGCCGAGCGTGCCGTCGCGCTTGAAGCCGTCGCCGACGCGCTCTCCGCTCACGTTGACGAGCTGTGGCGGCTCGCCGACCAGGAGACCGCGCTCGGCGAGGGACGCCTGCGCGGCGAGGTCGCGCGTGCGGCAGGCCAGTTCAGGCTCTTCGCGGAGGTCATCAGGGACGGCGGCTACCTTGAGGCGATCATCGATCACGCCGACCCCTCGCTGACGCCGCCCCGGCCCGACGTGCGCCGGGTGAAGCAGGCGTTGCCGGGTGTGGTCGCGGTGTTCGCGGCGAGCAACTTCCCGTTCGCGTTCTCGGTGGCCGGTGGCGACACCGCCTCGGCGCTCGCGGCCGGTTGCGCCGTGGTCGTGAAGGCGCACCCCGGGCACCCCAACACCTCCGAGCGGGTCGCGAAGATCGTGCGCGAGGCACTGCCCAACCCCGACCTGCTCGGTCTGGTGCAGGGCATGCAGGCGGGCGTCGACCTGGTCAAGCACCCCAGCGTGGTAGCGGCCGGGTTCACCGGGTCGGTGGCCGGAGGCAAGGCCATCCAGAAGCTGATCGACGAGCGGGAGACGCCCATCCCGTTCTACGGCGAGCTGGGCAGCGTCAACCCCGTGGTCGTGCTGCCGTCGGCGCCGGCCAAGGAAGTGGCGACCGGGTTCGCCGCGTCCCTGACGCTCGGAGTCGGACAGTTCTGCACGAACCCCGGCCTGCTGTTCGTGCCCGAGGGCGACGAGCTGCGCAAGGCGATCGTCGAGGCCGTCGAGGGTACGACCGGCGGGCCCATGCTGGCCGAGCGCATCCGCGACAACTACCTGGGCGGCGTCGAGCGGCTGAGCCAGCTGCAGCTCCTGGCCGAGGGCAAGCCGGGGGAGGGGAGCTGGGCGGTCACGCCCAAGGTGTTCACCACCGACCTCGACACGTTCGCGGCCAAGCTGCCCGCCATCGGCGAGGAGTGCTTCGGCCCGGCGTCCATCGTGGTCACCTACCGCGACGTCGCCGACCTGCGGCCGGTGCTGGAGCGGCTCGACGGGTCGCTGACGGCGAGCGTGCACAGCACGGAGCCGCAGGAGGCCGCCGAGGTGGTCGAGGTCCTGGGCAGGAAGGCCGGGCGGCTCATCTGGAACGGCTGGCCGACCGGCGTCGCCGTCTGCTGGGCCATGCACCACGGCGGGCCCTGGCCGGCCGCCACCACGACCACCACGTCCGTCGGTGCGACCGCGATCGAGCGGTGGGTCGCGCCGACCGCGTACCAGGACTGGCCGGAGGAGCTGCTGCCCGACGAGCTCAAGGACGCCAACCCGCTGTCCATCCCGCGCCGGGTGGACGGCCGGCTCCAGGTGAGCTGACGTAGACAGGAGGGCTCGCCGAACGGGGATGAGGGTGCGTGGTCGCACCTCGACCCGGCTCGGCGGGCCTTTCGTCGTTTCCAGGCGTCGCCGGAGGGTGCTTTGTAGGCGTCGCCGGACGGCCGGACGGTGGGCAACGCGCGCCGCGAAGCGAGCGGCTACCGGTCAGCGGTCGGCCGGTGTGCGGGGGCGGGGGCCAACGAAGGGCGTGCGGGGTCAGGTGCCGGCTAAGGGCGTGCGGGGTCAGGTGCCGGCTAAGGGCGTGTGGGGTCAGGCGGGCGGTGAAGGGTGTGCGGGGTCAGGCGTGCGGTGAAGGGCGTGTGGGGTCAGGCGGGCGGTGAAGGGTGTGCGGGGTCAGGCGTGCGGTGAAGGGTGTGCGGGGTCAGGCGGGCGGTGAAGGGGGTGTCGGGGGTCAGGTGGTGGTGAGCTTCGGGCCGGTGGCAGGGCCGGTGACGAGGTAGGGCGGCATGAGCAGCAGGCCGTCGGCGCCCGCGGGGGGCGGCGGCGCGGGCCAGGGAACGCGCGGTGCGCAGCAGGCCGTCGGCTCCGGCGAAGACGGGGACGCGTCCCGCGGTGGCGGTGGCGACGACCCGCTGGTGCTCGCCGGAGTGAGGGCGCCGGTGCCGCAGGCGGCGAACACTCCTCCGGCTCCGGCGGCGACGCCGTCGGCCACGTGGCGGGCGAGTACGGATTCGGCGAGCCCGCCGTCGGGGCCGAACGGGGTCACGGGGAGGACGAGTACGCCGCCTGACCGCATCGACGGTCCTTCCCTGGGCTAGCGGATGCCCTCCCTGCGCAGGGTGGCAGCCAGCTTGCGGGTGTGTTTGATGATCGCTTCGGTGATCTGCTCGACCTCGGAGCGGGGCAGCCCTGCGGGCATGGAGCAGCTGATGGCGTCGGTGGCCGGGATGCGGTAGTCGACCGCGACGGCCACGCAGGCGACGCCGGGGGTGCCCTGCTCGCGCTCGTAGGCCCAGCCGCGGGTGCGGACCTGGTCGAGCTCGTCGGTGAGCTTGGTCAGGTCGGTGATGGTGTGCTCGGTGAGCGCGACCAGCGGCGAGGGGAGCAGGGCGACGACCTCGTCGTCGGTGAGCTGGGCCAGCAGCACCTGGCCGAGTGCGGTGACGTGGGCGGGCAGCCGGCGCCCGACGCGGGGGATGACGTGGTCGGCCTCGCGGGACTCGCGGGTGGCGAGGTAGAGGACGTGGGCGCCGTCACGCCGCGCGAAGTGCACGGTCTGCCCGATCTCGTCACGCAGGTCCTCCAGGCAGTCCTGGGCGAACGGCAGCGCGGGGTCCTTATCGAGGTAGGCGGTGCCGGTCAGCAGCGCGTGGGGCCCGATTCCGAAGGCGGATCTGGCGGAGTCGGTCTCCACCCAGTTGAGCTCGACGAGCGTGCGCATGAGAGCGTGCAGGCTGCTGCGCGGGAACCCGGTGCGCTGCTGCAGCTCCGAAAGCGTCAGGTGGTCGTGCGACTCGGCGAGCGTCTCCAGGATGCGTACGGTCCGCTCCGCGGACTTGACCAGCGGGGGCTGCTCCATGCTCATCCCATCTCGTATCCTTCGGTGGCTTCGAACATCCAGGATATTGGATGACGTCCAGATACATGGATGCCTAACCCTTGACCGCACCGCTGGTGAGACCGCGCATGAACTGCCGCTGGAAGGCGAGGAACGCGATGATCGACGGCAGCAGCGCCAGCAACGACGCCGCGAGCAGCACGCCGATGCCGACCTCCTCGTCCGAGCGGAGTGAGCGTAGCGCGATGGGCAGGGTCCACATGTCCGACTCCGGCGCCACGATGAGCGGGAGCAGGTATTGGTCCCAGATCATGGTGAACCCGAACACGCCGATCACCCCGAGCGCCGGGCGGCACAGCGGCACGATGATCGTCGCGAAGATGCGCAGCTCGCCGGCCCCGTCGATGCGCGCGGCCTCCTCCAGCTCCACCGGCACCTCCTTCATGAACTCGGTCATGACGAGGATGGAGAAGCCCCAGGCGCCGACGGGCAGGATCATCCCGGCGTAGGTGCCGATGAGGTTGACGTTCAGCAGCGGCATGTCGGCCAGGACGAGCGAGAGCGGGATCGCGATGATCTCCTCGGGGAGCATCATCGTGGTCAGCATGAGCAGCATCACGAACGTCATGCCGCGGAACTTCTTGCGCGCCAGCGAGTACGCCGCGAAGACGCTCACCAGCATCTGCAGCAGCAGCCCGAAGCCGACGACGATGAAGGAGTTCAGCAGGTAGAGGTAGACGTTCTTGTCCTTGGCCTGGATGAAGTTCTCCAGCGTGAACTCGTCCGGCCACAGGGAGAAGGAGGTGGGGTCGAGGGTCTTGCTGAACGCGCTCATCAGCAGCCCGACCAGCGGCCCGGTGAACACGATCACCATGGCGCCGTAGATGATGACCTTGGCCAGGCGGGCTAGCGGCCCCCGCCGGGCCTCCAGCCCCAGCGCGCTGTCGAACGTCATGATGCGGCCTGCCTTCTGCGCAGCATCTGCACGATCAGGGTGAGCACCAGCGTGGCGACGAACAGCACGATCCCGCCCGCCGAGGCGACGCCCAGCTCGTTCTTCTGGAAGCCGAGCTTGTAGATCAACGTCATCAGCACCTCCGACGAGCCGTTCGGGCCGCCGTTGGTGAGCACGTACACCTCGACGAAGACCCGCAGCCCGCGGATGGCGGCGAGGGTGAACAGGATCCAGAACACCGGCCGCAGCGCCGGCAGCGTGATGTGGCGCAGCCGCCGCCAGGTGGAGGCGCCGTCCACGGCGGCCGCCTCGTACAGTGCGCGGTCCACGCCGACCAGCCCGGCCAGGAAGATCATCATGTCGTACGGGGTCCCGCGCCAGATGCTCATCAGCATGATCGACCACAGCGAGGAGTTCTCGCTGGCCAGCCAGGGCTGGGGGTCGATGCCGGCCCAGCCGATGATGGTGTTGAGCATGCCGCTGTCGGCGGGGTGGAACATGATGCGCCAGACCTCGGCCACGGCCGCCATCGTGGTGACGACCGGCAGGAAGGCCGCGGTCCTGACGAACCACAGGTAGCGGGCGGGCCCCTCGATGAGCAGCGCCAGGCACAGGCCGAGCACGATGGAGCCGATCGTGGTGCCGAGCGCCAGCACCACGCTGTGCCAGATGGCCGAGGCGAACTCGTCGTCGGTGACGATGGTCTCGTAGTTCTTCAGGCCGACCCACTCGTCGCCGAGGAAGGTCTGCACCTTGAACAGGCTCTTCCACAGCCCCACGAACATGGGGATGAACTTGAAGTACAGGAAGAGCAGCAGCGCGGGCGCCAGGAACAGCCAGGCGATCAGCGGCCCTCGCCAGCGCACCGCTCGGGTGGGGCCGGCAGGGGACGCCGTCCGGCCGCGCGCCGGGGTGAGCGTGGAGGTCATGAGGCGTTCTGGCTCTGCAGTTCCTGGGTGAGCTTGGTGTTGAGCTCATCCATGGCCGTCTTGACGTCGGCCGAGCAGTCAGCCCACACGGCGTTCATGGCGTCCGCCGAGGTCTGGCGGATCGGCGCCCAGTTGGGCACCGGCGGGGCGTAGACCGCGTGCTCGTACGACTCCTGGAACACCTTCCAGCGCGGATCCTGACGCTCGGCGGACATGTCCACGGTGGTGTTCACCGGCAGGCGGACGATGGCGCCGTTGGCGTCCTTGTTCATGCCGATGCGCTGGCCTTCGGGGGAGATGGCGAACTCGGCGAACTTCTTCTGGCCCTCCGGGTTCTCGGAGCCGGCCATCATGTAGACGTTCTCGCCCTCGCCGAGCGTGCCGGGGCCGCCCGACGGGCCCTTCGGCACGGGCAGCACCTCGATCTTGTCGGAGCCGATGCTGTTGACGAACCGCGCCAGCACGTACGGGCCGACCAGGTAGATCCCGCCCTGCCCCTTCTCGAAGACCTCGTGGGTGACGGTCGTGTCGTTGCTGACGGCGCCGGGGTTGACGGTCTTGGTCTTGCAGAACTGGTCCTGCAGGTATTGCACGGCCTCGACGGTCTTGGGGTCGTTGACGGTGGCGGCGTACTTGCCGTTGCCCGTGGCGGTCACGAAGTCGCCGCCGTTGGCGTAGATGAGGGAGGAGGCGTACCAGGAGGCGTAGCCGCGCTTGGTGCCCGCGGGGGCGACGAAGCCGGAGGTGTCCTTCTCGCCGTTGCCGTCGGGGTCCCGCTCGGTGAAGGCGACGGCGAGTTTCGTCAGGTCGTCCCAGGTCGTGGGCGGTTCCAAGCCGACCTTCTCACGCCAGTCCTTACGTACGATCAAGGCGAACGACTGGGCGGAGAACGGCGCGGCGTAATACTTGCCGTCGCTGCCCATGGCGGCCTTCCACGCGGTTTCTGCGAGCTGGTCGGCGCCCGCGAGGCCGGCTTTGTCGACCGGCTGGATCCAGCCCTGTGACACCATGTTTCCGAGTTGCGCGGTGTCGTTGATCACGATGTCGGGAAGGCGGCGCTGCGCGGCCTGCTGATTCAGTTTGGTCTCGAAGTCATCGAAAAGCGCGACGACTTTCGTCGGCACCCCGCTGGCCTTGGTAAAAGCGTCGGCCAGCTTCTTGGCGGTCTTGGCGGAGTCGGAATCGGGCGGCTGCCTGATCCAGATCTCCAAAGTGTTGCCCGAACCTGACGAATCCCCGGAACCGCAGCCTGTCAGTCCTGCGGCGAGGGTCGCGGCCAGCGCGACCCCCAGCAAACGACGTGACATCAGACCGCCTCCTGTTCACATACGTGGACGCGAGTCGTGCACTTGAATGTTTGTCTGTGAACGTAACCGTGGCATGGCTCACGGTCAACATTCAAGGATGTGAATTTGCATCAGAATCGTGTACACCATGGAGTCATGCGCATTCTCATGACGGGAGCCGCGGGAAAGGTCGGGAAGCTGCTCCGGCCCCGGCTCGCCCGCGAAGGTCGTACGCTGCGGCTTTCCGATATTCATCCGGTGGAGCCGGGTCCCGGCGAAGAATGGGTGACGGCCGATCTCGCCGATCCCGGCGCCGTGGCCGAGGCCATGAAGGGCGTGGACGCGGTGCTGCACCTCGGCGGTCAGAGCAGGGAGCACCCCTGGGCCGACATCGTGCGTGCCAACATCGATGGTACGCAGGTGCTGCTGGAAGCGGCACGCGCGGAGGGCGTCCAGCACCTCGTCCTCATGGGCAGCCACCACGCCGCGGGCTTCCACACCCGCCCGAAGGACGGCGCGGACCTGCCCGACTACGCCTTCCCGCGCCCCGACACCTTCTACGGCGTGAGCAAGGTCGTCATGGAGGCGCTCGGCAGCCTCTATCACGACCGCTTCGGCATGCACATCACCGTCATCCGCCTCGGCACCTGCAACGAGGGCCCCGTCGACACCCGCGGCCTGGCGACCTGGATCTCTCCCGACGACCTGACCCGGCTCGTCGAGGCCGGCCTGACCGCCGAGGGCTACCACGTCGTCTGGGGCGTCTCCGACAGCCCGCGCCGCTGGTGGTCGCTTGAGGAGGCCAAGGCCATCGGGTACGTCTCGCGCGACTCCTCCGAGCAGTTCGCCCCCGCGCTCATCGCCGAGCAGGGCGAGCCCGACCTCAGCGACCCGGTGCACGACCGCGCCGGCGGTATCTTCACCCTCAACGAGCTCGGCGGGAAGTGGTGAACCCGGCGTGACAACGCGCCGCCCGTTGTAGCAACCGGTTGCACAAACCTTGACGCCGTTATCCGGCAAGGCCAGGGTTTACAGTGGCAACCGTTTGCAAGGGAGGACGGCGATGGCGGCGACGATCAAGGACGTGGCCCGTGCCTGCGGCGTACACGTGTCCACCGTGTCGCGCACCTTCTCCGCGCCGCACCTGGTCAACCCCGCCACCAGGAGCCGCGTGCTGGCGGCGGCCGACGACCTCGGCTACCGGCCCAACCGGGCGGCCAGGGCGCTCACCACCGGCCGCACGTTCAACATGGGCCTCATCGTGGCCGACATCGCCAACCCGTTCTTCCCGCCGCTCATCAAGGCCGCGCAGGCGCAGGCCAGAGGGCGCGACTACCACGTGTTCGTGGCCGACACCGACGAGGACCCGCGCGTGGAGGAGGAGCTGATCAGGACGTTCACCAAGCAGGTGGACGGCGTCCTGCTGTGCAGCCCCCGCCTGTCGAACAAGATGATCGAGCGCCTGGCCGAGGACGTGCCGTTCGTGGTGATCAACCGGCGCATCAAGGGCATGCCCGCCGTGCTCATGAACGTCGCCCAGGGCGCCAAGCTCGCGCTTGAGCACCTGGCCGGGCTCGGCCACCGCAGGATCGCGCTCGTCTCCGGCCCGATCGGCTCCTGGACCAGCAACGAGATGCAGGGCGTGGCCGCCGAGACCCCCGGGCTGGACCTGATCTTCTTCGGCCCCAACCAGCCGACCGAGGCGGGCGGGCTGTCCGTGGCACCCGAGGTGGCGGCCTGCGGCGCCACCGCCGTGCTGGCCTACAACGACCTCGTGGCGCTCGGCCTCATCGAGGGCCTGGCCGCGATGGAGATCGGGGTGCCGGACCAGATAAGCGTGATCGGATTCGACGACATCCTGCCCGGGCGGCTCAACCGCCCCAAGCTGACCACGGTCGCGATGCCGGCCGTGCAGGCGGGCAGAATGGCGGTCGATCTGCTCCTGCAGTCGGGGGGCGAGGGCGCGACGGTGACCCTCGACACCGCCCTCATTGTCCGCGAGTCCACGGGAAGGGCACAGAAATGATCTTCGGAACGCTGCCGTCTGGCCGGCAGGTCGAGCAGGTGGAGCTGTCGTCGGGGCGGCTGCGCGCCGAGGTGCTCACGTACGGCGCCATCGTGCGCACGCTGGAGGTCTCGGGCCGCAACGTCGTGCTCGGGCTCGACACGCTCGACGACTACCGCACCCGCAGCCGCTACTTCGGCGCCGTCGTCGGCCGTTACGGCAACCGCATCGCCGGCGGCCGCTTCACCCTCGACGGCACCGAATACCGGCTGCCCGTCAACAACGGCCCGAACAGCCTGCACGGAGGCACCGAGGGCTTCGACAGCAAGGTGTGGACGATCGCCGACCGCGGCGACGCGTCGGTGACGCTGACGCTCGTCAGCCCCGACGGCGACCAGGGTTACCCGGGCACGCTGACCGCGTCGGTGACGTACACGCTGGAGGACGACGCGCTGCGCATCGACTACACCGCCGAGACCGACGCGCCGACCGTGGTCAACCTGACCAACCACTCGTACTTCAACCTCAAGGGCGTGGGCGAGGGCGACATCCTCGACCACGTCATCCGCATGGAGGCCGACCACTACCTGCCGGTGGACGCCGACAAGATCCCCACGGGCGAGCTGGCGCCGGTCAAGGGCACGCCGTTCGACTTCACCGAGCCGCACACCGTGGGCGAGCGCTATGACGGCGCCTACGACCACTGCTTCGTGCTCAACGGCGGCATCACGGTCGCCGCCGGCGGCCTGACCATGGAGGTCACCACCACCGAGCCGGGCGTGCAGTTCTACGCGGGAAGCATGCTCGACGGGGTCGAGACGCCGTACGGGCCGTTCGCCGGGCTGTGCCTGGAGACCCAGCACTTCCCCGACTCGCCGAACCAGCCGCAGTTCCCCTCCACGGTGTTGCGGCCGGGCGAGCGCCGCACCTCCACCACCACTTACCGCTTCATCTAGCCCGCGTCGCGGGGCAGGGCGGCGGCGGCCCTGATCACCAGCAGGGCCACGTCGTCCTGCGACGGCTCGGGTGCGAACGTCTCGACGGCGTGCCGCACCCGCTCGGCCACGCCGTGCGCGCTCAGCCCCGTGCAGCCCGACAGCAGCGCGGCCAGGCCGTCGTCATCGTCGAGCAGCCGGTCGCCGTTGCGCCGCTCGGTCACCCCGTCGGTGACGCACAGCAGCACCTCCTCGGGCGCCAGCTCGAACGTCTCCACGTGGAAGCGGGCGCCCGCCTCGATGCCGAGCAGAAGCTGCGGGGTCGCCATCGCGCTGACCTCGCCGTCCGGCCGCAGCCGCAGCGGCGGCGGGTGACCGGCCGAGGCGATCGTGCACAGCGCGCCGCCCTGCGGCAGCGGCGTCAGCTCGCCGTACAGCAGGCTGAGGAACCTGCCCTCGTCGCCCTCCTCGAGCAGCGCGTTGTTGAGCCGGTCGAGGATGTCGGCCACCGTGTAGTGCTCCTTGGCGAGCAGGCGTACGGCGTGCCTGGCCAGCCCGGTCACCGCGGCCGCCTCGGGGCCGCTGCCGCACACGTCGCCCAGCGCGAAGCACCAGTGGTCGCCGACCGTGAACAGGTCGTAGAAGTCGCCGCCGACGTCGGCGCCCTCCTCGGCGGGCTCGTAGACCACCGCCGACTCCAGGCCGGGCACGGGTGCCACCCGCATCGGCAGCAGGCTGCGCTGCAGCACGCGCGAAGTGGTGGCCTGGCGGGCGTAGAGCATCGCGGTGTGCAGGTTGAGCGAGACCAGCCGGCACAGGTCCGACAGCAGGTCGGCCAGCTCCAGCGGCAGCGTCGGCTCGCTGCGGCCGATCACCAGCGTGCCGTACGACCTGCCCTGCGTGAGCAGCGGGAACGCCAGCACGTTCTCCTCGCCGATCGGCCAGGAGTCCTCATCCAGCGCCGTGCGGGGGATGGCGGGCAGCGACGCGCGCAGCTCGGCGTTGTTGCGCTCGTCGCTGTGCCAGACGTGCGCCAGCCTGGTCATCCCGGTCAGGTCGGTGAGATAGACGGCCGCCCACGTGGCGATCTTGGGCACCACGAGCTGCGCGGTCAGCGCCGCGATCAGCTCCTCGTCTTGCACGCCCGCCAGCAGCTCGCCCGCCTCGGCCAGGAACGACAGCCGCCCCCGATGCGCCCTGTCCTGCTCGGCCAGCCGGGCCCGCTGCACCGGGGCGGACACCTGGGCCGCGACGTGCTCAAGGCTCAGCGTCAGATCCCGGTCGAACCGGCCGGGCCCGGCCGCGGTCGCCACCAGGTAGCCGATCACCTCGTCGCCCGCCAGCAGCGGCGCGCACGCCATCGACCTGGCCTTGAGCCGGTCGGCCAGCTCGACGTCGCCGGCCAGCAGATCGTCCGACAGCACCGGCGTCCTGCGCTCGGGCCCGAACATCCCTGAGGGCAGCGCCCCGACCAGGCCCGCCGTCCCGCCCGCGCCCGCCGCCACCCCGAACCTGTCGCCGCCCTCGGCGGGCAGCAGCACGTACGCCGCGTCGCCGCCGCTCGACACGTGGACGATCCGCGCGACCGTCTCCAGCAGCTCGGCGAACGGCATGTCCCGGTCGAGCAGCTCCTTGATCCGCCGGCCCGCCTCACCGCGCATCGGCGCCGCGGGCGGCATCAGCACGGTGCGGTGCTCGGCGGGCACCACCATCCAGATCGACCTGCGCTCACCGGTGTGGCCGTGGGTGCGCAGCTGGGAGACGTAGACGGGGACGAGCCCGCCGTCGCGGTGGCGCATGCGCGCCTCGCCGCGCCACCGGCACAGCGCCAGCGTGTCGATCAGCGACAGCGCGTACGGCCCGTGGCCCTGCCAGGCCACTACATCCTTCAGCGACCGGCCCACCACGTCGTCGGCCCGCCAGCCGAGCAGCCGCTCCGCCTCGGAGTTCCAGGACTCCACCACGCCGTCGAGATCGGCCACCAGCACGCCCACGCGCAGCGTCTCCAGCGGCACCGCGGACGGCGCGCCCGGCGCCTGGGCGGCAGGCTCGTGCGGCTCGTAGCCGTCGCCGATCTCCATGCGCACCCAGACCCGCTTGGCGCGCTGGGTGTAGGTGACGCCCCACGCGTCGGCCAGCATGCCGGCCAGCGCCAGGCCGCGCCCGGAGGCCGCCTCGCCGGACGGCAGGCCCGCGGCGGGCGGGATCGCGCGGGCGGGATGGTGGTCGTCGACCTCGATCTCGAGCCTGGCCGGCGTCGCCCCCACGTCGAGCCGGCAGGTCAGCTCGACGCCGGTGCCCGCGTGCACCACGGCGTTGGTGACGAGCTCGCTGGTCAGCAGGATGGCGTCCTCGGTGAGATGGCTCAGGCGCCACTCGCCGAGCACCTGGCGGACGAACTTGCGCGCGTGCGCCGGTGCCTGCGGAGTGCCGTCGAAGGCCGTGCTCGACACTCTGGTCGTGTCCACTCTGCCGTCCTAGAACATCACTCGATGTGTCAGTTCGGTCACTCTCAGAGTGGCAGACTGATGCCGTTGATACCTCCGGTTGTGAAAAGGCCGCCATGATCGCCTTCGGGCAGGTGGGCGGTCACCTTTCGGGCGTCCGCGTGTCAGGACACCGGCGAGCCTACGCGCGTACCGGGGTGTCTCCGTCGTACCTTTGGCATCATGGCCACCCGTACGCCGAAAAGCGCATCGAAGGGGCCGGCGAAGCGGTCGACCTCGTCTCGCTCGACCCCCGCCAAGCGCGGGGCGACGCCGGCGGGACGGCCCAGGGCGAAGGGATCCGCGTCCGGCCGTAAACCCCCGGTGACCCACCCCGATCCGATCACGTGGGTGTTCACCATGCTCGGCAAGCTGGTCGTGGGCCTGTGGATGCTGTTCGCCAACGGCATCGGCAGCGCGGCGCGGGCGGTCGGCAAGAACGCCCGCGAGCTCGACCCGGCGCATCGGCGTGACGGCGTGGGGCTGACCGTGCTCGCGGGCGCGATCGTGCTCGCGGCCATGACCTGGCGCACCTCCGACGGCGCGGTGGCCGGGGCGGTCAACGCGGCCGTGCGCGGCATCTTCGGCTCGCTGGCCTGGGTGCTGCCGCTGCTGCTCGGCCTGCTGGCCTGGCGCTACCTGCGCCATCCCGACCAGAACGCCGACACCGGCCGCATGGTGATCGGCTGGGCCGCGCTGCTGGTCGGCGTGCTCGGCGTCATCCACGTCTCCAACGGCACCCCCTACCCGGCCGGCGAGGGCCAGGGCATGGACAAGGTGTCGGCGGCCGGCGGCATGATCGGGTTCCTGGTGTCCGCGCCGCCCATGAGCATCCTCCCCGCGTGGGTGACGATCCCGCTGCTGCTGCTCCTGTCCGGGTTCGGGGTGCTGGTGATCACCGCGACGCCCGTCCACCGCATCCCCGAACGGCTGGCCGAGCTCAAGCACCTGCTGTTCGAGCGGCAGGCGGAGCCGGCGACGCCGAAGCCGCAGCCCAAGAAGCGGGTCAGGACGAAGAAGCCGGACGACGGCGACGGCGGCGAGAGCGGCGACGGCATCAAGCCGTACGACACGCCGGTGCTGGCCGAGAAGGACAAGCGCACCGACCACTCGCCGGAGATCGTGCCCGGGTTGACCGGCGAGGAGGACAAGCCCGCTCCCGAGGCCGAGAGGCGTCCTGAGCCGCCGCTGCCCACGCCCGCGCCCCGCAAGGTGGAGCAGCTCGTGCTGTCGCCCCAGGCGGGCCCCTACGTCCTTCCCGACCTGTCCTACCTCAAGCCGGGCACCCCGCCGAAGCCGCAGACCAAGGCCAACACGCAGGTGGTCAACGCGCTGACCAGCGTGCTGGAGCAGTTCGGCATCGACGCGCAGGTCATCGGGTTCACCCGGGGCCCGACGGTGACGCGCTACGAGATCGAGCTGGGGCCCGCGGTCAAGGTGGAGAAGGTCACGGCGCTCACAAAGAACATCGCGTACGCCGTCAAGTCCGCCGACGTCCGGATTTTGTCGCCTATCCCCGGCAAGTCGGCCATCGGGGTCGAGATCCCGAACGCCGACAAGGACCTCGTGGCGCTCGGCGACGTGCTGCGCTCCCAGGTGGCGCAGGCCGACCACCACCCGATGATCGTCGGCCTGGGCAAAGACGTCGAGGGCCGCACCATCGTGGCGAACCTCGCCAAGATGCCCCACCTGCTCATCGCGGGTGCCACCGGCGCCGGTAAGTCCGTCTGCGTCAACGGCCTGATCACCAGCATCCTCATGCGCGCCACCCCCGACGAGGTGCGCATGGTGCTGGTCGACCCCAAGCGGGTCGAGCTCAGCGTGTACGAGGGCATCCCCCACCTCATCACCCCCATCATCACCAACCCGAAGAAGGCCGCCGAGGCCCTCGAATGGGTGGTGGGGGAGATGGACCGGCGCTACGACGACCTGGCGGCGTCGGGCTTCAGGCACGTGGACGAGTTCAATAAGGCCGTGCGTGCGGGCAAGCTGCAGCCGCCGCCCGGCAGCGAGCGCGTCTACCAGCCGTACCCGTACCTGCTGGTCATCGTGGACGAGCTGGCCGACCTGATGATGGTCGCGCCGCGCGACGTCGAGGACTCGATCGTGCGCATCACGCAGCTCGCCCGCGCGGCCGGCATCCACCTCGTGATCGCCACCCAGCGGCCGTCGGTCGACGTGGTCACCGGCCTGATCAAGGCCAACGTGCCGTCGCGGCTGGCGTTCGCGGTGTCCTCGCTGACCGACTCCCGGGTCATCCTCGACCAGCCGGGCGCCGACAAGCTGGTCGGGCAGGGTGACGCGCTCTTCCTGCCGATGGGCGCGAGCAAGCCGATCCGCATCCAGAACGCGTTCGTCTCCGAGAAGGAGATCTCCGAGGTCGTCAAGCACTGCAAGGAGCAAATGCAGGTCGAATACCGCGAGGACGTCACGGCGGCCCCCGTCAAGAAGGAGATCGACGAGGACATCGGCGACGACCTCGACCTGCTCATCCAGGCCGCCGAGCTGATCGTGACCACGCAGTTCGGCTCGACCTCGATGCTCCAGCGCAAGCTGCGGGTCGGCTTCGCCAAGGCCGGGCGCCTGATGGACCTGCTGGAGAGCCGCGGCGTGGTCGGCCCGAGCGAGGGCTCGAAGGCCCGCGAGGTGCTCCTGAAGCCCGACGACCTCCCCGGTTTGCTGGCAAGCCTGCGTGGCGAATGACCCCAATGCGTGCTTGCACGGCGATAACTGATTGAATATCTCCTACCACGAAGAGTAGTCGGTGTGGTGGGGGGCGTTCGCTGTGCAGGAGCAGAGCATCGGGGCCATGCTGGCGGCAGCCAGGCAGTCGGCAGGGCTGACGGTCGCGCAGGTCAGTGCGGCGACCAGGATTCGCGAGGCGATCATCCATGGCATGGAGCGGGACGAGTACGGCGACTGCGGAGGTGCCTTCTACGCCAGAGGGCACGTCAGGGCGTACGCCAAGGCCGTGGGGCTCGACCCCGAGGCCATCGTCCATCTCTATGACCAGCAGCACGGCGGGGCTCCGCAGCCCATGCCGGCGTCGTCGGTCTTCCAGGCCGACCGCAAGATCAACCTGCCGGAGCGGCGGGGGCCCAACTGGACGATGGCGCTCGGGTTCGCGCTGGCGATCGTGGTGGTCTTCGGCATGATGCGGGTGCTGGGAGGGGGCGGCGACCAGGTCCGTACGGGCGACATGCGCGCCGCGTCGGCCCGGCCGAGCGTCCCGCCCAACACCCCGCTCACCGAGACGCCGAGGCCGTCGCCGTCGAACGCGGCGGCCAAGAACGCCAAGAACATGGTCACGGTGCGTATCAAGGCCAAGCGGTCGTCGTACGTCAACGTGCACGACGCCGAGGGGCGCAAGCTCTTCGCCGGCACGCTCAAGGCGGGCAAGACCTCGACCTGGCGGGCGCCGAACAAGGTCAACGTGCTGCTGGCCGACGCAGGAGCGGTGACGCTGCACGTCAACGGCAAGAAGGTGAAGGGTCTCGGTGGCCGGGGAGAGGTCGTGCGGCGCTCGTTCGGGCCGCAGAAACCCCAGTCGAGATAGCCGTCACAGGGCCCTCTGGGGCGGCCGGCGGGGAGCCAGTGCATCGGGTGGTGGCCAACTCCCGATACCGTAGTGTTCACCATGTCATCCCGCCGAACCGCATCGCTGATCACTCTGGGCTGCGCACGCAACGAGGTCGACTCCGAGGAGCTGGCCGCGCGACTCGAGGCTGCCGGCTGGCAGCTCGACGACGACGACCCCGAGGTCGTCGTCGTCAACACGTGTGGCTTCATCGAGTCGGCCAAGAAAGACTCGATCGACACGCTCCTCGCCGCCGCCGACTCCGGCGCCAAGGTGGTCGCCGCGGGCTGCATGGCCGAGCGTTACGGCAACGAGCTGGCCGAGGCGCTGCCCGAGGCGAGCGCGGTCATCTCGTTCGACGACTATGCCGAGATCGGCGATCGGCTCGACGACGTGGTGGCGGGCCGGCCGCTCAAGCCGCATACGCCGCGTGACCGCCGCACGCTGCTGCCCATCACGCCGGTCGAGCGGGCCGCGGCCCCCAGGACCGCCATCCCCGGCCACGGCGAGCTGCCCGAGGGCCTGGCGCCGGCCAGCGGGCCGCGCGTGCTGCGCAAGCGGCTCGACGAGAGCCCGGTGGCCTCGCTCAAGCTGGCCTCCGGCTGCGACCGGCGCTGCACGTTCTGCGCCATCCCGGCCTTCCGCGGCTCCTACGTCTCGCGCCGGCCGGACGAGCTGCTGGCCGAGGCCGACTGGCTGGCCCACAGGGGCGTGCGCGAGCTCGTCCTGGTCAGCGAGAACTCCACGTCCTACGGCAAGGACCTGGGCGACCTCAGGTCGCTGGAGAAGCTGCTGCCGAAGCTCGCCGCCGTCGAAGGCATCGAGCGGGTGCGGGTCAGCTACCTCCAGCCGGCCGAGCTGCGTCCCGGCCTGATCGACGTGATCACCGGCACCGACGGCGTGGCCCCCTACTTCGACCTGTCCTTCCAGCACGCCAGCGGCACCGTCCTGCGCAGGATGCGCCGCTTCGGCGACCCCGAGCGCTTCCTCGGCCTGCTGGAGAGCATCCGCGAGCGCGCTCCCGAGGCGGGCGTGCGCTCCAACTTCATCGTGGGCTTCCCCGGCGAGACGGAGGAGGAGTTCGCCGACCTGGTGCGCTTCCTCGAGGAGGCCAGGCTCGACGTGATCGGCGTGTTCGGCTACTCCGACGAAGACGGCACCGAGGCGGCGAACCTGCCGGGCAAGCTCGACCAGGAGGTCATCGACGAGCGCGTGCGCGTGCTCACCGAGCTGGCCGAAGAGCTGACCGCCCAGCGCGCGGAGGAGCGCATCGGCACCGAGCTCGACGTGCTGATCGAGGAAGACCTGGGCGACGGCGGCTACGAAGGCAGGGCCGCGCACCAGGGGCCCGAGGTCGACGGCTCGGTCACCGTTCAGGGCATCGGCCTGGTCAGAGGGCAGATCGTCCGCGCGGTCGCGGTCGACGCCGAGGGCGTCGACCTGATCGCGCGCATCAAGGCCGGTCCATGAAAAGGGACGAGCGCCGGGTGGTCAGCCCGTGGAACATCGCCAACGTCCTCACGGTCCTCCGGTTGGCGCTCGTCCCCTTCTTTGTCGTCTGTCTCTTCATGCCTGGCACGGGCTGGCGGGTGGCCGCGCTGGCCGTCTTCGCGGTGGCCTCGATCACCGACCACCTCGACGGCGAGCTGGCCAGGCGCTACGGCCTCATCACCGACTTCGGCAAGATCGCCGACCCGATCGCCGACAAGGCGCTCACCGGAGCGGCGCTGATCTGCCTGTCGATCCTGCAGGAGCTGCCCTGGTGGGTCACGCTCGTCATCCTCGGCAGGGAGCTGGGCATCACCGCGCTCAGGTTCGTGCTGCTGCGGCATGCGGTCATCCCGGCCAGCTACGGCGGCAAGGTCAAGACCGTGCTGCAGATCGCGGCCATCGTGCTGTATCTGCTGCCGTTCGTGCCTGATCCCGTACGGTGGGCGGTGATGGGCGCGGCCGTGGTGGTCACCGTGGGCACGGGCATCGACTATGTCGTCCGGGCCGTCCGGCTGCGTAAAGTGGCCAAGCGGGCGCGTGAGGGGCAGTGAAACGATGGCGGATGCGGCCGAGATGCTCGACCTGCTGGTCGGCGCCGGCGCGACGATGGCGGTCGCCGAGTCGCTGACCGGTGGGCTCATCGGGGCGACGATCACCTCGGTGCCGGGGGCGTCGAAGGCGTTCCGCGGCGGGGTGCTCTCCTACGCCACCGACCTCAAGCACGAGCTGCTGGGCGTGCCCGCGGAGCTGCTGCGGCGTGAGGGCGCGGTGCACCCCGAGGTCGCCGGCGCCATGGCGGCCGGGGTGGCACGGCTGTGCGGGGCGACGTACGGGCTGGCCGTGACCGGGGTGGCCGGGCCGGAGCCGCAGGACGGCAAGCCCGTGGGCACCGTCTACGTCGCGGTCGCGGGGCCCGGCGGCCGGAAATGGACGCGGGAACTGAGACTGGAGGGGTCGCGCGAACGTATCAGGGTAGAGACGGTGGACGAGGCAGTCGATCTCCTGTCAGGTGTGGTGAAGGCGAACATAGGGGAACATTCCGGGTGATTACCGTGTTACGTCCCGAGCGAACATGCGATGTGCGGTCTGACGCGGTGTCGGTGGATACGGGTACGGTGGAGCTGTGAGTGAGGTCCGTGAGCCAACTGCAAGCACCGAGCGCCCGGCAGGCGGGCCTGATGAGTCGCGCAACGAGCCACGAGCGGCGGTTCAGGGCCGGCGACGCCCCATGATGACGGCGAGGAGTATGTACGAAGCTAAGAAGACCGATGTGCGGCACGATCCGATCGCGCGGGGCGTGGTGAAGTCATCCGCGCCGGGGAGGGAGCGACAGATGATTCTGCTGCGTCAGCTGCTCGGCGACGTGCTGAGGCGGTTGCGGGTCCGGCAGGGACGCACGCTACGCGAGGTGTCCACGCTGGCCCGGGTTTCGCTCGGCTACCTCTCCGAGGTGGAGCGCGGCCAGAAGGAAGCCTCGTCCGAGCTGCTCGCGTCCATTTGCGGCGCGCTCGGCGTGCCCCTTTCGCAGGTGCTGCGTGAGGTCTCCGACCAGTTCGCGCTGGCGGAGCTGCAGGCTGCCCCTGTGCTGGCCGACGTGCCCGAGCACGAGCGCCTGGCCCTTTCCGAGTCGGTTCCGGGGTCGATATCCGACTCCGTGTTCCCCGAGGTCAAGGACATGGTGGCTGCCTAGCGAGGCTGGCAGCTCGCACACCACAGGATCAGCCGTTCCTGTGGCTGCGCCCCCATCTCCCCACGGCTGATGCGGGTGCCGCATCGGCGACATGGCCTGCCGGCTCTGCCGTAGACCCAGGTCGCGTTCGCTGGGCGGCGATCCCCTGTGGTCACCGTGCCCGCATGCCCCTTGTTCGCTTCCAGCAGCCGCTGGGCGAGTGACACGACCCCTTCGAGATCCTCGATCTCCCCGACCTTCTTCCACGGCCAGATCCCGCGCAGGAAAAGGGTCTCGGCGCGATAGATCGTGCCGATCCCGGCCAGGTTGCGCTGATCGAGCAGCGCCTCCCCGATGGTCCTGCCGGGCTCCGCTCGCAACCTCCGCACGGCCTCGTCCATGTCCCAGTCAGGGCCGAGCAGATCCGGCCCCAGATGGCCTACGAGCCGCCCCTCGTCGGCCGTCCTGACGAGATCGACCATCCCCAGCTTCAGGCCGACCGCCTGCCACCGCTCGTTGGCCAGGATCAGCCGCACCTGGTCGCCGGGCCTGGTGGGGCGGCCAGCCGGCATGACCCGCCAGCTGCCGTCCATGCGCAGGTGCGTGTGCACCGTCAGGTCGCCCTCGACCCGGGTGAGCAGGTGCTTGCCGCGCGACAGCGTGGTGATGACCGCGCGTCCCGACAGGTCGGCGGTGGCGTACCGGGGGACGCGGAAGTCCGAACGGACCAGCACACGGCCGTCGAGCGCGCCCCTCAGGCGCGCGGCCGTGCGGTAGACGGCGTCTCCTTCGGGCACGCCCCCAGTCTAGGAATCGCCCGCGCCTGCGTGCGCCGCCGGGTACTCTCCGTGACGATTCCGGTGGATCATCGCTTTCCGTGATCGTGCTCGTCGTAATGACGCTCTGGACTTCGCCTTGACGAAGGGCTTGAGCGGGGCATGCCGGAGATCACGGATTCACCTGCGGGGGATCCGACCGAGGTCACGGGCCACCGCTTGACCGGGCGGCCGGCGCCAGACGTGTTCCTGGGGCGCTCGGAGAGCGAGGCACCGGCTTGACGGCAGTTCCTGGGGCGCTCGGAGAACGGTGAGGCACCGGCTTAACGGCCGGGACCATCGCCGCGCTCGTCGCGGTGCACCAGGCCGGGCCGGCGTGCGTAGGAGCCGCCAGGACGCCGCTTCTCGTGGGCGGCGACCATGAGGAGCCGCGCCGCTCGAGGCGGTCTTCGCCACCACGTTCCCGGGACGGTCGCGGGAGATCTGCTTCTGGGACGAGCGGACCGGCGCCAGGAAGGGCGAGGCCCGGCGGCCGGACGGCGCCGCCTTCCACGGCCGGCTGGACGAGCGCCACCCGATGGCCACCGTACGCGAGGGCGGCCGGGCCCGCATCGTCGTGACGGACGCCACGGGAAAGCCCGTCAGAACGCTTCTGAGCGCCTCCAGGGACGAGCTGGACGGGGTCGCCCTATGGCTTCTTCAGGAAGTGACGCCGGGCGCGGGAGAGCGGCGCTCAGTCCCACGCGGCGGGGTCGGCGGCGAGCTGGCGGACGCGCTCGGGCAGGGCACCCGTGGCCACGTGTTCGAGCGTGACCTCCTCGAGGATGGCACGCTCGGTCGCCCGCAGCGCGATCCACACCTGCTGCAGGGACTCGGCGGGCCCGCGGTAGCCGACGTGCTCGGGACGCTCGCCGCGCACGTTGGCCAGCGGGCCGTCCACGGCGCGGATGACGTCGGCCAGCGAGATCTCGCCCGCCGGACGCGCCAGCACGTAGCCGCCCTCGGGGCCGCGCTGGCCGCGGACGAGCCCGGCGCGGCGCATCTGCAGCAGGATGTTCTCAAGGTATTTGGGCGGCATGTCCTGCTCCTTGGCGAGCTCGCCCACAGTGGTCGGGCCTGCACCGGCGGCGGCCAGTTCGGCGGCGGCACGGAGGGCGTAGTCGACACGAGCGGAAAGGCGCATGTTCTCGATTATCCCTCCTGGTCAAGACTGGTTAGGCGCAAGGACGTCAGATCGGGCGGGAATCCGTGATCCGCGGCCATACCAGGCCACGCGTCACCTGCGGCGGCGGGCGGGGTGTCGAGCGCTAAACTTCCAACAACCTTTCCGATAACAGCCCTTCGAGTTGCGACGGCGGGATTCAGCGTGGAGCGACGCCCTGGTGTGCCCAGACTGCTCAGGGAGATCAACGACCGGGCCGCTCTGGAGCTGCTGCTGGAGACCGGGCCCATGACACGCGGCCAGATCGGCGATCTGACCGGGCTGTCCAAGGTGACGGCCTCGCAGACGCTGGCGCGGCTGGAGGAACGCGGGCTGGTCGAGGTGGTCGGCACGCAGGCGGGCGGCAGGGGGCCCAACGCGGCGCTCTACTCCGTGATCCCCTCCAGCGCGTACGTCGCCGGCCTCGAAGTGGGCCCCGAGCTGATCTCCGCGGCGGTCGCCGACATCCACGGCCGCACCGTCTCCGAGGTCACCGTCGAGCCGGGCGCCGACGACGACCCGGTCTCCGTGGTGCACGACGCCATCGTCAAGGCGTGCCGAGGGGCCAAGCTCAGCCTGTCGAAGCTGCGCGGCGTGGTGATCGGCACGCCGGGCGTGGTCGATCCGCGCAGCGGCGACGTGCGCTTCTCGTTCGACCTGCCCGGCTGGCACGAGGGCATCCACGAGGCGCTGGCGGGCGCCCTGCGGCGCAAGGTGACGATCGAGAACGACGTCAACCTCGCCGCCATCGCCGAGCGCCACGACGGCGCGGCCAAAGGGCTCGACGACTTCGTGCTGCTGTGGGCGAGCCGGGGGCTGGGCCTTGCCATCATGCTCGGCGGGCGGCTGCATCGCGGGCGTTCGGGCAGCGCGGGCGAGATCGGCTACCTGCCGGTGCCCGGCGTGCCGCTGCCCGAGGACATCCGCACCGAGCCTGGGCGGCTGCCCTCGCTGGCGGGCGGCCTGCAGTCGCTGGTCAGCGCGGAGGCGGTGACCGAGCTGGCGCGCGGCTACGGGTTCGCGGCGGGCAGCGCCACCGAGTGCGTCAAGGTCGCGGTGGAGGCGGGTGCCGAGGGTGAGCCGCTGCTCGACGAGATCGCCCACCGGCTGGCCCTGGGCGTCGCCGCGGTGTGCGTGATCCTCGACCCCGGGCTCGTGGTGCTGGCCGGCGAGGTCGGGCACGCCGGAGGCGAGGCGCTGACGTCCCGCGTGGAGGAGGCGGTGGCCCGCATCTGCCCGGTGCGGCCCCAGGTGGTGACCACCACGGTCACCGACGACAACCCGGTGCGGCGCGGCGCGGTCCTGGCCGCGCTCGAAGAGGCCCGCGAAGAGCTCCTGGCCGACTGAAGCCACTGAGCCGCCGAGCCGCTGAGCCGCCGAGCCGCCGAGCCGCTGAGCCGCTGAGCCGCCGAGCCACGCCGCCTCCGCGCAGCCCGCCTCACGGTCGTCAGGCGCGCTCTGACGCCTTTCTGCGGGCCTGCTGAGGCCTGGAGGGCTCCGCCTTCCTGGAACCCCTGCTTGAGGCCGTCCCGCCATCCGCCGGGACGGCCTCAAGCGGTCAGGCGGTGAGCAGCTCGACGGCGGCCTGGGCGTTGGCGCGCGCGGCCCCGTACGTGGCGATGTAGGCGGCGCTGTCCGGCCGCCACACCGGCAGCCCCATCTCGATGACGATCGAGTCGGGCCGGGCGGTCACCAGCGCGCAGACCAGCTCGCGGCTGTCCTCGTGGCGGTGCGCGTCCTTGACCACGATGATGAGCGACCGGTCGGCGGCCTTGGCGAGCAGGGCGGGCGCGTCCGCGGCGGCGGGCTTGACGCGGATGACCTCCGCGTCCGGCAGCCACGGCCCCACGCCCCACGGCACGTCGCCGACGGCGATCGTGGGCGGCGTGTCCACCTCGATCACCAGGGGCTCGACGAGCGGCTCGGCCCGGCCGGTCAGCCGCACGGCGCGGCGGGCCGCGTGCAGGCCGACGACGTCCTGCTCGGCCCTGTTCCGCTCGGCCCTGTTCTCGGCTCGGGCCGCCTCTTCCGAGCCGAACCAGGAGCGCAGGGCGGCGACCCGGGCGGCGGCCTCCTCAAGCCGCTCCGCCGGCAGCCGCCCATCGCCCACGGCGGCGACGATCTCGGCGATGATGGCCTGCACGTCGTCGTACGTGGGCAGCGGCCCCAGGCACAGCAGGTCGGACCCGGCCGCGATGCTGAGCACCGCGCCCCCGGCCAGGCCCACGCTGCGGGTGATGGCGTGCATGTCGAGCGCGTCGGTGACGACCACGCCGTCGTAGCCGAGCTCGCCCCGCAGGAGCTCGGTCAGGGCCGCCGGGGACAGCGTGGCGGGCGTGTCGCCGGTCAGCACCGGCACCGCGACGTGCGCGGTCATCACCGACTTGGCCCCCGCCTCGATGGCCGCGCGGAACGGCGCCAGCTCGCGCTCGCGCAGCACGTCCATGCCGACGTCCACGACGGGAACGGCCAGGTGCGAGTCGACCCGGGTGGCGCCGTGGCCGGGGAAGTGCTTGACGCAGGCGGCCACGCCTACGGACTGCAGGCCCTCGACGGCGGCGACCGTGTGCCGGGAGACCAGCCCCGGCTCGGGGCCGAACGAACGGGTGCCGATGACCGGGTTGTCGGCCTCGCTGTTGACGTCGGCGCTCGGCGCCATGTCGAGGTTGATGCCGCAGGCGGCCAGCTCGGAGCCGATGGCGCGGTAGACGCGCCGGGTCAGCTCCACGTCGTCCACGACTCCCAGGGCGGCGTTGCCGGGGTAGGGGCTGCCGACGTGGTACGCAAGGCGCGTCACGTCGCCGCCCTCCTCGTCCAGCGAGATGACGGGCTCGCCGGCGGACCGCAGAGCGGTGGTGAGGCCGAGCACCTGGCCGGGATCGGCCACGTTGAACCCGAAGAGCGTCACGCCGCCCAGGCCCTGCTCAAGCTCGCGCAGCACCCACGGGGGCGCCGTGGTGCCCTGGAAGGCGACGAGCAGCGTGCCGGCCGCGAGGCGGCGCAGCCCCCGATCACTCTGACTCATGGCTCCTCATCAGTTGGCGGTTGGGTAGATGGGCACGGCGAAGGGCCGTGCCGGACCCCGTACGGTGTCGTGTCAGCCCTTGACGGCCCCGGCGACCAGCCCGGAGACCATGCGGCGCTGCACGAACAGGAAGAAGATGACGACCGGCAGCGTCATGAGGGTCGAGCCGGCCATGATGGCGCCCCAGTCGACGCCCTTCTGCCCGAAGTAGTACTGCAGGGCGACCGGCATCGTGTATCCCTCGGACCCCGACATCAGGTAGAGGGCGAAGACCAGGTCGTTCCACGCGGTGATGAACGAGAAGATGCTGGTGGCCACCAGGCCGGGCGCGACCAGCGGGAAGACCACCCGCCAGAACGCCGTCATGCGTCCGGCGCCGTCGATCCAGGCCGCCTCCTCCAGCGACTTGGGCACGGCGGCGACGAACGTGCGCAGCATCCACACGCCGAACGGCAGCGTCAGCGCGACCTGGGTGACGATGAGGCCGAGGAGCTGATCGCCGAGCCCGACCCGCTTGACCATCATGTACAGCGGGATGAGCAGGCCCTCGGCGGGCAGCATCTGCACGACCAGCAGCGTCACCAGGAACAGGCCGCGGCCCTTGAAGCGGAAGCGGGCGATCGCGGTGGCCGACAGCAGCGCGAAGACCGAGCCGATGAGCACGGTGCCGAGCGCCACGATCGCGCTGTTGCGCATGTAGAGCCAGATGGAGTTGTTCGCGACGCCCTCGGTCAGCACCCGCTCGAAGTGCTCGAAGGTGAAGTGCGTCGGGAACGGGATGAACTCCGTCGTGAAGATCTGGTCGTTCTCCTTGAAGCCGGTGGAGACCATCCAGTAGACGGGGAAGACCGCATACAGGAAGACCAGGACGCCTGCCGTGTTCAGCAGGACCTTGCCGAGCCTCTTGCGGGCGAGGGGGGTCACATCTCCTCCTGCTTCACGATCTGCCTGACGTACACGACGGTGACGATGAGCAGGATGATCGTCAGCACCACCGAGATGGCCGCGCCGGTGCCCAGCTTCTGCGGAGGACGGAACGCCTCGGCGACCGCGTACATGGACAGGTTGAAGCCGTCACGGTTGGTCGGCCCGTTCATCAGCACGTAGAGCTGGCTGAAGACCTTGAAGTCCCAGATGATCGACAGGACTGTCAGGACCGCGAAGACCGGCCTGAGCATCGGCAGCGTGATCTTCCTGAACGTGTGCCACGGGCCCGAGCCGTCCACCTTGGCGGCCTCGTACAGCTCGTGGGGGATGCCCTTGAGTCCGGCCAGCACCGAGACGGCGATGAACGGGAAGCCGGCCCACACCACGCAGACCACGAGCGCGATGTAGAGGGGGACGGTGTCGTTGAGCCAGGGGGTGCCGGTCCAGCTCGGCTGGCCGTCCGGTGGCGCGGCGAGCCAGTCGGGCAGCAGGTTCAGCGCCCAGTTGACGATGCCGGACTCGGCGTCGAACAGCGAGCGCCAGACGACGCCCTGCGCGACGGGCGGCACCGCCCAGGCGAACATGCAGCCGATGACCACGAACAGCGACATCTTCTTGCCGAGCCGGTGCAGCAGCACGCCGACCGCCGTGCCGACGACGAGCGTCATGCTGACCGCGACGGCCGCGAAGACGACGGTGTTGCGCAGAGCCGACCAGAAGATGTCGTTGCTCAGGATCTTCTCGAAGTTCTCCAGCCCCACCCACTCGGCGGGCCTGCTGCCCCTGATCTGCGCCAGGCCGACCTTCTGGAAGGCCATGATGCCGAGCTGGACCATCGGGTAGAGCAGCAGCCCCGCGATGACCAGCAGGCCGGGGACGAGCAGGAGGTACGGGATGCTCCAGACGGGCAGTCCTGCGGCGCGCGGAGCCCGGTCGCTCTTCTTCCGGCGGCCCGGGGCGGGGGAGGACTCCGTGCCCCGGGCGACCGCCGTCGTGTCGGCCATCGTTACTGGTTCAGGATCTCTTCGAGTTCCTTGTTGGCGTCGGCCAGGGCCGTGGCGGCGTCCTTCTTGCCCTCGATGACGTCGCGCGCCGCGTTCTGCAGCACGGCCTTGGTGGCGTCGGCCTCCGACCAGTTGGGGTCGGCCGGGAACGCCCTGGCGTTGGCGAAGGCCTGGGCGAAGGCGCCCTGCGCGGGGTCCTCCTTCATCTGGGCCAGGGTGTCGGGGTAGACCGGGAGCAGGCCGCCCTCCTTGGCGTAGCGGTCGGCCCAGGTCTTGCTGGTGGCCAGCTTGACGTATTCCTTGGCCAGCTCGGCCTGCTGGGTGCCGCCCCACACCGCGAGGTCGTTGCCGCCGAAGAACGACGGGGCCGGGCCGCCCTTCTTGGACGGCAGCGGGAAGAAGCCGAGCTTGTCGCCCTTCAGCTTGCCCTTGGAGTCCTCCTCGATACCGGGCAGGTCCCAGGCGGCGGTGAGGTACATCGCGACCTTGTCGTTGGCGAAGCGCTTGCGGATGTCCACCGTGTTCAGCGTCAGGTTGGCCTTGCTGGACAGGCCGTCGGTGACGAGGCCGGTGTAGGTGGCGAAGCCCGCGGCGAAGCCGGGCTCGGTGAGCTTGCCGACCCACTTGTCGCCCTCCTTGACGGCGTACTCGCCGCCCTCGGACCAGGCGAACGCGGCCAGCAGGTGGTTGGCGTCGGAGCCGCCGTTGAAGGCGAAGCCGTCCACGCCCTCGCCCTTCTCCTTCTGGATCTTCTTGGCGGCGGCGACGAGCTCGTCCCAGGTCTTCGGGATCTCGATCTTGAGCTCGTCGAACCAGTCCTTGCGGTAGAGCACCGCGCGGGCGCCGGCGCCCCACGGGATGGCGTAGATCTCGCCGTCCACCGTCTCGTAGCCGTAGAGGTTCTGCGGGATCTGGGCCCTGTCGCCCTCGCGGGCGATGTCGGTGACCGGCTCAAGGGCGTCCTGGCTCTGCCACATGGGGACCTGGTCGTTGCCGATCTCGGTCACGTCCGGGCCGGTGCCGGTGGCGGCGGCGGCGAACTTGTCGGCCACCTGCGGCCAGGGGATCCACTCGAGCTTGACGTCCGCGCCGGTCTTAGCCTTGAACTCGGCGTTCAGCTCCTCCATGTACTTCGCCGCCGCGGGGTTGCTGTCGCCGAGGCGCCACACGCTCAACGTCTTGCCCGCGAAGGCGGGGCCCGAGGCGGCGGCGCTGGGTGAGGACGTGGTGGGCTCCTCACTTCCGCCACAGGCGGCCAGGCCCAAAGCCAGCGCGGCCGAGGTGGCCGCCGCGGCTGTGATCTTCGCGATCCTCACAGGGTTCTCCCTTCCCGGGTGCTGGCCAACGGTCCGCACCAGGCTGATCGTCATATGCCGAACGATGGTGCTAAACTAACAAGAAACTTTCTTAAAAGAAACGCTTGTTAGCCGATCGTGACGGAGAGAGGGCGCCGATGGGCCGAGACCCGGGAACACCCCGGTTGCTGCGCCGGCTGAACGACCGCGCGGCACTCGAACTGCTCCTCGGAGAAGGCCCGCTCACCCGTGCCGAGCTCGGCGAGCGGACCGGCCTGTCCAAGGTAACCGCAGGTCAGCTCCTGGCCCGACTGGAAGAGCGGGGGCTGGTCGAGGTGGCGGGTGAGCGGGCGGGCGGCAGGGGACCGCACGCCGCGCTGTACGCCGTCGTCCCGTCCAGCGCGTACGTCGCCGGTCTCGAAGTGCTGCCCGACAGCCTCAGGGTCGGTGTGGCGGACATCACAGGACGCACGGTGATCGAGATCACCCTCGACCCCGCCGACGGGGGCGACCCGGTCAAGGCCGTGCACGCCGCCGTGCGCCGGGCCTGCGACGCGGCCGAGATCGACCTGTCGCGGCTGCGTTCCTTCGTCATCGGCAGCAGGGGCGTGGTCGATCCGGCCACCGGGGACGTGCGCTGGTCGTACGACCTGCCCTCCTGGCACGTCGGCGTGCTGGCCAGCCTGCGCGAGACGCTCGGCGCGTCCGTCACCATCGAAAACGACGTCAACCTCGTCGCGCTCGCCGAGCACCGTTACGGCGCCGCCGTCGGCCACGACGACTTCGTGGTCATCTGGGCCGGCGTCGGCCAGGGCATGGGCGTCATGCTCGGCGGCCGCCTGCACCGGGGCAGCACCGGCGGGGCCGGCGAGATCGGCTGGCTGCCGGTCCCCGGAGAGCCGCTGCCGACCGACGTGTCCGAGCCGCAGTCCGGCTCCTACCAGCGGCTGGTGGGCCACGCCGCGCTACGCGGCCTGGCCGAGGAGCACGGCGTGACCGGCAAAACCGTGCCCGACCTGCTGCGCAACGGAAACGACCCCTTCCTCGACGCGGTCGCGTCCAGGATCGCCGTCGGCGCGGCGGCCGTCAGCGTGGTGCTCGACCCCGGGCTCATCGTGCTCAGCGGCGATGTCGGCAGGGCGGGCGGCGAAAGGCTGGCCGGGAAGGTGCAGGAGGCGGTGGCGCGGCTGTGCCCCACCCCGCCGGCCGTCGTCACCACGCGGGTGGCCGGGAACCCGGTGCTGCGCGGGGCTCTCGTGGCGGCGTTGGAGCAGGCCCGGGAGCAGGTGTTCTCCGACACTGTGTGAGAATCACTGCACATGTGGCAGTCCCCGAACGATGTCGTGCTCATCTCCGACTCCCGCGTGACCTCGATTCCGGTCAAGGAGAGCGGCGAACCCCTGGTCGACGTACGCGGCAGGCTCCGCGTCGACGACCGCCTGGCCGACGACCAGGGCGCCTACGCCCACCTGCGGGCCGGGGTGCTGCAGCGGCTCGAACACGCCGAGAGCCTGCTGCCCGCCGGCTACCACCTGCTCATCGTCGAGGGCTACCGGCCCGTCGCCACCCAGCGCAAGATCTTCGACGACTACCGCGCCACGCTCACCGGCCTGACGCCCGAGGAGTCGTACGTCGCCGCCAGCCGCTACGTCTCCCCGGTCGAGGTCGCCCCGCACACCGCGGGCGCCGCCGTCGACCTCACGCTGTGCTCGCCCGACGGCACCGAGTACGACATGGGCACCCAGGTCAACGACAACCCCGAGCAGAGCGAGGGCGCCTGCTACACCGCCGCGCCCAACATCTCCGACGACGCCCGCGCCCACCGCAAGCTGCTCGGCGCCGCCCTCGAGGCCGCCGGCCTGGTCAACTACCCCACCGAGTGGTGGCACTGGTCGTACGGCGACCGTTACTGGGCGATGACCACCAAGGCCGCCCACGCGCTCTACGGCCCCGTCGAGTTCACGCCCTGACAACCCTGGTTTTCCGGTGGGTGAGGTGGGGGCACACTCCTACGGAGATGTGGACTCCCAGCGAGGTGTGGGCATGATTCCGCTTATCGGGATCGAAGAGGAGTACCTCGTCGTCGATCCCCGCACCCGCCACGTCGCTCCCCGGGCGGCCGAGGTCTTAGCCGCCGCAACGGACGTGCTCGACGTGGTGCAAGAGATCACCCGATTCCAGGTGGAGGCGCGCACGCCGCCGTCCGCCGACCTGAACGAGCTCGGCTGGCGGCTGCGCTCCGCGCGCAAGGAAGTGGCGGGCGCGGCCCGCTCATGCGGCCTCGCGGTCGTCGCCAGCGGCATCCCGGTCCTGGGCAACGTGATGCCACCGCCGCTCACCGACGACGACCGCTACCTTCAGGGCCGCGTCCTTTACCGGGGACTGCAGGACGAGCTCAGCATCTGCGCCCTGCACGTACACGTCGACGTGCCCGATCCCGAGCACGCCGTCTACGTCGGCAACCACCTGCGGCCATGGCTGCCGACGCTCATCGCACTGGCCGCCAACTCGCCGTTCTTCGTGGGCCGCGACACCGGCTACGCATCCTGGCGAGTGATCAGCTGGGGGCGCTGGCCGGTCTCGGGAGCGCCCCCGTACTTCCCCTCCTACGGGGCGTACGAAGGCGCACTCGAGGCCCTGGCGAGGTCGGGGGCGCTGCTCGACGCCAAGACGGTCTACTGGGACTCCCGGCCGTCGCCCCGGCTGCCGACCGTGGAGATCAGGGTGGCCGACGTACCGCTCGACGTGACCGACAGCCTCACCCTGATCGGGCTCATCCGGGCGCTCGTGGTCACCGCGCTCGGCGCGGTCAGACGGGGCGACCGGGGGCTGCCGGTGCCGGGCGAGGTGCTGCGCGCCGCGTACTGGCGGGCGGCACGCTACGGGCTGCAGGGCGAGATCCTCGACGTGCGCGACGGCACGCTCGTGCCGGCCGCGGTGATGGCCGGGCGGCTCATCGAGCACGTACGCGCGGCGCTGGCCGAGGCCGGTGACCTGAAGTTCGTCCAGGAGGGCCTCGACCGGCTGCTGCGGACGGGGTCGGGGGCGATGCGGCAGCGCAGGGCGTACGAGCGGGGCAACGATCTGCAGGAAGTGGTGGACGACCTGATCGAGGCCACCGTCGCCTGACCCGTCAGCGCACCGCCAGGGCGATGGCCACGCCCAATCCGAACACGACGACCACGCCGCGCAGCACCGCCGGCGGCATGAGTCTGGCCACGCGGGTGCCGAGGAAGCCGCCCGCGAGGCTGGCCGGCGCGATCACCGCGACCGCCAGCCAGCGTACGGGGCCGAACAGCGAGAACGCGATCACCGAGACCGAGCTGATCACCAGCGACAGCATGGCGCGCACCGCGTTGACCCGGTGCAGGTTGTCGTGCAGGAACATGCCGAGCACGGTCAGCAGCACCACGCCCATGCCGCCGTTGAAGTAGGCGCCGTACAGGCCGCCGACGAACACTCCCGCGTAGACCAGGCGGCTGGTCCTGCCGCCCTCCTCACCGCCGAGATGCTTGCGCAGCCACGGCTGGGCGAGCAGCCCGAGGCTGGCGAAGCCCACCAGCCAGGGCACCAGCGACTCGAACAGCCGGCCCGGCGTGAGCAGCAGCAGCGCGCTGCCGCCGCACGCCCCCAGCACCGCCGTGACCGACAGGACGGCGGCGCGCCGGCGCTGGCCGCGCAGCTCGGCGCGGTAGCCGAGCACGCCGCCCAGATACCCGGGCCAGAGCGCGACCGAGTTGGTCACGGTCGCGGTCAGGCCCGGATAGCCCAGCGCGAGCAGCGCCGGGAAGGACACGAGCGTGCCGCCGCCGGCCAGCGCGTTGACCACGCCGGCCAGCAGGCCCGCCCCTGCCAGGAAGAGCAGGTCGTGAAGCGTCATCGGCCGACGGCGTAGCCCTGTGCGCCACGCGGGTTGGCGGCGGCCTTGAGCAGGTCGCCGTCACGGGCCACGGCACTGAGCCGGCCGAGCGACCACGGGCCCTGCGTCTCGACCTCGTGGCCGCGCCGCCGCAGCTCCGCGATGACGGCCGCATCCAGCCGGTCCTCGACGTGCATCACGCCGGGGCGGGAGCCGCGCGGGAAGAACGAGCTGGGGAAGTGCTCGCTGTGGAACATGGGGGCGTCGATGGCCTCCTGGAGGTTCAGTTTGCCGTGCACGACCGCCAGGAAGAAGTTGAGGCTCCACTGGTCCTGCTGGTCGCCGCCGGGGGTGCCGAACGCCAGCCACGGCTTGCCGTCCCTGAGCGCGAAGGACGGCGACAGCGTCGTACGGGGCCGCGCGCCGGGCCGCAGCGCGGTCGCCACGCCCTCCTGCAGCCAGAACATCTGCGCCCGCGTGCCGAGGCAGAAGCCGAGCTGCGGGATCGTGGGGGAGCTCTGCAGCCAGCCGCCGCTGGGCGTGGCCGAGACCATGTTGCCCCACCGGTCCACCACGTCCACGTGACAGGTGTCGCCCTTGACCGTGCCGTCACGCGCGACCGTCGGCTCGCCCACGCCCTGCGGCCTGCGGGAGCCGGACACGCCGGGCGCGCTGCTGAACGTGCCGGGGTCGGGGAAGACCGGCAGCTTCGGCGTGCGCCCGCCGGGGGAGCCGGGCCGCAGCTCCGTGCTGGCCTGCGCGCCGATCAGCGCCCGCCGCTCGGCGTTGTAGGCGGGGCTCAGCAGGTCGGCCATCGGCACGTCGGTGTCGCCGTACCACGCCTCGCGGTCGGCGAAGGCGAGCTTGGCGGCCTCGATCACGGTGTGCACGTAGTCGGCGCCGAGGAAGTCCATCCCGTCGAGTCCGGCGCCCTCAAGCAGGGCGAGCTGCTGCAGGAACACCGGGCCCTGGCCCCACGGGCCCGTCTTGGCGACGGTGTAGCCGTGGTAGTCGAAGGTCAGCGGCTCCTCCACCGACGCCCGCCAGCCCGCGAGGTCGTCGCCGGTCAGCAGGCCGCCGTGCACCTCGCCCGAGCTGTCGCGCCAGGCCGTCTTGGCGCTGAACTCGGCGATCGCCTCTGCGACGAAGCCCTCGTACCAGGCCTTCCTGGCCGCCTCCAGGCGGCCTTCGCGGGTGCTCGCCGCCGCCTCGGCCTCCGCGATCAGCTTGCGGTACGTGGCCGCGAGCACCGGGTTGGCCAGCTTCGTGCCCGGCGCGGGAACCTTCCCGCCGGGCAGCCAGGTGGCCGCCGAGGTGTGCCAGTCCTCCCTGAACAGGCTCTCGACCGACGAGATCGTGGCCGAGATCCGCTCCAGCACCGGGACGCCGTTCTCGGCGTAGTGGATCGCCGGGGCCAGCACGTCCGCCAGCTCCCACGTGCCCCAGCGCTCCAGCATCAGCATCCAGCCGCCGAACGCGCCGGGCACCGTGGCGGCGAGCAGCCCGGTGCCGGGCACGACGTCCAGGCCCAGCTCGGCGAAGCGCTCGATGGTGGCCGCGGCGGGCGCCACACCCTGCCCGCACACGACCGACACCTTCTGCTCCTCCTCGCTCCACAGCAGGATCGGCACCTCGCCGCCGGGGCCGTTCAGATGCGGCTCGGCGACCTGCAGCACGAACCCGGCGGCCACCGCCGCGTCGAAGGCGTTGCCGCCGCGCTCCAGCACGCTCATGCCGGTGGCGGAGGCCAGCCAGTGCGTGCTGGCGACCATGCCGAAGTCGCCCGACAGCTCGGGCCTGGTGGTGAACAAGTACTTTCTCCTTCTTATCGGGGGGCGGCGGCGTCGGGGACGCGATCCGCCGTTACCAGGTGGCAGGCGGCGGGGTGACCGCTGCCACGTGGGTCGTTCAAGAGGGGTTCGGTGGTGCGGCACTCGTCGTACGCCAGCGGGCAGCGCGTGTGGAAGCGGCAGCCGGCCGGCGGATCGACCGGGCTCGGCACGTCGCCGCCCAGCACGATCCTGCGCCGCTGCCGCTGCTTGACCGGGTCGGCCACCGGCGCCGCCGACAGCAGGGCCTGCGTGTACGGATGCCGCGGCTGTTCGAAGATCTCCTTCGTCGGGCCCGACTCGACGATCTTGCCGAGGTACATGACGGCGATCCGGTCGGCCAGGAACTCCACCACCGACAGGTCATGGGTGATGAACAGGCACGAGAACTTCATGTCCCGCTGCAGGTCGGTGATGAGGTTGAGCACCGACGCCTGCACCGACACATCCAGCGCCGAGACCGGCTCGTCGGCCACGACCAGCTTCGGCTCCAGCACGAGCGCCCTGGCCAGGCCCACCCGCTGCCGCTGACCGCCGGACAGCTCGTGCGGGTAGCGCCTGCGCATCTCCTGCCGCAGGCCGACCTTCTCCAGCATGGCGGCCACCCGCGCCGCCACCTCGCGCCGGTCGCCCACCTTGTGCCGCAGCAGCGGCTCGGCGACGATCTGCTCGATCGTGAAGCGCGGGTTGAGCGAGGAGAACGGGTCCTGGAAGACCATGTGGACGTCCCTGCGCAGCGGCCGCATGGCGCGCCGCGACAGGTGGGTGATGTCCTTGCCGGCCAGCTCGATCGTCCCCGAGGTGGGCTCGGTGAGCCGCAGCACGCACTTGCCGACCGTGGACTTGCCGCTGCCCGACTCGCCGACCAGGCCGAGCACCTCGCCCTCGCCGATCTCCAGCGACAGGCCGTCCACGGCGCGTACGGGGCCGTAGTGCTTGACCAGGTTGTCGATGCGCAGGATCACCGGTCACCTCCCGGGTAATAGCAGGCCGCCAGGTGGCCCTCTCCCTGGCGGGTCAGCGGCGGCCTGGACAGCCGGCAGTCCTCCTGGACGCGCGGGCAGCGGTCGTGGAAGGCGCACTGGTCGGGGTCCGACAGCGGCGAGGGCACCATGCCGGGGATCTCCGCCAGCCGGCCGTTGACCGCCGCCGACGGCAGGGCCTTCATCAGGCCCAGCGTGTACGGGTGCCGCGGATTGGCGAACAGCTCGGTCACCGGGGCCTGCTCGACGGCGCGGCCCGCGTACATGACGATCGCCCTGTCGGCGATGTCGGCCACCACGCCCAGGTCGTGCGTGATGAGGATGATCGCGGTGCCGAGCCGGTCGCGCAGGTCGCGGAAGACGTCGAGCACGCCCGCCTGGATCGTCACGTCGAGCGCCGTGGTGGGCTCGTCGGCGATCAGCACGCGCGGCGAGCAGGCCACCGCGATCGCGATCATCACGCGCTGCCGCATGCCGCCGGAGAGCTGGTGCGGGTACTCCTTCATGCGCCGCTGGGGCGCCGGGATGCCGACCAGTTCCAGCAGCTCGACCGCGCGCGCGGCGGCGGCCTGCCGCGACAGCTTCTCGTGCCGCCGCAGCACCTCGGTGATCTGGTAGCCGACGGTGAACGACGGGTTGAGCGAGGTCATCGGCTCCTGGAAGACGACCGAGACCGTCTTGCCGCGCACCCGGCGCATCTCCGGCTCGGGCAGCGTGGTCAGCTCGCGGCCGTCCAGCTTGATCGAGCCCTTCAGCCGGGTCGTGTCCGGCGGCAGCAGCCGGGGGATCGACATCGCGGTGACCGACTTGCCGCAGCCGGACTCGCCGCACAGCGCCAGGATCTCGCCCTCGTCCAGGGTGAGCGAGATGTCCCTGACCGCCTGGACGAGCCCGTCCTCGGTGGCGAAGTGCACGCTCAGGTCGCTGATCTCCAGCAGGCTCATCGGGCGCTCCTCGGGTCCAGTACGTCACGCAGCCCGTCGCCCAGCAGGTTGAAGCCGAGCGTGGCCAGGGCGATCATCAGGCCGGGCCAGATGGCCAGCCAGGGCGCGTCGCTCAGATACTGCTGCGCGGTCGTCAGCATCACGCCCCACGACGGGGTGGGCGGCTGCACGCCCAGGCCGAGGAACGACAGCGTCGCCTCGCCGATGATCGCGGCCGGGATCGCCACCGTGGCCTGCACGATGAGCGGGCTGAGGCAGTTCGGCAGCACGTAACGGAAGATGATGTGACCGTCTCCGGCGCCGTCGGCGACGGCCGCGGCCACGTAGTCCATCTCCCTGACCGCCAGCACCTCGCCCCGGGTGATCCGGATGACGGCGGGGAGCTGGGAGAAGCCGAGCGCCAGCACCACGCCCTTGAGCGACGGGCCGATGATGGCGGCCAGGCCCACCGCGAACACCAGGAACGGGAAGGCCAGCGTCACGTCCACCAGCCGCATCACGATCGGGTCCAGCCAGCGCCGGTAGAAGCCGGCCACCAGCCCGATCGGGATGCCGACCACCATCGCGAGCAGCGTGGACAGCACGCCCGCCTGCAGCGAGACCTGCGCGCCGTGCGCGATCCTGGCGAACGCGTCGCGGCCCAGGTCGTCGGTGCCCATGAGGTGCTCAGGCGACGGCGGGGCCAGCGTGGCCATGTAGTCCTGCGCGGCCGGGTCGCCGGTCACCAGCGGCCCGATCAGCGCCAGCAGCACGAACGCGACCACCAGCACGAGACCGGCCATCGGCATCGGCCTGCGGCGGAAGCGCCGCCACAGCCGCCTGCGGCGCATCACCTCAGTCATGTCCGCCTCCCGACAGCCGGATCCGCGGGTTGAGGAAGGCGTAGGCGATGTCCACCAGGAGGTTGACCAGCACGTAGCCGACGACCGTGACCAGAACGACCGCCTGGATGACGGGGTAGTTCCTGGTCAGCACCGCGTCCACGGTCAGCTTGCCGAAACCCGGGATGACGAAGATCTGCTCGGTCACCACGGCGCCGCTGATGAGCGCGCCGAGCTGCAGGCCGAGCACGGTCACCACGGTCGTCAGGCTGTTGCGCAGCGCGTGCGCGCCGACGACCTTGGCCTCCGGCAGGCCCTTGGACCGCGCGGTCCTGACGTAGTCGGCCGACAGCGCGCCCAGCATGGCCGAGCGGGTCTGCCGCATCAGGATCGCCGCGAAGCCCGTGCCGAGCACGAGGGCGGGCAGGATCATGCGCTGCAGGTTCTGCACGGGGTCCTCGGTGAAGGGCACGTACCCGGAGGCGGGCAGCACCCGCCAGGTCACCGCGAACAGCAGGATGCCGAGCAGACCGAGCCAGAAGTGCGGCACCGACAACCCGGCCAGGCCGAAGGCCGTGGCCAGGTAGTCGGCGAGCTTGCCGCGCCGTACGGCCGCCACGATGCCCGCACCCACGCCGATCACGATCGCGACCAGCATGGCCAGCACCGACAGCTCCAGCGTGACCGGCAGCCGCTCCAGAAGGATGTCGGCCACCGGCAGCTGGTCCTGCGTCGAACGCCCGAAGTTGCCGCTCAGCGTCTGGCCCAGGTAGTCGAGGTACTGCGCGGGCAGCGGCTTGTCCAGGCCGAACTCGTGCCGGATCGCCTCGATCGCCTCGGGCGACGCCTCCTGGCCCGCCATGACGGTGGCCGGGTCACCGGGCAGCGCCCGTACCCCCAGGAAGATCAGCACGCTCGACACGAACAGCACGATCACGGCAGAACCGCATCGACGGAGGATGAACCACAGCATCAGGCGGCGAACCCGGCGGTGCGGAAGCGCGGCAGGCCGTCCTTGAAGTACTCCACGCCCGCGACGCTCTTGTGCATGCCCAGGTAGTACAGGTTGTGGTACAGGTACACCACGCCCCGCAGCTCGGCGGCCTTCTTCATGGCGGCGCCGTAGAGCTCGGCCCGCTTGGCCGGGTCGGTCTCGGCGGCCGCCTGCTTGATCGGCTCGTCGATGCCCGGGTCGGACATGCCGGCGTAGTTGTTGCTGCCCTGCGTGGTGATCAGGTTCGTCAGGTTGCCGTCCGGGTCCACCCGGCCCGACCAGCCGCTCAGCAGCACGTCGAACTTGCCGGCCTTGCCCTGCTCCAGCACGCTGACGAACTCGGCCGTCTGCACCTTGACGTCGAAGCCGGCCTCCTTGGTCATCGACTGGATGACCTGCGCGAGGCGCTGGTTCACGGCGTCGTTCGGGGTGGCCATGGTGACCGGGATCGGCGTCGGCACGCCGGACGCCTGCACGAGCTGCTTGGCCTTGGCGATGTCACGCTTGGGGCAGGCGGGCAGGTCCTTCGGCCGGTACGGGCTGTCGATCGGCACCGGGTAGCAGTCCACCTCGTGCAGCCCGTTGTAGACGGTCTTGTTGATCGCGTCCCGGTCGAGGGCCAGCTCGAACGCCTCGCGCAGCTGCGGGTGCTTGCCCAGCGGCGTGTCCACCGGGCCCGGCTTCGCGGTCGAGCCCTTGACGTTGCCGATGTTGATCTGGAAGCCGTAGTAGCCCAGGCCGCCGCCGGAGACGACGGTCAGGTTGGGGTCGTCCTGCACGCCCTTGACCGTGTTGGTGGCGAGCTGGTCGGCCACCTGCACGTCGCCGGACTTGAGGTTCGCGGCGCGCACGTTGGGGTCGACGATGATTTTGTATACGAGCTTGTCCAGCTTGACCTTGTCGGCGTCGTAGTAGTCGGCCGACTTCTCCAGCACGATCTGGCTGCCCGAGGTCCTGCTGACGAACTTGAACGGGCCCACGCACACCGGGTTCGCGCCGAAGTTGTCGCCCTCGGAGTCGAGCGCCTTCGGCGACATGATCATGCCGGCGCGGTCGGCGAGCTGCGCGGTCAGCGGCGTGAACGCCTGCGTCAGCGTGAGCTTGATCGTGGCCGGATCGACCACCGTCACCTTCGACACCGCGGCCAGGTCGGCCTGCCGCGCGGACTTCTCCCACGTGCGGTGGCGGTCAAGCGACTTCTTGACGGCGTCGGCGTCGAACGGCGTGCCGTCGTTGAATTTCACGCCTTCACGCAGCTTGATCGTCACTTCCTTGCCGTCGTCCGACAGCTCGGGCGGTGCCGCGGCGAGCTGCGGGACGATCGCGGACGAGGCGTCGATGTCGTAGAGCTTCTCGCACATGCTGGTGAAGACCTCGCGGCCCACCAGCGTGGTCGAGATGCTCGGGTCCAGCGCGTCGGGGTCGGCGTTCAGCGCGATGTTGAGTGTGCCGCCGTCCTTGACCGGCCGGTCGTCGGCCGAGGCGCTGGCTATGGAACTAGGTGCCGCGGGGGTGCTGCTCGTCCCGCTTCCACCACAGGCCGTCAGGGCAAGGGGGAGTGTGACGAGCGCCGCGACGACCTTGGGTGACGGTCGCATGGGGCCTCCGGTTGAACGTTTAGGAGACTGTATACAAGGTCTGACGTTTCAATGGTGTTTCGGGACCCTATGTCGTTATCTGAGCGTTTCCTAATCGTTTGGGGGCTTTGGCTGGCGATCGTGGCCCGGCTTGCGGCCCGCCGCCGCCAGGAACGACCGCCGCGCCGCCGCCACGTGGGCGACCGCGCGCGCCTGCGCCTCGTCCTCGTCGCCCGCCTCGATGGCCTCGCACAGGCTCAGGTGCTCCTGCCATGAGTGCGGGCCGCGCACGGCGGCCGTCTGGCTGAAGACCCACTGCGCACGCTGCAGCATCGGCGTCATCATCAGCGCCAGGTACGAGTTGCCCGCCGCCTCGCCGACCGCCAGGTGGAAGGCGGTGTTCAGGTCGGCCACCTGCTCCAGGCGGCCGCTCTCCACCGCCTCTTTGGCCTGGTCGAGCACCTGGCGCAGCCGGGCGACCGCCTCGGGGGTGCGCTTGCGCGCGGCCAGCCGCGCGGCCAGGCCCTCGATCGCCATGCGCACGTCGAAGAGCTCCTCGCCCTCCTCGGCCGACAGGCGCGCGACCGTGGCGCCGAGCCGGGGGACGACCTCGATGAACCCCTCGGCGGCCAGGACTCTGATGGACTCGCGTACGGGGTTGCGCGAGACGCCGAGCGCGGCGGCCAGCCGGTCCTCGACCAGTCGCTCACCCTGAGCCAGCTCGCCGGAGAGAATGCGGCGGCGAAGCTCTCCGGTGACCTTGTCGCGCAAGGTCCGGTGGGCCGCGCCCAGCGTCAGATCAGTCATAGGGGAACTTATCGTATACAACGGACAGATTCGCTTGACCCGGTCTTGATGGCGCGCTGCCGCCAGGGCGCCGTGCGGCGCCGCCGCGCCGCGGCTGTGGCAGCCCCGGCCGGCTGGCTGCCGGACGGCGCGCCTGCCGGTCGGTGTGCCGGACGACGCGCCTGCCTGCCGGTGCGCCTCCCGGTCGGGTGCCGGACGATGCGCCTGCCTGCCGGTGCGCCTGCCGGTCGGTGCCGGATGGCGCGCCTGCGATCGGCGAGCTCGCCGCTCAGCGCTCTGCGCGCCGGCCGCTCGGCGCTTCAAGCCCGAAGTCACGCAAAGCCCATCATCTACCACTTTCGCCCCACCAAACCACACTCAGGTTCCGCCTGAGGAAAGTCCGCCGTCCGCCGTCTGGTGTCTGGCGGCTGCGTGGCTCGGTGCGTGCGGCGATGGCACGCGGTCGTGGGCGACAGCGGTGGTGACAGCGACGGCGACCAGGCACGGCCGGCAGTCCTCGCCGTGCGCTGCGACCGCCACCGGTCCGGCGTAGCCCTCCTACCTCGCTGTATACGACGCCTTGCGTACAGCGCCGCTACGCCTTCCGCCTCGGGCAGCCGCCGCTGCTGGGCCCTGCTACGCGCTGTGGCCCCGCGCCTCGTCGCGTGCTGCGGCTGCGACAGCTCCTCGTCTCAGGCGTCCCCGGACGACCAGCGGCCTCCACACCCTTCGGGCGGGAGTGGTGCGCGGCTTCGCCGGCAGAGGTCAGGCGCGGAGACGGAGGCCGCGCGGGGTGGGGTGGAAGCCGGCCTCTTCCAGGGCGGCCGCCAGCGGGGAGTCGACGATGCTCGTCCCGTCGGCGCGTTCGACGGTCAGCTTGCCCAGCGCCCCGTCGCGTACGGCCAGAGCCAGCGCGTCCACAGCAGGCCGCAGCCGCTCGCCGTCGGTGAACGACAGCAGCGTCTTGCCGCCGCGCTCGACGTACAGCACCAAGTGACCGTCCACGAGCACGACCAGCGACCCGGCCTTCCTGCCCGGCTTGTGCGAGACCTCCCCGGGATGCGGTGGCCAGGGGAGCGCGGCGCCGTACGGGCTGGCCGGGTCGGCGGCGGCCAGCACCACGGCCCGCCGCCCCCGCCCGTCACCGTCGGCCGCCCGCCCCTCAGGCGAGCCCGCACTCGGTGACATGGCGCGCATCCGGTCCACCGCCCCGGGCAGCGCGAACTGGGCGCCCCCGAGCCCTTCGACGAAGTAGCCGCGCCGGCACCGCCCGCTCTCCTCGTACGCCCGCAACACCTGATAAACGGGCGTGAACCCGCCGGGCAGCCGCTCGGACGTCACCGCCCCGCGCGTCACCACGCCGTGCCGCTCCAGCAGCACCTCGGCCTGCGCGTGCGCCCGCTGGGTGGCGTCGGCGGCCGGCGGCGGCAGCAGCCACCACCGCCCCGCCACGGTCGGCGGCCCGCTCCTGCTCGGCAGCACGGCCCTGCGCCGCCGCGTGGTGGCGGGCCGGTGCGCGGGCCGCCCGGTGCCGAGCGTGGCCCGCAGCGGCGCGAGCGTGTCGCCCGAGACGCGCCCGGCCCACACGAGGTCCCACAGCGCCGATGCGAGCGTGCCGTCGTCGAGCGAGCCGAGCCGGTCGGAGATGTCGCGGAAGAACAGCGCCCCGCCACCGCCCAGCAGCTCCAGGATCCGCTCGTGGAGCGGGGTCATCGTGATCTCGGCGGGCTCGGGCATCAGCAGCGGCGCGGTGTCGGCGAAGTAGAGCGACACCCAGCCGTCGCCGCCGGGCAGCGACCCCTGGCCGACCCACATGACGTCGCCCGACGAGGTCAGCTCGTCGAGCAGAGCCGGGTGATAGCCGGGCACCCGCGACGGCAGCACCAGCGTCTCCAGCGCGGATGCGGGGACGGCGGCGCCCTGGAGTTGTTCGATGGAGCGTACGAGCGCGTCCATGGCACGGGCGGAGCCGATGGCGCCGGGCGCGGTCTCGGCGGCGGCGGTGATGCCGTGCCAGGCGGGCAGGAACCGGGCGAGCGTCTCCGGCGCGACCGGCTCGACCTCCTTGCGCAGCCGGGCCAGCGACCTGCGGCGCAGCAGCCGCAGCACGCCCGCGTCGCACCACTCCTCGCCCCGCCCGCCGGGCCGGAACTCCCCGCTCACGACCCGCCCCGACGCCGCGAGCCGCCGCAGCGCGTCGGTCACCACGGCGACGCCGAGACCGAACCTGGCCGCGGCCGTGGAGGCGTGGAAGGGGCCGCGCGTGCGGGCGTGCCTGGCCAGCAGGTCGGCCAGCGGGTCGGTCACCGGCTCGAGGAACGCGTGCGGCACCCCGACCGGCGGCGGGACGCCGAGCGCGTCGCGCATGCGGGCGGTGTCCTCGATGGCCGCCCACTGCTCCTCGCCGGCGACCCGCACCCGGATCGCCCGCCTGGCGCGTTCGAGCTCATCGAGCCATGCCGGGTCGCCGCCGCGCACGCTCACGTCGGGCGCGAGCAGCGGACCGTGCGAGCGCAGCAGATCGGCGAGGTCCTCGATGTCGCGCAGCGGCCGGTCGAGCCTGGCCAGCTCGCGTTCGGTGTCGGAGATGACGTCGGGGTCGAGCAGCTCGCGCAGGTCGGCCTGGCCGAGCAGCTCCGCGAGCAGCGTGGTGTCGAGCGCCAGTGCCTGAGCGCGGCGTTCGGCGAGCGGCGCGTCGCCCTCGTACATGAACGCGCCGATGTAGTGGAACAGCAGCGAGGTGGCGAACGGCGAGGCCTGCGAGGTCTCCACCTCCACCACCCGCACCCGGCGGGCGGCGATGTCGCGCATGAGCTGCACCAGCCCCGGCACGTCGAAGACGTCCTGGAGGCATTCGCGCATGGTCTCCAGCACGATCGGGAACGAGGCGTACTGCGATGCCACGCCCAGCAGATGCGCGGCCCGCTGCCGCTGCTGCCACAGCGGGCTGCGCCGGCCCGGCGTGCGGCGCGGCAGCAGCAGCGCCCGGCCCGCGCACTCCCTGAACCGGGAGGCGAACAGCGCCGAGCCGCCCAGCTCCTCGGTGACGATCTGCTCGATCTCCTCGGCGTCGAACGCCGCCACGTCGGTGGGCGGCTCGGCCAGCGTGTCGGGGATGCGCAGTACGATGCCATCGTCGGAGTGGACGGCCTGCACGTCGATGCCGTAGCGCTCGCGCAGCCGCCGGTTGATCGCCAGCGCCCACGGGGCGTGCACCCGCGCGCCGTAGGGGGAGTGGATCACCACCCGCCAGTCGCCCAGCTCGTCGTGGAAGCGCTCGACCACCAAGGTGCGGTCGTCGGGGACGTAGCCGGTGGCCTCGCGCTGCTCACGGAGGTAGGCGAGCAGGTTGCCCGCGGCGTATTCGTCGAGGCCGGCCGCGCGCAGGCGTTCGGTCGAGTCGTCCTTCGCCTGCTCGCGCAGGAACTCCCCGATCGCCCGGCCCAGCTCGGCAGGACGCCCCGGTGCGTCGCCGTGCCAGAACGGCAGCTTGCCCGGCTGCCCCGGCGCGGGCGAGACCAGCACCCGGTCGGCGGTGATGTCCTCGATGCGCCACGAGGTCGCGCCCAGCACGAACACGTCACCGACCCGCGACTCGTAGACCATCTCCTCGTCCAGCTCGCCCACCCGGGAGCCGCGCTCGCCCACCAGGAACACGCCGAACAGGCCACGGTCGGGGATCGTGCCGCCGTTGGTGACCGCGAGCCGCTGCGCGCCGGGACGGCCCTGGAGCGTGCCGGTGACGCGGTCCCACACGATGCGCGGGCGCAGCTCGGCGAACTCCTCGCTCGGATAGCGCCCCGCCAGCATGTCGAGCGTGGCCTCAAGGGCACTCCTCGGCAGCGTCGCGTAGGGGGCGGCCCGCTTGACCACGCGCTCCAGCTCGTCGACCGTCCACTCGTCGAGCGCGGTCATCGCCACGATCTGCTGCGCCAGCACGTCGAGCGGATTACGCGGATAGCGCAGCTCCTCGATGAGGCCGTTCTTCATACGCTCGGCGACCACCGCCGTCTGCACCAGATCGCCGCGGTATTTGGGGAAGATGACGCCCTTGGACACCGCGCCCACCTGGTGTCCGGCCCGTCCGATGCGCTGCAGGCCGCTGGCCACGCTCGGCGGCGCCTCCACGCACGCCACCAGGTCCACCGAGCCCATGTCGATGCCCAGCTCCAGGCTGGACGTGGCGACCACGGCGGGCAGCCGGCCCGACTTCAGCGCCTCCTCGATCTGCGCCCGCTCCTCCTTGGAGACCGAGCCGTGGTGCGCGCGTACGATCTCCGACGCCGCGCCCTTGCTCGCCCCGGCCTGCGCCATCAGGTCGGCGGGCATGCGCTTGGGCGGCTGCGAAGGCTCCGGGGTCTTCACCTGACCCGCTGAGGTCTTCCTAGAACCCGCCGGGGTTGTGTCCGGGCCCGCCGGGGTTGTGTCCGGCCCTGCCGGGGTCTCCTCTGAGCCGGCCCGAGTCTCCTCTGGGCCGGCCCGGGTCTCCCAGATCGACAAATCGACGGTATCCGGGCCGTTTTCGCGTTCGTACGCCAGCTCGTTGAGCCGCGTGCACAGCCGCTCGGCCAGCCGCCGCGAGTTGGCGAACACGATGGTGGAGCTGTGGGACTCGATCAGGTCGAACAACCGGTCCTCGACGTGGGGCCAGATCGACCGGTTGCCCGGCTCGGGCGCGAACTCCTCGCCCTCCACCTGGCTCCTCGGGCGCGTCTCCATCTCCGTCATGTCCTCGACAGGGACGACGACCTCGACCTCGATGCGCTTGTCCGCGGGCGGCTGCACCACCGTGGCCGGGCGCGTGCCGCCCAGGAACGTCGCCACCTCGCTCACCGGGCGTACCGTCGCCGACAGCCCCACCCGCTGCGCCGGCTTGTCGAGCAGCGCGTCGAGCCGCTCCAGCGTCAGCGCCAGATGCGCGCCGCGCTTGGTGCCCGCGACCGCGTGCACCTCGTCGACGATCACGGTCTCCACGCCGCGCAACGCCTCCCGCGCCTGGCTCGTGAGCAGCAGGAACAGCGACTCCGGCGTGGTGATGAGGATGTCGGACGGCCGTGATGCGAACCGCCTGCGGTCTTCCGCCGGGGTGTCGCCCGAGCGGATCGCCACCGAGATCTCCGGCACCGGAAGGCCGAGCCGCCGCGCCGTCTGCTTCAGCCCGGCCAGCGGGGCGCGCAGGTTGCGCTCGACGTCGACGGCCAGCGCCTTGAGCGGCGAGACGTAGACGACCCGCGTACCGGCAGGCCGCTTCTCCTTCGGTTGCTTCTTCGGGGAGCGCGTCGCGTCGAGATCTCGCGTCGCTTCGAGGTCGCGTGCGGCGAGCCGGTCGAGCGACCACAGGAACGCCGCCAGCGTCTTCCCCGACCCCGTGGGCGCCACGACGAGCGTGTTGTCGCCACGCGAGATCGACTCCCACGCCCCCTCCTGCGCGGCCGTGGGGGCTTGGAAGGCTCCGGTGAACCATTCCCTGGTCACCTGGCTGAACTGGGCTAGCGAGCTCACCTGCCCATACTGCCTCGCGCCACCGACAGAAAACGCATGTCGCTTCGCGGCGTGACGGTTGGGTGCGGGCCCTGGCGGACATACAGCGACCGTGACCATCGACTACGCGGCCATCGAAGCCCGCCGTGCGGAAATACGCGAGCGTTACCTGTTAGCGCACCGGCCATCGAGCAGCGCACGCGGCCTGCACCACGTGGCGCTGCTCTCGTCCGACGTCGAACGGACCATCAAGTTCTACCAGGAGCTTCTGGAGTTCCCGCTCACCGAGATCTTCGAGAACCGCGACTACAAGGGCTCCAACCACTTCTTCTTCGACATCGGCAACGGCAACCTGCTGGCCTTCTTCGACTTTCCGGGGCTCGACCTGGGGCCGTACCGGGAAGTGCTCGGCGGGCTGCACCACATCGCGATCTCCGTCGATCCCGCCACATGGGAACGGCTGCGCGGGAAGCTCGAGATGGCCGGCGTGCCGCACCAGATCGAAAGCGGCGCCTCCATTTACTTCAGGGACCCCGACGGCGCCCGGCTGGAGCTGCTCGCCGACCCTCTCGGTGAGATGTACGGCGCGCGGGTGATGTGACTCGCGCGGGTGACACGCCAGCCTCGTACGGGTGACACGCCAGCCTCGTACGGGTGACGCGGCCAGCCTCGTACGGGTGATGCGGCTAGCGCGGGTGACGCGGCCAGTCTCGCGCGGGTGACGCGGCCAGCGTCGCACGGGTGATGCCGCTAACGCGGGTGACGCGGCCAGTGCCGCGCAGGTGATGTGGCTAGCGCCGCGACGGCCTGCGCGCCCTCGGCTTGCCCGCACGCGGCGCCTGCCTGATGCCGGCGTGCCGCTCGGCGCGCGCGGCCTTCTCCTTCTGTACGACCTGCCGCAGCATCGCTAACAGGCGGCGGCGTTTCGCCCTGTTGGCCTTCGTCTTGGCGGTCTTCGGGGGTGAAGACTTGGGGGTCTTTGGCATGAGGATGTCGTACCCACCCCAGAGGCGCTTCCATACTTGAGTGCATGCGCCTGACCGAGTTCTGGAGACGGATGAACGCCCACTTCGGCGAGACGTACGCCGAGTCGTGGGCCCGCGACTACGTCCTGGCCCCGCTGGGCGGTCGCACCGTCATGCAGGCGCTGGCCGAGGGCGAGAGCGCCAAGACGGTGTGGCGCGCGGTCTGCCAGGTGGAGGACGTCTCGCCGAAGCTCCGCTGACCGGTCACTCCGTGCCGGGCCGGGGTGCGTCTCACTCCGTGCCGGGCTGCGGCGCGTCGAGCGTACGGCGCAGCGCGACGCACGTGCCGTACAGATCATCGGCCGCCCCCTGACCGCCCGGCGACCAGAGGAACTGCCAGCCCCGGTTCGACGGGGTGGCGAAGACGAGCGTCCTGCGGCCCGTATGCGGATGCCACACCCAGAGCACCGGATCGTCGCCTCCGACCATCCGGCTGACCAGACCGTGGGCGGGCAACAGGTCGGCGAGGGCCTGAAGATGAGCGCGCCGTTCCCCGGTGTAGCCGCTCGCCACGTGCGCCTCCAACCGTCGCCGTTGCAGTGAGTCTCCCCAGCTCAGCCGCCGATCAACATGCGGGACGGCATCATCGGCGGGTGATCCGTACGCGGGAGTCGCGGCGTGGGCGGCCCGTGATCGCAACGTCACCGCACGCTGAGACCGCCACCCGTTTTCCGCTACGCCCGCTCGTTCAGGACGCTCATTGCTCCCGCTACGTTCACCCCTTCGAGGCGTCCATTTCTTCCGGTACGTCCCCTTCGGTCGCGCCCGCCTCAGCGGCTGGGCCCGCCACCGCGGCTGGGCCTGTCCTGTCTGGACGCCCGCCCTATCGCAAGGGCCCTCGATCCCGCAGAGGCCGGATGTCCCAAGGGCGCCATCCGCGTCATCGGAGGCGCGCCCGACCCCACGGAGAGCCGCCTGACCCCCACGAAAAGCCAGTACGTGCACAGAACGGATAGGCCGCGCCTCCGCATGCCGAGCGAGGGACGAAGGGGACGAGGGAGGACGGGGAGAGGCCGGGCGGGAAGCCAGGGGAGAAGCAGGGAGAGAAACCAGAGCAGAGTCTGGAGAGAACCCGGAGCAGGGACCGGGAGGAAGACCAGGGCCAGGGGCCGGGAAACAGGCCAGGGCCAGGGGTCGGGAGGGAAACAGACCAGGGGCCAGGGGTCGGGAGTGAAACCACCAGGGGAGAGGTCACCTGCGTGTTCCTGCGTGTTCCTGCTGTGATCGAACAGCCGTTCGGCTACGATGGACGAAGCCGGGCCACGTCTTCCCCGACTGCGTCGAAAATGTCGGTGGCAGGCCGTAGCTTTCACTCGACTGATCGGACCACGACCCTCCAGGGGGAGTTCCCATGGCTATCAACGACCGCGAGAAGGCCCTCGAGACCGCCCTCGCTCAGATCGAGCGGCAGTTCGGCAAGGGCTCTGTCATGAGGCTGGGCGACGACGCCCGAGCTCCCATCGAGGTGATCCCCACTGGGTCCATCTCCCTGGACGTCGCCCTCGGCATCGGCGGTCTGCCGCGCGGGCGCATCGTGGAGATCTACGGCCCCGAGTCGTCGGGTAAGACCACGATCGCCCTGCACGCGGTGGCCAACGCCCAGCGCGCCGGGGGCATCGCCGCGTTCATCGACGCCGAGCACGCGCTCGACCCCGAATACGCCAAGAAGCTCGGGGTCGACACCGACGCCCTGCTGGTGTCCCAGCCCGACACGGGTGAGCAGGCGCTCGAGATCGCCGACATGCTGATCAGGTCCGGCGCGGTCGACATCATCGTCGTCGACTCCGTGGCCGCCCTGGTGCCCAAGGCCGAGATCGAGGGCGAGATGGGCGACAGCCACGTCGGTCTCCAGGCCCGCCTGATGTCGCAGGCGCTGCGCAAGATCGCCGGCGCGCTCAGCAGCACCGGCACCACCGCCATCTTCATCAACCAGCTCCGCGAGAAGATCGGCGTCATGTTCGGCAGCCCCGAGACCACGACCGGTGGTAAGGCGCTGAAGTTCTACGCCTCGGTCCGCATGGACATCCGGCGCATCGAGACCCTCAAGGACGGCACGGAGGCGGTCGGCAACCGCACCCGGGTCAAGATTGTCAAGAACAAGATGGCCCCGCCCTTCCGGGTCGCCGACTTCGACATCCTCTACGGCGTGGGCATCTCCCGCGAGGGCGGCCTCATCGACATGGGTGTGGAGCACGGCTTCGTCCGCAAGTCCGGCGCCTGGTACACGTACGAGGGCGAGCAGCTCGGCCAGGGCAAGGAGAACGCTCGCAACTTCCTGCGCAACCACCCCGACATGGCCAACGAGATCGAGAAGAAGATCAAGGACAAGCTGGGTGTGGGCCCGCGCCTCGACGCTCCCGCCGAGACCGCTGCTCCGGCTCCGGCCGCCGCCTCCTCGGGCCGCGGCTCCAAGTCCACTCCCAAGCCGGGTGACGTCTGAGCGTCGGCCGCATGAGCAACACCGACCGGCCACAGGTGCCCCGTACACCGGATCGGGGCGCCTGGCCCGACCCCTCCTCCCGCCGCCGTGACCTGGCCCGCTCAGCCACGGACGGCTGGCCGTCGGTAGCCGAATGGCGCGAACAGCGCGCCCGCCAACGCGCCCACGAAACCCCATCAGCAGAGAAGGAACCAGCACCACCGGCGAACCCGGCAGAGAACCCTCCCGAAAGCCCAGCGGCGAGGGTCCTCACGGGAGACGCTCCGAACCCGGCCACAGGGAGCCGCAAGAAGGACACCTCCGCAACGGCCGACTCCGCGCAGCCCGAGTTCGTGCAAGCCGAGTCCGTGCAGGCCGAGTTTGCGCAGGCCCTCTCCGTGCAGGCCGTCCCACAGCCGTCGGCTGACGGCACCAGGCGTCGTGCGGAGGCCGAACCGCCTGCGGATGTGCCTGAGAGCAGTGCAGACGAGGACTGGCGGGGCGCCCGAGGTGACGACCGGCGGGGCGCCCGAGGTGACGGTCAGCCGGGCCTTTATGGCGAGGACTGGCGGGGCACTCGAGGTGACGACCGGCGGGGCCTTTATGGCGAGGACTGGCGAGCTTCCCTAGGCGGGGACTGGCGGGACTCCCGAGACGCGGATCGGCGAGGCTCTCACACCGCCGGCATTCCGCCAGAGCCGCCCTCCAAGGCCCCACACCCGTTCTTCCAGCACAGCGAAGGATCGAACTTCACAACGGCTCAGGACGGCGACGAGGTCCGTCCAGAGCGTTCACAGCAGCGCCGCCCGGCGGATGAATGGCACTCGGAGGTGCTCGCCGGTCCGAGCTGGTTCGCTCCCGTCCCTGACGAGGGCGACTCGCGACGGCGAGGCCGAGCACGCCGCGGCGGTGGTTCCGGCAGTGCGTCCGGCGACCGTTCCAGCCGATTCGGTACGCCGTCCGCAGAGCCCCCGGCAGGCGGCCGATCCCGCAAGGGCCGCAGCCGCCCGCCCACCGACCCCGGGCGGATCGACGCCGAGCCCGCCCCCTTCGGCGGCGAGTCCGGCCGGCCCGACGAAGGACGTGACTCTTCGGACGGGGCGCACCACTCGGTCGGTGGAGCAGCCGGTTCCGGGGACGAGGAGCGCGATTCGCTCGCGGGGACAATCGGTCCCTTGCATGGGGAGCACGAGCCAGGCGGTGGCGGGCGTGCTCAGCTCGGCGGCGAGCCTGACTGGCCCGGCGAAGGGCGTGGCTCTTCACGCGGGAAGCGTGACTCGTCAGGTGGCGGGCGTCGTTCCTCAGGTGAGGAGCGGGGCTCGTTCGGTGACGGGCGTGCTTCTTCGAGTGGGGAGCGTGGCTCGTTCAGCGCGGAGAGCGGGCTGTTCGGTGAGGGCTCAGAGTCCTCCAGGCAGGACACCGGGTCGTTTGGTGGGGGCGCAGGGGCTTCCAGGCAGGGCACCGGGCTGTTTGGTGGGGGCGCAGAGGTCTCCGGAGAGGGCACCGGGCCGTTCGGTGGGGACGCAGGGCCTTTCGGGCGAGACACAGGGTCGTTCGGTGATGGCGCAGGGGCCTCCGTGCAGGAAACCGGGGTGTTCGGTGGCGGCGCAGGGGCCTTCGAGGAGGATGCCGGGCCGTTCGGCGAGGGAGACGGGTCGTTCCGCGAGGGGGCCGTGCGGCGCGGACGGAAGGGCGGTCGCTACGGGAGGAAGTCCCGCGGAAGCGGCACCCAGGACCGAGGCTGGTCGCCTGATGGGTCCGATGATGACAGTGGGGCCGGCCCAGGTTTCCGGCGCCAAGGTCGGCGTAGGGGGTGGTCGCCTGAGGGGGCCGACGACGACGGTCAGGTTGGCTCAGGGCAGCGTCGGGGATGGTCGCCTAAGGGGTCCGACGCTGACGGTGGGGCCGGCTCAGGGGAGCGGCGCCGAGGGCGGCGTCGGGGATGGTTGCCTGACGGGCCGGACGACGACAGCCCGGCAGGCACCGGGCCGCACGCGGATCCGGAGGCAGTGGCGCGGGCCATCTGCCTGCGGCTGCTCACCATCGCCCCCAAGACCCGTGCCCAGCTCGCGGACGCCCTGCGCAAACGGGACGTGCCGGAGGAGGCCGCGGAGGCGGTGCTCAGCCGCTTCTCCGAGTTGGGGCTGATCAACGACGAGGCGTTCGCGGCGGCGTGGGTCGACTCGCGTCACCACGGCCGTGGGCTGGCCAAGCGCGCGCTGGCGGCCGAGCTGCGACAGCGGGGCGTGGACAGCGACACGGTCAGCGAGGCCGTAGAGCGTCTCGACCCCGAGCAGGAGGTGGAGACCGCCCGGCGGCTCGTCGAACGCAAGCTCGCCTCCACCCGCTCGCTCGACCCGCAGAAGCGCACCCGCCGCCTGGCCGGCATGCTGGCCCGCAAGGGCTACCCCTCAGGCCTCGCCTACCGCGTCATCCGCGAAGCCCTCGAACAGGAGGGCATCGAGATGGACGAAGAGTTCCCGTCGTAAGCAGGCCGGCCGCGACGCTTAGGGGCCACCGGAGCACGTAGTCGTGCATCGGAGTGCGTGGTCGCGTCGTGTCTTGCTGTCGGTTCGGGCGCGTCGGCGGTTGTGCTGCCTCTTGCTGTCGGTTCGGGCGGTTTGGCGGTGGTGTTGCGTCTTGTCGTCGGTTCGGGCGGTTTGGCGGTGGTGTTGCGTCTTGTCGTCGGTTTGAGCGGTTCGGTGGTTGCGTAGCGTCTTGCCGTTGATTCGGGTGGATCAGCGGTGGTGTTGCGTCTTGCTGTCGGGTTGAGCGGTTTGGCGGTGGTGTCGCGTCTTATCGTCGATTCGGGCGGCTCTGTGGTCGTATCGTGCCTCGTCGCCGACTCACGTGGCTCCGTCTTGGCCAGGCGGGGTTACGAAGTCTCACCGTGGATTCCGGGCTTCCGGTCTTATGCGGTCGGGGTTGAGGGGCCTGATTCTCAGGCGGTGTGAGGTGCTGGGACCGTTGAGTTCCGGCTTTGCAGGTGCGGTTACGGGCCTCGCGTGTGCGGTCTTCACAGATTGACGGTGTTTTGGGCGTTGGGTGGTTGAAAGGCGCGGGTGGGGGTGGGGTGCACGGTTCGGGTTTTCGTGGTGTGCCGGGTTCTAGGTTCGCGTGCGTGGCCTTCGGCGTGGCTCGCGGGGCTTGGTGTGGTGGCTCTGTGAGGCGTCGGGGGTGGGGTGTGCGGGCGGGGCTCGTAAGACACGCTTGATGCCGCGTTTGCTTGCTCGTGACCTGTTCGACGCATAACCTCGACGGCAGTGAGGAGTTACTCCGCGCAGCGCGGATTGCCATACCGGTGAACGACGGACGAACGAGCAGGGTTGATCGAGGCAGGCGAGGTGTCGGCCGCGGGGGTCGGCGCCCGGTCGGCCGTGTCTTGGCCTCGATCGTGGCGATGGTGCCGACCTGGCGATCCGCGGCGCGCCTGTGACCCCTCCTGTTTTGTGGCCGCGTTATGAGTTCCTGACGACGCGAGGAGGGCGGGGCGCACATGGGGCCGCTGGTCGTGGTGCTGATGGTGGCGGTGCTCGTGCTCGCGTTCGGCATGGTGGGGGCGCTCCTCGTCGTCGTACGGCGCACATCGGCCGTTGTGCCGCGCGCCGCTGAGCCTGACCCCGCGCAGATGGAGGCCGTGCAGCAGGAGCTGGAGCAGGCACGCGAGCAGGCAAGGGAGATTCGCAGCAAGGCGGAGAGCGACGCCGAGGAGATCCTGCGCAGGTCGGAGGCGGCGGCCGAGAGCGCCGCGCAGATGCGGCGGGAGGTCGAGGAGGAGAGCCGGATACTCAAGTCCGAGCTCAAGGAGCTGCGCGCCGACCTCGAACGCCGCGAGGCCCGCCTGGCCGAGCGGGAGCAGCGGCTGGACGAGGAGGCCAGGCGGCAGGCCGAGCGGGACAGGAAGCTGGCCGAGACGGAGATCGAGCTGGCCGACCGCCGCGAGGAGCTGCTGCAGGTCGAGGAGGAACGCCGCCGCATCCTCGAGCGGGTGGCCGGGTTGACGAGCGAGCAGGCCAAGGCCGAGCTGGTCAAAGAGATCGAGAACCAGGCCAAGCGTGAGGCGGCGCTCATCGTCAGGGAGATCGAGGGGCAGGCGCGCAAAGAGGGCGAGAAGCGCGCCACGAAGATCATCACGCTGGCCGTTCAGCGGCTGGCGGCGGAGCAGACGGCCGAGTCGGTCGTCAGCGTGCTGCACCTTCCCGGCGACGAGATGAAGGGCCGCATCATCGGGCGCGAGGGCCGTAACATCCGCGCGTTCGAGTCCACGACCGGGGTCAATCTGATCATCGACGACACCCCGGAAGCGGTGCTGCTGTCGTGTTTCGACCCGGTACGCCGGGAGACCGCCCGGCTGACGCTGGAGAAGCTGGTGCTCGACGGGCGCATCCACCCGCAGCGCATCGAGGAGGCCCACGACCGCAGCCGCCAGGAGGTGCAGGACCTGTGCGCGCGGGCCGGCGAGGACGCCCTGGTCGAGCTGGGCATCACCGACATGCACCCGGAGCTGACGCTGCTGCTCGGGCAGTTGCGCTACCGCACCTCCTACGGTCAGAACGTGCTCAAGCACCTCATCGAGTCGGCCCACATCGCCGGCATCATGGCGGCCGAGCTGAAGCTGGACCAGGCGCTGGTGAAGCGCTGCGCGCTGCTGCACGACATCGGCAAGGCGCTCACCCACGAGGTCGAGGGCAGCCATGCGCTGATCGGAGCCGAGATCGCCCGCCGCTACGGCGAGGACGAGGAGGTGGTGCACGCCATCGAGGCGCACCACAACGAGGTCGAGGTCCGTACGGTCGAGGCGGTGCTCACGCAGGCCGCCGACGCGATCAGCGGCAGCCGCCCCGGCGCCAGGCGGGAGTCGCTGGAGGCGTACGTCAAGCGGCTTGAGCGCCTGGAGGAGATCGCGCAGTCGTACGAGGGCGTGGAGAAGGTGTTCGCCATGCAGGCCGGGCGGGAGATCCGGGTGATGGTCAAGCCCGACGCCATCGACGACATCCAGGCCCAGGTGATCGCCAGGGACGTGGCCAAGCAGGTGGAGGAGGAGCTCACGTACCCGGGGCAGATCCGCATCACCGTGGTGAGGGAGTCGCGGGCGACCGAGTTCGCCCGCTAGACCTCATTCCTGGGCCTGCGCCGGATTCGCGCGCCCTCGCCTGAACCCCAGGCCGCCCCGGCCCGGCCCTGCCCTGTCCTGCCCTGCCGAGCCAGGGCGCGTCAGGCGAAGAGTTGCTGGTAGAACGCGAGTTCGGCAGCCAGGGCGGCGACGCGGGTCTCCATACGGCGGAAGCCGTGCGACTCGCCTTCGAACGCGAGGTACGTGCACGGCACGCCACGTTCGGACAGCGCGTCGGCGAACGCCGTGGACTGCTGGGGCGGCACCACGGGGTCGTCGAGGCCCTGGAGGAGCAGCATGGGGCAGGTGACGCCGTCGACGAGGGCGAGGGGTTCGCGGCTCGCGTACACCTCGGGGTCCTCCGGCCCCACCAGCCACTCGACGTAGCGTGACTCGAAGTCGTGGGTGTGGGCGATGAGCGGGCCGAGCGCGCTCACCCCGAAGTACGACACTCCACCCGCGAACACGTCGGACCTGCAGCAGGCCGCCATCACGGTCCAGCCGCCCGCGCTGCCGCCGCGCACGGCGATTCTGGCGGGGTCGGCGAGGCCCTCGGCGGCCAGCCATTCGGCGGCGGCGACGGTGTCGGCGACGTCGACCAGCCCCCACTGGCCCTTGAGCCGGTCGCGGTAGGCCCTGCCGTAGCCGGTGGAGCCGCCGTAGTTGACGTCGAGCACGCCGATGCCGCGCGAGGTCAGGAACGCCTTCTCCAGGTCGAGCCCGGTGTCGGCGTGGGCGGTCGGACCGCCGTGCACGAAGATCACGTAAGGGGGCGGGCGGTCGTCGGCGGCCTCGGGGTGCGGCGGGTAGAGATAGGCGTGGACGTCGCCTCCCACCCGTACGGCCTGGGGCAGCGGCAGGTAGGAGGGGTCGGGCAGGGCGGCGGTCTCGCCGGTGAGACGCCGGTGGCCGCCCGTGGCGGTGTCGACGGTGACGACCGAGCGGGGCGTCGTGGCGGCGTGCCCGATGCCGGTCACCGTGGTGCCGTCGGCGGCCAGCGCCGCGTCCCAGCCGGTGCAGGGCGTCTCCAGGTCGGTGAGCGTGCCCCGCTCCGGGTCGAGCAGGCCGAGCCGCAGGTCGCCGCGCCCGTGCAGGACGGCGAGGCGGCCGTCGTCGAGCGCCGCGTACGGCATGCCGCCCAGCCGCCACGGCGGCAGCGTGAACTCCTCCTCGGCCGGCCACAGCGCCCGTGCGTCCTCGCCGCGCAGGCCGATCTCGTAGAGGTTCCACCAGCCGGAGGCATCGGAGACGAGGTAGAGCCGCGAGTCGTCCTTCCAGCTCGGCGACAGCACGGACTCGTCGGGGCCGCCGCGAACCGTCCAGGTCTCGCCGTCCGCCAGGCGGGTGACGCGCAGCTCGGTGCCGTTCCACGGCATGCGCGGGTGGTCCCAGCAGACATAGGCGAGGTGCCGCCCGTCGGGGGACAGGGCGGGGGAGGCGTAGAAGTCGCAGCCGGTGGCCCGATCGCGGATCTCGCCGCCGTCGAGCGGGATGGAGACGACGGCCCGGGTGATCTTGCCGTCCTCGCCGTGGCTCTCGCGTACGCACCACACCTGGCCGTCGCGCACCACCAGGTCGGCGTAGCGGGATCCCTCCTCCGTGAGGGGTTTCGGTTCGCCGTTTTCGCCCAGAACGTAGAGGCGCTGATCCTTGAGGTTGGCGAACACCACCTCGCCCGCAGGGGTGACCGCGTAGGGGCGGCCGCCGTACTCGTGGACCCGGGTGCGCGCGCACCACGGGGCGGGCAGCAGGTCACGGCGGGTGCCGTCGGGGTCGCGGCGCACGATCGCGGTGCGCCCACCCTCGTCAGGGCGGTCCTCGGTCCACCACACCCGGCCGTCGCGGGCCGTGGGCCAGCCGGGACGTACGCCGGCGGCGGCCACGTCTCTGGTCGAAATGGGGGAGGGCCAGAAAGGCATACCCGCATCCTGCCGGAAGATCGCCGGGAGTGCGGGCCGGTCCTCACAGTTCAGCGCACGTTCCACGAGATCACCCACCCCGTGAAGCCGAGATCACCCACCCCCTGGATGCCGTCCCGCCCTTCCCGGAAGGGACCGCCGGTGGGGTGGGGTTGTGGGCGGCGAGGTCCCGGCGGGGGTGTGGGCAGGGAGTGAGGTTCCGGGGTGGAGTCTTCGGTGGGTGTGTAAGTGGGGGGCGCGGGTGGGGGCCGTGCGTGGCGAGGTCCCGGCGGGGGCGTGGGCAAGGAGTGAGGTTTCGGGGTGGAGGTGCCGTCGTAGGGACGCGGGGGCGGTGTGTGCCTCGGCGGGTGCGCGGGTCGGGGCGTGCGAAGGCCCCGGGTGCGACCGGCGTCGAGGTGGAGGTCTCGGCGGGTGCGCGGGGTCAGGGGCAGGAGGCGGAGCGGGGGAGGGCGGACGGGAGCGCGAGGTTGGTGCGGCCGAACCACTTGCGCAGCAGCCGGGTCGTCGTGCCGTCCCGCCACATGGCGGCGATGGCGCGGTTGACGGCCTGGCAGGTCTTGATGTCGCCCTCCTTCAGGCCCACCGCCCACGGCTCGTCGCTGATCGGCTGGTTGAGCAGCCGGAACCGGCCGGGGGAGCGCGCCGCGTAGCCGGCCAGGATGAGGTTCTCCGTGCTGACGGCGTCCAGCAGGTTGTCCTGGAGCTTGCGCACGCACATGGAGTAGTTGGCCGCGGGCACGAGCTCGGCGGGCAGGTCCAGTTTGCCGTCGGGCGGCGGGTCCACGATCCGCCGGTACGAGTTGGAGCCCTCGGCCAGGCAGATCCGCCTGCCGCGCAGGTCGCGGACGCTCTGGATCCGGGGATCGGCGGCGCGGACCATGGTGTCCTGATTGACGATCACGTACGGCCCGGCGAACGTCACTTTGGGCTTGCGCGACTCGATGATCGAGTACGATGCCACGATCATGTCCACGCTGCCGTTCTGCAGCAGCGCCTCGCGGGTCGACGACGGCGACTCCCGCCAGGTGATGTCGACCTTGGCGCCGCCGGCGAGATGACGGACGAGGTAGCGGGCGACGTCCACGTCGAAACCCTGCGGTTCGCCGTCGCCGGTGCGCAGGGCGACGCCGGGCTGGTCCCACTTGGTGCCGACGACGACCTTCCGGGTGTGCTTGATCTTGTCGAGGACGGTGAGGTCCGGGCCTCCGCTGCTACAGGCGGTCAGGCCGACCGTCACGGCCGCCGCCGCGAGCACCACCACGCGCATGGAATACGGTAACCCGCCCAAAAGCGAACAGACGGCGCATAGCAGTTTCTTGACCATCTTTGGAACGCCGGAAAAGCCGGAGCCCCCGGCGAGGCGCTCGCCGGGGGCTCAAGGTAGGGCCTCTGTCTCACTCCACGGGACGGTCGGGGGCCATGCCACCGCCCTCGGTGCCCTGGCCCGCGGCCACGCCCACCTCGGCGGCGCCGGGCGCGGCGACGGGGGCCGCCGCCGTCTTGCGGCTGCGCCGGCTGCGCCGCTCCAGCCAGGTGGCCAGGTAGCTCAGCGACAGGTTCAGGGCGACATAGATGATGCCGATGACGATCGCCGCCGGGATCAGCGTGCCGAAGAGCGCGGCCGGCAGGATCTTGAAGCCGGTGTTGAGCAGGTCGACGTAGGCGATGATGTAACCGAGCGCGGTGTCCTTCAGCAGCACCACGAGCTGGCTGACGATCGCCGGCATCATCGCCGTGACGGCCTGCGGCAGCAGCACCAGCCGCATCACCTGGTTCTTGCGCATGCCGATCGCGTACGCCGCCTCCGACTGCCCCTTGGGCACCGCGTGCACGCCCGCCCTGACCACCTCGGCGAGCACCGAGCCGTTGTAGAACATGAGGCCGAGCACGACGGAGATGAACGCGTAGTCGCCGCCGCCGAACAGCTGGGGCGCCAGGTAGAAGATGAAGAAGATCAGCAGCAGCAGCGGGATCGCCCGGAAGACCTCGACCACGACGCCGGCCGGGATGCGGATCCAGGCGTGGTCGGAGAGCCTGGCCAGGCCGAAGATCGCGCCGAACGCCAGCGCCAGCACTGCCGCCACGGCCGCCGCGCGCAGCGTGCCGATCAGGCCCGGGATGATGTAGACCTGCCAGGTGTTCCACTCCAGGAACGGCGCCCAGATCTTGCCGTCGAACTGGTCCTTGGCGTCGAAGCCTCGGTAGACGCCGTACAGGACGGCGAGCACCGCGACGACGCTGATAACGGTGAGGCCGTGGTTGCGCAGCCGGCCGCGCGGCCCGGGAGCGTCGAAAAGTACGGAGGTGCTCATCGGGCCACCGCCAGTCGCCGGGCCAGCCACCCGGTGAAGAAGCCGATCGGCATCGTCAGCGCCATGAACGCCACGACGATGCCGAGGAAGATCGGGATGGACGCGCCGGTCTGGTCAAAGGTGATCTTCATGACCGCCGCGGAGTCGAGGAGGTAGCCACCGGCCGTCGCGACCGTGGTGTTCTTGATCATGGCGATGATCACGCTGCCGAGCGGCGCGATGACCGAGCGGAACGCCTGGGGCAGGATGATCAGCCGCAGCGACTGCATGAACGTCAGCCCGATCGCCCTGGCCGCCTCGGCCTGCCCCAGCGGCACCGTGTTCACGCCGGCGCGCAGCGCCTCGCAGACGAAGGCCGCGGTGTAGACCGACAGGCCCATCGACACGATCCAGAACGAGTTGGTCGTCGGCGTCTCGGAGAACACCAGGCCGAGCTTGTCGCTCAGGCCCAACGCCGAGAAGGCCAGGACCAGCGTCAGCGGGGTGTTGCGCACCACGTTGACATAGATCGTCCCGGCCGCTCGCAGTACGGGGATGGGTGAGACCCGCATCGCCACCAGGATCGTGCCGAGGATCATGGAGGCGACCCCGGCCACGAGGGAGAGCTTGATGTTCTCCAGGAATCCGAGCGCGAGGTCGGGGCCGTACTTGATGAGTTCGTCCATTGTGCTCCACCGCATAGATAGCGGCGGCCGGAGCACCGGCCGCCGCTCTTGGTGAGATCAGGCGCAGCCCTCGGCCGGCGGCGCCTCCGTCGAGAGGTTGAGGCCCTGGATACCGCCGAACCACTTGTCCAGCAGCTGCTTCATGGTGCCGTCGTCCCACAGCTTCTTGATCGCCGTGTTCACGGCCTCACAGGTCTTGGTGTCGCCCTTCTTCAGGCCGACGCCGTACTTCTCATCCGTGAAGCCCTGGCCGAGCACCTTGAAGTTGCCGCCGGCCTGCTTGGCGAAGCCCGCCAGGATCAGGTCGTCGGTGGTGACCGCGTCGAGGTTGGAGCCCTGCAGCTTCTGCACGCACTCGGAGTAGTTGGCGGCGTCGACGGTGGTGGCGTCGATGTCGAGCTCGCCGTCCGGTGGCGGGTCGGTGATGCGCTTGTAGGAGTTGGAGCCCGCCGCCTTGCAGATCTTCTTGCCCTTGAGGTCCTGCGGGCTGTTGATCGAGGTGTCGTCCTTGCGGACCATGACGTCCTGGTGCGCGATGACGTACGGGCCGCCGAAGGTCACCTTGCCCTTGCGCTCCTCGGTGATGGAGTACGTGGCGAAGATGATGTCGACCGTGCCGTTCTGGAGGAACGGCTCACGGTTGGAGGAGGCCGACTCCTTCCACTCGATCTTCACGTCCTTGCCGCCGGCCACCTCCTTCAGCACGGCCTTGGCGACGTCGACGTCGAAGCCCTCAGGCTCGGCGCCCGTCTTCAGGCCCAGGCTCGGCTGGTCCCACTTGGTGCCGACCACGATGGTGGCGCCACCGGCGATCTTGTCGGCCACGGTGGCGTAGTCGCCACCGCCGCCGCTGTCGCCGCCGCAGGCCGCGAGGCCGGCGACCATGGCCGCCGCCGCGAGCACTGCTCCCATTCGACGCATGTGCATGTGTTCCCTGCCTTGATAGTCAGTGCGTGAGAATCTTCGAAAGGAAGTCACGCGCCCGGTCAGTCTGCGGGTTGGTGAAGAACTCGTCGGGAGTGTTCTGCTCCACGATCTGCCCGTCGGCCATGAACACGACCCGGTTCGCGGCCCTGCGGGCGAATCCCATCTCGTGCGTGACGACCACCATGGTCATCCCGTCACGCGCCAGCCCGATCATGACATCGAGCACCTCCTGGACCATCTCCGGGTCCAGCGCGGAGGTCGGCTCGTCGAACAGGATCATCTTCGGGTCCATGGCCAGCGCCCTGGCGATGGCGACCCGCTGCTGCTGGCCACCGGAAAGCTGGGCCGGATATTTGTCCGCCTGAGCGGCGATGCCCACGCGTTCGAGAAGCTCCATCGCGCGCTTGTCCGCGGCGTCCTTGGCGACTCCGCGCACCTTGATCGGCCCGAGAGTGACGTTCTCTCTGATGGTCTTGTGCGCGAACAAGTTGAACGACTGAAAGACCATGCCGACTTCGGAACGCAGCTTGGCGAGCGCCTTGCCCTCCTGCGGCAGCTCCTGGCCGTCAAAAATGATCTTTCCGTCGCTGATCGTCTCCAACCGGTTCATCGTGCGGCACAACGTCGACTTGCCGCCGCCCGAAGGGCCGATGACGACCAGAACCTCGCCACGAGAGACGGTCAAGTTGATGTTCTTCAGGACGTGCAACGACCCGAAGTGCTTGTTGACGTTCTCCAACTGGACCAGTGGAGTGGCGTCGCCGTTCTCCGTCATGGAGTAAAACGTAGAGGGCATTAGAACGCTGTGCACTAACCGAGCGGTACCGATCCGATCACATCAAGCCGTCAAGCTGGCCTTTTAGAACCGTACGGGCCTTGTCAAGCCCGACTGCGACTACTCTTGAACCTGCCATGACTGTGACCCAGGAGGGCGCCCGCACCTACGAAGTGCGCACATACGGGTGCCAGATGAACGTCCACGACTCCGAGCGGCTGTCCGGCCTGCTGGAGGAGGCCGGCTACGTGCCCGTCCCCGACGGTGAGACGGCCGATGTGGTCGTGTTCAACACATGCGCCGTGCGGGAGAACGCCGACAACCGCCTCTACGGCAACCTCGGCCACCTCCGCCCGGCCAAGGCCGGTAACCCCCGCATGCAGATCGCGGTCGGCGGCTGCCTGGCGCAGAAGGACCAAGGCGAGATCATCCGCCGGGCGCCGTGGGTCGACGTCGTGTTCGGCACCCACAACATCGGCTCGCTGCCGGTGCTGCTGGAGCGGGCCCGCATCGAGGGCGAGTCGCAGGTCGAGCTGAAGGAGTCGCTCGAGGTCTTCCCCTCGACGCTGCCCACCAAGCGCGAGTCCCCCTACGCCGCCTGGGTGTCGATCTCCGTCGGCTGCAACAACACCTGCACGTTCTGCATCGTGCCGTCGCTGCGCGGCAAGGAGAAGGACCGCCGGCCCGGCGACGTGCTCGCCGAGGTGCAGGCGCTGGTCGACCAGGGCGTGCTCGAGGTCACGCTGCTCGGCCAGAACGTCAACACCTACGGCGTGGAGTTCGGTGACCGGCTCGCCTTCGGCAAGCTGCTGCGCGCCTGCGGCGACATCGAGGGCCTCGAACGGGTGCGCTTCACCTCGCCCCACCCGGCGGCCTTCACCGACGACGTCATCGCCGCCATGGCCGAGACGCCCAACGTCATGCACCAGCTCCATATGCCGCTGCAGTCGGGCTCCGACCGCATCCTGCGGGCCATGCGGCGCTCCTACCGCGCCGAGCGCTACCTCGGCATCATCGAGCGGGTACGCGCCGCCATGCCCGACGCGGCCATCTCGACCGACATCATCGTCGGCTTCCCCGGCGAGACCGAGGAGGACTTCCAGGCCACCCTCGACGTCGTACGCCAGAGCCGCTTCGCCAACGCCTTCACCTTCCAGTACTCCATCCGGCCCGGCACCCCCGCCGCCACCATGCCCGACCAGGTGCCCAAGGAGGTCGTGCAGGAGCGCTACGAGCGGCTGGTCGCCCTGCAGGAGGAGATCTCCTGGGAGGAGAACAAGAAGCAGGTCGGGCGCACGCTCGAAGTGCTGGTCGCCGAGGGTGAGGGGCGCAAGGACGAGGCCACCCGCCGGCTGTCGGGGCGCGCGCCGGACAACCGGCTCGTGCACTTCGCCGTGGGCGACGAGACGCCGCGGCCCGGCGACATGGTGACGGTCAAGGTGACGTACGCGGCGCCGCACCACCTGGTCGCCGACGGGCCCGTGCTCGGGGTCCGGCGCACCCGCGCGGGCGACGCCTGGGAGGCCCGCCAGGGCGGCGGCCCCAGCACCTCCGGGGTGATGCTCGGCATGCCGACCATCGGTCGCCCGGCGCCGCTGCCCGCCGCGACGGGCGGCTGCTCGGCCCACTGACGTGCGCTCACCGGGGCCCGTCGGCCGCACGCTCGGCCGCGGCTGCTCGGCCCGCGTGAGGGCGGTGGCACGATGGCCGCGTTGGAGCGGCCCTCGGCCATCAGCGATCGGCCCGCGCGAGGGCGGCCGCACGGGCCGCACGTTTCTCCGTAGAGGGCGGCACCGGTTCGACGGTGCCGCCCTTTCGCGTGCCCTTCAGCGGGTGAGGCGGTTCAGCACGTCGTAGCAGGGGCCGCGGCGGAAGTCGTGGAACGTTGCACACGGGTCGGGCATGCCGGGGCGCGGCGCGGGCCGGGTCACCTGGGCGGGCGGGCCGGACGACGGCCTGACCGGGGCGATGGCCCGGGGTTCGACGGGCGGCCGGGCGGGCTCGTGAGCGGGGCGCGCGGGCGGCCGTGGCGGCGCCTGCGGGGCAGGTGAGCCCTGCGGGCGCTCCACGTCCTTGTGGGGCGGCGCGGGCGGCCGTGCCGTTCCCGGGAGGGGGAGGCTCTTGTCGTACGGCGGAGGGACGGGGGAGGCCAGCGGGCCGGTCGAGGGGACGCCGGGAGTCGCCGTACCCGCAGGGGCGTCCCAAGCCGGGAGGAGGTCGGCGGCGGGGTCCCACGGCGGGACGGCCTCGATCCAGGGCGGCGACAGCGGACCGAACATGATCGACGCCGGATGCTGCGATGAATGGATCGCTCCATTAGCGGGTGTCGGAGTTGATGTGGCGGTTTGTGTTCTGATCGACGCCGAGAGTGGCGAATCAGATGATTTTGATCTTGTGGAAAGCGGGGTTTCCCGATCCAATCCATGCCGAGTTTGCGATGATGGCTCCGGCGAGTCGGTGAATGCCAGGAAAATTCCCAGCATGGCGGTGACGAGTACCCCGAAGGCTCCGGCCATGGGCGCGAGCTGGGCGCGGCTACCTGGGAAAATGGATCTTTGGGGGGACAAGTCGTGATTCCTTTGTGATTGTTGTGCGAGCATTCGGCTGTTGCGGCTAGTGTGGTCCATCACCCGCGGAAGCCGGTGAGCTTTCCCCGATACGACCGCAGGGAGCTGTAACGTCATGCAAGATCCGAACCAGGCGGATCGTCAGGAGATCCTGTCCGGGCCCGGAGACGCCCGGCGCGATGAGTTGAATAGGCCGCGCAGAAACCGATCGACGAAGAACCACAAGAAGGCGACGATCCTCGCCGCCTCTGCGCTCGTCGCGTTGATCGCCGCCGGTGGCGCCGGTTATCTGCTGGCCAACGCCAACGGTGAGGTCGCCCCGCAGAACGGCGCCCGGCCGCAGACGTCCCAGAGCGCCGCCGACGACCTCCAGGGCGACGACGAGGCGACCATGGGTGACGTCAACGCCGACGAGGCGGCCGGTGACGGCGCCAAGGACCGGGCCGCCGACGCCCCGGCCGACGACGGCGTGGGCGACGTGGCCGACCCCGGCGTCGGCGGCGACCCGTCCGGCGACAGGAGCGGATCCGAGAACGTCGCCACCTCCCGCGGCGAGTCGGGCAACAAGGCGAGCGACGGCAAGAAGCCCGCTTCGTCCCCCACCAAGGCACCGCAGTCCGCCGGCGACGGCGGGCAGTCCGACTCCCCGGCCGACGGCCCCGCCGGCCTCGTCCCCGGGCAGTGCTCGAAGAGCGGCTGCTGACGCACCGAGCCCACCCCAGCCCGCCGGCGGGAGCGGCCCCGCTCGGCCCGGCGGGTGCGGTGGCCGGTGGTGGTGTGCGGCCAGAAGGCGGCTGGGAGCGGCTGTGCTCGCTCCCTACGCCCGGTCGGCGGGCTGCCTAGCCCCATTTGCCCGGATCGGTCCACAAGGCGGCTGAGAGGCGCTGAGCGGCTTCGCGCCGACGGCAGCGCGAAGCCGCCGGTTCGCTGAGCCAAGTGGCTCGACGGTTCTGGGGCGTACTGGACCTTCGGCGCGGGGCGTCCGGGTGCCTAGGGTCGGCGCATGACGACTGACAAGGCATCCGAGTTGCGCGCCCTGCACGTACCCGGACGCCCGCTGCTGCTGCCCAACGCCTGGGACGCCGCCTCCGCGCGGGCCGTGCGCGAGGCGGGGTTCCCGGCGGTGGCCACCAGCAGCGCGGCCGTGGCCCGCACGCTCGGGTACGAGGACGGCGAGCGTACGCCGGTGGCGGAGATGCTGGCGGCGATCGCCCGGGTGGCCGCGGCCGTGGACGTGCCCGTGACGGCCGACGTCGAACGCGGCTACGGGCTCAAGCCCGCCGAGCTGGCCGAAGGGCTGCTCGCCGCCGGAGCCGTCGGCTGCAACCTGGAGGACTCGCGGCCGGACACCGGCGAGCCGGTCGATCCCGGCGAGCAGGCGGAGTTCCTCGCCGAGGTGCGCGCCGCGGCGGGCCCAGGGCTGGTGATCAACGCCAGGGTGGACGTCTACCTCTCCGAGCGGCCCTCCCTGGAGGAGGCCGTACGGCGGGGGCGGCGCTACCTGGAGGCGGGGGCCGACTGCGTGTACCCGATCGGCGCGGCCGGCGAGGACGAGATCCGGGCGCTGGTGAGCGAGCTGGGCGGGCCGGTCAACGTCCTGTGCGAGCCCGGAACCCCGCCGCCCGCGCGGCTGGCGGAGCTGGGCGTGGCCAGGGTCAGCTTCGGCAGCGGGCTGCACCGGGCGGCCCAGGCGTACACGAAGGGGCTGCTCGCCGCCGTGGCCGAAGGCCGCAGCCCGCTCTGAGCGGGAGGCGCCGCGGCCCTTCGGTGAGCCGGTCCGGGTGGAGGCGGGCGGACCGGGGCTGAGTACGCTGGCGGCGTGCTTGTCGCCGCGGCCGTCTGCCCGCCAACCCCGCTGGTCGTGCTCGCGCTGCCCGGCCTTCGCTCCGCCTGCCATGACGCGATCGCGAGCCTGGCGGAGGCCCGTCCGGAGACGCTGATCGTGGTGGGCGGCGCCGAGACCACGGCCGCGTACGACGGTGACGCCGCGGGCACCCTGCGCCCCTGGGGCATCGACATGGAGACGCCGGGCGGCGGCGAGCCGGTGCTGCCGCTGTCGCTGACCGTCGGCCGGCTGCTGCTCGGCGACCGGACGCCGGACGCCCTGCGCTCCGTGGCGTTCGACACCTCCCCTGAGGAGTGCGCCGCGCTGGGCGAGGAGCTGGCGGACGGCCCCGGCAGGGTGGCGCTGCTGGTCATGGCGGACGGCTCGGCGTGCCTGGGCCCGCGCGCGCCCGGCCGGTACGACGAGGCGGCCGAGCCGCTCAACGACCTGATCGCGGGCGCCATCGCCGCGGGCGACCCGGCGCCGCTGGCCGCCATCGGCCCTGACGAGGCCGACCGGCTGTGGGTGAGCGGCAGGTCCGCCCTTCAGGTGCTGGCGGGAGCGGCGGGCGGGAAGACGTACAAAGGCCGCCTGCTCACGGCCACCGCCCCCTACGGGGTCGGCTATTTCGCCGGCTGCTGGGTGTCTTGAGAGCGCGGCCGATGGAGCGAAGGGGCGTGGCGGCGCTTGGGGACCGGGATCCTCATCAAATCCCTGGCCAGCACCACCTCGCCGTCGAAGTGCCTGCGCACCTCCTCGGTGAAGGCGGGCTCGTCGTCGAAGCCGTACCGCTCCGAGAAGTGAGTGAGCACCAGCCGCCGCACACCGGACTGGGCCGCCACCTGACCGGCCTGCTCCGCCGTCAGGTGCCCGTACTCCTTGGCCAGGGACGCCTCAGGCGTCAGGAACGTCGACTCGATCACCAGCAGGTCGGCCCCGGAGGCCAGCTCGAAGACGGCGTCACAGAGCCGGGTGTCCATCACGAACGCCACGCTCTGGCCCGGCTTGGGCACGCTGCACTCGGCGAGCGTGACGCCGCGCACCGACCCGTTGCGCTGCAGCTCGCCCACCTCGGGGCCGCGGATGCCGTGGGCGGCCAGCTTCTCGGGGAGCATGCGGCGGCCCGGCGGCTCCTGGACGCGGTAGCCGTACGACTCGACGGGATGTGACAGGCGGCGCGCGACGATCGGCGCGACCTCGGCCACCTCGCCGGAGACGGGGTGCTCGGAGATGACGTCGGTGTCGGCGAAGGCGGTGGCGTGGCGGAGCCTGTCCCAGTACGTCCCGCCGGAGGCGGGGAAGACGGCGCGTACGCGATGGCGTACCTTGTCCCGGGCGATCCGCTGTACGATCCCCGGCACGCCGAGGCAGTGGTCGCCGTGGAAGTGCGTCACGCAGATCCAGTGCACGTCGTTGGCGCTCACGCCCGCGTACGTCATCTGGCGCTGCGTGCCCTCGCCCGGGTCGAACAGGAAGCCCTGGCCGTCCCAGCGCAGCAGGTAGCCGTTGTGGTTACGGTGGCGGGTGGGGACCGCGCTCGACGTCCCCAGCACCACGAGCTCACGTGAGGACACGATGACCCCTAGCGAGGAGACGGTCGCCATCGCCGAGCTGCCCACGCCGGTGGGCGTGTTCTCCCTGGCCATGACCGAGACCGGTCTGGTGGCGTCGGGCTGGGGGACCCGAGCCCGGCTGGCGGGCCGGCTCGATCTGGCGGAAGTCCATGATGCGGATCGTACGGCCTCCGCCGTCGCGGAGCTGAAGGCTTATTTCGCGGGCGAGCTGAAGACGTTCGCGACGCCGATCGACTGGCGGCTGATGGCGGGCGCGCGGCTGCGGGTGCTCCAAGCGCTGCACAAGGTCCCGTACGGCACCGCCGTCACCTACGGCGAGCTGGCCAGGCTCGCGGGCTCCAGCGTGCCCGCCAGGGGCATCGGCTCGATCATGGGCTCCAACCCGATCCCGATCTTCATCCCCTGCCACCGGGTGGTGGCCGCGGGCAACGGGCTGGGCGGTTTCAGCGGCGGCGAAGGTGTCGAGACCAAGCGGTGGCTGCTGACCCACGAGGGCTACCTGCAGCCGACCCTGCTGGATCTCTAGCAGACTTGTCGGTGTGCGCCAGCAGCCAGTGATCGCCGTCGTGGGCCCCACGGCGGCAGGAAAGTCCGATCTCGCCGTCGACATCGCCCTCAGGCTGGGCGGTGAGTGCGTCAACGCCGACTCCATGCAGCTCTATCGCGGCATGGACATCGGCACGGCCAAGCTCACCCCGCAAGAGCGCCGCGGCGTGCCCCACCACCTGCTGGACATCTGGGACGTCACGGTCACCGCCAGCGTCGCCGAGTACCAGAAGCTGGCCAGGGCCGTCTTCGACGCCGTCGAGGTGCCCGTGCTGGTCGGCGGCAGCGGCCTGTACGTGCGGGCGGCCATCGACGACTTGGAGTTCCCCGGCACCGAGCCGGAGATCAGGGCCAGGCTGGAGGCCGAGCTGGCCGAGCGTGGCTCCGCGCCGCTGTACGAGCGGCTGCGCGAGCTCGACCCGGCCGCGGCCGCCGCGATCCTGCCCAGCAACGGCCGCCGCATCGTGCGGGCCCTGGAGGTGATCGAGCTGTCCGGCCGCCCGTTCTCGGCCACCATGCCGTCGTACGACGCGGTCTACCCGAGCGTTCAGATCGGCATCGAGGTGCCGCGGCCGGTGCTCGACGAGCGGATCGAGCGCAGGGTCGAGCGCATGTGGGAGGCCGGGCTGGTCGACGAGGTGCGCACGCTGCTCGGGCAGGGCCTGGCCGAGGGGCGCACGGCGAGCAGGGCCCTGGGGTACGCCCAGGTCATCCGCTTCCTGGAGGGGGAGTGGAGCGAGGAGCAGGCGAAGGCCGAGACGATCAGGCTGACCAGGCGCTTCGCCCGCCGGCAGGAGTCGTGGTTCCGCCGGGATCCGCGGGTGCACTGGCTGCCGTACGACGCTCCCGATCTTCTGGAGCGCTCCCTCGCGCTCATAGGCGGACACCCGTACGAATAAACTCCTAAGATGCGCTTTCTCAAGGGGCACGGCACCGAGAACGATTTCGTCATCCTGCCTGATCCCGGCGGTGAGGTCGATCTGTCGGCTTCGCTGGTCGCGAAGATCTGCGACAGGAGAGCCGGCATCGGAGCCGACGGCGTGCTCCGCGTGGCGCCCACGAAGCAGAGCCCGGAGGTGGCCGATCAGGCGGCCCAGGCCGAGTGGTTCATGGACTATCGCAACGCCGACGGCAGCACGGCCGAGATGTGCGGCAACGGCGTGCGGGTGTTCGCCCGCTACCTGCTGGAGGCCGGGCTCGCGCACGGCACGGAGTTCGCCGTGGCGACGAGAGGCGGCGTACGCAGGGTGCGCGTCGAGCCGAACGGCGACATCACGGTCGACATGGGCAAGCCCGTCGTCCACGGCGAGAGCGTGGCGACGGTGTGCGGCCAGGAGTACACCGGGCTCCACGTCGACATGGGCAACCCGCACCTGGCCTGCGCGATCGGCGACCCGGTCGCCCAGCTCGACCTCGACCGCCAGCCCGGCTTCGACACCGGCGTCTTTCCCGCGGGGGTCAACATCGAGCTGTTCAACCCCGTGGGCACGAGCCGGGCGGTCATGCGCGTCTACGAGCGCGGCTCCGGCGAGACGCGGGCCTGCGGCACGGGCGCGGTGGCCACGGCGGTCGCGGCGGCGGCCCTGAGCGGCGAGACCACGGGCACGTGGACGATCGAGGTGCTGGGCGGCACGCTGACGGTGATCCTGGACGAGGAGACCAGCTACCTGTCCGGCCCTGCGGTGATCATCGCCCAGGGCGAACTCACTATTGCAGAATGATGTTCTGGTAGGGGATGCTGAGTCCACATTCCGGACTGAGAGGTGGACATGGCGCACCCACGTACCACGGCGGCCCAGGTCAAGGGGCCGATCGGGCAGCTCGGCGGCGGATGGATGATCTCGCGCGAGGTCAAGGCCGTCTGCGACGAGTACGGCCTCGGCGGTCGCGAGTTCTACTTCCGCGGCCGCTGCGGCGTGCTCGGCGAGTGCGCGGCCGACGTCGTCACGTCGGTCGCGGTCTTCTTCCCGCCCGAGCACGTCGAGGAGAGCTGGAACGGCGGGCGCAAGCTCGCCACGGACCGCGCCGTCGAGCTGTACGCCGCCGCCTGCCACCAGTGGGCGCGGCGCAAGCTGGGCGATTACGACGGCTGCGCGAGGATCGCGGAGCTGCTGGAGCCCGTCATCGAGCAGGCGTCCCCCGTCGGCGCGCCGCTGTTCGCCGGCTGGCGGGCGGTGCCGCTGCCCGACGACCCGCCCGCCAGGGCCGTCCAGCTCATGCATCTGGTACGCGAGCTGCGCGGCGGCCTGCACGCCAACGCGGTGCTCGCGGCAGGGCTGCACCCCCTGGAGGCGACGCTGGCCGCCGACCACGACGCCACCCCCTTCGGGCGGCGGAGCGGGGAGGACCTGGCGCGGTTCTTCCAGTGGCCGGAACCGTATGAAAAGCCCGGTCCCGAGGTCGTCGCCAAGCGCGCGGCCGTGGAAGAGGCCACCGACGATCTCATGGCGGAGGTGTTCTCGGTCATGAGCGACGGCGAATCGGACGAGCTGATCGAGCTTCTGCGTTTTGGGCACGCTCGTTGACCTGGCAGACTGACTGCCCATGGACGTGGACATCTGGGCCTGGGTCGGCGAAACCCAGCAGCAGCTTTCCGAGGCGGGCAACGTTGGCCTCGCCATGGCGCTGGGAGACCTTCCCGCACAGGCTTACGAGGGCCGATACCCGCAGCTCGACGTCATGGCGCCGGCCATCGCCGGGCAGGCGGAGACCCTCCAGCTGCCCTGGCTCGAGTTCTACGCCCGCTACTGGCATCTGATGGGCCGCATCGGCGACCGCGCCCAGGGCGCGGTCGCGATCGACGACGCCAGGCAGCTCGTGGCGTTCGCTCAGCGCGAAGACGTACGCGACTGCCCGGCCACCCCCGCGGCGGCCGAGGCGATGGCCATCGCGCTGGCCAACGCCGACGGCCCCGGCTACGCCGCCGAGCGGCTGGAGACGCTCGCGCCCGTCATCGAGGGCGTCGGCCCGGACAACCCGGCCTTCTCCGGTCTCGTGACGCAGTACGTCGCGGCCCTCATCGACGCCGGCAAGCCGGGCGAGGCCGTCAGCTACGCGGAGTCCGCCGTCGAGCGGCTGCGCGCGGCCGGCCGTGAGGCGAGCTTCGAGCTGGGCGCCGAGAGCGCCCGTGCGCTGCTGGCCGCGGGCCGCGCCGAAGACGCGCTCACCGCGCTGCAGGCCGCATCCGGCTTCAAGCCCGACGACCCGGTGGCCAAGGAGCACCGCGACGGCGTGCGCAGGGCGCTGATCCTCGCCACGCTCGGCCGTACCGCCGAGTCCGTCGACGCGCTGCCCGACCTCGACGTCGTGGGCGACCACCCGCGCGTGTGGGTCGAGTGGACCCAGGCGGTCAGCAAGCTCGCGCCGTCCGGTGTGATCACCAACACCTGGCAGCTCGGCCGCGTCGTGCGCCAGTGGATCGACTACTTCGGCATGATGGGCGGCTACCGCGCCCGCGTCGAGCTGGCGCTGGTCGGCGGCGACCTCGCCATCGGCAGGAAGGGCGTGTGGCAGGCCAGGCTGCTCGCCGACCTGGCCGAGTCCGGCACCGCCGAGCTGCGCGAGACCGCCGGCCTGGCCGAGCGCATCGCCGCGCTGCGCGCCGCCGCCGACGCCACCGAGCCGCCGCCCGCTGAGGTGCCCCTGGAGGAGCGGGTCGGGCGCTTCGACGCCGAAGACGGCTTCAACGCCGACCCCGAGAAGTGGGTCGAATGGCTGGCCCCGCTGTCCGGCAGCGACATCGAGGCGACCCGCCGCCACACCACCACGCTCGGCTTCCTCGGCTACCCCGCCGCCGGCGCCGACATCTACTGGAAGATGCTGGTCGACACCGGCGAGATCGCCACGGCCCACAGCGACGACGTCGCCTACCTCACCACGCTGCTCATCGAGGCCCGCCAGGACGAGCGGCTCGAGCAGATGGCCGCCATGCTGCCGCACGCCGACCAGCAGTTCGCGCTCGCCCGCCTGCACAGCGCCCGCGAGCGCTGGCCCGAGGCGGTCGACGCGGCCGAGCACGCCATCGCGGCGGGGGCCGGCGTCGAGGCCCGCCGCCTGCTGGCCGGCGCCGCCCAGCAGATCGACCAGAACGCCAGGGCCGCCCAGGTGCTCGCCGAGGCCCTCGACGAGCTGACCGAGGAGGACACCTGGCGCATGATCGTCATGGCCACCTCGGCCGAGGACTGGGAGATCGTGCGCAAGGGCGCCGCCAAGATCGGCATGCCGCTCAAGTCCACCGAGGGGCCGATCGAGGAGGAGATGGGCCTCATCCGGCTCGTCCTGCCCGCGCCCGACGGCGGCCAGCGCCAGGTGCTGTCCATCCGCACCGGCCCCGCCACCGCCCGGCTCGCCCTGCCGCAGCCGCGCGGCATGGACTACAACGCCGGCGACCTCGTCGTCTTCGACCCGCAGCTGCTCGAGCCGGTGCCCGAAGACCCCGAGGAGCAGCAGAACTTCGTGCCGCCCTTCGCCGCGGTGCGCATGCTGCGGCCCGGCGGCTACACCAGCTACTTCTTCGACGGTGCCGCGCCGAGCGAGGAGGACTGGGCGGAGTTCACCGAGGTCATGGCCGAGCGCGGCTGGCCGATGTGGGTCTACAGCGACGAGAACTACACCGTCACCCACCCGAGCACCGGCGAGCCGCTGCCCGGCGTGTTCGGCTGGGTCGCGGTGCCGCCCAACGTCACGCCCGCCGAGGTCGACGCGCTGCTCGACGATGCCACCGAGCGCTGGGTCCACCCGCTGGCCTGGCTCGACCTGGCGCGCGAGATCGGCGTCGAGGTCGAGCGGCACGAGCGCATCGTGAAGGAATACGGGCTCTAGACCGATCGGAGGGCGGCCGGTGGTGCTGGAGCGGTTCCGGCTCGACGGCAAGGTGGCGATCGTCACGGGCGCGTCCTCGGGCCTCGGCGTCGCCTTCGCCCGCGGCCTGGCCGAGGCCGGGGCCGACGTGGTGATCGCCGCCCGCCGCGCCGAACGCCTGGAGCAGACGCGGCGGCTGGTCGAGGAGACCGGCCGCCGGTGCCTGGCCGTCCAGACCGACGTGTCCAAGCCCGAGGAGTGCGACGCGCTGGTCGCCGCCGCCGTCGAGGGCATGGGTGCGGTCGACGTGCTCATCAACAACGCCGGGGTCGGCACCGCCGTGCCCGCTCTGCGGGAGACGCCCGAGGAGTTCCGGCGGGTCATCGACATCAACCTGCACGGCACGTACTGGATGGCACAGGCGTGCGCGCGGGTGATGCGGCCCGGCTCGTCGATCGTCAACATCGGCAGCGTGCTCGGCGAGACCACGGCCGGGCTGCCGCAGGCCGCCTACAGCGCCTCCAAGGCCGGCGTCGTGGGTCTCACCCGCGACCTGGCCCAGCAGTGGACGGGGCGGCGCGGCATCCGGGTCAACTGCCTGGAGCCCGGCTTCTTCGCCTCGGAGATGACCGAGCAGTACAAGCCGGGCTACCTCGAACGCATGACGGAGGCCCGCGTCATCATGGGCCGCGCCGGCGACCCGGCCGAGCTCGTGGCCGCCGCCGTCTTCCTCGCCGGCGACGCCTCGTCGTACATCACAGGCGTCACCCTGCCCGTGGACGGCGGCCTCCTCCTCACCTAGCGGCCCGCGGCTCGAAGACGAAGCCGACGCCCGGAGCGCCAGCGGGTGGCCAAGACCACCTTCCGGCGATGCAGGGCCTCACGATCGCGTTCCGCCCGGTTGCGCATCGCGATGGGAGGGAGAATCCAGCGCTCTGGAAGGCGGTCCCTCAGCGGGATAGCAGGATGTCTATCCGGTGTGCCGGCCGGACCTGCGGCGGTCAGGGTGCGGGCCGCAGCCGATGGTCGTAAGGGGCCGCATGCATCGCCTCGCGACCGTGAGAGGGCGCGGGCTGCGGCCCCTGGCCGCCGGAGGGTGCGGCAGGTGGTCGTCAGGGGTCGCGGGCGAGAAGTTTGTTCTGGGCGGCGAGGTAGCCGGCGTGGAAGCGGGTGCGGGCGCCGAGGCGTTCGGCGAGCACCTGGACGCGGCGCTGCACCGTACGGGGGCTGAGGCCGAGCTGGCGGGCGATGGCGTCGTCCTTCATGCCGGCGGCCAGCAGGGCGAGGACCTCGGTGTCGGACGGCGAGGGCCAGGACTCGGTCTCCAGGCCGTCCTCCGACAGCCGTAGCGGTACGGCCGCCCGCCACAGCGTCTCGAAGAGCCCGACGAGGGCGTCGAGCAGCGCCGACGGGTGCACGACCAGGGCGCTCTCCACCGCCTGGTCCTCGTCGGAGACCAGCGGGAGTATCGCGGTCTGGGCGTCGGCGATGGCGAGCTTGACGGGCACAGGGCCGAGCCGGGCGAGTTCGCCGTCGGCGACGGCGCGGCGGGTGTGGGCGAGCATGCCGGGCTGCTCGAAGGCGAGCGGGCTGTAGATGCCGCGCGTGACGGGCGCGCCACGGCGGGCGGCGCGGCGGCGGTTCTCCTGATCGTCGCTGATGTCCACCGCGTACGGCGGATGCACCAGCACCAGCAGCTCCTGGGTGGCGTTGCGTTCGAGCTGGAGGTAGCGGCGGGCGACGGCGTCGCGCCCGGTCACCACCTCGAGTACCTCCTCAGGGTGCGGCCCGCCGCGGTCGGCGACCTCGGTGGCGAGGAGCGCGGCGGCGGCCCTGCTGTGGGTGAGCTCCTCCTGGCGGCGGGCGACGAGGATGTCGATGGCGATGCTCGGCGGCGTGGCGACCAGGCGCAGCGGACGGCCGGCCACGCGGGAGACGAGGCCGAGGTCCTCCAGTCTGGGCAGCATGCGGCGGATGGCGCCGGCGGACGAGCCGGTCTCCGCCCCCAGTTCGCTCAGCGTGGCCGGGCCGTGCCGCAGCAGTGCGCGGTAGGCCGTCTCCTCGGCCGCCGTGACACCGAGCCCTTCCAGTAAGCGCCGCTGCGCCATGGTCTCGTGACGCCCCCTCCCCGTGCGATGATCCGAGGTCAGCGTACTGGTACGCCCGCTGTGGATGATCACATTTCGCGGCGTTCGTCCCCCGGCGGATCGCGCACCGAAGGTGACTCTTGTACCGGCGGTCCCGGGAATCTATGGTCGTTGCGTAGTGCGGTGCGTGTTGCGTATTAAGGAACAACTCCGGAGGCGACCATGAGCCGACCGCGTACGGTGATCGTGGGAGCGGGCATCGTGGGCTGCGCCCTCGCCGACGAGCTCACCGAGCGGGGATGGACGGACGTCACGGTCGTCGACCAGGGCCCGCTGTTCGCCGCCGGAGGCTCCAGCTCCCACGCGCCCGGCCTCGTCTTCCAGACCAACCCGTCGAAGACGATGACGGAGTTCGCCGCCTACACGGTCAGGAAGTACACCGCGCTCGGCGCCGGCTGCTTCGCCCAGGTCGGCGGCCTGGAGGTGGCGACCACCCCGGAACGCTGGGCCGACCTGCACCGCAAGCTCGGCTGGGCCGAGTCGTGGGGCGTCGAGGCGCACCTGATCGACCCGGCGGAGTGCGCGCGGTTATGGCCGCTGCTCGACCAGACCAAGGTGCTCGGCGGCTTTCACGTGCCGTCCGACGGGCTCGCGGCGGCGGTCGCCTGCGGCGAGCGTCAGGCGGCGCGCGCCACCGAGCGCGGCGCGACGTTCCTCGGCGAGCACACCGTGGCCGGCATCGACCAGCGCGGCGGCCGGGTGACCGGCGTCGCCGTCGTGGCCGGGGGCGAGCACCGGACCATCCCCGCCGACGTGGTGGTGTGCGCGGCCGGCTTCTGGGGGCCGTCGATCGGCGCCATGGCCGGGCTGACCGTGCCGCTGCTGCCGCTCGCCCACCAGTACGCCAAGTCGGGCCCCCTCGGCGACCTGCGCCCCGGCCCGATACTTCGCCACCAGGACCGCGACCTGTACTTCCGGCAGCACGGCGACCGGGTCGGCATCGGCTCCTACTCCCACCGCCCGATGCCGGTCGCCCAGCACGAGATCGGCCCCAAGTCCACCACGATGCCGTCGGTGCAGGCGTTCACCGAGGAGGACTTCGACCCGGCCTGGCGCGACGCGGTCGAGCTGCTGCCCGCCCTGGCCGGATCCAAGTACGAGGACGGCATCAACGGGATCTTCTCCTTCACTCCCGACGGATTCCCGCTGATCGGCGAGGCCCCGCACCTCGACGGGTTCTGGCTGGCCGAGGCCGTCTGGGTGACCCACTCGGCCGGGGTGGCGCGCGCGGTGGCCGAGCTGCTCGTCAACGGGCGCTCCGAGATCGATCTGCACGAGTGCGAGCTGGGCAGGTTCGAGCAGGCGCAGCTCTCGCCGGCGTTCATCGAGGAGCGCGGCAAGCAGAACTTCATCGAGGTGTACGACGTCGTCCATCCGCTGCAGCCGATGGAGTCGCCGCGCCCGCTGCGGACGAGCCCGTTCCACGTACGGCAGCGGGAGCTGGGCGCGTTCTTCCTCGAAGCGGCCGGATGGGAGCGCCCGCACTGGTTCGAGGCCAACGAAGGGCTGCCCCGCGCGGCCACCGGCGCCGAGCTGCGCGATGCGTGGGCGAGCCGCTACTGGTCGCCGATCGCCGCCGGCGAGTCCCGCGCCACCAGGGAGAGCGTGGCCCTGTACGACATGACGCCGCTCAAGCGGATCGAGGTCAGCGGGCCGCGCTCGGCGGCGTTCCTGCAGCGCATGACCACCAACAACGTGGACAGAAAGCCGGGCTCCGTCACGTACACGCTGCTGCTCGACCACCGGGGCGGCATCCGCTCCGACCTCACCGTGGCCCGGCTCGACGAGGACACCTTCCAGGTCGGCGCGAACGGCAACCTCGACCTCGAATGGCTGGCCAGGCACGCGCCGTCCGGCGTGCGGGTGCGCGACATCACGCCCGGCACCTGCTGCGTCGGCGTGTGGGGACCACGGGCCAGGGAGCTGGTGCAGCCGCTGACCGACATGGACCTGTCGAACGAGGGCCTGCGCTACTTCGGCTGCCGGCGCGGCTACGTCGGCCACGTGCCGGTGCTCGCGCTGCGCGTGTCGTACGTGGGCGAGCTGGGCTGGGAGCTCTACACCAGCGCCGACATGGGGCTGAAGCTGTGGGACACGCTGTGGGCCCCGGGCCTGGCGGTCGCCGGCGGCCGGGCGGCCTTCAACAGCCTGCGGCTGGAGAAGGGCTACCGGCTGTGGGGCGTGGACATGACGACCGAGCACACCCCGTACGAGGCGGGGCTGGGCTTCGCGGTCAAGACGGACAAGGACTTCATCGGCCGCGACGCGCTGACCACGGACGTCACCCGCACACTGGTGCCGCTGCTCAGCGCCGAGGTCGTCATGGGCAAGGAACCGGTCAGGCACGACGGCCGCACGGTCGGCTACGTCACCAGCGCCGCCTACGGCCACACGATCGAGCGCCCCATCGCCTACGCCTGGCTGCCCGCGGAGCTGGCCGAGCCCGGGACGCAGGTGGAGATCTCCTACTTCGGCCGCCGCATCCCCGCGGAGGTCGCCGCCGAGCCCCTGTACGACCCCGGGATGGAGAAGATCCGACGGTGACCCACCCCGACTTCCTCTGGCGCAACCCCGACCCGAAACCCTCCTACGACGTCGTCATCGTCGGCGGCGGCGGGCACGGCCTGGCCACCGCGTACTACCTGGCGAAGAACCACGGCATCACGAACGTCGCCGTCCTGGAGCGCGGCTGGCTGGCCGGCGGCAACATGGCGCGCAACACCACGATCATCCGCTCCAACTACCTGTGGGACGAGAGCGCCGCCATCTACGAGCACTCGCTCAAGCTCTGGGAGGGGCTGAGCGAGGAGCTGGACTACGACCTGCAGTTCAGCCAGCGCGGGGTGCTCAACCTGGCGCACAACCAGAGCGACGTGCGCGAGGGAAAGCGCAGGGTCAACGCCAACCGGCTCAACGGCGTGGACGCCGAATGGCTCGACGCCGACGAGGTCAAGAAGTTCTGCCCGATCATCAACGTCTCGCGGCAGGCCCGCTACCCGGTCATGGGTGCGACCCTGCAGCGGCGCGGCGGCATCGCCAAGCACGACCACGTCGCCTGGGCGCTGGCCAGGAAGGCGGACGCGTACGGGGTGGATCTGATCCAGGGCTGCGAGGTCACCGGCTTCGAGATCACCGGCGGCCGTGTGGCCGCCGTCGGGACCTCGCGCGGCAGGATCGCCGCCGGCAAGGTCGCGCTGGCCGCCGCCGGGCACACCTCGGTGCTCGCCGCGCGGGCCGGGCTGCGGCTGCCGCTCCAGTCGCACCCGCTGCAGGCGCTGGTGTCGGAGCTGCTGGAGCCGGTGCTCGACTGCGTGGTGATGTCGAACGCGGTCCACGTGTACGTCAGCCAGGCCCACAAGGGCGAGCTGGTCATGGGGGCGGGCATCGACGCGTACAACTCCTACGGACAGCGCGGCAGCGTCCACGTGATCGAGGCGCAGATGGCGGCGGCCCTGGAGCTGTTCCCGATCTTCAGCCGGGTCCGCGTGCTGCGCACCTGGGCCGGCATCGTGGACGTCTCGCCCGACGCCTCCCCGATCATCGGCCGCACGCCGATCGGCGGCCTCTACATCAACGCCGGCTGGGGCACCGGCGGCTTCAAGGCCACCCCGGGCTCCGGCTGGGTCTACGCCGACACGATCGCCCACGACCGCCCGCATCCGCTGGCGGAGCCGTTCGCGCTGGAGAGGTTCACCACGGGGGCGCTCATCGACGAGCACGGCGCGGCGGCGGTGGCCCACTGATGCTGCTCATCGACTGCCCGCACTGCGGTCCACGCGACGAGACCGAGTTCCGCTACGGCGGCCAGGCCGGCATCGCCTGCCCCACGGGCGAGACCACCGACGCCGAGTGGGCCGCGTACGTCTTCTTCCGTGACAACCCCAAGGGCTGGTTCTGCGAGCGCTGGTTCCACGCGCACGGCTGCCGGACCTGGTTCGACGTCGAGCGGCACACCGTCACCCACGAGATCAGGAAGCCCTCATGAGGTTCACCTTCGACGGCCGCCCGCTGCGGGGCGAGCCGGGCGACACGCTGGCCGCCGCCCTGCTGCGCAACGGCGTGCGGGTGGTGGGCCGCAGCGTCGCGCTGGGCCGGCCGCGCGGCGTCTTCACCGCCGGGCCCGAGGAGCCGAACGCGCTCGTCCGCGTCGGCCCCGACCCCATGCTGCCCGCCACCACGGTCGAGCTGTACGACGGACTTCAGGCGTGGAGCCTGCGCGGCAAGGGCCGGGTGGACCCGCACACCGCGGCCGAGCTTGTGGACGACCGCCGCTGCGACAAGGGCTACCTGCACTGCGACGTGCTCGTGGTGGGCGGCGGACCGGCGGGCCTCGCCGCGGCGGTGGCGGCGGGCCGTGCCGGGGCGCGGGTGATCCTGGTGGACGATCAGCCCCGCCTGGGCGGCGACCTGCTCAACTCCCGCCTGCGCATCGACGGCGCGCCCGCGCTCGACTGGGTGGACGGGCTCGATCTGCCGGGCCGGGTGCTCACCAGGACGACCGCCATCGGCTACTACGACCACAACTACGTGGTGGCCGTGGAACGGCGGGCGCGCGGTGAGCGGCTGTGGCACCTCAGGGCCCGCCAGGTGGTGCTGGCCACGGGCGCGCACGAGCGCTCCGTCGCCTTCCCCGGCAACGACCGGCCCGGCGTGATGCTCGCCTCGGCGGCCCGCGCCTACGCCAACCGGTACGGCGTCGCGCCCTGGCGGCGGGCGGTCGTGTTCGCCTGCGCGGACTCCGCGTACGAGGCGGCCGGAGACCTGGCGGCGGCCGGGGTGGAGGTGGCCGAGATCGTGGACCCGCGCGTGGACGGGCGGGTGGTCACCGGCACGACCGGCGACGCCGACGGCGTGCTGACCGGCGTCTCGATCGGCTCCCGGCACGTCGAGGCGGACCTGCTCGCCGTGGCCGGCGGCTGGAACCCGGCCGTGCACCTGTTCAGCCAGTCGCAGGGGCGGGTCAGGTTCGACGAGGAGCTGCAGGCGTTCGTGCCGGGCACGTCCGCCCAGGCCGAGCGGTCGGCGGGGGCGTGCAAAGGCGTGTACGGCACGGCCGCGGCCATCGCCGACGGCTACGCGGCGGGCGCGGAGGCGGCGTCCCTGGCGCTCGGCACCACCCGCGACTCCGGTGAGGCAGGGCCGGAGACGCGCATGCGCGATCGGGGCGGGCCGGGCGAGCTGCGGGTGCCCGAGTGCGACGAGCGGCCGATCACAGCGCCGCCCGCCGCGCTGTGGCTGGTCGAAGGCGAGGGGGCGGGCGGTGACGAGCCGGCCTTCGCCGACCTGCACCGCGACGTGACCGTGGCCGATCTGGCCAGGGCCACCGGCACCGGCATGCGCTCGGTCGAGCACGTCAAGCGCTACACCACCGCGGGCACCGGCGCCGACCAGGGCAAGACGTCGGGCGCGGTCGTGGTGGGCGTCATGTCGGCGCTGCTCGGCACCGAGCCTGGTCAGGTGGGCACGACCACGTTCCGGCCGCCGTACACGCCGGTGTCGTTCGCCACGCTGGCCGGGCGCGACAGGGGCGAGCTGTCCGACCCGGTCAGGACCACCGCCATGCACGACTCCCACGTCGCGCGCGGCGCGGTCTTCGAGGACGTCGGCCAGTGGAAGCGCCCCTGGTACTTCCCGCAGGACGGCGAGTCGATGGAGGACGCCGTACGGCGCGAGTGCCGGGCGGCCCGCACCGCCGTGGCCGCCATGGACGCCTCCACGCTCGGCAAGATCGACATCAGGGGCGCGGACGCCGGGGTCTTCCTCGACCGGATCTACACCAACATGTACTCCACGCTGCCCGTCGGGGCCTGCCGGTACGGCGTGATGTGCCGGGCGGACGGCATGGTGTTCGACGACGGCACCACCACCAGGCTCGCCGGCGACCACTACCTGATGACCACGACCACGGGCAACGCCGCCGCCGTGTTCGACTGGCTGGAGGAGTGGCACCAGACCGAGTGGCCCGGCCTGGACGTGTCGTTCACCTCGGTCACCGACCACTGGGCGACGGTCGCCGTGGTGGGACCGCAGGCCAGGCGGGTGATCGCGGCCGTCGCGCCCGGCGCGCTCGACCTGGCGTTCATGCGGTACGCGGCCGTGGACGTGATGGGCGTGCCCGGCCGGGTGTTCAGGATCAGCTTCTCCGGCGAGCTGGCGTACGAGGTGAACGTGCCCTGGGCCTACGGGCGGGCGCTGTGGGACGCGGTGCTGGAGCTGGGCGCGGTGCCGTACGGGACCGAGACCATGCACGTGCTGCGCGCCGAGAAGGGCTTCGCGATCGTCGGTCAGGAGACCGACGGCACGGTCACCCCGCAGGACCTCGGCATGTCGTGGCTGGTCTCCACGCGCAAGCCGGACTTCGTGGGCAAGCGCTCGCACGCCAGGCCCGACACCGCGCGTCCCGATCGCAAGCGCCTGGTCGGGCTGCTGCCCGACGACCCCGCCGCGCGGGTGGAGGAGGGCGCGCAGCTCGTGGCGGCCGGGCAGGCACTCACCGGTGTCGTGCCGATGCTCGGCCACGTCACCTCCAGCTACCACAGCGAGGTGCTGGGCCGTACGTTCTGCCTGGCCCTGGCCAAGGAGGCGGCCCCCGGCGACCGGCTGACGGCGGTGTCCGGGGGAGCGGCGCTGCCCGTGACGGTCGTGGAGCCGGTCTTCTACGACCCTGATAACGCCCGCCGCGACGGCGAGCCGCTGCCGCCCGGCGAGATCGCGCCGCTGACCGGCTGCCGCGCGGAGAGCCCGGCCGCCTCCTTCGCCGCGCGGTTCGCGGCGGCGAGCGGTGAGCGGGTGCGGCTGCGCGAGGTGCCGTTCGAACCGATGTGGGAGGTCAGGGGCGCGGATCCGGGGACGGGGCTGCGGCTCGGGCCGTCCTGGTGGCTCGTCGTGGGGGACGCTGCCAGAGACGCGACGCCTGGCCCCCGCTGGGTGGACGTCTCGGGCCAGCGGACGATCCTGGAGCTGTCGGGCCCTGGGACCGAAGACGTGCTCATCACCGGATGCCCGCTCGACCTGCACCCGTCGGCCTTCGCCGGGCACGCTCAGACCCTGCTCGGCAAGGCGCCGGTCGTCCTGGAGCGGCGAGCGCCCGATATGTACTGGATCTACGTAAGATCGTCCTTCACCCGGTACATGGCGGAGTGGCTGCTCGACGCCCTTCAGGGGTGATAACCGCCATACCTGGGAATTACCTAGACTTTACGAAGATTTTTGCTTGAAGTCTGGGGAGAAGAGCGTGCGCGTACGGGCGTTCATGGCCGGTCTGGCCACGGTGGGACTGCTGGCCGGCTGCGGCGGACTCGAAGCGCAGACCAGCGGCTCGATCGGCGATGCGAAGCCGGACTCGGCCGCGATCGCCGAAGCCAAGGAGAAGCTGGAGAAGCTGACCGTCAAGGGCCGCGCGCCCAAAACCGGGTTCGACCGCGACAAGTTCGGCCCGGCCTGGGCCGACGTCGATCGCAACGGCTGCGACACCCGTAACGACATCCTCAAGCGGGACATGGAGGACGAGACGTTCAAGCCGGGCACCCACGACTGCATCGTGCTGACCGGCACCCTGCACGACCCCTACAGCGGCAAGACCATCAAGTTCAAGCGCGGCCAGAGCACTAGCAGCGCCGTGCAGATCGACCACCTCGTACCGCTGTCGGACGCCTGGCAGAAGGGCGCCCAGCAGTGGTCGGCGACCAAGCGCAAGGAGTTCGCCAACGACCCGCTCAACCTGCTCGCCGTTGACGGCCCGCTGAACGGCCAGAAGAGCGACTCCGACGCGGCCACCTGGCTGCCGCCGCGCAAGGAGTACCGGTGCACCTACATCGCCCGGCAGATCGATGTGAAGGCCAAGTACGGCGTGTGGGTGACCGCCGCGGAGAAGGACGCCATGAAGAACGTCCTGAGCTCCTGCTGACCGCATGAGCGCGCCGGCCCACCGTGGGGGTGAGCCGGCGCAGCCGGAGAGGTCGGTGAGGATCAGTCGTCCTCGGCGTGGTCGCGGCCACGGCCCCCGTGGTCGTCGTCGCGGTCATGGTCCCTGTCGATCTCCGACTTGGTGATCTTGCCGGAGGCGGCGTTCACCTTCACCTCGTACCGCTGGGAGCCCTTGATCAGTTTCACCTCCCAGACGTCGGGGGCGGCGCCGTTCCTGTCGAGCTCCACCTCCCGGATCCAGGCGCCCGGCACCTGCCGGTGCGCGATCGCGATGGCCTGTTCGGCCGTGACCTTCGGAGCGGCGGGCGCGGTGGCCGTCAGAGCGATGGGAGCGGCGGCCTCCGCCGCGGCGGAGGCGGTCGCGTACGCCGCGCCACCGCACGCGATCAGGGAGACGACACCGGCACCGGCCACGAGCAGCTTCTTTGTGATTCGCATGCCTCTACGAAACCGCCGGCCCCGGTAATCGCGCGCTAAACGGCGGTTAAGGCGGGGAGAAGGCCGAAATGGGCGCGCTCTGGAGCCTTACGGCGTGCCCAAGGGGGAGGCGCAGAAGGAGGCTCAAGGCGCGTCAATGGGGAGGCACAGGAGGCTCAAGGCGCGCCCAGTTGGAGGCGCAGGAGGAGGCTCAAGGCGCGCCCAGGTGGAGGTCGACGCGGGCGCCGCCGAGTTCGGAGCTGGAGACCGAGAGGCCGCCGCCCGACGACTCGGCGGTGCGGCGGGCGATGTCCAGGCCGAGCCCGGTCGAGCCGCCTCCGCTGGTGCCGCGCTCCAGCAGCGCGGGCTCGAACCCGGGTCCCGCGTCCTCGACGGACAGCAGGGCCCCGGGTGGGCGGCTCTGGAGGCGTACGGACATGGCGGCGCCCTCGGGGGTGTGCGCGAAGACGTTGCCGAGCAGCGCGTCCAGGCACGCGGCCAGCTCGCCCGCGCCCGCGGCGACCTGCAGGGGGCCGTCGGGCAGCGTGACCGTCAGCTCGCGCCCCTGGTCCTCGGCGAGCACCGACCAGAACCGCACCCGCTCGCTCACGACGGCGGCCGCGTCGCACGACTCCCGGTCGGCGGTGCGCCGCCGCGCCTCGGTGATGACCGCGCTGACCGCCCGTTCCAGCGCGTCCACCCTGGCCTGCAGGCGGGCCTTCTCCTCAGGGTCGCGCAGCGACTCGGCGTCCAGCCGCAGGCCGGTCAGCGGCGTGCGGAGCCGGTGCGACAGGTCGGCGGCGGACTCCCGTTCGGCGGCGAGCAGCTCGTCGATGCGGCCGGCGAGATGGTTGAGCGCGAGCGCCACCGACCGCACCTCGGGCGGCCCGCCCGGCTCGGCCCGCGCGGTCAGATCGCCGCCCGCGAGCCGGTGCGAGACCCTGGCCAGCCCGTCCACCGGCCGGGTGACGGCCAGCGCCAGCCGGTCGGCGAGCACGATGCCGAGCACCATCAGCCCGAGCCCGATGAGCAGCAGCGCCAGCCACGCCTCGCGCACGCCGCGCACCAGCTCGTCGTCCGGCACGAACACCCTGATCACCGCCGTGCCGCCGGGCGACTGCGCGGAGACCAGCACCTCCCTGCCGCCGGGTGCGGTGGCGGTGACGCTGCGCCCGGTCGCGGCCAGGCGTACGGCGTCGGAGCGCGGCGCCGGGGTGCCGACGATGCCGCCGTCCGGCAGGAACACCGTCACGGGGCGGGACACCTGCTCGACCGTCAGCGGCAGATCGGGCGTGCCGACCGCGACGGCGACCGACTCGGCTGCGGCGGTGGCCCGGCTCATCGCGCCGTTCTCGGCCACGGCCCTGATCAGCAGCGCCATCGGCACCAGCAGCGCGATGAGCACGAGCGAGGTGGTGGCCGCCACGAGCAGCGCGAGCCAGCGCCTCATGACGGATCGACCAGCTTGACGCCCACGCCGCGCACGGTGTGCAGGTAGCGCGGCGCGGCGGCGGTCTCTCCGAGCTTTCTGCGCAGCCACGACAGGTGCACGTCCACGGTCTTGTCGGCGCCCCCGTACGGCAGCTGCCACACCTCGGTCAGCAGCTCCCGCTTGGTCACCACCTCGCCTGGCCGGGCCGCGAGGTAGTGCAGCACGTCGAACTCGCGCGGCGTGAGGTCCAGCGGCTGGCCGTCGAGCGTGGCGGTACGGGCGCGCGGGTCCACGCGCAGACCGCCCACCGCCAGCGGTTCCGGCGCGGAGCCGCCCGCCCGCCGCAGCACCGCGCGTACCCGGGCGTCGAGCTGCGCCGCGCTGTACGGCTTGACCACGTAGTCGTCGGCGCCCGCGTCCAGCACCGGCACCATCTCGGCGTCGCCGTCGCGCGCGGTGGCCACGATGACCGGCACCTGGCTGACCGCCCGCAGCATGCGCAGCAGCTCGACGCCGTCGAGGTCGGGCAGCCCGAGGTCGAGCACGATCAGATCGGGCCGGTCCTGGACGGCCAGGCGCAGCCCGTCCATGGCGGTGGGGGAGGAGGAGACGGCATGGCCGAGGTCTCGCAGCCCCCTGCTGAGCGCCGTACGGATCGCCACATCGTCCTCGATGAGCAGGATGTCAGCCATAGGAAGAACGTAGACGGTTTCTTCCGCTGCCTAGAGCAGCCTTAGCGTCGCCTTAACCTGGCCTTAGCCGGACAGGGGGGAACCTGAGCGGGATGAAGAGACTCGTCGCGGCCTGGGCCGCCACCGCCGTCGCCGCCACCGGCGCCGCCGTGGCGGTGCTCGGCCTGCTCGGCAACGGACTGACCGGCACCGACCGCCACGTGCTCGCCCCCGAGGAGGTGCGCGCCGAGCTGGCCACGGCCACCTCCCGCGCCACCGCCGCGCCCGTCCCCGCGGCGTCGCCGACGGGGCAGAGCAGGCTGATCCGCAGCGCGGGCGGCACGGTGATCGCCTCCTGCGAGGGCGGCCGGGTCACGCTGCGCTCGTGGAGCCCCGCCCAGGGCTACAAGGTGGACTCGGTCGATCCCGGGCCGGATCACGAGGCGAAGGTGGAGTTCGAGCCGGACGAGGGCGAGGAGGTCGAACTCAAGATCGTCTGCTCGGACGGTGAGCCCGTCGTCCGCGAGAGCTGACCCTGCGGGCCGGTGACCGGGTCAGGCCCCTCGCGCCAGCGGTAGCCCATCGTGCGCAGCAGCCGGTACTCCATCACGGCCAGCGTCAGGGACGAGACGACGCCGCTGATGTTCAGGGTCAGCCACAGCCAGGAGGGCACGCCGTTCCTTTCCAGGCTGATGAGCTCCTGTCCGCTGACCAGCAGCATGACGAGCGTGGAGCCGACCGGCGCGAGCAACGGGTGCATGTCGGAGATCCACAGCCCGGTGCGCGTCGCCCAGTAGAGCGTGCTGCCGTAGAAGCAGGCGGCCCAGAGGAAGATGAAGATCTCCCTCGGCCCGATGGCCGAGCCGGGGATGGCGCCGTCGCCGTCGTTCAGCCACAGGTAGAGCTGGGAGAGCAGAAACGGCATGAGGAGGACGAGCAGGCCGGGCACCCCGCGGACCAGGTACCGCCGGACGCGCGGCCACAGCGTGCGGCGCCGGTCGCGGCGGGTCAGCAGGAAGACGGCGAGGAAGGCCAGCGGCGGCAGAGCCAGCGCGTACTGCAGGGTGTCGTAGGTCTTCGCGGTGGCGCTCGCGAGGACCTCGAGGACATTCCGATAGTGATGCGTGGCGATGACGACCGTGATCAGGCCGAGCATCGTCCGCCAGAACGCGAGCCGGTCCAGCCGCCGCTCCTCTGGAGTCGAGCCGACCGGGGGCTTGAACGCGCGCTTGGCGGCGAGCCAAGGCACCAGCAGACTGACGACGGCACGTGCGCGAGGTGGCGGCACCGCTGCCTCCTATGTGAGAGCCCGGTCCTGGTGCGGGTTCTCATGCTAGGGAGCACGGCTTGCGGGCGGCTTGCCCGATCTTTGACGCCGGCTGTCGGCCCGCCTCGGCGCGGCCGTTCACGCACGGTCACAGCATCGGCCGGTGCTGCGGCCGGTGCTGCGGCCGGTGCTGCGGCCGGTGAAACGGCCGGTCAAACACGGCCCCGCCGCCGGGGCGGGCGTCGCGCCCGTCGGTGGCGGACCACCGGCGCGCCCGCGCGGGAGCCGTCTCGCTCGTGAGGGCTGTCAACGGCTCCCGCGGACCTGTAGCGCGCCCAGCAGCTCCTCCGACGCGCGCGTGATCGCCTCGACCGCGCGGTCGAACGCCTCCGCGTTGTGCGCGGCGGGCGTGCGGAAGCCGGAGATCTTCCTGACGTACTGCAGCGCCGCGGCCCGCACGTCCTCCTCGGTCACGCTCTCGGTGTAAGGCGGGCGGAGGGTCTTGATGCTTCTACACATGACTCAACCGTAATAGCCGATGCGCTGGCTGATCTCTTTCGCGCCCGCCACCAGGATCGCCCCGACCTCGGGCAGCCGCTCGGGCGTCAGCCGGTACGACGGCCCGGAGGCGCTGACGGCGGCGACCACCGTGCCGTCGGAGCCCCTGATCGGCGCGGCGACCGCGTTGAGCCCCACCTCCAGCTCCTCGACGGCGGCGGCCCAGCCGCGCTCCCTGATCTCCTCAAGGCCCAGCTCGTCGGGCTCGGTGATGGTGTTGGGCGTGTAGCGTTCCAGCTCGGACGGCAGCCGCAGCGCCCCGAAGGCCAGCAGCACCTTTCCGCTGGAGGTGGCGTGTGCAGGGGTGCGCTGGCCGACCCAGTTGTGGCCGCTGATGGCGGCGGGGCCGCGCACCTGCGTGATGTTGATGGCGTCGCCGTTGCGGGGCACCGCCACGTTGACGGTCTCGCCGATCTCGACGGCCAGGCGCAGGCAGACCGGGCGGCTCTCGCCCGACAGGTCGAGCTGGGCGGTGGCCGCGCCGGCCAGCCGTACGACGCCGAAGCCGAGCCGGTAGCGTCCTCGATCGCCGCTCTGTTCGACGAGCCCGCCCTGTTCCAGGGCCGACAGCAGGCGGAAGGCGGTGGACTTGTGGACGTCCAGCTCGGTCGCCAGGTCCGTGACCCGGCTGGCGCCGTCGCGGGCGAGGATCTCCAAGATCGCGATGGCACGATCGACCGACTGGACCGACGTGCTGTTGCTCATGCCGCAACAGAATATCGTTCAGTCGGCGATCGGTCCCAGCTCGTCACCGAACTGCGACGCGATCTTCCGCATGCCCTCGGCCAGCTCATCGCGGTCGAGCGCGTCGATGCGCTCGGCGGGACCCGAGACCGACATGGCCGCGACCACCCGGCCGCCATCGCGCACCGGCACCGCGAGGCAGTGCACGCCCAGCTCCTCCTCGCCCAGGTCGAGCGCGTACCCCTGGCGCCTGACGGTCTCCAGCTCCGCCCTCATCGCGTCCAGCTCGGTGATCGTGTTGGGGGTGCGGCGCGGCATGCCGGTGCGCTCGAACACCGCCACCGCCTCCGCCTCGGGCCGCCCGGCGAGCAGCACCTTGCCCACCGCCGTGCTGTGCGGCAGCACCCGCCTGCCGACCTCGGCGAACATCCGCAGCCTGCGCGGCGACGGCACCTGCGCCACGTAGACGACGAAGTCGCCCTCCAGCACGGCCAGGTTCGCGGTCTCGCCGGACAGCTCGACCATCTTCGCGAGGTACGGCTGTGCCCACACCCCGACCATGCTCTCCGCGATGCCGCCCAGCCTGACCAGCCCGCCGCCCAGCGCGTAGCGCCGGTCGGACTCCTGCCGGACGTAGCCGCGCGCCAGCAGCGTGCGCAGCAGCCGGTGGATGGTCCCGTACGGCAGGCCCGTGCGCGCCGCGATCTCCGACAGCCCCGCCTCGCCGCCGTGCTCGGCCAGCGCCTCCAGCACGTCGAGCGCCCGCTCGACCGACTGGACGCTCACAGCGTGACCCCGCGCAGGGACGCGTCCAGCACCTCGGCGGTGTGGGCGACCCTGATGTCCGCGCCCGCCCGCCGCATGGCCGCGGCGATCTGCATCGTGCACCCGGGGTTGGCCGACACCAGCAGCTCGGCCCCCGTCGTGCGCACCGAGGCCGCCTTCCTGTCGCCGAGGTCGCGGGCGGCCTGCGGCCGCAGCAGGTTGTACGTGCCCGCCGACCCGCAGCAGATCGCCGACTCGGGGATCTCGCGCAGCTCCAGCCCGGGGATGCCGGACAGCAGCTCGCGCGGCTGCGCCCGCACGCCCTGCGCGTGCGCCAGGTGGCAGGTGTCGTGGTAGGCCACGGTGAGCGGCAGCGGGTGCCGCTTGGCCACCGGCCCCAGCTCAGCCAGGTATTCGGACAGGTCCATGACGCGGAAGCCCGGCTCGCGGCCGAGCAGCTCGGCGTACTCCTTCATGGTGGAGCCGCAGCCGGCCGCGTTTACCACGACCGTGTCCACGCCGGCTCGCTCGAACACCTCCGCCGTCCTGCGCGCCAGCCGCCCCGCCTGACGGTCGAGCCCGGAGTGCACGCTGAGCGCCCCGCAGCAGCCCTGCTCGGGCGGAATCACCACGTCGCAGCCCTCCAGCGCGAGCACCCGCGCGGTGGCCGCGTTGACCTGCGGGAAGAACTCCCGCTGCACGCACCCGGTGAGCATGCCCACCACGGCGCGGCGCTCGCCCCTGGCCTTGACCAGGCGCGGCAGCCGCTGCCGGTGCTCCACGCGGGGCGCCAGCGCCGCCATCGCGCCCAGGCTCGGGTGGGCCCGCTCCAGGAACGCCGCCATCCGCCTGGCCAGCCTCATCGCCGGGCGCAGCAGCCGCAGCCTGCGCGGGTAGGGGAAGAGGCTGAACACGATGCCGCGGATGGCGCGCTCCTGCGGCTCGCGTACGTGCTCCCGCTCCACCTCGACTCTGGTCTGCTCGATCAGCCGGTCGTAGCGCACGCCGGACGGGCACGCCGTCACGCAGGCCATGCAGCCCAGGCAGGCGTCGAAGTGCCCGGCCATCTCGGGGGTGATCGGGGTGCCCTCGACATGCTGCTGCATCAGGTGGATGCGGCCGCGCGGCGAGTCCATCTCCTCGCCCCACAACACGTACGTGGGACAGGTCGGCAGGCAGAAACCGCAGTGCACGCAGTCGTTGATCAGCTCGGGGTCCACCTCACACGCCTCCCACGAACCGGCCGGGAGACATCCTGCGACCGGGATCGAACCGTTCCTTGACCCGCCGCATCAGCGGCAGCGAGCCCACGTGTCCCCACCTGTCGACGTTCTCGTACGGCCTCCCCGGCGGCAGGGCGAGCACGTGCGCCCGCCCGCCCGCCGCCTCGACCCCGGCGCGCAGCGCGGAGACGACGGCCGCCGGCTCGTCCTCCGCCATCGGCCGCACCGGCTCCAGCAGCAGCCGCCCGCAGGCGGGGGAGCCGCGCAGCACCATCCGCGCGGCGTCCGCCGCTTCGAGCACCGCCGCCGTCGCCGCAGGAGGAAAGCGCAGCTCGATGAGCACGTCATCGCCGAGGAGCCGCCCCCACCAGACCGGCGGCTCCTCGGCGACCTCGCCGGTGCCGATCAGCTCGCGCAGCGCCGCAGCCCTGTCGGCCGCCGCCGTGCCCTCGGCGAGCGCGGCGATGGTGATCGGCCCGCCTGGCTCAGGACGGTCGATCTCGATCGCGCTCGGCTCGGCCTGCGAGGCGGACAGCGCCGCCACCGCCCCGGCCGCGCGCTTGGCGGCGCCGTCCGACGGCAGGCGGGCGATCACCCAGCGGCGATCGGCGGGCAGCGGATGCAGCCGGAACGTGGCCTCGGCGATCACGCCGAGCGTGCCGTACGAGCCGGTGAACAGCTTGCCGAGGTCGTAGCCCGCGACGTTCTTGACGACCTTGCCGCCCGAGTGGGCGATCGTGCCGTCGGCCAGCACGACCGTGATGCCGATGAGCAGGTCGCGGGCGGTGCCGTAGCGGAACGCGCGCGGCCCCGGCGGCCCTCCGGTGGCCAGCGTGCCGCCGACCGTGGAGTCATCGGCGTACGGCAGGTCGAGCGCCAGCTCCTGGCCCTCGGCCGCGAGCGTCCCGGCCAGCGCGCCCATCGTCACCCCGGCCTGCGCGCGCACCACGAGGTCACCGGCGGCGTGCTCGATCACCTCGTTCATGCAGCACATGTCGAGCAGCACGTCGCAGCGCTCCGGCGGCGGCGCCCAGTGCAGCTTCGTGCCGCCGCCCGCGGGCACCACCGCGAGGTCCTGCTCCGCGCAGGCCCGCAGCGCGGCGGAGACCTCCTCGACGGTCTCGGGCAGCACGACCCAGCGGGGCCGCACGCCGCCCACCACGTCGTCGGGTCCCGCCTGCCGGGTCGTCACCCCGCCGATCGCCGCGCTCGCCGTACCGCCGTTCAAAACTGCTCCGCCTTCCCCGACTCGACCAGCGGGTGCACGCCCTTGCGCACCCCCGGCACCTCGCCGCACAGGCGCGGGGTGGGGAACACCTTGCCCGGGTTCGCCAGCCCCGCGGGATCGAACGCGCAGCGCACGAGCTGCATGGTGTCGAGGTCGTCGGCGCTGAACATCTTCGGCATGTAGCGCGACTTGTCGACGCCGACGCCGTGCTCGCCCGTGATCGAGCCGCCGTTCTCGATGCACAGATCGAGGATGGCCCCCGACACCGCCTCCGCCCGCTCGCCCGCGCCCGGATCGCCGTCGTCGAACAGCACCAGCGGGTGCAGGTTGCCGTCGCCGGCGTGGAAGACGTTGGCCACCCTGATGTCGTGCTCGGCCGACAGCCGGTCGATGGCCGCGAGCACGGCGGGCAGCGACGTGCGGGGCACCACGCCGTCCTGCACGATGTAGGCCGGGCTGATCCGCCCCACGGCGGCGAAGGCCGACTTGCGGCCCTTCCAGATCGCCGCGCGCTCGGCCGGGTCGTCGGCCACCCGCAGCTCGAACGCCTCCGAGCACAGCTCGCGCAGCCGCGCGAACTGCCGCTCGACCTCGGCGGCCGGGCCGTCCAGCTCGACGATCAGCACCGCGCCCGCGCCCTCGGGATAGCAGCAGGACACCGCCGCCTCGGCCGCCTCGATGGCGAGGGCGTCCATCATCTCGATCGCGGCCGGCACGATGCCCGCCCCGATGATCGCCGACACCGCCCTGCCGCCCTGCTCGATGCTGTCGAACGCGGCCAGCACCGTGGTCACCGCCTCGGGCGCGCGGCTCAGCCGTACGGTGATCTTGGTGGCGATGCCCAGCGTGCCCTCCGACCCGATGAACGCGCCCAGCAGGTCGTAGCCCGGGTCCATGCGGTCGAGCGTGACCAGCTCGCCCTCCGGGGTGACGATCTCGCACGCCTCGACGTGGTTGACGGTGAAGCCGTACTTGAGGCAGTGGGCGCCGCCGGAGTTCTCCGCCACGTTGCCGCCGATCGAGCAGACCTGCTGGCTGGACGGGTCGGGGGCGTAGTAGTAGCCCTGGGCGCGCACGGCCTCGGTGATGGCCAGGTTCGTCACCCCCGGCTCCACCACGGCCCTGCGGTTGGGCAGGTCGATCTCCAGGATCGCGCGCATCTTCGAGGTGACGATCAGCACGCCGTCCTCGCGGGGCAGCGCGCCGCCCGACAGGCCGGTGCCCGAGCCCCGCGCGACGAACGGCACGCCGTGCTCGTTGCACAGGCGGACCACGGCGGCGACCTGCTCGGCCGTCTCGGGCAGCACGACCACGCCGGGCGTCGCGCGGTGATGGGTCAGGCCGTCGCACTCGTACGTGCGCAGGCGTACGGGATCGGTGATCACCGCGTCGTGCGGCAGCAGTGAGCGCAGGGCCGTAATCAGCGTCTTCATCACCGATCCCCCTTTGTACGCTTCTTTATGGCATTTGAGCATAGGCCGGAAGGGTCAGGAACTCCGCGAAGTCGTCGTCCAGCGCGACCTGCTTGAACAGCGCCGTCGCCTGCGCGTACAGACCCTCGTCGTAGCCCGGTTCCTCGGCGATCTTGGCCAGCTCCTCGCCGATGATCCGCTCCACGAGCTCCTTCGTCACCTGCTCTCCGGTGTCGGACAGCGTGATGTCGTTGTGGATCCACTGCCAGATCTGCGAACGCGAGATCTCGGCCGTGGCGGCGTCCTCCATGAGGTTGTGGATGGCCGCCGCGCCCTGCCCGCCCATCCAGGCCGCCAGGTAGCGCAGGCCCACGTCCACGTTGTTGCGCAGCCCCGCCTCGGTGATGTCGCCCGGCGTGTCCGACACCGCAAGCAGGTCCGCCGCCGTGACGTTGACGTCCTCGCGCAGCCGGTCGATCTGGTTGGGCCGCGAGCCGAGCACCCCGTCGAACACCTCGCGGCAGATCGGCACCAGGTCGGGGTGCGCGACCCACGAACCGTCGAAGCCGTCGTTGGACTCGCGGGTCTTGTCGGCCCGCACCTTCTCCAGCGCCACCGCGTTGACCTCCGGGTCGCGGCGCGAGGGGATGAACGCCGCCATCCCGCCGATCGCGTGCGCGCCCCGCTTGTGGCAGGTGCGCACCAGCAGCTCGGTGTAGGCCCGCATGAACGGCGCCGTCATCGTCACCGCGTTCCGCTCGGGCAGCAGGAATTCGCGGCCCCGCGTGCGGAACTTCTTGATCACGCTGAACAGGTAGTCCCACCGGCCGGCGTTCAGCCCCGCCGAGTGGTCGCGCAGCTCGTAGAGGATCTCCTCCATCTCGAACGCCGCCGGGTAGGTCTCGATGAGCACCGTCGCCCTGATCGTGCCCTGCGGGATGCCGAGGAGGTCCTGGGCCCTGACGAAGACGTCGTTCCAGAGCCTGGCCTCCAGGTGCGACTCGATCTTCGGCAGGTAGAAGTAGGGGCCCTTGCCCTTGTCGATCTGCCGCTGCGCGCAGTGGAAGAAGTAGAGGCCGAAGTCGAACAGCGACCCCGACACCGGCTCGCCGTCCACCAGCGCGTGCTTCTCGTCGAGGTGCCAGCCGCGCGGGCGCACGACGATCGTGGCCAGCTCGTCGTCGGGCTTGAGCGTGTACGACTTGCCGCCGGTCTCGAAGTCGATCGTGCGGTCGAGCGCGTCGCGCAGGTTGAGCTGGCCCGCCACGCAGTTCTCCCACAGCGGTGAGTTGGCGTCCTCGAAGTCGGCGAGCCACACCTTCGCGCCCGAGTTGAGGGCGTTGATGGTCATCTTCCTGTCCACCGGCCCGGTGATCTCGACGCGGCGGTCCTCAAGGCCCGGCGCGGGCGGCGCGACCTTCCACTCGCCCTCCCTGATCTCCTTGGTCTCCGGGAGGAAGTCGAGCCTGCCGCCCGCCGACAGCTCCGCCTGCTTGGCCTGGCGGGCGTCGAGCAGCTCCAGGCGGCGCGGGCCGAACTCGCGCTGAAGCGTCTCCATGAACGCGAGCGCCTCCGGCGTGAGTATCTCGTCGAACCGGTCGAGCTTCGGGCCGGTGATCTCCATGAGCCTCACCCTTTTCCATATAGTGGAAAATGAATTCTGGATTGTGGAAGTCAAGCTACTCTGGCGGTCTTCGCGGGTCAAAGGTCGGGGTTACCCGGGAGTGATTCCGGGGTGATCCCCGATGCCGGAGCACCTGCCCTCAGGGAAGGATCTGCCCCATGAGAAGGATTGCGATCGCGGGCGGGCTGCTGGCCTCCACCGTGCTGCTCACCGGGTGCGGGGTCGCGAGCCTCGCCGGGCCCAACCACGAGGACACGGTGTCGTACGAGGTGACCGACAAGGTCACCGCGCTGAGGCTGGTCAGCAAGGCGGGGGACGCGGTCATCACGGAGACGGGAGGCGATGCGGTACGCGTCGTCGAGACCCTGCACTGGCGCGGCGGCGACAAGCCGCAGCCGGAGCACAGGGTGGACGGTCAGGAGCTGTTCGTCACCTACAAGTGCCCGTCGGAGTGGGGGGCCTGCGGGGTCGACTACAAGATCGAGGTGCCCAAGGGCCTGCGCATGAACCTGGAGTCCGGCTCGGGCAACCTCACGCTCAGAGACCTCACCGGCGAGATCACGCTGAGCGCCGGGTCCGGCGACGTGGACGCGGCCGGGCTCGCCGGCAAGAAGCTCTCCGGCGAGTTGGGCTCAGGCAACGTCGAGCTCAAATACACCGCCGCCCCCGAGGACATCCGGCTCAAGACCGGCTCGGGCGACATCGAGGTGCGCGTGCCCGACCAGCCGTACGCGATCGACAGCCAGGTCGGCTCCGGCGACGTCACCGTCGGCGTCAAGCAGGACACGGCCGCGCCGAACAAGATCTCTGTCACGGCCGGCTCGGGGGACATCACCGTCTCGCCGTCTTGACAGTCTGTGGGACTCGCCTGATAACCAGGTGCTCGAGCCGAGGGTGTCGTGCCACCATCGTGGGAAGACACCGAGGTGTCCAGACGTTCCCTCATAGAGATGACTTTTATGCACGAATACCCCGCGCTCGACCCGATCGAGACCGGCGACATGGACCTTGAGGACCGCCAGGCACTGCGCCGAGTAGCGGGCCTGTCCACAGAACTTCAGGACGTCACCGAGGTCGAATACCGGCAGCTGCGGCTCGAGCGGGTCGTCCTCGTCGGCGTCTGGACCAGCGGCACCGCCGAAGACGCCGAAAACTCCCTGCGCGAGCTCAAGCTCCTGGCCGAGACGGCCGGGTCGCAGGTGCTCGACGGGCTCATCCAGCGGCGCCAGAAGCCCGACCCCGCCACCTACATCGGCGCCGGCAAGGCGCTGGAGCTGCGCGACGTGGTCGAGGCCACCGGCGCCGACACCGTCATCTGCGACGGCGAGCTGACCCCCGGTCAGCTCCGCCAGCTCGAGGACGTCGTCAAGGTGAAGGTCATCGACCGCACCGCGCTCATCCTCGACATCTTCGCCCAGCACGCCAAGAGCCGCGAAGGCAAGGCGCAGGTCGAGCTGGCCCAGCTCTCCTACCTGCTGCCGCGCTTGCGCGGCTGGGGTGGCAACCTGTCGCGCCAGGTCGGCGGTCGCGCCGCGGGCGGCGTCGGCATCGGCGGCCGCGGCCCCGGTGAGACGAAGATCGAGCTCGACCGGCGCCGCATCCGCGAGCGCATGTCCAAGCTGCGCCGCCAGATCAGCGGCATGTCCACCTCGCGCGAGACCATGCGCTACCGGCGCCAGCGCCGCGAGATCCCGGCCGTGGCCATCGCCGGCTACACCAACGCCGGCAAGTCCTCGCTGCTCAACCGCGTCACCGGCGCGGGCGTGCTGGTCGAGGACGCGCTGTTCGCCACCCTCGACCCGACCGTGCGCAGGGCCCGTACGCCCGAAGGCCGGCTGTTCACGATCGCCGACACCGTCGGCTTCGTGCGCCACCTGCCCCACCAGCTCGTCGAGGCGTTCCGCTCCACGCTGGAGGAGGTCGGCGACGCCGACCTGATCCTGCACGTGGTCGACGGCTCGCACCCCGACCCCGAAGGCCAGATCGCGGCCGTCCGCGAGGTGCTCCGCGACATCGACGGCGCCTCCGACATCCCCGAGATCGTGGTGATCAACAAGGCCGACGCCGCCGACCAGGACGTGCTCGACCGCATCACCCGGCGCGAGCGCGACAGCATCGTCGTCTCGGCCCGCACCGGCCAGGGCATATCCGAGCTGATGCGGCTCATCGAGGAACGCCTGCCGCGCCTCGATCACGAGGTGCACCTGCTGGTGCCGTACGACAGGGGCGATCTGATCTCGCGTGCGCACAAGGAGGGTGAGGTGCTGTCCGTCGAGCACGTGGAGGACGGCACCATCCTGCACGCCCGGGTTCTGCCCAGCCTGTCGCAGGAGCTGCTGCGGGTCGGTAAGCCGGTGGAGCGGGTCTCCTGATCTTTTGTTCCGTACGTTGTGAGCGCCTCTCGGGAATGAGGGGCGCTCGCGCGCGCCGTACGGCGACCGGATTAAGACGCTCAGACGGAGAGTTGCCGGGCGCCGCCTCGGGATCGCGGCCGGCGGCCACCGCCCGGCGGCCACCGCCGCAGAGAGCCCTTCGGTAACGCCTCAACGGCACGCACACACCGTTCAGAGGCTGCCGACGCCCGTCTCCTGAGGTCTGGGCCGCACGGGGCACTCCAGCGCCCGCCTGCGGTCACGTCCAGCGCCCGCCTGTGGCCGTCTCCAGCGTCCGCCTGTGGCCGTCTCCAGCGTCCGCCTGCGGTCGTCTCCGGCACCCGCCTGTGGTCGTTCCAGTCCCCGCTGTGGCCGTCTCCGGCGCCCGCCCAGAGCCGTCGTAGGGTCTTCCTGCGATGCCGTCCAAACCATGCGACCGGCACATCGACGTGCCACTTCATTCGCATGTCACGGATGGGCGGCGGGTGATGGTGGCGCTGCGTGCACACGTCGTATAACGGTCCCGTGATAGACCGCCCAGAGTTATGCATACGCTGCGATAACTCGCGCCGCCGTACCCATCGCTATGGTTGTGCGACACTCTCCACAAAGCGTGCAGACATCCCCAAAAGCGGCAGTGGTCCGGGCCCCCTTGGGGTTGCTAGGATTGGCCAGACCTAACGTTGGTCTGGTTTTTGGGTTCAGGTTCTAGGTTTCGGATGATGACTGGGCGTGTTCAAGTCGTCAGCGGGGGCCGTGGGGACGAGGCAGGGCTGCGGGATGGTTGGGATGAATGGTCTTTCTTCCGAATAACCCTGTACAGCAGCCCGACATGTGAAATAACGTAACTGAACTGAAATCGCTGGATCATGTGTCCGGCGATACGGTCACCGCACTACTCGATGCGGATGAGAGCAGGAGACCCCCCATGTCGTCCGGACCCGGAGCGGACTCAGTGGGCGCGGCGCAGGTAGCCGTGCGCTGTGTCCTGCACCCGTGCAGGGGGTCGTGCGGGGTGGTGATGCGGTGACCGTTCGGCTTCTGACCAACATCGGCCGCCTTTGGACCGGCAACGAGGTTCTCAGCAACGCGGCCATCCTGGTGCACAACGATCGCATCGCGTGGGTGGGGCGCGCTCCAGATCTGCCGCAGAGCGTGCCGGGCGTCGTCGACGACATCGTCGACGTCGACCACGTGGAAAACCTGGGCGGCGCCCTCGTCACGCCCGGGCTCATCGACGCGCACACCCACCCGGTCTACGCCGGCAACCGCTACGCCGAGCTGGCGATCCGTACGGGCGGCTCCACGTCCGCCTCGATCACCGCGGCGGGCGGCGGCGTCGGCTCCACCGTCACCGTGACCCGCGGCACCGACCCCTGGACCCTGTGCAACGGCGTACGCGAGCGCCTGCGCGACTGGCTGCTGAGCGGCACCACCACGGTCGAGGCCAAGACCGGCTACCACCTCACCCGCGACGGCGAGCTCGCCGACGTGCGGCTCCTGCGCGAGCTGGAGAAGGAGCCGATGATGCCGCGGGTGCACGTCACGTTCCTCGCGGCGCACGTCGTGCCGCCCGAGTACTTCGGCAGGCAGCGCGAATATGTCGAGGCCGTGGGCGCGTGGTGCGCCGACGCGGCCGCGGCCGGCGCCGACAGCGTCGACGTCTACTGCGACGAGGGCCACTTCACGACGGAGGAGTCCCGCTGGGTGCTCGCCTCCGGCCGTAACGTCGGGCTGCTGCCCCGCATCCACGCCGGCATCTACAGCCGCCGGGGCGCCGTGCAGCTCGCGGCCGAGCTGGGGTGCGCCTCCGCCGACGGCCTGCACCACCTGTCCGACGAGGACATCGCCATCATGTCCCGGTACGGCGTCCCGGCGGTCGTCTGCCCGGCCACGGCGCTGCAGCGCGGCCACCTGCCGCCGGTCCGCCAGATGATCAAGCACGGCGTGCAGATCGCCCTGGGCAGCGACCACAACCCCGGCTTCTGCGGCATCACCTCGATGTCCCTGGTGATCGCGATGGCGGTGTCGGCGTTCGGGATGAGCGTCAACGACGCCCTGCGCGCGGCCACCCTCGGCGGCGCCACGGTCCTGGGCGCGCCCGACCGCGGCGTGCTGGCTCCCGGGCGGCTGGCGGACATCGTTCAGTGGGACGCCGACCACGAGGGCGCGTTCGCCTGGTCCTTCGGCCTCAAGCCGCGTCGAGTGTGGCGGGGTGGAACGCCCGTTCAGTAGTTAATCTCGGTGGTATGCCACCCTTGGTTGCTGTTGTCACCGATTCGACTGCTTACCTGGGTTCTGTGCCTGGGGTGTCCGTGGTTCCCGTACAGGTGATCGCCAAGGGCGCACGTATGAAGGAGGACGGCGCCAGCCCGCCGTCGTCGCAAGAGCGGCGAGACCCCGCTGAGCCCCTGGAGCCACGACCTCCCGCGTCCTCCTTGAGCGCTTCGTCCCTCTTCGAAAGCCCAGCCGCGCCGGCTGACACCCCGAGCACACCTTCCGAAGGCCCGGCCGTGTCGCCTGGCAGGCCGAGCGTTCACTGCGAAAGTCCGGCCGCCCCGCTTCCTGACACCCCAGGCACTCCGGGCGCCCCCTCCGGATCCTCAGCCGCCTCCTCGACCGCGACGGCCGCCCCCTCGGGAAGCTCAGCCGCCTCCTCGACCGCGACGGCCGCCCCCTCGGGAAGCTCAGCCGCCCCCTCGACCACGACGGCCGCCCCCTCGGGAAGCTCAGCCGCCTCCTCGACCACGACGGCCGCCCCTTCCGATACCCCGGACGTTTTCGATGAGGGCTCCTTCACCGGCGATCTGGCCTCGGCCACCACCTCTCGCCCGTCGCCTGCCAGCTTCGCCTCTTGCTACTCGGCCCTGGCCGCCGCCGGAGCCACGGCGATCGTCTCAATCCACCTTTCCGGCGAGATGTCCGGCACGATCGAGTCCGCCCGCGCCGCCGCCAGAGAGGCACCCGTACCGGTGGCCGTCATCGACAGCCGTTCGATCGCCATGGGCCTGGGTTACCCGGTGCTGGCCGCCGCCCGAGCCGCCGCCGGCGGCGCCCCCATGGAGGAGGTGGTCTCGGCCGCAAACCGGTGCATCTCCGCAACACGATCGTTCTTCTACGTGGACACCCTCGACTACCTCCGCCGCAGCGGCCGTATCGGCACCGCGGCCTCCCTCGTGGGTTCCGCGCTCATGATCAAGCCGCTGCTGCACATCACCAGCGGCCGCATCTCGCTCCTGGAGAAGGTCCGTACGGCATCCCGCGCCATCGCCCGCCTGGAGGACCTGGCCGTGGAGGCAGCGGGCGACAGGCCGGTGAACGTGGCGGTGCAGCACCTGGGAGCGCGTGAGCGAGCCGAGGGCCTCGCGGAACGGCTGTCGAAGCGGGTGCCGGGGCTGGGGGAGCTGCGGGTGGTCGAGGTGGGCGCGGTGATCGGCGTACACGTCGGTCCGGGAATGCTCGGCCTGACCGTGACGCCGAGCGACATCTAACGCCGGCCCTTCGGCCGCTCCGAAAGCCCCTGCAACAACACCGTGAGCAGACGTACCGGCGACACCCTGCAGCAGACCCGACGAGGACACCCTGACGCAGGCATGAGCGCATCGGCGGGCCGAGCCGACGCCGGTCGTCCTTCCGATCACCTCATCCACAGCCTGGCACCGAGACCGGTACCTATCCCCAGAACGCCGCTCGGCCCTTTCCCGCCCGCCGCCTGGCCGTACCTTCGCTGCCGTGCGAACCCCCGATCGAGCGGCAGAGCGCGTCATAGCCGAGTTCCGGATACGGGCGATCACCGCGCCTGCCCGCCGTTCCCGTCGCCGTCTCGCCAGGCCCACCCGGTCGAAGAGCATCGGGCCGGTCTCCAAGCACCGCCCGCCCTATCAAGAGTTCCGACGAGACGCCGGCGACATCCCGAAGCGGCAGCCGAGCGCCGTGCCCGCCGATGCCGGGCCCCGGACGACCGAGCGTCCCATTGCCACGAGTCCGCCGCTGAACTCCACCCGCACCGAGCCGGTGCCACCGAGGACCTCGGCTTCCACGGGCGCAGGCCGATCGCCGGCTGCCGCCCGCGCTGACGCGGGCCCGCTGTCAGGCGTCGTTCCCGCTGACGCGGGCCCGCTGTCAGGCGTCGTTCCCGCTGACGTGAGCCTGCCGCCAGGCGTCGTTCCCGCTGACGCGGGCCCGCCGTCTGGCGTCGTCACCGCTGCGGCGGGTTCACCGACGACGACCGTCTTCGCTGACGTACGCCCGTCGCAAACACCGCACCGCATCGAGGAGGAAGCACCCGCCGTTGCTGGGCCCGCAGACGCGAGCTCATGGTCCGGCGTCGCCCTGGCTGTGGCGGGCTCACCGGCATCCGTCGTCTCCCATCCGTTCGACGAGGAACAACGCAGGAAGGAAGACATCGCCGTGTTCTCCGCTGCCTTCTGGGCGGCGGACCTGGCGAACACCGGCGCATCATCGCACCACACACGACCGGCGCGCTCCGGCTCGCCACGCGACCTGTCATCACTGCTCCACCCTGCTCCGCTAGGAGACTCCGCTCCGCCCCGGGACGCCGTTGACGTGCAATGCCCGAACTCACCACTGAACCGTGCGAAGGCGTCAGACGTCGCCCCGCCGGCCGACCTTGAGACATCGCCGCACCGCGCCCTGCCTGTCGGCCACCTGGCGATGTCCTCGTACTCCGGCCTGCCCTCGTACTCCAGCCTGTCCCCGTACTCCGGCTTGTCCCCGTACTCCGGGCCGTTCCCGGCCCCCAGCCCGTCTGCGCCCCCGAACCCCAGCCCTTCCCCGAACCACGGCCCGTCCGCGTCGCCGGCCCCTGGCACCTCCCCACACCCCGGTCCGTCTCTGTACCCCGGTTCGTCTGCGGACCCTACGGAGTCACCGCAGCGCGCCCTGTCGGCAGACCCCTCGATGATGCCCGTGCGCCATGGCGCGGCGGCCGACGTTCCGGTGCCGTCGCACCGCGATTCACTCACGATGCCGACGGCCCCACCACATGATGACTCTTCACCTACGCGCAGGCCGTCGCCGCGCATGTCCCCGTCAGTCGACCGTGGAGAATCTCCGCGCGTTCACACACCTGACGATCTCGACGTGTGGCCGCATGACGGTCCTTCCACGGAACTTGAGGCGTCGTCGCATGCCGACCAGGCCACTGACCTTGGAGTGCCCTTGAGCTCTGGCCCGGCAGGACAGTTCCCGAGACCAGCGCACCTCGACGCGGCGGGGGACGGCTGGACGCCACTTGACCTTGGCACACCATCACAGCGACCCTCAGCATCCGCTGACCGGGCGCAGAAGTCCGCCCCGACCGCTGACCCCTCATCGGCCTCTCTCCAGGCTCTCCGGAAGTTCCTGGCCGCCCAGAGCCCCACCCTCGACCCGGGCAAGCCCGGTCTACGGGCACTCCTCGCCATCGGGGTGCTCGCCACAGCGGTGGCGGCCTTCCTCGTCTGGCGCGCGCAGCCGACGCCCCAACCCTTGCCACCGCCCGCACCGATCACACCTCCGCCTGCGGTCACCCCCTCGGCAGCGGCTGCCGCCAAAGTCACCGTGCACGTGGCCGGCAAGGTCAGGAAGCCGGGTGTCTACCTGCTTGCCGCAGGCTCCCGAGTGACGGATGCCGTCACAGCGGCCGGAGGCGTGTCCAAGGGCGCTTCCACAGGCCAGCTCAACCTCGCCAGACGCCTGATCGACGGCGAGCAGATCGTGGTGGGCGCCCCAGCTGGCCAGGCGGCACCCGGCTCCCCGATGATCGACCCCGCGACCGCCGTCCTCGACCTGAACTCGGCCACCGCCGACCAGTTGGAACAGCTTCCGGGCGTGGGCGAGGTCCTGGCCGCGCGCATCGTGGAGTTCCGTACGAGCCGGGGCGGCTTCACCAGCGTCGACCAGCTCCGCGAGGTCTCAGGCATCGGCCCGAGGAAGTTCGAGGAGATCAAGCCGAAGGTCCGCGTCTGACATGCCTGTCCCCGACCCCACCCGCGCCCACAGCTCTGATGACGCTCGCACTCTCGGCCCGGACCCTGAGCGTGCACTCGGCGCCGATGCTGCGCAGGTCTTCGGTTCTGGTTCTGTGCATGCTCTTGGTTCCGGTGCGGCCCGAGGCTTCAGCCCCGACCCTGTCCGTTTCCATATTTCCGACCCTGCGCGAATCGTTGGTTCTGACTCCGCCCGCGCTCACGGCCCTACTCGCGTCCGTTCCCTCAGCTCCGGCCCTGGCTCCGTACGAAGGCTTGATGTCGCTCTTGCTCGGCGCAGCCGCCGTCCGGTGCCTCGGCCACCGTCGGAGCCCGCCGTTGCCAAGCCCGAGCCTGCTTGGCCCTTGGCGCTTCCGGCGTTGGCCGCCTGGGCCACTGCACTGATCCTGCTCGGATGCACCGCTTTCGTCGGCTTCATCGCCGCCGCTGGTGCCGCGGTCGCCGCTTTGGTGACGCTCTGGCGTACCCGGAAGTCCACGGAAGAGCCGGCCCGCCGGCTCGGCCTTGGATGGCGCAATGTCATCATCGCCACCCTCATCGGTACGGCGGCGACGGCCGCCTCTGTGGCCCTGCGCGTTCACGCGATCACCACCGGACCGGCCGCCGAGCTCGCCGCCAAGAACGCCTTCATCACCGCCCAGATCGCCCTGACCGACGACCCTCGGCGCAGACCCAACGAAAGTGGCCGTTTCGCTCAGGAAAGCTACGTCGTCCCGGCGACACTGAAGGTCATCCAGACGCCCACGTCGCGGCAAGCGGTGGATGTCCCCATCATGGTCTTCGCGACGGGCTCGGCCTGGCGCTCCTACCTGCCCACACAGGAGGTGGAGGTCACTGGACGCCTGGCCAAGCCGACGCCGGGCACATCGGTGGCCGCGATCCTGCTCGTCCGCGAGCCGCCCCGTCCCCTGGCGCCCCCGTCCAGCCTTCAGACGGCGGCGGGAGCGATACGGTCGGGCCTGCGAGCGGCGGCCGACGTTCTGCCGCCCGACCAGCGGGGTCTCCTCCCGGGCCTGGTCGTGGGCGATGTCTCCCGCATGGACCCGCAGGTGACGGCCGACTTCAGGGAAGCCGGTCTCAGCCATCTGAACGCCGTATCCGGTGCCAATCTGGCGATCGTGGCAGGCGCGGCACTCGCGCTGTCCCGACTCGTCGGCCTGTCGCTTCCGGTACGGGCCGGCTTCGCCGCCGTCGCGATGCTGGCGTTCACCGTGGTCGCCCGCCCGTCGCCGAGCGTCCTGCGCGCCCTTCTCATGGGGCTGGCCGCCGCGGTCGCCATGGGCACGGGCCGCTCGAAGGACGGCGTCGCGGCCCTGTCGGCCACGGTCCTGCTCCTGATGTTGTTCGTGCCTGAACTCGCCCGCTCGTACGGCTTCGCCCTCTCCGTCACGGCCACCGCCGGCATACTCCTCCTCGCCCCACGCTGGCGAGACAAGCTGACGGGCACAAAGACGTCGCAGGGGGAGTTCGAACATCCCGGCGTATTTCGCGCTTCCACCCCCATCCCTGGCCTAGCCGCTGGGCAGAGTGTCTCCCTCTCGCCTGCTGTTGGTGGTGGGGTGGGTGGTTGTGCGTCCGGTTCTGCTGTTGGTGGTGGGGTTTTCGCTGAACGTCGGCGGAGGTTGCGGTTGCCGCGGTGGTTGGCGGAGGCCGTGGCCGTGCCTGCGGCGGCGCAGCTCGCCGTGACACCCGTGCTGGTGCTGATGGCCGGGCAGTTGACGCCCGTCGCGGTGATCGCCAACCTGCTTGTCGCGCCGGCGGTGGCGCCCGCGACCCTGCTCGGGTTCGGTGCCGCTCTGATTGCGCCGGTGTGGCTCGACGGGGCGCGGATGCTCACCATCCCCGCCGGGTACGCGGTCGGCTGGATCATCACGGTCTCCCGGTGGGCGGTGGGCGTGCCGTTCGCGACGGTGCCGTGGCCGGCGGGGATCGTGGGGCTCGGCCTGTTGCTGCTCGCTGTGGCGGTGGCGGTACCGGTCATGAGACGCCGTGCCTGGCGCGCGGTGGCGCTGACGGTGGCCGGTGCCGCTTTGGTGGCGGTTCTGGTGATCCGCCCCATCGCTGGGCCTTGGCCGCCCAAGGGGTGGTTGATGGTCATGTGCGACGTCGGGCAGGGCGATGGCCTGGTGGTCGCGGCCGGTCCCGGCAGGGGCGTGGTCGTGGACACAGGGCCGGACCCGGTGGTCATGGATCGGTGCCTGCGAAGACTCGGCGTCGTGGACGTACCGCTGCTCGTGCTCACGCATCCCCATGCCGACCACGTGGACGGTCTGCCGGGCGTGCTCAGGAACCGTCGCGTCGGGGCCGTCGTGGTCAGCCCGCAGCGTACGAGTGCGCGGGCCGAGGGGCGCATCGCCGGCATGCTGCGGCAACGCGGCATCCCTGAGTGGACGGTTCGGCCGGGCACCCGCTGGCGGTTCGGCCCGTCGGAGCTGACCGTCCTCGCACCCGACCCCGCCGCCGGCGAGTCGGCTGGGCAAGGCGAGGGCAGCGCGATCAACAACTCGAGCGTCGTGGTGCACGTACGGTGGCGGTCCGGGTCGATCCTGCTGGGCGGAGACTTGGAGACCGAGGCGCAAGATGAGCTGGTGCGGCGGATGCCCGTACGGGCCGACATCCTCAAGACGCCGCATCATGGGTCGAACCGGCAGTCGCCCGAGTTCGTGGCGTCGCTGGGGGCGCGGGCGGCGTTGATCAGCGTGGGGGCGGACAACGACTACGGACATCCCGCGGCGTCCACGCTGAACCTGCTGCGGCGGCTCGGCCTCACGGTTCACCGTACGGACAAGTCGGGGGATATTGCTGTGGTCGAGCAGGAGGGTGGCGGCCTGGCGGTGGTCCCGCGCGGCCCCTAGTCCGCGGTTGCCCGCACAGTGTCTCGTGGTGATTTGGGGCTCTCGTCGGCGTTCGAGGGGCTGTTGCAGCTCTTCGGAGCCTGGCCTTATGTCGCTTCGACGGCCCTGGTCGTCGAGAGCGAGACAGGTGGGCTGGTACGGAGGCGGCTCGGGGTTGGTCGTCGAGTACCTAGTTGTCGGTGGGGCGTGGCATGCTGCCTGACATGGCGGGAACCGATCCAGCACCTGTGACCTTGGTCGTCGGCGACGAGGAGTTGCTGGCCGAGCGGGCGGTGAGCGGGGTTGTCGCGGCGGCCCGGAGCGCCGACCCTGAGATCGAGGTGCACGACCTCGTCGGGAGCAAGGTCACGACGGGTGAGCTGTCGCAGCTGACGTCGCCGTCGTTGTTCGGGGATCGGTCCGTCGTGGTGATCCGCGGAGCGCAGGATCTCGGCAAGGACGTCATCGCCGAGATCGTGGCGTACGCGAAGCAGCCGTCCGAGGACACCGTGATGGTGCTGGCCCACCCGGGTGGGGTGAAGGGCAAGGCGCTGGTCGATGGGGTGAAGAAGGCCGGCGCCAAGGTGGTGACGGTGAGCAAGCTCACCAAGTCCGGTGAGCGGTTGGAGTTCATCAAGGGGGAGTTCAAGCGGGCCGGGCGCAGCATCTCGGGCGATGCGGCTCAGGCGTTGCTGGACGCCGTGGGGAACGATCTCCGGGAGCTGGCCGCGGCCTGTTCCCAGATGATGTTCGACACCGAGGACAAGACGATCAATGCGGCGGCAGTGGCTCGCTACCACAAGGGGCGGGCGGAGGTCACCGGGTTCAACGTCGCCGACTCGGCGGTGGAGGGGCGACTGGCGGAGGCGCTGGAGCAGTTGAGGTGGGCGCTCGGCACCGGCGTCGCCCCCGTGCTGCTGGTCAGCGCGCTGGCCGGCGGGTTGCGTTCGCTGGCCAAGGTCGCCAGTGCGCCTCGCAATCTCCGGGGCGGGCAACTGGCCAGCCATGTCGGCATGCCGCCGTGGAAGGTCGATCGGGTCAAGCGGCAGCTGAACGGCTGGGGGCCGGAAGGGCTGGCCCGGGCGATCCAGGCCGTGGCCCATGCTGACGAGCAGGTCAAGGGTGGGGGAGCGGACCCGGCCTACGCGCTGGAGCACACGGTGCAGGTCATCGTGGCGTGCCGCAACGGCCGCTGAGTGGTGGCGCTGTAGCGGGGTGCTGTGTGGGGGCGGTGCCTGACTGCGGCCCCCTGCCCGCGTGACCTCGTGGCTCCGTGCTTTGGCGGCCTGGTGGGTTTGCGGATACGCGGAGTGGTGCGTGGCTGGTGCCGGCGGTTCGGGGTTGCGCGGGGTGGTGCGTGGCTGGTGCCGGCGGTTCGGGGTTGCGCGGGGTGGTGCGTGGCTGGTGCCGGCGGTTCGGGGTTGCGCGGGGTGGTGCGTGGCCTCTCGTTGTCGGCAGCACCCGCCCCGGCCGTCGCGGTGCCGCCGTGGCCCGCTGGGTCCTCGACACCGCCGCCGACCACCCCTGCCCGTCGGCGGAGAAGTCGTCGTGTCCGCTGGCGGGGTCGGGACGTCGCGCCGGGTGGTGGGTGTGCAGGTGTGCGGGGGGCTCGTGTCGGGTGGCGTCCTGGGGGTGAGGGTGCGGGCGGGCCGCCCCTGGTGGTGACCGGTGCGTGGGTGCGTGGGCGCGCCGCGCTGGGTGGTGTCCTGGTTGTGGGTGTGCCGTTTCGGGTGGTGGCGGGTGGGTGTGTGGGTGTGCGTTTCGGGTGGTGGCCGGTGGGTGGGTGTGCGGGCGCGCCGTCTCGGGCGGTGGCCAGGGCGTGGGGTACGGGGTGTCTTACGGGGCGGAAGGCGGTGCGGGGTAAGGGGTCTGGCACAGTGGGCCGTGAGTCACGATGATGGGCGCTGGGTTCGGGGAGTGGGGCTGTGCCGGGTGAGCGGGTCGATGAGGAGCTGGTACGGGCGGCGGCGCGCGTGGCGGCCACGCGTTGCCGCGGCGACAACCACACCATGGCGGCCGCGGCCAGGGCGCGGGACGGCCGGATCGTCACCGGGGTGAACGCCTACCACTTCACCGGCGGCCCGTGTGCGGAGATGGTCGTCGTCGGTACGGCCGCCGGTCAGGGGATCTACGAGCTGGATGTCATGGTCGCGGTGGGAGATCGTGACCGTGGGGTGGTGCCGCCGTGCGGGCGGTGCCGGCAGTTCCTTCTCGACTACTTCCCGGCGCTCAAGGTCATCGTCGGTACGCAGGACGGCCTTCGGATGGTGCCGATCGCCGATCTGCTGCCGGTGAGTTACGTCTGGGCGGATCACCAGCTCGACGCCTGAGAAGGTGCTCGTCAGCGAGGGTTCTCGGCGTTGATGAGGAGTTGTTTGAGCAGGCCGTCGAGGAGGACCTGATCCTCGGGGGACAGGGCGTTGATCATGGAGGCTTCGACCTCGGCGCGGATGGTCATGGCCTCCATCCACAGGTCGTGGCCCTTGGGGGTGATCTCGACGTCCACCCGGCGGCGGTCCTCGGTGCTGCGTACGCGGCGTACGAGGGCTGAACGTTCCAGCGTGTCGAGGCGGCCGGTCATGCCCGCCGGCGACAGCAGGAGGTCGGCGGCCAGCTCGGACGGCGTCGCGGTGCCGCCGCGGGCGACGAGGCGGTGCAGGGTCTCGAACTCGAAGTCCTGCATGCCGACCTCCGACAGGGCCGCCTCCTTGGTGTGGGCGATGTGCTTCACCAGGAACTGCAGGCGGGTCACGATCGCCTCCACCCGTTCGTCGAAGGGCGCCTTTCCGCGCCAGCGGGCCAGGTGACGATCGACGGAGTCCTCCATGCCTGGGAGCATAGGGGAGCAGGTAATTAGTTGACGAAAGATTCGCTGTCGAAATATCCTCAGGCGGCGTGATTACGCGTTTGCTCATCGGGCGTTGCCTGTCCGCGCTGGCCACGGCGCTCATCCCGACCACCCTGACGCTGGCGGTGCTGCGGGCCGGAGGTGGAGAGGGCGAGCTGGGTGTGGTGCTGGCCGCCGAGCTCGTTCCACTGCTGGTGCTGCTGCCGGTCGGCGGGGTGCTCGCCGACCGGATCAGGCCCGCACGCGTGGTGCTGCTCGCCGACCTGACCCGGTGCCTGTCGCAGGCGATCATCGCCGTGGAACTGCTGCTCGGCGTCTACCGGGTGCTCGATCTGGCCGTGTTGTCGGCGGTGGCGGGGGTGGCGATCGCGTTCGGCAGCCCGGCGGTGCCCCGGCTGGTGGTGGCGGTGGTGCCCGGGCCGGACCGGTTGCGGGTGAACGCGCGGATCGGGGTGGTGACGAGCCTGTCCGCGGTGGCCGCGCCGGCGATCGCGGGGACGGTCACGGTGGTCGCCGGGCCCGGGTGGGCGGCGGGGATCACGGCCGCGGTGTTCGCGTGCTCGGCATGGACCCTCGGCGGCATCCGGGAGACGTCGCCGGTTCCGGAGGAGGCGGTGCGGGTCAGCGAGGAGGCGGTGCGGGTCAGCGAGGAGGCGCTACAGGTCAGCGAGGAGACGGTCCGGGGCAGCGAGGAGACGGTCCGGGGCAGCGAGGAGACGGTCCGGGTCAGCGCAGAGGCAGCCGGTGAGCAGGAGTCCCTTGCCGGGCAAGGGGCGACGGCCGGGCCTGGACGCGGTGCGCCGGCACAGAACGCAGGCGGATCGAGGCAGCGGCCATGGCGGGAGCTGATCGGCAGAGGCTCGGGGTTCGGGCGGGATCTGGTCGAGGGGTGGCGGGAGGTCCGCGAACGCCCGTGGTTCCTGGCCTGCGTGGCGGGGCACGGCGTGTGGCACTTCATGGCGGGCCTGTTCCTGACGCTCGGCCCCGTCGTCGCCGTACGGGAGGCGGGCGGCGAGGCGGGCTGGGCGGTGATCGTGCAGTGCGGCACCGTGGGCATGGTGCTGGGCGTGTTCCTGGCACCGAGGCTGCCGATCCGGCGGCCGGTGGTCGCGGTGCAGCTCGGCGCGGCCTGTTACGCGTTCCCGATGGCGGCGCTGGCCGCCGGGGCGTCGCTGCCGGTGATGGCGGCGGCCTACGCGGTGGCGATGTTCGGGCTTGGGCTGCTCAGCCCGCTGTGGGAGACGGTGGTTGCCGACGAGGTACCGGAGCACGCGCTCGGGCGGGTGCGGTCGTTCGACCAGCTCATCTCGTTCGCGTCGCGGCCGTTCGGGCTGGCGGTGGCCGCGCCGCTGGCCGGGCTCGCCGGGATCGCGGCGCCGGCGGTGGTGGGCGGGGTGCTGGTCGCGGTCGTCAACCTCGCCGCCATCGTCTGGGCGCCGAAACCGAGGCGGGCCGTCGCCCCCAGTGCTCACGGCAGGTGACGGAAACCCCATCGGAGGTGGGGGCGAGCGCGCGGCTCTCCACGGGTGCCGGACGATCCTCCACAGGTGCCGAACGGCTCTCCACCGGTGCCGCAACTGCCGGGGTCAGGTACGGGCGGCCTCGCGCACCACACCGTCGCTGATCTCCAGCACCCGGTCCGCCACCGTCATCAGGCTGGGGTCATGGGTGGCCACCAGCGCCGTCACGCCTTCACTGCGTACGAGCGCCCGCAACAGCTCCATGATCTGCCGCCCGGTCTGCGAGTCGAGCTGCCCCGTGGGCTCGTCGGCCACCAGCAGCCGGGGCCGGTTGGCCAGGGCGCGGGCGATGGCGACCCGCTGCCGCTGACCGCCGGACAGCTCGTACGGCCGCTGGTTGACGTGCTGCTCAAGCCCGACGAGCGCGAGCAGCACGCGTACCCGCTCCTCCCGCTCAGCGGCAGGGACCCGCAGCAGCCGCATCGGCACGCCCACGTTCTCGGCCGCAGACAGGACGGGGATCAACCCGAACGACTGGAACACGAACCCGACGACGTCGCGCCGCACCTGCAGCAGCTCGTCCTCGGACATGGCGGTGATCTCGCGCCCGTCCACGACCACCCGCCCGGCGTCCGGCTTGTCCAGGCCGCCGATCTGGTTGAGCAGCGTGGTCTTACCGGACCCGGACCGCCCGCGCAGCGCCACCAGCTCACCGGGGTACACGGCGAACGACACCTCCCGCAGCGCCACGACCTCCTTGGGCCCGGTGCGGTAGACCTTGCGCAGCCCTTCGACCTCGACCAGGGGCGACTGACTCATTCGGACGGCTCCTCTCGGGCGGGCCACACGCCGATGTGGTCGGATTCGAGTTCGAGACGCACCCGGCGTTCCATGTCGAGGGCGTTCATGAAGTCGCGGGGGAGCTGGAGGCGTCCGACGCGGTCGAGCACGGCGTACTCCTCGGCGATGATCTGTCCCTCGGCGCCCTCGCGGCGCACGGTCTCGCTGCTGGTACGCCCGTCGCGGATGCCGACGGTGCGGTCCACCTGCTCGGCCACCATGGGGTCGTGGGTGACGATGACGACGGTCACCCCCAGCTCCCTGTTGGCGGTGCGCAGCGCCTCGAAGACCTGCTCGGACGTCTCGCTGTCGAGCTCGCCCGTGGGCTCGTCGGCGAGGATGAGCTGCGGGGAGTTGGCCAGGGCCACGCCGATGGCGACGCGCTGCTGCTGCCCGCCGGACATCTCGGGCGGTTTGCGCCCGGCGCAGTCGGCGACGCCGAGGAGTTCGAGCAGCTCGTCGGCGCGCTCGCGGCGGCGGCGCTTGCCGGCCAGCTTCATCGGCAGCTCGATGTTCTCCCGCGAGGTCAGGTACGGCAGCAGGTTCCGCGCGGTCTGCTGCCAGATGAAGCCGACGACGGAGCGCCGGTAGTGGAGGCGGTCGCGGGCGGTCATCGACAGCAGGTCCATGCCGGCCACCCTGGCCACGCCCGCGGTCGGCACGTCGAGCCCGGACAGCACGTTGAGCAGCGTGGACTTGCCGGAACCCGAGGCGCCGACGATGGCCACCAGCTCGCCCTTGTCGATGACGAGGTCGAGGCCCTGCAGCGCGACGACCTCGACGCCTTCGGTCTTGTAGATGCGGACGAGGTTGTCGCACACGATGTGCGCGTCCCCGCCGAAGACGGCCTTCTCCCGCTTGGCCTTCGCTTCCAGCTCTGACAGTGTCGGGTTCATGTGAGGTCCCCCACTCGAAGGACGGCGCCGAGGCTGCGGCGGCGGCTGATGGCGGTGTGCGCGTACGCGCCGAGCACGGCGACCACGGCGAGCCCCGCGGCCAGCGCGCCGGGCAGGACGGGGTCGGGCGAGTAGTCGCCGACGGGCAGGTCACCGGCGTACGACGACAGATCGACGCCGGGCCCGAGCGCGGTGGGCAGGGCCAGGCCGAGACAGAGGCCGGCCAGCGCGGTCATGAGGATCATGGGCAGCACCTCCAGCACGGTGAGCCACTGGGCCTGCCGGTCCGACAGCCCGAGCGTGCGCAGGAAGGAGACCGCCCTGGCGCGGTCGGCCGCGCCGACGATGAGCAGCAGGACGACGGCGAGCAGCGCGTAGCCGGCCAGTGCGATCGTCACGATCACCAGTGTGGCCCGTACGGTGCCGGTCAGCGGATCGTCCTGGATGCCGGCCAGCGCGCTTTCCTGGGAGATCACGGTGGCCGACGGCGCAAGCGCGGCCAGCTCGGCCACGTCGGCGTCGCCCTGGATGAGCAGCGTGTTGACGGCCGGGCGCAGCAGCACCTCCAGCGGCACGACCAGGAACTTGCCGGTGGTGAAGAAGCCGGGCACCGACTCGGCGACGGCGGCGGTGGGCACTTTGAACCGGGACTGCCAGCCGAGGTCGAGCGTCCCGCGCCCGCGCAGCTCCGGCGAGACGATCGCGCCTCCGGACACCGCGGGCAGGCTCACCGGCGCGCCGGACAGGATCGACCGCCACTCGGCGACGTTCACGGCGAGCGCCTCGGCCCGCTCCGCGCCGTACCCGACCTGGACCTGGCCCCGCTGCGCGAGCACGACCCGTTCGACGCCCGGCGCCTTGCGGATCTCGTCGATGACGGCGGCCGGGATCTCGCTCTCGGACGTCACCTTGATCGGCGCGCCGGCCCGCTGCCAGGACGCCAGCCGCTGGGTGCCGGCGATGCCGTCGGAGACGACGGCGGCGAAGACCGACACGGCCAGCGCGGGCAGCAGGATCAGCACCGGCATGACGCTCGCGGCACGCGCCCGCGCCGCCCGGGTGAGCCCCAAGAACGGCACCGCGGCCCGCCCGCGCGCCGCCAGCCGGACGATCAGCCGCAGCGGGTACGGATACAGCCGCAGCGTGACCAGCGCCGCCGCCACGGTCAGCGCGACCGGCACGATCAGCAGGAACGGGTCCTGCCCCGCCGACGCGCTCAGCCCGCGCGCCCGCAGCAGGTACGCCCCCGCCACAGCCAGCACGACGATCAGCACCTCGAGCGTGATCCGCTTGGCGGACGGCCGGGCGGTGGCGACGTCCGCGCGCCGCTCGTGCAGCGGAGCGCGGTGGGCCAGCGCGATCCGCACGGCGGCGAACCCGGCGGCGGCCAGCACCACGATCACCGGCCCTGCGTGCACGATGGGCCGCGCGGTGCCCGGCACCAGGTACGACAGCGCGTACCCGGCCACCGCTCCCGGCACCACGCCCATGGCGGTCAGCGCGGCCGCCGTGCCCGCCACCTGCGCCAGAGACCCGCCGCGCGCCCTGGTCAGCGCGAGCGTGTGGTCGAGCCGGTCGGAGAGCAGCTGCACGGCCAGCACGATCACGCCGAGCGCGACCGCGAGCAGCCCGCCCAGCACCAGGTACATGACGGTCTGTGCGGTGGACAGCTGCGCCTGGAACTCGGCGAGCAGGTGCGGCAGCCCGGTCTCCAGCGAGTACGGGGCGACGGTGCCGGTGGACTGGATGTCCACCACCCGGCCGAACTCGGCGATGGCGGCCTGCAGGCCGGGCACGTCCAGGGCGCTCGCACCGCGCGGATCGAGCGGCAGCGTCCACCGGTAGGCGAGGTTGCGTCCTTCGCCGCTGAGCTTGGCGAGCCCGGCGTCGGACAGCAGCGCGGTGGCGTGCCTTTCGAAGTCGAGACTGCCCGGCGGCTGCAGCTTGAGCACGTGCAGGATGTCGTTGTGGTGCGACCAGTAGCGGTCGTCCGCCTGCTTGGCGCGGAACACTCCGACGATCTTGACGGCGGCGTAGTCGTGCTCGCCGATCACCGTGGTGGAGCCGATGCGCAGGTTCATCTCGCGCACGGCCTCCTCGACGACCCCGGCCTCGAACACGGGGATCGTCTCGCCCTCGTACCGCATCGTCGAGGGCGCGCCTGGCGCCTTGCCCTGCACCCACTCGACGCGCTGGTCGGCGTCGGACAGCCAGCCCAGGTTGAGGTAGGAGGAGCCGCCGGTTCCGGCGATGGGGGTGGCGGCGGTCTTGGCGTTCATGTGGCCGGGCCCGGTCACCAGCGGGCGGAGCGTGGCGGGCAGGATCTTCTGCCAGACGCGCATGCGCGAGTCGAACTGGGCGCGTTCGCGCAGGTCCACCGCCGGTGACCAGGTGCCCACCGTGACGGTCAGGTCGGTCTGCACGCCGGGCGCGCCGGCCAGGGCGCGGCGCAGCGCCTCGTCGTACGCGGACTCGGTGGCCCGCGGCAGCCCGGAGATGAGCAGGCAGGCGCTCAGCGTCAGCGCGAAGAGCACCGCCAGAGGGCCCAGGTGCACCCGGGAGAGCAGCCCGATTCTCACTGTTCCTCCCGGAGGCTGTGCTGCCGGCGTACGGTGCGGGCCAGCCCGGCGACGATCGCGAACAGCACCGCCGTGACCAGGGCCAGCATCGCGGTGGTGGCCCCCCACGGGATGTCGAGCACCACGCCGGGCGTCACGGCCGCGGCCTGCCCGGTGAGCACGATGTGCGGCACGACCAGCACGCCCACGACCACCGCGAGCCCCGTGCCGGCCAGCAGCGACAGCCCCACGACGAACGCCTGCTCCATGGCCAGCATCCCGAGCACCTGCCGGGGGCTCACGCCGAGCGCCCGCAGCACCGCGAACTCGGACATCCGCTCGCGCGCCGCCACGGCCGCGTTCACCAGGAAGCCGAGCGCGGCGAACACCAGCGCGGCCGCAAAGCCCAGCATGAGCGCCCCCTGCAGACCGCTGGCCAGCGGGTCGTCCTGGAGGCTCGCGGCCAGCGCGCGCTGGTCGAGCACGGTGACGTCCCACTCGGGGTGGCTCTTGAGCTCCGCGGTGGCGGCGGTGCCGTCAGCGGTGGCCAGCCACCACTCGGTCGCGGGCCGCGGCGGCTGCGCCATGGCCAGCTCGTACGTCTGCATCGTCTCCCAGTCGGCGAGCACGGCCTGCTGCCCGGCCGTGGTGGTGGGCATGGTCTCGACGACGCCGACGACCTTGACCGGCAGCACCCGGCGGTCGATGCTGACCCGTCCCTCCTGCCCGGCGGCGAGCTTCAGCGAGGCGGCGAGGTCGGCGGTCAGCACCACCGGCAGCGGCCCCGGCTGCGGCCGCTGGACGAACGCGGCGGCGGTGGCCTGCTCGGCCTCCATCGTCAGCCGTGGCGCGCTCACCTGCCGGCCGTCGGCGCTCAGCCCGGTGACCGTGAGCGTCGCCTTGCCGGACGGCGCTCCGGCGATCACGCCGAGCAGCGAGACCGGGTAGGTGATCCTGCCGTTCTGCCCGGCCAGTGGCCGCAGGTCCACTTCGAGGCGGTTCGTACCGGCCTTGAGCACGCCGAGCGGCACGTCACGCCAGACCCCGAGCGCGTCGGTCAGCACCAGCCGGGCCGACAGCTCGGCGCTCGCCTCGGCGGTCACGGTCACCTTGGCGGGCCGTCCCGGCAGCTCGAGCCGGTCCGCGCGGCCGCCGATCAGCGTCCGCGACAGCTCGCTCACCGGCTGCGCCGACAGGTCGGGACGCAGGTGGAACAGCTCGCCCAGCTTGCCGGCGTCGAGCGCGACCAGCATCGCGTTCTCGCCGCCCACGTCGATCTGCCCGCGAAAACCCGGGGACGCGGCGCTGACGCCGGGCAGCGTCGTGAACGCGGTGCCGCGCCCGAGCGCGCCCAGCTCGGGACCGTCCGGCGGGCCGGACAGCCGCAGGTCGGCACCGGCCTGGTGGCGGGCCTGGTCGAGCTGCGAGGTACGCCAGGTCGCCGCGGTCGCGAGCGACACGATGCCGATGGAGATGGCCATGGTGAGCAGCAGCGCGGGCCCCGCGTACTTGAGCGGGCGCCTGCTCACCTGCCACGCGCCGAGCGCGGGGGCGAGCGAGGGCCACCTTGAGGTGATCTTCTCGGCCAGCCTGGACACGCGCGGCACCAGCCGCAGCCCGAGCATGCCGCCGGTGAGCAGGGCCAGCGCGGGACCGGAGATGATCAGCGGGTCGATGCCCAGGCCGCCGGCCGCCGTCGCGGTCACGGGGGCGCCGTAACGCTGGAGCTGCCAGATCGCGAGCCCGGCCACGACCAGCAGCGCGAGATCGGCGCCCGCCCGTTCGATCAGGCCGCGACCGCCGCCGCGCCCGCGCGCCGCCTGCTCCTCGACGTACGTCCTGCGCGCCCCGGCCAGCGCCGGGGCCATGAGCAGCACGGCCGCGGCCAGCGCCACTCCGGACGACACCAGGAACGTCCCCAGGTCGGCCTCGGGAGCCAGCCGCACGCCCGCCGCCTCGATCCACGGCAGCCGGTTGATCAGCGCGAGCAGTGGCGGGCCGAGGAACGGCGCCACGATCGCGCACGGCAGCGCCACCAGCAGCGCCTCGCCGCCCGCCAGCACCGCGAGCCGCACGGTCCCCGCGCCGCGCGAGCGCAGCAGCGCCACCTCCATCCGGCGGTGGTCGGCCAGCAGCCGCGCGGTCAGCATCAGCGCGTACGCGGCGAGCAGCAGCAGCTGCAGCACGGGGATCAGCATGGTGGAGCGGGCCACCAGCGAGGCGGTGTCGAGCTGGGTGAGCAGCTCGGGCAGGTGGCTCGCGGCGACGCAGCTGCCGCAGCCCTTCTCCTTCAGCCGGTCCTCAAGGCCGGAGATCGCGGCGGCCATCGGGCGCAGCTGCTCGGGGGTGAGCGCGCGCAGGTCGGGTACGGCGGTCCAGGTGGCGTTGACGTTGGTGGCGAAGCGGTCGATGAACGTCTCGCGCGCCACCATCAGCGGCCCGTACGTGCTGAACTCGCCGCGTTCGACGCCCCTGCTGAGCAGCGGCTCGCCCGTCCAGCGGGCCCCGAAGGGGTCGTCGAGCTGGAACACGCCGACCACGCGCACCCGTACCGCGCGTTCGTCGAGCCGGCCGCGCGTGGTGAACTCCTGCCCGACCTTGAACCCGGTCTCCGATGCCGCCGACAGCGAGATCGCGGCCTGCACGGTGTCGTTGTCGCCGCCGGCCTGGGGCCAGGCGCCGCTGACGAGCTTGGCGTGCCGGTCGAGCCCGTCGTAGCTGCCGAAGCGCAGCAGCTCGGGTCGCTGCCTGTCCTCCTGGCCCGGCATCGTGTAGGAGTCGGAGCGCAGGCTGGTGGCCACGTCGGGCGCGCGGCCGTAGGCGGCGGTCAGCTCGGTGCGTACGGCCTGGTCGAACTTCGGGAACGTCTCCGCCGTGATGGGGGCGCTGACGGTGGCCGCGATCTGCTCGTGCGAGGCGGTCTCCATCGTCCTGCGGACGCCCGCCTCCGCGATGGAGGAGGCGTACATGGTCAGCGCCACGAGCGTGGTGGTGGCGAGCAGGATCGAGCCGAACGCGGCCAGGAGAAGCAGCGGCTCGCTGAACGCCCTCTTGACGACCAACGGCGCCCGCATGCGTCCCCCTTTGCACTGTTTAGTGCACCCTCGGGGATATCGCAGGTGAGCGGCAAGGTGATCTCTGCAACGGTGATGCACCCGATACGGCCGTGTGATATCGAAACCGTGACAAAACGACGGCGTAAATGACAAAAACGCCGCACTCCCGGCGAATGGAGTACGGCGTTCAGAGGCCGGTGCCGTCGCCGATGCGACGGCACCGTTACTACTTGGCGGAAGCCAGGGCCGCGGCCTGCTTGGCGATCGCGGACTTGCGGTTGGCCGCCTGGTTCTTGTGGATGACACCCTTGCTGACGGCTTTGTCGAGCTGGCGCGCGGCGGCCCGCTGCAGGGCCACGGCCTTCTCGACGTCACCCTGCTCGGCCGCCTCGCGGAACTTGCGGATGGCCGTCTTCAGAGACGATTTGACCGCCTTGTTGCGCAGGCGAGCCTTCTCGTTCTGCTTGTTGCGCTTGATCTGGGACTTGATGTTCGCCACGAAGAAGCCTCGGTGAAAGTCTGAGTGATGGATGGGGCGCGCGGGCTCGAGAGAGGGCGCGCCACACGCAGTTAGCCAGGTTACCAATACTCAAGGCGGCTGCTCAAATCAACGCCATCGTGTCATGTACTCGCGCCAATCCTCTTCCGTCGCGGCGAAGTCGACGTAGAGCGCCAGGCCGAACCGCTCGCGCCTGCCGTGGTCGGTGAGCGCGAGCCCGGCGCCCTCCGCGGCCATCGCCACGCTCTCGGCGGCGTCCAGCCAGGGCGCGCCGTGGTCATGGTAGGCGGGCGCGCCGATGTAGAGCGCCTTGTCCTCCGGCACCAGGTCGAGCGCCAGCCGGGCCTGGCGGGCGACGTGGCCGCCGTACAGGGACTGGGCGGGCAGGTACGAGTCGTACGTCATGACCGCCACCTGGTCCACCCGCGCCACGACCTGCTCGAAGAAGCCCTGAGACCAGTACTTGTCGTGGCCGATCGCGGCCCTGGCGGCCAGGCGCAGGCCGGGATAGGGCTCGATCTGCGGCGTCGAGGCCGACAGCAGGCCGGTGTGCCGCCTGGTCTGCTCCAGCAGGTCGAGGAAGTCGGTGTCGCCGTCGCCGATGGGCTCGAAGTTGTAGTGGATGCCGTCGAAGCCCTGCTTCATGATGGCGGCGACGCCGGACAGGACGTTCGCGCGGGCGCGGGGGTCGTCGAGGTCGAGGAAGCCGTCCACCCGCTGGCCGAGCCAGGCGGAGATGCGGATGCCGGGAGCGTGCTCACGCAGCCACTTCACGAAATTTCCGGCGTTGGGGTATTTGGCGGGGTCTAAGCGGCCGTCCGTCTCGAACGGGCCGGAGTGGACGTACACGTCCTTGATGCCCGTCGTCTTGAGCCGCGCCGCGAGCTGCTCGACGTCGCGCTCGGTACGGCGGCCGTCCACCCAGGCATGCCCCAGCCACAGGGCGTCGTTGCCGGTGCTCTTCGCCCAGGCCGCCGGTGCACCGGTAAACTGAAGCCGGAGCGCTGCGGCTAAGACGCCCGCCAGCGCGACCACGACGGCCAAGGCAAGCGCGAGCAGGCGCAGGCCGCGGCGGATGACGGTTCGGGTAATCACCCGGGCATGTCACCATGGAAGACTGCTTGACCTCAACCCTGTCGAAACGGACTTCGGTGCGCACTCAGCCTGGCCAGACCGACCCCGCGTTGATTCGCAACTTCTGCATCATCGCGCATATCGACCACGGCAAGTCGACCCTTGCCGACCGGATGCTGCAGATCACCGGCGTGGTCGACGACCGCACGATGCGGGCCCAATACCTCGACAGGATGGACATCGAGCGCGAACGCGGCATCACGATCAAGTCGCAGGCCGTGCGGCTGCCGTGGAACGGCCACGTGCTCAACATGATCGACACGCCCGGCCACGTCGACTTCACCTACGAGGTCTCGCGGTCGCTGCAGGCGTGCGAGGGCGCGATCCTGCTGGTCGACGCCGCCCAGGGCATCGAGGCGCAGACGCTGGCCAACCTCTACCTGGCCATGAACGCCGACCTGCACATCATCCCGGTCCTCAACAAGATCGACCTGCCCGCGGCGCAGCCGGAGAAGTTCGCCGAAGAACTGGCCGGCCTCATCGGGTGCGACCCCTCCGACGTGCTCAAGGTGTCGGGCAAGACCGGCGAGGGCGTGCGCGAGCTGCTCGACCACGTGGTGGAGGCGGTGCCCGCACCCGTCGGCGACGCCGACGCGGCGGCCAGGGCGCTCATCTTCGACTCCGTCTACGACACCTACCGGGGTGTGGTGACGTACGTCAGGGTCGTCGACGGCCATCTGAGCAAGCGCGAGCGCATCCTCATGATGTCCACCAACGCCACCCACGAGACGCTGGAGATCGGCGTCATCTCGCCCGAGCCCCAGCCCGCCGAGCTCGGGCTCGGCGTGGGCGAGGTGGGCTACCTCATCACCGGCGTGAAGGACGTCCGCCAGTCGCGGGTCGGCGACACCGTGACCTCGGCCGCGCGGCCCGCCGACGAGATGCTGGCCGGCTACGAGCACCCCAAGCCGATGGTGTTCTCCGGCCTCTATCCGATCGACGGCGACGAATACCCGGAGCTGCGCGAGGCGCTCGACAAGCTTCAGCTCAACGACGCCGCGCTGATCTACGAGCCGGAGACGTCGGCGGCGCTCGGCTTCGGCTTCCGCGTCGGCTTCCTCGGGCTGCTGCACATGGAGATCGTGCGCGAACGGCTGGAGCGCGAGTTCGGCCTGTCGCTGATCTCCACCGCGCCCAACGTCATCTACCGCGTGGTGATGGAGGACGGCAAGGAGTTCACGGTCACCAACCCCTCCGAGTTCCCCTCGGGCGGGAAGATCGCGCAGGTCTTCGAGCCGGTCACCAAGTCCACGATCCTCGCGCCGGCCGAGTTCATCGGCGCGATCATGGAGATCTGCCAGGGGCGGCGCGGCCAGCTCCTCGGCATGGACTACCTGTCCGAAGACCGCGTCGAGATCCGCTACACGCTGCCGCTCGGCGAGATCATCTTCGACTTCTTCGATCAGCTCAAGTCGCGCACCCGCGGCTACGCCTCGCTCGACTACGAGCCGGCGGGCGAGCAGGAGGCCGACCTGGTCAAGGTCGACATCCTGCTGCAGGGCGAGGCGGTCGACGCCTTCAGCGCCATCGTCCACAAGGACAAGGCGTACGCGTACGGCGTCGACATGGCCAAGAAGCTCCGCGAGCTGATTCCCCGGCAGCAGTTCGAGGTGCCCATCCAGGCGGCCATCGGGGCACGGGTCATCGCGCGCGAGAACATCAGGGCCATCCGCAAGGACGTTCTCGCCAAGTGCTACGGCGGTGACATCTCGCGTAAGCGGAAGCTGCTGGAGAAGCAGAAGGAAGGCAAGAAGCGGATGAAGATGGTCGGCCGGGTCGAGGTGCCTCAGGAGGCCTTCGTCGCCGCGCTGTCCACCGACTCCAGCGCCGACAAGCCCAAGAAGTAGGGGACTCGCCGGGGCTCGGTCGCCTTTTGTCGGGGCTGTGACGCTCTTTGCTGGGCTCCTGAGCCCTTTGCCGGGGTCTGGGGCGCTTTGCTGGGCTCCTGAGCCCTTCGCCCGGGGTCTGGGGCGCCTCGCTAGGCCTCGGCGCCCTTTGTCGGGGTTCGTGCCGCCCGCCGAGCCCGGCGAAATACCCTGAATGCATGGAAGTGGTGCAGACGGCGCGTATGGTCCTTTCCCGGGTGACGGCTGACGACCTGGACGCCGTACACGAGATCCACTCCGACCCGCGCACCAGCGTCTACCACCCCAGCGGCCCCATCACCGACATCGAGTCCAGCCGTGCCATGCTCGGCCTGTGGCTCGACGACTGGGACGAGCGCGGCCTCGGCTACTGGGCCGCCCGGCCCCACGACTCGCAGCACGTACTCGGCTTCGGCGGGCTGCGCCACGCCGTGGTGGACGACCGGCACGTGCTCAACCTCTACTACCGCTTCCGCCCGTCCGCGTGGGGGCACGGCTACGCACTCGAACTCGTCCGCGCCGCCCTCGACGTGGGCAAGGGACTGGGGACGGTGGTCGCGGTCATCCGCGACATCAACGAACCGTCCCGCAGGGTCGCCGAGCGGGCCGGGATGCGCAGGGAGCGCACGATCCCGTACGGCGGCGTGCCCAGCGACCTGTACGTGGCCTGACCGATTTCCGCACCGCTTGATGTGTGACGGCGCTCATCGGGACCGGGTGCGCCGGACGTAGGCCGCCAGCACCACCGCGCCCCAGACGGCCTGGACGGCGAGGCAGGTGGCCAGAGGAACGCCTGGGGAGGTCAGCGCGACCAGGGCGGGCAGGCTGCCGGCCAGGGCCAGATCCGGCCCCGTCGCCGCCCACTTCAGCGGCCCGGTGGGGATAGCGCCGCCCGGCGTCTCGATGACCGGCATCGTGTGATCGACCGGCTCACGCCTGGCCATCCGCAGCGCCCCGGCGGCCAGGGCGGGCCCGACCAGCGGCCCGAACAACCACGCCGTACCGACCGGCAAGGCCTGACCCGCTGCGGCGCCCACGCCTTCGCCTAGGAGCGCGCCCGAGGATCCGCTCAGAGCGACGCCGACCGCATCTCCGGCGAAGACGGCCGCGTCACCCGAGAAGACGGCCGAGTCGCCCGCGAAGACGGCTGTGTCACCTGCGAAGACGGTCGAGTCACCTGTGGCGACGGCTGTGTCACCCGCGAAGACGGCTGCGGCATCGGCCGCCGCCGGGACGCTCGCCGCCTGCAGGCTCATCAGCAGCAGGGCCAACGCCGTCCAGACGCCGCTCAGCAGGGCGGGCAGCACTGCGCGGGCGGCCAGCGTCGCGCGGAACGGCGTTCCGATGAGCCTGGCCAGAGCCGGGTTGTCGGCGTCCCGCCGGGCACCCGAAGTGGCGGTCGCGGCCACGGCGAGACCGCCCATCAGCACCGCGATCGCGAGCACCGCCACAGGAGCGCCCGCCTGACCCAGGATCGCGGGCGGCACCGCCGTACCCGCGATCAGCGCGAGCCGTCCCGGCCTGCGTGCCAGCCGCCGCCAGTCCTGCCAGGCGAGCGCGAGCGGCGCCGGCAGCACGGGCCAGCGGCGGGAGGTGAGCTTCCTGGCCCGCCAGTGGTTGTCCTCGGCGATCCAGGTGAGCGTGCTCGGGTCGAGCGACGTGGTGGCGTTCGCGACGTGCCCGGCGCGGGTGGAGGCGGCCAGGAGCGTACGGGCGGGGATGCGGTCGAGCGAACGCCACGCGTGCCGGGCCAGTAGCCCCGCCCCCACGACCGCCCCGGCCGCGGCGGCGGCCAGCGCCGCAAGGGGTGCGTGCGCGACCGTGGTGAGCACCGTACGCAACTGACCTGTCACCGCCACCACTGCCAGCACCAGCAGCGCGGCCATCACCCCGGTCAGCCACAGCTGCCACGCCTGCACCTGCCCGAGCCGCCACGACCGAGCCGTCTGCCCAAGCCGTCCCGGCTGTACCGCCGCCTGCCCGAACCGCTCCGGCTGGTCGGCCTGGCCGAGCACCGCCAGCGCCGTACCGCCCACGGTCGCCGCCACGCCCAGCACCAGCGCGGCGAGCACCCGCCACACGAGCTGATCGGGCGCGCCCAGCACCGCTGCCAGCCCCACCCCGAACAGCAGACCCGCCGCCAGCACCACCAAGCCCAGCGTCCTGACCGGACGGGCGAGCAGATGCCGCCGGCTCAGCGGGGAGAGCAGCAGCCAGGACGCGTCAGGGGCCGACATCGCCACCGGCCCCGCCGCGCGCGCACCCGCCAGGAACCCGCACAGGGCGAGCGTGAGCAGCGCCACCCCCGCTCCCATGCGGTCGGGATCGACCGGCTCGGCCAGCCCCGCGAGCACCCCCGCCAGCGGCTGCCCCAGGACCACGATGGCCATGAGCAGGCAGAACCCGGAGACGTAACGGTCGAGCAGGCTGGCGGGCGCGGGGCCGCGGGAGCGCAGATACGCCCGGACGGCCCGTACACCGATCTCGGTCATCGGATGGTCCTCGGTGGGGTGGCGGCGGGGTGGACGTCAGGTGGAACGGCTGCGGGAACGGGCACGCTCCGGCCCCGTTGTTGTGGCGTGGGACGGCCTTCGCCGTGTCGTGAACCGACGCCGTGGAGCCGGCCTTCGCCGTGTCGTGAACCGACGCCGTGGAGCCGGCCTTCGCCGTGTCGTGAACTGACGCCGTGGGGACGGCCTGCCGAGCTGCCCGCGCCAGGACGGTACCCGAGGGCTGCCGTGCACGTCGGAAGGCTCATCGAGATGCCCGTGCGTTGGCGGACGGCCGAGACGCCGATGCGGGAAGGCAGGAGATCGCAGGTGATGCGGGGTGGCGGAGACATGTGGCTGTGATGGGGCCGGTCATGCGTGGACGTCCGATGCAGGAACGCGGTCGTGTCCGGTCATGCCGCGGACGCTCGACGGGAGAACGCGGCGCTTGCGGCCGGTCATGCGGGGATGCCCGATGGGAGGATGCGACGGCCGTGGTCGGCCAGATCCTGGTCGTGGGTGGCCAGGACCACGGTGCCGCCTTCGGCGGCGTACTCGTCGAGCAGGTCGGCCAGAGCGGCGCGGAACTGAGCGTCGAGGCCGCGTTCCGGCTCGTCGAGAAGCAGCAACGAGCTCGGTCTGAGCAGCGCGGCGGCCAGGGCGAGGCGCTGACGCTGGCCGGTCGAAAGGTTCAGCGGGGCGGCGTCCGCCCGCTCCACCAGCGCGAACGTCTCCAGCGCCGCGTCCACGGTCATGCGTGCGGCAGTGTGCACGGCGCCCATCAGCTCCAGGTGCTCGCGCGCGGTGAGCCCCGGATACCAGGCGGGCTCATCGCTCAACAGCGCCACGCGGCCCCAGAAGCGTGCATCGTCGGCCGGGGCCTCCCCGAACACGCGTACCTCACCGGCGGTGGCAGGCTGCAACCCGGCCAGGCAGCGCAGCAGAGTGGACTTGCCGGAACCGTTCGGCCCCACCACCGCCACGATCTCACCCGGCGCGACGGTGAAGGACAGGTCACGCAGTACGGGGTTGCCCCCGAGCTCGACCGTGAGGGAATCGACGCTGATGAGGGGGTCTGACACGGTTCGAGGCTAACCGGTCGGCGATGTGATCGCGTGTCGGCCCGTGTCGCCTGGAGAGAGGCGGACACGAGAGCTGTGCGACCGGCGGTGGGGCCTGCTGATCGTCCGGCCTGTTGCCGAGCGGAGCGAGGCGGTGTGGTCGTCTGACGGCGCGAGATGGCTTGGCGGCCAGATCGATGTGAGGCGGTTTGGCTGCCCGGCCGCGCCGAGTCCTGCTGGTCGCTGGGCCCGTTGCTGAGCGGAGCGAGGCGGCGTGGTCGCTGGACGATGTGAGGCGCTTGACCGCCCGGCCACGCCTGGTGCTCGGTTGTCCCGCACGCGAGGGGCCTCGCCCGGCCGTGCGCAGCCGGATGCCTGGGCGGGCGCCGGTCTGGCCGCGTGGCTGAAGACCAGGCGCGCGCCGTGGCCGGTGCCCGGGCCGAGCTCCCAGCGTACGGTCCCGCCGTCGTGGGCGCCGTAAGTCGGCTCGCCTGCTCGGCCATACCGATTGCTTCGCCGTACCGATTGCTTGGTTGCCGGACGGCGTGAGGTGGTGCGGCTGCCCGCCCGATCACCCGGCCGCGCCGGTTGTTTGGGTGCCCGCTGCAGGGCCGATTTTGTCGGTGGCGTCGTCTACCTTTCATTCTCCGAACACCTGTGCGACTGGAGGGTGACGTGATTGCTTCTGAGCGTTTCGAGCGTGCAGCCGTTCTAGGGGTTGCCGTGGCTGAGGAGACTCGACGGCTGCTGAGGCGCCACGTGGGTGAGGCCGAAGAGGCGGCCGACGGCACTGTGCTGGTCGATGTCCCCTATCCGGATGCGGCGGTGGTGGCGATGTTGCTCGACGTGGCGGCCGAGTGTTTCGGCGAGCGTGGCGGCTCGGTCGAGGAGACCCGGCAGGCGGCCCTTGAGACCCTCTTACAGCTCGCCGGGTTCGACGAGGAGTCCCAGCTCAACGGCGGGTCCGGCGAGAAGCTCGGCGAGCGGCAGCAAGGGGGCCTCAGCCAGGGGTGACGAGGCTGTGGCGGTAGGCGTACGTGACTGCCTGGGCGCGATCCCTCAGCCTCGCCTTGGCGAACAGGTTGTTGATGTGCGTCTTCACGGTGGCTTCCGTGATGAAGAGCCGGGCGGCGATCTCGGCGTTCGACAGCCCCTCGGCGATGAGCATCAGCACCTCGCCCTCGCGTGGCGTCAGGCCGTCGGGTAGGGAGACGTCGCTCCGCCGGGCCCGTCGTCCGGCGGAACGCTGCCGGTGCTGGGCCGGAGGCGCGTCGGAGGGCCGTCCGTCCGCGCTGGCGAGCCGTGCATCCGAGTTAGAGACCGGTACATCTGGGCCGGGAGGGCGTATCCCTGCAATCTGCGCGTCTGAAAGGCCCGTCCCCGAAGAGGGCGCGGGTGACGGGTGGACCCCGAAGCCCGTCGGACCCGTGCCCGCTGAGCCCGCGCCTGCCGAGCCCGCATCTGCCGGGCCCGCATCTGCCGGGCCCGCTTCCGCCGGGCGCGCATGTGAGGCGTGCGGGTCGGCAGGGCGCGCCCCCGAACCGTGCACGTCCCAGCGGCGCATGTCCGGGCGACGCACGTTCGACACGGGCTCGTCGGGGCCCACGCCTGGACCCGACGTGTCGGAAGAGGCGACGCCAGGAGGAAGCACATCAGGACCAGAGCCGTCGGAAAGCGACGCGCCGGCAGGAAGGGTGTCAGGAGTCGGTGGTGCGGCGGGGGAGGAACCGGCAGGAGGAGACGCGATGGAAGAAGGCGTAGTGGACAGCGATGAGGTGGGCTGGGACATGGTGTCCAGAAGACGGCGCTGCACGGTGGGGTCGAGCTGGGCGTCGCCGCGCATGACGGTGGCGATGGCCTTGGCGATGTCCTCGGCCTCGGCGTCTTTGGTGAGGAAGCCACGCGCGCCTGCCCGGAGTGCGGCGAAGACCGACTCGTCATCCGAGTACGTGGTCAGCACCACGACCTGCGTGCCGGGATGGGCGGCACGGATCCGGCGAGTTGCCTCCACGCCGTCCATGCGAGGCATGCGCAGATCCATGAGGACCACGTCCGGCCGTTCCGACTCGACCAGCCGTAGAGCCGCCTCGCCGTCGCCCGCCGCGCCGACCACCTCGATGCCGGGCAGCAGGCCGAGCAGCAGCACCAGCCCCTCCCGCACCACGGCCTGGTCATCGGCGACGACCACCCTGGTCATCCGGCCACCTCCCAAACCATCGCAGCCGAGCAAACGCCCCGTCCTTCGCTGGCTGGAGTGGGGTCAGCGTCACGTGCCAAGGCAGGGGCGGGAGGGATGGTCGGTGCGGTCATGCCGGAACCCTGAGGTGGACCGTGAATCCTTGGTCGTCGGCGCCTGCCGTGAGGGTGCCGCCGAGGAGTTCGGCGCGTTCACGCATGCCGATGAGGCCGTGACCGCCGCCCAGCGACCGATGCTCGGCCGCCGCTTCCGCCGCTTCCGCCGCTTCCGCCGGTTCGCTGAGCGTGCGGCGCCTCGCTGAGGAGCCGTCCGGTGATTGGCCCTCGGCTGGGGCCACGATCGGTGAGTAGCGCTGGGGGGAGGGGCTGCTCGGTGAAGGGTGCTCGGATGCGGCGTTCGGAGAGGGGTGCTGGGTGGTGGTGTCCGGTGAGGGGCGCTCAGGGGAGGCGTCTAGCAGAGGGTGTTGCCGAGCGGCCTGGTGCTCGGGTGCGGTGTCTAGCGAGGAGTGCCGGCTAGTGGCGTGGTCTGGCGATGGGCGCTCGGGTGGGGTGACGGTTGGGGGTGGGTTGGTGATGCGGAGGTCGCACCAGGTGGGGGAGAAGGTGAGGTCGATGGTGGCGGGGGCGCCGGGGGCGTGGCGGCGGATGTTCGTGAGGGCTTCCTGCGCGGTGCGGGTCAGGGCCAGCTCGGCCTCCGGGGTGAGGCGGCGTTCGGGGCCGGAGATGCGCAGCGTGCAGGACAGGTGGGTGGTGCTCTCGAACTCCTCCTTGAGCCGCCGCAGGGCGGTGGGCAGCTCCGGCGGGTCCTCGCGCAGGGCGGCCACCGCGCGCCTGGCCTCCTCCAGGCCCGACTTGGCGAGGTCGCGGGCGCGTACGACGCGGTCGAGCGCCTCCTCGGTACGTTCGGCACGCAGCAGCAGCTTGGCGCCCTCCAGGTGGACGAGCTGGGCGGACAGGGAGTGGGCGAGGATGTCGTGGAGTTCCCTGGCGATCCTGGCCCGCTCGGCGAGCACGGCTTCCCTGGCCTCGGCCTGCCTGATGGCCTTGCGCTGCCCGGCGGCGTACGTGATCAGGAAGACCAGGCTGGTGCTGAACGCGAGGGTCAGGTTCTTCGAGACGTCACCGGTGATCGCGCCCGTCACGAGCAGGGCGACGATCGCCGTCAGGGCGATCACCAGCGACTTCTGGAGAGGCAGGCGGCTGGTGGCGGCCACGACGCAGGCGAGCACGACGAGGGCGGCGGCGCCGTTCGGGATCATGTCGTGCAGGACGGCGGCGATGACCGTGGCGACGGCGAGGGCGACCGTCGGGAGGGGCGTGTCCGCCGAGCTCCGGCCGGCGACTCTGAAGGGGAGCAGGGCCAGGGCGAGGGCGAGCACCAGGGCGCAGCCCAAGATGATGCCCGGCGGGCCTGCGGTGAGCGCGGTCCGGGCCTGGGCCGCGCTGACCAGCACGATCGCGACCAGCCGCAGGATGCGGGGGGAGGGTCTGGGCGAAACGTGCATCACCGTTCGACGGTATAGGACCCGGTACCGGAACCGAAAAGCGCACGTCCCCGAGACGACACCACCAGCGACTGCGTGGCCAGGGTCAGGCCGACGAAGACCATGATGCCGCCGGCTGCGACGGTCAGGCCCATGGCGCTGCCGGCGAACTGCTCGGCCACGCGTACCGCGATCGAGGCCAGCCAGGCCAGCAGGGTCCAGCCGGTGCCCTTCGACCAGGCGACTCCCTTGGCGTCGGCCCAGATGCGTACGGTCATCGCGCGCAGGACCCCGAGCCCTACGGCGGTCACCACTTCGATGGCGAGCATGAAGACGCTGGGGCCGAGGTAGTCGGAGTCGAGGACGCCGCCCGAGACGAGGCCGAACACGATCAGGGCGAGCGAGATGTAGAGGACGGCCGAGCGGTCGGCTGGGCGGGTCTTGAACTGGCGGTAGATGGCGTAGGCGAGGACGAGGACGATCAGCAGGGGTGTGACAGCGGAATTCATGTCACGTGACGGTAGGGACGGGGTCGGCGACGCGGATCGACCTGCGGGTTGAGGTTCGTGCATCTCCACCCGGGGGTGGAGATGTTCCCGACGTTCCTGGTCTTCCTGACGATCCTGATGTGTCGGTTCAGTGTCGGGCTTCCTGCTCGGTGTCGCCGGTGTCGGGCTCCCTGTTCGGTGTCGCCGGTGTCGGCTTTCTGTCCGGCTCGCCGGTGTCGGCTTTGTCCGGTGTCCGGCCCGAGGTCGGGCTTCCTGTCCGGTGTCGGGCTTCCGGTCCGAGGTCGGACTTCCGGCTCGGGGCGGGCTCTCTTGTGGGCAGGTTTGGCGGTTGGCGGTCGGTGGTGGCGGTTGGCGGCTGGTGAGTGGTTGGTCGGCGGTCGGTGGTGGCGGTTGGCGGCTGGTGAGTGGTTGGTCGGCGGTCGGTGGTGGCGGTCGGCGGCTGGTGAGTGGCTGGTCGGCGGACGGTGGGGTGGGTGGTGGTGGCTGGTGTCGGGGTGGAGGTGGCTGCGAGAGGCTGGACCTGGTGGGCTGCGCTCGCCCGACGTCGCCTCCCGGGACTGCACCGCACCTGTCAGGAGCGCGTCTCGGGAGTCGCGCCCGCTGGCGTGGCGTCCCGTGGGCCGCGCCCACCACGGCGTCCGTAGCCCCCGGCCGTGCACGCCGGGGCCGTCCACGATGGTGCGGACTGGTGCTGGTGCTGGTGCCGGTGCCGGTGGGGCTGAGGGCGCGGTGCTCCCAGCCCGGGCGTGGCGCTCCTGGGTGCGGGGTGCTCCGTGGGTGCGGGGTGCTTCGCTCCGCTTGACGTGTCTCCCCGACCAGCCGGGGTTCGGCCGGGTGGAGGTGTCTGAAGTGGGGCTGTCGGGCTCGGTGGGGAGCCACTTCTCAGTCCGGAACGTGGACGGTTGGGTCGGGTGGGGGACGCCTTTCGGCCGGAGCGGGACGTTGGGGCGGGCGGGGTGCCCCCATCTTGGTCCGGAATAGCGGTCCTTCGGGGTAGGGCGCGTCGTCTTTGCCGGGGTGGTGGTCGATCGAGGGTGGGGCGCGGCGTCTTTTCAGGGAGCGGCCGTTCGAAGGCGGAGGGAGGGGTGTGGCCTCTTAGGCCGGGCAGGGGCAGTTGGCGAGCAGGGGTGCTGGGGATTGGCTTTTGGGAGGGTGTGACCATTGCGGGGTCGATGGCGTCTGTATGTGACATGACCATCGAAACCGTTCGGAGGGCGACATCATCGAGGAGCTCTACCGCGAGCACTGGCCGCTCGTGTGCGGGTTTCTACTGCGCAGGACCCGCGACCCGCATCTCGCCGAAGAGCTGGCGCAGGAGACGTTCGTCAAGGCGACCAGGGCGCTGCTCGGCTGGCGCGGCGGGAACGCGGCCGCGTGGTTGCTCACAATCGCCCGTAATGTCCTGCTCGACCACGTACGGAGGAACCGCCGCGAGCTGGAGCTTCCCAGCCCCGACGAGCTGGGCGTGCCCCCGCTGCACGTCGCGGCGATGGACGTGCGCGACGCGCTGGAGCGGCTGCCCGAACAGCAGCGCCGGCTGCTCACGGTTCCGTAGCCGGGTCGGCCTGCTGCGCGACCACGACGACGCCAACCTGCGCTCGTTCGACCTGAGCCTCAAGCGGTTGCGCGAGGCGGCGCGAGCCGGGCTCGCCCACGCTTACGTGGACGGCCTCAGCTCAGTCCGCAATCTGCGCGAACTGCTCAAGGACCCGCGGGTGCGGACGATCCGGCTCGCCGATGTGGCGTTCGACCTGGACAGCCCGCACCCGTGACGGCCGGGGCGGTCAGCGGAGCACGGTGTAGAGGGCCGAGGTGAGCGAGGCGCGGGCGTCGTCCTGGTCGATCGACCACAGCATCGCCCCGCCGAGCCCCTTCAGCCGGATGTAGGCCGCCTTCTGCAGCATCACGGCCGGGTCGTCGTACGACCAGAACTCGTTGCCGTCGTACAGCCACAGCGCGCCGGTGCCCAGGTCGCGGTGGCGCTTGCCGGGCTTGTTCACCAGATCCTTATAGTCCTCGACACCGTCGGCCCACCTGCCGGGGGCGGCGCCGGTGGCGGGCTGGTAGAGGCCCTTGCCGCGGGCGGGGACCCCGGTCCAGCCCTGCCCGTACGCGGGGACGCCCACCACGAGCTTGCGGGCGGGCGCGCCGCGGGTGAGGTAGTCGCGTACGGTCTGGTCCACGCTGTACTTGACCGGGCTCGGGTCGCGGCGGTCGGTGAACAGGTTGGCGTGGTGCGCGGTCTGCTGCTCCCAGGTGCCGTGTAGGTCGTAGCCCTGGAGGGTGGCAAAGTCGAGGTGCTTGAAGACCTCGCGTACCTCGAAGCCCGCGTCGATCTTGGCGGCGGCGGCCGGGAGGAACGCGGTGAGCTGCGCCTTACGGTCGAACGCGGTGAGCTGGCGGCGCAGCTCGGCCACGAACAGCGTGAAGTTGCGCTTGTCCTCGGGCCTGACCACGTTGCCTTCGGCGCCGGCCGAGCCCGGCCATTCCCAGTCGAGGTCGATGCCGTCGAAGATGCCGGCGGCCGCGCCGGGCTCGAGGCCGGGCAGGTTGCCGCGCAGCCACATGTCGATGCAGGAACGGGCGAGTGCGGAGCGCCGCTCGGGGGTGAGGACGGCGTCGGAGAAGGACGCAGAGCCGGTCCAGCCGCCCAGCGAGATCATCACCTTGAGGTGGGGGTGCTTGGCCTTGAGCTTGCGGAGCTGGTTGAGGTTGCCGTTGAGCGCCTGTCCGGGCTCGTCGGCGACGCCGTCGACGCTCTGCTCGGCCGGTACGGGGCGCTGCCAGTCGGCCCACGGGTCGGAGGAGTAGCAGGTGGCGTCGGCGCTCACGAAACCGAACGCGTAGTTGAGGTGGGTGAGCTTGGCGGCGGCCCCGGTGGTGTGCACGTCTTTGACGTGGTAGTCGCGCCCGTAGACGCCCCATTGGATGAAGTACGCGACCCGGTTGAACCCGGCGGCGCGGGCCTCTGCCGGTACGGAGATCAGCGTGAGGCCGAGTAAGAGTGACACTGCGATGAGGATCTTCTTCTTCACGGGGCCGCTCCCGGACGCCTACAAATAGGAAACTTTCCTATAAGTTGAACGCGATCGTAGAGCGGCCCCTCGCCGACGTCAACGACCCTCGTCGCCGCCTCGGCGAGGGCTGGCTTGCTTGTGTGTCTCGCTGGTGGGAAAGGCGTCGATACCTGTGGCGGATCCGGGCAATCGACTCTTGCGCGTGAGGCGCGGGGACGAGCGGGTGGTGGGTGTGGCGCGTGCTGCCACGGCGGCGGCAACTCCTGCGCGGCGTGGGTGCGAGCACGGCGGGCGCGGCTCCCGCGTGGCGAGGGGCGTAAGGATCGGGCCTGGTGCGGTGCGCGGCTCTGACGCGGTGGGGCTCCTCCTGCGGGGCGCGGGGACGGTGGTGCGGCTTGTGTGCGGGCGGGAGTGGCTCCTGCCCAGCGTGAGCACCGGTAGGGCGGCTCTTGCGGGGGCGGGACGGTGGCGCGGCTCGTGTCCTGGCGGGGCGGCTCTCAACGGCGCTAGCACCGGCGGGTGCGGGTGGGGCGGCCCTCGCGCGGCGTGACCACCCGGCGGGCGCGGCTGCTGCGGGCTGGCACCGGGCGGGCTTGGGTGGGGCGGAGCACTGTGAGGGGCGGGCACACTGGAGGGGTGCCATCCATCCTGCCTGACGGTGATCCCGCGCCCGCCTCCGGCGAATTGCCCGACAGTGCCCTGCAAGGCCTCGGCGAGCGGCCGTTCGGCTTCTACGTGCACGTGCCGTTCTGCCTGACCCGCTGCGGCTACTGCGACTTCAACACCTACACCGCCGCCGAGCTGGGCCCCGGGGCCTCGCAGCGCGACTACGCCGACACGGTGATCGAGGAGATCCGGCTGGCGCGGCGCGTCCTGGGCGAGACGGACCTGCCGGTGGAGACGGTGTTCTTCGGCGGCGGCACCCCCACGCTGCTGCCCCCTGAGGACCTGGCGCGCATTCTCGCCGCGATCGGCTCGGAGTTCGGGCTGCGGCCGGACGCCGAGGTCACCACCGAGGCCAACCCCGAGTCGGTGGATCCGTCGTCGCTGGAGAAGCTGCGCCACGGCGGGTTCAACCGCGTCAGCTTCGGCATGCAGAGCGTACGAGAGCACGTCCTGCAGGTGCTCGACCGCCGCCACACGCCCGGCAGAGCGGCCGCGGCAGTACGGGAGGCCAGGGAAGCAGGGTTCGAGCACGTCAACCTCGACCTGATCTACAGCACACCGGGCGAGTCCGACGACGACTGGCGGGCGTCGCTGAGCGCGGCGATCGAGGCGGGTCCCGACCACGTGTCGGCGTACTCGCTGATCGTCGAGGAGGGCACCCGCCTGGCGGCGCGCATCCGGCGCGGCGAGCTGCCGATGCCCGACGACGACGTGGCCGCCGACCGCTACCTGATCGCCGACGAGCTGCTGTCGCAGGCCGGGTTCGAGTGGTACGAGGTGTCCAACTGGGCGGCGTCGCAGGACGCCCGCTGCCGCCACAACCTGCTCTACTGGACCGGCGGCGACTGGTGGGCCGCCGGCCCGGGAGCGCACAGCCACGTCGGCGGCACCCGCTGGTGGAACGTCAAGCACCCCGCCGCCTACGCCCAGCGGCTGGCCGCCGGCACCTCGCCCGCCCACGCCCGCGAGGTGCTCGGGCCCGACGACCGCGCCGCCGAACGCCTCATGCTGGAGCTACGGCTGTCGTCCGGCTACCCGCTGGCCGAGGTCGCGCCCGCCGCGCGGCCCGCGGTGGCGAGCGCGCTCGCCAGGGGGCTGCTGGAGCCCGAGCCGTTCAAGGCGGGCCGCATGGTGCTGACCCTCCAGGGCAGGCTGCTGGCCGATGCCTTGGTCAGGGATCTCCTGGTCTGAGCCGGCTGGTCCTAACCGACTGGTCTCGCCGGTCTGATTCGAGTGGCCTGACGCCGCCGACTGACCGACCGATCTGACGCAGTCCGGCTGGTCCAGGCCGACGGCTCGGTCAGGGGGCCTGCCCTGAGCCGGCTGGTCCAGGCCGACGCCCCTGATCAGGATCGATCTCCTGGTCTGAATCGACGCCCTGGCCGGGGGATCTCCTGGCGTAGACCGATGCCCCGGTCAGGGATCTGCTGGTTCAGGTGACGGCTGGTTCAGGTGACGAAGGGGATGGCGATCGGGTAGCGGTAGTGCTTGCCCTTGTTGGCCGCCACCGCCGCCTGGATGTGGAAGATCAGCGACACCACGTAGATCGCCGGCAGCGTCAGGAAGCCGATGAAGAAGAACATCAGGAACGTCGATGCGATGTAGCCGATGAACATCGTGAGCTCGAAGTTCAGCGCACCGGCCGCGTGGTCCCTGACGTAGGGGGACTGGTCCTTGCGCACCAGGTAGATGATGAGCGGGCCGATCCAGGAGACCAGCAGGCCCAGCAGGTGGCTGAGCATCGCCATGCTGTTGTCGTCGGAGCCAGGGCGGGGGCCGAAGCGACCGGGGATGTACGGCTGGCCGGGCGGCTGGGCGTATCCGTACCCGGGCGGGGGCGGCGGGTATCCGGGACGGCCGTAACCGCCGGGGTGGCCGCCTGGCTGGCCGTAGCCGCCGGGCGCGCCGTAGGGGCCCTGCCGGCCGTAATCGGGCTGGCCGTAACCGGGCTGCCCGTAGTCGGTGGGCGGCTGCTGCTGGTACTGGGGCGCCGAGCCGGGCAATTGCCCGTAGGGGATCTGCCCGCCGTAGGAGGGGGGTTGCTGCCCGTATCCGGGGGTTGAACCGGGCTGTGCGCCGTAGCCGGGTGCGGAGCCGGGTTGCGCGCCGTAACCAGGGGCCGAGCCGGGCGTCGAACCGGGCTGCGTGCCGTAGCCGGGTGGGGAGTCGGATGGCGGGCCGTAGCCGGGTGCGGAATCGGATGGTGCGCCGTAGCCGGGTGCGGAGTCGGGCTGCTGTCCGTACGGCGGCGGGCCCGGCTGCGGGCCAGAGCCCGGCGCGGGCGGCGGCATGTCGGCGGGGGAGAACTTGCGGGTGGCGTCGGCGTCCGCCGCGCTCACCTTGCGGGTCGCGTCGTCGTCGGGGGAAGGTCGGGGCGGGTCCTGGCCGGCATGGGGGTCTTGGCTCATGGTGCCTCCGTAACGAAGTCGATCAGCTCCTCGACCCGGCCGAGCAGCGCCGGCTCCAGGTCCGTGTACGTCGAGACGGCGCCGAGGATGCGCCGCCACGCCTCCGCGGGCTCCATGCGCCAGCCCAGCGCGGCGATGACACCCTCCTTCCACGGCACGCCGCGCGGCACCTCCGGCCAGGCCGGGATGCGCAGCACGGACGGTTTGACCGCCTGCCAGATGTCGACGAACGGGTGGCCGACCACGAGCACATCGGGGGAGGTGATCTCGGCGGCGATCCGGCTCTCCTTGGAGCCGGGCACCAGGTGGTCGACGAGCACGCCGAGCCGCCGCCCCGGCTCGGGGCGGAACTCTTCGACGATGGCGGGCAGGTGGTCGATGCCTTCGAGGTATTCGACGACCACGCCTTCGACCCGCAGGTCGTGGCCCCAGATCTTCTCGACGAGCGCGGCGTCGTGGACGCCCTCGACGTAGATGCGGCTCTGCCGGGCCACTCGCGCCCGCAGGCCCTCGACGGCGATGGAGCCCGACGCGCTGCGCCTGGGGCCCGCGGGGGCGGGCGCGGCAGGGCGTATCAGCGTGACGGGCTTGCCCTCGAGCAGGAACGCGGCGGGCGCGAGCGGGAAGAGCCGGCGGTTGCCGAACCGGTCTTCAAGGGTGACGGCCTCCTTGTCGCACGCCACCACGGCGCCGCAGAAGCCGCTGTCGGCGTCCTCCACGACGAGGTCCCGCTCGGCGGGCACCTTGGGGATCTTCCCCTTGCCCGGCCGCCGCCAGTTTCCCGCCAGAACATCGCCCTCGTACACAGGGGGGACCGTAGCAAATCACCCGCTGACCGCAAGGCGCTTGCGGGCGCCGCTGCGGCGGACGAGGACGACGATCGTGCCTGCGACGGCGGCGAGCAGCCCGGCGCCCGAGACGGCGATGATGGTGATCATGCCGTCGGCGAGACCGGTCGCGACGGAGTAGGAGTCGCGGCCGACGCCGTAGCGAACGGTGGCCTTCTCCTCGTTGACGCAGGTCAGCTCGTAGTCGCCCTTGGCCGGGGCGTTGATCACGAGGAACTGCTCCCAGACCGCGTCTCCCGCCTCGATCATCCGCCGGTCGGGGGTCTTGGCCAGCTTGGCGTCCCCGCTGATGGAGCAGTCATAGGTGACCTGGGTGTCGCTCGCGAGGTAGACGCCGGGCTTGTCGGCCGGGTCCACCGTCACCGTGATCTTTTCGCCGGACGCGAACGTCTGTTTGGGCACCAGGTCAGAGGCGGCGCCCATACCGTTCGCGAACAGCACGATCCCGGCCGCCGCGCAGGCCAGGAACACCCCCCAGGCGGCCGCGATCCACCACAGGCTGGGCTTTATGGCTTTGGAGTCGATTCGTGGTGGAAATTGGGTCTGTTGGCCGTATTGTCCGTACTGAGATGGCGGGCCGAACTGACCCGGGCCACCGTACGGCGGTGGGCCCTGTGGAGGTACGGGCTGCCGGCCGTGTTGGGGTGGTTCCTGCGGAGGCTGCCACGGCGGCTGTCCGTACGGTGCCGGTCCGTGGCCGGGCGGCGGGCCGTACGTCGGGGGCCGGGAATCGTCGGTCATGAGGGCAAGTGTGAGGCCTGCTGCTCGCAGGAAGCCAGAAGCAGTTGGGACGCGGTGTTATCGCACCTTGTGACCGAGAGCCGTACACTTGGCACTCGGGAACACAGAGTGCTAGACACCACGTTCCTGTAAGGGACAGAGGCAGGAGGTGAGCACGTGCTCGACGATCGGAAGCTGGCGGTGCTCCGGGCCATTGTCGAAGACTACGTGTCCACCAACGAACCGGTGGGCTCCAAGGCGCTGGCCGAGCGTCACAATCTGAAGGTCTCCCCGGCGACGGTCAGGAACGACATGGCCGCGCTGGAGGAGGAAGGCTACATCACCCAGCCACACACCAGCGCGGGCCGCGTGCCGACGGACAAGGGCTACCGCCTGTTCGTCGACCGGCTCTCGCAGGTCAAGCCGCTGTCGGCGGCCGAGCGGCGGGCCATCGAGACGTTCCTCGCGGGCGCCGTCGACCTCGACGACGTGGTCACCCGTACGGTCCGGCTGCTGGCGCAGCTCACCCGGCAGGTCGCGGTCGTCCAATACCCGACGCTCACCCGCTCGACGGTCCGGCACGTCGAGCTCGTTCCCCTGACCGAGCGGCGGGTCATGCTCGTGCTCATCACCAACACCGGCCGCGTCGAGCAGCGGGTGGTGGAGCTGCCGGAAGTGGTGGAGGACCACCGCATCGCCAACCTGCGCGCCGTGCTCAACGCCTGCCTCGACGGCTGCGGCTTGAGCGCCGTGCCCGAGCTGGTCGCCGACCTGCCGGAAAGGCTTCCCGTCGAAGACCGGCCCGCCGCGGCGACGATCCTCTCCGTGCTGCTCGAGACGCTGGTCGAACGGCACGACGAGAAGGTCGTGTTCGCCGGAGCGGCCAACCTCGCCGGCGCCGACTTCGCCACCGGTCTGCGCGACGTGCTGGAGGCGCTTGAGGAGCAGGTCGTCCTCATGCGGCTGCTCGGCGAGACATCCTCAGACACCCCGTCCGCGCTCACCGTGCGCATCGGATCGGAAAACCCCTACCTGCGGGGCACATCCGTCGTCGCGACCGGATACGGTTCTGGCGACAACCAACTCGCCCGGCTCGGCGTTCTGGGCCCGACCAGGATGGACTACCCCGTGACGATGGGCGCCGTACGCGCGGTGGCACGCTACGTCAGCCAGATCCTGGCTGCATCATAAGAGGTCGATAAGTGGCAAACAGCGACTACTACGCCACCCTCGGGGTGCGCCGTGACGCAAGTCAGGACGAGATCAAAAAGGCGTACCGCCGGCTCGCTCGCGAGCTGCACCCTGACGTGAACCCCGATCCTGACACCCAGGAGCGGTTCAAAGAGATCACGCAGGCCTACGAGGTGCTGTCCGACCCGAACAAGCGCCAGATGTACGACCTGGGTGGCGACCCCTTCGGCGGCGGCGGTGCGGGAGCGGGCGCCGGTGCCGGCGGGTTCGGAGCGGGCTTCCCGTTCAGCGACATCATGGACGCCTTCTTCGGCACCGCCACCGGTGCCAGGGGGCCGCGCTCGCGTGCCCGCAGGGGCCGCAACGCCACGATCAGGGTCGAGCTCGACCTGCGCGAGACGGCCTTCGGCACGACCCGCGAGCTCGCCGTGGACACGGCCGTGCTCTGCGACGTCTGCCACGGGGCCGGCACCGCACCCGGCACCCACCCCGACACCTGTGACATGTGCAGCGGGCGCGGCGAGATCTCCCAGGTCACGCGGTCCTTCCTGGGCCAGGTCATGACCTCGCGTCCCTGCCCGCAGTGCGGCGGCTTCGGCACCATCATCCGCCACCCCTGCCAGGAGTGCTCCGGCGACGGCCGGGTGCGCACCCGCCGTACGATCAAGGTCCGCATCCCCGCGGGCGTCGAGGACGGCACCCACATCCAGCTCGCCGGCGAGGGCGAGGTCGGCCCCGGCGGCGGCCCGCCCGGAGACCTGTTCCTGGAGATCGCCGAGCGGCCCCACGAGATCTTCGAACGGCGCGGTGACGACCTCCACTGCACCGTGCAGATCCCGATGACGGCCGCGGCGCTCGGCACCGTGCTGACGGTGGACACCCTCGACGGCACCGAAGAGGTCGACGTCCGGCCAGGCACGCAGTCCGGCCAGGTCATTACCATGTACGGCAGGGGCGTCCAGCGGCTCAACGAGTCCGGCAGGGGCGACCTGCTCATCCACGTCAACGTCGAGACGCCGACCCGCCTCGACTCCGCTCAGGAGGAGTTGCTGCGCGAGCTGGCCAGGCTGCGAGGTGAGGAGCGCCCGCCTGGCAAGTTCGCACCGGGTCAGCAGGGTTTTTTCTCCCGCCTGCGTGACGCCTTCAACGGCCGGTGACGGCGCCGGTCTTCCTCTGCGAGCGCGAGCGCCTCGACGGGGCCGAGCTGACGCTGGAGGGCCCCGAGGGGCGGCACGCGGCCGCCGTGCGCCGGCTGCGGCCCGGTGAGCGCGTCGACCTCACCGACGGCGCGGGCGCGGTGGCCGAGTGCGTCGTACGCGAGACGCTGAAGGACAGGCTCCGGCTCGACGTGCTGCGCCGCTACGACGTCGAACGGCCGGCGCTCCGGCTGACGGTCGTCCAGGGCCTGCCCAAGGGCGACAGAGGCGAGCTGGCCGTGGAGATGATGACCGAGGCCGGCGTCGACGTGATCGTGCCGTGGGCGGCCGCGCGCAGCATCACCCAGTGGAAGGGCGATAAGGTCGCCAAGGCACTGGGCCGCTGGCGCTCCACCGCGCGCGAGGCCGGCAAGCAGGCCCGCCGCTTCCACCTGCCCGAGGTGGCCGACCTCGCCTCCACCGCCCAGGTCGAGCGGTTGCTGTCGGAGGCCGCGCTGGGCCTGGTGCTGCACGAGGAGGCCACCGAGCCGCTGTCGGGCGTGGCGCTGCCCGCCGAGGGCGACATCGTCATGGTGGTCGGCCCCGAGGGCGGGGTCTCGGAGGAGGAGCTGGCCAGGTTCACGGCGGCCAAGGCGGCGCCCGTGCTGCTCGGCCCGACGGTCCTGCGCACGTCCACGGCGGGGGTGGCGGCGGCGTCCGTCCTGTTCAGCCGTACGGGGCGCTGGTGAGCCTCTGACGCTCTTCAGGGCGTCTTTCAGTGCCTGTTTTTCGGGGCCTGTTTTTCAGGGCCTGTTTTTCAGGGCCTGTTCAGGGCGTGGGCTGCGTGTCCTGCAGCGGCGTGGACGCCTCGACGGGCGGCGTCTCGGTCATCACGTCCTCGGGAGGGCACTCCTCGGGCGGGCACGGCGACGGCGGCGCGGACGTCTCGATCATCGTGGGGCTCGGCGTCGGCGTGGGCGACGGCGAGAGCGTGGGGCAGTCGGCCGGCGGCTCGGCTTCATCGGCGAGCGCCGACGGACAGGGGGTGGGGGTGGGCGTGGGAGTAGGTGACGGCCTGCTGGTCGAGTCGGCCTTGCGGGTCACCTTGGGGGTCGCGGGCTCCGACGTGGCGGGCGGCAGCACCACCGGATGGGACTGGCGGGGCAGGACACTGGTGACCGGCGGGTCGATGGAGCGGGTGGTCGAGGAGTTGGACGGCACCTTGGTCGTCTCATCGTCCACGACCTGCACGGGAGCCCGGTCGATGATCTGGGAGCGCAGGCCGGGGACGGCCAGCACGATCGTGCCGGCCACCAGGACCGCGCCGGCCGCGGCCGCCCCCGCTCGCCACCAGAACAGCCTTCGTACGTTGCGCCGCTCGATGCGAGCACGGATGATCTCCAGTCCGTCCGGCGAGGGCACGACCGCGTCCGCCTCCGCGCGGAGCGCACGGCGCAGCAGGTCGCCGTACTCGTCGGGGGGCTGGGTCATGACATCTTCTCCAGGACCGATCGCAAGGCGGCCATGCCACGTGCCGTGTGGCTCTTGACCGCCCCCTTGCTGATGCCCATGGCGTGAGCGATCTCAGCTTCGGACAGATCACCGTAGTAGCGTAGAACCAGTGCTTCTCTCTGTCGGGTGGGCAGGGCACGTAACGCCTCGATCACAGCAGAACGTTCCAGCTCCCCGATGGCGCCGTTTTCGGCACTCGGCGCGTCAGGCAGACCTTTCGGAGCATACTTCTCGACGACCGCGCGGTGGCGCAGCACTGACCGGGACCGGTTGACGACAGACTGGCGCAGGTAGGCAAGTGCTTTGTCGGGGTCGCGCAGCCTGCGCCAGGCACCATGGATGGCGACGAACGCATCCTGCACGACTTCCTCAGCTGTTGCTATGTCGCGCACCAGCAACACAGCGAGACGCACCAACGACCGAAAATGAGCGCTGTACAGCGCCGTCACGGCCATGTCGGCATCCCACCCGACCGGCACCGCCCCCATCGACCTGTCGGCCAGAAGGGTTTCGGTGGTCACATCAGTGGGACGCGCGGCCTTCCCAGAGGGTTTACGCTCTTCCGGTTCTGGAGGTTTCCCCGGTTCCTTAGGGTGCATTACCCAGTCTGTGTCCTCGCCAGGTGGCGCTCGCCCGACCCTGAATCGTCTTTTCTGCTGTAGTTTCGCACACTCACCCTAACCTTGTTGATCTTCCTGTGCACGACACAGGTGATTACCGATTCGCAACGGACTCGGCCGGGGGCGGCGCCCTCGGTAGGCTGATCGGGTGAGCGATTGCCTCTTCTGCAAAATCGTCGCCAAGGAGATTCCCGCCGAGATCGTTTACGAAACCGGCAGGACCCTGGCGTTCCAGGACATCAACCCGCAGGCGCCGACCCACGTGCTCGTCATCCCGAAGGAGCACCACGCCAACGCCGCGGCGCTCGCCCAGGCCGACGACGGGCTCGCTGACGAGGTGCTCAAGACCGCGCACGAGGTGGCCGTGATGCGCGGCGTCGCCGAGCGCGGCTACCGCGTGGTCTTCAACACCGGACCCGGCGCGGGCCAGACGGTCTTCCACGTCCACGCTCACGTGCTGGGCGGGCGCGACCTGACCTGGCCGCCGGGCTGACGGCCGGAGGCGGCCGGCCCCGATCGGCCCCGATCGGATCCGATCGGACTCCGATCGGACTCCGATCGAACAGGGCCGGACGCTGCGATATCGGGGCGAGCAATCGGCCTGGCCCCGGATACGATGGGCGGAGAAGAACTCCGAAAGAGACCGGGAGGCATCAGGCCGCTGGCCTGCCCATGTCCGAACTACATGAATCCCGACGTACAGCACCTCCCTCGCGGACTCAAGCGAAGGTGCTGATACCGGACGAATACCCGATGGTCAGCCTCCTGGGCTCCGGCGATGAGCTGTTGCGCGTCATCGAAGGCGCCTTCCGGGCCGACATCCACGTACGCGGTAACGAGATCACCGTCACCGGCAGCCCTGACGAGAGCGGCACCGTCGTACGCCTCTTCGAGGAGCTCGTCGAGGTCCTGCGCAGCGGCGGGGAGCTGAGCCCCGACGCGGTCGAGCGCAGCATCGCCATGCTGCGCATGACCTCCGACAGGCCGGCAGAGGTGCTCTCGCTCGACATCCTGTCGTCGCGGGGCCGCACCATCCGTCCCAAGACCGTCAACCAGAAGCGCTACGTCGACGCCATCGACAAGCACACCATCGTCTTCGGCATCGGCCCCGCCGGCACCGGCAAGACGTACCTGGCGATGGCCAAGGCGGTGCGCGCGCTGCAGGAGAAGCGGGTCAACCGCATCATCCTGACCCGTCCCGCGGTCGAGGCGGGCGAGCGGCTGGGCTTCCTGCCCGGCACCCTGTACGAGAAGATCGACCCATACCTGCGGCCGCTCTACGACGCGCTGCACGACATGGTCGACCCCGACTCCATCCCCAAACTGATGGCCGCGGGCACCATCGAGGTCGCGCCGCTCGCCTACATGCGCGGGCGGGCCCAGCCGGTCGGCAGCAAGGTGCTGACGCCCGACGGCTGGCGCCCCATCGGCGAGCTGGAGGTCGGCGATCTCGTCGTCGGGTCCGATGGCGAGCCGACGCCCGTGCTGGGGGTCTACCCGCAGGGTGAGAAGAAGATCTACCGCCTGTCCAGCCAGGACGGCGCCTCGGTCCTGGCCAGCGAAGACCACCTGTGGACCGTCCGCGACGGCCGCGGCGGGCCTTGGCGGGTGCTGGAGACCAAGGAGCTGGCAGGCGACCTCGGTCCCGCCGGTGAGCGCAGGTGGGAGCTGCCGCTGCTGACCGCGCCGGTCTGCTTCCCCGAGCGCGCCGTCGCGATGGACCCGTACGCGCTGGGCCTGCTGCTCGGCGAGGGCCGCGGCACCGCGTCCAAGAGCCTGGGCGTGCCGGTCGCGGCCGGGCGGTCCGGCGGCACCACGACGCTCGCGCACCCGCCGGCCGAGCTCGGCCTGGCCGAACTCGGGCCGGAGACGACGTTCGTGCCGGAGGTCTACCTCCGCAACACGGCGGAGATCAGGCTCGCGGTGCTCCAGGGCCTGCTCGACGCCGGCGGCACGGTCACCGCCGAGGGCCTGCGCTTCACCACCGCCTCCGAGCGGCTCGGCGACGACGTCGTCACCCTGGTGCGCTCGCTCGGCGGCGTGGCGCGGCGGACGGCGGGCGTCCTCGACGTCCACCTGCCCGAGGGCGTCGAGCCCTTCAGGCGGGCCGGCAAGGCGGCGGCCTACCACGCTCACGGCGGCGTCCGCCCCGAGCGCCGCATCGAGCGCATCGAGCCCAGCGGCACGGCCGAGTGCGTCTGCATCCAGGTGGCGGCCGAGGACTCCCTCTACGTCACCGAGGGCTTCCTGCTGACCCACAACACGCTCAACGACGCCTTCATCATCCTCGACGAGGCCCAGAACTCCTCGGCCGAGCAGATGAAGATGTTCCTGACCCGGCTCGGGTTCAACTCGAAGATCGTGGTCACCGGTGACGTCACGCAGGTCGACCTCCCGTCGGGCACGGTGAGCGGACTGCGGGTGGTGCAGGAGATCCTCGAAGGCATCCCCGACATCCACTTCGCCCGGCTGACCAGCACCGACGTCGTGCGCCACAAGCTCGTCAGCGAGATCGTCGACGCCTACGGGCGCTACGACGCCTCGCAGGCGGCCCAGGAGCCCAAGGCGATTCAGCAGCGAGGGAAGCGGCGACCGTGAGCATCGAGATCAACAACGAGTCGGGCGTCGGCATCGACGAGGAGAGCATCGTCGCCCTGGCCACCCACGTGCTCGGCGAGATGGGCATCAACCCGCTGGCCGAGCTGTCCATCGTGGTCGTCGACGAAGACGCCATGGCGGAGCTCCACGAGAAGTGGATGGGCGAGCCGGGCCCGACCGACGTGCTGGCCTTCCCGATGGACGAGCTGCGTCCCGGCGGCGGCGCGCGCGGCGAGTCCGAAGGGCCCGCCGACCCCGCGCTGCTCGGCGACGTCGTGCTCTGCCCGCAGGTGGCCGCCAGGCAGGCGGAGGAGGCCGGGCACAGCACGGCCGACGAGCTCGAGCTGCTGTGCACCCACGGCATCCTGCACCTGCTCGGTTACGATCATGCCGAGCCGGAGGAGCACAGGGAGATGTTCGGCCTTCAGTCCCGGCTCCTCGAGTCGTGGCAGGAGGTGCGCAAGCCGCGGTGAACGCCTGGTTGCTGTCGGCCATCGCGCTCGTCGTCGTCGGTGGCCTGATCGCCAGTGCGGAAACGGCGCTGACACGCATCTCCCGGGTGCGTGCCGACGAATACGTCCGTGAGTCGCGGCGCGGCGCCGCGCGCTTGCGGGACATCGTGAACGACCCGCCTCGCTACCTCAACCTGCTCCTGCTGCTGCGGCTGTGCTGCGAGATGGGCGCGACCGTGATCGCGACGCTGCTCTTCATCGACCTGCTGGACGACCAGGGCTGGGCCTACTTCTGGGCCGCCGCCGTGATGATCGTCATCAGCTACGTCGTGGTCGGCGTGATGCCGCGCACGCTGGGCCGCCAGCACGCCGAGCCGGTGGCGCTGGCCAGCGCGCCCATCGTCTACGGCCTGACCCGCATACTCGGCCCGCTGCCCAAGCTGCTCATCCTGCTGGGCAACGCGCTGACGCCCGGCAAGGGCTTCCGCGACGGCCCGTTCACCTCAGAGGCCGAGCTGCGCGACCTGGTCGATCTGGCCGAGGAGCGCCAGGTGATCGAGCCGGACGAGCGCGAGATGATCCACTCGGTGTTCGAGCTCGGCGACACGCTCGTGCGCGAGGTCATGGTGCCCCGCACGGACATGGTCTACATCGAGCGGGCCAAGACGATCAGCCAGGCGCTGTCGCTGGCGCTGCGCAGCGGCTTCTCCCGCATCCCGGTGGTCGGCGAGAACGAAGACGACGTCATCGGCATCGCCTACCTCAAGGACATCGCCCGCAAGATCCACGAGTCGGGCGAGGGCGGGGGCAAGGAGACGGTCGAGTCGATCATGCGGCCGGCCGCGTACGTGCCCGAGAGCAAGCCCATCGACCAGCTCATGCGGGAGATGCAGGCGCGCCAGATCCACATCGCGATCGTCATCGACGAGTACGGCGGCACGGCCGGCCTGGTCACGATCGAGGACGTCCTGGAGGAGATCGTCGGCGAGATCACCGACGAGTACGACCAGGAGGCGCCCAGGGTCGAGCCCATGGAGGACGGCGGCATGCGGGTGACCGCCCGCATGCCGGTCGACGAGCTGGGCGAGCTGTTCGACACCGAGATCGACGTCGATGACGTCGAGACCGTGGGCGGGCTGCTCGCGCACGCGCTCGGCCGGGTGCCGATCGCGGGCTCCCACGCCGAGGTGGCGGGGCTGTCGCTGACCGCGGAGAGCCTGGCGGGCCGGCGCAACCGGATCAGCACCGTGGTGGTGCGGCGGGTGACGCCACCGGAGGACGAGGCGCTGCCGGTGGCGGCCGAGCGCGAGCGTGAACGCGATCGGGAACGGGATCGCGAGCGCGAACGCGAGCGGGAGCGCCCCGCCGGCCGGGAGTGACGCCACTTCCGGCGAAGGCCGCGAATGCGGGCGAAACGGCAAGCGTTCTACAAGTCTTCTGCAAGCCGGGTACGGCACTCTCGAACCAACGACATCCAGTGCGGTGGGTGTCTACGAGGGGAGACCGTCCGAAGGCCGGGTGGGGTTCGCGGCCCGAGGACGGATCCTGGGGGGAACGACGGCGTCCCGGCCTGGTACCGGGTCGCGACGCTGGTCGGCGTAAAGGGTGTTCTCGTCCTGATCAGGGCGGGGGCACCCTTTTTGCGTATTGGTGGTCACTCCGGTGGATTGCCGCATTACTCGTGCGGGGAGGCTGCGGTTCAAGGGGGGGATCATGAAACGAAGACCAGGGATCGGCGCCTGCGCGCTGCTCACCTGCCTCCTGGCGGGGTGCGGCGGCGTGGGAGCCGAGAGCTTTCTCGACGCGCAGGCCATGGCGCAGTTGCGCGAAGTGGTCAGCAAGGAACAGCCGCGCCTGCCGGACGGCTTCACGATCAGACCGGAGCAGGCCTGGCAGATGCCGTTCGGGCAGGCGGACGAGAACTGCCGGGCCGTGCTGGAACCGCCCGGAGGCAAGGCGCCGGGACAGGCGCTCACCGCGCAGGCCGCGGTCAGCTACCACGGCGACGGCCTGGGCGAGCAGGCCGGGGTCGGCCTCGCCAGGTACGCGGCCGGCGAGGCGGAGGACCACCTGGACGAGCTGGCCGAGGCGCTGCGCAAGTGCCACGCCGTGCGCAGCTCGAGCGGCACCGACCTGCGGCCGCACGAACTGCCGATCGACGAGGCGGTGCGGGAGGCGGCCGACGACGCCGTCGGGGCGCGCTTCAGCGGGCGGCTGAACGGCTACCCGTACGAGATGGACCTCGTGCTCGCCCGCGTCGGCGACACGCTGGTCTCGGTGGTGCACACGGGGATGAACGACGTGGACGCCGGCCGTACCCGGAAGGTCGTCGAGGCGGCGCTCTCCATGGTCAGCGCCTAACCTAGAGCGCGTGACACTCGATCCCGAAGACAGCAAGATCATCACGTTGGCCCGTTCCGCCCGGGCGCGCAACGGTTCCGCCGAGGGCGCGGCCGTGCGCGACGAGACGGGCCGCACCTACGCGGCGACGAACGTGGCCCTGTCGGCGCTGACGCTCTCGGCCGTGCAGGTCGCGGTGGCCATGGCGGTCTCCAGCGGCGCGCGTTCCCTGGAGGCGGTCGCGCTGGTCAGCGAGGGCGACCCGAGCCCCGCCGACGAGGCGGTGGCGGCCGAGCTGGGTGCGGGCAAGCTGCTCGTGGCCGGTCCCGACGGCACCCTGCGAGGCTGACATGCCGATGTCGCCCTTTCTGGCGAGGCTGCGGGAGAAGGTCGGCTCAGACCTGATCATGCTGCCCTCGGTCTCCGCGTTCGTGTTCGACGACGACGGCCGCCTGCTGCTGGCCAACCACGGCGACGTCCGGCGGTGGGCGGCCCCGGGCGGCGGCGTCGATCCCGACGAGCGGCCCGAGGACGCCGTCGTGCGGGAGCTGCGCGAGGAGCTGGGCGTCGAGATCGAGGTGCGGGGCCTGATCGGCGTGTACGGCGGCCCCGAGTTCCGCACGGTCTATCCCAACGGCCACGAGGTCGGCTACGTCATCGCCGCCTACGGCTGCCGGCTCGCCCCCGGATCCCCCGAGCCGCGCCCCGACGGCGTGGAGATCCACGACTACCGCTGGGTCGCCGAAGAGGAGCTCCCCGGCCTCGAAACCACCCCGTGGACGCCGGGCGTCGCGCCCCAGGCGTACGCCTGGTGGCGTGAACACGCCCGCTGATAGGCCACAATGCACTATGTGACTTCGCCAGACAACCATCGCGCCGGATTCGCCTGCTTCGTGGGGAGGCCGAACGTCGGCAAGTCCACGCTGATGAACGCCCTGGTCGGCCAGAAAGTGGCGATCACCTCGTCCAAGCCGCAGACGACCAGGCGCGTCATCAGGGGCATCGTCCACCGGCCCGACGCGCAGCTCATCATCGTCGACACCCCCGGCCTGCACCGTCCCCGCACGCTGCTGGGCGAGCGGCTCGACAGCCTCGTGCTGTCCACGCTCACCGAGGTCGACGTCATCGGGTTCTGCGTGCCGGCCAACGAGCCCATCGGCAAGGGTGACCGGTTCATCGCCGAGAAGCTCTCGGCCGTGAAGAAGACCCCGGTCGTCGCGGTGGTCACCAAGTGCGACCTGGCGAGCAAGGAGAAGATCGCCGAGCAGCTGCTCGCGGTGTCGCAGGTGGCCGACTTCGCCGACATCGTGCCCGTGTCGGCCGAGGCCGGCGAGCAGCTCGACGTGCTCGGCGACGTGCTGATCAAGCACCTGCCGGAGTCGCCGCCGCTCTACGAGGGCGGGCAGCTCACCGACGAGCCCGAGCAGGTGCTGGTCGGCGAGCTGATCAGGGAGGCGGCGCTGGAGGGCGTACGCGACGAGCTGCCCCACTCCATCGCCGTCGTCGTCGACGAGATGCTGCCCAGGCAGGGGCGCGACGACCTGCTCGACATCTACGCCCACATGTTCGTCGAGCGGCCGTCACAGAAGGCCATCGTCATCGGGCACAAGGGCGAGCGGCTGCGCGAGGTCGGCACCAAGGCCCGCAAGCAGATCGAGGCGCTGCTCGGCACCCGCGTCTACCTCGACCTGCGCATCAGCGTGGCCAAGGACTGGCAGCGCGACCCCAAGCAGCTGCGGCGGCTCGGCTTCTACGACTGATCCCCCGCGCCTGCCGGGCTGGAGGGCCGCGGGGCGGTCAGCGGCGTACCAGGGCCACGACCGACAGCAGCACGGTCGCGACCGCGCAGGCCAGCGCGGCGAACCAGCCTGGCCTGATCACCGGCTCGATCGACAGCAGGTCGCCGAGGTGGATGGAGACGCGGTCGCGCAGGCCGTCGCTGCCCGCCACGTACGACACCAGCACGAACACCGCCACCACGCCCGGCGCGATCGCCAGGGCGGCGAGGCGGGGATGGGCGATCAGGCCGGCCACGCCGCAGCCCAGCGCGGCCAGGCCCGCCAGCAGGGTGTAGACGCCGAGCGGGTCGTCGATGCCGCGCACGTCGCTGGCCACGCCGGCGCCGATCAGGCTGCTCGTCGCCTGGATGCCCGCCCACGGCAGGATCGCGCAGATGGTGAGCAGCACGCCGGCCGCCAGCACCGCGATCGCGGGGCCACGGCCCAGGCGGGTACGGGCGGACGCGGGCTTGAGGTCGTCGGCCACACGATCAGCCTATGCCGGGGGAGGCCGCCTCACCACCGTACGCAACGGAGTCGTCACCAGTGGGCGGTGCCGGCATCGCCTGGCGCTCGCCCCACTCCAGGCGGGCGCGGAGCTGGACGGCGTCGTCGGCCAGGGCCGAGACCAGCGTGCCCGGCGCGGCCAGCGGCAGCACCGCGACCCCTTCGGCCACGGCGGGCGCGGGCGCCCGCTCGGTCAGGAACGTCGTGCCGACGCAGCGGGCACTCCCGTACACCGCCGGTGAACCGTCCAGGCCGGGGTCGCCGACCGTGAACTCCTGCCTGAGCAGCGGCACGCCGTCGCAGGTGGCGTCGAAGCGTGCATGGCAGCGGCCTGACGGCTCGCCGTGGCGGCCGAAGACGATCTCCTCCCGCCACAGCACCGTCGCGCCCGGCTCCAGCGTGAGGCGGACGCGCAGGCGGTGATCGCTGCGGGCGGCCAGCACGGTCGGCTCGGGGACGTACCTCAGCGTCGCCTCCGCGCCGACGTGCGCGGTGATCAGCATCATCGACGGGCCGTCGCCGGGCAGCACGAGCGTGGCCGCCACCGAACCCAGCTCCAGCGTCGTGCCGGGGGCCACCCGCAGGTCGAGCCGGAGCCGGTCGCCGCCCAGCGGGCCGGCCGCGGTGGAGATCAGGTGCACGGTGTGCGGGCCCGTCTGCCGCAGCGTCAACGGTGGTGCGGACGCCAGCCGTTCGATGACCGTACGCCCACCCGCCCCCGCCGCCGTCTCCACGGCCGCTTCCGCCCGCATCCCCCGCCCTGCCGGACCGGGAGAGTGCGCGGTGCGCCCGCCCGTGCCTGTCGCGGTCTCCGTGGCCGGTCCGGCGACGGGTGCGGGCTCGGCTGAGGCGGGTGCCTCGGTGGGCGGGGTGGCCTCGTGCAGGACCGCGTGCGCTGCCGTGCCGAGCGGGGCGGGGGAGCGGGTGGCCTGCCCGACGGTGGTGGGAGGAGGGTTCACGAGACCGGGGTGGCGTGGGAGTGGGACCAGGCGCGGACCTCGTCCCTGACCCAGGCGGCCACCGCGTCGGCGGTCGGGTCCTGGCGGATCGAGGTGAACAGCACGGGCCGCTCCCCGCGTACGGCCGCCGCGTCGCGGGCCATGACGCCCAGGTCGGCGCCCACCATGGGCGCGAGGTCCGTCTTGTTGATGACCAGCAGGTCGGCGGTGGTGACGCCGGGGCCGCCCTTGCGCGGCACCTTGTCGCCGCCCGATACGTCGAGCACGAAGATCTGCCGGTCGGCGAGCCCCCGGCTGAAGGTGGCGGTGAGGTTGTCGCCGCCGCTCTCCACGATGACGAGGTCGAGCGGCCCGAAGCGGTATTCGAGGGTCTCGACGGCGTCGAGGTTGGCGGCGATGTCGTCGCGGATCGCCGTGTGCGGGCAGCATCCGGTCTCGACGGCCAGGATGCGCTCGTCGTCCAGCACGCCCGCGCGGCGCAGGAAGTCGGCGTCCTCGGTGGTGTAGATGTCGTTGGTCACCACGCCCAGCGACAGGGACGGGCCGAGCGCCCGGCACAGGGCGGCGACCAGGGCCGTCTTGCCGCTGCCCACCGGGCCGCCCACGCCGAGGCGCAGCGCGCGGCCGCGGCCGTCGGGCGTGTGGTGGTGGTCGTCGTGGTTGGCTCCCATGTGGGGTCCTTTCCTAGGAGACGAAGAGCCTGACCTCGGCCTGGGCATGCTGTTCGGCGATGAGGTCGAGGGCGGGTGCGGAGGGTGCGGGCAACGACTCCCACCCGCCGGCGAGGTCATCGAGCCAGGGGTCAGAGCCGGGGGCAGGGTCGGGGCCGGTGTCAGGGGCAGTGTCAGGAGCAGTGTCGGAGGCGGCGTCGGAGGCGGCGTCGGGGGCGGCGTCGAAGCCGGGGGCGGAGTCAGGAAAGCGGCAGGCGCGGGAGGCGACGGCGGCCAGGTCGGGAGTGAGGCCGGCGAGCAGGGCGTGCACGGCCACGGGATCGAGGCCGAGCAGGCGTACGGCGGCGGTGGCCGGCCCGGTGACCGCGTGGTAGGCGGCCGCCAGCGCCGCCTCCTCGGCGCTCGCCCCCGCGGCGAAGGCGGCTGCGCCGAGCGCGATCGGGTGGTGCGCGCTGGGCACGGCGCGGGCCAGTTCGTCCAGCGCCGGAGCGGGCCAGACCCGGCGCGCGACCCGCAGCAGCAGCCTGCCCTGGGTGCGGGAGGCGTCGCGCTGCGCGGGCGATGCGGTCCTGGCGTCCACCTCGGCGTCCAGCTCCGCCCACATGCGCGTGCCGGGTGCGGCGGCGTGGGTGCGGGCGGCGGCCGCCAGCGCGGCGGTGACCGCGCCGGCGGTGTGCAGGCGGCCGCGCAGGAACGCCGCCAGCGACGGCGCGTCGTGCACGGCACCCGAGACGACGGCGCGCTCGACGCCGCCCGAGTGCGCGTGGCCGCCGGCCGGGAGCCGGGAGTCGGTCAGGAGCAGCAGGGACGGGTTCATCAGAACAGGAAGTAGCGCTGAGCCATGGGCAGGGACGTGGCGGGGGCGGGCTCGATCAGCTCGCCGTCGATGCGGACGTCGAAGGTGTCGGGGGCGACGTCGATCCGGGGGAGCGCGTCGTTGAGCGGCATCGCCTCCTTGCCGCGCCGCCGCACGTCGGCGACCGGCGCGAGCCTGCGCCGGACGGCGAGCCGGTCGGCCAGGCCCGATTCGACGGCGAGCGGGGCGACGAAGTGCAGGGACGTGGCGGCGGCGGTGACGGGTGAGGCCCCGAACATGGGGCGGGGCAGCACCGGCTGGGGCGTGGGGATGGAGGCGTTGGCGTCGCCCATCTGCGCCCAGGCGACGACCCCGCCCTTGATCACCAGGTCGGGCTTGACCCCGAAGAACGCGGGGTCCCACAGGACGAGGTCGGCGAGCTTGCCCTGCTCGACCGAGCCGATCTCGCCGTCGAGCCCGTGGGCGACGGCGGGGCAGATCGTGTATTTGGCGATGTAGCGGCGGGCGCGCAGGTTGTCGGCGGGTCCGCCGCCGAGCTGACCGCGCCGGGCCTTCATGACGTGGGCGGTCTGCCACGTACGGATGATCGTCTCGCCGATGCGCCCCATGGCCTGCGAGTCGGAGCCGATCATGGAGATGGCCCCGAGGTCGTGCAGCACGTCCTCGGCCGCCATCGTGCTCGGCCTGATGCGCGACTCGGCGAAGGCGAGGTCCTCGGGGATGGCCGGGTTGAGATGGTGGCAGACCATCAGCATGTCGAGGTGCTCGTCGAGCGTGTTGACGGTGTGCGGTCTGGTCGGGTTGGTGGATGACGGCAGCACGTTGGCGTAGGAGGCGACGCGGATGATGTCGGGCGCGTGCCCGCCGCCCGCCCCTTCGGTGTGGTACGCGTGGATCGTCCGGTCGCCGATGGCCTTGAGCGTCGACTCGACGAAGCCGGCCTCGTTCAGCGTGTCGGTGTGGATGGTGACCTGCACGCCGGAGGCGTCGGCGACGCTCAGGCAGGCGTCGATGGCGGCCGGCGTGGTGCCCCAGTCCTCGTGCAGCTTGAAGCCGGAGGCTCCGGCCTCAAGCTGCTCGACCAGGCCCTCGCTGCTGACCGTGTTGCCCTTGCCGAGCAGGGCGAAGTTGAGCGGGTAGGCGTCGAGGGACTCCAGCATGCGGCCGAGGTACCAGGCGCCGGTGACGGTGGTGGCCTTGGTGCCCTCGACGGGTCCGGTGCCGCCCCCGACGATCGTCGTGACACCGGACCCGATGGCCTCGTCGAGAAGCTGGGGGCAGATGAGGTGGACGTGGGAGTCGACGGCCCCGGCGGTGAGGATCTTGCCGTTGCCGGCCAGCACTTCGGTCGACGGGCCGATGACGATGCCGACGCCGTCCATCGTGTCGGGGTTGCCGGCCTTGCCGATGGCGGCGATGCGGCCGTCGCGTATGCCGACGTCGGCCTTGATCACGCCCCAGTGGTCGAGGATGACCGCGCCGGTGATGACCAGGTCGGCTGCGCCCTCCGCGCGGGTGGTCCTGGCCTGGCCCATGGACTCGCGGATCACCTTGCCGCCGCCGAAGACGGCCTCGTCGCCGGCGCCCGCCGCGCCCATGGACAGGTCGTCGGTGACCTCGATGAACAGGTCGGTGTCGGCCAGCCGGACGCGGTCGCCGGTGGTGGGGCCGTAGAGTGCGGCGTAGCGCTCGCGGGAGATCTCAGTCATCGAGCGGCCCCGCCCATTCCGGCCGCAGCCCGGGGACGACGCGCCGCCCGGCCAGCGGCACCAGGGTGACGTCGCGCTCGACGCCGGGCTCGAACCTGACGGCGGTGCCCGCGGGCACGTCGAGCCGCATGCCCCTGGCCGCCCGCCGGTCGAAGTCCAGCCCCGGGTTGGCGGCGGCGAAGTGGTAGTGGGAGCCCACCTGGATGGGCCGGTCGGCGGTGTTGACCACGCGGACCGTCACCCGTTCCCGACCCGGATTGAGCGGAACGGCGCCCTCGGGGTGGACGTACTCGCCGGGGATCACGGGATCGGCCTGTGGACGGTGACGAGCTTGGTGCCGTCGGGGAACGTGGCCTCGATCTGCACGCTCTCCAGCATCTCCGGCACGCCCTCCATGACGTCGGCCCGGCTGAGCACCGACCGTCCGGCCTCCATCAGCTCGGCGACGCTGCGCCCGTCCCGGGCGCCTTCCATGAGGAAAGAGGCGATGATGGCGGTAGCCTCGGGGTGGTTGAGCCGCAGGCCCCTGGCCCGCCGCTCGCGCGCCACCCCGGCGGCGACGTGGATGAGCAGCCGCTCCTGCTCGTGTGAGGTTAGCCGCATGGCCGGACCATAGGAACCGGCCGTTTCCGCCCTGTTGCCGGTCGATGTCGTGTTGGTTTCGCGCCCTGGCGATCGCCGACATGACGGGTTATGTGCGTTTGTGAACGTTCGGCAATCGCCAATTAACAATCGAGAACTCAAGGCGAAATGTCGCGGAGTCACCTTTCTCGCAGTACCGGTCGGCAGGAAGGAACGGCTGTGCGCATCCCCCGCCCGATTGCCCGTCTGCTCGTCTCCGCGCTCCTCGTATTACCCATCGCGGCCTGTGGATCGGACTCCGAGCCGGCGGCCTCGTCCGACGAGATCAGGGTCGGTATCCTGCACTCGCTGAGCGGCACCATGGCGATCAGTGAGGTCACCGTACGCGATGCCGAGCTGCTCGCCATCGAGGAGATCAACAAGGCGGGCGGCGTGCTCGGCAAGAAGCTCGTCCCCATCGTGGAGGACGGCGCCTCCGACTGGCCCACCTTCGCCGAGAAGGCGACGAAGCTCATCAGGCAGGACAAGGTGGCGACCGTGTTCGGCGGGTGGACCTCGGCGAGCAGGAAGGCGATGCTGCCGGTCTTCGAGCGGTACAAGGCGCTGCTGTGGTATCCGGTGCAGTACGAGGGCCTGGAGAGCTCGCCGTACATCTTCTACACCGGCGCCACCACCAACCAGCAGATCATCCCCGGCCTCGACTACCTGAAGGAGCAGGGCAAGAAGAAGCTGTTCCTGGTGGGCAGCGACTACGTCTTCCCGCGCACCGCCAACAAGATCATCAAGGCGTACGCGGCCGCGAACGGCATGGAGATCCTCGGCGAGGAGTACACCCCGCTCGGCCACACCGAATACTCCACCCTCGTCAACAAGGTCGTGCAGGCCGAGCCCGACGCGGTGTTCAACACCCTCAACGGCGACAGCAACGTGGCCTTCTTCAAGCAGCTCAAGAGCGCGGGCGTCACCGCCGACACCATGCCGGTGCTGTCGGTGAGCGTCGCCGAGGAGGAGGTCACCGGCATCGGCGTGGACAACATCGCCGGCCATCCCGTCGCCTGGAACTACTACCAGACCACCGACACCCCCGAGAACGAGGCGTTCGTCAAGGCGTACAAGGCCAAGTACGGGCAGAACAAGGTCACCTCCGACCCGATGGAGGCCGGATACAACGCCGTCTACCTGTGGGCCGAGGCCGTCAAGAAGGCCGGTACGACCGAGGTGGAGGCGGTCAGGAAGGCCGCGCCCGGCATCTCGCTCGATCGCCCGGAAGGCAAGGTCACCATCGACGGCGAGAACCAGCACATGTACAAGACCGCCCGCATCGGCATCATCCAGCCGGACGGCCTGATCAAGCAGGTGTGGGACTCGGGCGAGCCGATCAAGCCGGATCCGTACCTCAAGGGCTACCCGTGGGCGGGCGGCCTGTCGGCGGGCCAGTGATGTCGGCGTTCGTCAACCAGCTCCCGATCGGGCTGTCGATCGGGGCGGTGCTGCTGCTCATCGCGCTCGGCCTGACGTTCACGTTCGGGCAGATGGGCGTGATCAACATGGCGCACGGCGAGTTCATCATGGCCGGTGCCTACACCGCGTTCCTCATCGGGGACCTGCTGCTCGCGCTGCCGGTCGCGTTCCTCGTGGCCGGGGTGATGGGGCTGATCCTGGAGCGGGCCGCGATCCGCCACTTCTACGGCAGGCCGCTGGACACGCTGCTGCTCACCTGGGGCGTCAGCCTGGTGCTGCAGCAGCTCGCCCGCGACCTGTTCGGCGCGCCCAACGTGCAGGTGCCCGCGCCGTCCTGGCTGTCGGGCGGCGTCGGCATCCTGCCCTACAACCGGCTGTTCATCATGGCGCTGGCGGTGGCCGGCGTGGTCGCGGTCTGGGTCTACCTGACGCGCACCGGGCTGGGCAGGCGGACGCAGGCCGTGGTGCAGAACCGGCAGCTCGCCGCCACCAGCGGCATCGACACCGGCCGGGTGGACATGCTGACGTTCTTCATCGGCTCGGGCCTGGCCGGGATCGCCGGGGTCGCGCTCACGCTGATCGGGCCGGTCGGGCCGGCGCTCGGCACGTACTACATCGTCGACGCCTTCCTCGTCGTCGTGGCCGGTGGGCTCGGTCAGCTCAGGGGCGCCGTGCTCGCCGCCGCCGGGCTGGGGCTGCTCAACTCCTACGCCGAGTTCTGGTCGGACGCCTCGCTGGCCAAGGTCATCGTGTTCGCCGTCGTCATCGCGTTCCTCCAGATCAGGCCGCAAGGGCTGTTCGTGCTCAGGTCGAGGGTGCTGACGTGATCAAGCGCAACCTTCCGTTCGCCGCCATCGCGGTCATCGCGCTCGTCGCCGCGCCGCTGCTGCTGGAGCCGTTCCGGCTCGGGCTGCTCGCGAAATACCTGTGCTACGCGATCGTCGCGCTCGGCATCGGGCTGGCCTGGGGACAGGGCGGCATGCTCACCCTCGGGCAGGGCGTCTTCTTCGGGCTCGGCGGCTACTCCATGGCGATGTACCTCAAGCTCACCGAGGCGGGGCCGGGCGGGCTGCCCGACTTCATGGTGTGGAGCGGGGTGGAGGAGCTGCCCGCGCTGTGGGCGCCGTTCGCCGACCCGGTCTTCGCGCTCAGCATGGCGATACTCGCGCCGGTCGCGCTCGCGGTGCTGCTCGGCACGCTGGTCTTCCGTCAGCGCGTACGCGGCGCGTACTTCGCGATCCTCACCCAGGCGCTGGCCGCCGCCATGGTCATCCTGCTGGTCGGGCAGCAGGGCCTGACCGGCGGCACCAACGGCATGACGAACTTCTTCGAGCTGTTCGGCCAGGACCTCGCCGACGACTCCACCCAGCGCGGACTCTACCTGGTCGTCGCGGGCGTGCTCGGCGTGCTCTACCTGGCCACCAGGCAGCTCGTCAACAGCCGGTACGGCCGGCTGCTCGTCGCCGTACGCGACGGTGAGGACAGGGTCCGCTTCCTCGGCTACGACCCGGCCCTGGTCAAGACCGTCACCTTCGCCATCTCGGCGGGCATGGCGGGGCTGGCGGGCGCGCTGTTCGTCCCCGTCGTCGGCATCATCTCGCCCGCCCTGCTCGGCGTCGTGCCCTCGCTGGAGCTGGTCGTCGCGGTGGCCGTCGGCGGCCGGCACGCGCTCGCCGGGGCCGTGCTCGGCGCGGTCGTCATGGGCTACGCCAAGACCGCCTTCAGCGAGCAGTTCGCCGACGGCTGGCTCTACCTGCAAGGAGCGCTGTTCATCCTGGTCATGACGCTGGCCCCGAGAGGCATCGTGGGCCTGGCAGGGAGGCTGCGACGTGCTCGAACTACGTGACGTCCAGGTCGTGTTCGACGGTTTCCGCGCGCTCGACGGCGTGAACCTCACCGTGCCCGAGGGCGAGCTGCGCTTCCTCATCGGGCCGAACGGGGCGGGCAAGACCACGCTCATCGACGTGATCACGGGGCTGACCAAGCCCGCGGCCGGCACCGTACGCTTCGACGGCCACGACCTCGTCGGCAAGAAGGAGCACCAGATCGTCCGCATGGGCGTCGGCCGCACCTTCCAGACGTCGGTGGTGTTCGAGGCGCTCACCGTGCTGGAGAACCTCGACCTCGCCGCCACCTTCCGCAAGCCGCTGTGGTCGCTGGCGAGAAAGCGCTCGGGCGTCTCGGAGGCCGTCGAGGAGGCGCTGGCCAGGACGGGTCTCGAAGAGCTCGCCGGACGTTCAGCGGGCGTTCTCTCGCACGGCCAGCGCCAGTGGCTGGAGATCGGCATGCTGCTGGCGCAGCGGCCCCGGCTGCTGCTCCTGGACGAGCCGGTCGCCGGCATGTCCAAGGACGAACGCGAACGCACCGGCGAGCTGCTCATGCAGATCGCCGACGACCACACGGTGATCGTGGTCGAGCACGACATGGAGTTCCTGCGGCGGCACGCCTCGACGGTGACCGTCCTGCACGAGGGCAAGGTCCTGGTGGAGGGATCGGTCGAGCAGGTCAGCGGCGACCCCCGCGTGCAGGAGGTCTACCTGGGAAGGAGGACCAGCGATGCTGTCGGTAACCGGCCTTGAGTCGGGCTACGGGCGGGCACGCGTGCTGTTCGGGGTCTCGGTCGAGGTCGGTCCCGGCGAGCTCGTGTGCGTCATGGGACGCAACGGCGTGGGCAAGACCACGCTGCTCAACACCGTCATGGGGGTGCTGCCCGCGACCGCGGGCACGGTGACGTTCGACGGCCGCGACGTCACCAGGCTCAAGCCGCACGAGCGCGTACGCCTCGGCATGGGCTACGTCCCCCAGGGCCACCAGTGCTTCCCGCAACTGTCGGTGCTGGGGAACCTGCTGGTCACCGTCGAAGCCGCGAAGCAGCCGCGCTCGGCCGTGGACGAGGCGCTCGACCTCTTCCCCGCCCTGCGGCCGCTGCTCAAGCGCAGCGCCGGGCACCTGTCCGGCGGCCAGCAGCAGCAGCTCGCCATGGCCCGCGCGCTGGTGACCAGGCCGCGCATGCTCATCCTCGACGAGCCGACCGAGGGCATCCAGCCGTCGATCATCCTGGAGATCGAGGCGGCCATCGAGCGGCTGCACGCCTCAGGGCTGGCCGTGCTGCTGGTCGAGCAGTACCTGGACATCGCGCTGCGGCTGGCCGACCGGTTCGTGATCCTCGACGGAGGGCACGTCGTGCGCACCGGGACGGCCGAGGAGCTGCACAGGGAGGACGTGCAGCGGCTGCTCGCCGTCTGAGCCGCAGTCAGCCGGAAGGGGGGACGCGGCGGCTGCTCGCGATGTGAGCCCTGCCGACTGCGTTCAGCGGCGTGCGGTCCCGGCCAGCAGGGCGCGGGCGTTGGCGGCGCCCCGCTGGTCGCCGGTCTCCTCGAACACCTCCAGCGCCGCACCGGCCAGCTCGGCGGCCAGCTCGGCCGCGCCCTCCGCCCGGTTCACCCGGGCCAGCGCCAGCAGGGCGTGGGCGTCGAGCAGCCGGTCGCCGAGGCGTACGGCGATGCCCCTGGCCTGCTCGGCGGCGGCCCGCGCGGCGGGTTTGGCGGCCTGCGCGAGGCGCACCGTGGACAGGTCGATCAGCGTGTCGGCCTGCCGGTGCCGGTCGCCCAGCCTGGCCAGCCCCTCGACGGCGGCGAGCAGATGCCCGGCGGCCTCGTCGAGGCGGCCCGCGCGGCGCAGCACCTCGCCGAGCACCCGGTCGGCGTCGGCCTCGTCCCGCAGGCCCGCGGCGGCCGCCCGGCACTGCCGCAGCGCCTGCTCGGCCGCCTCCAGCCGGCCCAGCTCCAGGTGGACGCGGCCCAGCCGGAGCCGCACCCGGTTCGCGTCGCGGGCCAGGCCGTGCCGCAGGCACGACTCGAGGGCCGGGCGCAGCGCCTCCTCCGCGCGGTCCCACCGCCGCTCGGCCAGGTGCAGATCGCCCAGGTCGAGCAGGACGAGCGCCGCCCCATGGTCATCGCCCGCCCGCCGCGCCGAGGCCAGCGCGGGCCCGGTCACCGCCCGCCAGTCGTCCAGGAACCGGTGCCGCTCCAGGAACGGCGCCAGCAGGTGGGCGAGCCGCCAGCACTCGTCGTCGAGGCCCGCCGCGTGCAGGTCGGCGACCAGGCTGACCAGGAAGCCGCGCTCGGCCGCCAGCCACTCCACCGACTCCCTGATGTCGCGCGTCGCCACCACCGTGCCGGGGTCGTCCGACACCAGCGAGAACCGCGACGCCTGCACCCGCGCGAGCACCACCGACGCCACCTTCGCCGGCACGCCGGGCACCGGATGCTCGCGGGCGAACAGCCGGGTCAGATCGTGCATCCGATAGCGGACCTGGCCCGCGACGTCCACCCCGCACGTCTCCAGCAGCCCCGCGTCCACCAGCGCCTCCGCCTGCCCGCCGAGCAGGTCGGTCACCCAGTCGGCGACGTCGGGCGCGGACAGCGCGCCGAGCCCGCGCAGCGTCAGCCTGGCCGGCTCGGGCAGGCCGTCGAAGCCGATCGCGAGCACGCTGCGCACGGCCTGGTCGCCCGCGTGCAGCCGGTCGAGCCGCTCCTGCTCGTCCTCCAGCAGCCGCACCAGGTAGCCGACCGTCCACTCGGGGCGGGCGGCCAGCCGCGAGGCGGCGATGCGCAGCGCCAGCGGCAGCCCGCCGCACAGCCGCGCCAGCCGCAGCCACGCCTCCCCGCCGTCATGCTCGCCGCCCCGGTCCGCGTCCCGGCCCGAGCCGGTGACCAGCAGCTCGAGCGCCTCCTTCTCGGCCAGCACGCCGACCGACAGCCGCCGCGCCTCGGTCAGGCCGCCGAGCGGGGAACGGCTGGTCACGACCGTCGGGCAGGCCGACAGCAGCGGCCGCACCTGCGCCTCGCCCGCCGCGTTGTCGAGCAGCACCAGCAGCGACCGGTTCGCCGCGTACGTGCGAAACAGCCGCACCCGCTGCTCCAGCGTGGCCGGGATGGCCTGCGCAGGGCAGCCCAGCCAGCGCAGGAAGTCTTCGAGCACGGCGGCCGGGGCCGTGGTCTCGCGCAGGTCGGCGTACAGGATGCCGTCGGGGAAGTCCGCGCGCCGCCGCCAGGCCGCGTGCACGGCCAGCGCCGACTTGCCCGCGCCCGCCTGCCCGTGCACCACCACCTGGCCGCCGATCACCCGGTCGAGCAGGTCGGCGCGCCCGACGAAGCCGCTCACGTCGGGCGGCAGCAGCACCGGCGGGCCGGCCGACACGTGCAAGGACGCGTCGTCGTGCAGCATCCGGTGGTAGAGGAGCTGCAGCTCGGGGTCGGGCTCGATGGCGTGGCCGCCGTCGAGCTGGTCGCGCAGCACCGCGTACGCCGCCAGCGCCTCCACCCGGCGCCCGCTGCGGTAGAGGGCCAGCATGTACTGGCCGCGGAAGCGCTGCCACGTCGGATGCCGCTTGACGAGCTGCTTCAGCTCGGCCAGCAGCTCGCGGTGACGCCCGGCGTCGAGGTCGGCCTGCACCCGGCGCTCCAGCGCGAGCAGCCGCAGCTCCTCCAGCTCCTCGCGCAGCCGCCGCGTCTCGGCCCACCGCGTGCCCTCGGGATCGACGTCCTCCAGCACCTCGCCGCGCCACAGCGCCAGCGCCTCCTCGTTGGCGCCCCGATCGACCAGCAGCCGGAACCTGTCCACGTCGAGCAGGCCGTCGCCCAGCGCGAGGGCGTACGAGCCGGACACGGTGGTGATCACGTCCTTGCCGAGCAGCCGGCGCAGCTCGCCGACGTAGCCCCGGACCAGGGAGTCGGAGCGGTCACCGCCCTCGCTCGCCCATAACAGCCTGCGCAGCCGCTCGACCGTCAGCGGACGGCCCGCGTGCAGCAGGAACAAGGCGAGCAGGTCGCGGTGCTTGGGCACCGTCGGGGTGCGGTCGCGGCCCTCGGCGTCGAGCACCGCGAGCGGCCCCATGATGCGGAACTGCATGCGCCCCTTCATGGCCGGCGTCACGCGACCCAGGCGGTGGCCATGCGGATGATCTCCTCCAGATGCCCGCTGTGCGCGCCGTGCCAGTAGACCTGGCCGCACGACTCGCAGCGGCCGTAGGCGTCGTAGGAGCGCCGGGTGCCCGCCTCCAGCTCCGGCTCCACCTCGTCCTTGGACACCGGCGCCAGCACGCCGTTGCAGGCGGTGCAGCGCGTCCACGGGCGCAGCGGCGGCGCGAAGCGCTGGAGCAGGTCACGGAGCTGGTCGGACGGGGCCGAGCCGCGGACGTACGCGCCCAGCCACAGCGCGCGGCGGCGCAGCAGGCCGCGGTCCTGGGTGAGTAGCACCCGCCGCTCCTCGTTGGCCTGCACCACCAGCTCGGGGTCGTCCATGTCGTTGTGGTACGCGGCGTCGATGCCGAGCAGCCGCAGCCGCCGCGCCAGCGTGCCCAGGTGCACATCGAGCAGGAACCGCGGCTCCTCGGGCAGCGGCTGCGGGCGCGGCACCGGGTGCACCTCCACGACGTCGCCGGGCGCGAGCAGGTGGGACGGCGGCACCTGCCGGCCGTCCGCGAGCATCGGCCCCACCTCGGTGAGCGGCACTCCCAGCGACTCGACGTGGTGTCCGAGCGTGGCGGTGCCGTCGGGGGTGACCTCCTGCCACTCCTGTCGGCGATTGGCGGGCAGGAACATCTGCAGCTCTGGGGTGATGCGCAGGCGTGCGGTCGTCACCCGTCCATTCTCCGCCACCGGATAGCGTGAAATCATGCCCGTTTCCCGGCGTTCTTTCCTCGGTCTCGCCCTGCTTTCCGCAGGAGTGGCCGCGGGCTGTTCCGGCGGCGGCCCGGGGCTTCCCGAGTTGCGGCTGGCCACGGGGCTCGCGGGCGGCCCCTACGGGGCGCTCGGCGACCGGCTCGCCGAGGAGCTACGGCGCGAAGGGCAGCCCGTGCGGGTGCTGCGCACGGCCGCCAGCGTGGAGAACCTCACGATGATGACCGACGGGCGGGCCGATGTGGGGTTCGCGCTGGCCGACAGCGCCGACGACGCCGTCCGCGTACGCCGCAGGCCCGTCTCCGCGCTGGCCAGGATGTACATGAACTACGTGCACCTCGTCGTCGCCAAGGACTCCGCGATCACCTCGCTCGGCGGGCTGGCCGGGCGGCCGGTGTCCATCGGGCTCTACGGGTCGGGCACGGCCGTCACCGCCGCCCGCGTGCTGTCCGTCGCCGGGCTGAAGCGCTCGCCCGAGGTCTCCCGGCTCGGCCTCGAACCGTCCATCGAGGCGCTGCGCGAGGGGCGCATCGAGGCGTTCTTCTGGTCGGGCGGGGTGCCCACGCCCGCCCTTGAGGCGCTGCCCGACATCCGGCTCGTGCCGCTCGAACCGCTGGTGCCGGAGCTGCGGCGGCGCTACGGGCCGGTGTACGAGCACGCGTCCGTCCCGGCCGGCGCGTACGGGGGCGTCAGGGCGGTGCCGACCGTGGGCACGCCCAGCTACCTGATGTGCCGGAACTCGCTGCCGGACGACACGGCGTACATGATCACTGAGACGCTGTTCGCGGCCCGCGACCGGCTCCAGGCGCCGTCCGCGCCCGGCGGGCGGCTGGACAAGCGCTACGCCATCGGCACCGGCGTCGTGAGCCTGCACCCGGGCGCGGCCCGCTACTACCGCTCCGTCTACGGCTAGAGCTTCTTTGCGGGGCTACGGCTCGGGGAGGCGGACTTCGACCACCAGGCCGTGCGGGTCGGCGGGCAGCAGGCGCAGCGTGGCACCGCACGCCCTGGCCAGCTCGGCCGCGATGGCCAGCCCCAGGCCGCTGCCCGGCACGTTCTCGTGCGAGCTGGAGCGCCAGAAGCGTCCCGGCGCCTCCTCCCGCTCCTCGTCGCTGAGCCCGGGGCCGTCGTCGGCGACCCGCAGCACCCTGTCGGACAGGGAGACGGTGACCGTGCCGCCCGCGGGCACGAACTTCTGGGCGTTGTCGAGCGCGATGTCGGCGATCCTGGCCGCCGCCTCCGGCACCACCGTCCCCTCGGGGATCTCGGTCCGCAGAGTCAGGTCCTTGGCCGCGTACACCTCGCGCCACGTCCCCATCCGCGGCGCCAGCTCGACCTCCTTGCCACCGGCCCCCGCGCCCGCCTCCACCTTGGCCAGCGCGAGCAGGTCCTCCACCAGCAGCGCCAGCCGGTCGAGCTCCGCCATCGCCTCCTCGTACTCGGCCGTGCCCTCGCGGCGCAGATGCGGCTCCAGGTTCTCCAGCCGCAGCCCGAGCACCGTGAGCGGGGTGCGCAGCTCGTGGGAGGCGTCGGCCACGAACGCCCGCTGCCGCTCCATCGCGGCGGAGACCGCGTCGGCCATCGCGTTGAACCGCTCCTCAAGCCGCCGCAGCTCGGAGGGGCCGCCGCCGGGATGGGCCCGCGCGTCCAGCCTCCCCTGGGCGATCGCCTGCGTGGTGCGGTCGAGCTCGGTGACCGGCCGCAGGATCCAGCGGGCCAGCCGTCTGGCCGCGAGCACCGCGTACGCCAGCGAGACCAGCGTGCCGAGCGCCAGCGCGCCCCACACCAGCGTCACGTCCCTGCGCGCCTGCTCCGCCGGCGCCTGAAGCAGCACCACGCCCGACAGCTGCGCGTCGCGGCCCGCCGGCTCGGCCAGCAGCACCGTGTCGGGGCTGAACGGGTTGATCGTCGGCAGCTCCTCCGTCGTGCGTCCCGACAGCGCGAGGCGCAGCGCGTCGCCGTCGTCGGCGGTGAAGTCGCCCGCGGTCAGCAGGATCGCACCGTCCCTGTCGCGGATGCGCACGGCCGCGCCGTAAAGGGAGGCGTAGCGGTCCACCTCCGAGATCAGGCCCGTGTAGTCGTCCTCACGGGCCGCCTGATCGGCCAGCTCCGCGAAGCGGGTGGCGTCGGCGCGGCGGTCCAGCAGCAGCCGGTTCGTACGGTGTGAGGCATAGGCCAGGCCGAGCGGCACCGCCAGCGCCGCCACCAGGAACACGATCAGCGTCGTGAACGTGCCGACCAGCCTGGCGTTCACGCCGTCGAGCCCAGCCGGTATCCCGTCCCGCGCAGCGTCTCCACCAGGCCGGGCCGGCCCGTCTTCGCGCGCAGGTTCGCCACGTGCACATCCAGCGAGCGCGACGCCGACAGCAGCGGGTCGCCCCAGATCTCGTCCAGGATCTCCTCCCGGCCGCGCACCACGCCCGGCTCGCGCGCCAGCATCGCCAGCAGGTCGAACTCGCGCCGCGTCAGCGTCACCGGCTCACCCGCCACCGTGACCTGCCTGGCCTTCAGGTCGATGCGCACGTCGCCGACCTGGACCACCTGGTCGCGCGGCGGGCGCGGGCGCGTGCCCCGCCGCACCACCGCCTCCATGCGGGCCATCAGCTCCGTCGTACGGAACGGCTTGACCAGGTAGTCGTCGGCCCCCGAGCGCAGGCCGCGCAGAACGTCGCGCTCCTCCGTACGGGCCGTCACCACGATCAGCGGCACCGCCGAGACCCGCCGCAGCCTGCGCAAAACGTCGAGCCCGTCCATGTCGGGCAGCCCCAGGTCGAGCAGCACGAAGTCGACGCCCCCCGCCAGGCGGAGGGCGTCGACGGCCAGCGCCGCCCGGATGACCTGATGGCCGTGCCGGGCGAGCGCCGTGGTGAGCGCGGAGGCGAGCCGATCGTCGTCCTCCACCAGGAGAACCCGCATGTCGCCAGGTTAGACGCGGGCGGGCACCGTTTCCGCCGCCGCCTCGGCCCTGGACAGCGCCACGTCCTTGGTCTCGCGCATGAACAGGTAGACCACGAGGGACACCGCCGCGCAGCCGGAGACGTACCAGTAGAAGCCGGACTCGATGCCGCTGTTCTTGAACCACAGCGCCACGTACTCGGCGGTGCCGCCGAACAGGGCGTTCGCGATGGCGTACGGCAGCGCCACGCCCAGCGCGCGCACGTGCGTCGGGAACAGCTCGGCCTTCACCACCGCGTTGATCGAGGTGTAGCCGGTGACGATGATCAGGCCGATCAGCGACAGCACGAGCGCGCCGCCGAACCCGCTCACCTGGCCGAGCGCCGTCATCAGCGGCACCGTCCCGATCATCGAGCCCAGGCCGAACGTGATCAGCAGCGGCCTGCGCCCGATCCGGTCCGACAGCGATCCGGCGACCGGCTGCAGGCACGCGAAGACGAGCAGCGCGCAGAAGCTCACCAGCGTCGCCGTCTCCTTCGGCAGGCCCGCCGTGTTCGACAGGTACTTGGTGAGGTACGTCGTGTACGTGTAGTACGCGACCGTGCCGCCCATCGTCAGCGCGATGACCAGCAGCGCCTCCTTCTTGTGCGCCAGGAGCTGGGCGATCGTGCCCCGGCGGGCGGGCGCCGCCTCGCGCTGCTCCTCGTCGTACGCCTCCGTCTCCAGCAGGTTACGCCGCAGGTAGAACACCACCGCGGCGGCCACCGCGCCCACCACGAACGGGATGCGCCAGCCGTAGGAGTCGAGCGCCTCCTTCGACATCGTGTTCTGCAGGATGATCTGCAGGCCGAGGCCGACGAGCTGGCCCGCGGTCATCGACACGTACTGGAAGCTCGACGCCATGCCGCGCCGGCCCTGCGGGGTGGCCTCGGTCAGGTACGTGGCGCTGGCGGCGTACTCGCCGCCCACCGACAGGCCCTGTAGCAGCCGCGCCACCACCAGCACCAGCGCGCCGAAGTAGCCGACCGCGTCGTACGTGGGCGCGACGGCGATCAGCAGCGCGCTCGCCGACATCAGCGTGACGGTGAGCGTGAGCGCCGCCTTGCGGCCCTTCCTGTCGGCGTAACGGCCCAGCAGCCAGCCGCCGAGCGGGCGCATGAAGAACCCGACGGCGAAGATGGCGGCCGTGTTGAGCAGCTTGGCGGTGTTGTCGCCCTCGGGGAAGAAGGAGGCGGCGAAGTAGACGGCGAAGCTGCTGTAGACGAACCAGTCGTACCACTCGACGAGATTGCCGACGGATCCGCCGACCACGGCCTTCCACGGCACGCGTGCCTTGCTCACGTAGATACCTCCTGGAGGGCTCTGGGGGGAGTAGGTGCTGGCCAGAGCCTCGCGTCAGAAGGTTGTTCGGACAAGACGCGGGGCGTCAGATCTAACGTGCGCTTAACGTGAGTTCTTACCTGGGCTTAACCCGGCCGCAACGCCGCCGTGGTGCCCGCGTCAGCGCAGCGGCGGGTTCGCGTTCTTCGCCATCTCCAGCCCCAGCACGTCCCACCACTGGCCGGCGGGCGGCGACACCACGCCGCGCTCGGGGTCCTTCTCGCCGTCCGTGCCGCGCCTGCACCGGCCGCCCGACACGCCCGGCCTGGCGATCCACAGGTAGGCGTCCACCAGCTCCTCGCCCGTCTCCGTGGTCGGGCGCGGGCCCACGCCCCTGCCCGGCGGGTTGCACCACGTCTGCGGGTCCTTGTAGTGCTTGTCCGGCACCCAGGCGCCCTGGCCGTTCCTGCTGGTGTCCACCACGAAGTGCGGCATGTCGGCCGGGTCCACGTCGACGTCCTTCGGGCAGCCGCCGCCGCCCTTCTTGACGCGCGCGGCGATGCAGGCCGACAGCTCCTTGCCGTACTCGACGCTCTTGTCCGTGGCGTGGAAGCCGGTGACGTTGAGGAAGAACCCGTCGGCCTTGTCGATGCCCGCCTCGATCAGCCGCTCGGCCATCACCTCCGCGCCCGGCCAGTAGACCTGGCTGCCGTCCAGGTAGACGGCCGTGCTCGGATTGGACTTGAGCGTGGTCACGGCGTCGCGCAGCGCGCGGTAACGCTCATCGGGGGAGCCGCCGGGGTCGCAGCCCTTGATGCCGGGGACGCGAGCCAGGCTGTCCGGCTCCAGGATCACCACGGCCTTGGCCGGGCCGATCGTCCGGGCGATGCCCTCGATCCACTGCTGGTAGCGCTCCATCTCGCCCGGGCCCGGCTTGCTGCAGTCGCCGCCCGGCAGGTTGCTCACCAGGAACACCGGGACCGCGCCCGCCTGCGCGGCCGCCGCGATGGACTCCTCCACCTTCGGCCTGACCTCCGGCTGGGCGAGCCGGATGGCGTGGGGGACCGCGGCCAGCAGCTCCATCAGCTTGGCGTCCTCAGGGCGGTCCTTGCGCCATGCCTCGGCCTGGTCGCGCGCGCCCGGCTCCTTCGGCGAGTAGAAGCCGACGGAGCCGGCGGCGCGTAACGGGTTGCCCGGTTCGGCGTTCGTGTTCGCCGGCGTGGTCGTGGCGCTGCTCGTGGCGCCGTTCGTGGCCGTGCCCGTGGCGCTGCTCGCGGCCGTGTTCTTCGTGGACGTCGCCGCGCCCGGCGTCGTGCCCGTGGCGGCCGTTCCGGTGGGTGTCTGGCTCGTGTCGCCGCTCAGTCCTCGCACCACGAGCGTCGTGGCGAGCGCGGCCACCGCCACGGCCACGGCGGAGCCCGCCGCCACCCACCTCCGCCGTCCCGTGGGTTCCGTGACCTCCCCGCTGCCTGTGGGGGCTCCCTCGTGGAGGGGAGGACGCGGCCGGCCGCCCATGCCGCCCGCCCCGCTCGGACCGGTCATCGGCGAAGCACCGCCCGCACTCTGAGGACCGGACGCTCCGCCGACGCCGGGCGGGGCGGGCGCGCCGCTCGGGCCGGTGGCGGAAGCGGTGTCAGGCGGGATGGAGCCGGTGCCGGGCGGGTTCGGCGGGCCGCTTGCGCCGGGGAGGCCGGGGATGCTGATCGCGCCGCCGGACGCGTCCGCGCTCAGGCGGTCCAAGAGGTCCTGGGCGGTGGGCCGGTGCGTCGGGTTCTTGGACATGGCGGCGACCACCAGCTCGCGCAGCGGGCCGGAGAGCCCGGACAGCTCCGGCTGCTCGTTCACGACCCGCACGAGCACGTTCGGCACCGGGCCCGTGCCGAACGGCGGGACGCCGCTCGCGGCGAAGGCGACCGTGGACCCCCAGGAGAAGATGTCCGACGCGGGCCCGACGGTGACGCCCGACACCTGCTCGGGCGACATGTACGACGGCGTCCCCACAATGGCGCTGCTCACCTCGGCGTCCATGAGCTGCGCGATGCCGAAGTCGATCACCTTGGGGCCGACCTGCGACAGCAGCACGTTCGACGGCTTGAGATCGCGGTGCACGACCCCGGCCCCGTGGATGGCGCGCAGGGCCATCGCCATCGCGGCGGCGAGCCCGTCGAGCGCGGATCCCTTGAGCGGCCCCGACTCCTTCACGGCCGCGCCCAGGCTGGGGCCTTCGACGTATTCGGTGACGAGGTACGCCACCTCGCCGGTGACGTCGGCGTCGAGCACGGGCGCGGTGCAGAACCTGGCCACCCGCTGCGCGGCCGCCACCTCGCGGGCGAACCTGCGCCGGAAGTCGGGCTGCGCGTCCATCCTGGCGTGGATGACCTTGACCGCGACCCGGACGCCGTCGGGGCCCTGGCCGAGGTAGACGACCCCCATACCGCCCTCGCCGAGCCTGCCCACCAGGGTGTACGGCCCCACCTGCCGCGGATCTCCGCTTCGCAGCGACTCCAAGGTCATAATGCGTCAGACTAGCCCCGGCACGACGGCCGGGGCCATGCCCTTCGCGATCTTCGTGGTCGTCTCAGAGCGCCAGCCGCCACTCGTTCCACTGGTCGAACAGCGTGAACCCCATCGCCTCGTTGATGGCCAGCATGTGGGCGTTGGAGGTGGCGTTCCAGGTGATGACGCGGTCGATGTGCGGCTCCTGCTCGTGCAGCCAGAGCAGGTTGGCGATCTTCATCAGCAGCCCGAGGCGATGGCCGCGGTGCTCGCGCACCACGGTGGTGTCGGCCTGGTGGCCCCAGCCGCTGTCGCGGGCCTCGTCGAGCAGGATGCGAGTGTAGCCGGCGGGCGCGCCGTCGGAGGTGCGGCGGGCGACCGTGGTGTAGCAGGTGCGGCCGGTCAGCGCGAGAGCCTCCTCCCGCTCGCGCACGCGTTCGACGGTGTGGACCTCTTCTTCGATGTCCGGGTCGTGCGGCGCGTCGTTCATGCCGTTCATCACCAGCGCCAGATCCGGCAGCAGCTCCTGCCTGGCCGGGCCGATCCACTGCTCAAGGTGATAGCCGGGCGCCTCAGGGCGCATGCCGCGCAGCGCATCCCAGTCGGCGGTGCGCAGGTCGAGCGTGCTGCGGGCCTCCGTGAGCGTCACCGCCATCCCCTTCGAGGCGGCGAAGCGGGCGCCCACGCCGCCCGCGGGCGTCTCCGTCAGCAGCAGCGTCCTGCCCTCTGCGCGCAGCCGGTCCACCGCATGCTCGAAGAGCGCGGTGCCGATGCCGCGGCGCTGCAGCTCAGGGCGTACGGCGAACGCGAAGATCCACCGGCGTGCTGGTTGTCCTCCTCGTACAGCTCCAGCGCGTAGCCCCCGGCCACCTTGCCGTCCTCTCGCACCACCACCGGCTCGGTGCGCGCTCCCGCACCGCCGCTCCTGATGAGGTGGGAGAAACGGGCGAAGGACGGCAGGGGGCCGCGGTCGTCGCCGCTCGCCGCGGTGGCCGCCGTGAACGCCTCGTGCAGGCCCTCGATGGAGTCGCCAGGCCGGCCGAGGTCGATCGGCTCTATATGCATGGCACCCATCAGAACGCACGGCGCGGCCCCGTGGCGAGCGAATTTACTGCCGGTAGTTCTCGACCTCGCTGGCCGGCCTGGCGGTCGCGCCGTCGGGGTCCTCGCCCACGCCGCGCCTGGCCCGGCGCTGCCTGAGCAGGTCCCAGCACTGGTCGAGAGCCGTCTCAAGCTCCTTGATGCGCGCCTGCTCCTCGTCGGTGGTCACCTGGCCCGACCTGAGCTTGTCGCGCAGCGCGTGCTCCTCGTCGACCAGGTCGCTGATCCTGCTGAGAATCTCGTCGTCCCGCATGCCCAAGACTCTAACCAGTGCGTGATACAACACGCCCTATGTCAGGCATTGCGCTGGTAAGGAAGCCCGGCCCCCGGATCGCCGAGGGCATCGTCACCCACCTCGAACGTGCGCCGGTCGATCCCGAGCGGGCCGCCGTCCAGCACGACGCCTACGTCGCCGCGCTGGCCGCCGCCGGATGGCGGCCGGTGTACGCGCCGCGCGCCGACGACCTGCCCGACGCGCCGTTCGTGGAGGACGCGCTGGTGGTGGCGGACCGGCTCGCGGTGCTGACCCGTCCCGGGGCCGAGCAGCGGCGGCCCGAGGTGGAGTCGGTGGCCGAGGTGGTGCGCGATCTCGGTCTGCGTTCCGTACGCATCGAGCCGCCCGCCACGCTCGACGGCGGCGACGTGCTCCAGGTCGGCTCCACCGTGTACGTCGGCAGGTCGGGGCGTACCGACGACGAGGGCATCGCGCAGCTCGCGGCCCTGCTGCCGGAGCGGAACGTCGTCCCCGTCGATCTCCGGGGCGTGCTGCACCTGAAGTCGGCCGTGACCGCGCTGCCCGACGGCACGCTCATCGGCGACCCGCATCACGTGGACCTGCCGGGGCTGCTGGTGCCGGAGGAGGAGGCGGGCGCGCATGTGGTGCCGCTGGGCGGGAACCGGGTGCTGCTGGCCGCCTCCGCGCCGAAGACCGGGACGCTGCTCGAGCGGCGGGGATATATCGTGACAAAGGTGGATATTTCGGAATTTGAGCGGTTGGAAGGCTGCGTGACCTGCCTCAGCGTGCTCATCGCCGACTGACGTTCTCACGATGTGAGAACCTGCGCGGCTCACGGTGAGACGTCTGGTAGCGTGCATGGCATGCTGCGTGGGCTGCTTCTTAGCTGCCGCGGCGGGGGCCTGTAAGGCCGGCTCCCTCGCCGCGGAGCCAGTCGTGCGCGTCGGCCGCTTCCCTTTCCGAGACCGACGAGGAGCCCCGACATCATGACCGCTCAGCAGCCCAGCCGTATGCCCATCCATCGGTACCAGCCGTTCGAGCCCATCCGGCTGCCCGACCGTACCTGGCCCGACAAGGTCATCACCAAGGCGCCCCGATGGTGCGCGGTCGACCTGCGCGACGGCAACCAGGCGCTCATCGACCCGATGGACTCCCACCGCAAGCTCCAGATGTTCGAGCTGCTGGTACGCATGGGCTACAAGGAGATCGAGGTCGGCTTCCCGGCCGCGTCGCAGACCGACTTCGACTTCATCCGCAAGATCATCGAAGAGGACCGCATCCCCGACGACGTGGTCATCCAGGTGCTGACGCAGGCCAGGCCCGAGCTGATCGAGCGCACCTTCGAGTCGCTCGAGGGCGCCAAGCGGGCCATCGTCCACCTGTACAACTCGACCTCCACCCTCCAGCGCCGCGTCGTCTTCGGCCTCGACAAAGAGGGCATCACCGCCATCGCCGTCGAGGGCGCCAAGCTGGTGAAGAAGCTCGCCGACGCCAGCGACGTCGACATCCGCTTCCAGTACTCGCCCGAGTCGTTCACCGGCACCGAGCTCGAATACGCCGTCGAGGTGTGCGACGCCGTCAACGAGGTGTGGCAGCCCACTCCCGACCGCAAGGTCATCATCAACCTGCCCGCCACCGTCGAGATGGCCACCCCCAACGTCTACGCCGACCAGATCGAGTGGATGCACCGGCACCTCAAGTACCGCGACTCGATCGTGCTGTCGCTGCACCCGCACAACGACCGCGGCACCGCCGTCGCCGCCGCCGAGCTGGGCTACATGGCGGGCGCCGACCGCATCGAGGGCTGCCTGTTCGGCAACGGCGAGCGCACCGGCAACGTCTGCCTGGTCACCCTCGGCATGAACCTGTTCTCCCAGGGCATCGACCCCGAGATCGACTTCAGCGACATCGACGAGATCCGCCGCGTCACCGAATACTGCAACCAGCTGCCCGTGCACCCGCGCCACCCGTGGGGCGGCGAGCTCGTCTACACCGCCTTCTCCGGCTCCCACCAGGACGCCATCAAGAAGGGCTTCGAACACCTCGAACGCGACGCCGCCGCGGCGGGCGTGCCCGTCGACGAGTTCCGCTGGGCGGTGCCGTACCTGCCGATCGACCCCAAGGACATCGGCCGCACGTACGAGGCGGTCATCCGGGTCAACAGCCAGTCCGGCAAGGGCGGGGTCGCGTACATCATGAAGACCGACCACCAGCTCGACCTGCCGCGACGGCTGCAGATCGAGTTCTCCAAGGTCGTGCAGGCGCGCACCGACAGCGAGGGCGGCGAGATCAGCCCGGCCGAGATGTTCGAGATCTTCCGGGACGAATACCTGCCCAACCCGGCCAACCGCTGGGGCAGGCTTTCGCTCATGGCCCACCGCCACGAGTCCGCGGTGGAGGACAAGGACCGCATCAGCGCCGACGTGCGCCTCGACGGCGAGATCCGCGAGATCGACGGCACCGGCAACGGCCCCATCTCCGCCTTCATCGACGCCCTCGCCGGCGTCGGCATCCAGGTCCGCGTCCTCGACTACGTCGAGCACGCGATGACCTCAGGCAGCGACGCCAAGGCGGCCTCCTACCTGGAGTGCGAGGTGAACGGTCAGGTTCTGTGGGGCGTCGGCATCGACCACAACGTCACCACCGCCTCACTCAAGGCCATCATCTCCGCCGTCAACCGCGCCTACCGCTGACCACGGGTTTCGCCTAGCGCCCGAGCCCTCCGTTTGTGAGGGCTCGGGCGCGCCGCGTTTTCCGACCGCACGAGGACGGGGCGGGGGAGCGGCTGCGGTGATCGTTGCGAGAACGCGAACACTCGGCTCCGCCGGAGGTGTGGCTCGTGGAGCCGACCACTCGGTTCTGCCGGGGTGTGGCTCGTGGCGTCGACCATCGGCCTTCGCTCGCCTGCCGGGCGCGCGGCGGTGACGGTCCGCGCCGTCTGTAGCTGCTCGTTGGGGTGACTGGTCGCTCGTGGCGCGCCGCGTGCCGCGTATCCGCGCGCCGCCTATCTCGTGCTGGGCAAGCGGGGTCTCCTCGTCGCCCGCCGTTGCGGTGCGCGCGTTGGCAGCGTCGCCTGCGCTGGTGCGTCGAGTGGCGGTCGCCTCCGCACCCACTCCTCGTTCGTGTCCCGGGCCGGCTGGTCGCCCGGGTGTCCGCTCTTTCGTAATCTCGCGTGGATAGTTAGTGAACGTTGCGTTTCCTAAGAATGACACCTATGCTCCTTAGAGAACGATACGTTCTCTAAGGAGCGGCCATGGGGCTTGTGCTGCCGGGGCTGATGCTGTGCATGCTGCTCGGCGCGCTCGATCAGACGATCATGGCTCCGGCCCTGCCCGCCGTGGCGGCGGGGCTGGGCGGGCTCGATCAGATGTCGGCGGTCATCAGCGCCTACCTGGTCGCCGCCACCGTGGTCATGCCGGTGTACGGCAAGCTCGGCGACCGCTACGGCCGCAAGCCCACCATGCAGGCCGCCATCGTCATTTTCGTCACCGGCGCCGTGCTCTGCGCGTTCGCCACGTCGATGCCGCTGTTCATCGCCGCCCGAGCCGTCCAGGGGATCGGCGGGGGCGGGCTGATGATCGGCGCGCAGGCGATCATCGGAGAGGTGGTGAGCCCGCGCGAGCGGGGCCGCTACCTGGGGTTGATCGGGGCCGCGTACGTCGTGGCGGCCGTGGGCGGGCCGCTGATCGGCGGGCTCGTGATCGACAGGATGAGCTGGCGGTGGATCTTCGCGATCTACCCGCCCCTGGGGCTGCTGGCGCTGATCGTGCTGACCGCCACGCTGAAGCTGCCGAAGCCCGCCGATCGGGCGCCGCTGGACGTGGCGGGGGCCATCACGCTGGGCGTGGCCGTCCTGGGCGTCGTGCTGCTGGGGGAGAGCGGCAACCTCGCCTACGTCGGGCTGGCGGCGGCGGGGGCGGTCGGGTGGGTGATCAGCACCCGGTACACCGACGACCCGATCCTGCCGCTGCGGCTGTTCAGAGACCGGGCGTTCGCGGTGCCGGTGGCGATCAGCTTCATCATCGGGTTCGCGCTGTTCGGCGCGGTTTCTTACCTGCCCGCGTACGCGCAGATCGCGCTGCACACGAGCGCCACGCGCGCCGGGCTGATGGTGACCGCGCTCATGGGCGGCGTGCTGCTCACCACCATCGTCTCCGGCCGGCTCATCTCCAAGACCGGCGTCTACAAGCCGTACCCGATCGCGGGCACGATCGTCGCGGCGGCAGGGATGGGGCTCATCGGGCTGGCCGGCGCCTCGCCGGCCGGGCTGGTCGTGGCGATGGTGCTGACCGGGATGGGCGTGGGGCTGGTCATGCAGGTGATGGTGCTGGCCGCCCAGAACGCCGTGCGCTACGCCGACCTGGGCGCCGCCACGTCGTCGGTGACGTTCCTGCGCCAGATCGGCGCCTCCGCCGGGGTCGCGCTGGTCGGCGCGCTGATCACGATGCGCTCGGGCATCTCGGGAAGCACTCCCGCAGCCCTGCCCCCAGGGGTGCGCGAGGCGTTCGCGCAGGCCGTGCCGCCCGTGTTCGCCGCGATGGCGCCGCTGCTCGTCGTCGCGTTCGTCCTTGCCCTGATCATGCCGGCCCGCCCGCTCCGCACCACCGCCTACGTCGAGGAGAGACAGTGAAACTGGTCGCACCACTGAACGCCTTCGGGCGCGCCGACCTGGCGATGGCCGGGGGCAAGGGCGCAAACCTGGGCGAGCTCGTCAAGAACGGCTTCCCGGTGCCGGACGGGTTCGTGATCACCACGCACGCGTACGAGCTGGTCGCCCAAGGAAGCGACACCCGCGAGCACTTCGAGCGCGTCGAGCTGCCTGAGGAGCTGCGCGAGGCGATCACCGGCGCGTACGCGGAGCTCGGCGGCGGCCCGGTGGCCGTGCGGTCGAGCGCGACCGCCGAGGACCTGCCGGGCGCGGCGTTCGCCGGTCAGCAGGACACCTACCTCAACGTGGTCGGCGAGGAGGCCCTGTTCGACGCGGTACGCCGCTGCTGGGGCTCGCTCTGGACCGACCGCGCCGTCTCTTACCGGGCCCGGCTGCGCCTGGACGACTCCGAGGTGCGGATCGCGGTGGTCGTGCAGCGCATGGTGGAGCCCGACGTGGCGGGGGTGATGTTCACCGCGAACCCGGTCAATGGCGACCGCGGACAGCTCGTCGTCGACGCGGGCAGCGGGCTGGGCGAGGCGGTGGTGTCCGGGCTGGTCACCCCCGACCACTACGTGCTGCGGCCGTCGGGGGAGGTGGTGGAGTTCACGCCGGGCCGGGGTGAGGTGGTCGTCCGCAGCGCCGCCGGTGGAGGTGTGGTGCACGAGCACCACGAGTCCGTGGGCGGCGCCGCCGGGGGAGGCGTCGGGCGCGAGCACCCCGACTCGCAGTCCTCGGGCGGGCTGCTGTCCGGTGAGACGCTGCGCGAGCTGGCCGGGCTCGGGCGGCGGGTGGCCGGGGCCTTCGGGCGTCCGCAGGACATCGAGTGGGCGTACGCGGCGGGCCGCCTCCACCTGCTGCAGGCCCGCCCCATGACCGCGCTCCCGCCGCCCCCGGTGGGCCCGCTCAACACGTTCCAGCGCCGCGTGGCCATGATCCTCACGGAGTACCTGCCGGAGCGGCCGTACCCGATCGACATGTCCACCTGGGTATCCGACGGCCCGGCGGGACTGATGGCGAAGGTGTTCTCCGAGTACGGCGTGGAGAACATGATCGACGGCGCCCTGCACGAGGAGGACGGCGTCGTCTACCGCCTCGCGCCCGCCAAGCCGCGCCTGACCGTGAGGGCGCTGGCGACGCCGTTCAAGCTGCTGGCCAGGGCCCTGCGGTACGACCCCGCCCGCTGGACCGAGGACCCCCGCTTCCAGGCGTACCTGAAGGACGTCGAGGAGCTGCGCTCCCGCGACCTCGCGGCGATGCCGTGGGAGGAGCTGCGTCGGGTGCCCAGGCAGGCGCTGGCCGTGGCGCGGCCGGTCGCCGACCTGCGCGCCGCCTACCTTCCGGGCGTCGGGCTGGCGCTGCTGCGGCTGATGGTGGCGCTCGCGCTGCGCGGTCGCAGGGGCATGATGGGCGAGCTGCTGCTGGGGGCGCGTACCCGCACATCCGACGCCAACCGGGCGCTGGAGCGCCTGGCCGAGACGGCGCGCAGGACGGGCGCGCTGGAGGCGGATGAGCCGCCGAAGGAGTTCGCAGAAGAGCTGGAGGCGTTCCTCGCCGAGTACGGGCACCGCGAGACCGCGAGCCCCCTCCTCATCACCGCGCCCACCTGGGCCGACGCCCCCGAGGTGGTGCTCGATCTGGTCAGGGTGCTGGCGGCGGCGCCACCGGAGCGCAAGGAGCAGGAACGGCCGCCGCTGCGGTCGCCCGGGCTCGCCCGCAGGGTGGCGGCGGCCCAGGCGGGCATCACCTTCCGCGAGGACAGCCACTTCTCCTTCATGCTGCCCGCGCCGATCCTGCGCAGGTCGCTGCTGGAGATGGGCCGCAGGCTGGCCGCCGCGCGCCTGCTCGACGCGCCCGAGGACGTCTTCCACCTGCGCCTTGAGGAGCTGGAGCGGTTGCGGGGCACCGACGACCCGGCCGCCGCCCGGCTGCGCGAGGTGGTCAGGAAGCGGGCGGCCAAGCGGGAGGAGCTGTCCGGCGTGCGGCTCATCGACCCGGCCGCCGTGCACCCCGTCGCCGACGCCGGCACGGCGTTGCTGACCGGTGTCCCGGCCGGAGGCGGCACCGCCACGGGACCGGTCAAGGTGATCGCGAACCCCGCCGAGTTCGGCCGGCTGGAGCCTGGCGACGTGCTGGTCTGCCCGTACACGAACCCGTCGTGGACCCCGCTGTTCCAGCGTGCCGCGGCGGTCGTCGTGGACACCGGCGGCGCGGCCTCGCACGCCGCCATCGTCGCCAGGGAGTACGGCATCCCGGCCGTCATGGGCACGGGAAACGGCACGTCGGTGCTCGAAGACGGCAAGATCGTCACCGTCAACGGCGACACCGGCGCCATCACGGCGGCTCCCTAGAATGCCTGCCATGGTGACCGACCACCGCAAGCAGCCGAGACGCCGGGGCGAGGCGCTGTGCGCCGCGATCTTGCAGGCCACGCTCGACGAGCTGGCCGAGGTCGGTTACGCGGGGCTGACCATGGAGGGCGTCGCCGAGCGGGCGCGGGCCAGCAAGGCCTCGCTCTACCGGCGCTGGCCCAGCCGCATCGAGCTGGTGATGGAGGCGGTCTACCGTTCGCTGCCCGCGCCGGGCTCCGTGCCCGACACCGGCAACCTGCGCGACGACCTGGTGGCCCTGCTCAGCATCACCGCCGAGGCCCTGCGCGGCCCGGCGGGCGAGGCGATGCGCGGGCTGCTCGGCGAGGCGCTGCGCGGCGAGTCGCCGCTGGGCGCGATGCGGCGCAACACGCAGGGGCGAGCCAGGCGGCTGATGGAGGAGGTCGTGCAGCGGGCCGTCGAGCGCGGCGAGGTGGACCCGGCCGACGTCACCCCGCGCCGCCTGGACGCGGGCCAGGCCCTGCTGCGCCACCACTTCCTCTTCGATGGCCTGCCGTTCCCCGACGACCTGGTGGTGCAGATCGTGGACGAGGTGCTCGTCCCGCTGCTCAAGCCGTCGAAGCGGAGCTGACCGCGGCGAGCCCCAGGGTGCTCGCCGCCAGGCGCATCGCGTGGTCGAAGGCCGCCTCGCGGTTGTCGATGGTGTTGTTGAACTGGCCGAACACCTCGAAGCTGACCCAGCCGTACAACGTGCTCCACGACGTGACCGAGCGCCAGACCATCTCGTCGGGCACCTCGGGCATCACCTCGCGGACCGCGGCGGCGTCCGCGGACAGCTCCGGCGGCGGCTCGGAGGAGGGCGGCCGCAGCGCGCCGTCCCGCCAGGCGTCGGAGACGATGCGCCCCAGCACGGTGACGTCGCGCACGCGGGCCTCGACCGTGGCGCGCGGTGCCTGGTAACCGGGTACGGGGGAGCCGTAGATGAGCGCGTACTCGTGCGGATGGGCCAGGGCCCAGCCGCGTACGGCGTGGCAGGCGGCCAGCCAGCGGCCGAGGTGGTCGTCGCGGGCGACGGCCGCCTCGCCCTGCTCGACGGCCTCGCCGAGCGCGTTGTAGCCGTCGATGATCAGCGCGGTCAGTAGGTCGTCACGGCTCGGGAAGTAGCGGTAGATGGCCGATGAGACCATGCCCATCTCGCGCGCGACGGCCCGCAGTGACAGGCCTCCGGCGCCCTCGGTGGCGAGCTGGCGCCGCGCGATGTCGGTGATCTCCCTGATGAGCTCGGCCCTGACGCGTTCTCTTGCGGTGCGGCTGGCTGTCATGCGAGCAGGCTACCAGAGCAGTGATCTCGAGACGAGAGCACTGCTCTTGACGAACGGCGCTCTCGTGAGAGAGCATTGCTCTCGCCAGCGAACGCCGCTCCGGAAGGTGACCCCGATGCACGTCCTCGCCAAGAACGCCAACGCGCTCCTGATGTTCCTGCTGGAGCTCGGCGTCCTGGCCTCCGTCGCCTACTGGGGCTTCACCCTCGGCTCGAACTGGGGCGTCAAGCTGCTGGCCGGGATCGCCGGCCCGGCGCTGTTCATCGCCGCGTGGGCGCTGTTCGGCGCGGGCGGCGGCGCGAACGCCGCGTTCCCGCTGACCGGCCTGGCCCGTGCCGCGCTGGAGATCATCTGGTTCGGCGGCGGTGCCCTGGCGCTCTACGCCGCGGGGCTGCGCACCCAGGCGTTCGTGTTCCTCGCGCTTTTCATCGTCAACGCGGTTCTCCGCCTGCTGTGGAACGAGGTCTGATCATGGGCAAGCATGTCGTCGTGGGCTCCGGCCAGGTCGGCGGCCACCTGGCCGCCAAGCTGCTGGCACGCGGCCACGAGGTCGTCGTGGTGTCGCGCTCGGGGCGCGGCCCCGAAGGGGCGGTCAAGGTGGCCGCCGACGTGAGCGACGCGTCCCGGCTGACCGAGATCACCAAGGGGGCCGACGTCCTCTACAACTGCGTCAACCCGCGCTACGACCGCTGGCTGATCGACTGGCCGCCGATGGCCGCCGCGTTCCTGGCCGCCGCCGAGGCCACCGGAGCGGTGTACGTGATGCTCGGCAACCTCTACCCGTACGGCCCGGTCACCGGACCGATGACCGAGGACCTGCCGCTCGCCTCTGCCAACGAGAAGTTCCGGGTGCGGACCACGATGTGGCAGGACGCGCTGGCCGCGCACGAGGCCGGCCGCATCAGGGCCACCGAGGTCCGCGCGTCCGACTACTTCGGCCCCGGCGCCACCGACCAGTCCTACCTGGGCGACCGGTTCCTCGGCCCGCTGCGGGCGGGCAGGACGATCCCGCTGCTGTGGCCGGCCGACGTGCCGCACACCTGGAGCTACCTGCCGGACGTCGCCGAGGCGCTGATCATCGCCGGCGGCGACGAGCGCGCCTGGGGCCGCCCCTGGCACGTGCCGAGCCCCGAGCCGATGACCTTCAGGGAGATCGGCGAGCGCATGGCCGCGCTGCTGGGCCGCCCGGCGCCGCGCATGCGGCAGATCCCGTGGCCGGTGACCAGGGCTCTCGGGGCGTTCTCGTACATGCTGGGCGAGCTGCGGCACGTCCGCTACCAGTTCACCGAGCCGTTCGTCATGGACTCCTCGGCCTTCCAGCGGACGTTCGGCGTCGCGCCTACCCCGGTCGACCAGGCGCTCAAGGCTACGCTCGAGGCGTGAAGATTGCGATGATCGGCCTGGGCGACATCGCGGAGAAGGCCTATCTTCCCGTGCTCGCCGCTCAGCCAGCCCTCGACCTGCACCTGTGCACCCGCAACCAGGCCCGGCTCGACCGGCTCGGCGACGCCTACCGCATCGGCGCCCGCTTCACCAGCGTGGACGAGGTGATCAAAGCGGGGGTGGAGGCGGCGTTCGTGCACGCGGCCACCGAGGCGCATCCGGAGATCGTGGAGCCGCTGCTCGCCGCCGGGATCCACGTCTACGTGGACAAGCCCATCGCCTACACTCTGGCCGACTCGGAGCGCCTCGTCGAGCTGGCCAGGGACACCGGCAGGTCGCTGATGGTGGGCTTCAACCGCCGCTACGCCCCCGGCTACGCCGAGCTGATCGCGCACCCCCGCCGGCTGATCCTCATGGAGAAGAACCGGCGCAACCTGCCCGACACGCCGCGCAGGGCGGTCTTCGACGACTTCATCCACGTGGCCGACACGCTGAGGTTCCTGGTGCCCGGCCCGGTCACCGACACCACGATCAGGACCCGCGTCCACGGCGGGCTCATCGAGCACATCGTCCTCGAGCTGTCGGGCGACGGCTTCACCGCCATCGGCATCATGAACAGGATGAGCGGCGCCGGTGAGGAGAGCTGCGAGGTCATGGGCGACGGCACCAAGCGGCGGGTGGTCAATCTCGGCGACGTCATCGACTACGAGGGCGGCGAGCGGCTCGTGCGGCGGCCCGACTGGGTGCCGGTGGCCAGGCAGCGCGGGATCGAGCAGATCTGCCTGGAGTTCCTGGACGCCGTGCGCGAGGGGCGGCGCATCGACGCGGGCGACGCGCTGGCCACCCACGCGCTCTGCGAGGAGATCGTGCTCCAGGCCGGCTGACCGGGCGGCGCGATCGGCCCGCGAAGACGGGCCGCCGCATCAGGCTGCGGGGTCAGGCCATCGGGGGGTCAGGCCATCGGGCGTCGGGTCGCCGCCCGGCGGCGCATCACCCGGTCGGCCTTGGCGTACATGCGCCCGAACACCTTCTCGCTCAGCCGGGTCAGCACCGTGTAGCCCTCGGCGTCGCGCAGCGGGCTCGACGAGGACACCACGCCCGCGACCGCGCCGCCGTACAGGGCGGGGCCGCCGCTGCCGCCCGCGCTGGCGTGGCAGTTGTGCGTCACCATCAGCCCGGGGCCCTTGCTGACGGCCTCGACGGTGTCGCCCACGCACCGGTACAGCGTCGTGCCCGGATAGCCCTTGCCCGCCGGGTAGCCGAGGAGTTCGAGCCCGCGCAGCTCGGTGCCGCGCGCGGTGGGCATCGTCTTCAGCCCGCGCCCGGTGACCGACTCGAGCGGGTGCTTGCCGTGCGCGACGCCCACCAGCCCCACGTCGTACGGCAGCAGATCCGGCGAGTACGGCCGGTCGCGCCACCGGGCCGGCACCCACGCGCGCACGACCGGCCACACGCCCAGCTTCGGCCGCCCCCGGTCGAAGCCCGGCAGGAACGCGAGGTGCTCAAGCGGCCGCCCGTTGCGGTAGATGCAGTGCGCCGCCGTCAGCACGAGGCTGCGGCTGCGCGAGCCGATCACCGTGCCTCCGCACAGGACGTCGGTCTTGGCGACGGGGTCGCGGCCGAGCAGCACTCCCGTCAGCCGCCGCGCCCCCGTGTAGGGGCGCGGGACCGGCGCGTAGCCCAGGCGGTCGCCGTCGGGGGTGAGGATGCGGGAAGCGGGAACGTCGCGTAGGAACACCTCGGTGACGGCGGCTGGATCGAGCAGGACCAGGGACAGCACCAACCTGAGCACCCTCACACCTTATGGGGAAGATGATCAGTGCCCTGACCTGCGACATCAATGTTTACCCTAACTTGTGTACGCGGAGGCGAGCGCGCGCAGCCGGGCGTGCGCGTCCTCGTAGACGGCGATCTTGCCGAGATGCGCCTTGGGCAGCTTGGCGACCATCGTGTAGTTGGTGTCGCACACGTTGCCGACCGGCGCCTGCCCGGCCTGGCTGACGAGCTGGTACGCATCCAGCGTGTCGAGCCCGGTCAGCTCGGAGGTCCAGGTGACGAGGTCGTGCTGGCTGATGCGGTAGGCGTCCTCCAGCGGCCGGGCCGAGCCGGTGGACATCAGGTGCCCGTCGTCCTCCAGGCGGGGCCACGGCGTGGCGACGCCCTTGATCAGCTCGACCGCGACCACGGTGTTCATGGCCGACTCGATGGCGGTCCCGCACACCTCGCCGTGCCCCTGCAGGCCGTGGCCGTCGCCGATGGCGAACAGCCCGCCCTCGACGTTGACGCCGAGGTAGACGGTGACGCCCGCGCGCAGCTCGGGGGTGTCCATGTTGCCGCCGTGCGCGTCGGGGGTGATCGACATGCGGGTCTCGTTCGCGGCCGGGGCGACGCCGACCGTGCCGTGCATGGGGTCGAGCGGCAGGTCCACGGTGAAGTCGCTGTTGCGGGCGTGGTAGACGGCCACGTTCCGCTCCAGGTCGATGTCGTAGCGCCAGACCCGCTCCTCCAGCGGCGGATGCAGCATGGCCGTGGTGTGGGTGGCGGTCAGCGCGCCGAAGTGCGGGAACGTGGTGGAGACCGCCCAGTCCCTGGCCGGGGTGATGGAGACGAAGTGCAGCGCCAGGGTGTCGCCCGGCTCGGCGCCCTCGACGTGGAAGGGGCCGGTCACCGGGTTGAGGTAGGGGAACTCGCACACCTGGGACGGCAGGTCGTCCACGGTCTGCACCCGGCCGCCGAAGCAGTCCTCGGTGTAGAGCTCCAGGATCGTGCCCGGCCGTACCTTGGCGACGGGCGGCCGTCCGCCGAAGGTGTAGCTCAGCTCCTCGGGCTTGGGACGGAAGGAGACGACGTTCACTTGACCTCCGTGGGAAGTTCGGGCCGGCGCCCCATCGCGTAGGAGACGCCGATGACGAGCAGGCCGATCGCGAGCCAGACGCCGCCGACCCACTGCGCCGCGACGTTCTGGTTGATGACGACGGCCACCAGGACCGTGAAGCCGATCGCGGGCGCGACGAGGTGCGCCCAGATGTTCCGGCTGCGCTGTTTGATCATGTAGTGGACGACCACGGCGACGTGGAGCAGCAGGAACGCGCTCATCGCACCGAAGTTGACCAGGGAGGCGAGCTCCCCGATGCCATTGTCGCGCGTGCTCATGAAGACGCCGAGCGTGATCGACACGGCGGCCACCGCGAACGTCGCGTTGACCGGCACCTTGTGCTTGGGATGCACCTTCGCGAGGAACGACGGGAGCTGCCGGTCGCGGGCCATCGCGAACAGCAGCCGTGAGGTGGCGGTCTGCGCGACCAGCGAGTCGGCGAAGCCCCAGGCGATGGCGGTGGCGACGGCGGTGAGCACGCCCAGCCACTGCCCGCCGGCGAAGGCGGCCGTGTCGTAGAAGGCGTTGCCGGTGAGGTCGCCTTCGGCGATGAGCTGGGCCCGGTTCGGGGTGAGCAGCGCGGCGACCCACGTCTGCACCACGAACAGCACCGCCGCCACCGCGAGCGCGGCCACCATGGAGCGGCCGAGCCTGCGGGCGTCCTCGCGGTTCTCCTCGGCCAGCGTCGAGATGGCGTCGAAGCCGAGGAACGACAGCACCGCCACCGACGCCGCCGCGAACACCACGCTCCACGTGAAGGACGAGGGGTCGAAGAGCGGGGTGAGCGCGCCCGCCTGGCCCTTGCCCTGGGCCAGCGCGACGCCGCCGACCACCAGGAAGATCGCCAGCACGGCCAGCTCGCCGATCAGCATGATCCGGGTGATCCTGGCCGTCATCTGGATGCCCAGGTAGTTGACGACGGTGTTGAACGCCACGAACGCCACGATCCACACCCAGACGGGCACGGCCGGGACGAACGAGTTCATCGCCGTGCCGGCCACCAGGTAGAGCAGCGAGGGCACCAGCACGTAGTCCAGCAGGATCGCCCAGCCGGCGAAGAAGCCCACGGGGGCCGCGATGCCGCGTCCCGCGTAGGTGTAGACCGAGCCGGCCATCGGAAAGGCCCTGGCCATCTGCGCGTACGACAGCGCGGTGAACGCCATGGCCACGACGCCGATGATGTACGCGAGCGCCACCATGCCGTGCGAGATGGAGAAGACCTCGCCGAAGATGCCGAAGGGGGCGATCGGCACCATGAAGATCAGGCCGTAGATCATCAGATCGGCGAAGCTCAGGGACCGCTGGAGTTCCTGGCGGTAGCCGAACTGCTCGATTGTGCTCATGGACGGCTCCTGACTGCTGTAGGGGGCGATCGGCCACCTTAGAGCCAAAGCTTTCTAGTGAAAAGATTTCTCTAGAAAAAAATCAAGGCCGTCGGCTCTGCCCAGGTGAACGGGGTGACGTACCTGGCCGTCGAGGAGTGTCAGCGTGCCGCGCGCACTGGTGATGGTGGTGCCGTCGGCCACCGCGTCCAGCGCGGGCACCGCGAGCGAGCCCGCCCGCGCGCACAGCGCCGCCAGCATCGCCACCGCCTCGTAGCAGCCGTGGCCGTGCGCGTTGAGCAGCGGCGCGTCCGGGCCGAACCGGGCGGTGTAGCGCTCGGCGAAGCCCTGCCCCGCCTCGGTCGGCAGGCTGCGGAAGTAGCCCATCGACGAGTACAGGCCGCCGGTGACGTCGCCGCCGATGCCCAGCAGGCCGTGCTCCTCCAGTGCCCCGCACAGCCGCACCGCGCTCAGCCCCGCCGTCGCGTACGCCCGGTTGAACGCCACCAGGTCGCTGCCGATCAGCGTCAGCAGGATCGCGTCCGGCCTGGCGTCGGCCACCCGTTCGAGCCGGTCCACCGCCTGGCCGTACGGGACCAGGCTCTCGCCCACCACCGTGGCGCCCGCCGCGTGCAGCCGCTCGCGCGCGGCGGCGTGCACCAGGCGCGGCCAGATGTAGTCGTTGCCCAGCAGGTACCAGCGGCGCGCCCGATCGGCGGTCAGCCGCTCGATGCCGGGCGCGAGCTGCCTGTCGGGGGTCTCGCCCAGGAAGTAGACGCCGGGGGCGCGGCCGCCGCCCTCGTACGGAGGCGCGTACACGAACGGCACCCGCCCCGCGATGGCCGCCACCACCGCCACCCGCACGTCGCTGGCGTGCGCCCCGGCCACCGCCGCCACCGTGCCCGATCGCACCAGCCCGGCCACCTCGCCGGCCACCTGTGGCGCGGGCCGCCCGCCGTCGATGAGCACCAGCTCGACCGGCCGTCCGAGCATGCCGCCGCGGTCGTTGATCTCCTCGGCGGCCAGCACCGCGCAGTTGATCGCGCAGGGCCCCATCAGGCCGAGCACTCCGGAGACCGGTACGACCAACGCGATCCTGATCGCGTCGGAGGGGAGGAGCCGCGCTTCGAGAGGATCGACCGTCGCCGCCACGCCGACGAGTATCCTCCCTTCAAACCGCACGATGAAAGGACCAGTTCGATGACCACCCACGGGCTCGGGTCCTCACTCGCCTACTTGCTGAGCCGTGCGGAGCGCGTCGTCAATCGTGGGCTGGCCGCGGCGCTGGCCGTCGAGGGCGTCACCGTCGAGCAGTGGCGCATCATGCGGGCGCTGGCCGACGGGCGGGGCGAGTCGATGGGCGAGCTGGCCGAGGCGGTGCTGATGCCGCATCCCACGCTCACCAAGGCGGTCGACAGGCTCATCGACCGCGCGCTCGTCTATCGCGGGCCGGCCAAGGGCGACCGGCGGCGGGTGGCGGTCTTCGTCTCGGGGCGCGGGGCCGAGCTGCTGGCCCGTATCGACGGCGCGGTGGCCGAGCAGCAGGCACTGGTCGCGGCGGCGTTCGGTGCGGAGCGCACCGCGCGGCTCATGCGCGACCTGGAGAGCCTGGCCGACACGCTCGGCCACGCCGAGCTGAGCGCTTGAGAACGCTCCAGCGCTAGCCCCGGTCGCGCTCCTTGGTGGCGGCGGTCACCACGATCGCGATCAGTCCGGCCGCCGCGACGCCCAGGTAGCCGGGCAGCGGTAGGTCGATCAGGTGGTGCAGGAAACCCCAGTCGCTGTCGAACCACATCCGCCCGGCGAAGCCGCCGAGCCCCTGGATGATGGCGATCACACCGACGATGTTGACGAGTTCTCTCATGCATCGAAGGTTCGCAACAGCAGGCCCGCCCCGGCATCGAACCTTGGGCGGGCCTGCTGCTACTAAAGTCGCGGCCGCGCGGATGGGCGCGGGCTCGCTGGTGGTCGCGGCCTCACGGACGGTCGCGGCCTCGCTGGTGGTCGCGGGCTCGCGGGAAGCCGCGGGCTCGCGGATGGTCGCGGCCTCATGAGAGGCCGCCGGGTCACGGGTAGAGCCCGCGCATCCGGTGCGCCTCGGCGACCCGGCCCACGCCGATGACGTGCGCCGCCTGGCGGAGCGTCAGGCCGCGCGCGGCGGCCAGCGCCTTCACCTCGTCGAAGGCGCTCAACATCAGCTCGCGCAGCTTGAGCTCGATGTCTCCGGAGCTCCATGAGCACGCCTGGAGGTTCTGCACCCACTCCAGGTACGAGACGATCACCCCGCCCGCGTTGGCCAGGATGTCAGGGACGACCGTGGTGCCGTTCGCGGCCAGGATCTCGTCGGCCTCCGGCGTGGTCGGGCCGTTGGCGCCCTCCACGATGAGGCGGGCGCGGATCCTGGGCGCGTTGGCCTCGGTGATGACGCCTTCGAGCGCGGCCGGGACCAGCACGTCCACGTCCAGCTCGAACAGGTCCTCGTGGGCCATCGCGTCGGCCTGGGCGAACCCGTGCACGCCGCCGCTCTCGGCGGCGTGGGCGCGCAGCGCGGCGATGTCGAGGCCGCGCGCGTCGTGCACGGCGCCGGTGATGTCGGAGACCGCCACCACCTTGCATCCCGCGTCGGACAGGTACTGCGCGGCGAGCGCGCCCACCTTGCCGAAGCCCTGCACGGCCACCGTCACGCCTTCGGGCGAGCGGCCGAGCGCGGCCAGTGTCGCGATCTGCACGCCGCGCGAGGTCGCGCCGCCGCGGCCGAGCGAGCCGCCCAGCGTCATCGGCTTGCCGGTGACCACCCCTGGCACCGAGTAGCCGGCGTTGACGCTGTAGGTGTCCATGATCCAGGCCATGGTCTGCTCGTCGGTGCCGACGTCGGGCGCGGGGATGTCCTTCTCCGGGCCGATCAGCGGCAGGATCTCGTTGACGTAGCGGCGGGTGAGGCGTTCGAGCTCGCGGGTGGTGAACTGGCTCGGGTCCACGGCCACGCCGCCTTTGGCGCCGCCGTACGGGATGCCGACCAGAGCGCACTTCCACGTCATCCACATGGCGAGCGCGGTGACCTCGTGGATGTCGGTGGCGGGATGAAAACGGATGCCCCCCTTGGCGGGCCCGCGCGAGATGTTGTGCTGGACCCGGAAGCCCTGGACGACGTCCAGGCTGCCGTCCTCGCGCCGCACGGGGACCGAGACGGTCAGCGAGCGGCGGGGCGTGGCCAGCATCGTGCGGAGCCCGTCGTCCAGGCCGAGGTGCGCGGCGGCCCGGTCGAGCTGGTGGAGGGCGGAGTCAAGGGCTTGACGGCCCGGGGTGATCAGGGCCGGCGTCGTTGACGGCACCATGATGCTCATGGAAGAAATTCCTCCTGTTATGTACGCCCTTTTTCCGGAAAAGGCGCCATTGCCAATCCCATTTGGGCGTTGTTGTCACGATCATCCTAGGGCGGGGGGTTTAGCCTTGCCTAGTTGTTGGTAGAAGTTCTCGCCGGCGATCGTGTGCTGCGGGTCGTGCCACTCTGGCAGGCTTACAGGCGAGAGTGTGCCGAAACGTCGAATCGGGGGGTCACATGCCCGCACTCGTGGTGGGGCCGATGCTGCGTTATGTCGACTCCGACAGCGCCTCGATCTGGGTGGAGACCGCCGAACCCTGCACGGTCGCCGTTGAAGCGGACGGCAGGACTTACCGGTCGCCTACCTTCACCGTGCACGGTCACCACTACGCGATCGTGGATCTCGTTGAGTTGTCCCAGGATATCGCGTCGTACACGGTCAGCTGCGACGGGGAGCAGGTATGGCCGATGGCGGGTCGCCCGCCCAGCCGCATCCGGCTGCTGCCCCGCGACGGCGTGCGGCGCCTGGCGTTCGGATCCTGCCGCACCAGCGTCCCCCACGACGACTTCCACGTGCGCACCCACGGTGACGACGTGCTGCGCGCCTACGGCGAGCACCTCGCCCGCACCGACCCCGACGAATGGCCCGACCTGCTGCTGCTCCTCGGCGACCAGGTCTACGCCGACAGCCCCTCGCCCGACATGCTGGCCTTCATCCGCTCCCGCAGGGACACCGAGCCGCAGGGGGAGGTCGCCGACTTCGAGGAGTACGCCGAGCTCTACCGCCAGGCGTGGACCGAGACCGAGATCCGCTGGCTGCTGTCCACCGTGCCGACGGCGATGATCTTCGACGACCACGACCTGCGCGACGACTGGAACACCTCACAGCCCTGGCGCGAGCAGATGGCCAAGACACCCTGGTGGCACCGCCGCGTGGTGTCGGGCCTCAGCGCCTACTGGATCTACCAGCACCTCGGCAACCTCTCGCCGGCCGAGCGCGCCGAGGACCCGGTGCTGGCCAAGCTGATGGCCGGCGACGGCGGCGCGGCGCTCGACGCGTTCGCCGAGAAGGCCGACGCCGAGCCGAGCGGCAACCGCTGGAGCTACGCCCGCGACCTCGGCACCGCCCGGCTCGTCATGGTCGACACCCGGTGCGCCAGGCAGCTCACCCCCGGAGACCGGCGCATGGTCGACCCGACGGAGTGGGAGTGGGTCGAGGAGCAGATACGCAGGCCCGGCGCCGAGCGGCTCATCATCGGCTCGTCGATCCCGTTCCTGCTGCCCGAAGGCGTCCACGGCGTGCAGAACTGGAACGAGGCGCTGTGCGACGGCAAGTGGGGCCCGCTGGTGCGCCGCTGGTCCGAGGCGTTCCGCCAGGCCGTCGACCTGGAGCACTGGGCGGCCTTCCGGCGCTCGTTCGAGGACATGGCCAGGCTGCTCGTGGAGATCGGCAAGCCGGTCTACATCCTGTCGGGCGACGTCCACTACTCCTATCTCGCCCAGGCCGACAAGGGGCAGATCTTCCAGCTCGTCTGCTCGCCCATCCGCAACCCGCTCAGCCGGCTGCTGCGCTGGGCCAACGTCTTCACCCAGTTCTCCATCGCGACCCTGGTCGGCAACCTGATGGCGCGCCTGGCCGGCGTGCCGCGCCCGCCGTTCCGCTGGCGCATCACCAAGGGCCCCTGGTTCCAGAACGCCCTGGCCACCCTCGAGCTGCCGCGCACGGTCACCTGGTACGGCTCGACCGGCGAGGTCGTCGCGCCGATCGACTCCGTCGAGCTCCGCTGAGGGACCCGAGGCGCCCCTGAACTACGCTGACCGGCATGCTTGACGACCCTTGTGCCGCTGCCGTCCCCTTCTACGACCTTTTCCATGAGGACGGTCACGTGCCCGCGATCCGCGAGCTGCTGCCCCCGCTGCTCGCCGGAGTGCGGCGCGGCGTCATCGAGATCGGTGCGGGCACCGGCCTGATCACCGAGGTCATCGCCCGGGCCACGCCCGCCGAGATCCACGCCGTCGAGCCGTCGCCCGGCATGCGCTCGGTGCTGGTCAACCGGCTGGCCCGCGACCCCGAACTGCAGCGCAGGGTGACCGTGCTGCCGTGCGGAGGGCTGGAAGTGAAGGTGGACGAGCCCGCCGGCGCCGTCGTGATGATCTCGGTGCTGCAGAGCTTCACCGCCGACGAGCGGCCGCGCCTGTGGCGGGTGCTGGCCGGGCAGCTCGAACGCGACGGGCGGCTGCTCTTCAACTGGCGCGACAGGCGGCCGCCGGCGCCGGAGACCGAGCCAGGGGTGATGGGCACGTACCAGGTGGGGCGGCACACGTACGAGGTGGCCGGGCAGGTGCTCGACGTGACCGGCGAGAGCGTCACCTCGCGCTTCCTCTACCGCGTCAGGCACGGCGAGACGCTGCTCAGCGAGGACGAGGTGGTGAGCACCGCGCACTGGCCGCCGAGTACGGCGGTGGCGGCCGAGCTGAAGGAGGCCGGGTTCGTCCAGGACGACGCCCCCGACGGCATGCAGGTGTGGCGCGCCGCCTGAGACGGCAAGCCGGCGGGGCGCGCCGCCTGGAAACGGCGAAAGGGCCGGAGGCGTGACCTCCGGCCCTTAACTCATCTGCTCTGGAGCTCGTAGACCGCGTCGACGAGCTGGTCGACCGCCCAGTGCAGGTCGTCCTCCGTGACCACGATCGGCGGGGCGAGCCGGATCGTGGAACCGTGGGTGTCCTTGGCCAGCACGCCGCGCTTGAGCAGCGCCTTCGACACCTCGCGCCCGGTGCCGACGTCGGGGTGGATGTCCACGCCCGCCCACAGGCCGCGCCCGCGCACCTCGACGATGGAGCCGTGGCCCACCAGCTCGCGCAGCCGGCCGTGCAGCACCTCGCCCAGCTTGGCGGCCCTGGCCTGGAACTCGCCGGTGTTCAGGATCTCGATCACGGCGTTGGCGACCGCGCAGGCCAGCGGGTTGCCGCCGAACGTGGAGCCGTGCTGGCCCGGGTGGATGACGCCGAGCACGTCGCGGTCGGCGGCGATGGCCGACACCGGCACCACGCCGCCGCCGAGCGCCTTGCCCAGCACGTAGATGTCGGGCACGACGCCCTCGTGGTCGCAGGCGAACGTGTGGCCGGTGCGCCCGAGACCCGACTGAATCTCGTCGGCGATCAGCAGCACGCCCTCGGCCGAGCAGATCTCGCGCAGCTCGGTCAGGTAGCCGTCCGGCGGCACCAGCACCCCGGCCTCGCCCTGGATCGGCTCGACCAGCACGGCCACCGTCTCGGGGTCGATGGCCTGCCGCACGGCGTCGGCGGAGCCGTACGGGACGATCTTGAAGCCCGGCGTGTACGGGCCGAAGCCGTCGTGCGCCTCCGGATCGGTGGAGAAGCTGATGATCGTGGTGGTGCGGCCGTGGAAGTTGTTCTCCATCACGATGATGTTGGCCTTGCCGGGCTCGACGCCCTTGACGTCGTAGCCCCACTTCCTGGCCACCTTGATCGCCGTCTCGACGGCCTCGGCGCCGGTGTTCATGGGCAGGATCATGTCCTTGCCCGTGAGGTCGCCGAGCCCGGCGCAGAACTGCGCGAACTGGTCGTGGTAGAAGGCGCGGCTGGTCAGCGTGAGCCGGTCGAGCTGCTCACGCGCGGCCTCGATGATCTTCGGGTGGCGGTGGCCGAAGTTCAGCGAGGAATAGCCGGACAGGCAGTCGAGATAGCGCTTGCCCTCGACGTCGGTGACCCACGCGCCCTCGGCCTCGCGGATGACGACGGGCAGCGGATGGTAGTTATGCGCGCTGCGGCGCTCGCTCACTTCGATGAGCTCGGCGCTGGTGATCATGTCAGTTCTCCCCCCTGATCTCCAGTGTGCAGCACTTGGGACCCCCACCCGCCTTGCGCAGCTCCGACAGGTCGACGGGGATCACCTCGTACCCACGCCGCTTGAGCTCAAGCTGGAGATTGGTCGCCTCGGCGTTGATGACCACGTTCGTGCCGTCGCTCACCGCGTTCAGGCCGAGCACCGCGGCGTCCTCGGCGGTCGCGACCACCGCGTCGGGGAACATGCGGCGCAGCACCGCGAGGCTGCCGGGGGAGAACGCCTCGGGGTAGTACGCGACGTTGTGGCCGTCGAGCGGGAACAGCGCCGTGTCGAGGTGGTAGTAGCGCGGGTCCACCAGCGTCAGCGAGACGACCGGGCGGCCCAGGTACTCCTGCGCCTCCTGGTGGGCCACCACGTCCGTGCGGAAGCCGGTGCCCGCCAGGATGACCTCGTCGAGGGTGAGGAAGTCGCCCTCGCCCTCGTTGACGTGCGACGGCTCCATCGTCGGGTAGCCGCGCTCGGCGAACCAGCGCAGGTAGGCGGGCCCCTCGGCGGCGCGCTGCGGGTAGGCGAAACGGGCGCCGTAGACGCGGCCGCCCACGACGAGCGCGCCGTTCGCGGCGAAGACCATGTCGGGCAGGCCTTCGATCGGGTCGATCAGGCTCACCTGATGCCCGAGCTCCTCGTACGCCGACTTCAGGCCCTCCCACTGCCGGATCGCGCGCTCGCGGTCCGCGCCCGCCTCGGGATGCATCCACGGGTTGATGGCGTACTCGACCGTGAAATAGTCCGGACGGCACATGAGGAAGTGTTTGGGCATGCAGCACTCCATCGGCACTCTCAGCAGGGAAAACTCCACGAGCGGGAGCTGAGGACAGCCTAGGAATGCGTATTCGGGCAGGCCAAGGGCTTGACATTGCGCATCTGCGCAAGCCTGTTGCGTGTTTCAGCCGGTGATGGGGGATTCGTTGCGCGCCTCGTGGACCAGCGCGCCGGGCGGTGTGTCGATCAGCCGCGACAGCACGATGACGCTCTTGGTCCGCACCACGAACGACTCCGCCGCGATGCGCTCGATCACCCGTTCCACGTGCCGCACGTCCCTCGCCCTGATGTGCAGCAGCGCGTCGGCCTCGCCGGTGATCGTGGCCGCCGCCACCACCTCGGGGAACTTCGCCACCGCGAGCGCGATGTCCGACGGCTTGGTCTTGCCCTGGCAGAACAGCTCGACGTACGCCTCCGTCGTCCAGCCGAGCGCCTGCGGCGCCACCCGCGCGCTGAACCCGGTGATCGCCCCGACCTGCCGCAACCGGTCGACCCGGCGCTTGACCGCCGAGGCGCTCAGCCCGACCCGGTTGCCGATCTCGGCGTAGGTCTGGCGGGCGTCGTCCACGAGCGCCGCGATGATGTCACGATCGAGCCGGTCCAGTTCCACGCGCCCTGTATACCGCCTGGCCAGGCTGGCGCGCGACGAGGGGCGCGCGGGACACTGGGCCGGTTGATCGTTGACCGGAAGGTACCCGTACACATGAGCACCGCAAGCTTCCCCGAGGGCTTCGAGTGGGGAGTGTCGACTTCGGCCTTTCAGATCGAGGGGGCCACGAACATCGACGGCCGCGGACCGTCCATATGGGACACCTTCTCCGTCGACCGCGTGGAGACGTGCGACCACTACCACCGCTACCAGGAGGACGTCCGGTTGATGCGGGACCTGGGGCTGCGCGCCTACCGGTTCTCGGTCAGCTGGCCGCGCATCTTCCCCGGCGGCGGTGGCAAGCCCAACCCGGCGGGGCTCGACTTCTACGACCGGCTGGTGGACGAGCTGGTGGCCGCCGGCATCAGGCCGTACGCGACCCTCTACCACTGGGACCTGCCGCAGGCGCTCGAGGATCAGGGCGGCTGGCCGTCGCGCGACACGGCGCTGCGCTTCGCCGACTACGCCGCCGCCGTGCACGCGCGGCTCGGCGACCGGGTGCGCACCTGGTTCACGCTGAACGAGCCGTGGGTGGCGGCCTTTCTCGGCTACGGCGCGGGCATCCACGCGCCCGGCCGTACCTCCGCGGCCGAGGCGTTCAAGAGCGCCCACCACATGCTGCTCGGCCACGGCCTGGCCGTGCGGGCGCTGCGCGAGGCCGGCGCGGCCGAGACGGGCGTGGTGCTCAACCTCTCGCCCGTCGTGACGCCCGCCCAGGTGAGCGACCCCGGCCGCCGGGCTTCGGAGGAGGACGCGGTGGCCGTGGCCAGGATCGACACGCTGGTCAACCGGCAGTTCCTCGAGCCGATCCTGCGCGGGGCGTATCCGGAGGAGCTGCTGCCGGTCATCGAGCGGCACGGCGGCCTCGGCCACATCGAGGACGGCGACCTGGAGACGATCGGGCAGCCCATCGACCTGCTCGGCGTCAACTACTACACGCCGCTCGTGGTGCAGGCCCAGCCCAGCGAGCCCGCCGACCCCGCCTACCCGGGCAGCGAGGGCGTGCTGTTCTGCACGGTGCCCACCGCCGTCACCGCCATGGGCTGGCCCATCGTGCCCGGCTGCCTGTCGCGGCTCCTGCGCCGCCTCACCCGCGAGTACCCCGGTCAAGAGCTGATGATCACCGAGAACGGCGCGGACTTCGTCGACGTGGTCACCGGCGACGGCATCCACGACGTCGATCGCATCAGCTTCATCGAGGAGCACCTGCGCGCGCTGCGCGCCGCGATCGACGAGGGCGCCAACGTGCGCGGTTACCTCGCGTGGACGCTGCTCGACAACCTCGAATGGGTGGACGGCTACCAGCGCAAGTTCGGCCTCGTGCACGTCGACTTCGCCACCCAGCGGCGGCGGCTCAAGGACAGCGCCCTGTGGTACCGCGACGTCGTACGCCGCAACGGCCTGGCGCAGACCCGGCCCAAGCGGCCCACGCTGGAGACCGTGGCCGCCCGCGCCGGCGTCTCCCGCGCCACCGTCTCCCGCGTCGTCAACGGCGAGTCGTCGGTGAGCCCCGAGGTCAGGGCCGCCGTCATGCAGGCCGTCAACGAGCTCGGCTACGTGCCCAACCTGGCCGCCCGCAGCCTCGTCACCCGCAGGACCAACGCGATCGCGCTCGTGCTGTCGGTGCCCAGGCAGGGCGGCGGCGACGCGCTGACCGCCGCCGTCGTCCAGTACGTCACCAGCTTCCTCGAAGGCGCGGGCAAGCAGATCACGCTCATGCTCGCCGACACCGCCGAGAGCCACCGGCGCATCGTCGCCCACGTGGAGGCGCGGCTGGCCGACGGCGTGGTGCTGCTGCCGCCCGACCGGGCCGACACGCTGGCCGAGCGGCTGTCGCGGACCGGGGTGCCGGTCGTGCTGCTGGGCAAGCCGGAGATCGCCTCGCTGGTGCCGTACGTGGACGCCGACAACGCGGGCGGCGCGGCGGCGGCGACCGAGCACCTGCTGGAGCGCGGCCGGCGGCGCATCGGCATGGTGTGCGGGCCGATGGACCTGGTGTTCGTACAGGACCGGCTGGCCGGGCACCGGGCGGCGCTGCAGCGCGCCGGGCTGCAGCCGCACCTGGCGCCCGCCGAAGACCTCACCAGGGCCGCGGGCGCCGACGCCGTGCGGCGGCTGCTCGCCGACGACCCCGCGCTCGACGCCGTCTTCGCCGCCACCGACCAGCTCGCCATCGGCGCCATGCGGGCGCTGCGCGAGGCCGGGCGGCGGGTGCCCGACGACGTGGCGGTGGTCGGCTTCGACGACATCGACGCCGCCTCGGCCACCACGCCCGCGCTCACCACCGTGCGGGTGCCGGTCGCCGACCAGGCTCTGGCGCTGGCCCGGCTGCTGCTGTCGCGGCTGGAGGGCCGCCACACCACCTCGGTCGTGCTGCCCGCCCGGCTCGTGGAGCGCGAGTCGGCCTAGATCTGCTGCTCGAACAGCCGGGGGAAGACCTTCGACACCTTCGACAGCAGGTACTCGCCGTACGTGCCGGTGAAGTCCACCTGCCCGTCCCAGCGGCGGCCCGGCGCGTACGGCAGCGGCGGCACCTCGCTGTCCCACCCGGGGTCGAAGAAGAACGGGAAGCTGAGCCGCTCGTTGCCGCTGAGGTTGCGCACGCGGTGCGGCGTGGAGCGGTAGCGGCCGCCGGTGAGCTTGTCGAGCATGTCGCCGATGTTGCACACGAACGTGCCCTCCACCGGCGGCGCCTCCACCCAGCCGCCTCGCGTGTGCACCTGCAGGCCGCCGTTGGCGTCCTGGAGGAGGAGCGTGAGCAGGCCGTAGTCGGTGTGCTCGCCGACGCCCCACGTGTCGGGGTCGTCCGGCGGACCCGGCGGGTAGTGGAAGATCCGGAACAGGATGGTCGGGTCGGCCGTGTAGCCCGTACGGAAGTAGTCCTCGTCCAGCCCCAGGCTGAGCGCGATGCCCGCCATGACCGACTGCCCGACCTGCGTCATCCTGTCCAGGTATTCGAGCACCGCCTCGCGCAGTTCGGGCACCTGAGCGGGGAACAGGTTGGGTCCGTGCAGCGGGAGCGGGCCCGGCGGCTCCTCCGCGCCGAAGTAGATGCCCTCCTTCAGGTCGGGCCGGCCCGAGGTCAGCTCGCCGCCGACCGGGAAGAAGCCGCGCCAGGCCCGGCCGCCGCGCTCCATCGCGATCTCGTTCTTGACGTCCTCGGGGAGCTCGAAGAAGCGCCTGGCGGCGGCGTCGAGGCGGTCGATCAGCTCGGCGGGCACGCCGTGGCCGCGGATGTAGAAGAACCCGCTGTCGCGGCAGGCCGCGCCGATCTCCTCGGCCACGGCCTCCTTGCCCGGCCCGCCGGTGACGAGCGGCGACACATCGATGATCGGCAATTCGCTCACGGGGGCCATTGTTCCCCGATTCCGCCGGGGTCGCCCCCTTCAGACGGGCTTGGGCGGCGCTGTGAGGGGCTGTGGGGCTCCGAGAGGGCGGGCCGGGCGGAGAAGATCATCGCCTGGCGTCGCGCCCTCCTGAGCGCGGCACAGGGCCCGGCCGGAGGCGTACGGCCGGGCCCTTCCCGGTCAGGTCAGGACGTCGAGAACGTGAACCAGTTGACGTTGACGAAGTCCGCCGGCTGCCCGGAGGAGAACGTCAGGTACACCGTGTGCGTGCCGGTCACGCCCGAGATGTTGGCGGGCACCGTACGCCAGCTCTGCCAGCCGCCCGTGTTGGAGATCGCGAAGTCGCCGATCGGCGGAGCCGTCGGGCTGTCCAGCCGGACCTGCACGAGCCCGCTCACCCCGGCCGCCGCGCCCGAGGCCACCCGGGCCTTGAACTGGGTGGCGGGCGTCGAGCCGAAGTTCACGCCGTCGTAGCGCAGCCAGTCGCCGTTGGCGATGGCGCCGACGTTCTGGCCGCCGCCCGTGTCGGTGGTGGTCTCCACGATCGTGCCCGACTGGGCCGTGTAATGCTCGGCCTGGATGGTCGAGCGGGCGTCCACATCGCCGGGCGGGTCGGTCGGGTCAGTGCCGCCGCCGTCGCCGCTCTGCCAGACCGCCACGTAGTCGACCACCATCGGATGACCGGGCTCGGTGGCCGCGGTCGGGGTCTGGCCGCCGAGCGCGTTCGGGAAGGCACCGCCCATGGCCACGTTCAGCAGCAGGAAGTAGCCGGCGTGGCCGGTCATGTTGTTCCAGGTGGTGGCGTCGAAGCGGGACTGGCTCAGGCTGTGGAAGAGCTGGCCGTCCACGTACCAGCGGAGCTGGTTGGGCGAGACGCTGCGGTCCCACTCGAAGCGGTAGGTGTGGAAGGCCGACTGGCAGGTCGAGCCGGGGCAGGCGCGGCTGGCGCTCAGGCCGTTGGTCTCGTCGCACGGACCGCCGGGGTTGACGCCGCAGTGGAGCACGCCCCAGACGGTGTTGAGTCCGTTGACGTTCTCCATGATGTCGAACTCGCCGATGGCCGGCCAGTTCCAGTAGTTCCCCCGGTACGGCGAGCCGAGCGCCCAGAACGCGGGCCAGTAGCCGAGGGCGGCCTGGCCGGTGACGTTCGGCATCTGCAGGCGGCTCTCGATGCGCAGGATGCGGCCGTCGGCGGGCTTGAAGTCGGCCCGCCTGGTCTCGATGCGGGCCGAGGTCCACTCGCCTGAGGAGCTGCGCAGCGGCGTGATGCGCAGGTTGCCGGAGCCGTCGAGACTGAGGTTGGCGGTGCTGTCGGTGTAGCGCTGGATCTCGCCGGTGCCCCAGTTGGCGGGGCCGCCGGGGTAGGAGTGGCCGGTGTCGATGATCCAGTTGTCCGACGAGGGGAGGGTGCCGGCGGGGCCGTTGAAGTCGTCCGACCAGACCAGCGTCCAGCCCGACGGCGTGGAGGGAACGGAGGCCGAGGCGCTGCCGGCCGTCTGGACGAGCAGGCCGCCGAGCGCCGCGAGCGCCACGGCCACCGCGGCCAGGCGGCGTCTGTGCCTGTTCACACGGGTCATCATCGCTCCAGGGGGGTGCGGAGGGACGTGAGAGAGCGCTCTCTCATGCAGTGTGGACGCCGGACTTACCTGCTGTCAACATTCCGCACCGAGCCCTTGACAACGCTGTGAAGCCGAAGCTGGAGAGCGCTCTCTGGCTCAGCAAGAATGAAGAAACCGCGGCGCCGCACCCGCCGGGGGTGCGGCGCCGCGGCCCAGGAAAGAGCGCGAGACGGCGGGCGGCGACGGGTCAGCCCCGCTCCGCCTCTCCCGTGGCCCGCTCAAGGGCTTCTTCAGGGGATGCCTCCAGGTCCTGCTCTGCGTCGGCACTGGCCTGGGCGGACGCCTTGTCCAGGCGCACCCAGCTCGTCACGCTCTCCACCGCGAACAGCACGAACAAGTACGCCGTCAGCACCGCGAGCACCGGCGTCACCGCGCCGAACGCGGCGCCGAGACCGATGATCACCAGCCGCAGCTCCCAGCCGAGCCCCGCCCGGAAGACCCAGGCGGGCGGCCAGATGCTCTGGCGGGTGCGGTAGACGGTGTCGTAGGTGTGGTAGCCGATGACGTAGACCAGCACGAACAGCAGCCACTTCGGCGCGTCGGCGGTCAGGCCGATGGCGATGATGGTGAAGAACTCCGCGCCGCGCACCAGCGGCGGGGTCAGCCAGTCGAAGCGGCCCAGGTGGTCGCGCGACGCCGTGGGCAGCACGAGCACCAGCACGATCGCCACGGGCAGCAGCAGGATGGGACCCGGCTCGAGCAGCCCCGCGACCGTGACGGCGACCACGGCCAGCAGGGCTACGAGCGTGGCGGGCACAGGAGGCAGGCCGGCCCCGATCCTGCTGGACAGGGCGTAGGCGAGCGGGCCGTCGTCCCGGTAGGCGACGAGGCGGGCGGTCTGGATGCGGCGGCGCTCCTCGTCGGGATCCGGCGTGGGGGTGGCCATGGCCTGCGGGTGGGTGATCATACGAGCGACCTCATGAGGCGTCCGGTGAGGGTGTAGGCGGCGGCGACGCAACCCCAGACCACCAGCGTGATGAAGGTGATCCGGGCGTCGAAGAGGGCGGCGGTGATCGCGATGGCCGCGAAGCGCTCGCCGATGGGGAAGACGATCATCTTACGCGCCCAGTGGATGACTCGGTACTTGCCGGCCTTGGTCCACATCTTGAGCACGCCCCGGACACCCTGCTTCCGCTCCTCCCTGCGGAGGCTGAGCGCCTGCCGCAGCTCGCGGTCGTCGGGGGCGTCGAGGGGGATCGAGGGAAGCGGGGCCTTCGGCTTGCGGCGGCGGGCGGCGCCGAAGGAGAAGTCGAGCAGGTGGCGTACGGACTGCAGGGCGATCGCCGCGAGGGCCAGCACCCAGATCTCCTCGCCGTGGCCCGAGACCACGTAGCCGATGGCCAGGCCGGCGAACACCACGTACTCTTTGAACCGGTCGAACGTGGCGTCGAGCCACGCACCCAGCACGCCGAACTTGCGGGCGTACCGGGCGAGCTGGCCGTCGACGCAGTCGAAGACGAAGGCGAAGTAGATCAGCACGCCGCCCGCCACCATCCACGGCCGGTCGCCGGTCGCGAAACAGGCGGCGGCCGCCACGCCGAGCGAGATGGAGATCAGCGTGACCTGGTTGGGGGTCAGGCCGCGCCGGGCCGCCCAGCGGGCGATGTAGCGGGAGTAGGTGGAGACGAAGAACGTGGTGAAGAAGCCGTCGGCGCCCTTGACCGCGTTCTTCAGCCTGGAGCGGTCTTCGTCCATGCCGGCCATCTCGGCGGCGGCCTCGTTGGCCTCCTCCTGGGTGGTGATCCGGCGGTAGAACAGGTCGCGGCGGCCGCGGATGCCGACCGACACGCCGTTGCGCACGAGGCCGAAGACGATGAGCTGCACCAGGTCGTCGTCGTCACCGAACCGGTCGGCCATGGCGGCCAGCTCGCGGCAGGTCTGCGCGAGCACCGGCGCGTTGCGGGCGCTGATGTGCAGCGGGCCGAGCACCACGCCGTTGGGCCTGGTCACGGCATGGTTCGCGGTGCCGACCGAGACGATGCGCGACTTGCCGATGCGCACGCGCACCGGGAGCCCCTCGAGGCGGTTGTAGCCGATCTCCGGCTCCGCCTCGTCGATGGGGATGCGGTCTCCAGGGCCTTCTTCCTCGTGCTCGGACTCGGGCACCTCGAGCCCGACGTCCTGGCCGTTGTCCTCCGTCACCCTGATGCGCGGCTCTTTCGCGACGAGCGCCAGCGCACCGCGCTTGGACTTGGTGATCTGGTAGATCAGCTCGTCGTGGACGACCGAGTTCTCCGGGATGATGAAAAGGCTCTCCGTTGCTGACTCGGCGACGTCGGCCACGGCGCGCAGAGCGGCGGCCACATCGCCCGTTGGGACCTTCGCGTAACGCGGGTCCATCGATGTGAGCTGGCCGTGCAGGCGCTCGGAGACGGTCGGATTACCGGGCAGCGCGGCCAGCCTCAGGCCGGTCGGAGAGATGTCGGGGCCGGGCGATGCGCCCAGCAGGACCACGCGGGTCATGACTCCCTTTCGAGGCGGTAGCGGGGGGTTGAACAACGGGTAATGCGGGGACAGGCGTCAAAGTCTAGTGAGAGTGACGCAAAGTCGCGTCACCAGAGCATGACCGTAACGTCTCGTCCGTCGGTATACAGGTCGGCCGTAAGATGTGCGAGTGAGTCTCTACCGTGACGAAGGCGTGGTTCTGCGCACTCAGAAGCTCGGTGAGGCCGACCGCATCGTCACCATCCTGGCCAAGCGCACCGGCAAGATCCGCGCGGTGGCCAAGGGGGTCCGTCGCACGACCTCACGCTTCGGAGCGCGGCTGGAGCCGTTCACGCACGTCGACCTGCAGCTTCACACCGGCCGCACGCTCGACGTCGTCACCCAGGCCGAGACGATCAGACCTTACGGAGAGGCGCTGGCCGCCGACTATCCCCGCTACACCGCCGGCAGCGCGATGCTGGAGACCGCCGACCGGCTGACGCACGGGGAGAAGGAGCCGGCGCTGCGGCAGTTCCTGCTGCTCGTGGGCGGGCTGCGCACCCTCGCCGACCGCGGGCACGAGGCCCGGCTGGTGCTCGACGCTTACTTCCTGCGCTCCCTGGCCGTGGCCGGCTACGCGCCCGCGCTCGACGCGTGTGCCAAATGCCAGGCGCCGGCGATCAGGGCGTTCGCCATCGTCGCAGGTGGCGTGGTGTGCGGGGCGTGCAAGCCGGCCGGCGCGGCGGTGCCCGCGAGCGAGACGATCGGCCTCATGTCGGCGCTGCTGCGCGGCGACTGGGCCACCGCCGACGCATCGGAGCCGCGCCATCGCAGCGAGTGCAGCGGCCTGGTCGCCGCATATCTGCAATGGCACCTCGAACACGGAATACGCTCTCTCCGACACGTCGAAAGGGAGCCTGCGTGAACGTACGACCACCGTCCCCGCACCCGTCGGGGGCGACGCCGCCGCCCATCCCGCGAGAGCTGGTGCCCCAGCACGTCGCCATCGTCATGGACGGCAACGGCCGCTGGGCCAAGGCCCGCGGCCTGCCCCGCACCGAGGGCCACAAGGCGGGCGAATCCTCGCTCTTCGACGTCATCGAAGGCGCCCTTGAGCTGGGCATCCCTTACCTGAGCGCGTACGCCTTCTCCACCGAGAACTGGAAGCGCTCGCCCGACGAGGTCCGCTTCCTCATGGGCTTCAACCGCGACGTCATCAGGCGGCGGCGCGACGAGCTGCACGCCATGGGCGTACGCGTGCGGTGGGCCGGTCGCCCCGGGCGGCTGTGGAAGAGCGTCATCTCCGAGCTGCAGACCGCCGAGGAGATGACGAAGGACAACTCCCAGCTCACATTGCAATTCTGTGTCAATTACGGCGGGCAGGCCGAGATCGTCGACGCCGCGCTCAAGCTCGCCCAGGACATCGCCGCCGGCCGGGTCAAGCCGCAGCGGGTCAACGAGAAGGTCTTCGCCCGCTACCTCGACGAGCCCGAGATCCCGCCGGTCGACCTTTTCCTGCGCTCGTCGGGCGAGCAGCGCATCTCCAACTTCCTGCTCTGGCAGTCGGCGTACGCCGAGATGGTCTTCCTCGACCGGCTCTGGCCCGACTTCGACCGGCGCGACCTGTGGGAGGCCTGCGAGATCTTCGCCAAGCGCGACCGCCGCTACGGCGGCGCCGTGCCCAACCCGGTCTGAGACCCGCCTGCGGGGGCGGCGTCTTGCCGCCCTCCCGTCGCTCACAGATGCGCCTGGTGCGGCGGCACGCGAAGCTTCCTTCCCCGGGCTCGCATGAGGCAGAGAAGCTCATAGCCGTCGCTCCGGGTGCAGCAGCCGTCGCTGATCCCCTCGCTGATCAGGTCGGCCGTGTCCCGCGCGGTGATCCCGACGCGCCGGGCGTAGTCGAGAGCGTCGCGGTCGTCGGTGATCCAGCAGGAGCCGGCGTACTCCTTCCAGTTGCGGATGACGTGGCACGTCTGGGCTTCCCCGAGATGCTTCAGCGGTTCGCTGCCAGAGCCGCCGAATACGGCGCGCCGGATGCGCTCCACCTGGTCGGCCTCCTGGGGATCGTCGATCTCGATGGGAGCGCCGAGCCAGCCTTCGGCCGGCAGCTTTTCCAGAGCGGGGTAGAAGCGGGCGGAGCGCTCTGCCTCGTAGGCGATCGCCTCCGTCCAGCGGCCGCGGCCGCGGAGGATGCGCTGGAGGAGCGGCAGGCCGTCCACCGAGGCGAAGTTGCACAGCACCGTGTTGTCGGGGAACCAGTACCAGGTCATGGCTGGAGTGGGGAGCCCTCTGCCATGCCGGTGATGGCCTGCCGCAACGTGTCGGTGTCGGAGCCGATCAGGTTGGCGAAGGGACGCAGCGTCGCCTTGCCCTCGGCGTAGGCCTGGAACGTCGTGCGGACGAGTGGCCCCGGCAGCCGTGGCCGCGAGGCGAGCTGGATCCACTCGCCGAGGGCCTCGACAGCGCCGGCCTTCCACGCCGCGTCCCAGGCGGTCAGGGCCCGCAACGAGTCACATTGGCTCTTGTCGATGAGCTGGAGGTTGAACAGCTGCCACGCGAGGGTGCTGGGCGAGACCCACAGCTCGCAGGCCAGCCGGGCGAGCTCGTCCACCGGCCTGCTCGTCCGCCGGACCCTGTCGTGCAGCATCTCGGCCGGCAGGAGCAGCTCGGCGGCGAAGGCGTTCGCCCGTCTCTCGGAGGGTTCGCGCCGGTGGTCGGCGGCGTGGATGTCGACGTCGAGATGGAGCCCTTGATCGTCGCCCGCGAGGAGATGGCCGAGCTCGTGGGCGATGGTGAAGCGCTGCCGGGCCGGCACCTCAGACGTGGCCACCACCATGAGCGCGGTGTTGGCGTCGGACCAGGACAGCCCGTCGAAGCCAGGGGCCAGCCGGTGAACGCGGACGTCAACGCCGAAGGCGGCCTCGACCGCGCCGGCGAGATCCTGGCATCGCCACAGCTCGTAGCCTTTGGCCGCGGCAAGCGCCGTGGCCTGGGTGGCGAGATCACGGCCCTGGCGTACAGACGGCCGCGACAAGCCGCCCGTCTCGAACCGCGGGATTTCCTGCCGGTATCCGAGGAAGGCGAGGTCGGCACGGAGCTGCGCCAGGCGCTCAGCCTCCTTGACGGCTGCGTCGGCCGATGTGGGCCGGTCTGTCGCGGCGCGGGCCGAGGTGGCGGGGGTGGGCTCGGACATGCCGAGCAGCCAGTCGACCGACACGCCGCACAGGTCGGCGATCCTCGCGAGGTCGAGCGAGGTGAATCTGCGAACGCCCGACAGCGACTTGGACATCTTCGGAGCGTCCAGTCCCGCCTTCGCCGCGAACTCGGCCTGAGTGAGGCCGCTCTGCTCGATCAGCTGGCGGACGCGTGCTGCGGTTTCCCCGGCCATGCGAGCAGCCTATGCAGCCGTTGCGAAAATCGCAACGGCGACGTCGTGCGCATGGTCGAGCGGGGCTCAGGCGCGGCGGCGGGCGCGGTAGGCGGCCACGTGCATCCGGTTGCCGCAGGTGCGGCTGTCGCAGTAGACGCGTGAGCGATTGCGCGACTCGTCCACGAAGACGCGGTCGCAGTCGGGGGCGGCGCAGGTGCGCAGGCGTTCGGCCTCGCCCTCGACGAGCAGGTGCGCCAGCGCGACGCCGCAGTCGGCGGCCAGGTGCTCGGCCAGGCCGGCGTCGACGGCGTGATAGTGGACGTGCAGGGGGTGGCCGTCGTGCTCGGTCAGGCGCGGCGTGATGCGGGTCTCGGAGAGCAACGCGTTGAGCGTCTGCACGGCCGTGGGCTGGTCGGGGGCGGTGAAGACGCGGTGGAACACCTCGCGCAGCGAGCGGACCTGGCTGAGGTCCTTGTGGGTGATCCGGTCTATGCCGCTGATCTCGCGCGCCTCCACGAGCTTTTGCAGGTCGCTCAAGTCGGCCAGTCCTTCCTCGCCGCCGGTGGCGGGCGAGGTGTTGACCAGCTCGACAACGGTGGCCAATGCATGCAGCATGTCATGGCCAAACGGCATGTTGACTCCTGTCCGCGCCGGGTTCTAGCGTGGTCGCAGCGTATCTCCTATACGGGACTGCGGGGGTTTCGGTGAGCGCACATCGCCGTATCGTGCTGATCGCGATCGCCGGAGCGCTCATCATCTCCACCTCGGCCCCCTTGGTCCGGCTTTCTGAGGTCTCGCCCGCCACCTCGGCGTTATTCCGTTGTGCGTACGCCGTACCTCCCATGCTGCTCCTCGCCTGGCGTGAACGGCGCAGGCTGGGGCCGCTGCCGCGCAGGGCGCTGCCCGCGGCCTGGGCGGCGGGCGTGGCGTTCGCGTTCGACCTGCTGTTCTGGCACCACGCGATCGATTACGTGGGCGCGGGCCTGGCGACCGTGCTGGGGAACCTTCAGGTGTTCCTCGTGGCGTTCGCGGCGTGGGGATTCTTCGGCGAGCGGCCGTCCACCCGGCTCATGGTCGGCACGCCGGTCGTCTTCGCCGGGGTGGTGCTCATCTCCGGGGTGCTCGACAGCGCCGCCTACGGCAGCGACCCGCTCATGGGCGTGCTCGCGGGGCTTGCGACGTCGGTGTCGTACGCCGTCTTCCTGCTGCTGATGAAGAGCGCCGGGCCCGAGCGGGCGGCCGGGCCGCTGGCGCACGCGACCGTGGTGGCCACGATCGGCATCGCGGTGCTCAGCCCGGTGTTCGGCGGCGCCGATCCGGTGCCCACCTGGCCGGGGCACGGGTGGCTGCTGCTGCTCGCGCTGGGGCCGCAGGTGCTGGGCTGGTCGCTGATCACGTACTCGCTGCCGCGCCAGCCCGCCGCGCTGACCGCGCTGCTGCTGCTCGTCCAGCCCATGACGACGGTGGCGATCGGCGCGCTCGCGCTGGGCGAGCGCCCGTCGGCGCTACAGCTCGCCGGATGCGCGGTGATCGTTCTAGGAGTCCTGTACGGCTCCCGCGGCGGCCCGCCCCAGGAGACGCGTGAAGGGACGCAGGAGCACGTGGAGGAGGCCGGGACCGGCGGGGCGCCGGTCAGCCCGTCTTGACCTCCGCCGAGCAGGTCGAGCAGGTGCCGAAGACCTCGACCGTGTGCGTGACCTCGGTGAAGCCGTGCTCGCTGCCCACCATCTCGGCCCACCGCTCGACGGCGGGACCGGCCACCTCGACCGTGTGGCCGCAGCGGCGGCACACCAGATGGTGGTGGTGGGTGTCGGTGGCGCAGGCGCGGTAGACGGACTCGCCGTCGTCGTTGCGCAGCACGTCGACCTTGCCGCCGTCGGCCAGAGCCTGGAGCGCACGGTAGACGGTGGTCAGCCCGATCTTGGCGCCGTGCAGGCGCATCTCGGCATAGACGTCCTGCGCGCTGCGGAACCCCTCGCTCTTGCGCAGGGTGTCATGCACGGCATCGCGTCTCGTCGTCATGCGACCTCCTCGATGCGCAGCTTTGGCCGCTCGCTCACTGTCGACTCCTGGGTACGCCCTCGACGTACGAATTTACCGACCCCGAGCGCCAGGACGAAGCCGGCGAGCGCAAGAAGCACGATCGCGGCCCCCGGCGGCACCTTCGCCGAGTAGGTGGAGGCGAGCAGGCCGCCCACGGAGGCGAGCACCCCGAACAGCATGGCCAGCCCCATCGTGCTGCGGAATCCGCGGGTGAGCTGCTGGCTGGTCGCCACGGGGATCACCATGAGGGCGCTGACGAGCAGCAGCCCGACCACGCGCATGGCGATGACCACGGTGAGCGCGGCGGTGACGGCGATGAGCATGCTGAGGAACCGCACGGGCAGGCCGCTCGCCTTGGCCATCTCCTCGTCCTGGCAGAGCACGAACAGCTCCCTGCCGAAGATCGCCACGACCGCCAGCACGGCGGCGGCGAGCGCGCCTACGACCCAGATGTCCTCCACGGTGACGCTCGCGATGGCGCCGAACAGGTAGGAGTTGAGCTTGGCGTTGCTGCCGCCGGGCGCGATGGCCATGAGCATGACGCCGCCCGCGATGCCGCCGTAGAACATCAGCGCGAGCGCCACGTCGCCGCTGGTGCGGCCGCGCGCCCTGACCAGCTCGATGGCGACGGCCCCGGCGATCGACACGATGACGGCGGTGAGCACGGGCGCGCTGCCGGTCAGGAAGCCCAGCGCGACGCCGGTCAGCGCGATGTGGCCGACGCCGTCGCCGAGCAGCGCCAGCCGGCGCTGCACGATGAACGTGCCCACGGCGGGCGCGCACAGCCCCACCAGCAGCGCCGCGATGAGCGCGAGCTGGAAGAGCCGCTCCTGCAGAAGTTCGAAGATCACCTTGGTTCCCCTTGCCACCCGGTCAGCGGGCCGCCCGCGGGTTCGGCGGCGTGCGGGTGCTGGTGCTCGTGTCCGGGGCGCGCGCAGTCGCCCTCGGGGCGCGGCGGCGGGCCGTCGTGGGCGACCCGGCCGTCGCGGATCACCACGCCGCGCGTGATGATCGGCTCGAGCGGGCCCAGCTCGTGGGCCACCAGGACGACCGTCTTGCCGCCGCGTACCAGCCCGGCCAGGGTGTCGGCGAGCAGCTGCTGCGTCTCGGCGTCCACGCCTGCGGTGGGCTCGTCCATCACGTACGTGTCGGGCTCCCCGGCCAGCGCGCGGGCGATGAGCACCCGCTGCTGCTGCCCGCCCGACAGCGACTGGACGGGGTCGCCCGCCCGGTCGGTCAGGCGCACCGACTCCAGGGCGCTCGCCACGGCCTCCTTGTCGGCCGCGCTGGTCCTGCGCAGCCGGCGCTGCCTGGCGATGCGGCCCGAGGCGACCACCTCGCGTACGGTCGCGGGCACGCCCCCGCCCACCTGGAGGCGCTGCGGCACGTAGCCGATGCGCCACCAGTCACGGAACCTGGCCGGCGGGGTGCCGTACATCAGCGTCGTGCCGCCGGTCAGCGGCGTCAGGCCGAGCAGCGCGCGGACCAGCGTCGACTTGCCCGAGCCGTTGGCGCCCAGCAGGGCCACGACCTCCCCGGGACGGACGGTCAGGTCGATCCCGCGAAGGACGGGCTTGCCATCGTAGGAGACCCGGCCGTCGGTCATCGCGAAGGCCGTTTCGCTCATGACGTACACCCCAGTGCTGTTTGTAGGGTTTTGAGGTTATCGCGCATGGCCGAGACGTAGTCGCCCGAGGGCTTGCTCTCCAGCGGGTCGAGCACCGCCGTCTTCGCGCCGACCTCGTCGGCCAGCACTTCGGCCACCTTCGGGCTGACCAGGGACTCGGTGAAGATCGTGGTGACGCCCTCGGCCTTGGCCAGCTTGCCGACCTCCGACAGCCGGGTGGGAGAGGGCTCGGTCTCCGGGTCGAGCGTGATGCCGACCTGCTTGAGGTGATAGCGGTCGGCGAGGTAGCCGAACGCCTCGTGCGCGGTCACCAGCGTCTTGGTCGTGCACGTGGCGAGGCCCTTGGCGAACTCCTGGTCGAGGGCGTTCAGTGCGGCGGCGGTCTTGGCGGCCCGGTCCTTATAGCCCTGGGCGTGCGCGGGGTCGGCCGTGGCCAGGCGCTCGCCGAGCTTGGTGGCGACCGTGGCCAGGCGGGCCGGGTCGAGCCAGATGTGCGGGTCGTACGCGACCTCGTGCTCGTGCTCCTCCTCCGAGTGGCCGTCCTCCTCGGAGTGCTCACCCGCGGGGATCGTGGAGACGGCGGTGGCGGCGTCGAAGCTCGTCTCGGGGTCCACCGCGTCGTCCACGGCCGGCTGGATGCCCTTGACGTAGACGGTGAGCGCGGCGTTCTTGATCTGGGTGACCTGGGGGATGCCCAGCTCGAGGTCGTGCGGCTCGACGCCGGGCGCGGTCAGCACGCTCACCTGCGCGTCGGACCCTCCCACCTGCTCGCTCAGCCACTGCAGCGGATAGAAGGCGGCGACCACTTCGGTCTTGCCGCTCCCGGAGCCGGTCTCGGCGGTGCCGGAACCGCAGGCAGTGGTGGTGAGCAGCGCGGACGCGGCCAGCAGGCCGACAGCCCACGACCGGGAAAATCCTGACATCATGGGAGTCAGTATTGCCAAAATGAAAATGATTGTCAAAGTCTCCTGAGTCGGGGCGCTCGGTGACCAGCGACGTCAACCACCCCAACCCCGCCCTCATTCCCCTGGTGCCGGGGTTCGGGGGTTGGGGCGGGGTGCGCGAGGGCGAGGCCGCGACGTCGGTTGGCGCGGTCGGCGCACCTGCCCGCTGCCCGGTGTGCGGTCCATGGGCGAGGGGATGGCCAGGGGCGAGGGGAGTGCGGCGATCAGACCCGCGAGGGAGCCGCCGCCGTCCGGAGGAGCGGCGGGAGCGTAGCGACCAGAGCGGGGGAGGACGGTGGCGTCAAGAGCGACCGAGCGCGCCTCGCGGAGCGAGGCAATCAGACCCGCGAGGGAGCCGCCGCCGTCCGGAGGAGCGGCGGGAGCGTAGCGAGCAGAGCGGGGGAGGACGGTGGCGTCAAGAGCGAGCGAGCCGCCGCACGGAGTGCGGCAAATCAGACCCGCGAGGGAGCCGCC